>CAWFMN010000001.1:0-1421154 GCA_963817005.1 uncultured Acidimicrobiaceae bacterium
GCGATTCCACCGGGGGCCGGCGATGCCGACCGTCTCGAGCGCCGCACCACCAGCCCGGTGAGCACCACCACCACGAAGAGGAGCAGCAGCCCCGGGATGACGAAGACCCGCCACGAGGCGTGCTGGCGGGCCAGCTGGTCCGGGGTGGTCAGGAGCTTGGGGTCACCGGGGACGGCGATCCCCGGGAGGGTGCTGCCCGGCGCGTGGAAGGCCAGGCCGGGAATGGACTGGCGGTACTGCGTCCCCGTCGAGGACGTAGGTCCCCGTACACGAGTAGCCGGCCACCTGGGCGCCGGTGCCGCCCATCAGACCGAGGCAGCTGTCCACGGTGACGGCGACCGGGACTCCGTGGTGGCGCAAGTTGTCGATCTGGTCGTTGTTCCGGACGCCGGCCAAGAGCAGGATGCCCCCGGTGACGGCCAGGGCGATCAGGCAGACCGCCACCACCACCTGGCCGGCCCGCCGGACGTCCACATTCACCGTCGCCCCCCGCAGCGTGGTCACCGGCTGGTCGTCGGACCGGGCCGGCTGGCTCGGGGCGTCGGGGGCGTGTCGGTGGTTCGATTCAGGAGCGATCATCGGCATGGGTTCCCCCGTATCTGCGCCGGGGAGGAGTGGACGGTGCGAGAGCGTAGCAGTGGGGGACCCGACCGCCGGTGGCGGCTCGGCGTCGACGGCGCCCGAGGGCTAGCCTCCCTCCATGTCCCGAAGTGCCAAGGCCCTGGAACTCAAGAACATCTGGCTGTTCTCCAACTGCACGGCGTCCGAGCTCAAGAAGATCCGCGGTTCGCTCGACGAGCTGACCGTCCCACCGGGCAAGGTGCTGGTGGAGGAGGGCCGGATCGGCACCGAGTTCTTCATCATCGTGAGCGGGACCGCCGCGGTCACCCGCAGCGGCAAGAAGGTGGCCACCCTCGGTCCCAACACCCACTTCGGTGAGCTGGCCCTCCTGGACCGCAGGCCCCGGTCGGCGTCGGTGGAGTCCGAGACCGAACTCAACATGCTGGTGCTGTCCAGCGCCAGTTCAACGGGCTGCTGGAGTCGGTGCCCACCATCGCCCGCAAGATGCTGGCCGCCCTGGCCAACCGGCTCGCGAGGCGGACGCCCTGGCCTACGACTGAGCGTCCGCCCGCTACCCCTCGGCCAGGGGCTCCCCGGTCGTCACCTCCGGTGTGGGCTCGGTCAGGCCTCCGCCCACCGGCACCGGCTCCCCCAGGGACTCCTCCACCAGCTGGGAGAGGTCGAGCACCCGCACGTCGTCCTCCTTGGCGTTGGCCCGCACGGCGTCGTCGAGCATGATCATGCAGTAGGGGCAGGCCGTCGAGCACCACGTCGGCCCCGGTGCCGAGCGCCTCGTCGATGCGCTCCATGTTGACCCGCTTGCCGATGTTCTCCTCGAGCCACATGCGGGCGCCGCCGGCGCCGCAGCAGAAGCCCGCGCTCCTTGCAGCGGCGCATCTCGATCTGCTCCACGCCGGGGATGGCGCTGAGCACCGAGCCGCGGCTCCTCGATGAACCGGTTGTGCCGGCCCAGGTAGCAGGGGTCGTGGTAGGTGACCTTGCCCGAGTAGCCCGCACCGGGCGTCGAGCTTGCCCAGCCGGACCAGGTGCTCGAGGAGCTCGGCGTGGTGGATGACCTCGTAGTTGCCCCCGAGGGCGGGGTACTCGTTCTTGATGGTGTTGAAGCAGTGCGGGCAGCTGGCGATGATCTTCTTGGCCCCGACCTCGTCGAGGGTGGCGATGTTCATCTTGGTCTGCTCCTGGTAGAGGTACTCGTTGCCGAGGCGGCGCACCGGGTCGCCGGTGCAGGACTCCTTGGGCCCGAGGATGCCGAAGGTGACGCCGGCCCGGTGCAGCATGCGCGCCGTGGCCTGGACGCCCTTGCGGGCCCGCTCGTCGAGGGCGCCGGCGCAGCCCGACCCAGTAGAGGTACTCGATGTCGTCGGGGATGGTGCCGGTGATGACCGGGATCTCGAAGTCGAGGCTCTGGTCCACTCGGTGCGCTTGTTCTGGCCGAGGCCCCAGGGGTCGCCCTGGTTCTCGACGTTGCGCAGCATGAGGCCGGCCTCGGACGGGAACTCGGACTCCATGAGCACCTGGTAGCGGCGCATGTCGACGATGGCGTCGATGTGCTCGATGTCGACCGGGCACTCCTCGACGCAGGCCCCGCAGGTGGTGCAGGCCCACAGCACGTCGGGGTCGATGACGTTGGGCACCAGGTTCTCCCCTCGCGCCGGCGGACGCGGCTGGCCATGACGGTCGGCCGAGGCGAACATGTTGTCGCGCAGGTCCATGATGAGCAGCTTCGGCGACAGCGGCTTGTCGGTGTTCCAGGCCGGGCAGGCCGACTGGCAGCGCCCGCACTCGGTGCAGGTGGCGAAGTCGAGCATCTGCTTCCAGGTGAAGTGGCCGATCTCGCCCACGCCGAACACGGTGTCCTCGTCGACGTTCTCCATGTCCATGTCGGGGTGTACGGCAGGGCGCCCGAGGGCCGGGGCCGGCGGGAGAAGGCCACGTTGATGGGGGCCATGAAGATGTGCAGGTGCTTCGAGTAGGAGACGAAGACGATGAAGCCCGAGATGATGGCGATGTTGAGGATCAGGAAGACGGTCTCGAGCACAGCAGCCGTGCCCGGGCCGAGCGAGTGCAGCAGCTTGGCCGACGCCGTGGGAGGCGAAGGCGCCCCAGCCGTAGGGGAAGTTTCGGTGTTGACCTGGGCGGCCCGGTAGCAGGAGCAGCGTGATCATGACGCCGGCGATCATGAGGAGCGTGATCCAGGCGGCGTCGGGTGGGAGCCGTAGAAGCGGGACTTGCGCTCGAGCCGCTTCGGGGCGTTCTCATGCGGATGACGGCGAAGACGAGAGGGCGACCAGCACGGCCACGGTGAAGAAGTCCTCGATGAAGCCGACCCAGTCCCAGTGCCCGATGCCCGGGATGTGGAAGACTTGTTGAAGAGGTCCCCGTAGGCCTCGATGATGGTGAGCAGCAGGATGGTGAAGCCCCACATGGTGAAGAAGTGGGCCAGCCCGGGGACCGTCCACTGCAGGAGCTTGCGCTGGCCGGCCACCTCGGAGAGCTCGGCCCAGACCGCCCGGGCACGTTCCTTGAAGCGGCCGCTGGTCGGGCGGCCGGCCGCGACCAGGCGGTAGAGGAAGTAGAACCGGCGGCCGGCGATGGCGAAGGCGACCGCGGTGAGCGGCCGAGGCCGAGGACGATCCTGACGGGCACATGCTTCCTCCTGGGTGGTCCTGGTCAGTCTGAGGGTACTGATCAGGCGACGGAAGTTCTCGAAGTACCGGCTGGGCGTCGGGCCCCGCTGGCCCTGGTACTTCGATCCGAGGCCCTTGGAGCCGTAGGGATGCTCGGCCGCCGTCGTCATCTGCAGGAAGCTGATCTGGCCGATCTTCATGCCCGGGTAGACGGTGATGGGCAGGTTGGCCACGTTGGAGAGCTCGAGGGTGAGGTGCCCGTCCCAGCCGGCGTCCACGAAGCCGGCCGTCGAGTGGATGAGCAGGCCCGAGCCGCCCGAGGGAGGACTTGCCCTCGAGCCGGGCCACCAGGTCGTCGGGCAGGGCCACCCGCTCGCGGGTCGAGCCCAGCACGAACTCGCCGGGGTGGAGGATCAGGGCGTCCCCGTCGGCGACGTCGACCAGCTCGGTCAGGTCCTCCAGGTCCTCGCGGACGTCGATCACCCGCATGGAGTGGTTCCGGAACAGCCGGAAGTAGCGGTCGACGTGGAGGTCGACCGACGACGGCTGGATGCAGCCCTCGTCGAGCGGATCGATCACGATCCGGCCGGCGTCGAGCTCTTCGCGGATGGTGCGGTCTGAGAGAACCATGCCGGACAGACGATAGTGGGGCGCACGTGCCCGGCCCTAGTTCCCGTCACCGGCCGGGTTGGGGGTACCGGCCGGCCTCAGGGCGGAGGAGGCTCCCAGTCGGGGTCGAGTTCCAGATACCGGAGGGCCAGGGACTCGAGCCCCAGCCCGAACAGCGTCCACTCCTGGAGCTCGCCGTCCGGTCCGGTGGGCAGCATGATCCCGTCCATGTCCGAGTCGACCCGGTTGCGCAGCGCGCACCCCTCGGCCAGGGCCCCGACCGAGACGGTGAGCTGCCGGAGGGTCAGGCCGTCGCGGAGCCGGACCCCGAGGAACTCGGCCAGGGCCTGATAGGTCTGGAGATACATCTGGGCGACCGACTCGTACCCCTCCAGCAGCGCCGACTGGATCTTCCGCTTGTGCTCGTTGATCTCACCGGCGGTGGCCAACGCCCAGATGCCGATCCACAGGGACCAGGTGTTCGAGGAGCGGAGGGCGTGGATGTTGGCCGCCCCTCCGACCCGGCACACCTGGCGCAGGGCGTCCCACCGCCTGGCCGGCGTGGACAGGTCGAGCTCGGCCAGGAGCGGGATGACCGCTGCCGAAGGTGTCGTTGAACTCCTCGGTGTTGTCATCGTTGTTGAGGATGTCGATCAGGACGTCGGTGTGGTATTCGGCCTGGTTCTCCCAGACCCGGCGGATCACCGAGGCGTTGGTCAGCCGGAGCCCGGTGTCCTGCTCGACCCGGTCGAACACCCGCTTGAACGTCAAGGCGTCGGTGCCCACCCCCAGGCCCTCTTCGCGAAGGATGGTCTGAGCGGCGTCGAGAAGGAGCGAACGCAGGTCCTCCTTGGTTCGTCGTGGTTGTCGTTCTGCCATCAGGATTTCGGCCCGCCCCGGGGGTGGTCTGGGGCCGGGTGACGCAATCGAGTGTATTGGACGCGTTGGTTGTGCGTGCAACTGGGAGTTGCAATTCCGGTCCCAGTTCACGATACTGGTTGATAACGGGCGGCGGATTTGCAGCCTGGACACGATCTCGGGCCGGGCGCAGCGGGCGTCCGGACCTCGAGACGTGGATTGGGAGGCGGACATGTCCCAGGTCGGTGCGGGAGGGACAGGCGTGGGAACCCTGTCCCGGGAACGGGACACGGCCGACGGGGCACGGCCGGACTTCGTCCGCCGGCATCCGGCCTCCCTCGATCCGCCACGAGTACGTGTCGAGCGGGTCCGGCCATACCCCCGCGCCCCCCAGTTGGTCACCGCGGGTCTGGTGTTGTGGGCGGCGGCCGCGGTGCTGGAGGGCTACCGGTGGCTGGGCGTCGTGGCGGCCGGCCGCCTGCATCCCTCACCTCCGGTCTTCGCCGTGCTGATGGTGCCCCTGATCCTGCTCCTCACCCGTCCACCCCACCACGCCAGCCGGCGGACCGCACAGAAGGCGGCCATGGTGGCCGGCTCCGGCCTGGTGGCCGTGACCGTCGTGCAGATGGTGGTCGGTCGCACGTGGTCCGCCCACCTGCTGGGGGCCTACGACCTGGCGATGGCGGTGGTGGTGCTGGCCGCGGCGTTGATCACCGGGGATCTGCTCGGCCTGTCGGGAGGGTACGGTCCCAGCTGAGCGGACTGTGGCGGGGTGAGGGCGGGACGGCGAGGCGGTAGGGTGTCGGCGCTACGCGGGCGTAGTTCAGAGGCAGAACATCAGCTTCCCAAGCTGAGAACGCGGGTTCGATTCCCGTCGCCCGCTCTCACCGGAGTGCTCGTCGAGGCCGAATTCTCTGGTCGCGCGCCGCGGCTTCGATTGATTCAGAGTCGTCGTCCGCAGAGCGGTCAGTGCACTCCCGTGGCCAGGTAGATACCGACAGCGGCCACGGCGAGCAGGGAGGCGACAGCTGCGACCACAGCCGGCCACCTCGCGGCATCCAGTGGATCACCGTGGTCGGCGAGAAGGGCTGTGACCTGGCGGTATTGCACAAGACCCAGCACCAACACGAGGGCTGCCGCGGCAACGAGGACGAGGCCGATGGTCCGAGCAGCAACCCCACTTGCCGGCGATACCCGCTCCACCTGACGTAAGAACAAGTTGAACCGAGCGACCACGAAGCCGAGAGCGCTCAGGGCGATAGCAGTGCGGATCCAGGCCAGGAGCGTCTGGTCGGCGGCTAGCTGCTGGCGGACGTCGACGCGGGCCGGTGTGCCTTCTCTATCGGAGCGATGGTTTTGATCCGGCTGCTGAACCTCGCTCATGCCCACTCTCCATCCTTGACGGAAAGGTTTCGCCAGTGATCCTCAATCGCTTGGTCCCGTTCACCTGGCAACCGTGAGTGAGGACCCTAGCTCAGGGCTGATCCATTTCCGCACTTTGCGTCACACCGCCTGGCCGGCGGCAGGTGCTGCGGCGTGGACCGTTGGTGATTCCTGGACGATCAAGGGAAAGTCACTCCTGGCACCTTCGAAGACACCGCCGACCTGAACAGGTGCGGCGTTGGGGGTCGTCCCGGGTTGCTCGTGCATGTCTTCGAGACTCCGTCGGGCGGGCTCAGGTAGAACGCCGGTAAGGGCAAATCCCAGAACCGCGGCGATTCCGGCGATCAGGAGCATTCCACGAAGCCCGTAGTGCTTCTGAAGTTGGGGAACCAAGAAAACGCCCAGGAATGCGCCCAGTTTGCCAACTCCAGCGGCGATCCCGTGTCCCGTCGTCCGCATGCTCACGGGGAACACTTCGGACGGAAGCACGAACGTGGTCATATTGGGTCCGAACTGAACAAAGAAGTAGCTGAGTCCGAAGATCGCCAAGAACGGCACGATCATCGTGGTCAGGTGGGCAAACGCAGCCAGCGTGAGGAACGATGCGGCCATGACGGCAAAGCCGATGAACTGCAGCCGACGGTGACCGATCCGGTCCATGGTCATCACGGCGAGGGCATAGCCAGGGACAGCGAAGATGAGGAATAGTCCCAGCGTCCAGAGAAGCTTGGTCTCCAAGGATGCCGTGGAGTCGACCTGTTTCAGAATGGCCGGGAGCGAGAGGGTGTTTCCGTAGTAGGCGTAGTCGAAGAGGAACCACGATCCTGCCGTCCCGAGGAGTAGGACCAACATCCGGCGGCTACTGAAGAATTCCTTGAGCCCCATGCGCCGCCCCTGGTGAGCGGCCCCGCTCGTGGCATCGACGACGCCCTCAGAGAAGCTCGCCAGGTCGGCACTGGCCTGATCGGATTTTCCCTGCACCTGTGCCTTGAAGCGCGGGGACTCTGGCATCTTGGACCGGAGGTAGATGACGCCGGCCGCCGGAATCGCACCCAAGCCCAGCATGAGTCGCCACGCAATGCTCTGGCTCATCCCCGACGAGAGGAGCACCAGGCCAACCAGTGGCCCGACGATCAGCCCGAGGGCCTGCATGGAGAACACCATGCCCACCAGTCGACCCCGGTCCTTCCGGTTCGAGTATTCGCTCATCAGCACGGCCGAGACCGGGTAGTCACCGCCGATACCAAGACCGAGCACGAACCGGGCGATCACCAGCCAGATGAATCCGGGGGCCAGCGCTGACGCAACTGCTCCAACCATCATGATCACGGCCACACCCAGATAGACCCATTTGCGCCCGAGTACGTCGGCGATCCGACCAAAGATGAGGGCTCCGAAGAATGCTCCCAGGATCGCTGCTCCAGTCACCCAGCTGGTCTGGAGCGTGCTCAGGTGCCACTGTGTCGCCACGATGGTGGAGACGGTTCCGATGACGAACAGGTCGTAGGCATCGGTAAAGAAGCCCACCCCCGACACCACGACGGTGCGGCGGTGGAACCTGCTCCGAGGAGCCTCGTCCAGAAGGTCGGTAACCGATTTGCCGCCGCCCGGCAGTATTGCCCCGCCCGTCGCTGCCCAACTCGTTGTCATCGCAAGCTCACTCTGACTGGGCAAGGTGGCAACAAGGTGATCTGCAAGTGAACGTAGCGTGAACAAATCCCAATTTCTGCGGAATTCCATTGAAATCCCACGTCGTGGGTAATCTTTGCGTGACATGTCTCCGTCCACTCCCGGTCTCGACGCCATCGACCACAAGGTCATCCAGCTCTTCGCCCTGGTGTCCGAAGCACTGTCAAAGGCCACCTACGCCCTCCTCAACGGCGATGCGCTGCTCGGGCAGGAGGTCATCGATGGAGATCAGGCGGTCGATGACCTGACCGCCGAGGTGGAGCTCATGATCTGGGACCAGCTACAGGAACAGCCCGTGCAGGGTGACGGGCTGCGCTACCTCGTGGGTCTGCTCCTGATCATCCCCGAGCTGGAGCGCAGCGGTGACCTGGCCGAGCACGTGGCCCAGCGGGCCGTGGAGCACCTCGGTACCTCCATGAGCCCTCGGAGCCGGGGGATCGTCCAGCTCATGACCGAAGTCGCCAATGAGATGTGGCAGGAGGCCGCCGACGCCTTCGGTGAGCGGGGCTGCATCGGCGATCGGCTGGACAAGGCGGATGAGGAGATGGACACCCTCCACGAGAGCCTGACCCGAGAAGTGGGAGCAGAGGAGATGCCGGTCACCATCGCCGCTCAGGTCACGCTCCTGGCCCGCTTCTACGAGCGGCTCGGCGACCATGCAGTCAATCTCGCTCGCCGCATCGAACTGCTGGCCGAATCCCGCCCCTGATCGGCCGGCACGAGGGCCATTCTTGGTCGCCGCCTCGCCGCGCGATAGCGGTCACTCGCCGAGGGGTACGTCGGGCCCCGACGCGGGCCCACAGCGCCGACGCAGGCGCCGGTCGCCGATGGCGGGGTGGTCGGCCAGGTAGTTGTCGGCCGGGTTGAGCTCGGTGCCCGGCGGGACGATGGCGTCGATCCGGTCGAGGATTTCCTCACTCAACACCACGTCGGCCCCGGCCAACAGGTCCTCGAGGTGCTCGAAGGTGCGTGGCCCGATGATCACCGAGGTGACCGCCGGGTGGCTGCGGACGAAGGCCGTGGCCAGGTGGGTGAGCGGCAGGCCGGCCTCCGCCGCCAGTGCCTGGAGCTGCACCACGGCCTCCCGGCGCGCCTGGTTCGCCGGTACGGTCATATCGAACCCCCGTGCCCCACGACCCTGGGCGCGATGCCCGGTGGTCGGATCCGCACGACCGGACAGCCAGCCACTGCTCAGGGGCCCGTAGGTGAGCACACCCATGCCGTACCGCTGGGCGGTGGGCAGGACGTCCCGCTCGACCGTGCGGGTGAGCAGGGAATACCGGGGCTGCTCGGTGCGGAACCGGTGGTGCCCGCCTCGTTCGGCCACCCAGTGGGATTCGACGATCAACTCGGCTGGGAAGGTGGAGCACCCGATGGCCCGCACCTTGCCGGCGTGGACGAGGTCCGAGAGGGCGGCCAGGGTCTCGTCGAGGTCGGTGTTCCGATCCGGCCGGTGCATCTGGTAGAGGTCGATGTGGTCGGTGGCCAACCGTCGCAGGCTGTGCTCCACGGCGCGGGCGATCCACCGGGGCGACCCTCCCGCCTGGTTGGCCTCGCCCCCGACCGGGAGGCCGAACTTGGTGGCCAGCACGACGTCGTCCCGGCGGCCCTTGAGGGCCCGGCCCACGATCTCCTCGGACTCTCCCGCCGAGTAGATGTCGGCGGTGTCGACGAAGTTGACCCCGGCATCGAGGGCCCGGTGGACGATGCGGATCGAGTCGTCATGGTCGGCGTTACCCATGACCCCGAGCATCATGGTCCCGAGGGCGAACTCGCTCACCGAGATACCGGTCCCGCCGAGAATCCTTCGCTGCATCGGTCACGCTCCTTCATCCGGTATCCCCGCGCACCCCGACCGTAGGGGCGGGGACGGCACGACCGGACAGCGAGCTCCCGACGGCCTGGCCGGGTGCGGTATTGACGGCCGCGCGCTCCTTAGGTAGACCTAACAAGTGAGTGCGGAACAGCCCGAGCCGGTCGTCAAGGCCCGCCGGGTCAGTCCCCGGGACCGGGTGCTCCTGGCCCTGCTCGCCGCAGTGGTCATGAGCGCCGCCGTCTTCGGCGGGCTGGCCCTCCGGACGCAGGGCAACAGCCAGGCCGTCGACCTGATCCGCCCCTCGGGCATCCCGGCCGCCGTGTCCACGTCGCAGGCCAACCTCATGGCGCTGTCACCCGTCCCCGACCGTCCGGCGCCGGACTTCCGCCTCACCGACCAGCACGGCCGGACCCTCTCGTTGTCGAGCTTCAGGGGTCACGTGGTGGTGCTCGGCTTCACCGACCCCCATTGCACCGACGTGTGCCCGATCGTGAGCCAGGAGACGGTGGACGCCTTTCACGATCTCGGACGCACCGCCTCGAACGTGGTGTTCCTCTCGGTCAACGTCAACCCGTATGTGACCGGCGTGTCCGACATGGCCGGTTACACCGAGCGGCACCAGCTGAGCTCGGTCCCCTCGTGGCACTTCCTCACAGGATCGGCCGCCGAGCTCCAGTCGGTCTGGCACGCCTACAGCATCGCCGTCGACGCGCCCACCCCCACCGCCGACGTCCAGCACACCGACGCCCTCTATTTCATCGACCCGACGGGCCACGAGCGGTACCTGGCCTCGCCCATGGTCGACCACGACGCCCAAGGTACGGCCTACCTACCGGCCGACCAACTGACCTCGTGGGGCGAGGGCATCGCCCTCGTCAGCCGACACCTGACCACCGGCTGAGCCACGCTCATGCCCGGTGCCCGTAGGCGCCGTCGAACCAGCGCGCCACCTGGGTCCGGCCGGTCACCATGCCCCCGAGCCGCGTCGATGCCTCGGCCACCGTCCTCGCCCGGCCCGGGACCGACCCCTCCAGCAGTTCGTTCCAGAAGATCCCCCATCCGCCGGCCAGCGCCGGGCCCACCACCGGGGCGGTCAGCAGCCGCCCCACCGCGGCCACCGCCCACGGCCGCCCCACCAGCGCGGCGTGGCCGGCGGCGGTGATGCGCTGATAGGGCAGGTGGGTCCGGGCCAGGCCGTGGCGGTACTCCTCGGCGGCGCGTCCGGGCGAGCCGAGCACCGACTCGGCGGCGGAGCGGCCACTGGTCATGGCCTGGGCGATGCCCTCCCCCTGGAGCGGGTTGACCAGGCCGGCGGCGTCGCCGACCAGGAGCACCCGGCCCGCCGCCGGAACCGTCCCCACCATCCCCATCTTGAGCCAGCCCCCCAGGCGACGCGGTCCCCGGCCCGTCGGCACCCGGTCCAGCAGGCCCAGCCCGGTCAGGTGCCGGAGGTAGGCGGGCAGGACCCGCACCGCCGCCGACCCCGCCTGCCGGTCGGCCAGCGTGCCGACACCCACCCCCACGTTGGCCACGCCGTCCGGGCCGGGGAAGATCCAGCCGTAGCCGGGAAAGGCCTGCCACCGGGTCGGCTCCCACAGGGTGATGGCCGGCAGCTCGACGGCCTGGTCGACGTAGCACCGCACGGCGAACCCCCACAGCACCCGGGCCTCCTCGACCAGCCCGACGCGGTGGGCCACGTGGCTGGTGGCCCCGTCCGCCCCGATCACGAAGTCGGCCCGGATCGGATGCCTGTCAGCCACTTCGAATCCCTCGATCCCGGCACCGGAGCCGATCGGGGCGGCGGCCCGACCCTCCACGGGGACGGCCCCGGCCTCGAGGGCGGCCGCCCGGAGGGCGTCGTCGAACACCGTGCGGGTCACGGCCCGGGCCCGGCCGGGATAGGAGGTGCCGTCGAAGCAGGGGAGGAGGACTCTCCGGCCGGTCGGTCCGACCACCACCATGTCGCCCACGTCGAGGCCGGGAGGCTCGGGGACCCCCAGGTCGGCGAGGACCTGCAGGCCGCGGGGCCCGATGAAGTCACCGCAGGCCTTGTCCCTCGGGAATCGGGCCTTGTCCAACAGCGCCACGCGGGCCCCGGCGCGGGCGAGGACGAGGGCGGCGATGCTGCCGGCGGGGCCGGCTCCCACCACGAGCACGTCGTACCGCCTCGGGTCCACACGACTCCCCTCGTCTCCACCGCCTACGGTGAGATCTTCGCACCCGAGGAGGCACCATGGAGAATGCGAGGTCGAGGGACCCCAACCGGTTCGCCCGAACGCTCTTCTCCCCCCTCCCCGAGCGGTACGACCGACTGGCCGAGGTGCTGTCGATGGGTCAGAACGGACGATGGCGGCGAGCCATGGTCGACCACGTCGCCCCCGACCGGCCCGGTCTGGTGGTCGACGTGGCCTCGGGTCCGGCCGGCGTCGCCCTGCAGCTGGCCGACCGGGGGGCCGGCCGGGTGGTGGGCATCGACCTCACCCTGGACATGCTCCGGCGGGGCCAGCGAAGTGTGGGTGAGCGCTCACTCGGTCGCCGGGTCCAGCTGGTCAACGGCCGGGCCGAGCAGATGCCCTT
This sequence comes from uncultured Acidimicrobiaceae bacterium, assembly GCA_963817005.1. Taxonomy (GTDB): domain Bacteria; phylum Actinomycetota; class Acidimicrobiia; order Acidimicrobiales; family RAAP-2; genus Bog-756. The sequence goes on from CAWFMN010000001.1 coordinate 12,142, forward strand.
CGCCGACGCCACCTTCGACGCCCTGACCTTCACCTATCTGTTGCGCTACGTCGACGACCCCCAGGCCACCCTGGACGAGCTGGCCCGGGTGGTGAAGCCCGGCGGGGCCGTCGCCAACATGGAGTTCCTCCTCCCCCGGAGCCGGTTCTGGCGCTTCTGGTGGTGGGGCTACACCCGCCTGGTCCTCCCCGTGGGCGGCTTGCTCACCGGGGGGCGGGCGTGGTTCGACGTGGGCCGGTTCCTCGGCCCCAACATCTCGGCCCACTACCGGCGCTACCCCCTGGACTGGACGGTCGAGGCGTGGCGGCGGGCCGGATTCGTCGACGTGGGGGTCCGCCGGATGAGCCTGGGCGGCGGACTGGTCATGTGGGGACGGCGGGCCGGTGGGTAGGCCTCCCGGCCGGGGCCACGGGCCGCCCGAGTCCCGCGCCGCCTACTACGCGGCACGACCAGGTGGCTGGCGTGACTGGTGGACGCTCCTCCACCCGCCGTACACGGCGTGGCACCTCTCCTACGTGGTCGTCGGCGCCTGCCTGGCGCCGGTGGTCAACGCCACCCGCCTGATCGCCACGCTGCTGGCCTTCTTCTGTGCCGTCGGCCTGGCCGCCCATGCCCTCGACGAGCTGCACGGCCGACCCCTACGGACCCAGATCCCCGGCCCGGTGCTGGCCACCGTGGCCACCGTGGGTCTCCTCGGGGCCGTGGGCCTCGGTATCGCCGGGGTGGCGGTGGTGGGGTGGGCGCTGGTCCCCTTCCTGGTGCTCGGGCCGGTGCTGGTCATCGCCTACAACGCCGAGCTGTTCGGGGGGGCCATCCACAACGACATCGGCTTCGCGGCCAGCTGGGGGGCGTTCCCGGTGCTCACGGCCTACGTGGCCCAGACCGGGAGGCTGGCGTTGGCCCCGGCCCTCGCCGCCCTGGGCGCCTTCGCCCTCTCGGCGGCGCAGCGGACCCTCAGCACACCGGCCCGGATGTTGCGCCGGCGGACCGACGAGGTGACCGGGAGCGTCACCCGCTCCGACGGCACCACGGTGGACGTGACCCGGGCCTTCCTGTTGGCCCCCCTGGAGCGGGCCCTGCGGGCCATGTCGTGGGCCGTCGTGCTCACGGCAGCGGCGCTGGCCGTGGCCCGTCTGGACTAGGCCCGAGCCGTCAAGGACGCTGGATGCGCCGACGGAAGCCGGCCACCGACATCTCCACCACCCGGTCATGGCCCCACTGCAGGACCGGACGGCCGAGGCGGGCCGCTACCCGCATGACCGGCTGGTGGACCTCGATGGTCCAGGCCATGTCGACCAGGGACCCTGCACCGTCGCCACGGATCCGGAGCCGGGCCTCACCGGTCAGGTCCCCCCCGATGGTGGCGTCGATGGCGTGGGGGCGGTCGCACCGACCGAGGGCGACGGCCAACCGCATGCGGTACGGAAGTGGCGGCGTGACCACCCCCCGGAGCACGGAGCCCTCGGCCAGCCCGTCCCCGTCGAGTCGGAACTCGGTGAGCCACGGCCACCATCCTTCGAACTGGTCGACCTCCTCCATCCGCGCCCAGAGCAGCTCGGGAGTCAGCCCGAAGGCGTACTCCCCGTTGTGGGTGAACACGGCGGCCGCCACATCCCCACGGTAGGGGGTGTCCCGGGTCACCCAGCCGGCGCGGGCATCCACTCGGGATCGGGCTCGGAGAAGTGATGCGGGTGCGCCTCGAGGCCGATGGACGAGACCGTCCACTCCCGGTCCCCACCGTTGGGCGCCACGGCCGGTTGCGCCCGAGGGGAGGTGGAGCGAGAGTCATGGTCATGGACACGTCGCAGCGCTATGGCACCACCGTGGGCTCCCAGTCGGTCGATCTCCCCCTGGTGCCCGTATCGGACGACTGCACCATCGCCCTGCTCATCTGCGTCGACCTCGGCGTGGCCTTCGCCGAGACCGCCGGACAGGAGCTGGCCGCGCTCCTATCCCCCTTCCGGCCCGAGCTGGTGGTGTCGGTGGCCACCATGGGCATCCCGCTGGCCATCGAGGTCAGTCGCGCCCTGGGGCTCGACGACTACGTGATCCTCCACAAGACCCCCAAGATCCACCTGGGTGAGGCCCTGGCCCAGCCGGTGCGGTCGATCACCACCGACGCCCGGCAGACCCTGCGGATGGACCCGGCCCGGGTCGGGGCGGTGCGGGGCCGGCGGGTGGTGGTGGTCGACGACGTCATCTCCACCGGGGCGTCCACGGCAGCCGCCCTCTCCCTGGTGCGGCGGGCCGGGGCCGAGCCGGTGGCCGTGGGCGTGCTGATGACCGAGGGACGGGGCTGGCGGGACGCGCTCGGAACCGACGCCGACCGGGTGGTGGCGCTCGGCTCCATGCCCGTGTTCCGTCCCGATCCCGAGGGTGGGGGGCTGCGCCCCGACTGGGGCTGAGCCCGGACGGCCGATGACATGTGCCATAGTCCTGACGTGGCGCCTCGACCCATCGACCCCACCGTCCTGCGCGTCGACGAGGACGGGGTCACCCTGCTGGGCGGCTGGTCGCCGGGCAGCGGGCTCCGGCACTTCCCGCCCAGCCCGGTCTGTCCGTTCACCGGGGCCGACGACATCCAACCGGTCGACCTGCCCCGCCGTGGGACGGTGTGGCTCCATACCACCGTGACCGTGGCGCCACCCGGGTACTCGGGGCCGGTCCCCTACGGGCTGGGCGTCGTCGAGCTCGACGGGGACCCGATGCTCCGGGTCGTGTCCCGTCTCGGAGGTGAGGGGCTGGCCCGGGGGGTTCCCGTGCACCTCGACGGCGAGGAGGTGCCCGGGCCCGACGGGGAGCCCTCGATCACCTGGGTGTTCCGCCCGTGAGCGAGGTGAGGATCACCGGGGTGGGCCTCCACCCGTTCGGCCGCTTCGGCGACCTGACCGGGACGGCCATGGGGGTGACGGCGGTCCGGGCGGCGCTGGCTGAGTCCGGGAGGGGCGTCGCCGACGTACAGGCGGCGTTCTGCGGGACGGCCTACGGTGGCGTGGCCGCCGGGCACCGGGTCCTCGCCGCTCTGGCCGGTACCGGCATCCCCATCTACGACGTGGAGGCCGGCTGTGCGTCGGGGGGGGCCGCCCTCCAGCTGGGGGCGGCATCGGTCGCCTCGGGCCAGTACGACCGGGTGTTGGTCTTCGGGATCGAGAAGATGCCCAAGGGGATCATCCGGTCCTCGTTCTTCGCCCCGTGGCAGGAGGCCGCCGGTCTCAGCCCGGCACCGGCCTTCTTCGCCCTCCGGGCCCAGCGGCTACTGGCCGACACCGGCCTCACCGAGCACCATCTGGCCCAGGTGGTGGTCAAGAACCGACGGCACGGCGTGGCCAACCCCGATGCCATGTTCACCAAGGCGGTGAGCGCCGAGGAGGTCCTGGCCTCCCGGATGATCTGCCCGCCGCTCACCCTGTTCATGCTGTGCTCACCCAACGAGGGAGCGGCCGCCGTCGTCCTCGAGCGGTCGGCGAACGGGCTGCGCCTGGCCGGCATCTCGCTCCGTTCACACCTGCCAGGCAGCGTGCTCGGCGAGGACTCCCCGCTCAGCGGGATCGACGACGACGCCATCCCCCCGCCCACCACCCTGGCCGCCCAGGACGCCTACGCCCAGGCCGGCCTGGGCCCCGACGACGTCGATGTGGTCGAGTGCCAGGACACCGACGCCGCCCGCGAGCTGCTGGCCTGGGCCGAGCTGGGCCTGTGCGCGCCAGGCGACCAGGCCGCCGTGCTGGTGGAGGGTGACGCCGACGTCGGGGGACGCCGGCCCGTCAATCCCTCCGGCGGGCTGCTGTCCAAGGGCGAGCCCCTGGGCGCCTCGGCCCTGGGCCAGGTGGTCGAGCTGGTCAGGCAGCTGCGGGGCGATGCCGGAGACCGGCAGGTCGACGGGGCCCGGGTGGGCCTGGCCCACGTGATCGGACGGGGCGCCAACGCGTGCGTGACGGTGCTGGTGGCCTGATGGGAACCGGACGCGCCCCGACGAGGGACCTCACCGTCCTGGCCGTCCCCTTCTACTTCGGGAGCATGGCCGTCGAGTACGTGTGGCTGCGTCGGCGGGCGCGGCGTGGGGGGCCGTCGGCCGGCGACTACGAGCGACGCGACACGCTGGCCAGCCTGGCCATGGGCACGGGGAGCCTGGTCGCCCCGTTCGTCGTCCCCCAGTTGCTGCGCCCGTTCCGGCTCGGCCACCGGCGCACGGGACGGGTCGTGGTGGCCCTGGCCCTGGGAGCGGCTGCCGTGACCACCGCGGCCGACCGGGTCGTGCGGCGGTCGGACCGGCATCTGCCGGAACCGGCGGTCACCTCGCCCCGGACCGGCGCCGGCGACGGGTCGTCCGACGGCACGCCGGCCCCGCCGGTCGAGGTCGAATCGCCGGGTCGGGCCCGGCGGGTGGCGGCGGTCGGTGGAGTGGCCACCATCGCCGTGACCGGCTTGGCCCTGGCCGCCACCTGGGCCGAGCGCACCGCTCCCCGGCGCCTGTGGACACGGCGCCGGCTTCCCGATCTGGGCCGGGGACCGATGGCCGTGGCCCTGGCCGTCATCGGATGGGACTTCATCTACTACTGGAACCACCGGTTCATGCACGAGAGCCGCCACCTCTGGGCCATCCATGTGGTGCACCACTCCAGCGAGCGCTACAACCTGTCCACCGCCCTGCGCCAACCGGTGGCCGACACCCTCGGCACCTCGGTGCCCTACGGGCTCCTCTGCCTGGCCGGGATCTCCCCCGAGCTGGTGGCCACGGCCCGGGGGGTCAACCTGCTCTACCAGTTCTGGATCCACACCGAGACCATCGGACGACTCGGGCCGCCCGAGGTGGTGCTCAACTCACCCTCCCACCACCGGGTCCACCACGGCTCCAACTCGCAGTACCTGGACCGCAACCACGGCAGCATCCTGATCGTGTGGGACCGGCTGTTCGGCACCTTCGAACGGGAGGAGCAACCGGTGGTCTACGGGCTGACCAAGGACATCAAGACCTTCAACCCCGGCACCATCGCCACGCACGAGTTCGCCGCCATGCTGCGCGACGTGGCCCACTCCACGGGATGGGTCGAGCGCATCTCCCACGTGGTGCGGGGACCGGGGTGGGGAGCCGCCGGGACCCCGGCCCCGGTCGGGGCGACGCCAGCCACGGCCTGAGGGGACCGGGGTGGGGAGCCGCCGGGACCCCGGCCCCGGTGGGGGCGACGCCAGCCACGGCCTGAGGGGCCCGACGGCCGGCTCAGGCCGGGTCGGCCTTCCTTTCGTGCAGCTTCTTCAGGGATCGCACGATGGAGGCCTCGATCAGCTTGTCGTTGTCCTTGGAGATGAAGTGGTGCACCCGCTTCTCGAACAGGACCCGCATCACCGGGTTGAACACCTCGTAGGTCTCGCGGAAGTGGACCCGGGTCCTCCCCTCGCCCAGGTCCTCCAGCCGGGTCAGCCCCGAGGCCCGGGACCACAGGGGCTTGCCCACTGCGTCATACCGCCAGGACACCGGCCGCCGGGCCTCGGTGATCCACTCCCACGACTGGGCGCGGCCCTTGGACAGCAGGTACCGGGGGACCGGGAAGTGACAGTGGCGGACCAGGCCGTTCCCCTCCTCGTCGCCGGGGTGGTAGATCTCGATGGTGACCGTGTCGGTCTTGACACCCACCCGGGTCCGCTTCCAGATCACGTCCCAGACCTCCTCGGGTGTCCCGTCGACGACGAAGTCGAAGTTATGTACCTGCACGTGCCTGTCTCCCGTCTCGGTTGCACCTCACCGTCTTCTCCCCCCACCACCGCCGGGCCCGCTCACCGGCCGGCCCCGGTGTCGTGCACCACGGCGGCCGACGCCAGTCGGGCCTTGACCACCTTGCCGCCGGCGTTCCTCGGCAGCTCGGTCACCACCACCACCCGGCGGGGCACCTTGTAGTCGGCCAGGCGCTGGCCGGCGAAGCCGATCAGCCCCTCGGCGGTGGTCGTCGAGCCCGGGAGCAGCACGACGTAGGCGGCGACGTCCTCGCCCAGCACGTCGTGGGGTATGCCCACCACTGCGGCCTCGACCACGTCCGGGTGGGCGTGCAACGCCGCCTCCACGTCATCGGCGTAGACGTTCATGCCCCCGCGGACGATCATCTCCTTCTTCCGTCCCACGACGTACAGGTAGCCGTCGGCATCGAGATGACCGAGGTCACCCGTGTGCAGCCACCCACCCTCCCACTGGCGGGCGGTGGCCTCGGCGTCCCGGTAGTACTCGCGGTGACCTTCGGGGTTGCGGGTCAGGACCTCGCCCACCTCCCCGGTGGCGCGCTCCTGTCCGTTCTCGTCGACGATCCGGACCTCGACCGGCGGGGTCGGCCGGCCCACCGCCCCGGGGCGGGTCCGGGCCGCCTCGGGATCCATGGTGAAGGTGGCGTGCCCGCCCTCGGTCATGCCGTAGCTGTTGAGCACGGCGGCCCGGGGGAGCTTGGCCTGGAGGACCCGGAGGGTGTTCGGGGCCAACGGGGCACTGCCCAGCACCAGCAGGCGCAGGCTGGTCAGGTCGGCCGACTCGAACCCGGGATGGTGGATGAGCAGTTGGGCCATGGCCGGCACCACGAACGCCGAGGGCGGTCGCTCGCGTTCCACGATCTCGAGCCACCGGCCGGCGTCGAAGGTGGGCAGGTGGAGGACCACCATCCCGGCCTTCATCGGGTTGTGGATGAAGCCCAGCCCGGCGAAGGTGAAGACCGGGGAGGCGGTCAGCCATCCCGTCCCCTGCCACTCGGGCAGCTGGTTGGGCACCCGGGCCACCTGGGAGTGGCGGACGGCCACGCCCTTGGGCCGGCCGGTGGTCCCCGAGGTGTACATGATGTCGGCGAGGTCGTCGCCGCCGAGCGGTACCTGGATGGGGCCGTCGTCGTCCGCCTTCAGGCGCCTCGAGGTCGACCGCGCCTTCGATGCCCGGACCGCCGACCGAGGCCACCAGGCGCAGGGAGGGGAGCCGGCCGATCAGCGGGCCGACCGCGTCGCCGTAGGACCCGCTGGCCACCACCGCGGTGGCCTCGGCGTGCTCGAGGATGCCGCGCACCTCGGGCGGGGAGAGGCGGTTGTTGAGCGGGACGGCCACCGCGCCCACCTTGTGGACGGCGCTGTAGGTCACGATCCAGTCGAGGATGTGGTCGCCCTCCATCAGGATGGCCACGCGGTCGCCCCGGGCCACCCCCCGGTCGACGAGCCCGTGGGCCAGTCGGTTGGACTGGCGCTCCCACCGGTCGAAGGTGATCGAGGTGTCGTCCCCCAGGTTCCGGTAGGCGGTCTCGTCGGGGTAGGCGGCGGCCATGGTCCGGAGCTGGTCGGTCAGGAGCTCAGTCACGGTGGACCCGGAGATGGCGCGCCCCGACACCCCCGCTCAGGGTGGTCCACCGGCCGAGGCGACCAGGGGCACCGGCCGGGCCAGGCTCCAGCTGAAGGTCTCGGGAATCTCGTCCATGGTGACGGTCGACGACAGGTCGGACACCGTGGGGCCGACCCGGTCGGCCACCTCCTGGAGCAGGCCGTCGTCGAACCCGAACAGCCGACAGGCGTTGCCACCCAGGATCCGACGGAGGTCGCCCTCGGGCATCCCGCCGAACACCTGGCGCAGGACCAGCCGGTGCACCGGGGCGGCTCCCTCGAGGTGGGGGTAGTCCGCCCCCCACATGAGCCGATCCACGCCGATCTCGTCCCGCATCTCGGCCTCACCGCGGTTCATGAGCGACCCGCCCAGGAACACGTGCCGGTCGAAGTACTCCGAGGGGCGCATGGCGAGGTAGGAGCGGACCGGGGCGCCGCCGTGGGTGTCGAAGAACGACTCCATGTCCCGCACCAGTGAGGGCAGCCACTGCACGCCGTTCTCCGTGACCACCACCTTGAGGTCGGGGTGCCGGTCGAAGACCCCGCCGAAGATCAGGAACCACAGAGGCCGGCGCGTGAACACGAAGACTTCGTAGAGGCCGAGGAAGCCCCCGTGCTTGGCGTCGTAGAGCTGCTTGGCGTCGGTGGCCGAGCCCGAGGCGCCGGTGTGCAGGTTGACCACGATGCCGTGCTCCTCGCAGGCGCTCCACAGCGGTTCGTAGTACTCGTCGGCATAGCCGGGTAGCCCGGTGCGCAGGGACATGGCCGGCAGCATGACGCCCCCGTGGATGCCGTGCTCCCGCGCCCAGCCGATGGCCTCGACGGCCCGGTCCATGTCATGGAGATCGATGGGGAGGCAGCCGGTCCGCCGCCCCGGGGCGGCGGCCACGAACTCGGCCAGCCACCGGTAGTAGGCCCACAGGGCGGGCCACACCATCTCGAGGTTCTTGGACGAGTGGCCGCCGAGGTACATGGCCGGGGACAGCCCGCCGGCCAGCACCGGGCCGGGGAACACCACCTCGGCGTGGATGCCCTGTGTCTCGAGATAGGCCAACCGGCGGCCGTCGGCGTCGGAGGGGAAGACCCACTCCTCGCCGTACCGGGCCAACCACGTCGAGGCGGCCTCGGTGTCGACGCCCATCCCGGCCAGCCGCCGGGTGGCCACCGCCCGCACGGCATCGGCGTCGTCGACCTCGCCGGGATCGACCCCCCCGAACATGGGGATGGCCACGGCCGAGAGGTCCCCGAAGGCGGCCACCGCCTCGCGGTCGGCCGGGTCCACATAGGAGAGGAAGTCCTCCAACGTGTCCGGAGCGGCATGGGCGTCGGCCGACACCACCACATAGGGCCGCCCGGTGGCCGGGTCGTCGCCGCGTGCTGCCATCCCACTCACCTCCCCCCGGGTCGGGTCCCCCACCCGTTCAGGCGCAGACTACTGCGGGACACCCCGGCCGGGCGACGGGAGCAGTACGGTGGCCGCCATGGACTGGTCATCGTGGGCGGAACGCCTCGAGCACGCCCTCGGGCCCGAGGGGGATTTCCCGTCCTTCTTCGCCCCCGGGGCGCTGTTCAGCGACCCGGTCAACCAGCCCACTCCGGACCTGGCCGCCATCGAGGAGATGACCAAGGCCTCGTTCCCCGACTGGCGGCAGGAGATCAGCTGGGTCCGCGGTGACGACCGGGGCGGCGCCTTCGAGTGGATCGGGCGGGGGACCCTGGGAGGCTCGATCCCCGTCGAGATCCACGGATGCACGGTGGTGGACGTGGACGCCGACGGGCTGGTCACCCGGTGGCGGGACTACTTCGACCTCCACCAGATCGACGACCAGGTCGCCGCCCACTCGGCGGCGACCGCCGCCGAGTGACCGGCCGGTCCTGACGCCTCAGGCCAGCCTCTCGGTGGGCACTCCGAAGTACTCCTGATAGGGAGCCGCGCGCTCCCGGAGGGCGTGCTCGTCGAGACCGGTGTCGGCCCACGAGTACCGGCTCCCCCCACCGCCCCCGTCGCCGGGGTGGGTGGCCAGGAACCCGCGCATCCGTGACTCGGCCTCGGCGGTGAGGTCCAGGCCCAGCTGGTCGTAGACGGCCCCGATGGTGGCGAAGGGGTCGGCCATGAACGAGGCGAACTGTACGTCGATGACCTGCTCGGGTGGGAGGGTCCCGTCGGTTCGGGCGGCCAGGGACCGCTCGAGGCCCGAGAAGATGTCCTCGCTGTACTGGGCGGCGGCCCGGGCCACCGAGCTGTGATCGCTGGCCATACGACGCAGGTGGGCCACCAGGGCACTGATCGAGGTGATGACCGTCAGGGGGTCACGGTGGGTCTGGATGACCACGGCGTCGGGGTACTCGGCCATGAGCGCCCCGAGGTGCCAGAGATGCGCCGGGGACTTGATCAGCCACCGGTCGGCGGCGTGCTCCGATTGCAGGTGCTGGAGGTAGATGCGGTGCCATCGGTACAGCGGGGCGGGGTCGGCCTCGTGGAGCAGCCACGCCTCGTAGGCGGGGACGTCGAACTGGGTCTGGAACATCATCGAGCGGAACTCGCTGGCCGTGATGCGGGCGCATTCCTGGGCCAGGCGGGCCCCGAGGGGGTGGAAGGCGCTGAAGCCCGGGATGATCTGGTCGGCCATGCCCGACATGACCTCGGACTCCTCGATGCGCGGGTCGGTGTCGTAGGTGGCGGTGGTGGGCGGCGGGACCGGGAAGTCCACCTCCCAGGTGAGCGGCGCCCGGTGGGCCGGGTCCTGGGCCAGCAGGTCGAAGAGGATGGTGGTCCCGGTGCGGGGCTGGCCGCAGATGACCAGGGGACGGGCGATCTCGCCCTCGGCCACGGCCGGATGGGTCGCCCGCCACTCGAGGATCCGGAGCCGGTTGGTCAGGTAGCCGGTGAACTCGCTCTGGACGATGGTCACGCCGAGCTCGTTGAGCCGGGCCGAACGGTCGAGGTCCTCAAGCATCCGATCGAGGCCCTCCCGCCAGGTGGGCTCGCCGAAGTCGTCGAGGCCGGCGGCCTCGGTGGCCGCGGCCACCAGGTCGTCGGCCGTGAAGGGCAGGGGGGACATCGGGGTCATACCTCCAGGGCGGCGAGCACCGACGTGGTCACCGCCGGTGGGTCGGGATGGTCGAGCCAGCGCAGCGTCAGGAAGCCGCGGTGGCGGCCACCGGTGTCGAGCCACGTGCTCGCCCGATGGTCCGGGCCACCGGGGGCGCGGTCGCCGATGACCAGTCGCACCTTCCCGTCGTCCCCGACGGGGGCGGTGGCGTTGGTGGCCGAGCTGGTGCGCCGGCGGGGGTCGATGCACTCGTGCCAGATGTTCTCGACGGTGACGCTCCAGTAGCGGGTGGTCGGCGGGGTGAACTCCAGGGCCAGCGCCTGGCCCCCCTCCAACCGGAACGTCCCCAGCATGTAGAGGTTGTCCGGCGTGGTGTTCTCGTCCCCGAGGACGTCGGCCTCCGCCGTGGCCAGCTGGTTGGGCCGGTCCAACAGTTCCGGCATGACCGTGCGGTGGAGGGTCATGAGCTTGACCATGGTCCAACCCATGGCGCTCAGCCCCTCGGACAGCTGCTGGTCCGAGGGCCGGTCGGGTGGGCCCACCGGATCGAGGGCGCTGATCCGGAAACCGGCCAGCTCCTCGGTGGCGCGATCGGCCACGTACTGGCGTACGAGGACGGCCGAGGCATCCTCGGGGATGGGCACCCAGGTCGACCCGTCCAGCTCGGCCGACGACGGCTGCTCCGCGGACAGCACCAGGGAGAAGGAGCCGGTCCCGTCCACCTCGAGCTGCGTGTCGGACACGTAGGCGGCCTGGCGGCGGGGGGTCAGGCCGCGGCCGGCCAGGACCTGGAACCCGAGGTAGGTGACGGTCCCGCGCTCCCCGGTGATCCGGTAGCGACGGCGGCCGTCGATCATGGCCAGGTGGTACTCCCCGTCGGGATTGGGCCCGCCGACCAGACGGGCCTCGGAGTTCATCGAGAAGAACCAGGGGGCCTGCGGGTCGACGTCGAGGGACAGTTCCGAGCACAGGGCGGTGACCCGGGCCAGCACCCGCAGGCCCTCGAGGAGCTCCAGCTCCGTCTCCGACTCGACGGTGACCATGGTGGTCATGTCCTCGACCGTCTGGCGCACGAACGCCCAGGCCTCGAGGGACTGCCGGCCCGCGTTGGTGTCACCTTCGGTCATGTCCACTCCCCCTTGGCCCGGCCCAGGATAGACAGCCGGATCTGCCCGCCGGGGCCGCTCGGTCCAGGGTGGTCCCGACTACCAGAGCGGTGACCAGGCGCTGGTGCGCAACAGCTTGCTCTCCCACTGGTCCCGGATCTCCAGCCCCTTGGCCATGTAGGTACCGGGCCAGGTGGTGGGGTCGTGCTCCTCGACGCTGGTCAGCAGCCGCCCCAGGGTCGAGAAGTTGACAACCTTCTGCATCAGGATCGCCTCGGGCCGGATGCCCGACCCGTGGGCCACCTGGAAGCACGCCTGGATGTCGAGGAGTTTCCGCTCCGGCGGGGTCTCCCGCATGATCCGCCAGTAATCGTGGTCCCAGAGCTCGATGTACTCGTCGAGGGGGGCGTCGGGCCATCCGGTGTCCTGCATGTAGACCGACAGCTCGTGGATGTGCGGGACGGTGGGCACGGTGGCCAGGTCCACCTGCTGGAGGGCCGACCAGTACACGGGCAGGAGGAGCTTCCCCTCCACCTCGTGCCGGCAGGCGTCGAGCCGCAGGGCCAGGTCGGCGAGGTCGCCCTCCCGCATCCGGCGACCCAACGCCTCCCAGGCCGCGCCGTCGGCGAGGGCGGTGACGGTCACCACCTCGTAGGCCGGGCCGCTGCCCATGGCGTGGTTGAGGTACCAGAGGAGCCGGGCGTCGTGGCCGTTGGCCAGGGCCCCCATCCAGTGGTCGCGGACCAGCTCCTCGAAGTCCGCGGCGCGCCGACCGATCACCCGGTGGGTCTCATGGAGGAACAGCATGGTCACCCGTCCCACCGTGGCGGCCGGGGGCGGTGACACCCCGGACGGGCCGGGGGGCGCCGTTCGGCGGGCTGCTCATGGAAGCGGCGACCATGGGGCGGTCCGGAGCAGCCTCGACCGCCACCGGTCGCGGAGGTCGAGGGCCTCGTCCATCCACGACCCCGGTCCGGTGACCTCCGCCGGGATGTCCTGGGTCAGCAGCGCGATGAGCGGCGGGAGGCTGGACAACCGCTGGAGCAGGGTGACTTCGGGGCTCCGCCCGGCACCGGGCATGGTCTCCAGACCCAGGGCCACGCTCATGTGCATCCGGGCGTCCTCGCCGGCCAACGAGGGCCGGTACACGGCCCCGGCCGCCTCCACGTACTGGCGCACCTTGCCCGGGAACGGCCACATGGTGTCCTCCATGTGCATGGTCGGCTGGCGGCTCACCCCGCCGGTGGGGATGTCCTCCAGCGCCGGGAACGGCGGCGACCACGGCAGTGGGGCCAGGACCCGGCCGTGGGACTCGTGCTGCAGCCCGTCGAGGTGGCGGGCCCACGCCTTCAGGTCGCCGCGGGCCAGGCGCTCGGCCAGGCGGACGTAGGCCGGACCGTCCCGCACCGCGGTGACGGTGACCACCCGGTAGGCCAGGCCGCTGCCGTGGGCCAGGTCGAAGTACCAGGCCAGTCGGGCGTCGGTTCCGTCGGCCAGGAGGGGCATCCACTGCTCGCGATAGGCCGACTCGAAGGCCGCGGCCTGCTTCCCGACCACTTTGTGGAACTCGTGGATGAACAGCACGGTCCTCCTAGGCCGGAGCCGGATCGCCGACGAGGATACCTTCCACCAGGTCGGCCACGGAATCGACCACCCGGCCCGGGCGGTAGGGGAAGCGCTCGATCTGGGACCGGCTGGTCACACCGGTGAGGACCAGGATGGTCTGAAGACCCGCCTCGATGCCGGCCACCACGTCGGTGTCCATCCGGTCGCCGACCATCACGCTCGACTCGGAGTGGGCCCCGAGCGAGTTCATGGCCTCGCGCATCATGAGCGGGTTGGGCTTGCCGACGAAGTACGGGGCCACCCCGGTGGCCCGCTCGATGAGGGCGGCCACCGAGCCGGTCCCGGGCACGATGCCCTCCAGGGTGGGCCCGGTGGGGTCGGGATTGGTGGCGATGAACCGCGCCCCGCCCTCGACCAGACGGATGGCCCGGGTGATGGACTCGAAGCTGTAGGTCCGGGTCTCTCCGAGCACCACGTAGTCGGGCCGGCGGTCGGTGAGGACGTACCCGGCCTCGTGCAGGGCGGTGGTGAGTCCGGCCTCCCCCAGGACGAAGGCCGTGCCCCCGGGTCGCTGGGAGCGGAGGAAGGCCGCGGTGGCCTCGGCCGAGGTCCACAGGGAGCGTGGCCGGGACGTCGAGGCCCAGGCTCACCAACCGGGCCGAGAGGTCGCGGGCGCTGTAGATGGAGTTGTTGGTCAGGACCAGGAAGGGATGGCCGCGGCGGCGCAGGGCGTCGAGGAAGGCGTCGGCCCCGGGGATGGGCTGGCCCTCGTGGACCAGCACCCCGTCCATGTCGCACATCCACGACCTCGGCACGGCGTCTCGGCTCACGGCCCAAGTGTCGCACGGCCGGCACCGGCCGGGACTCCTCGGGGTCCGACCGCCCCGCCGTCACCCGGGGGCCGCGTGCTCCAAGCGTCGGGAGATGGGGTCGAAGGCGTAGTAGAGGGCCAGGACCCCGTGGAAGGCCAGGCACAGGTAGGCGTTGATGAACGCCACCCCGATGGAGAGTAGGTAGATCACGGTGCCCCCGGTGAACAGCACGGTGGACACGGTCCGCTGGGACTCGGGGAACTCCGGCCGGAGCAGTCGGCGCCCTCGTGACGCGTGCAGCCACATGCCGGCCCACATGCAGGCGTTGATGGCCATGACCATGCTGTAGAAGACCGCCGCCGTCCGGGCTCCGTGCCCCACCCGGAGGGCCTCACCGAAGACCCCGGTGGGATAGGGGATGAACACGATGGTCATCAGCAGCAGCAGGTTCCAGTAGAAGAGCCCGCGGTCGATCCGCTGCAGGTGGGAGAAGACGGTGTGGTGGTTGACCCACATGATGCCGATGACCAGGAAGCTGACCACGTAGGCGGCCAGGGACGGCCAGCGCTGGAGCAGTTCGCGCCGGAGGTCGAGGTAGTTGCGGGGCTGGGCGATGGTCAGGACCAGCAACGTGATGGCGATGGCGAAGACGCCGTCGCTGAACGTCTCCACCCGGGCCTTGTTCATGCCGCCGCCCCGGTACCGACCCGAGGTCGGCCGATGGTCGGGCGGCCGTCCATGGATCCGGGTCTACCAGGCCGGATGGGCGGCCGCCTCCCGGGTCCGTCCCGTCCGCGGGACCCGTCCCGGGCGAGCACGGCTGGCCCGCTGGCATACTCGGACGGTGGGGACCGTGCCATGACCATCATCACCCGGAGGGACACCCTGCTCCCCGACCCCGACCCCCGCCCGATCCGGTACACCGTGATCTCGGTCGACGACCACCTGGTCGAGCCGCCGGACATGTTCGAGGGCCGGCTGCCGGCCCGGTTCGCCGACCGGGCCCCCCGGATCGTCGAGAACAGCAAGGGTCACCAGCTGTGGGAGTTCGACGGGAAGCGGTACTCGCAGGTGGGGATGAACGCGGTGGCCGGCCGCCGGCCCGAGGCGGTCACCCTGGAACCCACCCGGTTCGAGGACATGCGCCGGGGTTGCTGGGACATCGACGCCCGCATCGCCGACATGGACATCAACGGGGTGTGGGCCTCGCTCAATTTCCCGTCCCAGATCACCGGCTTCTCCGGTCGGGTGTTCTCGGAGTGCCAGCGACCCCGAGCTGGGCCTGGCCGTCACCCGGGCCTGGAACGACTGGCTGTGTGAGGCGTGGTGGCAGCCTTACCCCGACCGGATCATCCCCTGCGGGATCACCTATCTGGCCGACCCGCGAGCTCGGAGCGGACGAGATCCGGCGGAACGCGGCACGCGGGTTCCGCTCGGTCACCCTCCCCGAGCGCCCCCACCGGATCGGCCTGCCCAGCCTGTTCTCGGGCTACTGGGACCCGATCATCGCGGCCTGCGAGGAGACCGACACCGTGGTCTCCCTCCACGTCGGCTCCTCCGGCATGCCCGACATGCCCCCCGACAGTCCGATGGTGGCCCTGGGGGCCACCCTGTTCGGCCAGATGTCGCTGTCGGCCTGCGCCGAGTGGCTGTGGTCGGGACTGCCCGTCCGCTACCCGGGGATCAAGATCGCCATGAGCGAGGGCGGCATCGGTTGGGTGGCCATGCTGCTCGACCGCCTCGACAACATCGTGGACCGGTCGGGGTACGGGCAGGGCTTCGACCCCTCCGGCCTGCGACCGGCCGAGGTCCTGGCCCGCAACTTCTGGTTCTGCACCATCGACGACCCGTCCACCATCGACACCCGCCACCGCATCGGGATCGACCACATCATGGTCGAGGTCGACTACCCCCACGGCGACTCCACCTGGCCGGACACCCAGGCGGTCATCGAGCGGTGCTGGGGTCACCTGCCCGTGGAGGACCTGCGCCAACTGACCCACCGGAACGCCGCCCACCTGTACCGCTGGGCCCTGCCCGAGCACCCGGTGCCGTGACCACCGCCGGGTTCGTCCCCGCCGCCGACCGGCTCCTGCCCGAGCTGTCCCCCCGGGAGGAGCTGGTCCTGCTGGCCCGGACGCTGTGGCGGGAGGGATACGACGACCACCTGGCCGGCCACATCACCTACCGGCAGTCCGACGGCACCCTCCTGTGCAACCCGTGGCTCCTGCTGTGGGAGGAGCTGCGGCCCGACGACCTGCTGGTCATCGACCTCGAGGGCAACCGACTGGAGGGACGCTGGCCGGTCCCCCTCGGGATCCCGCTCCACCTCGAGCTCCACCGCCAGCGCCGGGACGTCGAGGTGGCCGTGCACAGCCACCCCCGGTTCGGCACGGTCTGGGCCGACCTGGCCCGGGTGCCGGGCTGCTACGACCAGAGCTCGGCCCTCGGGGGCGGTGAGCTGGTGGTGGTCGACGAGTACGAGGGGCCGGTCGACTCCCGGGACAGCGCGGCCAAGGCGGTGTCGGCGATGGGCTCGGCCGACATGGCCCTCCTGGCCAACCACGGCGTGTTCGTGACGGCCGGGAGCATCCGGGCCGCCCACCAACGGGCCGTGGCCCTCGAGTACCGCAGCCGACGGGCCTGGCAGGTGGAGTCACTGGGCGGAGGCCGCGAGCTGCCCGACCCGGCCGCCACCTTCTTCCGTCGCTCCGACGGCGAGGGGTTCGTCGGGTTCTTCGAGGCCATGGCCCGACGCGAGCTCACCATCGACCCGCACTGCCTCGAGCCCCGGGTGGCCGGCCCCGCCGGCCGGTGACGGCGGCCGCTGCTCGAGGGGGCGGAGGTCCGGCTCCGGCCGGCCCGCCGGGACGACGTCCCGGCCCTGGCGCCCATCCGGGAGGATCCCGTCGTCTACGCCCGCTGGCGCGGGGGCCCCGACCTTCGGTCGGCCGTCGAGCAGGACCTGGCCGAGCTGGGCGCCACGGCGTACGTGATCGAGTTCGGCGCTCGGGTGGTCGGGTGGATCCAGTGGTCGGCCGAGGAAGAGCCCGACTACCGCTTCGCCTCGATCGACCTCTACCTCGACCCCGCGGTCCATGGGCGGGGGCTCGGCACCGACGCCGTCCGCACCGTGGTGCGCCACCTGATCGAGGACCACGGCCACCGCCGCTTCGAGATCGACCCGGCGGCCGACAACCAGGCGGCCATCCGGTGCTACGCCAAGGTGGGCTTCCGACCGGTGGGGATCCGGCGACAGAGCGAGCGGGGCCCCGACGGGTCCTGGCACGACGCCCTGCTGATGGACCTGCTGGCCGACGAGGTCACCGCCGGCCCGGCCCCGTCGGGCCCCGCCCGCACCGGTGTGTGAGACTCGCCGGGTCAGTCGGACGAGGTGACGGGCGCCATCGGGTGGCCCGGGTCGGGGAGCGCGATGCGAGCGGTGGTCACCCGGGGTGGAGGGCTGGTGGTGGCGGGCATCGAGGACCCGAGACCGGGGTCCGGCCACGTCGTGGCGCGCTCGCTGAGCGCGGGCATCTGCGGGTCCGACCTGCACGCCCTGGCCGACTTCCCGCACTTCACCGAGCTCATGGACCGGGTGGGCGCGCCGGCCCTCGACCCGCGCGCCGACACGGTGTTCGGCCACGAATTCTGCGCCGAGGTGGTCGAGCACGGCCCCGACACTGCCGGCACCCTCCCCGTCGGCACCCGGGTCTGCTCGGTGCCCATCGTCTTCGGTCCGGCCGGCGTCGAGCAGGTCGGGTACTCCAACGCCTTCCCCGGCGCCCTGGCCGAGTACCTGGTCCTCCAGGAGGTGCTGCTCCTCCCGGTCCCCGACACGCTCGACACCGACCTGGCCGCCCTGACCGAGCCGCTGGCCGTGGGCGAGCACGCCGTGGGCCTGTCCCGGCTCGGGCCCGGACAGCCGTGCCTGGTGGTGGGGTGCGGTCCGGTGGGACTGGCCGTGATCGCCGCCCTGAAGGGCCGGGGGCACGGTCCGGTGCTGGCCGCCGACTTCTCCCCGGCCCGCCGCCGGTTGGCCGAGGCGTTCGGGGCCGACGAGGTCCTCGACCCGGCCCTCGGGTCGCCCCACGAGCGGTGGGCCACGTTCGGCGTGCCCACCAGCCTCCTGGAGCGGGCGCTGGCCACGATGGCCGGGGGAGAGGTGCCCAGCCCGGTGATCTTCGAGGCCGTCGGCGTGCCGGGCATGCTCCAGTCCCTGATCGGGGCGGCGCCGCCGAGGAGCCGCATCGTGGTCGTCGGGGTGTGCATGCACACCGACCAGATCGAGCCGTTCATGGCCGTGGCCAAGGAGGTCGAGCTGGTCTTCTCCTTCGGCTACGGCCCCGACGAATTCGCCGCCACGCTGCAGCGCCTGGCCGTGGGGATCCCCGGGGCCGACCGGCTGATCACCTCCTCTGTCGATCTCGACTCGACACCCGAGGCCTTCGACACCCTGCGCACCCCGGGCGAGCACGGCAAGATCGTGGTGCACCCGTGACCGTCACCAGCCCGAGCCACCACCACCCCGACGAGAGACGAGGCACCGGCATGACCACCCTGGCCGCGACGGACTACCTGAAGTTCGGGATCTTCCTGGCCCCCTTCCATCCGGTGGGCCAGAATCCCACCCTGGCCCTGGAGCGCGACCTGCAGCTCATCGAGCACCTCGACACGCTTGGGCTTCGACGAGGCGTGGATCGGCGAGCACCACTCGGCCGGGTTCGAGATCATCGCCTCCCCCGAGGTGTTCATCGCCGCCGCGGCGGCGAGCGCACCCGCCACATCCGCCTGGGCACCGGGGTGTCGTCCCTGCCCTACCACCACCCCTTCATGCTCGCCGACCGCCTGGTCCTCCTCGACCACCTGACCCGAGGCCGTCTGATGATCGGAGTGGGTCCGGGCGCCCTTCCCTCGGACGCCTTCATGATGGGCATCGACCCGGTCGAGGCAACGGGACATGATGGAGGAGTCGCTCGAGGCCATCCTGCTCCTGCTGGCCGGCGAGGAGCCGGTCTCCATGGAGACCGAGTGGTTCACCCTGGTCGAGGCCCGGCTGCAGCTGCGGCCCTATCAGCGCCCGTACCCCGAGGTGGCGGTGGCCGCCCAGGTGTCGCCGGCCGGACCCCGGGCGGCCGGCCGCTTCGGGTGCAGCCTGCTCTCCATCGGGGCCACCTCGGCGGGCGGCTTCGACGTGCTGGGCCTGCACTGGGACGTGATGGAGGAGCGGGCGGCCGAGTTCGGCACCACCATCGACCGGAGCAGGTGGCGGCTGGTCGGACCCATGCACATCGCCGACACCAAGGAGCAGGCCATCGCCGACGTCGAGTTCGGCCTGGACCAGTGGGTCGACTACTTCCAGCGGGTGGCCGCTCTGCCGCTGGCCCCCGACACCGCCAACCACGAGACGCTGGTCGACGCCCTCAACGCCTCGGGCTTCGCCGTGATCGGCACGGTGGAGGACGCCATCGACCAGGTCGAGCGGCTGCGCCAGCAGTCCCACGGGTTCGGCACCTTCCTGCTCATGGGCCACGAGTGGGCCGACACCGAAGCCACTCGCCACTCCTACGAGCTGATCGCCCGCTACGTGGCCCCGGAGTTCCAGGGGTCGTCCCGCACCCTCACGGCCAGCCGGGACTGGGCGGCGGAGAACCGGCCGGAGTTCATCGGTGCCGCCACCACCGCGGTGACCTCGGCGTTCGAGAAGCACGCCGAGGAGCACCAGGCGAAGGAGCCCACCGCCTGAACCACCGGTGGCCGGTCGCCGTCAGAAGGGCAGTGCCTCGGCCTGCACCGCCCTCAGCTCCTCGAAGATGATCCGGCACGAGGCGTCGTCGGCGGGCGACAGGGGGTCGCGGCGGAGGGCCTCGAAGGCCGGCTCGGGGTCGCCGGTGACGGCCGACTTGACCACCAGCTCCTGCAGTTCGATCTGGGTTCGCATGAACTCGGCCAGGGGCTCGAGGATCGGAGGCATCCCGGTCGGGGTGATGCCGTTCCCGTCCACGGTGGCCGGGACCTCGACAATGGCCCCTTCGGGCAGGTTGGGAACGTAGCCCCGGTTGGGCACGTTCACCGCGTTGAGCCTGCGGTGGTGATCGGTCCACATGGCACCGATGATGGGGAAGACCTCCTCGGCCGAGCGACCGGCCCGGTGCATGGGCACCCGGGACTCGCCGTTGCCGTACCTGGTGATCAGCCGCTCCACCTGGTGGCCGATCCCCTGGTGGAAGTAGACGGGGACCGGGTGCCACCCGGCCACTTCCTCGGCGAAGGGCACGTACTCCCCGATGTGGCTGTCCACCGAGCAGGGCAGCAGTCCGAACTCCCGGAACATGTGGGCCACCAGCGGGGCGTACATCTGCTCCACGGCCACCTGGACCAGCGGGACCTTGGCCAACTGGCGGGCCGCCTTCGTCACCGGTGACGGGTAGTCGAAGTAGCGGCGGCGCCACAGCCGCCGCAGTCGCGGGTAGAGGTCCTCGCCGGTGTCGGACCGGCGGATCTCGGTGAAGAAGGTGAAGTGGTTGATCCCCGAGGCCTTGGCCTCGATCTTGGCTCTGGGCACCCGCAGCAGGCCGGCGATCCGGGCCAGTCCCCCGGCGAACTCGTGACACATGCTGACGTTGCGGACCGACGTGGCCGTGTTGATGGCCAGGGCCACCCGGCTCAACGGGTTGGTCAGGTTGATGAGGAAGGCATCAGGGCAGTACCGCTCGATGTCGGCGCAGATGCCGAGCATGGTCCGGATGGACCGCAGTGAGTGGAACACCCCGCCGGGGCCGCCGTTCTCCCCGGTGATCTGGGTGGCCCCGTACCGGCGGGGGATCTCGTAGTCCTCGATCCAGCGCGGCCACCGCCCGACCTCGGCGCTGGTCAGACAGAAGTCGGCCCCGGCCATGGCCTCGGCCGGATCGGTGGACGCCTCGATGGTGATCGGCCGGCCGTTGCGTTCGTTGATGCGCTCGGCGAAGTGGACCGCCACCTCGAGCCGCGGGGCGCTGATGTCGTGCAGCACCATCGTGGCCCCCCGGGTGCGGCGGGTGTTGATGGCGTCGAGCACCATCACCGGTCCGAAGGACATCCCGCCCGCACCGACGAGGCAGATCCGCGGCCCCTGGTCCGTGCTCGTCCGGTCCGTCGTCATCGCTCCTCCGTCTCCCTGGCCCGCCCGATGGTACCGGCCGGCACGGTCACCCGGTCGATCCACGCCAGATAGCCCGGCGCACCGGTCAGGTCCACGGCCACCACCTCGGGCGTGTCGTAGGGATGGGCCGCCGTCACCGCGGCGATCACCGTCGGGGAGAGCTCGGTGCGCGTCTTGAGCAGCACCAACCACTCTTCGGCTCGCTCCAGCGACCCCTCCCACCAGTACCGGCTCACCATCGGCCCGGCGCGCTGTCCGCACGCCACCACCCGGTCGACCAGGAGGTGCTCGATGATCTGGTCGGCCCGGACCGGGTCGTCGATGGCGAACTGGATCTGCACGTGGGGCACCGGGACCCTCCCTTCGTGGTGACTCGGACGCCCGACCTACCGGCCGGTGCTCCCGTCGATCTGTTCCCGCAGGATGTCGGCCTGCCCGGCGTGCCGGGCCGTCTCCTCCAGGAGGTGCATCAGGACCCAACGGAGGCTCACCGGCGCCTCCTCGCCCACCGACCGGCAGGACGCCTCGAGGGCGGCACCGTCGATGGCCCGGTCGGTGCGCGACCACGCCTGCCGATAGGCGTCCACGGCGCCGGCCACGGTATCGCCGGGCCCCACCGCGTCGGACGTCGGGTCGATGTCCTCCCCGGAGAACCGGCGGACGATCCACAGGCCCTCGGCCCGGGTCAGGTGCTTCACCAGCCACAGGAGCGACGTACCACTCTCGACCATCGGGCGGCGGGCCGCCTCGTCGCTGACACCGGTGACCTTCTTGACCAGCGAGGAACGCTGGTACTGCAACAGCGCCAGAACCGTGTCCCGCTCGTCCGCCTCGAGGCGGGGAGGCTTCTGGTCGCGCACCTCCCGATGGTACGTCCGTACCGCATCCGTGCGCGTCTAGCGTGCCGTTCGTGGCTCCCTCCTACGGTCCGCTCCCCGCCGATGCCCTCGCTGCCGCCCGTGACGCCGCCTTGACCCGGGCCCGATCGCTCGGATGCGCCCATGCCGAGCTACGGGTGGAACACCTGCGCTCCCAGCAGGTGCGGCTCCGGGACGGCCGCCTGGAGGGAGCGGCGGAGGACATCGAGGTCGGGATGGGCCTGCGGGTGGTGGTCGACGGCGCTCTGGGCTTCGCGGCGTCGGTGGCCACCGGCCCCGACCAGGCGGCGGCGCTGGTCGACGAGGCGGTCGACGTGGCGCGCACCGTCGCCCGGGCCGGCGGACACAGGATCGAGCTGGCCGACGAGCCGGGGCACGGGGTGGTCACCTGGGCGTCGAGCTACGAGGTCGATCCCGTCGACGTCCCCCTGCCCGACAAGGTGGGGCTGCTCTCGGAGTGGAGCGACCGGCTGCTGGCCACCAGCGCGGTCGACCACGTCACGGCCGACGTCCTGGCCGTCACCGAGGACAAGTACTACGCCGACCTGTCCGGTACCGAGGCCACCCAGCGACGGGTCCGGGTCCATCCGACGGTCGAGGCCGTCTCCGTCGACCCCGACGGCGGGTTCGAGACCATGCGCACCCTGGCCCCCCCGGCGGGCCGGGGGTGGGAGTACCTGCGGGGGGACGGGTGGGACTGGGACGCCGAGCTCGAGTCCATCCCCGAACTCCTGGCCGAGAAGGTCCGGGCCCCCACCATCGTGGCCGGGACCTACGACCTGGTGGTCGACCCCACCAACCTGTGGCTGACCATCCACGAATCCATCGGGCACGCCACCGAGCTGGACCGGGCCATGGGGTACGAGGCGGCCTACGCCGGGACGTCGTTCGCCACCCCCGACCAGCTGGGTTCGTTGCGCTACGGGTCCGAGGTCATGCAGGTGACCGGGGACCGCACCACTCCCCACGGGTTGGCCACCGTGGCCATCGACGACGAGGGGGTGCCGGGCCGGTCGTTCGATCTGGTGCGGGACGGCATCCTGGCCGGCTACCAGCTGGACCGGTCCATCGCCGCCGCCAGCGGCCTCGGGGTGTCGAACGGCTGTGCCTTCGCCGACTCCCCGCTGCACGTGCCCATCCAGCGGATGGCCAACGTCTCCCTGCAGGCGGCCGAGGGTGCGGGGCCGACCACCGAGGAGTTGATCGCCGGGGTCGAACGCGGCCTCTACATCGTGGGCGACAAGAGCTGGTCGATCGACATGCAGCGCTACAACTTCCAGTTCACCGGACAGCGGTTCTTCCGGATCGAGGGCGGCCGCCTGGTCGGCCAGGTCCGCGACGTCGCCTACCAGGCCACCACCACCGAGTTCTGGGGGTCCATGGAGGCGGTGGGCGGGCGGTCCACCTACCTGCTGGGCGGCGCCTTCAACTGCGGCAAGGGCCAACCGGGGCAGGTGGCGCCGGTCTCCCATGGCTGTCCTTCGGTGCTGGTGCGGGGCGTCCGCGTGCTCAACGCCCGGGAGGAGTCGGGCCGGTGAGCCCCGGCTCGACCGGTCAGCCCGGACTGCCCCCGGCGCAGGACGTGGTGGAGGCGGCGCTCGCCGAGGCCGGGCCGGGCAGCGATCAGTGCATCGTCGTCGTCGAGGAGACCAGCGAGGTCGAGGTCCGTTTCGCCAACAACACCACCACCACCAACGGCAGCCGGCGCGATCGGCGGGTGACCGTCATCAGCATGCGACAGGTCGAAGGCGGGGTGGCCGCCGGGGTGGCCCGACGGGGAGGCGACGTCGACGTGGCCGAGCTGGTCCGGGCGGCCGAGCAGGACGCCGCCGGATCGCCGGCGGCCGACGATGCCAGCCCACTGCTGGCCCCCGGCGAGGCCGGCCGGTCGCCGGCGTCCGTGGCGCGGTTCGACCAGCCCCGGGCCTCCACCGAGCTCGCCGTGCTGTCCGACGTGCTCACCGGCCTGTCGGCGGCCTTCGACCGGGCCCGGCACGGCCACCACGTGCTGGCCGGCTTCGCCGAGCACCGCCAGACCACCGGGTACCTGGGGACCTCGACGGGGGTCCGGCTGGCCCACGCCCAGCCGCAGGGGGCACTGCACCTGGTGGCCCGCAGTGAGGACGGAGCCGACTCCACCTGGGCCGGGACCGGCACCACGGACTTCACCGACGTGTCCGTGGAGCAGCTGGAACGCCGCCTGCAGGACCGGTTGGCCTGGTCGGCCCGACGGATGGAGCGGCCGGCCGGGCGCTACGAGGTGCTCCTCCCGCCCGAGGCGGTCGGAGACCTGATGGTGGGCCTGGCCTACGAACTGAGCGGGCGCAACGCCGAGGACGGGAGGACCGTCTTCTCGCTCCCGGGCGGAGCGACCCGGGTGGGCGAGCAGCTGGCCACGGTCCCCTTCGACCTCCGCGGCGATCCGGGCCGGCCCGGGCTCGAGTGCGCGCCGTTCCTGACCGTCACGGCCTCCTCGGCCGACTCCTCGGTGTTCGACAACGGCCTGCCTCTGTCGCCCACCGACTGGATCGCCGAGGGCCGGCTGCAGCGGTTGCGCTACCACCGCGCCGGCGCCGCCCGGTCGGGTGCGACCCCGGCCGGCTTCATCGACAACCTGACCCTGGAGGTGCCCGGGGCCTCCGGATCGCTGGAGGAGCTGGTGGCCCGGACCGAGCGCGGCCTGCTCCTCACCTGCCTCTGGTACATCCGCGAGGTCGACCCGGCCACCATGCTGCTGACCGGACTCACCCGGGACGGCGTCTACGTCGTGGAGGACGGGAGGGTGGTCGGCGCCACGAACAACTTCCGCTTCAACGAGAGCCCGGTCGACCTCCTGGCCCGGGTCAGCGAGGTGGGGGCCAGCGTGCGGTCGTTGGGCCGGGAGTTCGGCGAATTCTTCAACCGCACCGTCATGCCGGCCCTCCGGGTACCCGACTTCAACATGAGCTCGATCAGCCAGGCCAGCTGAGTGGCGGCCGCCGACCGCGGACCCCGAACCCACCACTCTGCGTGGTGGTCCGGGTCGGGCCGTCGGCCAGGGGTGTCCGAGCGTCTCCCCAGGTCACAGGCGATTCGGTGTCCCGATCGGCCCCACGGGGGCGGTCACGGGGCGGCGTTCCGACTACCCATCCGGGGACCCGACCGGTAGATTTCGCTCTTCGAATCGCGGTCGCCCCAGTGGGCCCGCCCCCCCCGGACGGTGGGGAGAACCCCTCGGACCGCCTCCCGGCGGACCGGCGCGGTCCACTCGATCAGGAGAGCACCAGACACACCACACTGCACGACTCGGACGTAAACACCCGCTAGCACACCCGGCTCTTATAGCCAGGCCGTACCACCCTTCCCGGTGCTCGGCTGGGGCGTTGAATGCACAGACGTGGGGTCCACCGAACCAGACGAGAGCCAGGAGACCGTCGCCGGCCGACGGCCCTGACCGACCGAGGAAAGGTCACCCGCTGTGCCCGCGCTTCGCTTCTTTCGACGTACCCCCCCGCACCCGTCCGACACCTCCCCCCGGCGTCGGGACCGGTCCCGACGCCTGCGCGCCGGAGCCATGGCTGGCGGTGTCCTGGCCGTGCTGGCCCTGGCCGGCGGCACGCTGTCCCAGATCGGACGGGCCGGTGCCGGCCTCTCCACCGGGGCCGGCATGGTGCTCAACGCCCCCATCGTCGGGGCCACCGCCCTCCCCAACGGGTCGGGCTACTGGTTGGTGGGGGCGGACGGGGGCGTGTTCTCCTTCGGCGGGGCCGGTTTCTTCGGCTCCACCGGTTCCCTCCACCTCAACCAGCCCATCGTCGGCATCCAGTCCACCCCCGACGGGTTGGGGTACTGGGAGGTCGGTGCGGACGGTGGGGTGTTCTGCTTCGGCGACGCCCCGTACTTCGGGTCCACCGCGGCGATCCAACTGAACAAGCCCATCGTCGGCATCGCCGCCACGCCCGACGGCAACGGCTACTGGTTGGTGAGCGCGGACGGTGGGGTGTTCGCCTTCGGTGACGCCCCCTTCCGCGGCTCGGCCATGGGCCTCTCTCCGACCAGCGCCATCGTGGGCCTGGCCGCCTCCCCCGACGGCAACGGCTACTGGGAGGCGGCCGGCAGCGGCGCGGTCTTCGCCTTCGGCGACGCCCCCTACGCCGGTGGGTCGACCTCCCGTCAGCCCACCGTCGGGATCAGTGCCGGCGATGGCGGCTACCGGCTGGTCGGAGCGGACGGGGGTGTCTTCGACTTCGGCGGGGCGACGTTCTACGGATCGGCCGGGGGGCAGCGGCTCAACAAGCCGATGATCGGGATCTCCTCCACCGACGCCGGCTATCTCACCGTGGCCTCCGACGGCGGTGCCTTCGCCTACGGCGATGCCGGGTTCTTCGGCTCGCTGGCCGGAAGCACGGTGTTCAGCCCAGCCTCGGCGTCCGTCAACGTGGGGGCCGACGGCGTCACCGACTTCCAGCGCCAGGCGTGGTTCCGGGTCAACCTGTGCGAGGAGGGTGGCCTGTGGAACGTGGATGGACCGGTGTACAGCGGCGGGCTGGGCTTCAGCCACGCCAACTGGGCGCAGTTCAACACGTTCGGCTATCCGGCCGATGCCGCCCAGGCCACGCCGGAGCAGCAGATCCGGGTGGCCGTGGCCTTCGCCGTCCGCTACTGGGGCAACCCGAACGTCGCCCCGGACCAGCACGGCTGCAGCGGAGGTTACTGACCCACCGGCCGCCCCGTCAGTCCGAGGAGCCCATCCGCTCGAGCAGGGCCGCCATGCGGCGGTGCACCATCTCGACCGCCTGCAGGGGTCGGATCATCACCCGGAACTCGACGATCCGACCCTCGGCGTTGCACCGGATGATGTCCACTCCGTTGACGTACCTGCCCCCCATGGTGGTCTCGAACTCGAGCACCGCGGTGTCCCCGGCCGCCACCGTCCTGGTGTAGTGGAAGCCACCGGCCGTGACGCCGCCCCCCGCCGCCGGCGCTCCGCCGTCGTCGCCGGGGAAGGTCTGGGCCGCCGCCTCGAGGTAGCGCTTCGTGATGGCCCGGCCCCGCTGGGGCGTGAAGACGATGGGCGAGTAGAAGACCACCTCGTCGTCGAGCAGGGTGTCGAGCCCGCCGGGAAGTTCACCACGCAGGTGGGCCTGCCACTGCTCGATCACCTGGTCGATCACCGGACCTCCTCGGGGGAGACGGTAACCCAACACCGAAACCGGAGGTGGGTGCCGCTCGTCGGGCCGTCGGGAGGCGGGTCCGGCGGGGGACGGACTACCCGTTCACCTGGTGCAGCTCGATCGAGATCTGGTCGTCCTCGATCTCCCGGCCGGAGAACTCACACCCGAAGGCCTGCGCCACCCGGATGACCATCTCGGCGTTCGAGGCGCTGACGGCCATGTGACAGGCCCCGTCGGTGACGAGGCGCTCCCAGAGGACGCCGATCTCGAAGCCGCGTTGGAACTCGGGATCGTCGGTATCGAAGCGGAGGTCCGGTGCCATGCCGGAATCATCGTCACGCGCCCGAGATCCCTTTAGCGCCCACGGGCCCCCTCGGGACGCCCCGGCCGGTGCCTGCCGGGCGCCTGGCGTAGAGTGACGCCCGAACCAGAGATCCACCCGCCGCCGGACCAGCCGGCGACGGGACCATCCGGGGGGGTGGCGCCATGTCTGAACTGCCCGAGTCGATGCCGGCGGCGGTGCTGCACCGCCCCGGTGTGGTCGTGGTCGAGGAGCGCCCGGTACCCCGGCCGGGCCCGAGCGAGGTCCTGGTGGAGGTGGACCACTGCGGGATCTGCGGGTCCGACATCCACATGCTGCTCGACGGGTGGGGCAAGCAGGGGATGGTGGCCGGCCACGAGTTCACCGGGTCCATCGTGGCCCTGGGCGCCGAGGTGACCGGGTGGGAGCTCGGCGAGCAGGTGGTGGGCGGGCTCGTCGCCCCGATGTGGGCGGTGCCGCCGGTGCCTCGAGGGCAAGCCCTCGCAGTGCGAGAACCGGCAGGGTTCGGTCGTGGACGGCCACGACGGGGCCTTCGCCCGCTACGTGCTGGTCCGGGACGCCTCGCTCCTGCGCCTGCCCCCCGGCCTGACCTCTCGGCAGGCGGCACTGGCCGAGCCCCTGGCCGTGGCCCTGCACGGGATCACCCGGTCCGGCGTGGTCAGCGGGCGACCGGGTCATGGTCATCGGGACCGGTCCGATCGGGGCGCTGTCCATCGCCGCGCTGGTGGCCCGGGGCATCGGACCGATCATCGCCGTGGAGCCCGGCGAGCGCCGCGAACAATTGGCCGGCGAGCTCGGCGCCACCGAGGTCCTCGACCCCACCGACCTCGAGACCTTCCCGGCGTGGGAGCCCGAGCGGATCACCCATCGGGCCGTCCACGTCGTCCTCGAGTGCTCGGGGAAGAAGGCGGCCATGGAGGCCGGCTTCCACCAGCTGCGGCGGGGCGGGACTCTGGTGCTGGTGGGTGCGGGCATCGAGCACCCGACCTTCGACCCCAACCGGTTCGTGCTCAACGAGCTCCAGGTGGTGGGGTCGTTCGTCTACGACCAGGGCGGCTTCGAACGGGCGCTCGAGCTGCTGGCCACCGACGGCTTCCCCACCGACCTGCTGATCGAGGCGGAGGACGTGCCCCTCGACGGGCTGTCCGCGGCCCTGGCCGGGCTGGCCGAAGGGCGGCTCGCCGGCAAGGTCATGGTGGTGCCCCAGCTGTCGGTCGACGGCGAGAAGGGGGACTGATGACCCATCCCTACTACCCGAGCGGCATGCCCCGCTTCAACCACGTGGCCATGAGCCTGCCGGCCGACCTGCTCGACGAGACCCACCGGGACCGAGATCTGCCGCTTCTGGGGCGAGGTCTTCGGCTTCGACGAGATCGAGGTGATGACCGAGGACCGGCGGCGCCTGATCCTCTCGTGCGTGCACTGGGACCAGTTCATCTTCCTCATCGCCGAGGACGAGCCCATGGCGCTGCCCCCGTATGGACCACTTCGGCTTCTCCGTCGGCTCGATGGCCGAGCTGCAGGGGGTCCAGGACCGGGCCGAGGCCTTCCGGGCCCACGACGACCGGGTCGACCTCATCGACCTGCACGTCGACGACCAGGGAGTGGTCAAGATCCACTCGCTGTACGTCAGCTACCTCCTGCCCATGATGTGCGAGGTGCAGTGGTGGGAGTTCGCCCAGTGAGTGGCCAGCGACCTCGAGGTCGGCGTCTTCGTCCCCCAGGGATGGAAGCTCGAGTACACCGGGTGGAGCGGTCCCGATGCGTGGGCCCGCTCGGTGGAGCTGGCCGAGCTGGCCGAGTCCCTCGGCTACGACCACCTCTGGGTCTACGACCACGTGGAGACGGTGCCCCGGAGGGAGCCGACCCACGTGTTCGAGGCCTTCACCATGCTGGCGGCGCTGTCCCAGCGGACGTCGAGGGTGGGCTTGGGCCAGCTGGTCACCTGCTCCTCGTACCGCAACGCCGGACTGCTGGCCAAGGAAGCCGCCTGCGTCGACGTCTACTCGGGCGGTCGGCTCATCCTCGGGATGGGGGCCGGGTGGTTCCACGAGGAGTACGCCTCCTACGGCTACCCCTACCTGCCGAACCCGGAGCGGCTGGCCGTGCTGGACGAGACCCTCGAAGTGGTGCGGCGGCTGTGGAGCGAGGAGACCGTGACGTTTGCCGGGGACCACCTCCACTTCGACGGCGCCTACTGCGACCCCAAGCCCATCCAGCAGCTGCCGCCCGTACTGGTCGGGGGGGGCGGGGAGAAGGTCAACCTGCGGATCGCCGCCCGGCGGGCAGACCTGACCAACTGGCAGGTGAGCCTGGAGGCGTTCGGGCGCAAGTCGGGCGTGTTGGCCGGGCACTGCGAACAGGTCGGGCGGCCGTTCGAGGCCATCCGGCGCACCCACGGTCCGGACTGCCGGCTGTTCGACACGGAGGCCGACTGCCTGGCCTGGTGCGAGTCGGACGGGGGCGGTGGCCTGTGGGACGGCACGCCGACGGCGCAGTACCTGGCGGACAACCTGGTGGGCACCGTGGACCAGGTCACCGAGAAGACCCAGGCGTTCGTGGATGCCGGGTGCCGCGGGCTCATCCTGTGGCTCCGGGACTATCCCTCTGACGAGACGCTCCGACGATTCATGGCCGAAGTGGTCCCGGCCCTCGAGGTGCCGTAGTGGCCGGCCCATCCGCCCCCCGGCGGTCCCCGCGCCGCTCGTTGGTCCTGGCCATGGCCACCACCGTCGTGGCGGGCTGGCTGTCGGCCGTGGCCGTGGCGCCGACAGGGGTGGCGTCGGCCGGTCCCTCCCCCACGCCGGTGAGCCAGGCCAGCACCTCGTCGCGCGGGGTGACCGGCTCCGCCATCAGCGTGGTGTTCCCGGTCGTGTCACTCAACTCGCTGGCCGGCAAGGAGGGTTTCGCCCAGGATGCCGAGTACGGCGAGCAGGCCAAGGCCATCAACTTCTACGTCAACCAGATCAACAAGTCCGGCGGCATCAACGGCCGCAAGATCCACCCCGTCATCACCAACTACGACCCCACCGACGAGTCGTCGATGCGGGCCCTGTGCAAGACCTGGACGGAGGGATCGCCGGCCGCGTTCGCCGTCCTGGACGGCATCGGCGCCTGGACCGGCGACAACCAGCTGTGCGTCACCCAGGAGGGCCACACCCCAATGATCGGGCAGTGGAGCACGGTGACCAACTGGACCAACCAGGGCTCGCCCTACCTGTGGTGGACGGGTCCGGACCAGTCCGTCATCCTCCAGGCCGTGGTCAACTGGGGCCTGAGCAACGACCTGCTGGGGGGCAACCACAAGGTCGGCGTGGTGGTGGGCGATCGGGCCTCGGACCAGCTGGCCCTCAAGCAGTACCTCCTGCCCGACCTGCGGCGGGCCGGCGTCACGGCGACGGTCAAGACCATCGCCTCGGACCCCAACGACTCCGCCACCACCAACACCCAGGCGCCGCTGGTCATCCAGCAGCTGCGCAGCGCCGGGGTGACCTCGGTGATCCCTCTCATCCCCTTCAACGTCTTCTACCCGGTCCTGGCCGCCGAGACCAGTCAGGACTACTTCCCCAAGCTGCTCCTGAGCGACTACGAGTCCAGCATCGAGTCGGCCCTCGGACTCATTCCCATCCCCTACGAGAAGGCCCTCGACGGGCAGGAGGGCCTGACCGTCCAGACCCTCGGCGGCGGCACCACCGCCTCCAACTTCACCGGTCCCCTCGGGTACGACCCCGGCGTCAAGGCCTGCTGGATCCCGTGGCACAAGGCGTACCCCCAGATCCCGGCGGGCGCCACCACCGACTACCTCGAACAGCAGGGTCCGGTGGTCGGCTGGTGCCAGGTCATCACGTTGTTCGCCGCGGCGGCCAAGGCGGCCGGCCGGAACCTCGACCGGCGCACCTTCGTCACCGCCCTGTCCAAGATCCGGAACTTCCCGGGGACGGCCACCCCGGTGCTCAGCTACAGCGCCACCAAGCACTACGGCCCGACCCAGTACAAGATCGTGCGGCTGCACAACAACGTCCCCCCCACCTCGGCATGTCAGCTCACCTCCCAGGGCAAGGCCCAGGGAACCTGCTGGGTGACCGTGCAGCCCTTCACCCGTCTGCCCACCGGCTGACCAACCCGCCGGTGGCCTACCATGACGGCCGATGAGACCCGACCCGGTCGCGCCCGGTCCGTGCCACCCCCGGGGATGAACGTCGGTCACGCCACCGACGCCCCCCTCCGGGCCGTCCCCGACCGGGTGGCCCTGGTGGTGGACGGCCGCTCGGTCACCTACCGGGAGTTGGAGCACCGCATCCGGCAGGTGGAGGGGGCCCTCACCGCGGTGGGCGTGGGGCCCGGGGACCGGGTGGCCCTGGTCAACCTGGGCAGCGTGCTGTCGGTGGCCACCATCTTGGGGGCGGCCCGGATCGGCGCGGCCTCGGCCCAGATGAACGCCCATCTGACCCCGGGCGAGCTGGGCCAACTGGCCGAGCTGACCGGCACCCGGACCGGCGTGGCCGGTGACCGCTACGCGTCCGGCCTGGGTTCGGTCCTGCCCGGCCCGGTCCTCGGCGAGGAGGAGGTCTTCGCCACCGAGGTGGACGAGGGCGCGGCCCCGGCCCGCGTGGGCCAGGGGGAGGACACCGCCCTCGTCCTCTACACCAGCGGCACCACCGGCCTGCCCAAGCCCATCCCCATCAGCCACCGGGTGGTGGCCGATCGACTGGCCTTCTACGGCAGGCCCATCGATCCCGACGCCCCCCAGGTCATCGACATGATGTCGGCCCCCATCTTCCACATCGCCGGCACCCTGGGCCTGTTCGTCTGCCTGGTCCAGGGCAAGCAGATGGTCATGCTGCCCAAGTTCGACCCCGGGGAGTGGTTGTCGCTGGTCGAACGGCACCGGGTGAGCCAGACCTTCGTGGTGCCCACCATGCTCCGCCGCATTCTCGACCATCCCCACTTCGGCGACACCGACCTCACCTCGTTGCGATCGCTCAGCTATGGGGCCGCCGCCTGTCCGGTGGACCTGGTGCGACGGGCCGTGGACGCCTTCCCCGGCGTGGACTTCTCCAACACCTTCGGTCAGACCGAGACGTTGGGCGCCTACGCCGCGCTGACCCCGGAGGACCACCGGCGGGGTGACCGGTTCGACTCGGTCGGGCGGCCCCTCGCCGGCGTGGAGCTCCGGATCGTCGAACCGGGCACCGACCGGGACGTGGAGCCGGGCCAGGTGGGTGAGTTCATGGTGCGGGCGGTGCAGAACACCACCGCCGAGTGGCTCCACACGGGCGACACCGGCCGCCAGGACGACGAGGGCTACCTCTACCTGGTGGGCCGGCTCTCCGACACCATCAACCGGGGCGGCGAGAAGTTCGGCCCCGTGGAGGTGGAGGAGGTCCTCCGCACCCATCCGAGCGTCGTCGACGCCGGGGTGGTGGGGGTGCCCGACGCCGATTTGGGCGAGCGGGTCGGGGCCATGGTGGTGGTGTCCGAGCCGGTGACCGTGGGGGCGCTGCTCCTCCACTGTGGCGCCGAGCTGGCCACCTACAAGGTGCCCGAGTACCTGCTGGTCTCCGAGGACCTGCCGGTCACCGCGCTGGGCAAGCCCGACCGCCGGGAGCTCCGGGCCCGGCTCGCCGGTGCCCCCCGGGTCGGACGGGCCCCCGCCTGACCGGGGAGGTCAGCGGCCGGTGGCCGCCGACCTCAGGCCGCGGGACCCGAGCCCAGCGTCACCGAGGCGGTGTGCGACTGACCCGACTGGTCGGTCCACTGGAGCTGGACGGTGTCGCCGGGGTGCTTCGGCTCCAGCAGGTTGCTGAGGTCGGTGGGCGAGGCGATCGAGGAGCCGTTGAGGCTGACGATCGTGTCGCCGGCCACCACGCCGGCCTTGCCGGCGGCCGAGCCGGCCAGGACCTGGGAGACCACGGCGCCCGAGGATGACGTGCCGTTACCCCCGCTGCCGCCCGCGCTGTTGCCGAACCCGTTCGAGCCGTTGGCCGACGACGGCGAGATGCCCAGCCCGAGGAAGCCGGTGGGCCCGATGTGGATGGTCGAGGACGCCTGCCCGTCGATGATCTTGTGGGCCACCGACAGCGCCGTCTCGATGGGGATGGCGTAGGCCTGCGTGGCCGAGACCTGGTAGCCGGAGTCGGCTGACGCCGCCGTGTCCATCCCGATCACCTGACCCGAGGTGTTGACCAGCGAGCCACCGGAGTCGCCCGGCTGGATGCCGGCGTTGACCTCGATGAGCCCGGTCAGGTTCTCGGCATTGCCACCGCCGTCGTCGCTGGCCGTGATGGACTGGTCGAGGGCGGTGATCGACCCACCAGCGGCGCTGGGGGTCCCGCCGGTGCCGCCGGCGTTGCCGACGCCCACCACGGCCTGCCCGACCTGGGCCGTGCCGGTGCTGGTGGCGACGGTCTGGAGGCCGCTGGCCCCCGACAGCTTGATCACGGCGATGTCGCCGGTCCGGTCGTAGCCGACCACCGTGGCCGTGTAGCTCTTGCCGTTGCCGACATCGGTGGCGCTGATGCTGGTGGCCCCGTCGATGACGTGGTTGTTGGTGAGGACCTCACCGTTCGACGTCAGCACCATGCCGGTGCCGGCGGCCTGCTCGTTCTGGTAGCTGAGGTTCGTGTTGATGTCCACCAGGGCCGGCGAGACCTTGGCGGCGATGGCCGAGATGTCCGAGGGGGCGCCGGCGCCGGTGGAGGTGTTGCCCGAGGAGCCGCTGCCGGACGAGCCGTTGCCGAACGGGTAGGACCCGGTGCCGCTCGAGCCGTTGCCGAAGGGGAACGAGCCGCTCCCCGAGGCTCCCGAGGAGCCGTTGGAGCCAGTGGCCGGGCTGGCCGACACCGGGGTGGAGGAGGTGGGCCACACCACGTGGCCGAGGCCGACACCGGCCACCACGGCCACCACGACCGCCACCGAGGCCAGGGCCATCAGCAGGCCGTTCCGTGGCTTGGCCGGGGTGGCCGGGGCCACGGGGGCACCGGCGGGCGGCCATCCGAGATACGAGGGCGTGCCGCCGACGGGCGGCGCCGCGCCCCAGGCCGGAGGGGCCCAGGTGCCGGCGGGTGGCGTGGGAGGGCCCTGGCCGGTCAGGGGCAGCGGGCCGGTCTGGTCGTAGCCACCTGCGGTGAACGGCACGCCCGGGGCCACCGGGGCGCCTCCCACCGGGGGAAGGGGGATGGCCCGGCCGTGCTGGGGATCGGTCTCGGCCCCGGCCGGCGGCGTTGCCTGTTCTGGTCCCGTCGTGTGGTCCGGTCCCGTCGTGGGGTCCCAGGTCTCACTCATCTGCATCCACCTTCCGATTCGCGTCGTTCCGAGGTCGGTCGGCGCCAGGGCCGCTCAACCTCACCGCTCCATTCGAGGCCAGCGGGCTAAGGACACCATCAACAGCGCATATGAAGATCGTAAATTCTCCTCGCCTCCGGCCGAACGGCCGGTGCGGCGTCGAAATGAGGTGTGCCTGGGTCGTGCCTGGGTCGTGCCTGGGTCGTGCCTGGGTCGTGCCTGGGTCGTGCCTGGGTCGTGCCTGGGTCGTGCCTGGGTCGTGCCTGGGTCGTGCCTGGGTCGTGCCTGGGTCGTGCCTGGGTCGTTCCCGGGCCACGTCCGATCCCGCGCACGACGGCCCGGCCAAGGGCCGGACTCATCTCGAGGGAGGTGGCACGGACCGATTGCAACCAATAGTTGCTATCGGTGGCGAACCCGCCCATACTGGGACCCGACGGGCGGCGAATCCCGGACATCGGAGCGACCGGGGGCACCCTCGGGTTGCCTCCCACCCCGGCGGGCGTGGAATGGAGCGGCGGCTTCCACGCGCCTCCGCTCGGCCGCTCATGTCACGGGCGAGTTGCCTCCGTCGACCATCACGGTGACCCCGGTGACGTACCGGGCCTCCTCGGAGAGGAGGAACCGGACCACCGGCCCCACATCCTCGACCGGATCGCCCAGATAACCCATGGGATGGCCGCCGAGCACCCGCTCGGCCATGGTGGGGTCGGCGGCCATGGCCACCCCCACCGCCGGCGAGTCGGCCAGCGGGGCCACGCAGTTGACCCGCACCCCGTCCCTTCCCCACTCCCGGGCCCAGGACCGGGCCAGACCTCTTACGGCGGCCTTCACCGACGCGTAGGGCGCCAACCGCATCGTGCCCTGGAAGCCGGCCTCGGAGGTCAGCAGCACCAGGCTGCCCCGGCTGGCCACCAGGTGGGGCAAGGCGTGGCGGGCCAGCCAGTAGGCACCCCGGACCGAGACGAGCACGTGGTCGCGGAGGTCGGCCATGGGAACCTCGACCGGCACCACCGGGAGGGGGGAGCGCCCGCTGGTGGCGTTGTGGACGGCCCCGGTCAGCCGGCCCTCCTCGCCGACCGCGGTGGCCACGGCGGCGGCCACCGATTCCCCGTCCCCGACGTCGCAGGCCACGAAGTGGCCGCTCCCACCGGCCCGCGAGACCTCATCGGCCACCAACCGGCCCTCGTCGGCCCGGCGGGCCGCCACCCACACCGACCATCCTGCCGCTCCGCAGGCCACGGCGATCCCCCGGCCCACGCCGCCGCTGGCCCCGGTGACCAGCACCACCGGTCGCTCCTCGGTCACCGTCATCTCCCCGCACCCACCCGGATGACCGCACCGTCGACGGCCGGGCCGCCCGCGGCGAGGAGCATGCCCACGGCACCGAGCAACTCGTCCCACGGCGAGGAGGGGTCGGCCCCCAGCCGGGCCGACGAGGACACCACGTTGACCCGGACGCCCCGCGACCGCTCCACCTGACGCAGCGATCTGGCCATGACCTCGACGGCATCGGCCACCGCGGACGGCAGGGCCCAGCCGGCGCTGGCCTTCGGTTCGGGTCGCTCGGTCACCGCCACCACCTGGCCACCGTCCTCACAGCGGGAGCACGCCACGGACAGGGCGGCGAACCAGAGCGCGAAGCCGGTCTCCATGCCCGCGGTCCAGCCGTCGATCTCGAGGTCGCCCACCGAGGTCGGCACCGGCGCCTCCGTCCACACGGCCACCACCGAGCTGGCCACCCTGGGGCCGCCCAGCTCGCCGTCCCGCCACGCCTCGAGGAGGGGACCGGCTGACCAGTCGGCATCGAGGACCACCCTGGGCAGCTCGTGGAGGGTCGCACCCAGCCCTTCGGCGAGGGGTCGGGCGGGACGGCTGCCGACCACCCAGGGGACGACGCTCACCGGAGTCGGGCTCGGAACACGCCTCAGGGATAGCACAGCCCGAGCCTCAGGTCAGGGGTGCGTGAGGCCCGTCGGGGCCACCGGAGCACGATCCGCTGCGACCGGCCCCGACCGATCACAGGCCCGGGTCGTAGGCTCCGGGCGATGGCCACCACCGCGCCCCGGATCGAGCCGTTGCCCCCGACGGTCGGCGGTCCCCTTCCCTGGGTCCGGGGCGGGTTCGGCCTGCTGACGGACCCGGCCGCCTACTTCGAACGGCAGCGGCGACGGCACGGTGACACCTTCGTGGTGGACGCCTTCGGCCACCGCATGTTCTGTGTCTTCTCCCCCGAGGGGGTCCGCTCCCTCTACGCCCAGCCTGAGGACCGGGCCAGCTTCGGCATCGCCACCTATCAGCTCATCAAGGCCAAGGTCCCCGTCGAGCTCCTCCTCGGGCGGCGGAACCACCCCAAGTCGCTGTTCGGGAGCCAGCGGATCGAGGCTTATCTCGACCATCTCCACGACGCCGTCGATCTGGAGATCGACCGGCTCGGGCCGTCGGGCACGTTCGAGATCTTCGCCGAGATGCGTCGACTCAGCCATCGCCTGGGCCTGGCGTCGTGGGCCGGGGCCGAAGCGGCCTCGGCACGGTACCTCGAGCAGCTCATCCCCCTGTTCGACCGCCTGGACAGCTCCGAGTCGTTCGTCCGGCCGGGGCAGTCCGCGGTGACCTGGGCCACGGGCAAGCGGCGGGAGCGGGCAGCCATGGAGGGGATCGAGCGGATCTTCGCCGAGATCTCCGAGCGGCGACGGGCGCGTCCCCGGGTGGAGGACTTCTTCACCCAGATCCTCGACTCCTACGCCGACCTGCCCGAGGACGAACGGTCCCGGGCCGCCGCCCGTGACGTGATCGTGATCCACATGGGCTCGCAGTCCAATCTCTATGCCGCACTGGCCTGGACACTGATCAACCTGCTCCAACGGCCCGAGCTGCTGACCGAGGTCCGGGCGGGCGACGACGCCCTTCTCGACCGTTGCGCCAGCGAGTCGATCCGGATGGCCCAGCGCTCCATCACCCTGCGCCAGGTGCTCACCCCCATCGAGGTGGAGACCGGGGCGGAGACCTATCGGCTGCACCCCGGAGTGCTGCTCACCACCATGCTCTCCTCGCACAACACCTCGGCCGCCCCCGGCCTCGACCGCTTCGACCCGGACCACTACGAGGGTCGCCGCCTGGCTCCAACGGTGGCCCTCCCCACCAAGGAGCTGGTCAGCACGTTCGGTCACGGTGTCCACTCGTGTCCCGCGGCGCGCTTCTCGATCTCGGCGATCCGCGTGGCCACCCGGGGCCTCCTCGACCGCTACGAGCTCAGCCCGCGCTTCACGGACGCGTTGCCCCGTCGGCGCCAGATCGGCGGCGTCGCCCGGGCGGCGCGGCCGTGTCGGGTCGCCTACCGCCAGCGCTGACCACACCACCGGGTGTTGACGACCGACCCCGCCTCTCGTCATAATCTTGACTAATCCACTTTGTTTTATAGAGATAGGTCAACCCATGCCGCCCCCCTCCTCGCCGTCCTCGGTCCTCCTCTTGGACCGAGCCGTGGCGCCGGCCCCGACACCCCGCCGACGCCCGGGGACGGCCCCGTCGAACGCCGCGCGATCCGGCGCCACCCCGCCTGCCGCCCTGTTCCGGGCCCCGGGCCTGGCCCTGTTGGCCGCGGTAAGCGTCCTCGAGGGGTACCGGTGGTTCGGGATCATCGCCAACACGGGATCCCGTCCCTGGGCTGTGGCCTTCGCCGTGCTGGCGGTGCCGGCCGCCGTGGCCCTGACCCGGCCGCTTGGCACCCGGCAAACAACGATGATGTCCGGCCTGGTGCGGACGGCAGCCCTGGGCGCGGCGGTGGCCACGGTTGTGGTGCTGTGGACCGACCAACCGTGGGCCACCGCCACCCTCGGGACCACCGATCTGGGGTTGGCCTCCGCGGCCCTGGCCCTCCTGGTGGCGGCCGAGCGGTCGAGGCATCGGACCGGCTGACCGGCGTCGAACGGCTCCCGGTCACCCGCCCCCCCGGTCGGCGCGGGGAGGGAGCGTCCACCGCAGTGCTTGTCCCGGGGGCGCAACTCACGTACAGGCGCCAGCTCCCGTCGCCCCGCGCCACCAGGGCCGGTCGCTCCAGGGAGTCGCACTCGAAGGCTTCGCGGTCCAACACCACCGCCGTCTCGAAGTGCTCCCCGTCGTCGGATCGGGCCACCACGTTGGCGTAGCCCGGCCGACCCCGAAGGGCCGCCGCAGGCGGTAGGCCAGCCAGTAGTCCCGTCCGCCCCGGCGCCGAACCGCTCGGGCCCGGCCAGTAGCCGGTCCGGCGAGTCACCGACGGCCATGCCGGTGTGCTCCTCGGCGCCGGACTCCTGGTCCGCCCGGCCGTCGTACTAGGGCCACCACTCCGACCCGTGCCGGATCACGTCAGCGACCCGGGCCCCACGCTGGTCGGAACGGAGGACCCCTCGAATCTATCGTCCCGAGACGAGTGCCCACGGGTCCCGCGTCGCCGGGGCCGGCCGATCGACACGGTTCCCGGTCCACCGATAGCGTCACACCGAGTGACAACACCTTGGCACCCCGGCCGGGCCTGCCTGTCCGACCGTCACACCCGCCGCACCAGCGAAGGACCCATGAAGAGCTACGAACGCTTCGACGGCGTCATCAACCGGACCCAGGCCGAGTCGACGCCGTGGTGGCCCACCCCACCCCACCCGCGAGAGGGTGCCCCCAACGTGGTGGTCATCCTCCTCGACGACACCGGGTTCTCGCACCTCGGCTGCTACGGCTCCGACCTGGCCACCCCCAACATCGACCGCCTGGCCGCCGGCGGTCTGCGCTACACCAACTTCCACGTGACCCCTCTGTGCTCCCCGACCCGGGCCTCGCTCCTCACCGGCCGGAACCACCACAGCGTCGGGATGCGCTCGCTGTCCAACTTCGACAGCGGCTACCCCAACATGCGGGGTCACATCACCCACCACGCGGCGACGGTGGCCGAGGTGCTGCGCGACGAGGGCTTCGCCACCTTCGCGGTGGGCAAGTGGCACCTGTGCGCCATGGGTGACGCCTCGGCCGCCGGCCCGTACGATCAATGGCCCTGCCAGCGGGGCTTCGACCGGTTCTACGGCTTCCTCGAGGGTGAGACCGACCAATTCCACCCCGAACTGGTCTACGACAACCACAGCGTGGAGCCCCCGACCGGACCCGATGAGGGCTACCACCTGAGCGAGGACCTGGTCGACCACGCCATCCGGTTCATCCACGACACCACGTCCGTCCGTCCCGACCGGCCGTTCTTCACCTACCTGGCCTTCGGAGCCATGCACGCCCCCCATCAGGCGCCGGCCGCCTATCTCGAGAAGTACCGGGGGCGGTTCGACGAGGGCTGGGACGTGGCCCGCCAGCGGTGGTTCGCCCGCCAGCGGGCCGAGGGGCTGGTGCCGCCCGGCACCGAACTGGCCCCCCGCAACCCCGGGGTGGAGCCGTGGGACTCCCTGCCCGGGAACCAGCGGCGACTGGCCGCCCGGCTCCAGGAGGCCTTCGCCGCCTTCCTGGAGCACACCGACGACCAGATCGGTCGCCTGGTCGACGCCCTCGACCAGCTGGGCCAGCTGGACAACACCCTCCTCATGGTGCTGTCGGACAACGGGGCCAGCCAGGAGGGCGGGCCCTTCGGCGTGCTCCACGAGATGAAGTACTTCAACTTCCTGGCCGAGGACCCTGACCTGGCCGTCGAACGCATCGACGACATCGGCGGGCCCCACAGCCACGCCAACTACCCGTGGGGGTGGGCACAGGCCGGTAACACCCCGTTCAAGTGGTACAAGCAGAACACCCACGAAGGCGGGGTCCACGTGCCCCTCGTCGTGCACTGGCCGGAGCGGATCACCGAGGGAGGGGGCCTGCGCCACCAGTTCCACCATGTGAGCGACATCGTCCCGACCATCTACGAAACGCTGGGGATCGACCCGCCCGTCACCTACCGGGGCCTCGAGCAGATCCCGGTGTCGGGCACCTCCCTGGCCTATTCGTTCGACGCTCCCGACGAGCCCACCCGCAAACACGTCCAGTACTTCGAGATGATGGGTCACCGTGGTATCTACGCCGACGGGTGGAAGGCGGTCACCCGCCATCGGCCCGGGGTGCCCTTCGAGGAGGACGACTGGGAGCTCTACCACCTCGACGAGGACCGGTCGGAGTGCCGCAACCTGGCCGCCGACCAGCCCGGGCGGGTGGCCGAGCTGGTCGACCTGTGGTGGCGAGAGGCGGAAGAGTACGGGGCGTTGCCGCTCGACGACCGGACCATCGAGCTGTTCGCCACCCGCTACCGTGACCGGTCGCCCCACCCCACCAGCCGGACGTACACCTACTACCCGCCGATGTCCCCGCTCCCCGGCCAGGCCGCGCCGGCCCTCGGGGGGCGCGGCTGGGACATGGCCGCCACCATCGACCGTCCGGCGGGCGCGGCCGGCGTGCTCTACGCCTCGGGCAACGAGAATTCGGGGGTGAGCCTGTTCGTCCAGGACGACCGCCTGGTGTTCGACTACAACTGCTTCGGGGACCACCACGTCGCCGTGTCCGAGGCACCGGTGCCGGTGGGCCCCTCGGTGGTGGGTGTCCACTTCCTCCGCACCGGCCGGGGCGGCGAGGCCGTCCTGCTCGTCGACGGTCAGCCGAGTGGGACGCTGGCGCTGCCGTTCGTCATGACCATGATCTCGAGCGTGGGTCCCAGCGTGGGCCGCGACCACGGCTCCCCGGTGAGCCGGCGCTACGACGCGCCGTTCCCCTTCGAGGGGAGGCTCCGGCGCCTGGACATCCAACTGACCCGGGGGACGCCGTCCGCCGGCGAGGACGAGGCGGCCGAACGGGCGGCCATGTCCCGCCAGTGACGGGCGGGGGACGCCGGCCGGTCAGGCGGTGAACCGGGCGGAGGCGCCCGCATCCACGTCGATGACCGACCCGCTGATGTGGCGGGCCTCCTCGGAGGCCAGGAAGACCACGGCGGCGGTGATCTCCTCGGGCTCGATCCACGGCACCGGCTGCACGTGGAGGGCGGCCATGCCCGGCGCCACGTCCTCGCGGGTGGGGTGCTCGAGGTCGGGGCGCATCAGCCCGTAGAGGGTGTCGTTGTGGATCATGGGGGTGGAGACGTTGCCCGGGGCGATGGCGTTGACGGTCACCCCGAAGTGGGCCAGTTCGTAGGCCACCGACTTGACCAGCCCGATCACCCCCCACTTGGAGGCCACGTAGGCGGAGATCCCGGGATTGGACGACCGGCCCATCATGGAGGAGATGCCGATGATCCGGCCCCACCGCCGGCGGCGCATGTGGGGAGCCACCGCCCGCATGGCGTTGAACACCCCGGTCAGGTTGGTGTCGATGGTCTCACTCCACTCGGCGGCCGTCATGGTGCTGATCGAGCCCAGGGAGCTGACGCCGGCGTTGGCCACCAGGATGTCGCTCGAGCCCAGCACGGCCTGGGCCTCCTCCACGAAGGCCAGGGTGGCGTCGAGGTCGCGTACGTCGGTCACCGACGACACGCACCGCCGGCCCTGCTCCTCCACCAGGCG
Source organism: uncultured Acidimicrobiaceae bacterium (assembly GCA_963817005.1). Lineage (GTDB taxonomy): Bacteria > Actinomycetota > Acidimicrobiia > Acidimicrobiales > RAAP-2 > Bog-756. The sequence continues at coordinate 54,288 of CAWFMN010000001.1, forward strand.
TACCGTCTCGGCCAGGTCGTCCGGGGTGGCCAGCGGGTAGCCCACGCTGTCCAGGTCGTGGCAGAGGTCGCAGACGGCGATGTCGGCGCCCAGGCGGGCGAACTCCACGGCGTGGGAGCGTCCCTGGCCCCGTCCGCCCCCGGTGACCACCGCCACCCGTCCCTCGAACGGCCGCGCCACGCCGGGATGCTGCTCACTGCCTGGACTGGTCATGGGGCCTCCTCGCTGCCTGGGTGCGGGCCACCCTATTGCCTCGGGCGGGAGGCGGGCGGGCCGACCTCCGGGCGCTCATCTCGTCGGTGTCGCCACCGGGCACGGTCGGCCCGACCACCCACGCGAACCGACCGGCGCCGGTCAGGCGGTGCGCCCCCACCTCCGCAGCACTTCGCGGTAGCGCCCGTCCCACTGGTCGTACGCCTCCCGGAGGCGGGCCCCCGGCCAGCCGGTCGGCAGCAACGCCGCCGGCAGCAACGGATCGGCCTGCAGATGACGGAGCACCGCCGCCGAGACGACGAACCCCGGGGCCAGGTCGTCCGGGCCACCCGGCGGCCGGGCCGCCATCTGCTCCATGAGGCGCGCCGCGCCCACGGCCCAGGCACCGAGATCCCACAGGGACGCGGCCAACGCCTCGGGATCCCCGTCGGGGGTTCCGGAGAAGAGGGCCACGTGCGGGTCGACCCCGGGGTCGGGCCGTAGGTCGATGTTGTCCGGACGCAACCACACGCCCTCGCGCTGCTCGGCCAGCCGGGCCAGGCCGAGGAGCCGGCGACGGGCGGCCCGGTCGTCGGCCGACTGCCCCGACGCGGTCACCACGGCGATCCTCCACGAGCCCTCCCACGGCCGGGTCTCGCCCCGGCGGCTCCCGGTCTGGCGTCCCTGACGATCGAGCAGGTGGCCGGCCAGGCGGTAGCGACCGGAGCCGTCGGTGGTCACCTCCCCGGCGGTGGCCATGCGGCTCAAGGCCACCCGGGCCCGGTTCTCGTTGATCCCGAACAGCCCGGCCAGGTGGATCAGGTGGGACACGGACAGCTCGGGAGGACTCTCGCCCAGGAGCGCGCTGGCCAGCACCGAACGGGCCGTGAACGGCGGGGCATTACCATATTGCGTCATCTGTTCAATATCTGTAATATGCCACACATGGCGATCACCATGGTGGCTGATCCGGAGGCCCGACCCCAGGTCTTCCCGACCGACCGGCTGATGGAGAACGGGATGGCCCGTCCCGACCTCCGCCACGAGCTGCGTCGTATCGACAACCTGCGCAACGCCGTCACCGTGGCCTCCGTGTGGATGTGGGTGGTCGTGATCATCGGCGGTGCGGTGTGGATCGACCGTTGGTGGGCCTACCTGGCCGCCTTCGTCCTCATGGGCCCGATGTACGCCCGCTTCGCCATCCTGATGCACGAGGCGGCCCACAAGCTCCTGTTCACCAACAAACGGGCCAACGACTGGGTGGGGACCTGGCTGCTGGCCTACCCCACCTGGACCCCCATCTCCATCTACCGGCGCGGTCATTTCGCCCACCACAAGGAGGAGTTCGGTCCGCGCGAGCCGGACATCGCCTTCTACGGTGGCTACCGGTGCGACCGGCGCACACTGGCCCGCCGGCTCGTCCGCGACGCCGTGGGCATCTCGGGCTGGAAGAACTTCACCCCCCTGTTCAAGGCCCTGCGGTCCGGTGCCACCCGCCGGGTGGCCGGCTCCATCCTCGGGATGCAGGTGTTCCTGTGGACGGTGATGTGGGTGGTCACCGGACGCTGGTGGATCTACCCCCTGCTGTGGTGGCTCCCCTGGATGACCCAGTGGCGGGTGATCAACCGGCTGCGGGCCATCGCCGAGCACGGAGGGCTGGAGGCCGGGCAGGACCGTCGGGTGACCACCCACAACGTGCGCCAGTCGCTGCCCGCCCGGTTCTGGTTCGTGCCCTACAACACCGGATGGCACCTGGCCCACCACGTGGACATGGGCATCCCGTTCCGCCACCTCCCGGCCTTCCATGCCGAGCTGGAGCGGGCCGGGTACATCACCGAGGGGATCACCTACCCCAACTACCGCTCCCTGTGGAGGGCGCTGGCCTCGGCCTGACGCCCCTCGGCCCGGCCACCGTCAGGTGGGTCGGTCGCGCATGGCGCGGTACTGCCGGACCAGCGCGGCCGTCGAAGAGTCCTGACCGCGGAGGTCGGGTGGCTCGGCGTCGCTCAGGGTCGGAGCCAGCTGCACGGCCATGGCCTTGCCCAGCTCCACTCCCCACTGGTCGAACGAGTCGATGCCCCACACGGCGCCCTCGGTGAACACCGTGTGCTCGTAGAGGGCCACGAGCTGGCCCAGTACCGACGGGTTGAGCTCCGGCGCCATGATGGTCGAGCTCGGGTGGTTGCCGGGCATCACCTTGTGCGGCACCACGCCGGGCGCCGTGCCCTCGGCGGCCACCTCCTCGGCGGTCTTGCCGAAGGCCAGCGCCTTGGCCTGGGCGAAGCAGTTGGACATGAGCAGGTCCTGCTGGTTGCCGTGCTCGCGGGTGGACCGCCCGAAGCCGATGAAGTCGGCCGGGATCAGCCGCGTCCCCTGGTGGATGAGCTGGTAGAAGGCGTGCTGGCCGTTGGTGCCCGGCTCGCCCCAGAAGATCTCGCCCGTCTGGCCCCACACGGCCGAGCCGTCCCGGCGCACCGACTTGCCGTTGGACTCCATGGTCAGCTGCTGGAGGTAGGCCGGGAAGCGGGCCAGCCGCTGACTGTAGGGCAGCACCGCATGGGTCTCGGCCCCGAACAGGTTGGCGTACCAGACGTTGAGCATGCCCTGGATGACCGGCAGGTTGGCCTCCAGCGGAGCGGTGGTGAAGTGCCGGTCCATGGCGTGGAAGCCGGCCAGCATGTCGGCGAAGGCCTCCGGGCCGATGGCCACCATCAACGAGAACCCGATGGCCGAGTCGTACGAGTAGCGGCCGCCCACCCAGTCCCAGAAGCCGAACATGTTGACCGGGTCGATCCCGAACTGGGCGACCCCGGGCCCGTTGGTCGACACGGCCACGAAGTGCCTGGCCACTGCGTCCTCCCCGGCTCCGAGCCCGTCGAGCAGCCATTGGCGGGCCGCCGAGGCGTTGGTCAGCGTCTCCAGGGTGGTGAAGGTCTTCGAACACACGATGAACAGGGTCTCGGCCGGGTCGAGATCGCGTGTCTGGTGCACCAGGTCCACCGGGTCGATGTTGGAGACGAACCGGAACTCGATGTCCGGGGTCGTGTAGTCGAACAGCGCCTCATGGGCCATGGCCGGACCGAGATCCGATCCGCCGATACCGATGTTGACGACGGCGCTGATGCGCCGCCCGGTGGCTCCGGTCCATTCGCCGGAGCGGATGCGCGACGCCACCGAGCCCATCTGGTCGAGGACCCGGTGCACGTCGGCCACCACGTCCCGGCCGCCGACCTCGAGGCGGGAGCCCTCCGGCATCCGCAGCGCCACGTGGAGCACGGCCCGGTCCTCGGTCGTGTTGATGCGCTGGCCGGCGAACATGGCGTCGCGGAGCTCCTCCACTCCGACCCGACGGGCCACGGCCATGAGGGCGTCCAGCGTCTCGGACGTGGCCCGGTGCTTGGAGTAGTCGAGGGTCAGGTCGCCGGCGGTCACCGTCATGGACGGGCCGCGACCGGGATCCTCGTCGAACAGCTGGCGGAGGTGACGGTGGCGCACCTCCTCGAAGTGGTCCACCAGGCGCTGCCACTCGGCCGTCGACGGCACGTCCACCACGCCGCCGGGGTCGCTCATCCCGTCCCGTCCATGCCGCTCCGTTCACGCTGGGTCGATGCTGCTCGCCGGCACCCGACCGGACCAGGGTGGCACACCCACGTGGGCTGCGGCCCGAAGGAGAAGATTACCCACCATTCACCTTTCAGTGACACGGCGATCGCGTGCCGTTCACCTGACCTCCGTAGGGTGCAATCGATGGGGGCGAACGGTGACATCCGGTGTTCACGTCCTGCCCCGCCAGCGGGCCGGGCCCGAGGGGAGTACCCGATGACTGCCGAGCGCCCCGGGGGATGGACCCCCCTGCCTCTCACGGCAACCGCACCCTGCTTGTCGCCCCCGGCGCGTCGGCCCCTTCGCCTCGTAGCCGCCCATACCGCTCGGCGCCCTCACGGGCGGGGAACGTGCATCCGGTTCCGGAGGACCGGGCGGCGGTGGTGAGCCTCGCCTTCCGCGAAGCCGAGAACGGCGTGCTCCCGCCCATGGGGCACCCGACGATCCTGATCATCGACGACGACGCCCAGTCGCGCCAGTGGTTGGCCGCCACCCTGTCGGTGGAGGGGTTCGACGTGGTGACGGCGGTCGACGGCACCGAGGGCGTGGCCCAGGTGCTCACCACCCAACCCTCGCTCATCCTCTTGGACATGGAGCTCGGCGACTCCCAGGGCCTCTCCGTCTACCGGAGGATCTGTGCCGTCTCGGCGGTGCCGGTGATCATGGTCACGGCCCGCCACGACGAGCTGGACGCGGTGGTGGCCCTGGAGGCAGGGGCGGCCGACCACATCATCAAACCGCCGCGGCCACGCGAGCTGACCGCCCGGATCCGGGCGGTGCTGCGCCGGGTCGGCGCCCCCGCCCCGGTCGTGGCCGTCGGCCCTCCCGACGGTGTCTACTCCCTGGGCCCGGTGCGCATCGACATGGCGCTGCGGCAGGCATTGGTGCGCGACCGCGAGGTGGAGCTGTCCCGCAAGGAGTTCGACCTCCTGGCCCTGTTGGTGTCCGAGGCCGGCAATGTGGTCACCCGGGCCCAGTGCATGGAGAGGATCTGGCGCGATCGGGCGAAGGGGGACAGCCGCACCCTCGACACCCACGTGAAGCGCCTCCGCAAGAAGGTCGAGCTGATGCCGGCCGAGCCGCGGCACGTCCTGACGGTGCGCGGCATCGGCTACCGCTTCAAGCCGTAGGGGCCTGCCCGCTCCGGGTCGCCACCGCACTCCCCGCGGGGGCCGACGGCCGTCGAACGGGCGGGCCCCTCCGGTTCACCGCTCCCTCCCGCCGGCCGCAGTCTGCCGTACAATCGGCGGTGGCGATGGAGTTCGCCGTAACCGCCGACACCGGCTGATGACTCCTACCGGAACAGCACGACACGCGACACCGGAAGGAGCGGCGATGTCCCGAGGCCAATCGCACCACGGCCCACGGGTACCCGAGCCGTCCCTCCGCCTGGTCGCCATTGCCGTGGGTGGGTCCCTCGGAACCCTGGCCCGCTACGGGACCGACCGGCTCCTGGTCCCGTCGGCGGCCGGGTTCCCCTGGGCCACGTTCACGGTGAACGTGGCCGGCTCGCTGGTCCTGGGCCTCATCGTGACCCTGGTGGTCGAACGGTGGTCGCCCACCCGGTTCGTCCGGCCCTTCGCCGCCATCGGATTCTGCGGTGGGTTCACCACCTTCTCCACGCTGGCCGTCGAGGCGGCCCAACGGACCCAACACGGCCGGGCCGGCCTGGCCGTCGTGTACGTGGCCGCCTCCCTGGTGGCCGGTCTGGCCGCCGCCACCCTGGGCATGGCCCTGGCCCGGGGTCGGCTCCTCCCCGTCCCCCGTGACCGTCCCATCCCGGATCCCGACGACCTGGGTCCGCTCTCCTCCCACGGCGACGCCGGCCGGGACGCGCCGTGACCGTCCTCGGGGTGGTGGTGGCCGGGGCCTGCGGGGCGGTGCTCCGCTATCTCGTGGACCACGCCGTGCAGCGGCGGTCCGGTTCGGACTTCCCGCTGGGCACCCTGGTCATCAACGTGACCGGCTCGCTGGCCCTGGGGGTCCTGGCCGGATCGGCCGCGCACCACGGGGTGTCGGCCGCCTGGTTGGCCGTGGCCGGCACCGGGCTGATCGGGGCCTACACCACGTTCTCCACCTTCACCTTCGACTCGGTGCGCCTGGCCGAGGCCGACCGCTGGGGCCTCTCGCTGCTCAACGTGGCCGTCAGCCTCGCCCTGGGCCTCGGGGCCGCCGCCCTGGGCCTGGCGCTGGGCTCGGCCATCTGAACCCTCCGGCACACCGACCCCCTGGCGCGACATGGCGGTGCGCATGGACAATATCGGCCTCTGACCAGGAGTTCTCCCACTTGTCCCACAACGTTCACTGAACGATCACCCCGGTGTCGCCCGTCGGTCGTCCCACGTTCACCTGGCCTCCGTACGCTCCCGGGAGGAGGTGGAGGCAGCCGATGGTCACCGACGACGAGCGCATCAAGGTCCTCGTGGTGGAGGACGAGGAGTCCTACCGCGAAGGGCTCGCCTCGGGACTGAGCCGGGAGGGCTTCGACGTCGAGGTGGCGGCCGACGGTGTGGAGGCCCTGCGGCGCTTCGACGAGTGCCGGCCGGACATCGTGCTGTTGGACATCCTGCTACCCGGGATGCGGGGCATCGAGGTGTGCCGGCGCATGCGGGAGCTGGCCCCGGTGCCCATCGTCATGGTCAGTGCCGTCGACGCCGAGCTGGATGTGGTGCTGGGGTTCGAGCTGGGCGCCGCGGGCTACGTGACCAAGCCGTTCCGGCTCCGCGAGCTGGTGGCCCGGATGCACGCCATCCTCCGGCGGGTGGCACCGGCCAACCCCTCGCCGGCCGAGCATCCGGTGCCCGGCCTGGACCCCGGGGATGGATCGCGTGCCGACGCCACCTTCGGGTCGGTCACCGTCGACTTCGTGCGCCGCGAGGTCACCGTGGACGGGACTCAGACCCATCTGTCACGACGGGAGTTCGACCTCCTGGCCGTGCTGCTGTCGCCGCCGCGATGGGTCCGGACCCGGGATGAGCTGATCGACCTCCTGTGGCCGGACCGGTATCTGTCGGACAGCCGCACGCTCGACACCCACATCCACCGGCTGCGGGCCAAGCTCGAGCCCGATCCGGCCGATCCCCGCTACATCGTCACCGTGCGGGGCGTGGGCTTCAGGATCGATCCCGACGGCACGCCCTACCCGCCACCCCAGAGCCGCCCGGGGCCGGGCTCGGAACTCGACACGCCCAGTGAGTCGGTCAGCGCCTGAGCAACCGGGGACTCAACCGAACCGGCCGTTGACGTAGTCGAGGGTGCGGGGATCCGTGGGCTCGCTGAACAGTTTGGCGGTGGGGCCGAACTCGATGAGCTCCCCGGCCTTGTCCTCGCCCATGAGCAGGAAGGCGCAGCGGTCGGACACCCGCATGGCCTGCTGCATGTTGTGGGTCACGATGATGATGGTCACCCGGTGCTTGAGCTCGCCGACCAGCTCCTCGATCCGCTTGGTGGCGATGGGGTCGAGGGCCGAGGTGGGCTCGTCCATCAACAGGACCTCCGGCTCCACGGCCAGGGCCCGGGCGATGCACAGGCGCTGCTGTTCGCCGCCGGACAGGGTGGAGGCGTGGGCCTTCAGTCGGTCCCGCACGCTGTCCCACAGGGCCGCGGCGATCAGGGCCGACTCGGCGGCCTCGTCCAGCAGGGCCTTCTTCCGCACACCGTTGAACTTGAGCCCGGCCACCGCATTCTCGTAGATGCTCATGGTCGGGAAGGGGTTGGGCCGCTGGAACACCATGCCCACCCGGCTGCGGAGCAGGGTGGCGTCGGTGGAGCCGGCGCAGACGTCGGTGTCGCCCAGCATGATCCGGCCGGTCACCGAGGCGGTGCGGACCGTGTCGTGCATGCGGTTGAGGGCCCGCAGCAGTGTGGTCTTGCCCGAACCGGAGGGCCCGATCAGCGCGGTGATCTCCCCTTCGTGGACGTCGAAGCTCACGTCGCGGACCGCCTTGCGCCCGGCGAAGGACACCGTCACGTCGTCGAGGTGCATGACCTGGCGGCCGGCCGGCGGTTCGAGTAGCACCTGGGCGGTGTTCAACGCGACGCCTTTCTCCAGGGGAGTGGTTGGGTCGATCATCGTCTCTCCTTTTGCAGGACGGCCGCAAGGACACGGCTGCCGACACTCAGCACCAGCACGATCACCATGAGCAGCAGCGCCGCCCCCCAGGCGATCTCGACCAGGTCGGCATAGGGCTGGCTGCTGTTGTTGTAGATGACCAGGGGCAGGGCGTTCATCGGCTTGGTGGGATTCCACTGCATGTACTCGTTGCCGAAGATGGTCAGCAGGAGGGGTGCGGTCTCACCCAGGCCCCGGGCCACGGCCAGCAGACCGCCGGTGATGATGCCGGGCATCGCCGCGGGGACCACCACCCGGCGGGCGATGGTGGCCTTGCGGGCCCCGAGGGCCATGGCCGCCTCGTTCAGGTGGCCGGGTACGCCCCGGATGGCCGTCTCCCCGGCCCGGATGATGACCGGCAGCATGATGATCCCGATGGAGAAGGCGCCGGCCAGCCCGCTGTAGCCGAAGTTCTTGACGATGGCGATGTAGCCGAAGATGCCGACGGTGATGGACGGCACCCCGGTCATCACGTCGGCGGTGAACCGCACGGCGGCGGCGACCTTGCCGTCCGACTCGGCCAGGAACAGCCCGCACAGCAGGCCCAGCGGTACGGTGATGACGGTGGCGACGAACCCGATCTCGGCGGTACCCACGATGGCGTTCCACACGCCCCCGCCCGGGATCCCCTCCGGGTAGGTCGGTTTGGTGAAGAAGTCGGTGCTCCAGGCGGGCAGGCCCTTGATCACCACGTAGACGACCACGGCCACCAGGGGCACGATGGCGATGCCCAGGAAGGCCCAGCAGATGCCCACGGCGATCTTCGAATAGACCTTCCGGCGGCCCAGGGAGGCCGCAGCCATGCCCTGGATGCGCTCCCGGCGGACCAGGATGGGGTCGGTGGTGGCGTCGAAGCTGAGGGTGGTGGTCATCAGGCCACCGCCACCGACGAGGCGCCGCCGGCCCGGGCGGTCCCGTGGACCAGGACGCGGGCCAGGGCGTTGACGGCGACCCCGATGAGCATCAGCACGAGTCCGGCGCCGAACAGGGCGCTGAGCTCGGTGCCGGTGGCCTCACCGAAGTTGTTGACGATGAGCGAGGCCAGGGTGGCCGCCGGGGACTTGATGGAGTGGGCGATGAAGGGCGAATTGCCGATGACCAGGGCCACCGCCACCGTCTCGCCGAGGGCCCGGCCCATGGCCAGGGTGAACCCGCCCAGGATGCCGGTGCGGGCCCCGGGGATGACCACCTTGCGGAGGACCTGCCAGCGGGTGGCCCCGAGGGCCATGGCCCCTTCGACCTGTTCCTTGGGCACCACGGCCAGCACGTCACGGGAGATGGCCACCATGGTGGGCAGGACCATGATGAAGAGGATCACCCCGGCCAGCAGCAGGCCGACCCCGTTGTCAGGTCCGTCGAACAGGCCCGTCCAGCCGAGCACCGAGGTCAGGAAGGGCTCGACGTGCTCACGGAAGATTGGGGCCAGCACGATGAGCCCCCACAGGCCGTACACCACACTGGGCACCGCGGCCAGCAACTCGACGGCCGTCGACAGCGGGGGACGCATGCGGTCGGGGACCAGATGGGCCAGGGCGACGGCCGTGCCCAGTCCGATGGGGACGGCCAGCACCAGGGCGATGGCCGTGGTCTCGATGGTGCCGAGGATGAACGGGAGCAGCCCGTACTTGCCGTGGCTGGGAGCCCAGACCTTCTGGAAGATCCACGAGAAGCCCAGGGTGGAGAAGGCCGGCTTGGACTGGACGATGATCGACACCACGTACCAGGCCACCAGGGCGACGAAGATCGCCACCATGGCGATCAGGATGCCCCGGTAGGCACCGTTCGGGAGGGCGAAGCGACCGCCTCGCTTCGCCCTCCCCGGTGCCGGTGTCTCGACAGTGGTCACGGCGTGCTGTCAGCCCCTCTGGTCTCGTGGACATTGGTCCGGAGACCTCACTTGGTGAGCAGCTTCTCCCCGCTCGGACCGGTCACCGTCAGCAGCGAGGTGCGCACCTGGTTCTGGATGTTGGGGGGCAGCGGCACGTAGTCCAGGCTGGCGGCCAGGTCCTGGCCGCCACCGGTGTGGGTGGTCCAGTCGAGGACCTTGACCACGCCGGCCCCCGTGGTGGCGTTGGTCTGCTTCTGCAGCAGGATGGCCCAGCTGTACCCGGCGATGGGGTAGCTGGTGGCGCCCGGCTGGTTGACGATGGAGAATTCCGTTGGCGACACGGTGGCCACCTGGTCGGCATCGGCGGCCACCGTGGCGATGGACGGGACCACGAAGTTGCCGGCGGCGTTCTTGACCGCCGCGTAGCTGAAGTGGTTCTGGATGGCGTAGCCCAGCTCGATGTAGCCGATGGAGTAAGGCGTCGACTGGATGCTGGAGGCCACTCCCGAGTTCTTCGGGGTCTGCACGGCCACCGACGGCCAGGTGATGGTCTTGGACGTCCCGAGGGTCCAGGCCGTCCCGGCGGCCTTGGCCGCGTAGTCGGTGAAGATGTAGGTGGTGCCCGAGCTGTCGGCCCGGACCTCGGGGACGATGGCGTTGCTGGGCAGGGTGGCGTTCGGGTTCAGCGCCTTGATCGGCGCGGCGTTCCAGGTGGTGATGCTGCCCTGGAAGATGCCGGCGATGGTGGCTGCGTCCAACCGGATGTGCCCGTTGACCCCGGGGAGGTTGTAGGCCACGGCCACGCCGCCCAGGATGTCGGGCACCTGGACCACCGGGCCGGACGAGGCCGGCACCTTGGCCAGGTCGGAGGCGGCCATGGGGACGTCGGAGGCGGCGAAGTTGACCGATCCGGCCTGGAAGTCGGTGATGCCGGTGCCGCTGCCCACGCCGGAGTAGTTCACCTGGACGCCCTGGTTCTTGGAGGTGTAGGTGAAGAAGGCCTTGGTGAAGAAGGGCTGCACGAAGGTCGAGCCGGCTGCGGTGAGCGCCCCGGCCGGGGCCTTGAGGTCCGAGGCGATGTACTTGGCGTTGTCACCGGTCAGTTTGCCCCCGGGAGGGGCGGTGGTCGTGGTGGTGGCCGGGGTGGACGACGAGCTGCAGGCGGCCAGGAGGATGCCCCCGGCGACCAGGCCCACGGCGAAGATGCGCTTCGTCCTGCGCGGCGACCCCGTCGTCGCCTGAGGAGTAGTTGCTGAGTCCACTGGTGCTCTGACCTCCATGGGGTTCCAACCTCTTCGGACACGACGGGCTGTCGGGCCCGTGGTCAGGGCGCATCGGACGCCCCGTGGAGACCGTACCGATCGGAAGTGAACGTCCGGCAAACCTGCGGTGAACACAGCACGAACAGTGCGTGCTCTTGCGATGAATTGGACCCGAGAATCCGCGCACCGGAGTCGGGCGGCCACCGCGGGAGGCATCCCCGTTCGGGGACGTCAGGTAGACACCGAGCCCACGTCGCCGTCGTGCTGGTGGCATAGCACGACCAGCAGCTCCTCGTAGGGCCCCACCACGTAGGCCCGGTCGCCCGGGGCGAAGCGGGTGTCCCGCCGGGGCGGGTGTTCGAGACGGCCCCCGCCGGCCGCTCGCTCGAGGGCGATCACCCGGATCCGGGCCGGAAGGTCCACCATGGCCAGGCCGTCGAGGCCCCGGGCCGGGACCACCGTGAGCCTTCCGACCAGGAACGGGCCGCCACGTGCGCTCGACCTGGGCGGACGGGGGCCGAGCCCCAGGTCACGCCCCCCGGGGGAATACACGTTCGATTCCTCTGTTGATCCCTCCACAGCGCAGGCTGGTGAGCACACGGAGGAACCAATGGACGAGACGACTGACGAGACGACCGAATCACCGCAGGGCGGGTCGGCGCGGGCCGGGGCGGCGGAGGTCCAGAACCTGCCGCTGCTGCCCCTGACCTCCGGGGTCGTCCTCCCGGGGATGGTGTTCACCATGGCCCTGGAGTCCGACGAGGCCCGGGCGGCGGCCGAGGCCGCCAATGCCGCCGGCGGGCCACTTCGTCGCTGGTCCCCTACATCGACGGCCGGTACGCCGTCGGTCGGCGTGGTGGCCGAGGTCATGGAGGCCGGCGAGCTCCCGGGGGGCATGCCGGCCGTGGCCGTGCGCGGCGTCGAACGGGCCCGGCTGGGCACGGCGGTGCCCGGGACCGGCCACGCCCTGTGGGTCGAGGTGGAGGTCGTCCCCGAGGGCGCCGGCCGACGAAGAGGCGGCCGAGCTGGCCCGTGAGTACCGGGCCGTGCTCGAGAACATCCTGCTGAGCCGCGGCGCGGGCCGGCTGGCCGAGCGCCTGCGCGAGGTCACCGAGCCCGGCCGGGTGGCCGACATGGCCGGCTACTCGCCCGACCTGTCCCTGGCCCAGAAGGTCGAGGTGCTCGAGACGCTCGACGTGGAGGCGCGGCTCCGGCTGGTCCTCGGCTGGGTCGCGCGAGATGCTGGCCGACCTGACCCTGCGCGAGCGGATCAAGACCGACGTCGAGGAGGGCATGGAGAAGACCCAGCGCGAGTTCCTGCTCCGCCGCCAGCTCGAGTCCATCCGCAAGGAGCTCGGCCAGCTGGGCTCCGGGGACGAGGGCGAACCGGACGACTACCGGACCAAGCTGGAGGAGCGGACCTGCCCGACGCCGTCCGCAAGGCCGTCGAGCGCGAGATCGACAAGCTCGAGCGGACGAGCGAGCAGAATCCCGAGCACGGGTGGATCCGCACCTGGCTCGACACGGTGCTCGAGCTGCCCTGGGGCGAGGAGTCCGAGGACCGGCTCGACGTGGCCGAGGCGGCGCGCATCCTCGACGAGGACCACGACGGTCTGACGGACGTGAAGGAGCGCATCCTCGAGCACCTGGCCGTGCGCAAGCTGCAGGCCGAGCGGGGCCTGGCCCCGGTGGGCGGACGCGGCGCGGGGGCCATCCTGGCCCTGGTCGGTCCCCCCGGGGTCGGCAAGACCTCGCTCGGCGAGTCGGTGGCCCGCGCCCTCGGCCGGACGTTCGTCCGGGTGGCCCTGGGCGGCGTCCGCGACGAGGCCGAGATCCGCGGCCACCGCCGGACCTACGTCGGGGCCCAGCCCGGCCGGCTGGTGCGCGCCCTGCGCGAGGCCGGGACCATGAACCCGGTCATCGTCCTCGACGAGGTCGACAAGCTCGGCGCCGACTACCGGGGCGACCCGTCCTCGGCGCTGCTCGAGGTGCTCGACCCGGCCCAGAACCACACCTTCCGCGACCACTACCTCGAGGTCGAGCTCGACCTGTCCAAGGTGCTGTTCATGGCCACGGCCAACGTGATCGACACCATCCCGGGTCCGCTGCTCGACCGGATGGAGGTCATCCGGCTCGACGGCTACACCGAGGACGAGAAGGTGGCCATCGCCCGGCACCACCTGGTCGGCCGCCAGCTCGAACGCGCCGCACTGGCCGACGAGGACGTGACCGTCACCGACGAGGCCCTGCGGGCCATCGTGGCCGACTACACCCGCGAGGCCGGTGTGCGCTCGCTCGAGCGTGAGCTCGGCCGGCTGCTGCGCAAGGTGGCCGCCACGTATCGCCGGCGACGCGTCGGCCGCCCCGGTCACCGTCGACGCCGACGACGTGCGGGAGTGGCTCGGCCGGCCCGCAGTTCTTCTTCGAAGTCGGCCGACCGCACGACCGTGCCCGGCGTGGCCACCGGCCTGGCCGTCACCGGCACCGGCGGCGACGTCCTCTACGTCGAGGCCACCGTGATGGACGGGCCCGAGGGACTGACCCTCACCGGCCAGCTGGGCGACGTCATGAAGGAGTCGGCCGAGATCGCCCTGTCCTACGTGCGGTCCCACGCCGACGACCTCGGCATCGACCCGGCGGTCTTCGCCGGCAAGCGGTTCCACGTCCACGTGCCGGCCGGGGCCATCCCCAAGGACGGGCCGTCGGCCGGGGTCACCATGACGACGGCCCTGGTCAGCCTGCTGCGCGGACGTTCCGGTCCGCTCGGTGGTGGGCATGACCGGCGAGGTCACCCTGCAGGGCCGGGTGCTGCCCATCGGCGGCGTCAAGCAGAAGGTGCTGGCCGCCCACCGGGCCGGGCTGACCGAGGTCGTGCTGCCGGTCCGCAACGGACCCGATCTCGAGGACGTCCCCGAGGCGGTGCGGGACGAGATGACCTTCCACCTGGCCTCTGACGTGACCGAGGTCTTGGAGGCGGCGTTGGCCTCGGACGGGGCGGTGGCGACCGGGGCCGGAGGGCCGGAGGACCGGAGCCGGCCCGTCGCCGCCTGACCGCGGACGACTCAGCCGGCGGCCAGGTAGGTGTCGAGGATCGAGGCCAGCTCGAGGGGTTGATCACCCTGGATGCTGTGACCGGCATCGCCGACCGTGACGACGCGGTCGGCGGGCCGGCGGCGGCGGAACTCGGCCTCGTCGGCGTCGTCCACCACCGGGGAGAGCGCGCCCCGGACCAGGAGCACGGGGGCCTCGATGGCCTCGAGGTCGTCCCACAGCGGCCCGAAGTCGACCGAGCCCACGTGCATCCCGCTGGAGCCGGCAGGACGACCCAGTTGGTGGCGCCAGGTCCAGCTACCGTCCTCGCGCTGCACCGAGTTGTGCAGGACCCCTCGGCGCAGGGACGACTCCGACCGGGTGGGATTGAACTCGATGGTGCGTTGGAGGATCTCGTCGAAGGACGCGAAGCTCTCCGGTCCGGCCAGGAAGGCGGCGATGTCCGAGCTCTTCTCGCGGGTGACCCCGGGCGTGATGTCGATGAGGGCCAGCTTTCGCACCAGACCCGGATGGGACCGGGCCAGGGCCATTGAGGTCGCGCCGCCGAGGGACATCCCCACCACCATCCGGGCCGACGGGGCCAGCACCTCGATGACCGCGGCCACGTCCTCGGCCATGGCCCGGGGATCGAGCACGGCGTCGTCGCCAGGCCAGTCCGAGTGCCCGTGTCCGGGCAGGTCGATGGCGACCAGGGGCCGGTCGAGGGCCAGGGCCACCGTGTCCCAGGTGTGGGCGTTCTGCCCCCCGCCATGGAGGAACACCGCCTCGGGGCGGTCGGTCCCCCACACCAGGGCACTGACCCTCCGGCCCGGGGCCACCTCCACGAACTCCCGCCGGACGGTGGGGGGCCCGTTCCAGGGCAGTCCGACCTCGCTGGCGTTCTCGTGGAAGAGGGAGAATTCGTCGTAGTGGCCGGCTCGGTCGCTCATGCCGGTCCCTCCTCTCCTTCGCCGGACGTGGGCCGGCCCAGCGCCGACACCATCGCCCCCAAGGTCTCGTCGGTCACCGGGTACGGAGTGTAGAAGCCCACCCGGTCGACCCCCCCGTCGAAACGGGCCCTGATGTCGGCCGCCACCTCGTCGGGAGCGCCCACGGCGGCCAGGGCGCCGAGCACGGTGTCGTCGATGACGTCCGGCATCTCCTGCCACCGGCCCGCCTTGGAGAGACGGTTGAGCTCGGGCTGGAGATCCCCCCAGCCCTCGACCTCCAGGACCGGTCGGTAGGCCGGGGTCGAGGCGTAGAAGGAGAGCAGCCAGCGGCCGGCCGAGCGGGCCGTGGCCAACTCCTCCTCGGTGGTGCCGCAGCACACGATGACCTCACCGGTCACCACCAGCTCGGAGCGCTTGCGTCCGGCCCGGGCCAGACCCTCCTGCACGGCGGGCAGGGTGCGCTGGGCGAAGTGGGCGGCGGTGTTGAACGGCATGACCAACAGCCCGTCGGCCACCTCGGCGGCCAGGCGCACCATCTGCGGGCCCAGCCCCCCGATGGCGATGGGTGGCATCCCGAAGGGGAGCGGTCCGGGGTTGAACATCGGGGGCATCAAGGTGTGCGAGGAGAAGTCGCCCCGGAAGTCCAGTGGCTCGCCGGTCTCCCAGGTGGCGAAGATGGCCCGGAGCGCCCCGACCAGCTCCCGCATGCGCGCGATGGGTCGGTCGAAGGAGGCGCCGTACCGCTTCTCCACCTGGGCCCGGATCTGGGAACCGAGGCCCAGGGTGAACCGGCCCCGGGTCAGCTGTTGGAGGTCGTAGGCCTGGTGGGCCAACTGGACCGGGTTGCGGGGGAAGGCGATGGCCACATTGGTGGCCAGCTCGAGCCGGCTGGTGGCGCCGGCCGCCAGCACCAGCGGGGTGAACACGTCGTGGGGCCCCTCGAAGGTGAAGGCCCCGTCGACGCCGAGCTCCTCGAGGCGGCGGGCGTGGGCGGGGGCGTCCTCGAGTCCCGAGAGCTGGGTGTCGATCTGCATGGGGGCCATGATCCCATCCGCGGCCGCCGGCCGCCCGCCCGGCGTCCGCCCCTCCCCGGCGTCCGGACCCGGAGTCACTGCGGCCCGGTGGCACACTGGAGCGATGGCACCCGCCCACTGCACCCCGGACGAGGCTGCCGCGCTCATCCGTACCCGCGACTCCATCGGGTTCGGACTGGGCCCGGCCAATCCCGACGCCTTCTTCACCGCCCTCGGGCAGCGCGACGACTGGGAGGACCTGACCTTCGGGGGCGCACTGCTGCTCGGCTACTACACCGTGCTCCTGCATCCCCGGGTCTCCTACCGCAGCGGCTTCTTCGGCCCGGCGGAGCGCACGATGCTGGCCCAGGGGGCCAACATCGAGCTGGTTCCGGGAGGCTTCCGGCAGTTCGCCCCCATCCTCCGGAGGTTCGCCCCCAGGGTGATGACGGCCCAGGCGGCGCCTCCGGGCCCGGACGGCACGGTCAACCTCTCCCTCCACCTGGGTGCCACCCTCGAGGAGCTGCAGCTGGCCGGGGAAGACCCTGACCGGCTGCTGATCGTCGAGGTCAACCCGCACCTCCCCCGCACCTGCTCGCTCGGTCCCGAGTTCACCAACGCCCTCGACCTCGACCTGATCGACGTGCTGGTCGAGGCGGACGGCGCACCCTTCACCCTGCCGGCCACGCCGCCCGACGACGTCGACCAGGCCATCGCCGAGCGGGCCCGGGCCTTCATCGGCGACGGGGCCACCCTGCAGATCGGCATCGGGGCCGTTCCCAACACGGTGGCCGCCCTGCTGGCCCAGGGCGACGGGGGCGGGTATGGCATCCACAGCGAGATGTTCACCGAGGGCCTGATGAGCCTGCACCGGGCGGGCAAGGTGACCAACGACGCCAAGAGCGTGTTCAACGGTTCGTCGATCACCACCTTCGCCCTGGGTTCGTC
Organism: uncultured Acidimicrobiaceae bacterium; assembly: GCA_963817005.1. Taxonomy (GTDB): domain Bacteria; phylum Actinomycetota; class Acidimicrobiia; order Acidimicrobiales; family RAAP-2; genus Bog-756. The sequence goes on from CAWFMN010000001.1 coordinate 71,225, forward strand.
GGAGCTCTACTCCTGGCTGGACGGGAACGACCAGGTGGCCTTCGTGCCGGTGCAGGTGGTCAACGACCCCACGGTCATCGCCCGGAACCACTCCTTCGTCTCGATCAACGGAGCCCTCAGCGTCGACCTCTACGGCCAGGTGGTGGCCGACCACATCGACGGCCGCCAGATCTCGGGCGTGGGCGGGCACGAGGACTTCGTGGCCGGAGCGGAGCTCCGCCTGGACGACCACTCGCTCATCTGCCTCCGCTCCACGGCGGTGACCAACGCGGCCACACGGTCGAGGATCGTGCCGGTGCTGCCCGAGGGCTCGGTGGTCTCGACCCCCCGCCATCACACCGGGGTGGTGATCACCGAGCACGGGAGCGCCGACCTGTCGGGCCTGACCGTCCGCGAACGGGCCGCGGCGCTCGCCGACATCGCCCACCCCGACTTCCGCGCCGAGCTCCGCAAGGTGGCCTCGGGGCTGGGCCGGCACTGAACCCGGTGGTCGGACCGACACCGCCGCCCTCGTGCACGGTGGCCTCGTTCAACATCCACATGGGCGTGGACGGGTGGGGCCGCCCCTACGACCTCACCGGACAGTGCCGGGCCCTGGGGGCCGATCTCTGCGTGCTGCAGGAGTCCTGGGCGCCCGACGACGGGGGGCCGAGCACGGCGGTACGCATCGCCGAGGCCCTGGGGCACCGGGTGGTGGCCGAGGTGGCCCTGGCCCACGGCCGGCTCCTCTCCCCCCACCCAGAGGCCGATGAGCGGTGGGGCCCGCCGCTCTTGGGGCCGGGCAAGGCCCTCCGGTTGGACGGCGAGCGCTGGACCTCGTCGAAGGAACCGGCGGGGCGGGACGTCGTCCGGGGGCAGTGGGGCATCGCCGTGGTGTCCCGCCTGCCGGTCCGCGACGTAGAGGTCATCCCCCTGGGCCAGCTCCGCCGGGACCCGGCCCGACGGGCCGTCATCCGCGGGACGGTCGACCTGGTGGGCGGCCCCATCACCATCCATGCCACCCACATGTCCCACGTCACCCATGGGTCGCACGCCCAGTACCGGCTGCTGGGCTCCAAGCTCCCCCCGGTGACCACGGCGGCGGCACTGGCCGGCGACATGAACCTCTGGGGACCTCCGGTCACCTCGTACGTGCGGGGTTGGCGCCGGGGTATCACCGGCCGCACCTGGCCGGCCCCCCGACCCCACAGCCAGCTGGACCACGTCATGGTCACCCCGCCGGTGCGGGTGACCGGGGCCCGCATCGGCGGGCACGCCGGTTCCGACCACCGGCCGGTGGTGGTCACCCTCTCGATCGCCTAGCTGAGCGGGTCCTGGGCCCGGTCACCACCGTGTCGGCGGCCGACGCGGACGGTAGCGTCGGCCCATGAGCGACGCGCTGGCCCGGTTCGACCGATCGACCTTCGTCCACGGCGGGGAGACGAGGACCGTCTACCGGACCGGGTCGGGGCCGGCGGTGATCGTCATCTCCGAGTTGCCGGGCATCACCCCGGCAGTGGCCGGCTTCGCCGGCACCGTGGCCGACGCCGGCTTCACCGCGGTCATGCCCCACATGTTCGGCGAGGACGGGCGGGCCCCGACCGTCGGGTACGCCCTGGGCTCGACCGCCCGGGCGTGCATCGCCAGGGAGTTCACCGTGCTGGCGGCGGGCCGGACCAGCCCGGTGATCGGATGGCTGCGGGCCCTGGCCGCCCACGAGCACGGGCGGTGCGGCGGGCCCGGGGTGGGTGCCGTCGGCATGTGCTTCACCGGCGGCTTCGCCCTGGGCATGATGGTCGACGACGTGGTGGTGGCGCCGGTACTCAGCCAGCCCTCCCTCCCCTTCGGCGTGACCAAGGCCCGGCGGCGGGACCTCGGGCTCTCGCCCGGGGACCTGTCCCGGGTCCAGGAGCGGGCCGCCGCCGGCTGCCCCGTGCTGGGCCTCCGGTTCAGCGAGGACCGGATGAGCCCTCCCGACCGCTTCGACCATCTGCGGGAACTGCTCGGCGACGCCTTCGTCGCCGTGGAGATCGACTCGTCCAAGGGCAACCCCCACGGACACGCACGGATGTCCCACTCCGTCCTCACCGAGCACCTCGACGACCGCCCCGGCACCCCGACCCGCGCCGCCCTCGACCAGGTCCTGGCGTTCTTCACCGCACGCCTCTCGCCGTGAACCCTCTGGCCTCGGCGTGGCGGGACCGCGGCACGACGCGGACGTTGTGCGGGCACGCCGTCTTCACCGTCGACATCCCGGCGTCGGGCCCCGAGCTCCGGGCCCCGCTGCTGGTACTGCACGGCTTCCCCACCTCCTCCTTCGACTTCCACCGGGTGGTCGACCGGCTGGCCGGCGACCGGCGGGTCCTGCTCTTCGACATGCTGGGCTACGGCCTGTCGGACAAGCCGGACCGGGCCTACACCATGGCCGTCCAGGCCGACCTGGCCATGGCCCTGGTCGCCGGACTCGGCGTGGACCGGCTGGGGTTGTTGACCCACGACGTGGGGGACACGGTGGGCGGCGAGTTGTTGGCCCGCCACCTGGAAGGGGCGTGGGACGTGGCCATCACCGACCGGACGCTGGCCAACGGGAGCATCTACGTGGAGCTGGCCCAGCTGAGCGCCGGGCAGCAGTTCCTGCTGGGCCTGCCCGACGAGCGCCTGGCCGAGGATGCCCCCCTGGACCGGGACACGGTGATGGCCGGCGTGGCCGCCACCTTCAGCCCCGCCGCCGTGGTCGATCCCGACGAGCAGGCCTCCCAGTGGGAGATGATGGCCCACCGGGACGGCCAGCAGCTGCTCCCCCGCCTGATCCGCTACATCGAAGAGCGGCGGCGCAGCGAGACGCGGTTCACCGGCGCCATCGAGCGCCACCCGTCACCCCTGGTCGTGGTGTGGGGACGGGACGACCCCATCGCGGTGCCGGCCATGACCGACCGGCTGCTCCGGGCCCGGCCCGACGCCACCGTGACCATGCTCGAGGGGGTCGGCCACTACCCCATGGTCGAGGCGCCCGACCGGTTCGTGGAGGCGTTGGCCGGACCGCCCCGGTGAGGCCGGACCGCCACCGGCGCTCCGGGATTCCGGGGCGCAGCCACCGGCGGGCTCAGGGCGTGGCCAGCACCTCACCGTGCACGGCCACGAACCAGGCGTCCGGCGAGGCCGCCCACCGGTGCCAGGCGGCGGCGAAGGCCACCAGGTCGTCCGGACACACGATCCGCCGGGCCACCAACTGCTCGGCCATGGGCGATGCCGTGAAGCGGTCGGCCCAGAGGCCACCCCACCATCGGCGGTCCTCCGGCGTGGCGAAGCACCAGGTCGAGGCGGACGGCACCACCGAGGTGAAGCCGGCGGCACGGGCCCAGGCCAGCAGACGGCGGCCGGCGTCCCAGTTGGCCCCGTTGCGACGGGTCAGCTCGCCGTAGGCGGCGATGGCCCGGTCGAGGTCGGGCTCCTCGGGGAAGTACCGGAACCCGGGATAGTCACTGTCCCGCGCCGCGACCACTCCCCCGGTCCGGCACACCCGACGCATCTCGGCCAGGGCGGCCACGGGGTCCCCCACGTGCTGGAGCATCTGATGGGCGTGGACCATGTCGAAGGAGCCGTCGCCGAACCGGAGGTCGAAGACACTTCCGACCTCGAAGGACACGTTGCCCTGGCCGAGCTGCTCGGCCAGGGCCCGGGCCTCGTCCAGGACACCGGCGGCCGCGTCCACCCCGACGACCTCCCCCGGTGCCACCCGGGCGGCCAGGTCGCAGGTGATCGTGCCCGGACCGCAGCCCACGTCCAACAGGTCCAGCCCGGGCCGGAGGCGCTCGAGCAGGTAGGCGGCGGAGTTCTCCACCGTGCGCCAGCGGTGCGAGCGCAGCACGCTGTCGTGGTGGCCGTGGGTGTAGGGGACGTCGGTCATTCCACCAGCATGCGCTTCACCCCTTCTATTGGCAAAGCAGAAATATGGGGGGTTGGATATAAGCTTTCCGAATGGCGACGTCGGAGTGGCTGCGCACCTTCCTGGCCATCTACCGGTCCGGGTCGGTGAGTGCCGGGGCGAGTCGCCGCGGCCTGTCCCAGCCGGCGGCCAGCCAGCAGCTGGCCTCACTGGAGCGCCGGGTCGGCCGGCCCCTCTTCACGCGGACGCCCCAGGGAGTGGAGCCGACCCGACCGGGTCGCGAGCTGCACGCCCGGGTGGCCGACTCCCTCGACCGACTCGAGCAGGTGCTGGTGGGCCTGGACGGCGGACCGCGGGTGGCCGCCGACCCTGTCCTTCGGCTCGGCTCCTCCGCCGAGTTCTTCTCGGCCGTCGCCGTGCCCCGGCTCCGACCCGACGGGCCCTCGGTGGTGGCCCGGTTCGGTTCGGACCACGAACATCTGGTCCTGCTGGAGCGCGGCGAGCTGGACCTGGCCGTGACCAGCACCACCCCCGGCCGACGATCGCTCACCGCCGTGCCCCTCGGCACCAAACGGTTCGTGCTGGTCGGACCGGCCGGGGCGGCGCCGTCCACACCCCTCGGCTCGTTGGAGGCCCTCGGGGCCTGGCTGGTGGGCACGCCGTGGGTGGCCTACAGCGCGGAGCTACCCATGACCCGCCGGTTCTGGCTGTCGGCCCTGGGGCGCCCCTTCGCCGGTGACCTCCGGCTGGTGGCACCCGACCTCCGGGCGGTGGCGGCGGCGGTCGAGCGCGGACTGGGCTGCAGCCTGCTCCCCGACTTCGCCTGTGCCGACGGTCTCGAACGGGGCACCATGGTCGAGCTCCATCCGGTGGCCCCCGAGGCCTCCTCCGAGCCCTGGTTCGCGTGCACCCGGGTGGCCGACCTGGATCGGGGCCCAGTGCACCGACTGGTCACCGACCTGGCCGGACCACCGGTCAGCGGGTGACCGAGCCGACCGGTCGACCGTCCTCGAGGTAGACCGTCCCCCCGGCGTGGGACAGCGCCTGGGCCACGCGCCGGCCCACCGGGCCACTCAGCAGCCGGTCGGCGTCGTCCGGTGTGACCCACCGGTGCTCGCTGATCTCCTCGGGCGGCAGGACGATCCCGTCCTCCGCCCCCGGCCCGAGCGAGCCGCAGTCGAACAGGAAGCGGAGGCCCCCCGGCCGGCGGGGCCGGGGCCGGAGGAAGTCCACACAGGCCAGCCGACCCGACTCCACGGTCAGACCGGTCTCCTCCCGCACCTCGCGGCGGCAGCCCTCCCAGGGGGTCTCCCCGTCCTCCTCCAGCTGGCCACCGGGTATCGTCCACCCCGACTTGTAGGTCGGCTTCAGGATCAGGACGTGGCCGGCGGCGTCCCGGATCAGGGCACCGGCCGAGGCCGGGATGCGGGGGAGCACGAAATCGACCACCGGTCCATCATCACCGAATTCCGGATGGACCGGTGGCACCATCGGGGTCATGTCCCGGCTGTTCGAGCACGCCCCGCACCCCTACATCGAAGAGCGCCGGGCCCGCGCCCCCACCACGGTGGCCGACCAACTCCCCACCGACAGCCCGGTGCGGAAGTTCAACTCGTGGCTGGCCATCAAGATCACCACCGCGGTCGGGACGATGTGGTGTGCCTACGCCTTCGCCCTGCTGGCCCTGATCAGCCTGCCCGACGCCATACGCAACGGCCGTCCGGCCATCATCTCGTGGATCGCCCAGACGTTCCTCCAATTGGTGCTGCTCTCCATCATCATCGTGGGCCAGAACATCCTCAGCGCGGCGTCCGACAAGCGCTCCGAGGCCACCTATAAGGACGCGGACGCGGTGCTCCACGAGTCGCTGCAGATCCAGCAGCATCTCGAGGCCCAGGACCGGGCCATCGAGGAGATCCTGTCCAAGGTGGGCGGCGCCCAACCGGGCAGGGCGGGCGGCCCGGGACCCCCGTCGCCGCCGGCGGAGGTGTAGCCCGTCGGGCCGGACCGACGGAACGCAGGCCCGGCTACACCCGGGCCATGTTGTCGAAGCGGGTGTGGTGGCCGATGAAGGCCAGCCGCTGCACACCGGTCGGCCCGTTCCGGTGCTTGGCCACGTGGATCTCGGCCACGCCCTGGCTCTCGGCGGTGTCGGGGTTGTAGATCTCGTCGCGGTAGATGAACATCACCACGTCGGCGTCCTGCTCGATCGAGCCCGACTCGCGCAGGTCGGCCAGCATCGGTCGCTTGTCCTGACGCGCCTCGAGGCCCGCGGGACAGCTGGGAGAGGGCCACGACCGGCACCTCGAGCTCACGGGCCAGGATCTTGAGTCCGCGGCTGATCTCGGACACTTCGACCTGGCGGTTCTCCGCCCCGTGCCGGCCGGTCATCAGCTGGAGGTAGTCGACCACCACCAGACCCAGGCCCTCACGGCTCTTGAGCCGCCGGGCCCGGGCCCGGATGTCCATCACCGTCAGGTTCGGGTTGTCGTCGATGAAGATCGGGGCCTCGCTCATCCGGCTGATGGCGTTGCCGATCTTGGACCAGTCGGCCTCGCGGAGGTTGCCGGTGCGCATCCGGTTGGCGTCCACCCGGGCCTCGGAGCCCAGCAGGCGCTGGGTGAGCTCCATGTGGCTCATCTCCAGGGAGAAGAGCAGCGTGGGCACGTTCATCTTGATGCCGGCGTGGGCCACCATGCCGAGGGCGAAGGCCGTCTTCCCCATGGACGGGCGGGCACCCACCACGATCAGGTTGGACGGCTGCAGGCCGGACAGCAGCTCGTCGAGATCGGTGTAGCCGGTCGGCAGACCGGTGATGGCGTCGCCCTGGTCGTAGAGGCGCTGGAGATGGTCGAGGCCGTCACCCAGCAGGTCCCGGAGGGGGGTCATCGAGTCCACCACCCGGCGCTGGGCCACGTCGAAGACCAGGCTCTCCGCCCGGTCCAGCACGTCGGACACGTCCTCGGGGACGCTGTAGCCGAGCTCGGTGATCTCGCCGGCCACCGACGACCAGGCGGCGGAGCAGGGCGTGCTCCTCGATGATCCGGGCGTAGTAGTCGGCATTGCCGATGGACGGGGTGTTGGCCTGCAGGGAGACGAAGACCGAGGGGTCGCCGATGGTCTCCAGCAGGCCCCGGCGCCGGAGCTCCTCGGTGACCGTCACCCAGTCGGCCGGCTCCCCCTGGCTGAACAGGGCGGTGATGGCCACGAAGATGTGCCCGTGGGACGACTTGTAGAAGTCCTCCGGCTTGCAGATCTCCATGGCCGAGGCGATGGCGTCGCGTGACAGCAGCATGGCGCCGAGGAGGGACTCCTCGGCCTCGAGGTTGTGGGGGGGGATGCGGCCGGCCGGCGCCCCGTTGCCCCCGCTGGGGGACAGGAGCCGGCGGGGTCGCGCCTCGTCGAACAGCTTGCACCATGGTTCCTCAACCCTGTCCGAGTTGCCCTGTGGAGCGTAAGGGCCTCTTCTTGGGGAAATAGCCGTGCCCAGGTGTGGACGAACCGTGGACAAGCCCGGTTCGACTGCGGACAGAACCGATCACTCCGACATCATCCATGCGAGGTGTGACAACGGGGTGGATACCACCATGGGCGCGCCGGGCCGGGGGTAGGCCCCGGGGTACCGCCGGTCGGGCGGCGGAGGGACCGGCGCTCGACCGGGCGGGGACGTTGCCGGCGGGACTAGCCGGCCGCGACGACGTCCACCGTCAGCTCGAACACCACGCCGCCCAGCAGCTCGACCCGGACGTTGTGCTCGCCGACGGTCTTGATGGGTTCGTCGAGGACCAGGTCCTTGCGGTCGATGACCGCCCCGGTCTGCTCCTCGACCTTCCGCACGATGTCGGCTGCGCTGATCGAGCCGAACAGCCGGTCGCCGGTCGCCCGGGCCTCCAGGGTGACCGCGTTGCCCACCAGGGCGCGGGCCACCGTCTCGGACGACTCGCGGTCCCGGGCGTCCCGGAGGTCCCGCGACCGCCGCATGGCCGCGGCCTGGGTCTCGATCCCGGGCGAGGCGGCGATGGCCTTCCCGGCCGGAAGCAGGTGGTTGCGGGCGAACCCGCCGGAGACGTCGATGATGTCCCCGCGCTTGCCCACGCCGTCGATGTCACTGCGGAGGAGCACCTTCATCTCAGGCCTCCCCGCCCTCGGCGACCTCGTCGATGCCGTCGGCCACGAGCCGTCGGCCGCGGAGCCGTTGGCCGCGGAGCCGTCGCCGGTACCTCCGGCGCCCACCGCCTCATCGGCCACGGCCACGGCGGGCTCCGGCGGGGTGTCGTCGGCCACCGCGTTGGACGTGGCGTCGGCGGACAGCGAGCGCTCCTCGTCCCTGCGGCCCCGCCCGGCGCCGCCCTGGCCGCCGTAGCCGCCCTCGCGACCGCCGCGACCGCCGCCCCGACCGCCGGGCCGCTCGGTGGTCGGTCCGCTGGGTGTACGGCAGCAGGACCAGCTCACGGGCGGTCTTGATGGCGATGGCCACGTCCCGCTGGTGCTGGGTGCAGTTGCCCGAGACCCGGCGGGCGCGGATCTTGCCGCGGTCGCTCATGTACTTGCGCAGCAGGCCGACGTCCTTGTAGTCGACCCACTCCACCCGGTCCTTGCACAGGGCACAGGGCTTCTTCTTGATGCGCCGTCCGGTGTCCTTCGGAGCGCGCCGGGTGGTGCCTCCGCGATCGTTGTTGCGTGCCATCTAGAAGGGCTCCTCGCCGTATCCGTACCCCTGGGGCTCGGCGGCCGCGCCGCCGCCTCCGGTTCCGCCCGACGGCCGGCCGCCGCCGCCGCTTCCACCGTCACCGGGCCCCCGCCGCTCGTTCTTGGTCACCTGGGCGGTGGCCCAGCGGATGCTCGGGCCGATCTCGTCGGCCACCACCTCGACCTTGGACCGCTTGTCGCCCGTCCGGGGTCTCCCAGCTGCGCTGCTCGAGGCGGCCGGTCACGATGACCCGGGAGCCCTTGGTGAGGCTCTCGGCGACGTTCTCGGCCATCTCCCGCCAGCACACCACGTCGAAGAAGGAGGTCGCCTCCTCCCACTCCTGGGTCTGGCGGTTCTGCCAGCGCCGGTTGACGGCCAGGCCGAAGCTGGCCGTGGCCTGCCCGTGTTGGTGAAGCGCAGCTCGGGGTCGCGGGTCACGTTCCCCACCAGGGTGACGGTGTTGTCCGGGGGCCATCTCAGGCCTCCCCTGCGGCTGGCGGCTGGCGGCGGCGGCTCGGCGCCCGGCGACCTTGTCCGGGAGCCGCATGACCTTGTGCCGCAGCACCTCGTCGGCCAGGACGAAGCATCCGCTCCAGGTCGGCCACGGCGGCCGGCTCGGCGGTGAGCTCGATGACCACGTAGTAGCCCTCGCGCTTGTGCTGCACCTCGTAGGCGAAGGTGCGCCGGCCCCACCGCTCGACCCGGCCGGGGATACCGCCCTTGGCCCGCAGGGCCTCGAGCGCCCGGTCGAGGACGCCGTTGACGGCGGCCTCGTCGGCGCCGGTGTCGAAGATGACCATGACTTCGTAGGGCCGCATGGGCGGCTCACCTCCCTCTGGATCGGGCAGAAGACTGCCCGAGCCCCACGGCGTGGGGCAGGTCGGAACTGGGTGGCCGCCACCAGGGCGGCCGCAACGACCGTTCTACCCTACCGGCAATCGGCCGGGGCGGCGGAACCGCCCGTTCCGGCGCGGGGTCAGTGGTAGATCTCGGCGTCGGCCGGGAAGGCCCCCGACCGGACGTCGTCGGCGAACGCGGCCACCGCTCCCGTGGCCGCCTGGCCCAGCGTCGGCGTAGCGGCGGACGAACTTGGGCGACCCGTTCGTTGAAGCCCAGCAGGTCGTGGAAGACCAGCACCTGCCCGTCGCAGGCCGGACCGGCCCCGATCCCGATGGTCGGCACGTCGAGCGAGTCGGTGATGGCGGCCCCGACCGACTCGGGCACCCCTTCGAGCACCACGGCGAAGCAGCCGGCGGCGGCCACGGCCTTGGCGTCGACGGTCAGGGCGTGGGCGGCGGCCTGCGTCCGCCCCTGGACCCGGTAGCCACCCATGGCGTGCACCGACTGGGGGGTGAGGCCCAGGTGGCCCATGACCGGGATCTCGGCGGCGACCAGGGCCTCGATCATCGGGGACCCGGATGGCGCCGCCCTCGAGCTTGACCGCCTGGGCCCCGGCCCGGATCAGCACGGCGGCGTTCCGGACCGTCTCCACCGGGGTGAGGTGGTAGCTCATCCAGGGGAGGTCGGCCACGATCAGGCGGCTGCGGGCTTGGCCCGGGCCACGGCGGCGGTGTGGTGGGCCATGTCCTCCACCGTCGACCTGCAGGGTGTCCTCGTAGCCGAGCACGTTGTTGGCCACCGAGTCGCCCACCAGGATCATGTCCACCCCGGCGGCGTCGGCGATGCGGGCCCCGGGGGCGTCGTAGGCGGTGACCATGACCAGCGGGGTGTGTCCGTCGCGGCGCTTGCTGGCGCGGACGGATGGGACGGTGACCGGCACGGACCGGGACTCGGGCATGGGACTCCTCCTGATCGAACCGTCCAGCGCCCGGAAGCTGCCGGCGGCATGGGCGGTGTCTCGGCACCGCGGAGTACGGCGTACTGCCGCTCCCAGCCTATCGGCCGGTCACCGTCGTGGGGAGGCCGATCGGCGGGGCCCGGACGCTCAGACATCGGCCGGTGCGGCCTGGCCCTGGTCGGCGGGGGCGGTGCCGTCGGTGCCGGGGTCCTCCTGGAGGCCGGCCCGGAGACCCAGCAGGGCCACCACGCCGGCGATGGCCATGACCAAGGCCATCCCGTAGAGGACGCTCCGGGTGGCGTAGGCGAAGTCCAGCCGCACGAAGCGGGGGATGGAGGACGTGCTGCCGCTTTCCCCCTGGGCCTGGGCCAGTCGGGCCGCCTCGGTGGCCGCCCGACCGGCGGGCACACCCTGGGACTCCAGTGAGGTGGTCAGATGCGACCGCATCTCGGTCACCAGGACCGTGCCCAGGATGGCCAGACCCAGGCTGGCGGCGTAGTTCCGCACCGTCTGGGTGATGCCGGTGGCCTCACCGTAGGAGAGCCGGGAGGCCCGGTTGACGGCATCGGTGCTGGCCGGGCCGAGCATGAGGCCCAGGCCGGCCCCGGACAGGACGATGTACCACTGCTGGCTGTGGAAGCTCAGCCCGGTGACCTTGCCCGGCCCACAGGGAGAAGCCCACCGCGGCCAGGGCGCACCCCAGCACCACCGGCCGCTTGGCACCGCCCCTGTCCAGCATCCGACCGCCGATCTGGGCGGCCACCACGAAGCCGACGAAGAAGTAGAGCAGGAACAGGCCGGCCTCGGAGGCCGTCTTGGCCAGGGAGATCTGGGCGTACTCGCTGGCGAAGAAGAACACCGGGACGAAGGCCAGCATGGACGACCCCGAGCACCAGGTTCTCCACCAGGAAGGCCCGGATGCGGAAGATGCGGACCTGCATCAGCGGGGGGTCGGTGCGCAGCTCGACCCAGGCGAAGACCACCAGCAGGACGAAGCCCGCCACGATGCAGAGCCAGGTGCCGGGATTGTGCCATCCCCAGATCGAGGACTGCTGGAAGCCGAACACGCTGAGGCCGACGCCGGAGGCGATGAGGACCAGCCCCCGGTAGTCCATCTTGGCCGCCCGGTAGGCGGTGACCGGCCGGGAGACGGCGATGAGGACCAGGGCGATGACGGCGACCGGGATGTTGACCCAGAAGATGGCCCGCCAGGTCCACTGGGTGAGGTAGCCGCCCAGGATCGGGCCGACCGCGGTCAGGCCGCCGGCGATGCCGAAGAAGGTGGCCAGGGCCTTGCCCCGCTCCCGGAGCGGGAAGGTCTGCACCACGATGGCCAGGGCGGCCGGGAACATGATGGCGCCGCCGAAGCCCTGGACGGCCCGGAAGGTCACGATCCACGCCTCGGCCACGCCGCCCTTGGGGGTGAGCCCGCACATGGCCGAGGCGCCGGCGAAGATGATGACGCCGAGCACGACCATCCGCCGGTGACCGACGGTGTCGGCCAGCCGGCCGCCGAAGGCGAAGAAGGCGGCCAGCGACAGCAGGTAGGCGTTGACCGCCCACTGCACCCCGGTGGCGGTGAGCCCCAGCTCCCGCTGGATCTCGGGGACGGCGATCGACACGATGGTCTGATCGATGAAGGTCATGGCGACGGCGAAGATCATGGCCGGCCAGGATCAGGTTCTTCGATCGGCCTCCGGAAGTGTCGCTGCCGGCCATGCTCGTCCTCCCGCGGTGTGACTGAAGGGCCCGCCGAGTGTCCGAACCGGTCACTGTACCGGTCGGGTCCGGGACCCACCGGGGAACGCGCCGGGGCCGGAGGCCGTACAGTCGGGCCATGACTCCCACCCGCTTCACCGGACGCAACGCACTCGTCACCGGCGCGGCTTCGGGCATCGGTCGGGCCACGGCGCTCCGTTTGGCCGACGAAGGTGCCCACGTGGTGGCCGTCGACGTCGATGCCGAGCCGCTGGGCAAGCTCGAGGCGGAGGCGTCGGGACTGGCCGGGACGATCACCGCCCTGACCGGCGACGTCTCCACCGAGGACGGGGTGATCGCCCTGGTCGCGGCCTCCGTCGATCGGCTCGGGGGCCTCGATGTGGTGGCCAACGTGGCCGGCGTGCTGTCGTTCTCCCACACCCACGAGGTCACCATCGACGAGTGGAACCGGCTCATCGCCGTCAATCTGACCGGGACCTTCCTGGTGTGCCGGGAGGCCCTCCCCCACCTGTTGGCCAGCCGGGGCACCATCGTGAACCTGGCCTCGACGGCGGCCCATGCCGGCCAGCCGTGGGCCACGGCCTACGCGGCCTCCAAGGGAGGGGTCCTGGCCATGACCCGGGCCCTGGCCGTGGAGTACGCCGCCCAGGGGCTCCGGGCCAACACCATCAGCCCCGGGGCCATCGACACCCCGATCACCCGGGCCTTCCACCTGCCCGAAGGCGCCGACATCAAGCTGCTCGGCCGGGTGACCCCGCTCGGACCCTTCGGGACCCCCGAGGGGATCGCCGCGGCCATCGCCTATGTGGCCTCCGACGAGGCCTCCCACATGAACGGGGCCGATCTGCTCATCGACGGGGCCACGCTGGCCTGACCCACCCAGGGGGCGGGGACCGGGGGACTAGCCGAGCGTGGAGCGGCCGTCGGTGGCCCACCAGTCGGCCGTCACCCGGATGCCCTTGATCGAGGCCCGGGGCACCAGCTCCTCGTAGGTGCGTTTGTACCCGGTGTGGGCGATCAGCCACCGGTCATCCCGCTTCACGTAGTGGTCGGTGTAGAACGCCGCCCCCTGCACGTTGAGCTGGACGTCGGTGAGGATGACCACGTCCTCGAGGGCCCACACCCCGGTGGCCTCGTCGGGACCGGTGAGGTCGATCTCGGGGTGATGGCACCGGTGGCTCGAGAGCATGGCCTCGGTCCCCATGGAGCTGCGGAGGAAGGCCATGATGGCGTCCCGGCTGTCGAACTCGTAGAGGCCACCGCCGTAGCGGGCCGTGGCCTCGGGGATGAAGCAGGTCTCGATCTCGTCCCACAGCTTCTGGTCGAGGCAACGGAGGTACTTGTACTTGAGTCGCTTGATCAGTTCGATCTCGACCAGGTCGTCGGGGGTCATGGCGGCTCCTCGGGGCAGCGGATTGGTTCTGGTCAGCGGATGGTGCCGACGCCGGGGATGAGCGGCAGGTCCAGGGCGGTGACCCAACCCGGGGGCAGGTCGTTGACGGCCGGGACGGCGTTGAGGGCCCGCAGCCCGGTGGCCAGGCAGCCGGCGGCGGCGGCGTCGCGGCCGCTGCCGTCGGTGAAGCGGAAGGCCGTCTCCTGGGTGATGGACGGCGAGCCCTCGATCTCGACGCGGTAGACGTCGTTCTGGTTGCCCCGGGGCCAGTCGGGGGCGGCGTCCGTCGCCCACCCGGTTGACGTGCTCGAGGCAGATGCGGGGCTCGCCCTTGTAGATGCCGTTGATCGTGAAGCGGATGGCGGCGACCTCGCCCGGGTTGATCACGCCCTTGGCCGTCGTGATCGGCGGTGTCGGTGACCCACTTGTCCCAGGTGGTGGTGATCTCGTCGAGCTCGATGCCGACGGCGTGGGCCATCATCGGCACGGTGGCGCCCCACGACATGACCAGGATGTCGGTGTGCTCGAGCAGCGGGCGTGAACTCGGGCGGGCGGCCGATGCCCATCTCGTCCTCGTAGTCGCCCTCGTAGTTGATGTAGTCGAGGATCTCGAGGGCCCGGACCTTGCGCACCTCGCCGCACAGGCCCATCAGGGTCATCGGGAAGAGGTCGTTGGCGAAGCCGGGGTCGATGCCGGTGGTGAAGCACGACGCGCCGCCCTCCTCGCAGGCCTCGGTGATCGGGTCGATCCAGCGCGGCGGGTTCTGCGTCATGGTCGGCCACACCCACGGCGTCATCGCCGTCGAGCACACGTCGATGCCGGCCCGCAGGAAGGCGCCCATGTCCCGGATGTTGTCGTCGGCGTGGGCCGCGGTCGGTCCGTAGTGCACCAGGGCGTCGGGCCGGAGGGCGACCAGCGCGTCGAGGTCGTCGGTGGCGGTGACCCCGATCGGGCCGATGCCGCAGATGCTCGCCGACGTCGCGTCCCGACCTTGTCCGGGTCGCTCACGCCGACGCCGACCAGCTCGAAGGCGGGGTGGCGGACGATCTCGGGGATCACCATCTTGCCGACGAAGCCGGTGCCCCAGACCACGACCCGCTTGGGGGCGGCGGTCATCGCATCATCTCGCCGGAGTTGACCATCAGGTGCTGCCCGGTGACGGCCTTGGCGTAGTCCGAGGCGAAGAACACGGCCACGTCGGCCACCTCGCCGTCCTCGGTCATCCGCCGGAGCGGGAACTTGCCGACGATGCCCTCGAGGACCTCCTCGGCGGGACACCCCTTGATTGGCGGCCGTCCCGTTCACGTACAGCTCCACGTTCGGGCCCCCACATCCACGACGGCACGACCATGTTGCACCGGATGTTGTCGGCCCCGAGCTCGTCGGCCAGGTAGTACATGGCCGACAGGAGCGCGCCCTTGGAGGCGGCGTAGCCGCTCTGGGGCAGGGCGGGCTGGAACATGGACTGCGAGCCGATCAGCACCACCGACCCCCCGCCCCCCGCCTTCATGGCGGTGGCCACCGGCCGCAGCACGGTGAGGGCTCCGATGCACGTTGGTCTCGAACGCCTTCCGCCAGGCCTCGAACCGGAGATCGTAGAGGCCCCCCCACACGTTCTCGTAGGCGGCCACCTGGATGAGGGCGTCGACCGAGCCGAAACGGTCCGAGCGCGTGCTGCGACCAGGGCCTCGCACGACGTCGGCGTCGGTGATGTCGGTGACATGGGTGGCCACCCGCTCGCCGCCGGGGTCGAGCTCGCCGGCGGTCGCGCTCCAGGGTGTCGGCGGTGCGGGCGGCCAGCACCACGTTGGCCCCGTCCCGCAGCGCGCTGGTGGCGCACTCGCGGCCCAGGCCCCCGCCCACCCCGGTGACGATGACGGTCTTCCCGTTGAGGATCATCCCCCCCTTCTAGACCAAATCCCGGTGGAACGCGTTCCAGTTGGCCGGGCCGTCGGCTCCCGGGCCTACAGGCTGGCCCGGCCGCGGAGGGTCTTCCGGGCCACGGCCTCCACCCCGGCCCCGGCCGGGTACATGCGGGCCAAGTGGTTCCACGAGCAGTCCGTGCACACCTCGATGACGTAGCAGACCACCGGGTCCTTACGGCGCCAGTAGCGGGTCAACTCGGCCTGCGTGGCCACACAGCGGCCCCCCGAGGGGAGCCGGGAGCCGAAGACGAAGGTCACGTCGACCAGATCCGATTCCTCGCAGATCGGGCACCGCTCGCCGGTGGGCCGGCCCAGGTTGCGGGCGGCACGCAGCAGCTCGGGGTGGGCGTCACAGACGTCCAGGCGGGACAGCCTCCCCTTCCGGTACTCCCGGATGATGGCATTGCGGGCGAGCAGGTACTCCACCTGTCCCCCGGTGGGGGACGTCTGCACTCCGTCGAGCGATCCGGGTCGGAAGCCCACGGGGGCCAGGGTAATCCCTCGGGCGCCCAGGTGAGCGTTCCATTCACCGGCCGGCCGGGTGGGACCTTGGTCGCCCCCGGGGCGCCGCCGGGCACTATGTATTGCAATGATATATCGATCTGATATATCGTGGTGAGTATGCAATGGGTGAACAGCTGATGCTCGATCTCGCCATCCTCGGGCTCCTGCACGACCAGGAGCTCCACGGCTACGAGATCCGGCGCCGGCTGCGCGACGAGCTGGGCCTGTTCGCCAACATCTCGTTCGGCTCGCTGTATCCGGCCCTCTCGCGCCTGGAGAAGGCGGCGGCGGTGACCGTCACCGAGTCGACCGGCACCACCTCGGCGGTGACCCCCCTCCCGTCCACCGGGTCGCTCAGCGGCGAGCGCGCCGGACTCCGGGCCCGGCGGGCCGGGACCACCAGAGGCACCAAGCGGTCGCGCAAGGTGTACCGGATCACCGAGCAGGGTCGGCTGCTCTTCGAGCAGCTCCTCGACGCCGACGAGCCGGCCGGCACCGACGACGCCCGCAGCTTCGGCCTGCGGCTGGCCTTCGCCCGATACCTGGCCCCCCAGGCCCGGCTGGCCCTGCTCGAGCGCCGCCGGTCCCAGCTCACCCGGCGGTTGGCCGCGGACAGGACCAGGGCGGCCGGCGACCGGCTCGACGTCTACTCCCGCTCCCTCGTGGAGCACAGCACCGAGGCCACCGAGCACGACATCGCCTGGCTCGACCGCCTCATCGAGTCCGAGCGTCAGAAGCAGGCAGCACCCCGATCCGACAGCCGCGAGCCCCGAAGCGGGGCCGCAGTGACGACAACGAAGGGAATCCATCCATGAGCACCATCCGTGTGGCCATCGCCGGCGTCGGCAACTGTGCCAGCTCACTCATCCAGGGAGTCGAGTACTACCGCGAGGCCGACCCGACCGAAACGGTCCCCGGCCTCATGCACGTGGTGCTGGGCGGCTACCACGTCGGCGACCTCGAGTTCGTGGCCGCCTTCGACGTCGACGCCGCCAAGGTCGGCACCGACCTGGGCAAGGCCATCTTCGCCGGTCAGAACAACACCATCCGGTTCGCCGGCGTCGGGCGAGCTCGGCGTGACCGTACAGCGCGGACCGACCCTCGACGGCTTCGGCAAGTACTACCGCGAGACCGTCGAGGAGTCGCCGGCCGAGCCGGTCGACGTGGTGGCCGCCCTCGAGGACTCCGGGGCCGACGTACTGGTCAGCTACCTTCCGGTCGGCTCCGAGCAGGCCCAGCGGTTCTACGCCGAGGCCTGCCTGCAGGCCGGCGTGGGGTTCGTCAACGCCATCCCGGTGTTCATCGCCTCCGACCCCGAGTGGGCCCGACGGTTCCGAGAGGCCGGGCTGCCCATCGTGGGTGACGACATCAAGAGCCAGGTGGGCTCGACCATCGTCCACCGGATCCTGACCCGCCTGTTCGAGGACCGCGGTCTGGCCCTCGACCACACCTACCAGCTCAACGTGGGCGGGAACATGGACTTCAAGAACATGCTCGAGCGGGACCGGCTCGAGTCGAAGAAGGTCTCCAAGACCCAGGCCGTCACCAGCCAGATCGAGCACGGTGCGCTACCGGCCGACGACGTGCACATCGGACCGTCCGACCATGTGCCGTGGCTGCACGACCGCAAGTGGGCCTACATCCGGATGGAGGGCCGCAACTTCGGTGACGTGCCGCTCAACCTCGAGCTCAAGCTCGAGGTGTGGGACTCCCCCAACTCGGCCGGCGTGATCATCGACGCCGTGCGGTGCGCCAAGCTGGCGCTCGACCGGGGCATCGGCGGCCCCCTCCTCGGCCCGTCGGCCTACTTCATGAAGTCGCCCCCGGTGCAGTTCCACGACGACGTCTGCCACCAGATGGTGGAGGAGTTCGCCGCCGGGGAGCCCAACCCGGTCTGGCCCGAGGACTGACCACCGGGCGGCACGGCGTCAGGACTGGCCGGCCCACCACTCGTCGGAGGCGCTTGCGGGCCTCCTCCTCGCCCAGCGGTCCCTCGTCCATCCGGAGCTCGAGCAGGAAGTCCAGGGCCCGGCCCACCTCGCGTCCCGGGCGGAGGTCGAGCTCGGTCCATCACCTGGGATCCGTCGAGATCGGGCCGGATGGCGTCGAGCTCCTCCTGCTGGCGCAAGGTCGGCGATCCGGCCTCCAGCTCGTCCATCCGTCGGGCCAGGGCCCGCGCCTTGTTGGCGTTCCGGGTCGTGCAGTCGCACCGGGTCAGCTCGTTGAGCTGGTCGAGCAGGGGACCGGCGTCGCGGACGTAGCGGCGCACGGCGCGGTCGGTCCACCCCAGCCGGTAGGTGTGGAACCGCAGGTGCAGGTTGACCAGCTCGGTCACCACCTCCACCTCGTCGTTGGGGTAGCGCAGGGCCTGCATCCGGTGCCGGGTCATGCGGGCCCCCACCACCTCGTGGTGGTGGAAGGTGACCCCCCCGTCGACGAAGGCCCGGGTCTTGGGCTTGCCCACGTCGTGGAACAGAGCGGCCAGGCGCAGCAGCCGGTCCGGGCCGGTCTTGTCCACCACGGCCAGGGTGTGGGCCAGTACGTCCTTGTGCCGGTGGATGGGGTCCTGCTCGAGCGCCAGGCCGGGCAGCTCGGGCAGGAACTCGTCGGCCAGGCCGGTGCGCACCACGAACCACAGGGCCACCGACGGGACCGCCACCATCACGATCTTGTCGAGCTCGTCCCGGATCCGCTCGGCCGAGACGATGGCCAGGCGATGGTGGTCGGACCGGACCGCCTCGACCAGTTCGTGCGCGGGCTCGAGCTCGAGACCGGGCGATGAACCGGGCCGCCCGGAGCATGCGCAGGGGGTCGTCGGCGAACGACACCTCGGGTCGAGCGGTGTGCGCAGCCGGTGCTCGGCCAGGTCGACCAGCCCGTCGAACGGGTCGATGAGCTCGAGGTCGGGCAGCGGAGGGCCATGGCGTTGATGGTGAAGTCCCGACGGGCCAGGTCGTCCTCCACCCGGTCGCCGAAGGCCACGTCGGGCTTGCGCGAGTCGGGCTGGTAGGCCTCGGCCCGGTGGGTGGTGATCTCGTACTTCTGGTCGCCCTCGACGACAGCCGATGGTGCCGAAGCGCTTCCCCTGGGTCCACACCGCGTCGGCCCATCCCGAGACCACCGCCTCGATGGCCTCGGGGCGGGCGTCGGTGGTGAAGTCGAGGTCCTGGCCGCGGTCGACCACCTCGGCGCCCGCTCCGGCCACGATGGCGTCGCGCACCGAGCCCCCCACCAGGTAGAGGGAGTGGCCGGCCGACCGGAAGCGGTCGGACAGGTCGGCGGTGGCCTCCACCAACGGTCGGAGTCGCTCGGGGAACACGTCGCCGAGGGTAGTGCGGTTGGCGTAGTCCGCCATCGGTTCTGGCGTAGGGTGGCGTCCGAAGTGGATCGGGAACGAGGCAGCCTGTGCCCCTGCGGCAGCCACCCCCGGGCCGGCGTGCCGTTCGGGGACGGGCCCGCCCCGATCGTCGGGGTGGGACGGCGTGACGCCCACCGGGCGGAGGGGCGGCGGCGGCGGGCTGGTTCCGGAAGGGCCGTCTCACGTTGGGCTCTCGGGGTGGCCGTGGCCCTCGGGGTGGCTGTGGCCGCCGGCCTGTCCTCCGCGCCGGACTGGGTGGCCGGAGCGGCGGCCGCCACCCCGACGACCGGCCCACCGCTGGTCCTGGTGTCCCAGACCCCCTGGGTGGGACCCAACGGCACCTTCGACGTCAACCTCCAGCTGGGGTCGGGTAGCCCCCCTGCTGCTCAGCTGGGCCTGTCCGTGAGCGTGTACGACTGCCTGTCCAGTGTCTCGGCCTTCGACCAGTCGGTGAACCCGACGACGGGCCCCTCGGGCACGCCCATCGACTCGACCCGCACCCCCCTGGCCGTGTCCGGGCTCGCGGCGGCCCCCGGCGGGGCCGTCGGCCTGTCCATGCCGGTCTACGTGGGCCACGGGGGGACGGTTCCGCCGGGAGGGTTCGCCATCAACCTGACGTCCGGCGGTGGGCAGTGCGCGGGGTATCCCTCGGGCGTCTACCCGGTGCGGATCCAACTGGTGGACACGGCCGGCGGTCAGGCCATCGCCGGGTTCACCACCCATCTCGTGTTCACCGAGGCGCCGGCCACCACCCAGAAGCTCCGGGTGGCCGTGGTCCTCCCCATCGCCACCACCCTCGGCCCCGCCGCCGACCCCGCGGCCGCCGCCCTCGCCGCCCAGCCGTCCGCCGCCCTGGCCCCGGCACCCCCTGCCTCGATCGCCGCCGTCGCCGCCACCGTGGCGGCCATCGCCTCTGCGGAGCGCTCGTCGGTGCCCGTCACGCTCGACGCCAGCCCCCAGACCGTCCTCACCCTGGAGAGCACCGGGCACGGCGCCGTCGTCACCCAGCTGGCGTCCCTCGCGGCGATCCCGTCGATCCACCAGTTCGCCTCGGCCCCGTTCGTGCCGGTCAACGCCTCCGGTCTGGTCGGCGCCGGCCTGGGCGGCGAGCTGGCCCTGCAGGTGGCCCAGGGGACCCAGGTCCTGGCCACCAGGCTTCCCCGCACCTCGTCGGCCGCCCCGCTGAACGCCCCGGGGGGCGGCCTCGGTGCCTGGTTCACCAACGACGGGCTCGATGCCGCCGCTTTGACCCAGCTCCAGGTGGACGGGTACCGCCAGGTGGTGCTCCCGGCGGCCAGCGTGCCCGGCGCGCCGGGCAACGTGTCGACCGCCGAACCCTTCGCGCTCAGCCCGTCGTCGGGCCCACCCCTGGTGGCAGTAGCGGCCAACCCGGATCTGGCCGCCCGGTTCACCGGGGATCCGGGGAACCCGGTCCTGGCCGCCTCCCAGCTGGCCGCCGAGCTGGCCCAGATCTACTTCGAGAAGCCCAACGACACCACGCCCCGCATCGTGGCGGTCATGGCCCCGTCCGGCTGGTCCGACGACCCCGCCTTCGTCGGTGCCCTCCTCGACGCGCTGAACCAGAACCCGATGGTGGAGGCCGTGACCGCCTCTGACCTGTTCGACACCCTGCCCGTGGCTGCCTGTCGCAACGGTTGCCGGGCGGTGGCCGGACCGGGGAGCCCGGACCTGCCGGTGGCGGCCATCCGGGTGCAGCGCCAGCGGGTGGCGGCCCTGGCCACCGCGGCCACCGGCCTGACCGGCCAGCGAGTCACCGCCCAGCTCGGGGATCTGGTGCTGGCCGGCCAGTCGGACCGCCTGCGCCCCTTCCAACAGTCCGGCGTGCTCCGCAACACCGGGTTGGCCGTCGACGCCCAGCTCGACCGGCTGCAGGTGGCCGGCGACCAGAGCATCACGCTCACCTCCCAGAAGGGCCGGGTCCCCGTCACCATCATCTCCGGCGCCCCTTACCCGGTCACCGGAACCCTCACCCTCACCAGCGACAAGCTGACGTTCCCCGACGGACAGACCAAGCGGGTCACTGTGCTGCCCGGCATCACCAACCCCTTCTACTTCAACGTGCAGACCCGGGCGTCCGGCCTCTTCAAGGTGGACGTCGCCCTCTACGCCCCCGCCGGCGGCCTGACCCTGTCCAGCGGACAGGTCAGCGTGCGGTCCACCGCCACGTCGGTGGTCGGCATCATCCTCTCGCTCGGCGCCGTGGGCGTCCTGGTGGTGTGGTGGCTCCGAACGTCCCGGAAGCGTCGGGCGCAGCGCCGGGCCGAGCGGGCCGACGGGGACGGGGGCCCGGCCTCCCGGTCGCCGGTGCCACCGGTGCCCGCGGGTTCGGCGTGAGCGAGCCCGAGGTCGAGGTCGACGGGCTCCCGGCGGCCCCCGGTGGCGAACGGCGTCGCCTGGCCGGGGCCACGCTGGGCATGGCCGTGGGCACCACGCTGTCCCGCATCACCGGGGTGGGCCGGGTCATCGCCCTGACCCTGGCCCTCGGGGGCGGGGGGTTCGCCGACGGCTACAACCTGGCCAACACCACCCCGAACATCATCTACGACGTCGTGCTGGGCGGCGTGCTGTCGGCCACGTTCGTCCCGGTGTTCGTCGACTACCTCAGCACCCGGCGGGGCAAGGAGGCCTGGGAGGCCATCTCCGCCGTGGTCACCGTGACGGTCACCATCCTGGTGACGGCCACCGTGGTGTTCTTCGTCCTCACCCCCAGCATCATCGATCTGTACACGGTCACCAACCACCACGCCGACGTACACCAGCAGCAGGCGGTGGCCGTCTTCCTCCTCCGCTGGTTCGTCCCCCAGGTGGCCTGCTACGGCCTCATCGCCGTGTTCACCGCCCTGCTCAACACCCGGGGCAAGTTCGCGGCACCCATGTTCGTCCCCATCGCCAACAACCTGGTGGTCATCGGGGTCCTGCTCTGGTTCCACGCCCTTGTCCCCCACCCCAGTCTGGCCTCGGTGGACGCCCACCACACCGGCCTGGTCCTGCTGGGCATCGGCACCACCCTGGGTGTGGTGGTCCAGGCCGCCCTGCTCGTCCCCTCCTTGCTGCGCTCCGACCTCCACCTGACGTTCCTGTGGCAGCCGGCCAACCAGGCCATGCGGACCATCACCCGGCTGGCCGGCTGGACCTTCGGCTGGGTGGTGGCCAACCAGGTGGCCCTGGTGGTGGTGTTGGCGCTGGCCGACGGGGCCAAGATCCCGGGGGCGGTGTCCTCCTATACCTACGCCTATACCTTCTTCCTGCTCCCCTACGGGGTGGTGGCCGTCTCGGTGATGACGGCGGTCACCCCCTCGCTGTCGGCCCGGTGGGCCACGGACGACCTGCCCGCCTTCCGCCACCGGATGGCCTTCGGACTGCGGGGGATCCTGGCCATCATCATCCCCTCGGCCGTGGGCATGCTGATCCTGGCCCACCCGCTCATCGACCTGGTGCTGGCCCACGGCGCCGAGACCTCGGCCAACGCCGACTCCACCGGAGCGACCCTGGCCATGTTCGCCCTCGGGCTGCCCGGCTTCTGCACGTTCCTCTACATGGTCCGCGTCTTCCAGTCCATGCAGGACACCCGCACCGCCTTCCGCCTGTACCTGGTGGAGAACGGCCTCAACATCGTGGTGGCGTTGGCCCTGGTCGGACCGCTCGGGGTCCGGGGGCTGGCCCTCTCCTTGTCCATCGCCTACTCGATGGCGGCCCTGCTGGCCCTCGCCGTGGTGCGGAACCGGGTGGGCGGCCTCGGGGGGCCGGACCTGACCACCCCGGTCAAGCGGGTGGTGGGGGCGTCGGGCGTGATGGCCGTGGCCACGGTCCTCGCCCTCAGCGTGTCGGGGGCGACCTCGGGCGTGGCTCTGCTGGCCCGAGTGGTCTTCGCCGTGGTGGTGGGTGTGGTGGCCTACGTGGCCACGGCCGGACTGCTGGGTGCCCGGGCCGCCCGGCGGGTCACCCAGGAGCGGGCCCGGCGGGCCTCCCATGTCGCCCCCCACCCCCCGCCGGAGGACGATCCCTCATTCGGGCCGGCGGACGAGCCGGGGACGGACCCGCCCGTTGGGTCCTCGCCGGAGCCGTTCCGTGGCAGACTCGGCGAGCAGCCCGATGGGCTTCCCCACCGACACCTCCGGCCGGTCGTCATCGCGCCGGAGGACGACTCGGGGCCGGAGGGCGAGCTCCGGACGGGGGACGAGGAGGAGGAGCTGGATGGCCCGGATACGGGTGGTTACCGATAGCGCCTGCGACCTCTCGGCGGACATGGCCGCGGAGCGGGGACTGACCATCGTCCCCCTCTCCATCAGGTTCGGCACCGAGGAGTTCGTCGACGGCTCCACCCTCTCCACCGACGAGTTCTGGGCCCGGTGCAAGGCCAGCACGGTGCTCCCCGAGACCTCGGCACCGTCCCCCGGTGCCTTCCAGGAGGCCTTCTTGGCGGCGGCCGATGCCGGCTACGACGGTGTCCTGTGCATCAACCTGTCCTCCGAGGTCTCGGCCACCCACCAGGCCGCGGTGGCCGCAGCCAGGGCCGTCGGTGACCGGATCCCGGTCCGCACCGTCGACTCCCGCTCGCTGACCATGGGCCTGGGACTGATGGCGCTGGACACCGCCGAGATGGCCTCGGGCGGAGCGACACTCGACGAGCTGGTGGATCGGGTCACCGACCTCATCCCCCGGAGCCGGGTGTACGGCGTGGTCGACACCCTCGAGCACCTCGAGAAGGGTGGTCGGATCGGGGGTGCCCGGGCCCTGCTCGGCTCGTTGCTCTCCATCAAGCCCGTGGTCACCCTCGTCGACGGCCGGGTCGAGGAGGAGTCCAAGCAGCGCACCCGGGCCCGCTCCCTCCGGTATCTGGCCGACAAGGCCAAGGATTCGCCGCCGATCAGCCGCCTGGCCGTGTGCAACGGCGCCGCCCCCGACATCGATGACCTCCTGGGCTTGCTGGCCGACGTGCCCGTCGATCACCCGCTGGTGGTCACCGACCTCGGCCCGGTGGTGGGCACCCACACCGGTCCGGGCACCATCGGGGTCTGCCTGATGACCCGGGACTGACCCTCCGCCAGCGCCGTCGCGGCGTTCCGGCAGGCCAATCGGCCGGTCAGACTATCCTCGCTGCATGGATCCGAAGCCCGACACCCCCGCGTCCCGACTGCCCGGCTCCAACGCGCTCGGCGGCCTCCCCACGAAGGGCGCCGACTGGGTCGACACCGTCGTCGAGCTGCTGCGCGACCGGGCGGTCCGGCCAGCCACCCTGGCCACCCGGGCCGTGGTGTTCGGGATCATCGTCTTCGCCGCCGCCGTGGTCACCATCGTGCTGCTGTCCATCACCCTGATCCGCGTGCTCACCGTGTACGCCTTCGACGGCCGGGTCTGGCTGTCGGACCTGGTGGTGGGCCTGCTCTTCGTCGCCGCCGGCATCGTGGCCTGGTCCCAGCGTTCGGACCCCAACGCCACCACCGAAGGGGCGGCATGACCGAGTCCCGTCAGGTGGTGATCATCGGCTCCGGCCCGGCCGGCCTCACGGCGGCGATCTACGCGGCCCGGGCCCAGCTGTCCCCCCTGGTCATCGAGGGTGAGCCCTCGCTCGACCAGCGACCAGCCCGGCGGCCAGCTCATGCTGACCACCGAGGTCGAGAACTACCCGGGCTTCGTCGACGGGATCATGGGGCCCGAGCTCATGCAGGCCTTCCGCGACCAGGCGGCCCGGTTCGGCGCCGACTACGTGACCGCCAAGGTCGTCCCGGGTCGACCTGTCCCGCCGGCCGTTCGAGCGTGTGGGTGGGCGACCCCGACGCCGAGGAGCCGACCTACGCCGCCGAGGCCCTGATCATCGCCACCGGCGCCCAGTCGCTCATGCTCGAACTGCCCAACGAGGAGCGCCTGCTCGGGCTACGGGGTGTCGACCTGTGCCACCTGTGACGGCTTCTTCTTCCGCGAGCAGGAGATCGCCGTGGTCGGCGGGGGCGACTCCGCCCTCGAGGAGGCCCTCTTCCTCACCCGGTTCGCCGACAAGGTCACCGTCATCCACCGTCGCGGGCGAGCTGCGGGCCTCCAAGATCATGCAGGAGCGGGCCTTCGCCAACGAGAAGATCGAGTTCCTGTGGAACACGTCGGTGGTCGGACGTGCTCGGCGACACCAAGGTGAGCGGCGTGCGGGTCCGGGACAACCGTGACCGGCGAGGAGTCCGTCCTGGACCTCTCCGGCCTGTTCGTGGCCATCGGCCACGAGCCCAACACCGCCCTGTTCAAGGGCCAGCTCGAGATGGAGGAGAACGGCTACCTCCGCACCTTCGACGGGACCCGCACCAACGTCGACGGGGTCTTCGCCTGCGGGCGACGTCCAGGACCACCGCTACCGCCAGGCCGTCACCGCGGCCGGGTCGGGCTGCATGGCCGCCATCGACGCCGAGCGGTGGCTCGAGGACCAGGCCGCCGCCCACTGACGGCCCGTCGGCGCTCCCCCAGCGCCGGTCGCCCCGCCCGGGGAATGCCCGTGACCCGATCGGGGTTGACGTAGCGTGTCCCACCGAGGGACGTCCGGCACGGCCCACGAAAGGGCCAGGAGGAACAGCCATGAGCGAGAAGATCACGACCCTGAGCGACGCTAGCTTTGACGAGCATGTCAAGTCCTCGGACGTCCCCGTGCTGGTGGACTTCTGGGCGGAATGGTGCGGCCCGTGCAAGATGATCGCCCCGGTGCTGGAGGAGATCGCCGCGGAGCAGGCCGGCAAGATCGGGATCGCCAAGCTCAACATCGACGACAACCTGGACGTGACCCAGCGGTTCGACGTGATGAGCATCCCGACCCTGATCCTGTTCAAGGACGGGGAGCCTGCCGCCCGGATCATCGGGGCCAAGGGCAAGGGACAGCTGCTCCAGGAGCTGTCGGCCCACCTGTAAGGCCTGCTCAGGCCCCCGGTTGCCCAGGCCCCGGGCCACGCACCCCGTTCCGGGGTCCGAGGTGAGTTCGGGGTCGACGCTCTGGCTGGAGGTGGGAGACCAGGGCCCCGAGGTCGCCGACGTGCAACGTCGGCTGGAGCAGCTGGCCTTCTCGACGGGCATCGACCGGGACGGGTCCTTCGGCGTCGGCACCCGCGCCGCCGTCGAGGCGTTCCAGTACCGGCGAGGCCTCCGGGTGGACGGGGTGTGCGGCACCCAGACCTGGTCGGCCCTGGTCGAGGCCGGACGACGACTGGGTGACCGCTTCCTCTACCGACAGGCGCCGATGCTGCGGGGGGACGACGTGGCCGAGCTCCAGCAACGGCTGAGTGCCCTCGGATTCGACACCGGTCGGGTCGACGGGATCTTCGGCGACACGACGTCGAGGGCCCTGGGTGAGTTCCAGCGCAACGCCGGGCTCCCCGTGGACGGGATCGTCGGGGCGTCCACCGTGGCCGAGCTCCTCCGGTTCGGCACCCGACACGACGACAGCGAACTGGTCACCTCGGTCCGGGACCGCGAGCGCCTCCGCCAGGGGCCCCGGACCCTCGCCGGCCAGCGGGTGGCCATCGGCGAGGAGGGCGGCCTCGACGCCACCGTGGCCGCGCTGCGCCGACTCCTGGTCAGCTACGGGGCCGTCGGTCACCACCCACCACCACCCCGACGGGTCCATCCAGGCGTCGGAGGCCAACGCCGGCGCCGCTCGACGTCTACATCGGCCTCCGGCTCGGCCGCCGGAGAAGATCACTGCTCGACGGCCTACTACGCCGGCTACCGCTACTCCTCGCCGGGGGGACGGCGGCTGGCCGAGCTCCTCCAGGGGACGCTGACCACCTCGCTGGTCCTGCCCGACGGGGGTAGCCGGGGCATGTCCCTCCCGCTGCTCCGGGAGACCCGGATGCCGGCGGTGATCTGCGAGATCGGGCCGGCCACCGTGGTGGTCGAGGAAGCGGCCACCATCGCCCGATCGGTGGTCGAAGCACTGGCCCTCTGGGTGGGCACCTCCTGGGACTGACCCGATGGTCCGCAACCGTCGACCCTCACGTGACCGAACACCCTGGGTAGAGCGCTTCCCTGGACGTAATCCACAACTTCATACACAGGTTGTGGATTACGCTCTACCGTGGGTTCAGGGATCTAATCCCACTCTCAGTGGTCGATTTACCTGCTAGTTTGACGTTATGTCGAGTCATGACCACTCTATGTGATATTCAGACGGGGCTCGGCGCTGCTCTCCCCACCATCAACTTGTAGATCCGCTCGAGGTCCTCGAGGGTGGCGAACTCCACCACCACCTTGCCCCGCTTCGAGGTGAGATCGACCTTCACCCTGGTGTTGAGATGGCTGGAGAGGAGCTCCTCGAGCTCGAGGATGCCGGGCGGTGGGAGTCGACGCGGTGCGGCTGGGCCGGCGGGGTTGATCGCCGTTGGATGGCACCGGTACCGGTGCCCCGGTTCCGCCTGCCTGAGCGTCGGCCTCTCCCCCGCCGTTGTGCTCCCGCACCATGTCCTCGATGGCCCGGACGGTGAGCCCGTCGGCCACCACCTGCTTGGCCAGCATCTCCTGATACCCGCGATCGGGAGTCCCGAGCAGGGCTCGGGCGTGGCCGGGACTGATCTGCCCTTCGGCCAGAGCAGCCGCTGGACACCCGACGGGAGCTGCAGTAGCCGCAGGGTGTTGGTGACCGCTGTTCGGCTCTTGCCCACCCGCTTGGCCACCTGATCGTGGGTGTAGCCGAACTCGTCGATCAGCTGTTGGTAGGCTGCCGCCTCCTCCAGGACGTTGAGGTCCTGTCGGTGGAGGTTCTCGACCAGGGCCTGCTCGAGGCTCTGGGTCTCGTCCGACGTCAGCACCAGGACGGGAATCGTCTGGAGACCGGCCCGCCGCGCCGCCCGCCACCGGCGCTCGCCGGCGATGAGCTCGAAGTCGTCGGCGGCCGCCGAGCCGATCTGGCGGACCAGCACCGGCTGGAGCACGCCGAGCTCCCGGATGGAGGCGGCCAGCGACGACATGGTGTCCTCGTCGAAGTTGACGCGGGGTTGGCGGGGATTGGGCTTGATGCTCCCGATGGGAACCTCCCGCAGAGAGGACGAGCGGTCACCGACCACTTCGTTGGGAATGAGGGCGCTCAGACCCTTTCCCAGTCCGCTACGTCGCGCCACCGCTGACCTCCTTGGCTAGTTCCCGGTAGGCGATGGCCCCGCGCGAGGCGGGATCGAACGCAGTGATGGGCTGTCCGAACGATGGGGCCTCGGAGAGTCGCACCGTCCGGGGGATCACGTTCCGGCACACCTTCGACCCGAAATGGAGCCGGACCTCGTTGGCCACCTGGTCGGCCAGCTTGGTGCGGGCGTCGTACATGGTCAACACGATGGTCGAGATATCCAGCTTGGGATTGAGGTTGGACGCCACCAGATGGACGTTGCGCATCAGCTGGCTCAGCCCCTCGAGGGCGTAGTACTCGCACTGAATGGGAACCAGGACCTCATCCGCGGCGGCCAGGCCGTTCACGGTGATGAGTCCCAGTGACGGGGGGCAGTCGATCAGGACGTAGTCGAAGTCGTCGATCACCGACTCGATCGACTTCTTGCAGCTTCAGCTCCCGGCTGAAGGCCGGCACCAGCTCGATCTCGGCGCCGGCCAGGTGCGATGGTCGCCGGAGCCACGAAGAGGTTCTTCATGCTGGTCGGCTCGACGCAGTCCTCCAGCGACGAGTCGCGCATCAGCACGTCGTACATCGAAAGCTCGAAGTTACGGGCATCGATGCCCAGTCCGGTGGTGGCGTTGCCCTGAGGATCGAGGTCGATGACCAGGACCCGGAATCCGAGCTCGGCCAGTGCTGCGCCCAGGTTCACCGAGGTCGTGGTCTTGCCCGACGCCGCCCTTCTGATTGGCGACGGCCAGCACGCGGGGGAGTGGATTGCCCGAGGCGGCCTGTACCTCCAACTCCGGATCGGCAGCCTCATCGGCCTCGGGAGGTTCGTCAGCCTGGACGGCAACGGGCGGATCCGCAGGGCCGGGCTCGGCCGGCGGTCGTTGTCGCGGCTCGGGATCGACGGGGGCTTCGGTGACGGCGTCCGACGACCCGTCGGCGGCGGGTGGGGGAGTCCTCACCGGCTCGGCGACGTCAACCGGAGCCTTGTGGCCGACAACCGGCGGCGTCGAGGGGTCCACCGGAGTGTCGCCGACCCGCTCAGGCCCCGCCGTCTTCTTCACGTCGAGCGCAGGGGCACCGGGCGATGCGGCAGACGGCGGGAGGACGTTGTCCAGCTCGGCGTGGGCCGTGGCCACATCCGAGATTGTCTCCTCGATCCGCCGGGTCGAGGAGGTTTCGGAGTTGCTCGAGGGTTGAGACACGGCCGTGTCCTCCGCCGAGGTGGTCACCGGGGCAGAAGCGCTGGACGGGCCGGGCGGCGCAACGGGCGGGGGGTTCTGGATCAGGGTCACCGCGCCGGTGCCCACTGGTGCGGGACCTGATGCAGTGGTCGATTCCGGCGGGTCCTGAGGGGAAGACCTGTTTCGCCCTCGACGACGGCCGCGCATTTATGGTCTCCTCGGTTCGGCAGGCTTCAAGGGACTCATACTCCCCCGCGGCGGGAACGAGGTCAAGCTTTTCGATCAAAATGTTCCACGTGAAACCTCCTCGGAGGTCTGTCGAGCGTGCCTCACCGAGTCGTCGTCTGGCATCGCCCTGGTCGGGGATCCGTCGGCGTCTCGCCCGGCGTGCGTCCGGCGCTCGGAATTCGGAGGGTCGATGGCGCTCGGTGACGATCGGCCCAGGGTTTTCGGCGGCGCCCCTCGTGACCGATTGACCGGTCGGCGACTGGGGTCGGTGGTTGTCCCGTGTCTCCGGTGGCCGGTCCGAATGTTCCACGTGGAACATCGGCCGGGCCACCGTCCCGCTCCCGAGTGGCGCCCTGGGTCTACCCAACGCGGGGTGATCAGAAGAGAGGTCGCTTGGTCGGAACTCCTACCCGGCGGGGGTAGCGTTCCGGTGTCCCGGCCGACTTGACCAGCACCTGATAGCCGAAGCGGTCGTCCAACCGGTCCCGGGAGCCGGGCGTCAGGCCCACCTCCGCCAGACCCTCGATTGGCCACCGGCGCGGGTCCGATCTACCCGGCGGCTCCGACACCACCATGATCCCGCCCATGTCGAGCAGGGGTCCGCCACACTCGGCGGTCACGGCCGGCGGACCGAACGAACGGGCCGTGACCACGTCGAATCGATGGCGGTATCGGACGTCTCTGGCCAACTCCTCGGCCCGGCCGCGGACCACCTCCAGGGTGCCGGGCCCATTCCAACGCCGCACGATGTCAGCCAGGAACTCGGTCCGCCTCAGATTCCCGTCCATCAGCACCAGCCGGCACTCGGGCCAGCAGGAGTGCAGCACCAACCCCGGGATGCCCCCACCGGTGCCGAGATCGGCGGCCCTCGAGGGTTGCCCGCCGAGGGTGCGCTCAACGGTGACCGCGAAGCCCAGGGCATGGTCGATCTGCTCCTCTATCGGCATGCTGCCCAGAAAGCCTTGTTCCGCAGACCGGCGAAGGGTGGCCACCACGGCGTCGCCGACCCGGCCGCGGAGCTGCAGGAGCACCGGATCAGCCGTCACTCGCTGCCTCTCTCCCACCGGATCGCCGGTCCGATCCCCATGGGGCCCCTGTGCCTCCGGCGTCCAGTCGGGTCATCGTCGGGACACGGGTGCCAAATTGCCGAACGGCACCGGGACGAGCCCGGTGCCGTTCGTACGCATCTCCTCCCACCCCCGGGCGGATCAACTCGAGGGTTGGATCACCACATACCTCGAGGGTTCGGTGCCGTCGGAACGGGTCTCCACTCCCTCGATCTCATTGACCGTGTCGTGCACCACCTTCCGGTCGGCCGGCGACATGGGCTCGAGCGCCCGCTCCTCACCCGAGCTCTTGACCTCGTGCACGATTCCCTCGGTGAACCGGCGAAGCGCGGCGGCCCGCTTCTCCCGGTAGCCACCGACATCGACCAGGATCCGGTCGGTCCGCACCTCGGACTGGCGCTGGACGAAGGTCCGGGTGAGGTCCTGGACGGCCGAGAGTGTCGCCCCTCGGGGGCCGACCAGCAGACCGAGGTCGTCACCGACCGCGGCCACCTGGACCGTGTCCTCGTCGAGTTCGACGAAGTCGACATCGGCTTCCAGGCCGAACTCCCGCACCAGCCCCACTACGAACCCGCTGGCCGCTTCACCCTGCTGCTCGAGGGTCAGTGACTCTTCCATGCTGTCCTCACTATCTCCGGTCGTCCGACCGGATCCTTGCTTCGACGCTTGTTTCGGCTTTCCACCGTTCGGTGTCCCGGCGCCCGACCCACTGCGCGAGCCGCGCTTCCGCCGACCTCCCGATGTCGTCGGGCCCGGGCCGCCCGAGTTCGCTCCGGATGAGGCGCCGTTGTCGGCCGGAACCCCCGCGTCGACATCGGCTGGCGCCTCACTCCCGGCCCTCGAGCCGTTGGATCCATTGTCTGACCGGCCGGCACGCGACCGGTCCCCACGAGCCGAGCCGCCTCTGGCTCCGGACGAGCTCCCGCCACGCGACCGGTCCCCACCACTCCGATTACGGTCCGGTCGCTGACGCCTTCCCCGCTTCGGTGGGGGAGCGACCGGCCGTACCCGGGCCTGGACCCGCGCCTCCCCCCGCAGCCGCCCGAACAGCCCGGCCTTCGGCTCGCTGAGGACTACGAACTCGGCATCGTCCTCGGCCACGCCGAGGAGGTCGACGGCGATCTCTTTGGCCTCGGGCAGCGACTTGCCACTGGCTTCCACCCATTCCACGCTCTATCGCGCCTTTCTCTCACGCTTGGCCTTCGAGCGCGGGTGCTCCTTCGGGGTGGTCGGCCCGTTCGAGGCGGTTGTGCCGCCCGCCGAGCCGTTGCTCCCGTTGCCCGACGGCTTCGCCGGTCCTCGTCGGGACCCGTTGCCGTTGGCCGGGCTCGATGTCTTCTTGGTATTCGACCCGTTGGTCGACGGGGGTCGTTTGACGCTGGCCGTCGCATCGGCGTCGGACTTCGCCGCTGTGCTCGGCCGCCGTGCCTTCCCGTTGCCGGCCGAGCCCGACGGCCCCCCTGTCCGGGCCTTGCCCGAGCCCGACGGCGCCCCTGTCCGGGCCTTGCCCGAGCCGGATCCACTGGTTGCCTTGGGCTTGGGGAGGGCGCGCTCGGTCCGGTCCACCACCGGTCCTTTGGGCTTCTTCTGCTCGGTGGCGGTGGCGTCGATCGTCGGGGGCGGAGGCGGGCCGCCCACGATGCCCCGGCGGAACAGGATCTCCTGGGTCAGGATCCGGATAGCGCTGGAAACGATAAAATAAACATTGAGAATTGCCGCCACATTAATGTAAATGAACCCAAAGATAAGTGGCATGTATTTCTGAAGCATCGCTGCCTGTGGATTGGCCTGTGATGCGCCCGGGTTCCGAGCGTTCAGCCGGGCCATCTGCAAGTACTGCAGTCCGACCGAGCCCACCACGAGCAGCAGGTAGGGGATGGCCACGAAGATCGAGCTGTGGTGGGACAGCAGCTTCTCCGAGAAGTCCATCCCGAACGAGATGAGCTGGCCATGGTGCTCACGAATGTTGTGGTACATGGCGCTGTCGTGGGGGATATAGCGGGGTTGGGCCACCACCTGGGCAGCCACGGTGAACCCGTGCACGGTGTGGGCGGGAATGATGACGGTGTTGGTGATGCCACGGATCACGCTGTAGAGGATGAAGAAGGCCGGCATCTGCAATAGCATCGGCAGGCAACCGGAGGCCGGGTTGACTTTGTGCTCTTTGTAGAGCTTCATCATTTCTTCGTTTAACTGGGTCCTGTTCTCGGCTCCTTTGTACTTCTGTTGGAGCTTCTTCATCTCCGGACCCAGTGCCTGCATGGCGGCCATGTTCTTGGTGCTCTTCACCGTCAACGGCGTGAGCAGCGCCATGATCACCATGGTCAGGAGGGCGACATCGACCGGGTAGTTGGGGATGATCGAGTAGAAGAAGGCCAGGACGGCCCCGACACCGTCCAGCAGGGGCTGGAAGATCTTGCCGATGGGCGTGGTTATGGATGCGTACATGGGGTCCTCCGGTCGGGGACGGGGTCGACGCCGTGTCCGCCCCAGGGGGTGCACCGGGACAGGCGGCGGGCGGTCAGGGCTGCCCCCCGCAGCGCTCCGTGTGTCTCGACCGCCTCCACGGCGTACTCCGAACAGCTGGGAATGAAGCGACAGCCGGTGGATCGGCCGGTCCTGACCAGCTGGTACGCCCGGATCAGGCCCACCAAGGCCCTCCCCACCACGGGCGACCGGTCACGGCGCGGACCATCGGCGGTGTCCGTCGCCGGCCCGGTCTCGGACACCACGGCGCCGGGCACGGAAGTCATCGGACCGCCCCGCTCGGGGCACCGGTCGTCGGGGAGGGTTCCCCCGCCAACCGTGTGGCCTGTCTCAGCGCTTGGGTCATGACCACCTTCAGTTCGTCGAACGTCAGCTGTGGGGCCCCGGGCCCCGTGCGTACCAGATAGGCGCCAGCCGGCAGGCCGGGCGCTTGTCCGGCCAAGATCGACCGTAGCCGCCGGCGCAGTCGGTTCCTGGTCACTGCCTTTCCCACCTGCCGGTTGATCGCATAGGCCACTTCGCTCCCTGACCAGGATGTTTGTGGCACGAAGGCCACGGTCAAGGGGCCGGAGCGCCCTCGTGAACGGGTGCGCCGGAGCGCCTCGAAGGTGTGCCGCGATCGAATCGGTGCCAAGGGCCTCGTCGGGCCGGGCCCGGGAGGCCTGCGGGCCGTCACACCGACAGGCGATGACGTCCCTTCGCCCGGCGGGACCGGATCACCGCCCGCCCGGCCTTCGTCGACATCCGCTTGCGAAAGCCATGGGTCTTCGCTCGTTTTCGCACATTCGGTTGATAGGTGCGCTTCATCCATCCACTTCCTTCCTCTCCCTGAACCGGGGACGTGGTGTCGCGTTCGGCAGGGGGCCCGGTCACAGGGATCAGGGCATTCCCCCACATGCTAGGCGCGAATTCCCGACCGCTCTAGTCGAGGGCCGGGAGGCACGCCCGGTGGTCACGGTGTACCGTTCCGGGCAACGCAAGCAACGCTGCCGGCCGGAGCAACCGCCGTTCGTCACCATGCTTGCCACTACGAACGACGCAGGACTACAAGACGGAACGACGCTCCAGCCCCCCACCCTGAAGGAGCGCCCTGCCATCGGTACTCGTCCACAGCTGTGGATATCTTTGTGGACCGATCGAACCGTCGAAGGGCGGAGGCCCACGTGAACGACACTGAGGAGCTGTGGATATTGTGCTCGGAGGCCTTGCGTGAGCAGGTCTCCGACGCCATCTGGCAGGCCTACCTGTCCGGAATCACCCCGGTTTCGATCGAGGGCGGCGAGATCGTGCTCGGCGTTCCCAACACCTTGATCCGAGATCGCGTCGAGTCCCGGTTCCTCGGTCTCATCCAGGACACGGTGACCGGCACCGTCGGCCGGGACCTGGTCGTCCAACTCGAGGTCGTGGCCCCCGAACCCGAGCCGGAGGTGGAGTGGCCGGGCGCCAACGGCGTCGAGGCCAGCGTCGTCCCCTCCTCCGATCGACCCCCGCCCCCTCCGGCCCGCGATCGCCCGTACCCGGTCCCGGTCAACGACCAGTCCGGAAACCTCGGGTCACCGGTCCTCGATCCCCGCTACACCTTCGACACCTTCGTCATCGCCTCCTCCAACCGGTTCGCCCACGCCGCCGCCCAGTCGGTGGCCGAGATCGCCGGCCCAGTCCTACAACCCCCTGTTCATCTACGGCGACGCCGGGCTGGGCAAGACCCACCTCCTCCACGCCATCGGGAACTACGTGCTGGAGAACTTCAGCCGGCCGCACATGTCCGCTACGTGACCACCGAGACCTTCATGAACGAGTTCGTCGACGCCATCCGCACCAACGACCACGACAGCCTTCAAGCGCCGCTACCGCGAATGCGACGTGCTCCTCATCGACGACGTCCAGTTCATGGAGCGCAAGGAGGCCCTCCAGGAGGAGTTCTTCCACACCTTCAACTACCTCTACGGCGCGTCCAAGCAGATCGTCCTCACCTCGGACCGGCCGCCCAAGTCCATCGCCACCCTGGAGGACCGCCTGCGCAGCCGCTTCCTGTCCGGGCTGATCACCGATCGTGCAGCCCCCGGACCTCGAGACCCGGCTGGCCATCCTCCAGGCCAAGGCCGAGCACGAGCAGGTCGACGTGCCCGACGACGTGCTGGAGTTCATCGCCACCCACGTGAAGGACAACATCCGGGAGCTCGAGGGGGCACTCATCCGGGTCACCGCCTTCGCCAGCCTCAACCACCAGCCCATGACCCGGGAGCTGGCCGAGCAGGTCCTCTCCGACATCGTCTCGGCCGACCAACCCCGGCGGATCACCCCCCAGGTCATCCTGCGAGGCCACCTCCGAGACCTTCGGCTTCTCGGTCGACGAGCTGTGCGGCCCCAACCGTCGCCGGCCCCTGGTCACCGCCCGGCAGGTCGAGCATGTACGTCTTCCGCGAGCTCACCGACTACAGCTACCCGGCCATCGGCCGGGAGTTCGGCGGCCGCGACCACACCACCGTCATGCACGCCGTGGACAAGATCGCCGGCCTCATGAAGGAGCGCCACCAGATCTACGACCAGGTCACCGACCTCATCGTCCGGATCAAGAGCGGTGCGTGACCGGTGGGGGATTCCCTTCGTACCGAGGTCCCTTCCGGTCCCACGCCCGGGTGCCTCTTTCCAGAGGTTGTGCACTATCTGTGGATATCTCCGGCCCGGACTGGGGTAATTCTGTGAACCCAGATGAACTTGTCCATAACCCGACACCCGACGCGCACACCCCGGCCCCCCGAGCCAGGAAACAGTGGACACACCGGGGATGACCATATCCCCCGTGAGCTGGGAGAACACCGTTTCCTCCCCAATCCACAGGCCTTATTACCATCACTACTGAATTAGATCTTTAAAACAAAGGCAAGAAAGGACTCCTGGTGAAGTTTCGATGCGAGCGTGACTCCTTGGTCGACGTGCTCACCACTGCAGGCCGTGCGGTCAGTGCACGCACCTCCACCATGGCGTTGAGCGGAGTGCGGATCGAGGCCACCGGGAACCACCTGGCGCGTGGTGGGTACCGATCTCGACCTGACCGTGCACGCCTCGACCGAGGCCATCGGGATCGCCGACGGGGTCTGTGTGGCCCCGGCCCGGCTCCTGGCGGACATCGTGCGGTCGCTCGAACCCGGCGCGGTGACCATCGAGGCCGAGGGGGAGAAGGTCGAGATCGCCGCGGCCCGGTCGCGGTTCAGCCTGCGCACCTTCCCGGTGGACGACTTCCCGTCCCTACCCGAGCCACCCCAGCCGGCGACGTTCCTCCCGGCCGGCAGCCTGGCCAGTGCGCTCCGCCAGGTGGTCCGCGCCGCGTCGAGCGACGACGCCCGGCCGCTGCTCACCGGCGTCCTCATCGCCGCCGAGGGGAACGGGGTGCGCCTGGTGGCCACCGACTCCTACCGGTTGGCCATGCGGGACATCGGCGGGAGCGACGCCCTGGCCGACAGCGCACAGATCCTGGTGCCGGCCCGGGCCCTGGCCGAGCTGCAGAAGCTCTCCGTCCTCGGGTCCACGGCCAAGGAGAGTGCCTCGGACGGGACCGACGGCGACCGGGTGACGAGAGTGGAGGCCCCACAGTGGGGCTGTCGGTGGGCGACCACGACGTGACCTTCACCGCCGGTGGCGTCAAGGTGAGCACCCGGCTGCTCGACGGGAGCTACCCGGACTACCGCCAGCTGATCCCGGCGGAGTACCCGAACCGCCTCCACGTGGGCAAGGACTCCCTGCTCGACGCCCTCCGGCGGGTGCGACTGCTGGTCCGGGACAACACCACGCCGGTCCGCCTGTCCATGCGGCCCGGCGGGGTCGACCTGACGGTGGTGTCCCAGGAGGTCGGCGACGCCAGCGAGACGGTCGACGCCGACTTCGACGGGGACGAACTCACCATCGCCTTCAACCCGACCTACCTGATCGACGGGGTCGAGGCGGTCACCGGGGACGAGGTGTTGCTGGAGACAGTGGACGCCACCAAGCCGGCGACGGTCCGGGCGGCCGAGGAGACCGACTTCCGGTACCTGCTGATGCCCGTGCGGGTGTCCTGAGTCCCGACGGCCGCCAGACCGTCATGCTCCTCGTCTCCCTGACCATCACCGACTTCCGGAACATCATCGACCTGACCATCGAGCCCGACCCGGTCGGCACCACGGTGATCACCGGGACGCAACGGGGCCGGCAAGACCAGCGTCCTCGAGGCGGTCGCCTACCTCGTCGACCCTGCAGTCCTTCCGGGGGTCTCCCCGCGAGGCCATGGTCCGCCGAGGGGCCGATCGGGCCATCCTGCGGGCCGAAACCCTGGTGGAGGGCCGGGAGATGACCATCGAGGCCGAGCTGTCTGCGGCCGGGCGGTCCCGCACCCTGGTCAACCGGCAGAACGTCCGCCGCCGCGGGGACCTCCACCGCGGCCCTCCGGACCACCGTGTTCTCCCCCGAGGACATCGGGGTGGTCCGCGCCGGCCCGGCGGAGCGCCGCCGCTTCCTCGACGAGACCCTGGCCGTGGTGGACCCCAAAGCGGCCCGGGCGGCCGACGATGTGGACAAAGTCCTCCGTCAGCGGGCGGCGCTGCTGCGCACCAGCGGCCGCCGACTGACCCCGGAGGTGGCGGACACCCTCGAGGTGTGGGACACCCGGCTGGACGCCGCCGGGACGGCACTGGTCGAGGCCCGCGAGCAGCTGGTGACGGAGCTGGGCGCCGATCGCCGAGGCGCACTACTCGCGGCTGGCCGGGACCAGCACGGAGGTCGGCATGGGGTACGTGCGGTCGTGGTCGGGCCGGCTGCTCGACGCTCTGGCCGAGTGCCGGACCAAGGACGTCGAACGGGGCGTCTCCTCGGTCGGGCCCCACCGGGACGAGCTCGACCTCACCGTGGACGGACTGCCCGGCCGGACCCACGCCTCCCAGGGCGAGCAGCGTTCCCTGGCCCTGGCCCTGCAGCTGGCCGCCCACCAGTTGGCCACCGAGCGGCTGGGTTCGGCCCCCGTGCTCCTCCTCGACGACGTGTTCTCCGAGCTCGACCCGTTCCGGTCGAGGGCCCTGCTGGCCGGGCTGCCACCGGGCCAGGCCCTTCTGACGACCGCACTGCCCGCGCCCGACCAGGTGGTCCCGGCCCGGGTCTACCTGGTGGAGGCCGGTGGCCACGCCCGGCCGGGGACCGTCACGCCGACGAGGGATCCGGAGGAGCACTAGTGGCACCACGATCGCCCCGCGGCGACCCCGGCCCGCGGTCCCTCGACGCCTCCCTGGATGCCGTGTCGAGGAAGTTGGGCATGCAGGACTCACGCGGGCCTGGGCCGCCTGTTCGCCCACTGGTCCGAGATCGTGGGCCCGGCCATGGCCGAGCACGTCCGGCCGGTCCGACTGGACACGGAGTCCCTCGTGGTGGCCGTGGACCACCCCGCCTGGGCCACGCAGGTACGCGGGATGGGCGACCTGCTCCTCGACCGGGTGGCCGAGGAGACGGGAGCGGCCCGCCCCGGGCGGGTGGAGGTCCGGGTCCAGCGCTCACCGGCCCCCTGACGGTCCCGACCATCGGTCGGATACGTCACACCTGAGGGCTACACTGGGACCTTGGAATCGGGGGATCGCCACCGTCTCCGGAGCGCCCGCGGCGCACCGCCGACGACTGCGTCCCGCTGGTTCCCGACCAGTCACTCGATGTTGGAAAGGGCGCGCCCGTGGCGCTGAAAAAAGAGGACGACGGCAGCGAGGATCGGACGACGTACAACGCGGACGACATCACCGTCCTCGAGGGTCTCGAGCCGGTGCGGAAGCGCCCGGGCATGTACATCGGCTCGACCGGGCCCGACCGGGCTGCACCACCTGGTCTGGGAGGTCGTCGACAACTCGGTCGACGAGGCCATGGCCGGCTACTGCCACCCAGATCGACGTCACCCTGCTGGCCGACGGCGGCGTGCCGGGTCGCCGACAACGGCGCGGGGCATCCCCGTCGGCCCCACCCGAAGTACCCCAAGGACAGTCGGCGGCCGAGATCGTGCTCACCATGCTGCACGCCGGCGGCAAGTTCGGCGGCAAGGGCTACAAGGTCTCGGGCGGTCTCCACGGCGTCGGCGTCTCGGTCGTCAACGCCCTGTCGACCCGGCTGGTCCTCGAGATCGACCGCGACGGCGAGCACCACGTCCTGGAGTTCAAGGACGGCGGCAAGCCGGTGGGCAAGCTCAAGGTCACCGGCCCGGCGCCCCGGGGGCGCACCGGCACCACCGTGACCTTCTGGCCCGACGCCGTCGATCTTCGAGGAGATCGAGTTCCGGGCCCAGACCGTCCTCGAGCGGCTGCAGATCATGGCGTTCCTCAACAAGGGCCTCGAGATCCGCTTCGTCGACGAGCGGCCCGACGCCGAGACGCAAGCACGACCTTCAAGTACAACGGCGGCATCGTCGACTTCGTCAAGCACCTCAACGCCTCGAAGGAGGCGCTCTTCCGCAAGGTCGGCTCACTTCGAGCAGACCGAGGACGACCAGGAGGTCGAGATCGCCCTCCAGTGGAACACCGGCTTCTACGAGCGCATCCACTCCTTCGCCAACGGCATCTCCACCATCGAGGGCGGCATGCACGAGGAGGGCTTCAAGAAGTCCCTCACCAACGTGGTCAACCGCTACGCCCGGGCCAAGGGCACTGCTGAAGGAGAAGGACGAGAACCTCCAGGGCGAGGACATCCGCGAGGGTCTCACCGCCATCATCTCGGTCCGGCTGCGCGACCCGCAGTTCGAGGGCCAGACCAAGGCCAAGCTCGGCAACGTCTCCGATCCGCTCGCTGGTCGAGCGGGCCACCAACGAGAAGCTGGCCGAGTGGCTCGAGGAGAACCCCCGCGAGGCGAGCCAGATCGTCCAGAAGGCGATGCCGGCGGCCCGGGCCCGGGTGGCGGCCCAGTCGGCCCGCGACCTGACCCGGCGCAAGTCCGCGCTCGACGGCGCCGGCCTGCCCGGCAAGCTGGTGGACTGCTCGTCGCGCGACCCCCGCGAGAGCGAGCTCTTCATCGTCGAGGGCAACTCGGCCGGCGGCTCGGCCAAGGACGCCCGGAACCCGCACACCCAGGCCATCCTGCCCATCCGGGGCAAGATCCTGAACGTCGAGCGGGCCCGCATCGACAAGATGCTGAAGAACACCGAGATCCAGGCGCTCATCTCCGCCATCGGCGCCGGCCTGGCCGAGGAGTTCGACGTCGACGAAGATCCGCTACCACAAGGTGATCATCCTGGCCGACGCCGACGTCGACGGCAGTCCACATCCGCACGCTGCTGCTGACCTTCTTCTTCCGGCAGATGAAGCCGCTGGTCGAGGGCGGGCTTCGTCTACGTGGCCCAGCCGCCGCTGTACTCGACGCTGGTCGGCAAGGAGAAGATCTACCTCAAGGACGACGCGGCCAAGGCGGCCTTCCTGGCCGAGCACCCCGACCACAAGAACGACTTCCAGCGCCTGAAGGGTCTGGGCGAGATGGACTTCGGCGAGCTGCGCGACACGACCATGGACCCGGGCCAGCGGTCGCTGCTGCAGGTCACCGTGGAGCAGGCGGCGATGGCCGACGAGGTGTGCTCGATCCTGATGGGCGACGACGTCGAGCTGCGGCGGCACTTCATCCAGACCAACGCCAAGGACGTGCGCTTCCTCGACATCTGAGGCGGCCGGACGGGACCGTAGGGCAGCACGATGCGCACCGGACGACACGATGAGCCGGACGCAGGGCACCGCAGGCTCAGGACGGTGACGACGACAGCCGCCGGGATCGGCACCGACGAGGCCGGTCACCGGCTTCATCGAGCCCATCGAGATCCAAGAGGAGATGGAGCGCTCGTTCCTCGAGTACTCGATGTCGGTCATCGTGTCGCGGGCCCTGCCCGACGTGCGCGACGGCCTCAAGCCGGTGCACCGCCGGATCCTCTACTCCATGTACGACCAGCGGGCTGCGCCCCGACCGGCCCCACACCAAGTGCGCCAAGGTCGTCGGGCGACGTCATGGGGACGTACCACCCGCACGGCGACTCGGCGATCTACGAGGCGCTGGCCCGCATGGTCCAGGACTTCTCGCCTGCGCCACCCGCTGATCGACGGCCACGGCAACTTCGGCGGCACCGGGCCCGACGACGGCCCGGCGGCCATGCGCTACACCGAGTGCCGGCTGGCGCCGCTGGCCCTGGAGCTGCTGGCCGGCATCGACGAGGAGACCGTCGACTTCGACCGCCAACTACGACGGCACCGTCCGAGGAGCCGTCGGTCCTGCCCGGCGCGCTTCCCCAACCTGCTGGTCAACGGCTCGCAGGGCATCGCGGTCGGCATGGCCACCAACATCCCGCCCCACAACCTGGGCGAGGTCATCGACGCCACCATCCACCTGCTCGAGCACCCCGACGCCACGCCCGACGACCTGATGGAGTTCGTCAAGGGCCCCGACTTCCCGACCGGCGCGCTGATCCTCGGGCGCCAGGGCATCCTCGACGCCTACCGGACCGGGCCGGGGCTCGATCAAGATGCGCGCCGTCGCCGAGATCGACGAGGGCCGGACGGCGGCGACCCGCATCGTCGTCACCGAGCTGCCCGTACCAGACCTCGGTCGAGGTCGATCGAGCAGAAGATCACCGAGCTGGTCCGCGCCGGCGACCTCGACGGCATCGCGCGATGCGCAGGACGACTCGTCGGCCGGCAAGAGCCCGCCTGGTCATCGAGCTGAAGCGCGACGCCAACGCCAACGTCGTCCTGAACAACCTGTACAAGCAGACGCCGCTGCAGACCAGCTTCGGCGTGAACATGCGTGGCCCTGGTCGACGGCGTGCCCCGCACGCTCAACCTGGCCCAGACGCTGACTCACTACGTCGCCCACCAGGTCGAGGTGGTCACCCGGCGGTCGCAGTTCCGGCTGGACAAGGCCCGGGCCCGGGCCCACATCGTCGAGGGCCTGCTCAAGGCCATCGACATGCTCGACGCCGTCATCGCCGCCATCCGGGGCTCGGACGACCGCCCGGCGGCCCGCGACGGCGCTCATGGCCGAGCCCGTTCTCCTTCTCCGAGGAGCAGGCCAACCACATCCTCGACATGACGCTGGGCCGGCTCACCCGCCTGGGCCGCGTCCAAGCTCGAAGAGGAGATGGCCAAGCTGCTGCGAGGACGATCGCCGAGCTGGAGTCGATCCTGGCGACGACCGGCCAAGCTGCGCGGCGTCATCGCCGACCGAGATGGCGGAGATCCGCGAGAAGTTCGCCAACGACGCGCCGGACGCGTGATCACCCACGACCCCGGCGAGATGGGCGTGGAGGACCTGATCGACGACGAGGAGCTCGTCGTCACCATGACCCGGGCCGGCTACATCAAGGCGGTGTCGGCCGACGCCTTCCGCACCCAGGGCCGCGGTGGCCGGGGTGTCCAGGGGGCCAGGCTCAAGGAGGAGGACCTGATCGACGACGTGGTCCACACCTCGGCCCACGCCTACCTGCTGCTCTTCTCGAACCGGGGCAGGGTCTACCGC
The DNA here is from genome assembly GCA_963817005.1 of uncultured Acidimicrobiaceae bacterium. Classification (GTDB taxonomy): domain Bacteria; phylum Actinomycetota; class Acidimicrobiia; order Acidimicrobiales; family RAAP-2; genus Bog-756. The sequence continues at coordinate 114,031 of CAWFMN010000001.1, forward strand.
CTGCGGGCGCACGAGATCCCGATGAAGGAGCGGACGGCACGGGCACGGCCATCGTCAACCTGCTGCCGCTGGCCCCGAACGAGGGGATCCAGGCCATCATCGGCACGCGGGACTTCGCTGCCGACAACTACCTGGTCTTCGCCACCAAGCTCGGGCCAGGTCAAGAAGACGGCGTTCAGCGAGTACGACAAGTCGCGGCGCGAGGGGTTCATCGCCATCAACCTGCGCGACGGCGACGAGCTGGTGCGGGTGGTGGCGACCCCCGGCGACGACGACATCTTCATGGTGACGCAGTCAACGGCATGACCATCCGCTTCTCCGAGAAGGACGTCCGGGCCATGGGCCGCGACGCCGCCGGGGTGCGGGGCATCCGCCTGACGGCCGGGGACGAGGTGGTGTCCTGCGACGTCGCCCGCGACGACGCCGACATCCTGCATCGTGACCGACGCCGGCTACGGCAAGCGGACCAAGCTCGAGCGCTTCAACCGCCAGGCCCGCGGCGGCCAGGGGGTCCGGGGCATCCGCCTGACGGCCAAGCGGGGCAAGGTGGTCGCCGCCTTCATGGTCGGCCTCGACGACGAGATCCTGCTCGTCTCGACCGGCCGGCGTGGTCATCCGCACCGCCGTCCGCGAGATCGCCTCGCAGGGCCGCGACGCCACCGGCGTGCGGGTCATGAACCTCGACGACGGCGACGCGGTGGCCGCGGTGGCCCCGGTGGCCGGCGAGGTGTCGGAGGAGGGGTAGCCCGGTGCCCGGTGGGCTGGACGGTGGCGGCACCCACGCCTTGCCGGTCCGACCGGGCGTTGGTGTAGCGTCGTGCACCGGTTTACGGGGCTATAGCTCAGTCGGTTAGAGCGCAGCACTGATAATGCTGAGGTCGCTGGTTCGATTCCAGCTAGCCCCACTGCCCTTTATCAAGGTCAGACCCCCTTTTGGTTGGCCTTTTTCTGCCGTCGGGAGGGGCGTCAGACGCTTGGTGGGCGCGATCGGCAAAGCGCCCGTGCGTGTGAAATTCCGGTTCATGCTTTCCACTGTGGCTCCGGCTCCTGGTTGACACTTTCCGGATGCGGCTCCGGTCACCTGGGCGACACTGGCTCCGGTACCTGCTTGACACCTCACTGCCTGACCAGGGTCCCCCTGGTGCCTCCAGCCACCTTCTTTGCTGTGGAGAGTCACGTCCACAGATGCGAAGGAGGCCGCAGATGCTGGTGGAGCTGGGACTGGTGGAACAGCGGTTGCAGGCAGTGCAGGAGGTCCTCGACGGTGCGACGGTGACCGACGTGGCTCAGCGGAACAGGGTGACCCGACAGACGGTGCACACCTGGCTCCGCCGGTATGCGAGTTCGGGAGTCGCCGCGGTTGGTGGACAAGACCTCCAAGCCCGAGTCCTGTCCCCATCAGATGACCCCGGTGGTCGGAGGCCCGGATCGTCGAGATGCGACGGACCCATCCGGGTTGGGGTCCGAGGACCATCCGCACCCACCTGGCCCGCGAGGGCATCACGACCGCTGCCGGGGCGGTCCTCGATCTATCGGGCCCTGGTCCGCCACCGGTTGCTCGATCCCACGCCTCGCAAGCGGGCCCGTTCCGATTACAAGCGATGGGAACGATCGAAGACCATGGAGCTCTGGCAGATGGACATCGTGGGCCGGTTCTATCTGACCGACGGCACCGAGGTGAAAGCGGTCACCGGCGTCGACGACCACAGCCGATACTGCGTCTGTGCCCGCATCGTGGCCCGAGCGACGGCCAAGCCGGTCTGTGATGCGCTCCTGTTCGCCTTGAAGCAACACGGTGCCCCAAACGAGATCCTCACTGACAACGGCAAGGTCTTCACCGCTCGATTCGGCCAGGGCCCAGGACCGGTGCTCTTCGACCGGATCTGCCACAACAACGGGATCAAACACCGCCTCACGGCCCCGTACTCGCCGACCACGACGGGCAAAGTGGAACGCTTCCATCGGACCTATCGGGACGAGTTCCTGGTCGATCACGACCGAACACATGCCACCATCAAAGAAGCCCAGATGGCCCTCGATGCCTGGGTGGAGAAGTACAACACCGAGCGCCCCCACCAGTCCCTGGGTGACCGACCGCCGGCTGAGCGGTTCGCCCTGGCTGCCCCCAGGGTCCCGGTCGAGACCTCCGTCGAGGTCGTGGAGATCGAAGGGCCGACACCTTCCCCGCGGCCGCCGGGCGTCAGCCGATGGGTCGATCAACGGGGCTCGATCGGGCTCAACAGCTTCCGCTATCGGGTCGGTCCGACCTTCGCCGGCGAAGCAGTCGAAGTCGTCGTCCAGAACGGCCTCGTCGAGATCCTCCATCAAGGCGTCCTCGTCGCTACCCACGCCGAGCGGCGTCGGGACGAGACCACGGTCACGAAGGCACCGAGGGCCGGGCGCGCCCGCCCGGCCAGCTCGGGACTGTCGGTGACTCGAGCCGTCGACGGAGGCGGATCGATCTCGTTTGCTGGAGCGCCCTATCGGGTCGGGCGCAGCTGGCGGGGACGCAGCGTCGAGGTGGCCATCGTGGCTGGGTCCGTACAGATCTCCGAGAACGGCAAGGTCGTCCGGGTCCACCAGATCAAACACGACCGCTCCAAAGAGCACGGCGCCTTCGCCACCCCCAAGGGTCGTCCCCGCATCAAGAAGTCCGCTTGATGGGTTTGGACCGTAAAACACCTACCGGAGCCAATTCGTCAAACGCGGGTACCGGGTCGCGACAGCAAAGCGCCCGTGCGTACGGCGTGGCCGTCGAGGTGGGTCCATGGCCAGGCCATCTCGGTACGTCTGATCGGCTGTCGGTCTCCTGTCCCTGTCCCTCCCTTGACTCGCACGAATTTGGCAGCAGCTCGGCGGGCGGGCTCGTTGCCAGCCGCTCAGTGAGCGAACCACAGCGACGCGGTTCATGCGACCACGACCCGTACTCGCGCGATGTTCTGAACTCGGCCATACGGCGTTCGCGCGTCACCTTCGCGCTGTGACGTGGCGCGGATGACCGGGAAATAGGTGCCCGGCGCTCGGTACGCGTGCGTCGTTGACAGCTGAATCCGATAGTGCGGACGGTCGACCCTCGCAGGGTCGGGAAAGGAGCCGACTCCCTCGAAGTCCCATTCCGCCGCCACCACGTCGCCTCCGCCGGGAGGCACCTCGATCGTCGCCGTGAAGGTGACGGGTTCGCCCACGGAGACATTGGCGCAGTCGCCTCCGGCGACTGTCAGTTCGACGACTGGCTGGATGCCCCCACGTTCCACGGCACCGGTAGGGACGCGGACTTGCGTGTCCACGACCTCGTAGGTGGTGTCCGACGGTCGCTCACCCCTCTCGACCCACCCGCTCAGGTCGCGCAACCCTTGCTGCAGGGCCCCGCCGTAGCTGACCGTGCGCGCATGGGCGTCGACCGTGGCCGGATCATCGTGCTGGGCATGGTCGATGAACCACAGGGCGAACTCGTCGTCGGCCCCCGAACCCAGCGCGTTCCGTACCGTTGAGCGGTACCAGTCGGCCTGCCACGGCAGAGCGTCGATGTCCATCAGCGCTTCGATCACCAGCATCTTGGCGTTGATGCGGCCGTTCGGATCGGAACCGGCGGTGGCTCGGGTTGCCACCGGGCCGACGAGCACATCCCGTTGCGGGTGGGCCGGCGTGCCGTCGGCCTCCCGGAATTGGTTCCAGCCGTACAGGTCCGGTGTCGGCACCTGGTGGCGCTGGTAGGTCTGGAGGGCGAGTGGCCAGGAGTTGTCGATCTGCACATGGTCGCTGAGCTGGATGCTGCCCAGCACGCCGAAGTCGACTGAATACGCAAATCCGAGGGTTTTCCCTTCAACCGACGCGATGGGGATGCTCCGACCGGGGGAGGCACCGCTCGTGAGGACCAGATGGGCATCGGAGATATCCCACTCGGGCACTTCGGCCAGCTCGAGTTGTATCGGGAATCCGTCGATCACCGCCACGACCGACGTGTCGAACTGGGCCCGCTCGTCGCGGATCGAGGAAGTCGGGTCGCTGCCCAGGTACCCCGGTTCATTCCAGAAGTCGTCCACGTAGGTTGGATCCATGGCCGGGACGAGGCTGGCGACGTTCGAGAAGTAGCCGCTCGTCAACCTCTCGTGGTTCCACCAGCCGTGTATCGGGAAGCCGAGCAGCAACGCCTCGTCGAGCGCTCCGCGCTCCTCGTCGTTGAGCTCCTCGTAAGGTTCGCCGTTCCCACCTGGTTCGATGGCGTCGACGATGCCGGGGAACCGGTTGCGCTGCCGGAGCACTCGCAGCGCGTGCATGCGGACCGTGAACATGCTGGGGATCGCATTCGGGGTGCCCAACACATAGGGGAGGAAGCCGTCCCACACCCCGGCGGTGTTCTCCGCCGCACCGACGACCTGGTACGCACCGCCGCTTCCACCGAAGAGGTAGCCGTATGGCCGATGCTCGCCGTGGAGCTCTGCGACGATCACCCGCGAATACTTTGCCGCCGCCGCATTGACCCGGTAGGCCGCGATGGCCGGGTCACCCTCCGACACCCGATCGCCGCCGCCCAGGTTCGTTTGCAGGTAGGAGGCACCACTCGCCACGGTGAAGCCGATGTTCCCGGTCGCCACGTCGAAGGCGATCGGAAACGGGCCGACGTCCTCGCTCAGCGCCATCGGGTAGGTGTTCTGGAAGAAGCGGCCCTGATAGAGGTCGGCAGGTGGAACGTACAGGGAGAACCGTGCGCCCGTCCCCGCGAATCCTCCGTGCACGTAGCGGTGGGGCACGGGATCGGTTCGATCCTCGCTGACGTCGACGAATGGCTTGTCGTAGCGCGGGTCGATGGACTCAGCCGTGATCGGCACCACTGCTCCCGTCGCGGCCTGCGAGTCGTCAGACATCAGCGCTCTCTCCTGCCCGTCGAAGGACGGTGTCGTGCCGAGGTCCCGTCGGCTCTGCCGGGCCCGGAGACCTCTGCTCATTCCTGCCACGGGTGTGCTTCGACGCCGGTCTGCTCCGATCACGATATCGCCGGTTCCGGGTGCCTCCCAAACGGTGGGAACGAACGGAGAGTGGTGAGTCGCCGGTTTCGATCCCACGGGGCCCGACCCGCGCCCACCGGGTCCCCCGTTACGGCGGGACCGGTACGGTGACGACCTAGGATCGAGCCAGGCGACCCGAGGAGCATCGATGGCCATCGAAGTGGCTCGGCGGTTCGAGCGACCCGGACCGAAGGCACCAGGACCTCGGGGCGATGCGCGGCAGGCCCTGAGCCCGGGGGGCGAGCCGATGCCCGGCGCGGAGAACGGGTGAGGTCGACAGCGGCGCCGGCGGTCCGCGGTGTCGCCGACCTCCTGGCCCTGTACGAGTCCGACGGGGACCGGTGCTACGGGGAGCAGGTCAGCCTCACGGCTCATTCCCTCCAGTGCGCCGCCCTGGCCGGCGCAAACGGGGCCACCGACTCGCTCATCGCCGCTGCGCTCCTCCACGACGTCGGGCACCTGCTGATCGTCTCCGCCGAGGCGGACCCGGGCCGCTCCACCGCCACCGCCCGTCACGAGGCCGTCGGCGGCCGCGCCCTGGCCGCCCTTTTCGGTCCCCGGGTGGGCCAGCCGGTCTCCCTGCACGTACAGGCCAAGCGTTGGCGGTGCACCGCCGAGCCCGGCTACCGCTCCACCCTGTCCGCCGCCTCGGCCGCGTCCCTCGAGGTCCAGGGGGGGCTGCTCGACGACCGGGAGCGCGCCCGCTTCGAGACCCATCCCGGGTTCTCCGACTCGGTCCGGCTGCGTCAGTGGGACGACGAGGCCAAGGTCGTCGGGCTCGGAGTGCCGCCGCTCGGGGCCTACCGACCGCTGCTCGAGGCCCTGGTCCGTGCACGGCCGGCTACCCGGTCGGTCTGACGGGGGCGGACCGTGCCCGGCGGACTACCGCTGGGGAGCGGCGTTGGGGGGTAGGTCCCGCGCCACCGAGCCCCGCCACCTCGGTGGCCGCTTCTCCAAGAACGACTCGACCCCCTCCCGTGCGTCGGGCCCGGTCATGAGGACATGGTGGAACTCCGTCTCCAACCGTTCCACCTCCTCGGCGGACCGGTCCCACGAGCTCCACAGCAGCTGTTTGCTGAGCGCCACCGACAGCGGCGCGGCGTTGGCGGCGACGTCCCGGGCCAGGTCGAGGGCGGAGGGGAGCACCTCCCCGGCCGCGACGGTCTGGCTGCAGATCCCCAGGGCGCGTGCGCGGTGACCGTCGAAAGTGCGGCCGGTGAGGAGGATCTCGGCGGCCGCCGACATCCCGACCAGACGCGGAAGGGTCCAGTGGGAATAGCCGTCTCCCATCACCCCGCGTCGGGCCTGCACCACCCCGTAGGTGGCGTCCGCGGCGAAGATCCGGATGTCGCACTGGAGGGCCAGGGTCAGGCCCACACCGAGGGCGTGCCCGTTGACGGCCGCGATCACCAATTTCCGGACGTCCCACGCCCGCCACTCGGTGGCGGCGGCGCTGAACCCCTCTTCGGGACGGGGTCGGAAGGTGTCCCCGCCGGCCCGCAGGTCGGCGCCGGAGCAGAACGCCGGTGGAGTGCCCGTGACCACCACCGCGCCCACGGCGTCGTCGGCGTCACTCCGCCGATAGGCGTCGGACAGCTCGAGCCCCATGGTGCCGGTGAAGGCGTTGCGGGCCTCCGGCCGGTCGAGGGTGATGGTCGCCACACCGTCACCGACCTCATACCGGATCGCGTCGTAGGCCATGCCGAGAGGTCAGGGTAGTCCAGTCCGGGTATTCACCACCCCCCAGGTCCGGGTCCACCCGGGCCAAGGCCTGGTCACGACCCCTAAAGGGCCACCCCACAGCGGTCGATGATGGGATATGACGCAGATCAGGTTGGATCGTGGCCCCAGCGCGCTGCTGGCCGCCAACGAGCACATCCTGGTCCGGCTCCTCGACGACCTGCCCGACTCGGTCATCGTGGTCAACGACCGGGGCATCCTGCAATGGGGCAACCGCACGGCCGAGACCACCTTCGGCCGCTCCATGGCCGACTCGATCGGGGTCAGTGGCCTTGACCTGGTCCACCCGGACGACATGGAGCTGGTGCTGCTGTCGCTGTCCAGCGTGCAGGGCAAGCAGGTGGGCACGCCCATCGAGATCCGACTGCGGACGGCCACCGGGTGGCGGCTGATGGAGCTGGTCGGCTCGCCGGTGAACTGGCTGTCCGACGGCGCCGTCCTCCTGACCATCCGCGACCTGACCGAACGCCGGCAGTACGAGATCGTGCACGACCACGATGCCCGTCTGCGCTCACTGGTCCAGAACTCGGCCGCCATCACCATGCTGGTCTCACCCGACGGCTGCATCCAGTCGGCGTCGGGGGCCCTGACCCGCATTCTCGGACAGGATCCCGAGCTGGTGGAGGGCCTGCCACTGGCCAGCCTGGTACTCGAGGACGACCGGAAGGCGCTGACCGGTGCCTTCGAGCGTGCCTCCCGCGGCGCGTCGGTGGCCGGACCGGTGAAGGTCCTGCTGTCGCTGGTCCGGCACGGGAACCTCGGTTCCCTGCCCTTCGAGTTGGCCATCGTCAACCTGATCGACGATCCCACGGTCGGGGGGTACGTGGTGACCGGCCACGACGTCACCGACCAGCAGTCGGCCGACCTGCGACTGCGCAAGGCCCTCTCCTTGCTGCAGGCCACGCTCGACGCCACGGCGGAAGGCATCATGGTGGTCGACAACCAGGGCCAGATCGTCAGCTTCAACCAGCGCCTCGTCGAGATGTGGGGGGTGCCCGAGTCGGTCCTGACCGCCGGGAACCGCCGCCAGGTGACCGAGTTCGTGAGCGGGCAGCTCACCGACCCCGACGAGTACCGGTCCCGCGTGGAGCGGGTCTACCAGGACCCCGACGCCGAGAGCAACGACATCCTCGACTTCAAGGATGGCCGGGTGTTCGAGCGGGTCTCCCGGCCCCAACGCGTCGACGGGGAGACCGTCGGGCGGGTCTGGTGCTTCCGGGACGTCACCGAGCGCAGGCATCTGGAAGAGCGCCTCTCCCATCTGGCCTTCCACGATTCGCTGACCGGACTGGCCAACCGGTCCCTGTTCCAGGACCGCCTGCGCCACGGCGCCTCACGGATGCACCGGACCGGTGGCCGGCTGGCCGTGCTGTTCGTGGACCTCGACAACCTGAAGGCGGTCAACGATGCCTTGGGTCATGCTGCCGGTGACGCCGTGCTCCACGCCACCGCCCTGGCCATCTCCGGCTGCCTCCGGGAGTGCGACTCGGTGGCCCGCCTCGGTGGCGACGAGTTCGGGATACTGCTCGAGGATGTCGACGACCTGGCCGATGCGCTCGGATCGGCCGACCGGGTGCTGACCGCCCTCCGCCGGCCGGTGACCGTGGCCGGACGCGAGATCGTGGTCACGGCCAGCATCGGGGTGGCGCTCGACGCCGCCGGGGTCAGCACCGACCAGCTCCTGTCCAACGCCGATCTGGCGACGTTCGCGGCCAAGGACCTCGGTGGCGACCGGGTTGCCCGGTTCACGGATCGGATGCACGTCGCCATCTCGACGACCAACTGACCACGGCCCGGTGGGGCCGTGCCGCCGACCGGCCTACCCCTCCTCGGGCCCGAACCGGTCCCAGTTCCAGATCATCATGGACTCGTAGGGCGCGGCCAGGACCAGACGGGACGGTGCGCCCCGCCACGCCGCCTCGACCACCGGGCCCAGGCGCTCGCCGACCTCGGCCGGGTCGTCGTCGAGGTAGCAGACGGTCATCCGGAAGCGCCCTTCGGTGAACATGGGCCGGCGGATCGACGGGGTGGTGCCGTAGGACCAGGCCCCGGCCACCCCGCCCACCTCCACCAGCGCGGGCAGGAGCTCGGTGTGCATCCGCTGCAGGAAGTCGTCCTGGACCGTCCCCTCGGCGAGCTCCTCGACCAGGAGGTAGACGCCCTGGTGGGGCCGCCACGGCACCACCTCGGACGAGATCAGGACCCGCGGGGCGGCCTGGGCCTCGAGGAGGCGCAGAGCCCCGCGGTAGTGGGAGGGCAGCGAGGCGGAGAACCGGCCGAGCTCGGCCAGATGACGACCCAGGCGGAGGAACTCGTCGATGGTCTCGTCCAGCGGATTGCCCATCAGGTACAGGACCACGTGTTCGACCCCGGACCACTCGGCCACCGCGGCTCGTCGTACTGTCCGGCAGGCCGGGGTGGAGGCCCACCGCTGGCCGAGCACCAGGCCCGGGAGCTGGTACTGCTCGGGCATGTGGTCGAGCTGGTGCCAGTCCAGGTAGGGCCGGTCGTCGCCGTCGGCGGAGTGGTCGGAGAGGGAGAAGAAGCCGGCCTTGACCCGGTTCATGACATGTCCTTTCGAACCAGCTGGGCCAGGGCCTCGAGCTGCTCCAGGTAGTGGTCCAGGGTGTGATGGACGAACCCCAGCTGGAGCCCGGTGGCGCCGGCCTCGGTCAGCTTGCCGATGGCGGTGCGGGCCCCGTCGGGGTCGTCGGTGGGGTCGAGGGGACGCCCGTTCTGCAGCACCACCTCGAGGGGGGACCGGCGGGCGTCCCACGCCGGCGTCTCGCGGGCCCTGGCCAGCATGGCGCCCACGTCGGCGGCCCGGATGGCGAAGGGCACCCACCCGTCCCCCAGCGTCACGGCCCGCCGCAGGGACCGGGCGGTCCGGCCCCCGATCCACAGGGGCACCGACGACTGACGGGCCGACGGGTCCAGGACCACGTCGCCGAACCGGTAGTAGGTCCCCTGATAGGCGGGGAGGCTGGTCGAGAGCGAGGATCGCAGGGCCCCGATGGCGTCGTCGGCCCGGGCCCCCCGGTCCTCGAACGGCGCCCCCAGGAGGTCGAACTCCTCTTCGAGGGAGCCGACCCCGAGCCCTAGCACCAACCGCCCGCCGCACACCTGGTCGAGGGTGCCGTACCGCTTGGCGATCTCCAGCGGATGGTGGTAGCCGAGGACCAGCACGTTGGTGGCCAGCCGGATCCGGGAGGTCACGGCGGCCAGGTACCCGAAGGTGGCCAGGGGATCCCAGTAGCGGCTGCCCCGCGCCGGGGCCACGTCGACGGGGACGACCACGTGCTCGCTGCAGGTCAGGTGGTAGTAGCCGAGGGCGTCGGCGGTGCGGGCCACCGTCGCCACCTCCTCGATGCCCGCGTCGACCTCCCACGAGGCGTGGCCCCCGGGAAGGAGGGTGAGGACCGGCGTGGTGATCCCCAGCCGGAGGGGCAGTTCGCCGGGGGCCGTCGGTGCCCCCCTGCTCTGGCTGGCGCCCGCACGGGCCACGGTCCCTCCCTCGGCGGTGGGTCGGTCGGGGCCGAGGGTAGCACCGCCGCCCGGTGGGTCCCCGGTGACGGGAGCGCCACGAACGGCGTCCGCCCGGCGGCGTCCCCGCCGTGAGACGGGGAGTTGCCGTTCCGCGGGAGTTCCAACCCGACCGTGTCCACCCGCCCAGGACCCCGGGCACCGGCCGGTCACGACCTCTGGGGGCGCGACATGATGGTGGAGGGCGGGAAGGGGCCACGAGGAGGGTCATGACCGACTACCCGAGGACGATCGCCCGGCTCGACCACATCGAACCGGTGCCCCGGCGGATCCGGGCCGTGCACGGGGGCCGGGTGGTGACGGACTCCGTGGAGGCCCGCTACGTCTGGGAGTGGGCCAACTACCCCCAGTACTACGTGCCGCGCCGAGACGTGGCCGAGGAGCTGCTGACCACCGACGGCCGCACCGAGGTGACCTCCCGGGGAACGGTGCAGTGGTTCTGGTTGGCGTCGACCGTCGACGGCCCGCCGGACGGACGCCTGGTGGTCCGGTCGGACCACGCCCGGCTCCTCGACACCTTCCGGTTCGAGTGGGACGCCATGGACCACTGGTTCGAGGAGGACGAGGAAGTGTTCGTCCACCCGCGCAATCCCTACACCAGGGTCGACGCCTTACGCTCGACCCGTTCGGTGCGGATCGAGCTCGACGGCGAGGAGTTGGCCGGGTCGTCCTCCCCGGTCATGGTGTTCGAGACCGGTCTCCCGACCCGGTACTACCTCAACCGGACCGAAGTGCGGTTCGAGCACCTGGTCCCGACGCCCACTGTCACCCGCTGTCCCTACAAGGGGACCACCACCGCCTACTGGTCGGCCGTGGTCAACGGGGTGGTCCACGACGATCTGGCCTGGTGCTACGACTTCCCCACCCGTCAACTCCTACCCATTGCCGGCCTGGTGGCGTTCTACAACGAACGGGTCGACCTGTTCGTGGACGGCGAACTCCTCGAGCGACCCCGCACGCCCCTCTCCCACTGACCCGGGCCCGACCCGCGGGGGACCGTGGTCCCGGCGTGCCGGCCCGGTGACCGGTCTGCCATGCTTTGACCCCATGATGGACGATCTCCTCGACGCCAACCGGGCCTACGCGTCGGCCTTCGCCCTGGCCGGGATCCCGGCGCGGGCCGACAAGGGGTTCGCCCTGGTCACCTGCATGGACAGCCGCATCGAACCGCTGACCATGCTGGGGCTGGCGCCCGGTGACGCCAAGATCGTCCGCAACGGCGGGGGCCGCGTCACCCCCGACGTGCTCCGGTCCCTGATCCTGGCGACCAACTTCCTCGGCGTGGTCCGGATCGCCGTCATGCAGCACACCGACTGTGCCCTGGCCGACCGCAGCGACGAGTCCATCCGTCTGGGCCTGCCCGAGTCCCAGCGGGCGGACGCCGAGGGGTGGGAGTTCCTCACCATGCCCGACCCCGACGCCGCCCTCCGCCACGACGTGGACCTGGTGCGCTCCTGTGGACTGCTTCCGGCGGGGACCCACGTCGAGGGTTGGCGGTACCACGTGGACACGGGTGTGGTCGAACCGGTCGTACCGGGACGGGGCTGAGGGACGGGCGGCGAGGTGGCTGGGAGTGGGCCGACGACGGGACGGCGATGACTGACGCACCCCGCCTCCTGGCGCCGGCCGGGCCCGCGCCGACGCCCGCCCCGGAGGCCCGCGGTTGGACGCGGCCCGACTTTCGACGGTCCCTGCAGCTGGTGCTGGCCACGTTGTGGTTGCTCGACGGCGTGCTGCAGATGCAGGCCTACTTCTTCACCCGCTCGTTCGGGGCCCACATGATCACCATGTCGGCTGAGGGGAACCCCCCGCTCATCGCCCGGTCCATCCTGTGGTCGGGTCGCACCATCGGGCACCACCCGGTGGCGGTCAATGCCGTCTTCGCCCTGGTCCAGGTGGGTATCGGACTCGGCGTGGCCTGGAGGCGCAGCACGAGGACGGCCCTGGCCGTGTCCGTGGCGTGGTCCTTCGGCGTCTGGTGGATCGGGGAGGGGTTCGGAGGGGTGTTCTCGGGCGCCGCCGACCCGATCAACGGTGCGCCGGGCGCCGCCATTCTCTACGCCCTGGTCGCCGTGGTGCTCTGGCCGGCCGACCGTCCGGGCCCGCGGCCCTCGTTCGTCGCCGGACGGGCCGTCGGGCCCGGTGTGGCCAAGGCGCTGTGGTCGGTGCTGTGGGGGTCGCTGTCTCTCTTCGCCGTGCTGGGAGCCAACCGATCGGCCCGCGGCCTGCACGGCGTCATCGTCGGACAGGTCGACGGCGAGCCCAACTGGATGGCGTCGATCGACCGGAGCGCCGCCGGCCTGGTCGACCACCGCGGCCTCGGCTGCTCGGTGGTGCTGGCCGTGCTCCTGGCCCTGGTGGCGACGGGGGTGTACCTGGCCCCGGCCTGGGCCAACGCTGCGGTGGCGCTGTCCATGGCGCTGGGCCTGGCGTTCTGGGTGGTGGGTCAGGACTTCGGAGCCCTGTTCACCAACGGCGCCACCGATGTGAATTCGGGACCGCTCCTGATCCTGTTGGGCCTGGCCTACTGGAACGGTCGCGGTGGCTCGGGCGCTCCCCCCGGGTTGCGGGAGCGCGCCGCCGGTGCGGGGGCCTGAGATGGCCAGCCCTCCCTGGCTGGACGACGGCTTCGCCGCCCTGATGGCGACCGTGGCCCTGTACAGCCTGGGGCGGCTGGTCGCCGCCCGCTCCTGGTCACGGCCGACCCATCCCGATGTGGACCTGGCCCACGTGCTGATGGGCACGGCCATGGTCGGCATGCTGGTCTCCGCCCTCGACCCGGTGCCCCACGGGGTCTGGGAGGCGGTGTTCGCGGTCCTGGCCCTGTGGTTCGTCGGGCGGTGCTTCCGTTTCGTCACCGAGCACGGGGTGGAGGGTCGGGACGAGGACCACGTGCACCACCTGTCCCACTACCTCACGCACCTGGTGATGGCGTGCTCCATGCTCTACATGTACCTGGCCGCGCCGAGCCCTCGACCGGGTTTCGGCGGAGGGATGGCCATGGGGGCGGCCACCGGGTCCACCGCCGACTTCGTCGGCCTGCCCCTGCTCTTCCTGTCGGTGCTGCTGGTCTCGGGCGTCTGGGAGCTGGACGGCATCGGGCGCTTCACCCCCCGACCGGCTGCGATGGCCCTGACCGCCGCCGGGGCGCCGGGTTCCGGGAGGACGGGGCCGCCCGGCACGTCGGACACGGCCCGGGACGACGGACCCAGGTGGTTGGCCCCGCGCCTGGAGGCCGGCTGCCACATCGCCATGTGCGTGACCATGGCGTTCATGCTGGTCCTGATGCTCTGAGGGTCGACCCGGGCCGGCCAGCACCGCGGCGCGAGTGGGCGGACCGGCCGGTGCTCGGTACGCTGGATCCGTGCCGGACGGGAGATCGATGCTGGGGATGCCGGGCATGAGGTACATCCCCCTCGACGCCCACACCGCCCTGAGCCAGTGGCAGTTCAGCCCGTTCCCGCTGCTGGTCCTGGCCTTGGCGGTGGTCACCGCAGCCTGGTACCTGCGGGCCCGGTCGAACCTGGCCGCCCGGGGCCGGTACTGGAGTTGGAAGCGCACCGCGTCGTTCCTGTCCGGGCTGGTCCTCTTGGACCTGGCCCTGCAGTCCCCGGTGGCCACGTTCACCATGGAGTACTTCCAAGCCCACGTGGTCCAGCACCTGCTGTTGATGGTGGTGGCGCCGCCCCTGCTGGCCATGGGAGCGCCGATGACCCTGGCCCTCCAGACCTCGAGCCGGGAGACCAAGGTCCGTCTCCTCGGCATCCTCAACGCACGGCCGTTCCGGATCATGACCCACCCCGTGCTGGTGGCGTTCGCCTACTACTTCTCGATGTTCGCCTTCTTCCTGACGTTCGCCCTGGGGTTCGCCATGGACCACATGTGGCTGATGGACCTGGTGAATCTGGCCTTCCTGTTCGCTTCGACCCTGTTCTGGTGGCCGATCGTGGGCCTCGACCCCATCCCGCACTGGCGGATGGGGTACGGGGCCAAGCTGACCAGCCTGCTGCTCGGCGTGCCGATCGAGTCGTTCCTCGCCCTGGCCCTGCTGAGCACCACCCGTCCGGTGGCGCCCATCTACTCGGTGCCGAGCACCCACGCCGGGGCGGGCATCCTGTGGATCGGCGCCGAACTCTTCACCCTCCTGGCCCTGATCCCGGTATTCGTGCAGTGGGTGCGGATGGAGGAGCGCAAGGCCGCCCGCTATGACGCACAGCTGGATGCCGAGTTGGCCGCCGGCCGGGTCGACCACTCCGGTCCGGCCGCCGTCGTCGACTGAAGGCGGTCAGCCGGCGGTGTTCGCCGCGAACACGTAGGTGTAGGGGGTGACATGGGGTGCGGTGAAGAACACGACCTTGCCCTTCACCGAGATGCCCACCACCACGGCCGACGACCCCACCTGCACGGTCATGGTGCCCTGCGCGGGGTAGCTGAGCCGCTTGCCGGCCTGCTGGACCCCGACGATCAGCGGGACCGACGATTCCGAGCTCGTGACCTGCACCCAGCACGGTCCGGTGGTGCTGACGTTGACCGTGAAGTCCTTGGTGCCGACCGAGTAGGCGGACGAGGCCGGGCCGCTGACGCCAGGGACCACGATGGCCACCTGGTGGGGCACGGTGGACGTGGTCGCCGGGGCAGGTGCCTGCGGGCCGCCCGGCTCGACCACCCGGAGGATGCGGGCCGAGACCAGCCACTGGGGCCGCTGCTGGAGGATCACGTAGCCGGCCACGACGGCGAGGACCAGCAGGAGGGCCACCCCGGTGACGATCTTGAGGGGCGTGGGCGCCCGCAGCTTGCGCCGGGCCCGGGCCACGGCCCGCTTGCTCTGTCGGAGCTCGTGGCGGGGGACCACCGGGAACGTACCGGTGGGGGGCCCGGTGGCCATGCCGTAGCCGTACCCCCCGGCGGCGGCGGTGGACCCGGCGCCCACCCGCGGGACCTGCCCGGTCTGGGTGAAGGCCCGCAGATGGTCGGGCCCGGTGGTCACCGCGGCCACCACGCTGGTGACCGCGGCACCGGCGCCGCCCCGTGCGGCGCCGTTGACCGCTGCCGGCGGACTGGACCAGGCATCGATCATCCGAAGGGCCAGGGCATCGCCGTCCAATCCCAGGAAGGCGGCATACCGCCGGAGCGTGGAGAGGGCCAGGGCCTGGTCGGGGAGGCTGTCCAGGTCGCCACGCTCCAAGGCCTCGAGTTGGGTGATCGGCCGGCTCAACCGATCGTGGACGGCCAGCAGATCGAGCCCGCGCTCCTCCCTGGCCTGGCGGAGCAGGCGCCCGATCTCCTCGGCCGAGGAGGTGGGCTCTTCGTCTTTGTCGTCGCGCCGACGAGTCGCTCCGCCACGTGGCCGGATCACCAGCTATCTCCTGACTGTTCCAGTGGGCCAAGCGTACTTGTTCACTCTGTCATTTTCGGCACGACCGACGGCAACCTGTATGCGGCGCACTCCCCGCCGCTCCGGACCGAGCCGGCGGCCCCGGCCCGGTGGCTCGGAATGTTGTGCACGCAACTAGTGTTGGACCCCCGGAAGGGCCCGCGCACCACCGGTGCGTCGTGGCAACCTGAGTGCGACGAGGAGGTTGGCCATGCCAGCAGTGACCGTGGACGACAGAGGGGGGTTGCCGACGATCGGCTCGATGGACCCGGGCTCGACCGCGGGTCGGCCGGTGGTCTCGGTGACCACGGCGCCGGCCGGCTTCGAGGGTGAGGGGTTCCCGGTGCGCCGGGCCTTCGCCGGAGTGGACCGCCGCTACCTCGACCCGTTCATCCATATGGACCAGATGGGCGAGGTGGAGTACGCCCCGGGGGAGCCCAAGGGGACGCCGTGGCACCCGCACCGGGGCTTCGAGACGGTCACCTACATGATCGACGGGACCTTCCAGCACCAGGACTCCATCGGCGGCGGCGGCCTGATCAGCGACGGGGACACCCAGTGGATGACCGCCGGCGGGGGGATCCTCCACATCGAGGCACCGCCGGAGGCCCTGGTGGCCAGCGGTGGCCTGTTCCACGGCATCCAGCTGTGGGTCAACCTGCCCAAGGCCGACAAGATGATCGCCCCTCGCTACCAGGACATCGGCCGCTCCAACGTGATCCTGCTGGCCTCGCCGGACGGCGGCGCCCTGCTGCGGGTCATCGCCGGGGAGGTGGATGGCCACGCCGGGCCGGGGTCCACCCACTCGCCCATGGCCATGGTCCACGCCACCCTGGCCCCCGGGGCGCGGGTGGAGATCCCATGGCAGCCGGAGTTCAATGCCCTGGTCTACGTCCTGGGCGGCGAGGGTTCGGTGGGGGCCGACGGTCGACCGGTCCGCACCGGGCAGCTGGCCGTCTTCGGCGACGGTGATTCGGTGACCATCCAGGCCGCCTCCTCCCAGGAGTCGAGGACCCCCAACCTCGACGTCCTGGTCCTGGGCGGCCGGCCCATCCGCGAGCCGGTCTACGCCTACGGCCCGTTCGTGATGAACACGCGGGACGAGGTGGCCCAGGCCTTCGAGGACTACCAGGCCGGCCGGTTGGGCACGGTGCCCGCCGACCACATCGGTTCCTGAGCCGGGTCCTGTCGCCACCGCCCGGTCGGGGGTCCATGGACACCCCGCCGGGCCCGGGGCGGCGGCTACGAGACCAGGACCTCGCCGGACACGCCGTCCACGTCGGCCAGGTCCTCCTTGGTGGCGTTGACCAGGAACAGGGCCGAGAGCAGGGCCACGACCAGACAGCCCGCACCGACCAGGAAGCCCACCGTGTAGCCGTGGACCTGGGCGGCCTCGATATTGGCCCGGCTGGGTGCCCGGGTCACCAGGTACGCGGCGGTGGCCGAGGCGGCCACCGTGTTGAGCAGGGCGGTACCCAGTGAGCCCCCCACCTGCTGGGTGGTGTTGACCAGGGCGCTGGACACCCCGGCGTCATGGGTCGGGACCCGGAAGAGGGCGGTGCTGCTCATGGGCACGAAGGCCAGGCCCATGCCCAGGGAGATCAGCAGCTCGGCCGGCAGGACGTGGGCCAGGTAGGTGGTCTGGGGGGTGATCCGGCTCAGCCACAGCATCCCCAGGGTCGCGGCTCCGAAGCCGATGACCATGAGCAGGCGCGGGCCGACCCGGGGGAGGAGCCGGCTGGACACCCCGGCGGCCACGATGATCCCCGCCGAGAAGGGCAGGAAGGCGAAGCCCGACTTGAGGGCGGAGTAGCCGAGGTTGCCCTGGAAGTAGTACGTGAGGAACAGGAACATCCCGAGGAGCCCGGCACCGACCATGAACGAGCTGATGAAGGAGCCGCCGCGGTTTCGTTCGAGGATGACCCGCATGGGCAACAAGGGGTTCTTGGACCTGATCTCGATGGTCGCGAACGCGGCCAACAGCACCACGGCGATGCCCAGGAAGCTCAAGGTGGCCGTGGCCGCCCACCCGTCGGAGGCGGCCTTGGTGAACCCGTAGACCAGGGCGACCAGGCCGGCGGTCACGGTGACGGCGCCGGGGATGTCGTAACTGGTGTTGCCGTGGGCCCGGGACTCGCGCACCACCGGAAGGGCCGCCACGGCGGCCATGGCGGCGATGGGCACATTGACCAGCAGGCACCAGCGCCACGAGGCGTACTGGGTGAGCACGCCACCCATGATGAGGCCGATGGCCGCACCGCCGCCGGAGATGGCGCCGTAGACGCCGAAGGCCGTGGCGCGCTCCCTGACCTCGGTGAAGGTGACCGAGATCAGCGAGAGGGCGGCCGGCGCCAGCAGCGCGGCGAACGCACCCTGGAGCGCCCGGGCCCCGAACAGCATGGCGGCGTTGACGGCCACGCCGCCCAGGGCCGATGCTCCGGCGAAGCCCAGGAGGCCGATGATGAACACCCGCTTGCGCCCCACGTAGTCGGCGATCCGACCGCCCAGGAGCAGGAGGCCACCGAACGAGAGCGTGTAGGCCGTGACCACCCACTGGCGGTTGGCCGTGGAGATGTGCAGGGCGTGCTGGGCGGAGGGGAGGGCGATGGTGACGATGGAGGCGTCGAGCACCACCATCAGCTGGGCCACGGCGATGACGGCCAGGGCCAGCCAGCGCTTGGGGTCGGTTCCCGGGCCGTCGGGCCCGGTTGATGCGGGCGGTGTCTCGAACTCGGTGATTGTGGTCATGGGGGCTCCTCGGGTTGGGGTGACGGGTGGGAGGGCGGAGCTGTCGCTACTGGCGGTGGAGCAGTGGGAGGACGATGTCGTCCACCACGTGGATCGAGAACCCCTCGTCGATCGACTGGCCCTGGATGACCATCCGATTGATGAGGAGGGCCGAGATCACCTCGTCCACCAGCCCTGCCGAGCCACCTTGCGGCAACTCCCCCCGGCCGACGGCCCGGTCGATGATCCGGTTGAACTCCGCCATCTTGCTGTCGAGCACCTGGGTGCGGACCAGCTCGGCCAGCTCCGGATCGGAACGCATGGCCGACATCACTCCGGCGATGATGGCGGCGTCGACCTCGGTGGCCGCGCAGCAGATCTGGTCCAGGGCGGCCAGTAGATCGCCCCGCAGGGAGCCCGTGGACGGAAAGGGTTCCGACACCCCGCCGTGCTTCAGTCGGCGGACCGCCTCGGCCACGACCTGGGCCTTGCCCGACCAGTGCCGGTAGATGGTGGCCTTGCCGGCCCGGGCCCGTTCGGCCAGGGCATCCATGCTCAGCCGGTCGTAGCCCACCTCCATCAGCAGCTCGAGGGCGGCGTCGAGGATGGCCTGTTCGCGGGCCTCGGCCCTCGGCCCGGTCGGGCGGTCGGCCTTCCCGGTGAACTCCTCGGTGTCGACGGTGGGGACCACTCGCTTGCTCCGGTGTCTCGAAAACGGAACTGTTCCGTTCACTAGAGAGTAGGCGTTTCGGGACCAGAACGCAACCGTTTCGTTTCGATTGGCTCCTGAACTGGGATGACCGTGCCAGACGCGGGTCAGCTCAGGTCCCTTCGCCGCCCCCCGAGGTGCAGGACCGGGGGTCCCAGGGTTGGAGGGGGGTGACCGCCGCGGTGGGCGGGAGGAAGGTGCTGGCCGACGACGCCGGGGGCGTGGTGGTCGGCGTGGTGGCGTGCGTGGGGAGGGACCCGCCGGCGGCCGGGGCGGTGGGGCCGGTGGCCGCCGGGGCGGTCGGTGGGGGGGACACGCTGAACTGCGTCCCGGTCACCACCGTGACCTGGGCCCCGTCGCTGGTCGGTCCGAGGCCGGTGACGACCGCACCGGACAGGGAGCGGGCGACGGCCTGGGCCGCGGCCTGGTCGGCCGGTGTCTTGGCGGCGTAGTACACCACCGTCTCCGACTGGCTGCCCACCGACGGGGTGTCCCCGATGCCGGCGATGTGGAACCCGAGGGCGGCCAGGGCATCGGAGGTGTCGGTGGCCTGGTCGTAGGCCCCCGTGCCGTTGAGCACGGACACCGACACGGTGGCCGGGGCGGGGAGCGTCCGGCCGGTCATGGCGTCGATGGTGGGTCCGATGCCGAGGAACTGGTCGACGACGGCCTGGTCCTGGGTGATGGAGGGGAACTCGACGTCCCCGTACGCCGCCCCCTGGTAGGTGTAGCCGCCGCCGCTGCCGTCCACCTCGACCGGCAGGGTCAGCTGGGGTGCGTGGTCCACGTTCACCGAGTGGAAGTTGAGCACCAGGTCCACCATGTCGGAGGTCGAGAACCGGCGATCCACCTCCAGCTGGGGCGCCAGCCCGGCCACCAGCCGCTCGTCGGTGATGGGGTCCGACAGGCCCTGTTTGGCCACTGCCGAGGCCAGGACCCGCAGGAATTCGTGGTCGCGGCGGATCCGGGCCAGGTCGCTCAGGTTCTCGGAGGGCCAGAACTCGGGGAGGTCGGTGGTGATCCCCGGCCCCTTGTACTGGAGGTGTCGCGCCCTGACCACCTGCAGCGCCTGGACGCCGTTGAGCGGCACGCACCCCGGGGTCAGTTGCTTGAGGCCCGAGTAGGCGTCGTACACCGGCTCGGGGAAGTACATCTTGACCCCGCCCAGCGCGTTGACCACGTTGGCGAAGCTGTCGAAGTTGAGCACGACGTAGTGCTGGACGGGTATCCCGAGGTCCTCGTTGATGGCCGCCACGAGCTGGCTGGGCCCCTGGTAGAGGGCGGCGTCGATCTTGTTGGCCCCGGTCGTGCGGGCGTTGGGCACGAAGAGGTCGCGGGGGACGGAGAGGATGGACACCGTGTGCCGCTGGGGGTCGAGGTGCAGGATCATCACCACGTCGCTGTTGACCCCGTTGACGCCCTGCGAGCACAGCCCGTAGGCCGCGTTCTGGACCTTGAGGGCGCAGCGGTCGGTGGAGCCGACCATCAGGATGTTCTCGGTCCCGGCCTCCGCCCCACTGGTCGGGACGTCGGAGAGGCCGCGGACGTCGATGCGGTGGATCTCGTGGTCGAGGTACCAGGCGTACCCGGCCACCCCTCCGACGGCCACCACCGTGACCAGGGCCATGATGCCCAGGACCCATCGGGTCTTGCGGTAACGGCGACGGTGGCGGTGGCGGTGGCCGACCCGCGCATCTCGTCGCCCAGCGCGTGCAGGCCCGACTCGTCGAAGGTGCCGGTGGATGCGGACCGGCGGGTCCGCCCGGTCCGCCGGGTGCCGGCATCGGCCCGGGGCATCGTCGCCCCGGGCGACGGATCGAGTGGTGGCTCTCCCTCACCCCCGGGGACCGGATCGGGCTCGGCGGCCGCCGGCCTGGAGAACTCCGAGAAGGGCCCGAGCGGCTGCTCCCCTGGCCCGCTACCCGTCATGGCCCGAGACGGTAGCAAGGGGCCGTCGGCACCGGGTGGCGGTCACCTCGTCGCACGGACGGAGGCGTCGGCACCTCCCCCGGCTGCCTGAGGGGTCACCGGGGCGTCGAGGCGGACGCCGGGACCGGGACGTTCCGGTGCCTCGAGCCCCAGTTCCGAGGGGCGGAGTCGCAGGGTGTCGTACCAGTACCGCACGGTCCAGGTGGGCCAGTTGTTGGTGACCCGGCCGGAGGCGGCCTTGTACCAGCTGTGACAGCCGGCCACCCAGGCCGTCCCCGCCATCATCCGCTGGGTGCGCTCGTCGTCGAGACGGTAGGCCTCGGGGGTCACGGCCACCCGCGGGCGCTCGGTCACGCGGGAGGCCGCCGTCTGGACGGCCAGGGCCTGGAGCACCAGATTGAGCTGGCGCTCGACCATGAAGAGGATCGAGTTGTGCCCGAGGTTGGTGTTGGGACCGTAGAGCAGATAGCAGTTGGGGAACCCGGGGACCGCCGTGCCCCGGTAGGCGCGGGCGCCGTCCGTCCACTGCTGGGCCAGGGTCCTGCCGCCCTCGCCGGTGACCGGGATGTGGGCCAGGAAGTCGGTGGTCGAGAAGCCGGTGCCGAAGATCAGGACGTCGGCCGGCCGATGGGTGCCGTCCGCGGTCACCACGCCCCCGGCCTCGAGGTGGTCGATGGGCCGCTCGACGACCTCGACGTTCGGCCGCATGATGGCCGGGTACCAGTCGTTGGAGATGAGGATGCGCTTGCAGCCGATGGGGTAGTCGGGGACCACGGCGGTCTCGGGCAGGCGATCGGAGACCACCGCGGCCCGGATCTCCCTGTCGAAGAGTTGGCGGAGCCGGTCGCCGGCCCAGCTGTCCTTGCGGAACCAGATCCAGCGGAACTCGAGACTCCAGTAGATCCACCACCGGTAGGCCCGGACCAGCGGCGCCACCCGGTTCAGCAGCCGCCGGGTCGACCCCCGGTAGGCGCGGTCCTTCTTCGGGCCCACGTAGTTGGGGGACCGCTGGTAGATGGTCACCCCGGCTGCCTCGGCGGCCACCGGCGGAACGAACTGGATGGCGCTGGCCCCGCTGCCCACCACGGCCACCTGCTTGCCGCCGAGATCGACCGAGTGGTCCCAGCGGGCCGAGTGCCAGGTCGGGCCCGTGAACTGCTCGAGCCCCTCGAGTTCGGGCACGTGGGGCCGGTTGAGCTGTCCGCAGGCGAAGATCACGGCATCGGCGTCCACCGCGGCGCGGCCGGCCGGCGAGGTCAGGTCGATCCGCCACCGGCCACCGGCCTCGTCCAGGGTCACCCGGTCCACCGTGGTGTCCAGGCGAAGATGGGGCCGGAGCGTGAACCGGTCGACCAACTGCTCGGCGTAGGACAGGATCTCCCGCTGGTCGGCGAACCGGCGGGTCCAGTCGGAGGTGGAGGCGAAGGAGAAGGAGTAGAGATGGGAGGGGACGTCGCAGCCGCTCCCCGGATAGGTGTTGTCCCGCCAGGTGCCCCCGACCCCGCCCGACTGCTCGATGATGGTGAAGTCCCGCAGACCCGCCCGGGTCAGCTGGATGGCGGAGGCGAGGCCGGAGAGCCCACCGCCCACGATGACCACGCGGGGGAGGGCCCGGCCCTCCAGCCGGGCCGACCGGACCTCCCGCTCCAACCGCCTCCGCCCGATGTCCAGCGCCATGTGAGCTCCCTCGCCCGTCGGGACCGTCCCGGGACCGACGTTACCGGGGCCGTGCCGGGCCCGCCGGAGATCCGGCCGGTCTCGGCACCCGGCCGCAACATGCGGTGCAACATCCGCGAAACACCGGGTGGTGAGTGTTACCTTCCCAGCTAGCAACGAGGGGTCCCCGCTTCATTCGCTTCACTTTTGCAAGTGCAACGACGAGATGGAGGACACCGTGCCCGAGGGAATAGAGGTCAGCGAGATCGATCCCGAGGCCCTCGGGGTCCGGACCGACGAAGAGCTCCTGGCCGAGCTCGGGTACAAACAGGAGCTCAGCCGGTCGTGGTCCGGGTTCTCCAACTTCGCCATCTCCTTCTCGATCATCTCGATCCTGGCCGGTTGCTTCACCACGTTCGCCAGCGGCTGGAACGGCGGAGGCCCGGCCGCCATCGCCTGGGGCTGGCCGGTGCTGGCCGCCCTGATCCTGTGCATCGGGCTGTGCCTGGCCGAGCTGGTCTCGGCCTACCCGACGTCCGGCGGCATCTACTGGTGGGCGTCGAAGCTGGGTGGGGCCAAGGCGGGGTACTACACCGGATGGCTCAACCTGATCGGCCTGCTGGCCATCGTGGCCTCGGTGGCCTATGGGTGCGCCACCTTCCTCGACCTCACCCTGGGCTTCTTCACCACCAGCTGGCACTCGGGCAGCCTCAACACCATCTTCCTGTTCTTCGTGGCCATCCTGGGGATCGCCGCCGTGGTCAACATCTTCTCCAGCCACCTGCTCGCCTGGATCAACAACATCTCGGTGTGGTGGCACGTGCTCGGGGCGGCCGCCATCGTCCTCATCCTCATCTTCCTGCCCCGCCACCACGCCAGCGCCTCGATGGTCTTCACCTCGACGGTCAACAACACCGGCTTCTTCGGCGGGAAGACCCACGGCTGGGGCTTCATCTTCATCGTGCTGCCCATCGGCGGCACTGCTGACCCAGTACACCATCACCGGCTACGACGCCTCGGCCCACCTGTCGGAGGAGACCAAGAGCGCGGCCAACTCGGCGGCCAAGGGCATGTGGCGGTCGATCTTCTACTCGGCCATCGGCGGCTGGATCCTCCTCCTGGCCTTCCTCTTCGCCGTGCAGGACGAGTCCAAGGTCACCGCGGCCGGGGGCGGGGTGGCCACCATCTTCGCCCAGGCCCTGACCTCCCGGTGGGGGGCCACCGTCCTCCTCATCGCCACCGTGGGCCAGTTCTTCTGCACCATGGCCTGCATGACCAGCTGCTCCCGCATGCTCTTCGCCTTCAGCCGCGACGGTGCCGTGCCCGGCCACAAGCACTGGTCGCAGGCTCAGCTCGCGGCGGGTGCCGGTGGCCGGCGTGGTCCTCACCGCGGTGATCGGGATCATCCTCACCCTGCCCGCCCTCATCACGGTGGACATCAACGGTGTGCCCACACCGGTGGCCTTCACCGCCGTGGTCTCCATCGGCGTCATCGGCCTGTACTGGTGCTTCTCCATCCCCATCTGGCACCGGCTCCGCCTGGGCGACCGGTTCCAGACCGGTGACTGGAACCTCGGGCCCAAGTACAAGGTCTTGTCGGTGATCGCCCTCCTCGACGTGGTCATGGTCACGGTGATGGCGTTCATGCCCACCTCCAACCTGGGCGTCCCGTGGACCACCGGGTTCGCCTGGAAGTACGTCAACTACACCATCCTGGTGGTGCCGGGGGCCATGATCTTCCTGTGGATCTACTGGCACGTCTCGGTCAAGAACTGGTTCACCGGGCCCAGGCAGACCGTGGACATCGCCGACGAGGAGCTGACGGCCGGCATCTAGCGGGCGACCCGTACCCCGCGGCACCGGGCCGACCCCGGTGACGCAGGAGGGCCGGTCGTCGGCAAGGAAGGATGGGGCCGTGCTTCCACCGTCCCTCTGCGACAGGATCGGCGTGCTCCGCGAGCCGTCCCCGGGAGGTCACCGAGCTGGCCGGTGGCCTCACCAACCGCAACTTCAAGGTGACCACGCCCGAGGGTGCCTTCGTGGTCCGGTGCTCGGTGGAGGTACCGGGTGGGCTGGCCATCGACCGGGGGCACGAGTACCGGAACTCCATCATCGCCGCCGCCTCGGGGGTGGGCGCGCCGGTGTTCGACTATCTTCCCGGGGACTCCACGCTGGTGATCGGCTATCTCGAGGGGCGGACGCTCACCGACGCGGACTTCTCCCGACCGGGTGTCATCGACCGGGTGGCCGCCTCCTGTCGCCGACTGCACCAGGGAGCGAGGTTCGTCAACGACTTCGACATGTTCGACATCCAGCGCGGCTATCTCGCGACGGTCCTCGAGAAGGGGTACCGGCTGCCCGACGGCTATCTCGACTTCGAGCCCGACGTGGCCCGTATCCACGGTGCGCTGGCTGTCCGCCGGGAACCGACGGTGGCCTGCAACAACGATCTTCTGGCCGGGAACTTCATCGATGACGGGCACCAGATCTGGCTCATCGACTACGAGTACGCCGGGAACAATGACGCCTGCTTCGAGCTGGGCAACATCGGCAGCGAGTGCCATCTCTCCGAGGACCAGCTCGAGCACCTGGTGAGCTCCTACTACGGGACCCGCTTGGTCAACAAGATCGCCCGGGCACGGCTCCAGGGGCTGATGTCCCAGTACGGATGGACACTGTGGGCATCGATCCAGACAGGCCACGAGCGACATCGACTTCGATTTCTGGACCTGGGGACTGGAGAAGTACGAGCGGGCCGTCGAGCGGTTCCGCGACCCGCTCCTCGATCGCCTCGTCGGGGACGTACAGCGGGACGACTGACCAACCACGACCGGCGGAGCGAGGCGACCGATGCCGCCGGGGACACGAACGGGGACGGACCACATGCCTAGGGACGAGCAGCTACCCAGCCGGGCCCAGGTGGTGGTCATCGGCGGAGGCATCGTGGGGACCAGCACCGCCTACCACCTCGCCCACCTGGGCTGGACCGACGTCGTCCTGCTGGAACAGGGCCAGCTGTCCTCGGGGACCACGTGGCACGCGGCCGGCCTGCTGGGCCAGCTGCGGGCCACCGAGGGCGGGACCCGCCTGGTCCAGTACTCGGCGCGAGCTCTACGGCGAGGCTCGAGGCAGGAGACCGGCCTGGCCACCGGCTTCAAGCGCTGCGGCGGGGTGACGGTGGCCCGCACGCGAGGACCGGATGGTGCAGCTCCGGCGGACGGCGGCCACCGCAGAGGTGTACGACCTCGAGTGCGAGCTGATCACCCCGGCCCGGGCCCAGGAGCTCTACCCGGTGTTGGCCACCGAGGACCTGTCGGGGCCCTCTGGCTGCCCGGTGACGGAACAGCCAACCCGGTGGACGTCACGGCGTCGCTGGCCCGGGGGGCCCGGACCCTCGGCGTCCGTGTGTTCGAGCACACCCGGGTCGTCGGGGTCGAGCAGTCCGGTGGTCGGGTCACCGGGGTGGTGACCGACGACGGCACCATCGAGACGGAGGTCGTCGTGAACTGCGCCGGGCAGTGGGCCAAGGCGGTCGGTGCCCTGGCCGGCGTCCACGTACCCCTGCACTCCGCCGAGCACTTCTACGTGGTCTCCGAGGAGATCGAGGGCGTCCACCCGAACCTGCCCATCCTGCGCGACCCCGACGGCTACACCTACTTCAAGGAGGAGGTCGGCGGTCTGGTCATCGGTGGGTTCGAGCCCGAGGCCAAGCCGTGGGTCGCCCCCGACCGGCTGCCGTACCCGTTCGAATTCCGGCTCCTCGACGAGGACTGGGACCACTTCTCCGTACTCATGGAGAGCGCCCTGCTGCGGATCCCCGCCCTGCACCACACCGGCATCCGGAAGTTCTTCAACGGTCCCGAGAGCTTCACGCCCGACAACCAGTTCATCCTGGGGGAGGCGCCCGGAGCTGCGGGGCTTCTTCGTCGGAGCCGGGTTCAACTCGGTCGGCATCGCGTCGGCCGGCGGCGCCGGACGGGCCCTGGCCGAGTGGATCGTCGAGGGTGCACCCGTCCAGCGACCTGGTCGCCGTGGACATTCGACGGTTCGCCCCGTTCAACGGGAACGACCAGTGGCTCCACGACCGGGTGGGCGAGGTCCTCGGGCTGCACTACGAGATCCCGTGGCCCAACCGGGAGCTCGTCACGGCCCGACCCTTCCGCCGTTCACCGCTCCACCACCTGCTCGAGGCGGCCGGCGCCCAGTTCGGGTCGAAGATGGGTTGGGAGCGGCCGAACGTCTTCGCTCCCGTCGGGGGAGGAGCCCCGACCTCCGAGTACACCTGGGGCAAGCCGGACTGGCTGGCCTGGTCGGTGGGCGAACAGCATCGCGACCCGCACCGGCGTGACCCTCTTCGACGAGACATCGTTCGGCAAGTTGCTGATCTCCGGGCGGGACGCCGAGGCCGCTCCTGCAGCGGCTGTGCACGGCGGACGTCGCCGTGGCCGTCGGCCGCGCCGTCTACACCGGGATGCTCAACGCCCGGGGAGGCTACGAGGCCGACGTCACGGTGACCCGCGTGGACCACGACCGGTACCTGCTCGTGACCGGCTCCGCCTCGGTGGTCCGGGACCGGGTGTGGATCGAGCGGCACATCGGGCGGGACGAGCACGTCTCCGTGGTGGACGTCTCGTCGTCCTACGCCGTCTACGGGGTCATGGGACCGGGTGCCCGGGACCTGCTGCAGCGCGTGACTCGTGCGGACCTGTCCAACGAGCGCGTTCCCGTTCGCGCACGAGCCGGGAGATCGACCTGGGCTACTCGACCGTCCGGGCCACCCGGATCACGTACGTGGGGGAGTTGGGCTGGGAGCTGTACGTGCCGTGCGAGTTCGCCGTGGGCGTCTACGAGACGCTGGTCGACGCCGGTGCCGACCTTCCGCTCACCGACGCCGGCTACTACGCCATCAACTCCCTCCGGCTGGACAAGGGGTATCGGGCCTTCGGCTCCGACCTGACCCCGGACCACAACCCGGTGGAGGCCGGACTCCGTTTCACCTGCAAGCTGACCGCCGACATCGACTTCATCGGCCGCCCGGCCGTCGAACGGGTCGTAGCCGAGGGACCCCGCCGGCGCCTGGTGTCGCTCCGCCTCGAGGACCCCGGCCCGATGCTGTGGGGAGGGGAACTGGTCCTCCGGGACGGCGAGCCGTCCGGACAGGTGACGTCGGCGGCCTGGTCGGGAACCCTGGGTGCGAGCGTCGGGTTGGCCTACCTCCGGCGGCAGGACCGGGGGCCGGTCACCGCCGAGGGGCTGGCCGACGGGCGGTACCAGGTCGACGTGGGGGGTCGACTCGAACCGGCCACCGTCGGCTTGCGGGCGTTCTTCGACCCGTCCAATGAGCGGATCCGATCCTGACGGGCCGGGTCGGCTGTTTGCCCCGCCGACCCGGGACCAGCAGACTCGCGAAGTGACCGAATGGCCGTCGGAGCCCGGACCCTCCGGGACGCCCGCTCCGGCCCGCCGGGCGTCGCGTCTGGCCCGGGCCCGGGCCCGCTTCGCCCAGGCGCTGCGGTCTCTCCTGCGCCCCGAGGGCCTCCCCGAGGAGGCGGCCGCCGAGTTGGAGGCGGCGTTCGGCACGGTGGGGCGGGAGGTCTTCTCCGGGGGGCCGGGCCGGCTCCGTCGCCTCCGGGTCGAGGTCAAGGCGGCGCCGCCCCGTCTCCTCGACTGGATGTCCGGCCAGGTGCTCGAGCATCCGGCGGTCCTCTACGACGCCCAGGGGGTGGAGCTCCTGGCCGCCCGGCAGACCCGGTCGATCGCCACCGCCGTCGGGGCCCTGCAGTTGGCCCTGGTGGGTGCGGCCGCGGCCTCGACCCTCGAGGGGGGACCGGTCCTGGCCCTGGCCATCGACGGGGTGGTGGGACAGGTGGCCTCGGTGGTCCACGGGCTCTGCGACTGGTACAACACCGGCTCCTATCTGGTTCGGACCCTCCGTAGCCGGGGAATCACCGTGGACCGGACCGAGGTGCGCCGGTTGACCAACGCCGTCCTGATGTCCAAGGGCTCCTCGGTGGACCGTCGGGCCCTGGACCGCTCGACCGAGCTCCGGCTGGTGCGGGGCTGGGTCGGGCGGGGCGTGGTCGACGCCCTGCCGTTCGGGTCGAGTCTCGGCCGGGCCTCGGAGCGGGCTGCCGCCCGCATCGACCACACCGACCTGGCCGCGCTGGTCCAGCAACTGCGGGTGGCGCCCTGAGTCGCCGTTGGCGCGCCGCGCCCTCAGAGCACCTTGGACAGGAACTCGGCGGTCCGCTGGTGGGCCGGCGTGGTCAGGACCACCTTGGGGTCGCCCGCCTCGACCACCACACCGCGGTCCATGAACACCACCGTGTCCCCCACCTCGCGGGCGAAGCCCATCTCGTGGGTGACGACGACCATGGTCATGCCGTCCTCGGCCAGGCCGCGCATCACGTCGAGCACGTCCCCGACCAGCTCGGGGTCGAGGGCCGAGGTGGGCTCGTCGAAGAGCATCAGCTTGGGCGACATGGCCAGGGCGCGGGCGATGGCCACCCGTTGCTGCTGCCCTCCGGAGAGCTGGTTGGGGTAGCTCTTCGTCTTGTCGGCCAGGCCGACTCGTTCGAGGAGCTCGCGGGCCCGCTCCTTGGCCTGGCCCGGGGGCTCCTTCTTGACCCGCACCGGACCGGAGATCACGTTGTCCAGCACGCTCAGGTGGGGGAACAGGTTGAACTGCTGGAAGACCATCCCGATCTCGGAGCGTTTGGTGCACACCTCGCGGTCCCGCAGTTCGTAGAGCTTGTCCCCGTGGCGTCGGTAGCCGACCAGGTCGCCGTCGACCGACAGTTCCCCGCCGTCGATCTTCTCCAGATGGTTGATGCAACGCAGGAAGGTGCTCTTCCCCGACCCCGAGGGACCGATGAGGCAGAGGACCTCGCCGTGGTCGACGGTGAGGTCGATACCCCGCAGGACCTCCAGGCGGCCGAACGACTTGCGCACCCCCGAGGCCGCGCACCATCGCCTCGGTCACATCGTCTCCTCATGGTGCGGCGGGCACGGTGGCCCGGGGTGCGAACGGCGGCGGGCCGATCGACGGCTGCGGTCGGGGACGGACTCGGAAGAGGTCCTGGCGGATCCGCTGGAGGGGGGTGGGGGGAAGGGTCCGGGTGGTCCCCCGGGCGTAGTACCGCTCGACGTAGAACTGGCCGATGGTCAGGACCGAGGTGAAGAACAGGTACCAGAGGCTGGCCACCAGGAGCAGGGGCACGATCTGGTAGTTGGTGTTGGAGATGTTCTGGGTGGCCGTGAACAGGTCGGAGCCGGCGATGACGATCACGAGGGAGGTGGTCTTGAGCATGGAGATGGTCTCGTTGCCGGTGGGGGGGATGATGATCCGCATGGCCTGGGGGAGGACGATGCGGCGCAGGGTCGGTGGCCTTGCTCATGCCCAGGGACTGCGCCGCCTCGGTCTGGCCCTCGTCCACCGAGATGATGCCGGCCCGGACGATCTCGGCCATGTAGGCCCCCTCGTTCAGGCTGAGCCCGAGGGCGGCGGCGATGAACGACGTGACGAGGGAGTTGGCGTTGATCGTGTAGAAGGCCGGCCCGAACGGGACCCCGAGCGTGAGCTGGGGGTACAGATAGGTGATGCCGACGTACCAGAAGGTGAGCTGGACCAGGACCGGCGTGCCCCGGAAGAACCAGATGTAGATCCACGCCGGCACCGGACAGCAGGCGGTTGGGCGAGAGCCGCATCACGGCCAGGACGACGCCCAGCACGATGCCGACCACCATGGCGATGGCGGTGAGCTCGAGGGTCACGGCGATGCCCTCGCAGCACCGGGGTGACGAAGAGGTACTTCCACGACCACCCCCCACTGGAAGCGGCCCTCCTGCACCCCGCCCCGCGTGACGTGGGAGAACAGCAGGGTGTTGACCAGCATGGCCACCAGGACCAGGATGACCCCGGTGGCCACCCAGCGACCGGGGTGCCGGACGGGCACCGTCCTGGTCGGACCGGACGGCGTCTCCTTCGGCCCGGTGGTCGGGCCGCTGGAGTCCGTCACGGGGAGGTCCCTCGGCGTCGGCGGCGATCGCCTCAGCTGGTGGCGCCGTTGATCACCGAGGAGGTGATGGCCCCGGACTCCACGCCCCACTTGGTCAGGATCTGGTGGTAGACGCCGTTGCCGATCAGGTAGTTGACGGCCGCCTGGACCGGGGCGGCCATGCCGTTCCCCTTGGGCAGGGCCAGGCCGTACGGAGCCACCTCGAAGGCGGTGCCGCTGTTCTGGAACACCCCGTTGGAGGTGGCCACGATGTACCCGGCCACCTGCGAGTCGGCGAACCCGACCTCGGCCCGGCCGCTCGACACGGCCAGGTTGGCCTGGCTCTGGTTGCCGAAGGAGAGGATCGTCACCTTGCCGCTGGTGCACTTCTTGGCCTGCGCCTTGGCGTCGGACTCCTCGGTGGTCCCCGCCTCGACGGCCACCGAGTGGCCGCACAGCGAGGTCAGGCCGTTGAAGGCCAGCGGGCTCCCGCTCTTCACGTAGAAGCCCTCGCCGGCGGTGAAGTAGTCGACGAAGTCCACCACCTTCTGTCGGGCGATGGTGTCGGTGAACGACGACGCCCCCATGCCGTACTTGCCGCTCTGGATGCCGGGGATGATGGTGTCGAAGGTGGCGTTGACCAGCGTGCCCTTCAGCCCCATGACCTGGGTGATGGCCGTGGCCAGGTCGGCGTCCATGCCCACGATGGTCGAGCCGTCAGGGGCGATGAACTCATCCGGCGCGTAGGTGGCGTCCATGGCCACCTCGATGGTGCCCTTGGACTTGATGGCGGCCGGCACGGTGGCGGCGATGGCGGCGTTGGTGGGCTGGGTCGGGATGACCGTGGTGGGCAGGGCCACGGTGGTGGCCGTGGTCGACGGGGCCGACGTGGTGCTCGACGTGCTCGAACTGCTGGAACAGGCCGCCGCCAGGACGGCGACCGCCCCGATGGTCGTGGCCACAGCGGCCTTCCGGAACGCACGGTGCACGGTGAACACGAGGCGACCTCCGCAGTCGGTCAAAGGGGCGAGGGCCAAGTGTGCCACGCCACGGGCGGTCCGTGCCGAATCGCCGGTGAGCGTCGTGACCGGTACCCGACGGTGGGCCCACCGGGCCGGCGCGACCGCTGCACCACCCGTGGTCATCGGTGGAATCCGGCCACAAGGCGATCCTTCTACACTCGCCGTGACGGCAACCGGGGACCCGGGTGCGGAGTGGGAGAGGCGATGACCGACACGGTTGCACCGGTTCGCCCCGAGCCTGCCGCCGCGCTCACCCATCGTCGGGTCCTCGTCGTCATCGGTGCCCTGATGCTGGGGATGTTCCTGGCCGCCCTGGACCAGACGGTGGTCTCCACGGCCCTGCCCACCATCGTGGGCGACCTGCACGGGGCCTCCCATCTCAGCTGGGTGGTCACCGCCTACCTGCTGGCCTCGACCGTCTCGACACCCCTGTGGGGGAAGTTGGGCGACATGTACGGCCGGAAGTTCTTCTTCCAGGTGGCCATCGTCCTGTTCCTGATCGGGTCGGCGCTCTCCGGGCTCAGCCAATCGATGATCCAGCTGATCGCATTCCGGGCCGTGCAGGGCCTGGGCGGCGGGGGACTCATGATCGGGGCCCAGACCATCGTCGGCGACGTGGTCTCGCCCCGAGAGCGTGGCCGCTACATGGGTTTCTTCATGGCCATGTTCGGGGTGACCTCGGTGATCGGTCCACTCATCGGCGGGGTGTTCGTCGACTACCTGAGCTGGCGGTGGATCTTCTACATCAACATCCCCATCGGGGCGGTGGCCCTGGCCGTGACGGCGGTCGCCCTGCCCGGGACCAGGAGCCGGGTCCACCGGGTCATCGACTACCTGGGCACGGCCCTGATCGCCCTGGCCGCCACCTCGCTGGTGCTGTTCACCAGCCTGGGCGGGACGTCCTATCCGTGGACGTCCCCCTTCATCATCGGCCTGGCCGTGGCCGGCGTGGTCTTCACCGTCCTGTTCCTACTGGCCGAGCGGCGCGCCGTCGAGCCGGTGATCCCGCTTCCGCTCTTCGCCAACAAGGTGTTCGCCGCCGCCAGCGCCATCGGGTTCGTGGTGGGCTTCGCCATGTTCGGGGCCCTGACCTTCCTCCCGCTCTTCTTCCAGGACGTGAAGGGCATCAGCCCCATCGAGTCCGGGGTCCGCCTCTTCCCCCTGATGGGCGGGCTGCTGGTCGCCTCCATCGGATCGGGCCTGCTGGTCTCCCGGACGGGCCGCTACAAGGTCTTCCCGGTGGTGGGGACGGCCCTGATGACCGTCGGGCTCTATCTGATGTCGCTGATCGGGGTGTCCACCGGCGCCTGGACCATGGCCGCCTACATGGTGGTCTTCGGCCTGGGCCTGGGCCTGATCCTGCAGGTGCTGACAGTGGCGGTCCAGAACGCCGTCCCCTACGAGGAGCTGGGCACGGCCACCTCCGGGGTCACCTTCTTCCGGATGATCGGCGGGTCGTTCGGGACCGCGGTGTTCGGCGCCATCTTCGCCAACCTGTTGGTCACCAACGTGCTGAAGGCACTCCACCTCACCCACGCCCCACCCGGGTTCAATCTCAGCGCCGACAATCCCAATGCCATCCACAAGCTGCCGGCCGAGGTGCAGACCGGCGTGATCCAGGGCATCGCCCACACCATCCAGACCATGTTCCTGATCGGCGTCCCCATTGCCTTCGTCGCCTTCCTGCTGAGCTGGACGCTGCCCGAACTCGCCCTCCGCAAGTCCATCCGCACCTCGGAGCCGGCCGAGCACCTCGGGATCCCCGCGCCCCGCTCCTCCCTGGAGGAGGTGAAGCTCCTGCTGGAGCGGGCGGCCAGCCGCGAGAACCGCGCCGAGCTCTACGGATTGCTCGCCGGACGGGCCGGCGTGGAGCTCGAGCCCCGCGCCGTCTGGCTCCTCTACCGGCTGGCCGACCGGCAGGCCTCGACCGCCGAGGAGGTGGGCGCCCGGCTGAAGGTGGACCCGGCCCGGCTGCGCGAGGGGGTGGACGCCCTGGTGGCGGCGGGCATGGTGGAGCGGGTGGTGCGGGACGGTTCCCACACCGTGGCGGTCACCCCGTTGGGGGAGGAGGCCATGGAGAAGCTGACCATCGCCCGGCGACAGTCGTTGACCGAGGTGCTGGAAGGCTGGGATCCCGAGGACCACCCCGAGGTGGTGGAGATGATCCGGGAACTGGCCAGGGCGCTGCTGGCCGACGACGACCGGCTCCTGGCCGACGCCCACCCGTCCGCCGTCGTCTGAGCGACCGACCCGGCCCCCGCTCCGACCCCGGTCAGCCGCGGTGCACGGACACCCGGGTGATGGTGGTGAAGGTGCACAGGTAGAAGTCGTCCTCGAATCCCGCCGCCGGGAAGAGGACCGATTGGACGGGGCTCCCGGTGTCGGTCCGGGCCAGCTCGTCCCCCGTCTCGATGTCCACCACCACGACCTGGTCCACCCCCCGTCCGGCATCGAAGTCGCCGGTGACCAGCGCACCCGACTCGGGCGCCAGGAGCAGGTGGCCGCCGTGGTGCTGACGGCGCTGCCACCGGGGGGACAGCGACCCGTCGGCCCCGACGGTGAAGGCGGTCATCACGGCGTTCCCGCTGTCGTAGCCCACGGCGACGGACCGGTCGGCGTCGACGACCGGGGGGTTGGCGACCAGTCCGCCGGGCCGGCCGCACACCTCCGCCATGGTGCAGCGTCCGTCGCTCAGGTCCACCCGCACCAGGTGGAGGGGGGCGTCGGAGACGCCGTGTCCGTAGAGGGTCCCGGAGTAGCGCTCGCTGCCCTCACCGCCGTCGAGGAACCAGGCCGCCCCCAGGGCGACCACGCAGTCCCAGCCGTAGGTCTGACCGGGGAGGGTGCGGTACCGGGTCGGCGCCACTTCGTCGGGATGGAGGCGACCGTCCCACCCGACGCGCAGCAGGCTGCGGTCCCCGACGACCAGGACCTCGTCCCCGGAGGCCGACAGGCGGGCGATGGAGGGCTCGGACAGGGTGCACCGGTCGACCACCCCGAGGCCGTCGGGTTCCAGGACGAGCAGCTCGCACGGCTCCCGGCTCCCGCCGCCCGCCGGGCTCCCCGGGAGCGCGCCGGCGAAGTCCTTGGTGACCAGGTTCCCGTCGGGCAGGATCAGGAACCCGTTGTAGGGACGGTGACGGGGGAGCGCGGTGCCGGCCAGTACCGTGAGGTCCGGGCCCAGACGGTGGATGTGGTTCCCGAACACAACGTAGAGCGAGCCGTTGCCGTGGGCAGCCAGGCTGCCGGGCCAGGTCGGCCCGCCGGGCAGATCGGGCGACCGACCGAGCGGCGCCAGGGTGTGTGGGTCGATCCGTTCGACGAAGGAGACGGCGTCGCCGCCGGTGGTGTGCCGGAGCAGGTAGAGCTCGCCCGGATCTCGGGTGACCGCCATGGTGGCCACCGGGACCGTCCGCCACGCCGTCTCGAGGGTGACCCCGGCACCGAGGGACAGCCGGTGCCCGTCGGCGGGCACCTGCAGGCGCCGGGGCCCCCCGTCCTCGCCCGGCCACGGTCCGGGCCAGTAGCCAGTCATCGATCCCGTCCCGTCCCGTTGCTCAAGGCGAGGACCCGAGGAGGATGAGCAGCGCCTGGCCGGTCACTGCCCGGGCCTGCTCCGGGGTGAGGCCCTGGTCCCCGAGGAGCTGCCGGCAGGCCTCGAAGGTGGTGAGCACGTCGACGGCGGCCAGCACCCGGGCCCCGTGTTCTGCAGGCATGGCCGACAGCTCCGACGCGAACAGCTGCTCGATCTGGGAGCGGAGGAGGACCCGGTTCTGATGGATCTGCTCGGCCAGCACCGGCTGGAAGGGGAGGCGGAGGCGGGCCACCACCGCGGCGTCCCCGATGGCGTCGAACAGCCGGAAGCGCTGTGCGACGAGGCCCTCGACCCGCTCGCCCAGCGGCTGGTCCGGGGCGACGTCGACGGGGAACAGGTGCTCGACCCGCTCCTGCTGGCGCCCGATGGCCGTGCGGGTCAGGTCGTCGACGTCGTCGAAGTAGCGGAACAGGGAGCGGGGGGACAGCCCGGAACGGGCGGCGATCTCCTCGGTGCTGGGCCGGAGGTTGCCCTCGCGGTAGAGGTCGAGCAGCGCCTCGACGACCGCCTCGCGGTTGCGCCGGCGTCGCAGCTGCCGGCCGTCGGTGCCGGAGCCCGGCCGGTCGGGCGGGCCGGGTCCCGCCGGATCGGGACCGGCACCGGGGGAGTGGGGGCCGGCCGTCATGGTGGGGGGAGGCCAACCCCGTGGGGGGCTGACCCCGCGAGTATCCGACTCACGGTTCAGGCGTCTGGGCCGGGATGCATGGAGCAGACGTCGCCGCGTCGGGGGTCGACCCGGCCGTCCAGGAGGTCCCGGTACACCGCCTCCACCCCGGCGGCACCCCAGGAGCGGCGGACGGTCAGCCAGCCGTCGGTCCACCGGGAGAAGCGATCCCACGCCCCGGCCACCGCCCCCTCGAAGCCGCTCCGACCCCACTCCCGGCGGCGCTTGGCGATCTGATCGGGGGCGAACAGGAAGACCGGTCGGGGTCCGACCAGCGGACCGGTGGGCTCAGCCCGGTGGTCCCAGTGCGTGTCGCCGACGATCATCGAGTAGCGGAGGCCCGGTCCCAGGTGGGCGTGGACCGCCGCGGTCACGTCCCGCCGACCGGCCACATCGATGTAGCAGGCGTCCGCGACCGGGGTGGAGGTCAGGTCGTCGTAGGCGGCGACCCGGTGGTAGCAGCCGAGGCTCTCGACGAAGGCCAGGTTGGCCTGCGAGGTGAGGCCCACCACGTCGATGCCGGGGCGCTCGGCCAGCAGGAAGGCGGCGGCGATGGAGGTCTTGGCCGAGGCGCTCGACACCACGACCTGTGACGCCCCGAACATGGCGTGGTCGCCCAGGAAGTCGTCCACGACGAAGGACGTGACGAACAGGGGCCACAACAGCATCTGCTGGGCCTCCCGGTCGCCGTGGTAGGCCGGATCGCCGTCGACCATCGAGTACCGGTTGTAGACGCTGGTCAAGACGTCGCGGTGCGGAGCGACATCCGAGAAGCCGGAGCCGTCCAGACGTCCCGGTTGGACGACCAGCTCCTCGGCCATGGGGAAGTAGCCGTAGACGCGGGTGGCCTCGGACACCCCGGCCACCGACGACTCGACCACGTCGGCGAAGCCCCACACGGGGACCCGGCCCCACCGGGTGCCGTCCGCCTCCGGTCCGGGGAAGAACTCCCAGTAGCTCATGGTGTCGCCGAACACGGCGTAGGTGATGTTGTTGGCGGTCAGGCCGAAGGCGTCGATGCGCAGTCGGGCCTGGCCGGGGGCCAGGGGGACACGGCGGTCGGGAACGGCCCGGACCCGGTGCAGATCTCGGCGGTCGACTTCGAGGCCCATGTCCACGACCTTCCCCTCGGTGACCGGCCGGGACGGGACCGGAGCGCCAGCTCGGTGCGGAGTGTCCCGCTGTCGACGGTAACCGTTGACAGTCGAACTGACAAGAGTTTAGCGTGACGTCGCCGGCGGAGGTCCCGGCACGGACCGGGGTGGCACGATGAGCGACGAACTGGTGCTGGACTCGCTGCAGCGGAGGATGCGGGCCCTGCACTCCCTCTACGTCGACGCCGTGGCCACCATGGACCTCGACCAGGTCAACCACTTCGAGCGCGAGGGCGTGCTGCCCATCGCCTTCAGCCTGTTCCACATCGTCAACATGATGGACGCCTCGTTCCTGTTGATGACGGGCACACCGCCGATCTGGGACGAGACATGGGAGGCCGCCGTCCGGCCGGCCATCGCCGATCACGGCAAGCACC
The DNA here is from genome assembly GCA_963817005.1 of uncultured Acidimicrobiaceae bacterium. GTDB lineage: Bacteria > Actinomycetota > Acidimicrobiia > Acidimicrobiales > RAAP-2 > Bog-756. The sequence goes on from CAWFMN010000001.1 coordinate 151,524, forward strand.
GGACCGTGGCCGAGATGATCCACCAGCGCATCGGGGACTACGAGCAATTCCAGGCCTACATGGACGCGGTGTTCGGTCGCACCGAGGAGTGGTTGGACCGGCTGGACCCGAACGAGCTGACCCGGGTGGTCATCGGCCGGCCGTTCCCACCCCAGGTGTCCACCACCTACAGCGCACGCGTGGCCGGGCCCGAGGGGATCACCCTGCTCGACGCCACCGAGTGCTGGATCTACCAGCACGGGCTCCGCCACATGGGCGAGATCGAGCTGGCCCGGGGCCTGGTGGGCCTGGGCGGCATGACCTCCTGAGTCGGGGTGGTGGGAGGCCGGTGGGTCAGGCGGCCACCGACTGGCCGTCGGACGGTCGCACGCGGTGGACCGCCGGCCGTCCCGGGTCGGCCTGGCGGACGGCGTGGGCGTTGTCGACGTCGGGCGTCGGTCGCTCGGCCGGGTCGGCGTGGATCAGTCGGTGCTCCCGGACCGAATGGAACAGGACGGGAACGGTGGCGACGGCGACGGCCGCCACCATGAGCGGCACCATGATGATGAAGAGTGTCATGTGCGTCAAGCAGCTGGTCGGGGGATCTGCTTGCCTCCTTCGACCACCACGGTACGAAGCCCGTCGGTGAGCCCACTGGGTCCGACCGTAGTGTCAGCTGGGACCTGGTCGACCTGGTCCGGGAACGACTACTGCTCGGCCATGATGCGCTCGAACTCGACGATGGGGTTGATCGGGGCGTGCTCGTCCAGGGTCACGGTGACGGCATGGATGGTGGCCGTGCAGGGGAACGGCGCCCGGTAGTCCTCCCCGACGGAGGGACCGAACTCGTACCCGCAGGTCAGCCCGGCCCCGGTGGCGCTGAAGGCGGCCACGGTGAACAGCGGGAGGTGGGCCTCGGCCACGAGGGTGCCGTCCACCTCGAGCTCGGCGGAGCCGCCGGCCCGGCCCTGCCGGTCGAAGCGGAAGACCACGCGGTGACGACCGGGCTCCAGGGGCCGGTCCCCGACCAGCGAGTAGAGCTCCTTGCCGTAGAGGTTGTGCAGGTAGCGCGGCCGTCCCTCCCACAGGTGGAGGGAGAAGCCGCCGAGGGCCGAGCCCTGAGCCAGCAGGACGCCTTCGGCCGGGGGCCCTTGGTCCACGGTGACCTCGACCTCGATGACGTGGCCGCGGTTCTTCATGTTGGCCGCCACGGTCTCGGGCACCGGTGAGGTGCCCGGGTAGTAGGTGGTGGCGAGGCGGGGTGTCCGGCGGTCGGGCTTGGGGTTGACCAGGGTGTGGAGGATCCGGTTGTCCAGGGGGAGCACCTGGTTCCGGCGGGCCTCCACCCACCAGCGCTCCACCATGTCGCTCAGGCGGCCGGGCTCGGCATCGGCCAGATCGTGCAGCTCGGTGGGGTCCTCGGCCACGTGGTAGAGCTCCCAGCGGTCCTCACTGAACGGGGCGTTCCAGTTGAGGCCGTCGTCGTAGAGGGGTCCGATGGGCTTGAAGGTCACCGCCTTCCACCCGTCGTGGTAGATGGCCCGGCTGCCGAACATCTCGAAGTACTGGGTCACGCGGTTCGGCGGTGCGTCGGCCCCATCGGGGTCGAGCAGGGCGGCGAAGCTGATCCCGTCGACGGGGGTCTGGGGCACGTAGTCGATGGTGGCCGGCGCCTCGATGCCGGCCAGCTCCAGCACGGTGGGCAGGATGTCGGTGGCGTGGACGAACTGGTGGCGCACGCCACCCCGGTCGCTGATCCGGCCCGGCCAGCTCACGATGCACGGGTCGGCCACTCCTCCCTCGTGGACCTCACGCTTCCACCGCTTGAACGGTGTGTTGCCGGCCATGGTCCAACCCCACGGGTAGTTGTTGTGGGCCCGGGGGCCGCCCAGCTCGTCGACGCGTCGGATCAATTCCTCGGTGCCGGCCGGGTCGAAGTTCTGCAGCCGGTTGTCGTTGATGGAGCCGGTGGGCCCACCCTCGGAGCTGGCCCCGTTGTCCGAGACCAGGATGACCAGGGTGTCCCGCCGGTCCCCGGTCCGCTCCAGGAACTCGAGGAGCCGGGCCAGCTGGGCATCGGTGTACGAGAGGAAGGCGGCGAAGCACTCCATGAACCGGGCCGCCACCCGCTGCTCGTCGACGCCCAGGTCGTCCCACGCCGGGACCCAGGCCGGACGCGGCGCCATCTCGGTGCCGGCGGGGAGGAGCCCCAGGTCGAGCTGGCGGGTGAAGGTCTGCTGACGCCAGGCGTCCCACCCCTGGTCGAAGCGGCCCCGATAGCGGTCGATCCACTCCTGGGGCGCGTGGTGCGGCGAGTGGCAGGCGCCGGTGCAGAAGTACAGGAAGAAGGGGCGTTCGCCGTCGACGGCTCGCAGATCGGCCAGCTGGGCGATGGCCTGGTCGGCCAGGTCGGCACTCAGGTGATAGCCCTCGTCGACGGAGCGTGGCGGGGCCACCGAGTGGTTGTCGTGGTACAGCGCCGGCACGAACTGATGGGTCTCGCCGCCGTGGAAGCCGTACCAGCGGTCGAAGCCCCGGGCCAGGGGCCAGCTGTGGCGGGGAGCGGCCATGGACGTCTCGTCGTCCGGGGTCAGGTGCCACTTGCCCACGGCGTAGGTGGCGTAGCCGTGTTGCCGGAGGATCTCGGACAGGAAGCCGTTCTCCTTGGGCACCTCGCCGTTGTAGCCGGGGAACCCCACCGCCAGGTCGGCCACCCGACCCAGGCCGTTGCGATGGTGGCTGCGCCCCGTCAGCAGGCAGGCCCGGGTCGGCGAGCACAGTGCCGTGGTGTGGAAGTTGGTGAGACGGAGCCCGTCGGCGGCCAGGCCGTCGATGGTCGGCGTGGCGATGTCGGAGCCGTAGCAGCCCAACTGGGCGAAGCCCACGTCGTCCAGGACGACCAGCACCACGTTGGGGGCACCGGCCGGCGGGGTGGGGCCCTCCGGCCACCAGGGCGTGGAGTCCCGCCAGTCGTCGCCGATGACACCTTGGAACGGGGGAGTCTCCATGACGACCTCCTGATCGCTTGTCTGGCCCCGCGCCATCATGCCGCGGTCCGGTCGAGTCGGCCCGGGGGAGGGGCCGGCCACCGCCAGGGCCTACCGGCCCCCGGTCCCGGCGGGGGTCAGGGAGAGGACGGTCCGCCCGCCCAGCACCGGTCCCTCGGTGTGCAGGTGGCACCGGACCGTGGTGCCGCCCTCGGCCGCGACGGGAGCCGGGTCCACCCGCCGGCAGACGTCCATGGCGAAGGTGCACCGGGGGGCGAAGCGGCAACCCACCCGCCGGCCGGCCTCGGTCTCCACCTCGCCCCGGAGCACCACCCGCTGGCGCCCCCGTGCCACCGCCGGGTCGGGGACCGGGATGGCGGCCAGCAGGGCGGCCGTGTAGGGGTGGGCGGGCCGGTCGAGGACCTGGGCGGCCGGCCCCTCCTCGGCGATCTGGCCCAGGTACATGACGGCGATGCGGTCGGCGATGTGGCGGACCACCGAGAGGTCGTGGGAGATGAACAGGTAGGCCGTGCCCAGCTCCCGCTGCAGGCCGGCGAGCAGGTTGAGCACCTGCGCCTGGGTGGACACGTCGAGCGCGCTCACCGCCTCGTCGCAGACCAGCAGGCTGGGGTTGACGGCCAGGGCCCGGGCGATGGCAATCCGCTGGCGCTGGCCACCGGAGAACTGGTGCGGGTACCGGTCGAGGGGGACATCGCCCAGGCCCACCAGGGCCAGGAGCTCCCGGGTCCGCGCCCGGCGGGCCCCGGCCTTGAGGTCGGTGTGGAGCACCAGCGGCTCGGACACCGTGTCCCCGATGGTGTGGCTGGGGTCGAGCGACGAGTAGGGATCCTGGAACACCATCTGCATCTGGCGTCGGCTGCGACCGAGTTCCGAGCCGGACAGCACCGTGACGTCGGTCCCGTCGACGATCACCGAGCCGGCGGTGGGCTCGACGATGCGGACCACCAGCCGGGCCAGCGTCGACTTGCCGGAGCCGCTCTCACCCACCAGTCCGAGGGTGGTGCCGGCCGGGATGTCGAGGGAGACGCCGTCCACCGCGTCGACCCCGCCGGTCACCCGCTGGAGGACCCCCGAGCGGGTGGGGAACCGCTTGGCCAGACCCTGCACGGAGAGGGCGGGAGGCCGGTCCGGGGCCCGGGACGGCGCCACCACCGCCACGGCGTCGCCGGCCGATCCCGCCCCGGCCAGGACGAGCTGGTCCTGGCGCAGGCACCGGGCCCACCCCGCCGCCGGACCGGACGGGTCGTCATCCGGCTCCCGGGTGGGGCGAAGTTCGACCACGGTGGTCCCGCACGCCTCGACGGCGTACCCGCATCGGTCGCGGAAGCGGCAGGTGCTGGGGAAGTCCTCGGGCCGGGGCACCACGCCGGGAATGACCGGCAACGGTGAGCCGATCGGGGTCGACTGGGGCATGGAGGACAGCAGCGCCTCGGTGTAGGGGTGCCGGGGGCGCATGAACAGCCGGGATGCGGTGGCCTGCTCCACCTTCTGGCCGGCGTACATGACCACCACCTCGTCGGCGATCTCGGCGATGACCCCGAGGTCGTGGGTCACGAAGATCATGGCCATCGACTCCTCCACCGACAGGGTGTGCAGGAGGTCGAGGATCTGGGCCTCGGTGGTCACGTCGAGGGCGGTGGTGGGCTCGTCGGCGATGAGGAGCCGAGGCGAGCACGACAGGGCCATGGCGATCATCACCCGTTGCCGCATGCCCCCGGAGAACTGATGGGGATAGCTGCCGGCCCGGGAGGCCGCGTCGGGGATCTCGACCCGGTCCAGCATCTCGACGGCAATCCGGCGCGCCTCCTTCCGGGACACGTCACGGTGGGCCCGCACCTGCTCGGCGATCTGGTTGCCCACCGTGAACGCCGGGTTGAGGCAGGTCATGGGGTCCTGGAAGATCATGGCGATCTGGTCGCCCCGGACCGAGCGCAGGGTCTTGGCGTCCAGCCCGAGCAGATTGCGTCCCTGGAAGTGCACCGTCCCGGCCGTCACCCGGGCCACAGGCCGGGGCAGGAGCCCCATGATGGCCAGGGCGGAGACGGTCTTGCCGGATCCGCTCTCACCCACCAGCCCCAGCGTGCGGCCGGGGTCGACGGAGAACGACAGGTCCTCCACCACCGGCCACGATCCCCCGTTGATGGCGAACTCCACTCGGAGGCCGTCGACGTCGAGCAGGTGCCCGCCTCCCGCCGCGGTCGCGGCCGGCCGTCGGACGCCGACCGTCACCTCGGAACCGGACGTCTCCGGGACGGGATCCCCGTCCTCGCCCGGCCGGTCAGCCCGATCGGTCCCCGTCGCCGGGCCCCGGCGAGCCCGTCGCCGGGCCCGGATCCCCCGGGGACGCTCCACCGTGCTGCCTCGGCCGATGGCGTCGCGGAGGCCGTCGGCCACGGCGTTGAACGAGAGGACGGTGAGCATGATGGCCAGGCCCGGGAAGACGAGGGCCAGTGGGGCCTGGAAGATGAACTGGTAGGCCTCGTTGAGCATGTCCCCCCAGCTCGGCGTGGGGGGCTGGGCCCCGATGCCCAGGAAGGAGAGGCCGGCCTCGGCCAGGAGGGCGAAGCCGAGGGCCAGGGCCACCTGGATGATGATGGGGGACGCCACGTTGGGCAGGACATGGGTGCGCATGATGCGCCCCGGTCGGGCCCCGAGGGACTGGGCCGACTCCACGTAGGCCTCCTCCCGGACGGCGATGACCTCACCCCGGATCAGGCGCACGAAGCTGGGCACGAAGACGATGGCGATGGCGATGGCGGCGTTGTTGATGCTGGCCCCGAGCAGGGCGGCCACGGTCAGGGCCAGTACCAGCGGAGGGAAGGAGAACAGGGCGTCCATCACCCGCATGGTCACCGAGTCGACCCAGCCCCGGAGGAAACCGGCCAGGAGTCCCAGCGGGAGGGCCACCACGATGGCCAGGGCCACGATCTCGAAGGTGGAGCGCAGGGAGACCCGGCCACCCCAGATGATCCGGGACAGGATGTCCCGGCCCAGGTCGTCGGTGCCCAGCCAGTGGTGCGCGCCGGGCGGGGCGTTGATGGCCAGCAGGTCCTGGGCGCTCGGGCTGTCCGGGGCGATCAGCGGGGCGAACACGGCGGCCACGATCATCACCACCAGGAAGACCAGGCCGGCCACGGCCCAACGGTCGGACAGGAACGCCCGCCAGAAGCGCCGGCTCCCTTCCGGGCTGTTGGCCACCTCGGCGGCCGAGCCCAGGTCGGGGAGGGCCGCGCCGATGAGCGGATCGTCGGTGCCGGGCGGCGGGAGGGAGGTCATGCCAGCCGGATCTTCGGATTGAGGAAGCCGTAGACCACGTCCACGACCAGGTTGATGAGCACGAACATCAGCGCGGTGACCAGGACCACCCCTTGGATGACGGGCAGGTCCTTCAGGCTGATGGCCTGGAGCATGTAGGTACCCAGCCCGGGCAGGGAGAAGATCTGCTCGATGATGAAGGTGCCGCCCAGCAGGTAGCCGAACTGGATGCCGACGAGCGTGATGACCGGACTGAGGGCGTTCTTGCCGGCGTGCTTGCCGATGACCCGCGCCCGGGACAGCCCCTTGGCCTCGGCCGTGCGGACGTAGTCCTGACGGAGGGTGTCGATCATCGAGCCACGGGTCTGACGGGCGATGGTGGCCGCCCCGCCGATGCCCAGGGCCAGCCACGGCATGACCAGGTGGAGGAACCACTGGGTCGGCGACTGGTTGAACGGCACGTAGCCCAGGGGGGCCAGCAGATGGAGGTTGACGGCCAGCACCACCACCAACAGCATGGCCAGCCAGAAGTCGGGGATGGCCACCCCCAGACTGCTGCCCACCGAGACCACCCGGTCGGTCCACGAGCGGGGCCGCAGCCCGGCGACGATGCCGGCCGGGACACCGATGACGATGGCCAGGATCATGCCGCCGGCGGCGATGCTCACGGTGACCGGCAGGCGCTCGCGGATGCCGGCGGCCACGCTCTGGTTCCTGAACAGCGAACTGCCCAGCTGCCCGTGGAACACCCCGCTGAGCCAGCGCCAGTACTGGTCGAAGAAGGGCTGGTCCAGGTGGAGGAGGTGGCGGATGTGGGCCACCTCGGCCGGGGAGGCCCGCGACCCGCCGGCCAGTGTCCGGGCCGGGTCACCGGGGATGAGCAGGACCAGGCTGAACACGGCCAGCGAGATCATGATCAACAGGGGGATCATGATCAGGAGCCGCCGGCCGATGAAGGTGGCCAGCGACCCGCCGGAGGAGCCCACGGCAGGGGCTCAGCTCTTCTTGATGTAGATACCGGCCAGGTTGGAGCGGCAGCCCCCGATGGGCGCCACGACCGTGCCGCCCACCCGGCTCTTGTTGTAGGCCACCACCGACGGTTCGAAGATGAGCGGTACCTCGGTCCCGGTGGCCATGGCGATGGCGCTGGCCTTCTGCATGGGCGGGCCCTGGACGGAGGGGTTCAACGAGGTCAGCGCGGTATCCACCAGCGGGGTCAAGGTGCTGTTGGTCGTGCCGAGTTGCTTGCCGGCGAAGCCCACACCGGTGTACTCGGACTCGAAGTTGTTGGCCAGGTCGGGACCGTTGGTCAGCTCCTCGCTGAGCACGGCGTCGCCCACGCCGTGCAGATAGACCTCGGTGAACAGGTCGGCTCCGTTGACCTGCTGGATGGTCACGTGGAATCCGGCCGCCCCCATCTCGGCCTGGAGGATCTGGGCCGTCCGGTTGAAGGTGGCCGAGCCCCCGGGGATGACCAGGGTGAACTTCACGCCCTTGGGGTGGCCGGCCGCGGCCAGGATGGCCCGGGCCTTCTTCGGCTGGTAGGTGTACTTGTCGCCCACCGACTTGTTGAAGGCCGCGCTGGTGGCCGGGAAGGGCTGGAAGGCCGCCTGGCCCAGCCCCGAGAAGACCGCCCGGTTGATGGCCGTGCGGTCGACGGCGTACTCCATGGCTGCCCTCACCTTGGCATTGTTGAACGGGGGGGCGTTCTGTCGGGTCTGGATCAGCAGGTAGTCGGACGAGGGGGTGGTGGCCACGCCGATGCCGGGCAGTGCCTTCACCGCGGCATAGTCCTCGGGCTGGAGGGCGAGCATGTCGACCGCTCCCGACTCGAGCGCGCTGACCTGCTGGGGTCCGGCCGACACCTGGACGAAGTCGACCCCGCCGAGCTTGTAGGCCGACTTGTTCCAGTAGGTGGGGTTGGCCTTGAGGACCAGGGAGGAACCCTGCCGGTAACTCACCAGGGTGAACGGGCCAGAGCTGGCCGGGGCGGCCGTGGTGGTGGGCAGGGCGGAGGGGTCGAGCTGCATCCCGTCGATGTAGGTCATGGCCCACAGGACGTCGCCGGCCACCGGCTTGTTGAGCTGGAAGGTCACTGTCTCGGGGTCGACCATCTGCACGCTCTGGATGTAGCTCAGTGAGAAACGGTAGGGGCTGGTCTTGATGTGGTCGATGCTGGCGGCCACCGTCGCCGCCGTCACCGGGGCTCCGTTGGAGAAGGTGGCGCCCGGCCGGAGGTGGAAGGTGATGGAGGTCGGCGTGGAGGTGTAGCTGGCCGCCAGCCGCGGGCTCACCTTGGTGTTACCTGGCGACAGGAGCGAGTCGTAGAGGCCGGTGTACTCGGTGTACGAGCAGTCGTTGGTGCTGGCCGCGGGGTCGAACGTGCCCGAGAACGTCTCGTCGAGATCGGCCCCGTACTTGAGCACCCCGTGGGGGTTGGGCGTGCCGCTCGTGGCGGCCGAGGACGATGACGCGTCGACCACGGCGAAGGAGGCGCCGGCGAGCAGGGCCGTGCCCAGGACCAGCCACCTCCGTGGTGACGGCCAGGCCCGGGGCCGCCCCCGGTGTGCCGCTGTCCGCTTGGTCCCGGTGGTCCGCGCTCGAATCGCATCTCGTCTGCGTTCCATCAGCTGACAGGCCTCCTTCACCGGATGGCACCGGTCACGGACCGATCGGCTCCGTGTGATGGCAATCACGGTATCCCAACGAGGGGTACGCCTACAGAGTGGCGCACCACCCACGGACCGGTCATCCGAGCTCCGGCTCCAGGTCATCACCGGTTCCGCCACCGTCGACCGCCGGAGTCGGCGCGGATGCGTGACCGGCCGGGTGATCGGCCAGAGGCCCGGAAGACGGCCACCACGGTGCCGAGCCGCTCGGACCGCTCGATCGTCACCTCCGCCATTCGAGGAGAGCCTCGTCGCCGAGGACGACCCAACCGGGGGATCCGGGTAGCGAAGCGATGCCCATTCCGCGTGCCGCCCCCGTAGCATTGGCGAGCCATGGTCACTCCCCGCCCCCTGGGCACCCACGCCCGGCAGGGACGTGCCGCCGCCGTCGTGGTGGCGGCACTGGTGGCGGCCGGCACCGTCGTCCTGGCCACCTCGGCCGCAGCCGGGCCCGCGTCGTCGGCTCCCCGGGCCGTCAACCGCTCCGCGGCGACCCGGGCCCCGGAGGTCGTGCCGGGCTCGTACGTGGCCCTGGGTGACTCCTTCACCTCCGGGCCGGCCATCCCCACCCAGCTCGGCCCGGGCACCACCCCGTCGGCGCCCGTGGCCTGCCTCCGCTCGTCGGAGAATTATCCGTCCCTGACCGCCCTCGCCCTCGGCCTCCAGCTCGTCGACGTCAGCTGTGGCGGTGCCACCACCGACGACCTCGACCGGTCCCAGGGGACCGGCATCCCGGCCCAGCTGTCGGCCCTCCGGCGGTCGACGGCACTCGTCTCGGTGGGCATCGGCGGCAACGATCTCGGGTTCTCGACCATCGCCACCAACTGCGCCTCCTACACACCGTGGGGCCCGACCAGGGTGGGGTGGAGCTGCCGTGCCCACTACACGGCCGGCGGGGTGGACCAGCTCGCCACCACCGTCGAGACGGTGGGAGCCAGGGTCGCCGGCGTCCTGGCCGAGGTCCACCAACTTGCTCCCCGGGCCAAGGTGTTCGTCGTCGGGTATCCCGACATCGTGCCGCCCAGCGGCCCGGGGTGCTGGCCTGCGCTCCCGTTCCGGGCCACCGACCTGGACTTCCTGAGGGGTGTGGAGGCAGAGCTCGACGCCGCCCTGTCCAGCGCGGCGGCTGACGCCGGCGACGACTACGTGGACATGGCCACCCCCAGCGCCGACCACAGCGCCTGCACCCCCGAGGCCACCCGGTGGGTGCAGTCCGTGCTTCCCTCCCCCGGCGCGTATCCGCTGCATCCGGACGCCACCGGTATGGCCGGTATGGCCGCCGTGCTCGAGTCGACCATGGAGGCCGCCGGCACCCGCTGATGCGCCCCACCGGACGCGGCACCATGGCCGTAACCTCCGGTGGCATGCCGACCACCCCGTACCACGCCCGGGCCACGGCGCGTCTTCACGTCGACTGGTCGCGTCGGCACCCGCTACCCGCGCCGGCCGCGATGACGACCGCCGCCCTGGTCGCCGTGACCGGCGCCCTGGCCGCCGACTGGCTGCTGGTCACCCTGTGGACCCGCGTGGAGCCGGCGGCCCGTGGATATGAGCACTTCCGGCGGTCCGACTACGCCACCCTCACGGTGATCGGAGTGCTGGCGGCCTGTGCGGCGTGGCCGGTGGTGTGCCGGATCTCACCCACGCCGCGCTGGCTGTTCCTCCGCCTCGCCGTAGTGGTCACGGTGGTGTCGTGGCTGCCCGACGTCTACCTGCTGGTGCACGGCCAGCCGCCCCGGGACGTGGGGGTCCTGATGGTGTTGCACCTGGCCGCGGCCGTGGTGACCTATCAGGTCGTGGTCCGCCTGGCCCCACCCCGGGCCGCCGGGCCCCGACGGACCGGCGACGGGGGCGACGACGGGGCTGCCGTGCATCGCCGGGCGCTGCTCCTGGCCGTACTGGTCGGAGCGGAGTTCGCTCTGGGCGTCGCCACGTTGGTGGTGGTCCCGACCGGACGACCCACCGGATGGTGGCCGGAGGAGGGCACCGTGGTCTACCTGGCCCATGCCCTAGTGGGCCTGCCCCTGGTCATCCTGGCCACCCTCTTCCTCGTCGGGGTCCGGCACTCCTCCGGCCTCCACCGGGTGAGCGGCTGGGTCGGCGCGGTGGGCGTGGGACTGGCCGGCGCGGGCGGGCTGCTGGCCGTGACCCACCCGTTCCGGTTGGTGGGGGCGGGCCTCATGCTGGTGGGACCGGCCGCTGCCGGCTTCGGCTACCTGATCCCGACGTTCGACCGGCTCTCCGGGGAGGCCCCGACCGGCGACGGGCAGCCGGCTCCGGACTGACCGTAGGGGCGTCAAGCCGAGAAGGGCTGGCCGTACCGATCGAGGTGGGCCCGCTCGGCCACCGGCAGTCGCCGGGGCGGGCCGAGGGGCCGTGCTGGCCAACCGAGTGGGACCACGGCCATGGGGCGGACCGTGGCGGGAAGGTCGAGGAGTGCGCCCAGCTCGGAAGCGAAGAGCGTGGCCAGCGTGGTCATGGCCGACCCCAGGCCGACGGCGTTGGCGGCCAACAGGAGGTTCTGGGTGGCGGGAAAGACCGAGGACGGCAGGGTGGTCTCGAGCCCGAGGGCCCGGTCCCCGCACACCACCACCACGACGGGCGCACCCTGCATCCCGGTCTCGGCCCCCTGGCCCACCTCCTCCAGGAGGGCCGGTGGCAGCCGCCCCTCGGAGTGGGCGCGGCCCCCTTGCCGCCAGGCCCGCCGCGTGAGTTCGGCCACCTGCTGGCGAACGTGGTCGTCCCGGACCACCACGAACACCCACGGCTGCTTGTTCTCGGCGCTCGGCGCATGGGTGGCGGCCCGCAGGCACTGCTCGACCAGTCGGTCGGGCACCGGCCGGGGGTCGAACTGACGACAGGCGCGCTGGTGGAGGATGACGTCGAAGAAGGAGCGGCTCGGCTCCGGAGGCTGGGGGGACACGCGGGACCTCATCTCTGCACCCGGCCGGGACGGCGACGCCGGGAGCCTGCGCCCGAATCTAGCGACCGACAGCAGGGGGCGGTCGTGTGGGTGTGCCGCGCCCTCTGTCCGACTCGGGTCCGTCGCTCGGCCGGCCCCCGACCACGAGCCGTTCCAGGTCCTCCTCGACACCCGACACCACGACCCGGGCGTCGGGGCAGGTCAGGGGATCGGCCAGGAGCCCCAGGGTGAGCACGTCCCCGTAGGACATCGCGGCCACCCCCAGGGTCAGGTTCCCGGCCAGGGGCACGAAGGGGAAGGCCTTCAGCAACCGGGTCCCGCAGAAGTAGAGGGTCACCGGGGGCCCGGGCACGTTGGTCACCACCAGGTTGAACAGTGCTTGATGGTTGGCCAGGGCCCCGAGCAGGCCGAGCACGGACCGGGGAGCGGGGGCCAGGAGGTCGAGCGCCGCCTCGACAGCCATCTCCTCGCGGTGGTGCCGCGCCCGGCCGGTGGCGCCGCCGGCGATACGGGCACCTCTCATCCCGTCCGGAGCGAGACTGGGCCCTGGGAGGCGGGGCCGCCCAGGAGGTGCCTTCGCCGGGCGAGGCACTGAGGGACGAGCGGGGTACGTTCGGCTGTGGTCGGACATGGGTATCCCCTGCCCAGCTCGTATGTGGAGGTCGGGGAGCCGATCGTCGAGATTCGCCCCCGTTGAAGGCTCCGGCAGACGGCGGAGGGACCTCGGTGCGCCACAGTGGCAGGATGGGCCCATGACCAGCGAGCGGTTGGAAGTCCAGCGGACCATCGAGGCCGAGCCGTCGACGATCTTCCAACTGCTGTGCGACCCGAGGGGGCATGTTGCCATCGACAGCTCGGGGATGTTGATGTCCGCCTCGGGCGAGCCAGTGGCGGCCGTCGGGGACACCTTCGTGGTCAACATGGATCGCGAGGGGCTGAACGACTACCCGATGGGCCGGTACGAGGTGACCGTCTCCATCACCGCCTGGTCGCGCAACCGCGAGATCGCCTGGACCGTCCTGGGCCAGATCCGCCCTCCGATGGGTCACGTGTACGGCTACCTGCTGGAGCCCGTGGAGGGCGGGACCTCGGTGACGTCGTACTACGACTGGTCGACGGTTGATCCCACGTGGAAGGAGGCCGGGATCTTTCCCGTGCTGTCCGAAGGGGCACTGCGGGCCACACTCGGTATTCTCGACCGGACCGTTCGGGGCGGAGGGGCCTACCCGGCCTGATCCGCTGGCGACGCCCCCCGCAGCAGCCGGTGACGCTGGTCCCCGGGAGTGACCGCGCTGGGCCGCGTGCTCCGCACAAAGTCCTCGAGGATGGCGACGAAGGTCTCCGGGTCCTCCGACTGGGGAAAGTGCCCGACCCCGGGCAGGACCTCGAGGCGGCTGTGGGGGGCCGCCTTCAGTGCCTCGTAGGCATGGGCCACCGGGATGATCCGGTCGTGCTCGCCCCACACGATCAGGGTGGGGATGTGCTCAGCCAGGTACAGGCGGTCCATGGCGCTGACCGTCTGGCCACCGGGGTCGATCACAGCTCGCATGGTCCGGACGAATGCCTGCCGCTGTTCTCGCTCGGTAAGGGAGCGGTAGGAGCGCCAGACCTCCATGGCCGGCACGTTCCGGATCCCCACCCGCCCGGCCACTCGGGCGACGCGGTCGCCCCAGGCGCGGACGAATGACGGGAACACCACCGGGAGCACGTACTCGGCCGCCGGCAGGGTGACCAGGCGGAGCACCCAGTTGACGTCGCGCCCGAGGCCCCCGGCGTCGACCAGTACCAGACGCTCGCACCGCTCGGGGAACTGGTAGGCGAACTGCATGGCCACGCCGCCCCCGAACGACTGGCCCACCACGGTGGCCCGGTCAATGTCCAGCACGGTCATGAGGTCACGCATCCAGTTGGCGAAGTTCCCCAGCGAGTAGTCGCCCGATGGCTTGGCGGAGTGCCCGTGGCCGACGAAGTCGGGGGCCACGACGGTGTACTTCCGGGCCAGCAGCTCCATGGCCGGGATCCAGGTCTGCGAGCTGCCGGCGATCCCGTGCAGGAGCAGGAGGACCGGACCACGGCCGCCCCGCCGGTAGGCGATCCGGTGGCCGTGGATGGCGACGTAGTGGACGGGGAAGGCGGGGGGCGCCGGATCGGTGTCGGGTGGCATCGATGGGCCGTCGCTCACCCACCGCCTCCCGTCCACGGCGCCTATCGCTCGACCGCGAGCTGGGTGGGGCGCGGTCGCTTCGCCGCCGCCGCCGCAGCCGTCCCGGCCGAGGCCCGCTTCTTGGCCGGCGCCTTCTTGGCCGGCGCCTTCTTGGTTGCGACCTTCTTGGCCGGTGCTTTGGCAACTCCTGAGGACCGTTTCGACGCTGACTTCGTGACCCGAGCCGCCTTCTTCGACCTGGCCCGCCGAGCGACTCGCTGGCTGGCCTCCCGTCCGGCCTTCTCGGCGCGTTCGGTCTGCTCGTTGAGGGCCTTCACGACCTCACCGACCATCTTGCGCTGGCCCTTGACCACCCGTTCGGCGAAGTCGAACACGTCGTCGACGATCCGCTCGATGTCCTTCGAGACGGGGGGAACGATTCGCTCGGTCTCGCGACTGATGCCCTTGGACAGCTGACGGCTGGCCTCGAGCAGGTCGTCTTGGGCGCGGTCGATGAGCCGGTCGATCTTCTTCTGGATGTCCCTGGTCTGCTGGGCCATGCTTCCTGCCTTTCGTCGGTGATGGGACCTGCCCTCAACTCAGCCTGGCCCCCCCGATGGTCGGCGGCGAGAGGAGAAAGTCCAAATTCGTGTCCGCGGACGTCCGGGGAAGAAGAATGGTGCCGATCGACCCTGTTCCGCGGCCGATCCGGGCGCGACAACGGGTCGTATGGAGGTGAAGAACGGGGATGTGGTGCCCCCGCCGGGCCGGGAGGGCCGGCGGTGGGGACGGGAAGGCCCGAAGCCAACGGCCCGTCGTGATCGCTCCGTCGTCGAGCGCGCCATTCCGGCCGTCCGCGCCTACACGCGGTATTTCTCGCCCGAGGTGCGGGGCCTGGAGCACCTGCCAGCCGTAGGGCCGGTCCTGGTGGTCGGCAATCACAACGGCCTCTTCTACATGCCTGACGCCTGGGTCACCGCCTTGGCCATCGTCGAACGGAGGGGCACCGAGCGCCCGGCCTACACCCTCACCTACGACCTGCTCCTCGCCGCCCCGGTGATCGGGACCTTCCTGCGGCACATCGGCGCCATCCCGGCCAGCAGCACCGAGGCCGAAACTGCGCTGGCTGCGGGGGCCCTGGTCCTCGACTTTCCCGGCGGCGACTGGGAGGCGTGCCGACCCTGGCTCAACCGGAACACCATCGACTTCGGAGGGCGGACCGGCTTCGTCCGCCTGGCGCTTCGAACCGGCGTGCCCGTGGTGCCCGTTGTGGCGCACGGGAGCCACGACTCGGTGGTCGTGGTCTCCCGGGGGGAGCACATCGCCAAAGCGTTGGGCTTGGGGGCGCTGCGGGTCAAGGTGTTCCCGATCCTGCTCGGTCCCCTCGGCGTGACCACGGTCCTCACACCGCCCCTCCCGCTGCCCTCGTCCGTCACCGTCGAGTTCCTCCCGCCGATCGACTGGGGCGATCTCGGGCCCGCCGCGGCCGACGACCCAGCCGTGGTGGACCGCTGCGCGGCGGAGGTCATCGCCTCGATGCAGACGGCCCTCGACCGGCTCCGGGTGGAGCGGGCCCACCCGGTCCGCCGGGGGCTCGCCAATCTGATGTCCGGTGTACTCCACCGCTGATCCGGGCCCACCGGCCGAATCATGGCGCGCCGGTCGAGCCGGTAAACGGTTGGCCAGGCGGCCGGGAGGTGGCCCGTCCCTGGTCAGCCGCCCGAGCGCCTCCGACCGGGGTGAATTTGCAACTATTGGTTGCGAGGGGCGCCGGAATGGGATTACGGTCTCCGCAGTGGCGGCGGATCCCAAGCCTGCTCTGGGCTTGCGGTATGGAGGGGCGATCCCGAAGATTCCCCTCCTCCACCGCGCTCGCAGGCCTGGCGGGCACCCGGCGGGGGCCGGGTGCCCGATCGCCCCGACGTCTCGGGCCACGGCAACGGGCGCCCCGACGGAAGGGGCTCCCGGGGGATAGGTTCGGATCCTGTGGAGCAGAACCTGCAGCACCTCCTCGACCGCCAGGAGATCGACGACCTCCTGACCGGGTACGCCGCTGCCGTCGACGACCGTGCCTGGGACCGACTGGACTCGGTGTTCGCGCCCGACGCCCAGTTGGACTACCGCTCGGCCGGGGGCATCCGCGGCGGGCTCCCCGAGGTGCGGCGCTGGCTGTCCGAGGTCCTGCCCCTGTTCACCTGGACCCAGCACCTGGTGGTGAACCGTCAGGTGTCGATCGACCCAGGGGGTGGCACGGCCCAGGCCCGCTCGGACTTCCACAACCCCAACGAGATGGCCATCGACGGGGAACCGTGGCTGTTCGTGGTCGGGGGGCGTTATCACGACCGGCTCGAACGGCGGCCGGACGGATGGCGCATCACCCGACGCGTGGAGGAGACGCTGTGGTGGCACCATCCCATGCCCGGGCTGCCGGCGACTCCCTACCCGCTGCCCGAGGACGCCTTGGAGTGAATGCCACCGGCCCGTCGCCACCGACGGCGCCGGCATGCAACACTGGAACGGGCGGACGTCCCGGTCCGCCCGTTCGGAAGGGGGACTCCATGGGAAACGTCCGGTACGGTGCCCGTCCACCGGAGCAGGTCCGCAACCGCGAGGTCGAGGCGACCCGTACGCCCATCTGGTCGCGGGCGGTGACCGTGGTCTTCGAGACCGATCCGGAGGCCATCGCCTCGGTCTTGCCCCGACCGCTCGAGCCCTCGGCCCCCACCGCCCGGCTGCGGATCGCCGTGGTGGACATGGGTACCGGACTCAAGCCGTTCGGCGCCGGCTGGTTCGGGGTCCGGGCCCGTCACGGGGACACCGAGGGCGAGTACGCCCTCTTCATGCCCATGACCACCGAGCAGGCCACGGTGGGCGGCCGTGAGACCTTCGGGGAGCCCAAGAAGATCGCCGAGATGGACCTGTCGGTGGAGGGCGACGTCCTTACGGCCCGGATCGCCCGGATGGGATCGACGGTGGCTGAGGTGAGCGGGACACTGGGGCCCGAGGCACCGGGCTACGAGATCGACAAGCTCGACTTCTACTTCAAGCTCCTGCCCGACCCGTCGGGGTCGGGGTTGGAGGGCGACCCGGCCTTCGTGTACTGCCGCCGGCACGAGGTGGCCCGGATGGTCCGTCCGGTCAACGGCGAGTGCAAGCTGTTGGACGCCCCGCTCGACCCCATCGCCGACTTCCCGGTGCGCCGGGTGGTGTCGTTCGAGTACGGCGAGCTCTCCTCGTCCCAGCAGGGCGAGGTGGTGGACCGGGTACCGGCCGAGTGGCTGGAGCCGTACATGCACCAGCGGTACGACGACCTCTCGGTACTGGGGGCGAAGCGATGAGCGATGTGCCCAGCCGTGGGTCGGACCGCTACATCGTGGTCTCGGCGGACGGGCACGCCGGCCTGGCCTGTGAGGAGTACCGGAAGTACCTCGACCCGAAGTACTTCCCGGCGTTCGACGACTACCTGGCCGAGCGGATGGCCCACCGCGAGGAGTCGCTGGCCTTCAACTACGACTACATCATGGGTTGGGAGAAGGACAACGAGGAAGGACTGAAAGGCGCGTTCGACCCGGTGATCCGGGACAAGGAGCTCGATGCCGACGGCGTGGCGGCCGACGTCCTGTTCGCCGACGCCGACGCCATCACCGGGATGGCCTCCCCACCGTTCGGGGCCGGTCTCTTCGCCGGGGCCATCGAAGACCCTGAGCTGGCCTTCGCCGGGGCCCACGCCCACAACCGGTTCCTGGCCGACATGTGTTCGCATGCCCCTCACCGGCGGGGGGGTATCGCACTGGTGCCCATCACCCACGACATCACCAGGGCGGTGGACGAGATCGAGTGGGTGGCGGCTCAGCCCGGCATCCGGGGCATCATGATCCCGACCATGTGGCGGAGCCGCGCGCCCTACAACGACCCCGTCTACGACCCGGTGTGGGCGGCTTGCGCCGAGGCCGGCCTTCCCGTCCACACCCACTCGGGTGAGGCGCCCATGGAGGAGTACGGCGAGCACACCGGGGTGTACCTGGCCGAGGTGGTCTGGTGGGCGGTGCGGCCGGCCTGGCACCTGCTGTTCAGCGGGGCCTTCGAACGGTACCCGGACCTCAAGTTCGTGGTCACCGAGGCCGCGGCGTACTGGGCGCCGGACATGATGTGGAAGTGGGACCAGTACATGGGCGGTGGCCACACCACCAAGAAGATGGCGGCCCTGCTGAAAGGCAAGATCTCGAAGCTCCCCTCCGACTACTTCGGCACCAACATCTTCATCGGGGCCTCCACCATGTCCCAGGAGGAGATCCGGCGCCGGTACGTCATCGGCACCGACGTGGTGATGTGGGGGACCGACTACCCCCACCCCGAGGGCACCTGGCCCAACACCGGGGCCAAGTTGTCCGCCGACTTCGCCGAGGTACCGGTGGACGACACCGCCGAGCTGCTGGGGTTGACGGCGGCCAAGGTCTACGGCTTCGACCTCGCCGTCCTCAAACCGATCGCCGATCGGATCGGCCCTTCGCCGGACTCGCTGGGCCAGGACGCCACCAGGCGAAGCGATCCGGCCCAACGGGCCGACGCCCGCTGGTGGAAGGCGGAGTACGGGCTGCAGCCTCCCGGCTGAGCCCGCTCCGGCACCGGCTAGACCGCCGGGCGGTGACACCCCGACAGCGGACCCGGGGACTACCAGGAGCGCAGCACCTGGTGGCGGTCGAAGGCGTTGCAGGTGGAGCCGGTGGGGTACTCGTCGACGGGGAGGGGTGTGGCCACCTCGCCCACGGTCGGCCCGATCCTCGCTCCGATGGCCCGCAGGGCCTCGAGGTCGAACCCGTAGCGCTCGGCCGCATTGAGCTCGACCATCTGCCGGGTCTCGACCGGGTCGCAGGTGCCGAAGGCCGCCCGCAGCGCCTCCCGACTGAACGGATAGCTCCCCTCGGAGTGGGGGTAGTCGGCGCCCCACATGATTCGGTCGACGCCGACCTCGTGCCGGAGGGCCGACTCGCTGGCCCGCAGGAAGCTGGCGCCCACCGAGACGTTGCGCTGGAAGTACTCGGTGGGCGTCATGGACATGCCCTTCGCCGCGGCGCCGAAGAAGTTGGCCTCGGCCGCGTCACCCAGGGTCATCCGACCGTAGAACCAGTCGAGGGTCTCGAGTCCCCGGGGCAGCCAGGCCAACCCCTGCTCGGTGAGCACCACCTGCAGGGCGGGGTGCCGCTCGAAGACGCCACCGAAGATCAGGTGCCAGGCCGATCGGTGCGAGAACCAGGGCAGCTCGACCAGCATGATGGCCCGGGCCACCTCGGCGTCGCCGTAGTCGGGGATGCCCCCGCCCCCGTGGATGTTGACCACCACCCCGAGCTCCTCGCACAGATCCCACAACGGCTCATAGGCCGGGTCCCAGAGCGGAGGGAGTCCCGATCCGGGCGGGAGGGAGGGGAGGAGGATCCCGCCGAACGGGGAGAAGGCCGATGCCGCCCAGCGCACCTCGGCGAGGGCGTCGTCGATGCGGTTGGCGAAGATCTGGACCACGCCGGCCCGGCGCCCCGGGGCCTGGGCGCAGAAGTCGGCCAGCCACCGGTTGTGGGCCTGGATCCCGGCCCAGCGCCGGTCGTACTCCGAGTCGGTAGGAGGCAGCGCCACCAGGCTCCCCTCCTCGAAGAACGGGGGCACGGTGTTCGGGAACAGCACTTCGGCGGTGATCCCGTCGGCGTCGTTCTCGGCCAGGCGCCGGTCCGAGTCCCAGCTGCGGTAGGCCGTCGGGGCCAGCAGGTCGGCGAACGGATTGACGTAGGAGCTGGCCCAGCCGTCGAACTCGTCGTGCCATGCCGCCGACAGGTAGGGGCGGTAGTCGGGGAGGTCGGCGCCGGCGTGGGCGTCGGCCGAGATCACGGTGTACCGGTAGTCCGGTTCGAGTCCGTCGGTCACGGAGCCCTCCCGCACCGTGCCGGGCACCGTCGCGGCGTCCACTCAGGTCAGCCCCTCGAGGGCGGACGGCGGAAGCGCCCCCCGGGCGATGGCGTCGGCCCGGGCATGGAGCAGGCGACCGGCCTGGTCCAGATTGTGACTGATCACGAAACGCCCCTCCTTCACGCCCTGGACGGCGAACCGCCCCAGCTCGGACAGGTCCACGATATCCGTCGGGCGCCCGGCGGCGGCCAGGGCCGCCTTGAACTCGGCGAAGGTGGTGCCCGGCGCGGGCGGGCGGGGCCGTTGGCGGGCCAGGTGCTCGGGACGGTTGCGCTGGGCCTCCCACAACCCGGTCTCGAGCAGGCCGCCGGACGGATAGAAGATCGAGGCCGACAGCTTGGTCTTCTGGGCGATGAACTGGTGGGCCAGGGCCTCGGTGAAGCAGCTGATGGCCGCCTTGGACGAGGCGTAGACCGAGGCATAGGGCACGGGAGCGATGCCTCCGTCGCCCGAGGAGGTGGTGACCACCACGCCCGGCTCGTCCGATGCGATCATCCGGGGCACGAAGGCCAGCACCCCGTTGGCCGTGCCGAAGACGTTCACCCCGAAGCACCACCGCCAGTCGTTCGGCTCCTGGTCCCAGGGGTTCCCGCCACCCCCGGAGGTCACCCCGGCGTTGTTCCACAGCACATGACACGCCCCGTACTGGTCGAAGACCAGATCGGCGAGTGCCTCCACCGAGGTGGGGTCCGAGACGTCGGTGACGACGCCCCGGACGTCCCCGGCGGCCGACAGCTCGGCCACCGCGACCTCCAGCACCGGCGCCTCGATGTCGGCGATCACCACCCGTGCCCCTTCGTCGAGCAAGGCCTCGACGATGCCCCGTCCGATACCGGCGGCACCGCCGGTCACCACCGCCACCTTGCCGGCAAGGTCTTCCACCACAGTCCCCCTGGTGCATCCGTACTGCGGGCCCTTGCCCGCACGCGCCATCGTGGCACAGGCCCGGCGGGGGCGCCGCGTCCGGAACCGGGGATCGGCCGGCGGCTCTCCTCGGCCCGGTCAGGCGCGGGCTCGTCGGCCCGACTACCGTCTCGCCTCGTGCCGGGGCCGGCCGATCCGGCCTCACGCCCGGGGAGGGCCAGTGCCTGATGTGACGCGAGACCGAACGGTGCACGAGCGGGCGCCCGTCCTGCCGGACGGACCGGCTTGAGCGTGCCGCCCCGTCGCCCCGACGGCCCACCGCCTCGGCGTCGGCCTGGATCCGTCCGCCGGACGTCGACCATGCTCATGACGTGGCCCGCCGGTCTCGGGACCGACCTGCACCTCACCGGTCGGTGCCGCGACCTCCTGACGCCCCTCGACGGAGCCCCCGTGGTGCTCGACTCCGCCGACCTCCAGGTCGTGACCGCACGCAGTCGGACCATCCAGCGGATTGCCAGCGAACCGCCCCTCGATGGTCTCGAGCGGCTCGTGGGGGGGACGGCCGGCAGCAACCTGCGCCAGGCCATCGCCCGGGAGCTGCCCGACCAGGTCGAGCAGGGCACGCCGCTCCACCTCCTCCTGGACGACCTGGCCGGGTCCACGCTCATCTCGGGATTCGCCTACTTCCGACGGTCCGACCAGTTCCCGGAGTTCCAGGAGATGATCGTGAACTCACGGCCGCGCATGACCGTGAACATCTGCTCGGGCTTCCGCACCGGGGCCAGCTCGCTGGCCGGCGACGGGACCCTGTCCGACCTGCCGCAGAACGTGGCTCCCGTCGGTCCCCTGGCCGACGTCGGGGACCCGTTGAGCTGGCATCCCCTCGATGCCCCGCCCCCGGTGGCCATGCGCCGGGCCCGGCGAATCGACGCCTGGCAGTACGGGGACGAGCTGGTGGTCGACACCATGTTCCGCGACAGCTGCTGGGATCCGGACGGCTCCGAGGTGGTGGTGCACGAATACCGGCTGTTGGCCACGGCCAACCGCAGCACGGGCACACTCGTCGGCGTCGACGCCCAACCCCGCGTCCTGCCCTACGTCGAGTGCCCACTGGCCGCGCCCAACGCCCAGTGGCTGGTGGGGACGCCGTTGCGGGGGCTCCGCCGGGAGGTCCTCGACCGGCTCCGGGGCGAGGACTGCTGTACCCATCTGAACGACGCCCTGCGGGCCCTGGCCGAGGTGCCTGTCCTGGCCGCCGCCCTGGATGGGGAGTAGTCGGGCCTCCGGTGCGGTTCCAAGCCGAGCACTCCCTGCACGCCGAACGCGGAGCGGTAGCGGCGTTGCTCGCCGACCCCGCCTTCTACCTGTCGTTGTCCCTGCCCGACCTCGGCCGGCCCGAACTCCTGGAGACCACCGACGATGGGGAGCGGGCCGAGATCCGGCTCCGGTACGAGTACGTGGGCCGTCTCGACCCGATGGCCCGACGCCTGCTCGGCTCGGGACGCCTGGCCTGGATCCAAAGGGTGGGAATCAATCGGTCCACGCTCACCGGCCAACTGCGCTTCGAGGCCGAGCGGGACCCGCGGCGCCTCCACGGCCAGGCCGACTTCACACTCGAGCCGTCAGGGGTGGGTACCCTCCGGCGGCTCGAGGGTGAGCTGGTGGTGGCCGTCCCGGGCATCGGCCGGACGGCCGAGCGGCGTATCGTGCCGGGAGTGCTGACCCGGCTGGACCTCGAGGCCGAGGCAGTCGACGCCCGGCTCTCCTGAGGTGGCCGACCGTCAGGTCCGGGCCCCACCGGCCACGACGGGACCGTTTCGGGCACCCCGGTTCCACCAGCGCGGATCGGTCACCGCCACCTCCGTCAACCACGAGAAGTGGTGCCGGGCCGAACGACGCAAGAGGGGCAGCGTGGCCAGTCCCACCAGGGCCCAACGTCGGCTCCCGGGGGTCACCTCGCGGACGATGGCGAACACCGACGCCACCCCCCAGGCGTACAGGATGGCGTTGTAGGCGGGAAGGCTCTCCGCCCGAAGCCCTTCCGCCTCGATCAGGACCGGGAGCCCCAGACGGTTGCAGCGCCAGGGCCAGAGGAAGAAATGGACGAGGGCGCCGGCCAGGGCGGCGCCCGACCAGGCGGCGAGCAGTTTGTCCCACCGGCGGTCCCCCTTGGCGGCCAGGGCGATCCACACCGGCACCTGTGTGCCCCATAGTGCACCGGCCGGTCCGAGGCCCAGCTCGGGTTGCAGGACCAGCCCGACGCCGCTCGACAGCTCGAAACCGTGGTGGGCGGCGGTGAGTGTGGCCGTGGCGACCGCCCAGGGGCGGCGAGCCATCCGATGACTGGGAGCACCATGCATGGAGTCAGTTGACACGCTGGCGGCGTCGTTTGCCAAGCCCCACGGGCACCGGCCGTCGTGCCGACGGCTGACCCGGCCCGGGCCGGCCCGCGGCGCCCCGATAGGTTGACGGGGTGGCAGTCCTGGTCGGCCTCCTGGTGGCCGCGTCCTTCGGGAGCGGTGACTTTCTCGGAGGCCTCGCCTCACGCCAGGGGAGTACCGTCACGGTGCTGGCCTTCGTCCAGGTCACCGCCCTGGTGGGCGCCGTGGTGGTGGCGCTGGCGGCCGGCGGACCGCTCAGCGCGTCGGTCGTCTGGTTGGGGGCCGGGGCGGGGGTGCTGAACGTACTGGCGTTGGGCTGTCTCTATCAGGCCCTCGCCACCGGGCAGATCGGGGAGGTGGCACCGGTGGCCGCCGTGGTCGGGGCGGTGATCCCGGTGGCGTGGGGCCTGGCTGTGGGGGAACGACCGCCGGTGACGGCGTTGGTCGGCGGCGGGCTGGCCGTGGTGGCCGCCGGCCTGATCTCTCTCGAGCGGGACGAGCGCCGCGGCCTGCGCGAGGGGCGGGCCCTGCTCCTGGCTTTGGTCGCCGGTGTGGGGTTCGGTACCTCGTTCATCCTGTTCGCCGACGCCTCCCACCACAGCGGGTTCTGGCCTGTGCTGACGGCCCGGCTGGCCGCGGTGGTCGGGGTCGGCGTGGTGGTGACCGCCACCCGCGCACCGAGGTCCTTGCCCGTCCGCCCGCGGCGGCAAGCCGTCGTAGCCGGCGGGCTCGACGTCCTGGCCACCACGCTGCTGCTGGTCGCCGTTCGACTCGGACTGGTCGCCGTGGTGGCGCCGGTGGCGGCACTGGCGCCGGCGGTCACCGTCCTCGGGGCCTGGTGGTTCCTGCAGGAACGGGCGTCCCGGGTGCAGTTGGTCGGATTCGGCCTGGCCCTGACTGGGTTGGTCCTCATCGCCACCGCGTGAACTCGCCGTCCCCGCCGTCACCATCCACGGGGACCCGGCACATCGTCGAACGGCGGGCCGGCTCAGCCGTCCGTCCTGGCCAGATCGCCGTAGAGATCGGGCCGTCGATCACGGAACAGTCCCCAGCCGGCCCGATCGGCGGTGGCCCGGGCCAGGTCCAGCTCGGCGTAGATGGTCTCGACCGTGTCCCGCCCGGCCTCGGCCAGGGGCCGTCCCCGGTGATCGACGACGAAGGACGATCCGTAGAAGGTGAGCTCGTCCTCGACCCCGATGCGGTTGGCCGCCACCACCGGAACGTGGTTGCAGACGGCGTGACCGTCCATGGCCCGCCGCCACATGTCGGACGTGTCGTTCCCCTCCTGGCTACCGATCTCACTGCCGATGGCGGTGGGATAGAGCAGGAGGTCGGCCCCCTGCAGCGCCATGGCCCGCGCCGCCTCGGGGAACCACTGGTCCCAGCAGATGCCGACGCCGATCCGACCGTGTCGGGTCGACCAGGTCCGGAATCCGGTGTTCCCAGGGGTGAAGTAGAACTTCTCCTCGTAGCCCGGTCCGTCGGGAATGTGGGCCTTGCGGTACACGCCCAGCACGCTCCCGTCCTCGACCACCGCCACCGAGTTGAAATAGGAGGGACGGTCGTCCTCGAAGAACGAGACCGGCACCACCGCCCCGGTCCCCGCCGTGACCTTCCGGACGGCCCCGACGGCCGGGCTCTCCTCGACGCCGGTGGCCCACGAGAAGAAGTCCTGGCGTTCGAACTGGCAGAAGTAGCGCCCCTCGAACAACTCGGGAGGCAGGACGATGTGGGCACCTCCGGCGATGGCCTCGGCCACGGCGGCCACCGTGGCATCACGGTTCTCGTCGCGGTCCTCGCCGAACGCCCGCTGGACCGCGGCCACCACCACCTTGTCGGTCACGGCCCACCCCGGTCTGTCGGCGGGAGAGAGGGCAGCTCGGTGGTCTGGCACCTCATGAGCACGAGACTACCGGGCCGGTCCGGGCAGTAGGATTTCGCCGCCCGCCACCCGACGGGCAAGGAGATCCGCGTTGCCCTCACGCTCCCTCGAGTCCACCCCCCGAGCCGACGGGTTCTCCATGCCCGCCGAGTGGGAGCCGCACGACCGGTGCTACCTGGTCTGGCCAGAACGGACCGACAACTGGCGCCTGGGGGCCAAGCCGGCCCAGGACGCGTTCGTCGGGGTGGCCGAGGCCATCGCCCGGAGCGAGCCGGTCACCATGCTCGCCTCCGCCCGCCAGTGGGAGCACGCCCGTGCCTCGTGCTCCGACGCCATCTCGGTGGTCGAGATGACCACCGATGATGCCTGGGTCCGGGACACCGGCCCGACGTTCGTCGTCAACCGGTCCACCGGGCAGCGGCGGGGAGTGGACTGGGTCTTCAACGCCTGGGGCGGGCTGGACGGAGGGCTCTACTTCCCGTGGGCCAACGACGATCTGGTGGCGGCCAAGGTGTGCGACCTCGAGGGCGCCCCCCGCTACCGCGCCCCCTTCGTGCTCGAGGGCGGATCGATCCACGTCGACGGAGAGGGGACGTGCATCACCACCGAGGAGTGCCTGCTCAATCCCAACCGGAACCCCGGCCTGTCGCGCCGGGAGATCGAGTCGCTGCTCCGCGCCTACCTGGGCGTGGAGACGGTGATCTGGATCCCGCGGGGGATCTACGGGGACGAGACCGACGGACACGTCGACAACCTGGCCTGCTTCATCGCGTCCGGGACGGGTGCTGCTGAGCTGGAGCGAGGGCGCCGGCGATCCTCAGTCCGAGATCTCCCGGGAAGCCCGGTCGGTACTGGAGTCGGCCACCGACGCCCGGGGCCGGCGACTGGACGTCGGACTCCTGCCCGCCCCCGATCCGCTGTCGATGACCGATGCCGAGGCCTCGGGGATCGACCGCAGCCAGTACGCCCGGCCGCGGTCGGCCGGAGACCCGATGGCCGCCTCGTACGTGAACTTCCTGGTGGCCAACTCGGGTGTGGTCCACCCGCTCCTGGACGAGCGCCACGACGGAGCGGTCGGTGACCTGTTGGCCGCTGAGTTCCCCGGTCGGCGGATCGTCGGCGTGCCCGGTCGCGAGATCGCCCTGGGCGGCGGTAACGTCCACTGCATCACCCAGCAGGTCCCGAGCGTCTGAGGCCGGACGGCCTCCCTGGACGCCATGAGGCGCTGGGAGGGGCGAGGCACCGCGGCGGACCCCCGCGCCGAGTCCACTCGACCGGCCCTCCGTTCGGGCCGCGCCGTTAGTTGACCCCACCTGGGTACCGGCCTACGCTGCCTGCGGGCTCACGCTGGGTCCGGGGGAGGGCCACGTTATGACTGATGTCATCGACCGCGTCCACGGCGGAACCGTCGAGGCGTTGGCGGAGTTCGATCGGGCGCCGATGCCTCCGAACCGACCACCGCTGACCAACGAACGTCGGACGGGCCCGATCCATGTCCTGTTGGCCGTGGTCCTGGGATGCAGCGCCGTCCTGCTCATGGCCATGCTGGGCCATCTGTCCGGGTGGCGAGCCGCCCTGGCCGTGACCGTGGCATGGGTCGACGTCGCTCTGGGGGTGGCCTGTATCGTCCGTTCGAGGCGCTGGGTCACCGGACTGATCATGGTGGGCAGTTTGGCCGGCGTAGGTGTCTGGGCGAGTGCGCACGACGTGCCTGCGGTGCCGAGGTCGGTCCTGTGGACCGGCGTCGGGTTGGCCGCCGCCTCGTTCCTGGCCGCGCTCGCGCTGAGCCTGGCGCCGGCGCTCGGCAGGCGGTGGTCGCCGTCGACCCTGGTGCTCCTGTCCGTGCTCCCCGTGGCCGTGGCGGTGGTCACCACCGCCGCCCTGCTCGCGCCTCCTGCCGTCCCCGTCGTCCACACCGCCAGCGCCGCCCCCCGCTCGTTCGCCTCGACATCGGCCGATCTGGCCATCAAGACGACGGTTCCGGTGCCGGGCCAGAACTCGAGCCAGTTCCAGCAGCATCCTGGCCGGGAACTCGTCGGAGCAGAGCGAGGCCAAGCCGTTCGTGCCCCTTGGCGCGGCCGATCAGGCCGTCCTGAGCCAGCAGCTGACCCAAGCGCTGTTCGCCGCCGAGAAGTTCCCGACTGTGGCCTCGGCCAAGGCCGCGGGCATGATCCTGGCCGGTGGCATGGCCCCCGGGGTCGGCGCCCACTACCAGGTGGTCGGGGCCAGCGATCTGACCTCCCTGGACGGGCAGTTCAACCCGTTGGAGCCGGCATCGTGGATCTACGCCAGCACGGCTGACAATGCCCCCGTCGTCGGCGTGATGTACGAATCGCTCACCGCCCAGCCGCCGGCCGGATTCGTCGGACCCAACGACCACTGGCACCGCCACTGCCAATGTCTGCGTGAAGTTCGATGCCGGCGAGATCGCCGTTCCCTTCGCCGCGGACCAGAACGTGACCCCCCAGGAGTGCTCCGACGTCCACGGCCTCTTCATGAAGAAGACGGTGTGGATGGTGCACGCCTGGGTGGTGCCGGGCTGGGAGAGCCCCCAAGGGGTGTTCTCCCACGACAACCTCCATGTGTACTGCCCGGGCAATACCGATCTGGTCGATGCCATAGGTTTCTGTACCCGGCAGCAGTGACCTGGTGATAGGGGCGCGCCGTCGCGGACCCGGGGTCAGCGGCGCTCGACGACGAGGTCTGCTGGCGGCACTGTTGGCCGCGGGCTTCCTGCTGCTGTGGGCTGCTCCGGCGGGAGCCCACGCCGCGGTGGTCTCGAGCTCGCCGGCCCAGGGCGCAGCGCGTGGCCCACGCACCGGCGTCTGTCACCATCGTCTGGGATCAGCCGGTCAAGCCCGACAACGGCGGTGTCACCGTGCTGAACTCGAACGGCCAGGGCGTAGGGGAGGGCGGCACCGCCCATCCTGCGCCCAACACCCTCCGGGTGTCGCTCCCACGGTCCCTTCCCAGTGGCGCCTACGTCGCCAACTACACCGTGACCTCGGTCGACGGTCACGTGGTGAGCGGGGGAATCGTGTTCCTGGTCGGCAACGCCCGCCCCGGGTCCATCGCCTCGCTCACCCGCCCACCGACGTCGGCCGCCACCTGGTACGACCGTGTCGGCCAATTCCTCACCTACCTCGGCGTCCTGGCCGTCGGCGGCCTGGCCTTCTTCCTGGCCTTCCTGTTCCCCGAAGGGATCGAGCGCCGCCGCCTCGCTCGCTGGTGTGCGGCCCTGGCCGGACTCGGGGTGCTGGGCATGGTCGTGACGGTCGCCGCCCAGGCCGACCTGGCCGGGGGCAGCCTCACCGCGCTGGCCCATTGGACGGTCCTCTCCCAGGCCGCGGGAGGAAGACTCGGTGCCCAGTGCGGATTGCAGCTCGTGGGTCTCGCCGGTTGCCTGGCGTCGCTGCGCTTGGGGCAGGTCACGGCTCGTCAGGCCACCGCCTTCTACGGGATGTTGGTGTCGGCGGGAGCCTTCGTGGTGTTCGGACACGCCCTGGTCTCCCCGGAGCGGTGGCTGTCCACGCCGGCCGACATCGTCCACGTGGTCTTTGCCGCCCTGTGGCTCGGTGGGCTCATCGGCCTGGTGACGGTGCTGCACCGCCGGGTACGTGCCGCCCGTCTCATCGGGGAGATGACCGGCCCGATCCACAGGTCCGTAGCGCCGGGGTTCTCGACGTCGCGGGGGTCGGCGGTGGGCGGAACCTCGACGGCGGTGCTCGAGCGCCCGGCACCTCCGATCGATCCCCCGGGCCGGCTCGACGACGGCCCCAGCGTGCTGGCCGGCACCATCTCCCTGGTCGATCGCTTCTCCGCCATGGCGGGTATCTCCATCGCCCTGGTCCTGGTGGCGGGTACCGTGCTGGCTGTCGCCGAAGTCGGCTCGGTGGCCAACCTCTTCGAGACCGGCTACGGACAGACCCTGTTGGTGAAGATCGCCCTGGTCGGCCTCCTGATCGCGGTCGCCGCCTACAACCGGTTCTTGCTGGTGCCCTGGCTGTCGGCCTCGGAGGCCCGGGGTGGGGGTGCAGGCCTGGCCGCCGGTTGGCGGCGGCTCCTGGCGACGGTGCGGCTCGAAGCCGTGCTCGCCGTGGCCATCCTGGCCGTGACCGCCGTCCTGGCCAACGGTGTCCCCTCCAACGGTGCCACGCTGCCACCGCCGGTCCCCTTCGCTCGCACGGTGCCGTTCGACGGTGGGCATCTGACCTTCCGGATCAGCCCGAACCAGGCGCTGGTCAACGACATCACCGTCCAGTTCACCGGGGCCGACGGTGCCCCGGCCGAGATGGCGGAGAGCGTCTCCCTCTATCTCAACCTTCCCTCCCAGAACGTCGGCCCCATCGAGACCGACATGAAGAAGACCGGCGTCGGACGATTCGCCCTCATCGACAGTCCGAACCCGCCCATCGTGGGGACCTGGGAGATCACTCTGCAGATCCAGGTGTCCGAGTTCAGCCAGCCTGATGTGAGCTTCGTGGACAAGGTGCAGTGACCGTCCACATCGGGCCGCCGCCGAAAAGGACATCGGGCCGGGCCATGCGATCCAGACTGGCGGTGCTGGTGTTGGGACTCGTGGCCGCCGTCGGCCTGTCGGCCGGCGCCGCCGGTGCTCACGTCACCATCAGTCCCCCATCCCTGCCCCAGGGATCCAGTGACGCAATCCTGACCTTCCGTGTGCCGAACGAATCGGCCACCGCCAGTGTGGTCGGCCTGGCGATTCAGTTCCCGCTGGCCCATCCGATCGTGGTCCTCAACCCGCAAGCAGGCTCCGGATGGAACGTGGTTGTCCACTCGACCGCGCTGCCCAAGCCGATCACCACCGACGACGGGACCTTCACGTCGACCGTCTCGGAGATCGACTGGAGCGACGGGTCGATACCCGTCGGCCAGTTCGGCGAGTTCAACGTCCTGGCCCAGGGCCTGCCCACGGGCACCGCGCTGCTCACCTTCAAGGCGGTCCAGATCTACAGCGACGGCACCACGGTCAACTGGATCCAGGTTCCGACCAAGGCCGCACCGGATCCGGCGCATCCCGCGCCGACGCTGGTGCTCACCGCCCCCGGCCGAGGCTCGACAGGGGCGGCCCCGGCGGCCGGCGCCACGCCGGCGCCCGCGGCGGGGACGGTGACCGGCCAGGGCTCGGGCTTCGACCAGGGCCTGGCCATCGCCGCCCTGGTCCTGGCTGCGTTGGCCGTGGGGGTCGCCGTGCTGGCCGTGTGGCTGGGCCGGCCGCTCGGCGGGGAGAGGGAGTCGGACCCCGAAGCCGGATCGACCAGCTGAGGGCCAGGGTCGGTCACGGCCCACGTGTCGGAGCGTCGGCGTCGGCCGACCGACGAGAACTGGAGGTACACCATGCGAGCCGCGGTGCTCATGGAAGGCCAGCACCCGCTGGCCGTCGTCGACGACATCGAGGTCTCCGCACCGGCCGCCGGTCAGGTGCTGGTGAACGTGACCCACTGTGGCATCTGCCACTCGGATCTCACCATTATCGAGACCGGGATCGGGCCCTTGCCCATGGTCCTCGGTCACGAGGCGGCCGGTGTGGTGGAGACGGTGGGGCCCGGGGTCACGTCACTGGTGCCCGGGGATCACGTGGTGCTGGTGGCCATCGCCCCTTGCGGTCGCTGCTACTGGTGCGTGCGGGGCAAGACGTCGGTGTGCGAGAAGGCCATGTCGTTCATGGCCGGCACTCTGCCCGATGGGTCGACGGCCCTGTCGCGTGGGGGCCGGCCGGTCTACCGGGGTCTCGGCGTCGGCGGGTTCGCTGAACAGGTTCTGACCACGGAGTCGGGTGTCGTCCGGATCGATCCCGACGTTCCCCTCGACCTGGCCAGTGTGATCGGGTGCGCCATCCAGACCGGCGTCGGGGCGGTGCTCAACACGGCCGGCGTCGAGGAGGGAGCCACCGTCCTGGTCATGGGGCTGGGCGGCGTGGGCATGGCGGTGGTCCAGGGGGCCCGCCTGGCCGGCGCCTCGCGCATCATCGCCTCGGACCCCCTGGTCGACCGTCGGACGTCGGCCCTCTCCTTCGGCGCCACCGATGTCTACGACCCCGCCGACGGCGACCTGGCCGGCTTCTGTCTCGAGCTGACCGGGGTCGGGGTCGACTACGCCTTCGACGCCGCCGGCAGCGCCCGGCTCCTCGAGGCCGGCGTACTGGCCACCTGTCCGGGAGGCACCACGGTGTCCGTGGGGGCACCGGATGCCAGCGAGGTCTTGGAGGGCCTCCCGGCCATCCTGTTCGCCATCACGGAGAAGCGGCTGGTCGGCTGCCTGTACGGCGGCGGCAACCCCCATTGGCAGATCCCGCGGCTGGTGGGCTTGTGGCAGCGTGGGCTGCTCGATCTGGAGGGCATGATCTCGGCACGTCGACCGCTGTCGGAGATCAACCGTGGGTTCGACGACCTCCGGGAGGGCCGAGGGCTGCGGACCGTGCTCACGCTCTGAGGGGTGGCAGTGGGCCTGCCGAGCCCCACGGGCTGGACGTCGACGCGTCGCTACCCAAGAGCGAGGCCACGGTGGTCCCGCTCGTTTCCCGCTGATCACCGGCGCCGACGGCCGGTGGCCACCGGATCACGACGCGCAGCGCGTCCGGGGAGCCGGGAGCACGCCGTCGACGAAGTACGCGCCGACCACGGTCTGCAGGCAAGGGTTGGCCGAGCCGTTGAGCAGCCAGGTGTGCCCGGGGCCCACGTAGGTGACCAATCGCCCGGCGATGTCCGACGCGAGGTGTCGGGCCGACACGTAGGGGGTGTTGGGGTCGTCGGTGTTGCCGATGACCAGCGGCACGGGCGCCCGGTTGGGGGAGAGGTGGACGGCACCGACGGAGCCCACCCAACCTGGGCAGGCGATCAGATTGTTCGCCACCGCTTCGGCTCCCCCGAGCGGAAACCGGGCCTCGAGCGATCGGGCCAGTCGGGCCGTCGTGGCCCCGCCCGGATGGCCGCGAGCGTCGTTGCAGGTGATGGCCCACAGCGGACCGACCAGTGACTTGGCGTCGAGGTCGGTCTCCAGGCCCAGGGCCACCGATCGCAGCGGCGCCCCGTCACCGGCAGCCGCCGATGCCAGCGCGGGGAAGAAGCCGGGCGTGAGGGTGGGAACGGACAGGTAGAGCAGGGTGGCCGTGCCCAGGTCACCTTCGGTGACCGGTGTGTGGTCGCCCCCACCCGGTGCCGGCAGGGGTGACCGGGACAGCCGTTGCTGCAGGCTTCGGTAGAAGGCGACCGGATCGGCTCCCAGTGGGCAGCCCGGCGAGGCGGTGCACCCGGCCAGCCCGCGCTCGAGCGCGGTCTGGATGGCCGGGGCCTCGGCCGTGGCGTCGGCGGCAAGGCTCAGGTTGGCGTCGACGGCGCCGTCGAGGACCATCGCCCGGACATGGTCGGGGAACAGCTGCCGGTAGACGGATCCGAGGACCGTACCGTAGGACAGGCCGTAGTAGTCGATCCGGGCGGCGCCGAGGGCTACTCGCAAGCGGTCCATGTCCCGAGCCGAGGTGGTGGTGGTCACGGTCGGGAACAAAGCAGGACGGTCGGTCGTACAGGAGCGTTCGAGCCCGGCGAACAACCGGGTGGCGGCCGCGGTGCCCGCGACGGCGCTGCTGGCCGCGGCCGGGGAGGGACCGCACAGCAGGGGTTCGCTCGACCCCGTACCCCGCTCGTCGAAGCTGACCATGGTGAACTGGTCCCGCACGGCGGCGGGCATCAGCGACACCAACAGGGGCAGGATGAGGACCCCGCTCTCACCCGGACCGCCGGGATTGAAGACGACGACGCCCCTGCTGTGGGGCACGGGATGGTCGATCACCGCCAGTTGCACCGATCCCCGGGTGGGGTGCCGGTAGTCGACCGGGACCGAGAGGCGGCCGCACCGGTAGCCGGTCTGGTCGGGGCACGGGGTCCAGTGGATGGACATCGGGGGCCCGGTCGACGCCACCGCCGGCTCGCCCGGCACGACCGAGATGGCGAGCAGGGCACCGGCCAACAAGGCGACCACCGCGCCGGCCGGCCGAACGCGCAACCAAACTGGTGTCCGGTGCCTCGAAATCCGCGTGCTCCCCCTCACCGCTCACGACCCTAGTGAGTTCCGCCGGTGGGTGACGGAACCCCGGGTGGGCCGCGCCGCCTCCGGGGCGGATCGATCAGGTCTCGACCGTCACACGCAGGTAGGTGGCGGGGATGGAGGTGGCACCGCGGTCCGGGCTCGTGTTCGCCTCGTTGAACACGGCCTCCAGCTCGGCCTGCAGCGCAGCCTCCTTGCCGTCGGCCGCCGCGGCCTCGAATGCGTTCATCGTCGGTCCGTAGTACGTCCGGAACTCGGCGAGGAGGTCCGATGGCGGGCCCGGGAAGTCGAAGGTATAGGTTGCCGGCTGGAACGAGATCTTCTCCCGCGGGACCCCGGCGCTGGTGAACCGCTCGATCACGTTGTCCTCCGTCCCCCAGGTCATCGGGCTCACAAACCCCTCCGGCGGCGGCGGTGAGTAGGAGGAACTGATCCGCAAGATCTGTGCCACGAGCGTCGGATCACCGGGGATCCAGTTCCCCATGACGATCCGACCGCCGGGCCTCGTCACCCGGACCGCCTCCTTGGCCACCTCGAACGGCTTGGGGGCGAACATCGCCCCGAAGACGCTGAGCACCAGGTCGAACCGACCGTCCTCGAGCTCGCGGAGATCGGATGCGTCGCCCTCCTGGAACCTGCAGTTGGCCAGGCCGAGGTGGCGCGCCCGGGCCTTCCCGGCCTCGACCAGGTTGCTGGCGATGTCCACACCGAGGACGTTGGCTCCCAGCCGGGCGGCCGGCAGCGCCGTGGTCCCGTCACCACATCCGAGGTCCAGGACGTCGAGTCCGCTGGTGATGCCCAGCTCCTTGACCAGTGCCTCGCCGCTCTCCCTCATGCTCTCGGCGATGCGGGTGAAGTCGCCCTTCTCCCAGAGTGCCTTGTTCGCATTCATGCCATCTCTCCCTCGTGTCGATGCCGCTCCCGTCATGGTGAACCACCGAGCCGCCGCCAGCTAGTACAAAGTCTGAAGCGCGCTAATCTCGACCCTGTGACCGGCTACGGCCAGTTCTGCCCCGTGTCGAAAGCAGCCGAGGTGCTGTGCCAACGCTGGACGCCCCTCATCCTTCGGGAGCTCCTGGTGGGTAGCACCCGGTTCAACGAGATCCGACGGGGCGTCCCGACCTGTTCCCCGGCCCTGTTGTCCAAACGCCTCAAGGAGCTCGAGGCTGCCGGCGTCGTCGAACGGACGGCCACGGACACCGGACCCTGCTACACGCTGACCCAGGCCGGTACGGAGGTGTTCCCCGTCATCCAAGGCCTCGGGGTCTGGGGCCAGCGCTGGGCGCGCAGCGACTACCGGCCCGACGACCTCGATCCCGGCCTCTTGCTCTGGGACGTCCGTCGGTATCTGACCCCCGGCGTGTTCGGTGAGCGCCGCGTCGTCATCCAGCTGTCGTTCCCCTCGATACCCGCCCGACGTCGCTACTACTGGATCGTCGCTGACGCCGACGATGTCGATCTGTGCCTGACCGATCCCGGATTCGCAGTCGATCTGGTGGTTGAAGCCGACCTCCGAGCCCTGACCGAGGTGTGGATGGGTGACCTACGCTTCGCCGATGCTCTGACCGACGGGCGCATTGCCATGCACGGCGCACGTGGACTGACCCGAAGAATTCCCGGTCTGGTTCGGTCAGCACCCGATACTGGCCAGTGTCGGGCCCGGCTGAGCGCCCTCCGCCGCACCGGCGACGGCGGAGGCTCGACGTCACCCGCTCTGGTGGACCCGACCGGGCCGGAGCGAGACGTCTGTTGCCCACCACCGGGAGCCGGTGACGAGTCGCAGTACGGAGGGAGTCGAGCAGGTGGAAGCGCCCGGATGCCCGCCGGCGCGGCTAGACCGGGAACGCGGCGAGGAGTCCCTGGAGCATTCCCCCGTCCACCAGGACGTCGATACCCGAGATGAACGAGGCACTGTCGGAGAGCAGGAACGCGACGACTTCGGCGACCTCCTCGGGCCGGCCGAGGCGCTCGAGTGGCGTCTGTTCCAACATGACCTTCATGATCGGCTGCTGCTCGGCCTCCTGGCGCCCCATCGGCGTGTCGATCAGCCCGGGGGACAGGGAGTTGACCCGTCCCCCGCGACGGCCCCAGGTGACCGCGGCACGGGCGGCCACGGCGATGACGCCGCGCTTGGCCCAGGCATAGGCCAGACCGCTGTCGGCCAAGCAATCGGCCGCGGCATCGAGAAAGCCGGGCACCCGGGGGTCGGACACGAGGGTCTGGAGCTCGGGATCGATGCCCGGCAAGGCGACCTGGTAGGCCGAGCTCGAAGAGAAGCACACGGCGGTCGAGCCCGGTTCGACCAGCGGCTCGAAGGCGTCCAGCAGCAGCGCAGTGCCGACGAGATCCACCTCCATGACGCGGCGGGCGTCGGCCATGGTCGGCGATACCCCGGCGGCGTGGGCGAGGGCGCGGAAGGGACCGAGACCCCGGACTCTGTCCGCCAGGCCGATCACGGCGGCCGGGTCGGAGATGTCGCATGCCACCGCTACGGTCCCTTCGATCTCCGGTGCCTCGAGGTCGACGGCGACGAGCTGCTCGGTGGTGCCTCTGAGCTTCTCGACGCACCGTCGCCCCATGCCGCTCGCCGCACCCGTGATCACCGTCACCGTCATGCCTTCGCCTCCGAATGGTCGTGGGGAGCCCCGGTGCCTAGCCCGGCACGATCCGTTGACCGCGCCGGATCCTACCGCCCGGTGACGGAACGAGAGCCTCCGGGGCTGCGCCCGGCGTGCGGTCGGGTCTGGACCCGAGGGCATCGGCGAGGCGTGCCGACACCGGCGGACCGAGCCTCCCGAGTTCACCCCCAGAATGCCGCCAGGTCGCCGGCCTCGACGTCCTCGTCGGCCTGCTGGGCCCCCATGGCCATGGCCTCGGGGGTGGCCGCGGGGTCCATCAGACCGGCCACGTCCATGGGGTGACTCCTGGGCGCCCGGAAGAACACCTCGGTGCCGCTGGCCTTCAGTGCGACCAGCTCACGCTCGAGGTCCCCGGGCGCCAGGGTCAGCATGCCGTGGGTGAGCTCGGGATCCCGGTAGAGGGAGAGGACCAGGACCTTGCCCGCCCCGGCCAGGAGGTCCAAGTGGACCGCCGAGCCGCCCACCCCTCCGTCCATGCATTTCCGCCCGGCGACCACCTGGGGCGCGAAGATCCCCGGCACCGCACAACTGGCTGCGGCACCGAGGGCCACCGAGATCGAGCTGCCGCGGGTGGTCACGCACCGGTCGCCGGAGAAGGCGTCCACGCA
This sequence comes from uncultured Acidimicrobiaceae bacterium, assembly GCA_963817005.1. GTDB lineage: Bacteria > Actinomycetota > Acidimicrobiia > Acidimicrobiales > RAAP-2 > Bog-756. The sequence goes on from CAWFMN010000001.1 coordinate 187,894, forward strand.
GGTCATCCACAGCCCCTCGGACGACCACCGCTCGCCGATGACGAGCGCCAGATCGCGGGTCATCGTCTTGGCATTCGGGGTCACCGCCGCCAACGCCGCATGCCCGATCGATCGGACCGTTGCCGGTGTGGAGTCCGAGGCCTGCACGTAGAGATCCAGCGCCCGTTGCTGCGAGGGTGTGTCGACCCGGGAGGGGAAGAGCTCACTCATCACGCTGGGCAGTCGGGCCATGAGTGCGGACTCGGCGTGGAGGATGCGGAGCCGGCCGTGGGCCAGGCTGGCGGCCACCACCGAGCCGGCCGAGGTGCCGACCAGGCGATCGGCGCGGTCGATCGGGATCCCGTGGTCGGCCAGTGCCTTCAGGTACCCGAGTTGCCACGCCACGAAGTAGGTACCGCCGCCCCCCAGGCTGATCCCTCGGTCGACCCCCCGCCCGTACCGGGCGTCGAACGAGCGGGGAAGGGCCGGATCCGGCGGAGCGTCGTGTCCCGGGTCGTCGCGGTCGCTCATGGGCGCACTCTACCGAGAGGCCCCGGATCCCTGCCCGCCGTCGGCCTCCCGACGGGTGCACCACCAATTGCCAGTGGGCGTACCACGCCCTACGGTGCGGGTCTGATGGCTGAGGCGGAGTGCATCCACGGAGCGAGCGACGACGGGATCGCCATGGGAGCCACACGGGCGCACGCCCTGGACCACGTGGTCCTGGTGATCTTCGAGAACCGGTCGTTCGACAACCTCCTCGGCCGGCTCTACTCGCCCGAGGAGAAGCCGGAGTTCGAAGGGGTCATCGGCAAGGACCTGAAGAACCCGGTCCCCGAGTGGGCCGATCCGATCCCTGCCGAGGCGGAGGGCGAGGAGCCGGGCTACGTCTACTACGGCACGGCACCGGGGTTGGATACACCGAACCCCGACCCCGGTGAGGAGTACCAACACACCAACACGCAGCTCTACAACATCCTCTCCCCGGAGAACCGGGGCAAGCGGGCCCGCAAGATGCCATCGACCAATGCACCGGCGCGCGGCCAGAAGCCGTCCATGGACGGGTTCGTCACCGACTACATCAGCAACTATGAGGCGCTGCGGCACCGGTCGCCGGGATTCCAGCAGTATCAGCAGATCATGCAGGGCCACACCCCGGACCAGGTGCCGGTGCTCAGCGCCCTGGCCCGGGGCTTTGCCGTGTTCGACCACTGGTTCAGCGAGGTGCCCTCCCAGACGTTCCCCAACCGCTCGTTCTGGACGGCGGCCACGTCGTCGGGCCTGGTCGTCAACGGCCCGGCCAAGCGCTACTACTTCGAGAACAAGGCCGAGACCATCTTCGATCGGCTGGAGGAGTACGGGCGGACGTGGAAGGTGTACGTGCTCGAACCCTGTCCGCTCTCCGTCACCGGGGCCATCCATGCCCCCCGGCTCAAACGTCACTTCGACGACAAGTTCGTGCCGTTCGCCGAATTCGAGCGGGATGCCCGCAGCGGAACGCTCCCCGACCTGGCGCTCATCGAACCCAACCTGCTGGCCGGCCATGCCGACTACCACCCGCCGTTCGGTGATGCGATCATCGACGGTGTCGCCCTGCCGGTCGACCGGGGCTCGTCCATCATCTCGGGGGAGCAATTCCTGGCCCGTCTGTACGAAGCGGTGAGGAACGCCCCGACCGACGGGGCGTCGAATGTCTGGAACACGACGCTGTTCATCGGCTGGGACGAGCCCGGCGGTACCTTCGACCACGTCCCGCCCCCGGCTGTCGACCCTCCGGACGACAGCGAGGGCCAATTCGGGTTCACCTTCGACCGTTCCGGCTACCGGGTCCCGGGGGTGATGGTGTCGCCCTGGATACCCGAGCAGACGCTGGCCACCGAGGAGTACCGGCACACCTCGCTGATCGCCACCCTGCGGAAGGTCTGGGACCTGGGGGAGGCGCCGTTGTCCCGTCGTGACGGTTCGGCGCGGACCTTCGAGCACCTGTTCACCCTCGAGGAGCCACGTGATCCCGCCGGGTGGCCCTCGGTGGAGGCCCTGGTCCCGGCGGTCGCCCCGTGGGTGCCGGTCACGCTGGGGAGGGCACTCGGCTCGTTGGGCCGCCACCTGGTCCACGGGCTGGCCCATCTCTACCGGGCTGCGGACCACCCGGTCGAGCCGGATGACTTCGACCCCGACGTGGAGGTCCCCCAGGAGGTCTTCATGGACGCCGCGCGTCGGTTCGGCGGCCACTTCTTCGCCCGCCTGGACCAGGGGGACGAAGCGACGACCGACGTCGCGGAGCACCTGCAGAGGACCGTCCTGGCCGCCACCGCCCGCCTCGCACAGCCCGCGGTGGGCGAGCCGAGTGACGTGACCTGATCGAAGACATGCGACGGGAGGACCGGACCGTGCCCCCAGGGGAGCCGAGGGCCCCAGCCGATGCCGATTCGGTGACCCTGCCCATCCGGTGGGGTCTGACCGCCGAGTACAGCTATCCGGGACTCGACTCGGTGGAGGTGACGGTGCGCTACCGCCGGTGGACACTCTGGCACCACCGGTTCGCGCCCGAGTCGAGCGAGCGGTCGCACTCCCTGTCCCTGGGGGTGGTCAGGTTGGGGGTGACGATCTCCTGTGACCTGTTTGCCGGAACCATTGTCTCGAAGGTGGGGCTCGACCGTCGGCCACGACCCAGCCTTCCGTGGGTCCGGGACCGCGAGTGGAACGAGCGGTCGGTCATCCGGTTCGACCCGTCCGTCGGGGAGATCGGCGGACGCACCGACGTCTACCCGCCGTCGGTGCGGGATCCGGTCTACGGGGACAGTCAGAACTGTACCGGGACCATCTTGCGGATCCACGTGGACGAGCAACCCCGGATGCTGTGCGAGGTCGGGAGCAAGGTCAAGTCCCGCATGTTCCCGGCGCCCTACCCACCGTTCGTCTTCAACGCCGTGGCCTGTGTCGGGGCCTTCGAGGTCGACGGCCACCAGCGCTACGGCAATCCCGACTCACGCTGGTTCAACGTCTTCCTCGGCTACTACCAGTTGGACTGCGCCAAACCGGCATGGGACCGTCCGTTCGGGTTCTGTACCGCAGACGGTGCCGATTCGCAGCCGTCGATCGAGGACTTGAACAGATTGGGCAAGTCGGACTGGAACTACTTCTCCAACTGGGACTACGGGGTGCCCGAGCAGGCCCTCGAGCCCTACTGCGACGTGACGGCAGCCTCGTCCGACCCCGTGGACCGCGGCCTGGTGACCATCGCCGGTCGTCGATGGCGCCAGGTCGACCTGCTCGACGTCGAGGTGGCCAGTTGCTACGTGTCCGATGCCCCGGGGGCCGAGCCACTCGTGCACAACACGATCATCGACGGCATGCTCCGGCAGGGATTCGGGTATCCGGACCCGCACCCCGATCATCCCGTGAGCTTCATCCCGACCAGGCTCGATGCCACCTTGCACATGGCCTACTTCGAAGACGACGGGTACTTCCACACGTTGATCTTCGGGGGTACCGCCCACGCGGGCGAGGACCGCGGACTGCTGGCTGCCGAGGTCGAGGCCACGACGGCGGTCATCGCCGAGCAGTACGCCGACTTCGGCTTCGACTGAGCGGCCTCGGGGCTGCGCCCTCCCGGTGCCGCGTCAGCCGCCCAGCGTCTCCAACCGGATCCGCACCGAGGTGAGTACCGGCGTGTCGAGCCCCTCGGTGCAGCGCCCGTACCAGTCGTCGAGGAGTCGGCGAGCCTCGTCGGCCCGCCCGACCCGCTGGAGCAGGCCGGCGTAGCCGGAAGCGGCGCGGGCCCCGTGGACCGGAAAGCCGAACCGGTCGGCGAGATCGAGGGACGCGAGCCACGCCGTCGCCGCCGCGGACCACGGGTGCGTCGGGTCCGCCAGGTCCTCTGCGGTGCCCGAAGCGACCTCGGCGAAGCGGAGCTCGGCCTGCTGTCGGAGGAGGGACGAGTCCCACCAGGGCTGGTCGGTCTCCGTCGACACCGACAGCGCCATGTCCAGGATTCCTTGAGTCGTGGAGCGATCGCCGGCGGCGTGCGCCGCCTCGGCTGCTCGGGCCAGGACCGGTGTGCTCCCGCCTCGGTTGCCGGTCTCGCCGGCCACCAGCCCGGCCTGGATCACTGCCTCCAGGGCACCGTGGTCCCCGAGGCTGACGACCCGCTCGGCCGACTCCCACACGCCGCTGAGTCCCGCCCAGAAGGTGAAGCCCTGTTCCTGGGCCAGGTGACGGGCCTCTTCGGCGAAGCGAAGGGTCTCGGCGGTCTCCCCGCGCTCCCAGTGCCCCATGGCCAGAAAGGCCAGGGCATAGACCCTGTTGAAGGGCCGGCCGAGTTTCTCCGCCAGATCGACGGCTTCGACGAGATGCGTGATCCCCCGGTCGAGGTGGCCCAACATGAGGTGTCCCCACCCGGCGAACACATGGGCGGCCACGCCTTGATCCGTTCCGAACCGATGGCCCAGCACCTGATGGCGCTCGGGACGGTAGGCGGCGAGGGCCCGCTCGGCCAGCTCGAGCGACTCGGTGGCCCGCCCTTGCCAGCCCCGGGCCAAGCTCAGCTGGACCGCGCCCAACACTTCGAGCAGGTCGTCGTCCTCGGCCTCGGCAATGGTCAGGACCCGCTCGGCGAGGGTCGCGCCGGCGGCGATCTCCCCACGGTTGATGTAGAAGATGGACAGCCCGCCGAGGGTCTGGCCCACCCGGGTGTCGTTGCCGAGGAGCTCGCATAGTTCGCGGGCCCGGTCGTAGGCAAGGGCCAGCTCCGGGTCGGAGTAGCTCCGGGTGGCGATCGACGAACCCAGGGCGAGCTGCATCTCGACCTCCAGCTCCCTGGCCACCGTGCTGTCGGGCAGCTGTCGGGACAGGTCGATTCCCTGACGGAGGAAGGCGATCGCCTCGCGATGCCCCGATCGCTCGGCCGCCAGCGTCGCTGCCAATTGGTAGTGGGCCACCGACTCCACCAGCAGGCCGGCCGCCTCGTAGTGCCGGGCCACCAGCTCGGGCGCCGTCGTCGTCCCGGCGGCGATCTCGGCGTCGAGGATACGGCCCACCTTCTCGTGGATCCTCCGTCGGGTCCGGCGGAGGAGCGACTCATAGGCGACCTCCTGGACCAGGATGTGTTTGAAGAGGTACTCACCCTCGCCGGGCGGTCCGTCGTGGAGGAGGATGCCACTGTCCACCACCCGGTTGAGGAGCCGGGTCAGCTGGTCGGGGTCCATGCCCGAGACCGTGGCCAGGAGGTCCAGCGTGAACGACCGGCCCAGCACGGCGGCTACTTGGGCGACCGACTTCGCCGCACCCAGTCCGTCGAGGCGGGCCAGGAGGGACCCCTGGAGGGTGCGCGGGATCTCCAGGTCGATGGGGGGAGTGGTCAGATCCCACGTGTCCCGACCGCCCTCCAGCCGGCCCGAATCGAGCACCGTCCGGCCCACCTCCTCGACGTAGAGCGGGATGCCCCCGGCCGAGGCCACGATCTGCTCCACCACCTGATCGGGCAGGGCCCGGCCGACACCGATGGTGGCGATCAGGGTTCGTACCTCGTCGTCCATGAGGGGTGGCAGCGGGAGTGGCGTGAGGACGTCCGGACAGTCCCAGGGTGCCTCGAATTCGGGACGTGCCGTCATGAGTACGAGGATGGGAGCCCCGGGGACCCGATCGAGCAGCCGCCCTAGTGCATCCAACGTGGTCGGATCGCACCAGTGGAGGTCCTCGATGAGCAGCACCAGCGGTCGGTGGTGGCTCAGGGCGATCAGCCACGTCACCCCGACCTCGACGGTCAGGTCGAGTCGGAGCTCGCTGCTCAGCGCCACGGTCGTCGCGTTCGGCGTGCCGAGGAGCCCGGCGATGAGCTCGGTGCCGTCGGGGAACTCGACGCCGGCCTGGTCGAGGCTGGCACGGATGCGGGTGGCCCGAACCTCAGCGTCGGCCACGGTCCGGAGGGACAGAGCATCTTCGACCAGGTCCACCACCGGCCGCAGGACGCTCATCCGGGTGTACGACGCGCACGACGTCTCCACCCAGCGGTGGAGGTCTCCGCCCAACAGGTCCTTGAGCTGGAGGGCCAACCGGGACTTGCCCACCCCCGGCTCGCCGGTGATCAGCACCGCGGCACCCTTCCCGACCTTGGCCTGGTCCCAGAGCTGGCGCAGTACGGTGAGCTCGGCCGCTCGCCCGACCAGTTGGCTCCGCCGGTTGGCGGTCACTTCGATCCGCGAGCGGGCGCCGGTCCGTCCCAGGACGCGATAGGCGTCGACCGGCTGGGGGACGCCTCGCAGCCGGAGCGGTCCGAGTGGCGCCACGTCGAACCTCCCCTCGACCAGGGCGATGGTGGCCTGGCTGGCCACCACCGTGCCCGGCTGGGCGGCCCCCTGGAGGCGGGCCGACACGTTGAGCGTCTCGCCCACCGCCATGGTGGCTCGCCGGTCGGCACCACCGAGCAGACCGACGACCGCCTCGCCGCTGTGGACGCCCACACGGAGGGCGAGCCGCTGCTCCTCGTCGAGCTGCGCGATGGCGTCCACGATGTCGAGGGCGGCCGTCAGCGCGTGGATGGCATCGTCATCGTGGGCCTGCGGCCACCCGAAACGGAACAGGATGCCGTCTCCGCTGTAGCCCTCGACGTCGCCACCGAATGCCCGCACGATGGCCACTGCCTTCTGTTGATAGGCATGGATCAGCTCGCTGTACTCCTCGGCGTCCATCGAGGAGGACAGTTCGGTCGACCCCACGAGATCGCAGAAGACAACCGTGATGTGGCGGAGTTCCTTGCTGAATTCGATCCCGATCGAGTCGTCCAGGACCGTCGACCCCTCCCCGGGGGTCACCGACCGGCCACAGGCAGGACAGAACCGGGCGCCGTCCGGAAGCGGCTCGGAGCAGCCGCGGCACGAGGGGATCACCGCCATCGGGCGCCTGCGAGGTTGCCGGAGCCCGTCCCTGCCGACCGGCGCAGACAGTTGTCCATGGCCGCGTGGACGAAATGGGGCAACGGCCGGACGCCGTCACCGAGCAACTCGCCGGCCACGGCCTCCACGGCATCGAGGACCTGGTCCATGTGGTCGCCGGCGAGTCCCGCGAACACACGACCGGCGGATCCCTTTCCGCACTCACCGGCTCCCACCGGCTCGTAGGTGAGCACCGTGATCCGGCGGGCCAGCTGGACCTGCGCCGAACTGAGGCCGGTTCGCTGGGTCGCCGCGGCCAGTCGGTAGTACCCGAGGTGTGCTGCCTCCTGGCGACGGATGGGCTCGGTCACCGTGCGGACCAAGGCGCCTTCGCCGAGGGCGGCGAACTGAGCTCCGAGGTGGCGATAGCAGTCATAGGTCATGTGCTCGTGCATGGCCCCGCGGGACAGGTAGATCAGCTTGAAGACGTCCTGGAGCCAGCGACTTCTCGACAGGAGGCCGAACAGACGAAACGAGGAGCGCGGCGCGGTCGCCCCAGGCTTGTCGGGCTGGATCGCCTCCGCCCGGACGACGGGGGGGCGAAGGCCCACCTCGGACCGGAGGGCCTCGAAGATGGCGGCATGGGCCAGCTCGTGGGCGGACCAGGCGGCGAGGAAGCGGTGATCCTGGTCGCCGAGGTCGGGGAGGAGTGTGGTGATATCGGCGACGTTGCGGGTGACGGCGCTCTCCACCGCGGCGATGTAGGCGAAGATCTCCGCCAGTCCCTCTCGGAGCGGTCCAGGGTTGCACACGCTCAGGTCGACGGAGTGGAGCGGAATGGGAGGGTCGTCCTCCAACCGCCCGATCCTGGTCTCCAACTCCTGTCGTTGCACCCTCGGCCTCCGCCGGCTTTCGAGCCGGCTCCGGATCCTACCGCGAAGCAACGCCTATTGTCGTGGGAGCGGAGACCCGATGCGATGCGCGCAACCGGCCCGCGGGCCCCCGGATCGGCCCGGTCATCTGCGGCCTCCACCGACGTTCGCCGGACACCCTGCGACGGCACTCCGTCATCGGACTGGCGAGTGTGCGAACATGGCCGTCACGAGGGCTCGGGAGGTCGGGGAGTGCGGACTCGAGGCGTGGTGTTGGCGGTGGTGTTGGTGGCGTCCGCCGCCTCCGCGGCGTCCATCGGTGGCGCAGCAACCGCCGTGGGCGCCCCGATGGCCCCCGCCCGCATGGTGGGACACTGTGCGATCGTGGCCCAGCCCACCCCGCAGTCCCCGACGACTTGTCCCTCCGCCGTTCTGGCCGGTGTCCATCTCGCTGGGGCCGACCTCGCCTACGCCGTCCTGGCCAAGGCGGAGCTCCGGGGCGCCGATCTGTCCGGTGCCGATCTGTCCGGTGCCGATCTGACCGGTGCCGATCTGACCGGTGCCGATCTGACCGGTGCGATTCTCTCCCACGCCGACCTTCGGGGTGTCGAGCTGTCCCAGACCATCCTGGACTCGGCGCGGCTGACCGGCGCCGACCTGGTGGGTGCCAGTACCGACGGGACGTCGTTCACGTCCACCATCTGGAACCACACGATCTGCCCAGATGGGTCCCTGAGCGACCGGGACGGGAACAGCTGTGTGTACGACGCGGTGGTGCTGGGGGGCGAAGCGTTCAGCGCCCGCCCGGCTCGGGCGGCGTCGAGTCCGCTCCCCGGGGGGGCCACGCCAGCCGACCGGGCGGCCGGCGTCGGATCGGGTCAATTGCCGTTCACCGGGGTCCCGGCAGTCGCACTGGGGGTGCTGGGCTCGGGGTTGATCGGGCTCGGCCTCCTGCTGATGCTTCCCCCGCTCCGGAGGAAGCAGGTGACGCCGGGCGACATGCCGTAGACCGCCGGAGCCGGCGGACCGGACCCGGTTCCGGCCGGGCCGAGGCCCGGACCAATGGCGGTCTATCGGTCCGACTCGTGCCTGGCCCTGGCCACCTCGGGGATGGCTGCGACCAGTGCCCCCCCGGCAATGCCCAGTAGTGCGCCGGCGAGGAACGTCCGGGTGTTGTCCCGGTTCTGCACGGTGAGGTCGGTGCCGGAGTCGAGCACGGGATTGAGCGCACTCAACGCGCTCGATGCGGAGAGGTAGTCCCAGGTCTCCCATCCACCCACGTCGACCGGGGCGGACACGCCCTCCGACCAGGCGTAGGACTCCCCGGTGGTCGCCTGCTCGCCGAAGTCGACCGGCAGGGGATCGCTGTACACCTGTTGCGTCGGTTGACCAGGAGGGGTCGCGAGGACGGACACCGGTGGGAGCGAGGCCGCAATGTGCTCGGCGTCCTGCTGCAGGTTCGGCGAGACCCCGGGAAGCGTCACCGTGTCCGAGACGGCGAAATAGAAGGACTCCAGTGAGTGCTCCTTGGGCACCCATGGCTGGCTCGGAAACCTGAAGTAGGCGGTGCGGGCCCCGTTGAGTGTCACGCACGAGTTCGCCTGCGGAGGGCACGGCGCCGGTCCCGACGAGTCCGAGGGCAGTGCCACGATCAGGCGTTCGCGCTCCACCATCGACGATGGGCCGGGCCGACGGAGGCTCACCGACAAGATCACCCCGCCACCGCCGGCCGCTTGCTCCCTGATGTCGAGCGCCGTCGGTGTCACCGGCCCCTCGACCGTGATCCGCTGGAGGGCGCCCTGCACAGCGACCGAGCCGCCGTTCGGAAGGATCAGCTTTGCCGCCACGCCGGCGGCCACGGCCACTCCCAACAAGAGGAAAGGCACGCGGTAGGGGGTCGACCGGCCGTGCCTGGCCGGTGGCGGGGCGGAGGTGCCTCCCGCACCCTCGCGTCGTTCATCCTCGGGCACGTTGGGGTCCCCCGTGACTCTCCTCGCGGACGCACGCCCTCACCGACGGCGACCGAATCTCCCATAGCGGCCATTCCCGGTCAAGGACGGATCAGCGCCGGCCCACTCGGCGCGGAGCGCCGGGCCGAGCGCCCTCCGGCCATCCGACCGGGGCCTCCAGTCCCTAGCTGACAGGCGGCGGCGACCCCTCGGTGCTGGCCGGCAGTGCCGGGTCCCACCCGCAGACGGCACACGCATGGAGGAACGCAGTATGAGCGAACTCCAGTGCCGTCGCCCGGGGGTCGGCGGTGTCGACGACGTCGCTCCAGTCGAGGACGTATTCGCCGAGCGCGGCATCCCAGTGGGCGGCGCCCGGAGCGAGCGTCGCATCGGAGAATCCCGGCGGTGCGGGATGGGCATAGGCGTAGAACGCCGCCCCGGAATAGCTCCGGTCGCCCGGCCACCAGCCGACCGCCACCTCCTGGGCATCCATGGCGTTGCGCATGATGAAGTCATCGGACGGCGGAGCGGCCGGAAGGCCCGAGAACAGGCTCACCGCGAGATCAAAGGAGCCCCACCATGCGTTCACCGGAGTTGAGCGTCCCCGATAGGGAGCCCGGAACGAGGCAAGCACCAGCGACGCCTCAGTGGCGGCGGTGAAGTACGAGGCGACGGAGGCGGGGTCGTAGCGCGCGTGTTCCTCGTCGGCGTCGAGCGGCACGGTCCAAGGGACCTCCTGGGGCTGTGGATTGATGTCGACCGGCCCGACCAGGTCAGCGAGGCTGGCCAAGACTTCCCGGGTGACGTCGCCGACGGAGCGATCGGGCATGAGCGAGATGCGTCCGGTCCGGCCGCTACTGGTTTCGACGACCGCTTCGTGAAGTCGCAGGTCGAGCACGACCACAAACGTCCCCGATGCGTCCGGAGCGGGAAGCGGAGCAGTCTCCCATCCCCTGGCGGTCAGGCGAAGCGCAGCGTGCTGGAGTTGCGGCTCGGCCGGTGCCAGGGCCACCGCCAGTTTCCCGAGGAGCTGCGTGTGCGCGTGGAGCGTGTCGCAGGTGTCGCTCCACTCGCCATAGGACACGGCGGGCCACCGGGGAGGCATCACCGCACAGTAGCAAGCTGACGATTGGAGATGGAAGTGAGTCAGTCCCGAGCGAGCACCATCGGTCAGGCCAGTGCCCATCGGACCGGCCGGCCCGGGCTGCCGCCCCAGCGTGACCGAACGTCGGGGGGCAGACTGGGTAGGTGCCGACCGGTGCCGAGACGAACTATGCCCGAAGCGGCGATGTCCACATCGCCTATCAGGTAGTGGGCCACGGCCCAATCGACCTGGTCTTCTCGCCCTCCCCCGTCTCGAATCTCGAGGTCGGGTGGGAATGGCCGCCGTTCGCCCGGTTCCTGACACGGTTGGCGACCTTCTCCCGGCTCATCCTCTTCGACAAGCGCGGAACGGGCCTTTCCGACCGCGTGACCGATGCGGCCACCCTCGAGGAGCGGATGGATGACGTCCGGGCCGTCATGGACGCCGCCGGGTCCGAACGGGCCGCCATCTTCGGCTCGTCCGAAGGGGGCCCGATGGCTCTGCTGTTCGCGGCGACCTATCCCGAGCGGGTCTCCTCCCTCATACTCTACGGCTCCTACGCCAAAGCCCTCAACGGAGACGACTACGACTCGGGCGTCGATGCGAGTGTGTTCGAGGTCGGGATGGAGATGATGGAAGCGGAGTGGGGGAGATGCGCGCTCATCGACGTCTTCTCGCCCAGTGTGCGCGACGACGAGGCCTTCCGCAGTTGGTGGGGTCGCTACGAGCGGCAGTCCGCCAGTCCCGGGGCGGCCGTGGCCATCCAGCGACTGAACGCAGAGCTGGACGTCCGGCCGATCTTGCCGTCCGTTCGGGTACCCACGCTGATCCTCTATCGAGGGGGTGAGTTCGTCGCCCACGTGGAGGGGAGCAAGTTCCTGGCCAGACATATCGCCGGGGCGAAGTACGAGGAGCTCGAGGGAATCGACTACCACCCCTACGTGGGGGACCAGGACGCGATTGTGGACCGCGTGGAGGAATTCCTGACCGGGGTGCCGGTGCGCCCGCCCGGGGACCGGGTGCTCGCCACCCTGGTGCGCATCGCCACCGACAACCCCCTCGCCCCGGCGGCCCGGGACACCGCCATCGGCCGGCTCGTCGACGACTACGGCGGCGAGGTGGTCGCTCCGGTCGGCAACGCCTGCCTCGCCACCTTCGACGGTCCGAGCCGAGCCATCGGCTGCGCCCTGGCCCTCCGGGACACGATGGCCAGGATGCAGATCGACGTTCGGATCGTGGCGCACATCGGCGAGGTCAAACGACGCGGAACCGATGTCAGCGGCGTAGCCGTCGACCGCATCGAATCGATGGGATCGCTCGCCGCCTCCGGTGACGTGTTGATCTCGCGGACCCTGGCGGATCTGGTGGCCGGATCGGAATTCGTGTGCACCGAGGCGGGTGAGTACCTCGTGGCCGGGGCGCCCGAACCTTGGCAGCTGTTCGCGGTGGCATCGGGGGGATCCGCTCCGGACTCGGCGGGATTGGTGGAAACCCGACGCGTGACCGGTGTGTTCCGCCGCGAGGGTGACACCTGGCTGGTTGGCTTCGGGGGTCAGGCGGCACGCCTGCGCGCCAGCAAGGGCCTGAGCGATATCGCAATGCTGCTGGCCCACCCGGGCCGTGAGGTCCATGTCGTCGAACTGGTGGGAACGGCCACCGAGATGGGTGATCGGCCCGTCGGCGAGCCGCTGGTCGACGAGCGGGCGATGGGCGAGTACCGCTCGCAGCTGTCCGAATTGGCCCAGGAGGCCGACGAGGCCGACGCCATGCACGATCTCGGACGGGCGGCCACGGCTCATGCCGCATACGACGCCCTGGTCACCCGCCTGAGCGTGGACCTGGGGCTCGGCGGTCGGTCGCGGCTCGCAGACGACTGGCCGGAGCGGGCCCGGAAGGCGGTCCGCAAGCGGGTCCAGGAGGCGCTGGTCCGGATCGAAGCGGAGAATCCCCCGCTCGGACGACATCTGCGCCGGACGGTCCGAACCGGCGCGTTCTGTGCCTATGACCCGCCGGATCCCGTGACCTGGATTCTCTGACCGGCTCGAGCCGCGACCCTCGAGGTCGCGTCGCGACGTTGAAAGTCGCGCCCTTTCGGTTGAGAGGTGGTGATGGCCACCTCCCCGGAGAAGGGAAGGGCCGCCGATGCCCGTGGACGAAGAGTCGCCCAGCGAGTTGATCAACCAGTTGGTCACCGACGTCGGCGCGGCAATGCACGGTGCCACGGTCGTGGTCGGCGACAAGCTCGGGCTCTACAAGGCCCTCGCCGCCAAGGGTCCCCTGACCGGGGGACAGCTGGCGGCCGCCACCGGCTATGACCGGCGACTGGTCGAGGAGTGGTGCAATGCCCAATTCGTGAGCGGCTATTGCCAGTACGACCCCGCCTCTGGCCAGTTCTCGATGGACGACGAGCAGACGGCGGTGCTGGCCGACGAGTCGACCCCGGTTTTCCTCGCCGGCGCCATGACCCTGGCCGCGTCGATGTACAAGGACGAAGAGAAGGTTCGCCTGGCCTTCGCCAGCGGGGCGGGCGTCGACTGGCAAGATCATGACGGCGATCTCTTCCACGGTGTCGAACGCCTCTTCAGACCCGGGTATCTGGGCAACCTGGTTGCCGAGTGGATCCCCACCCTGGAGGGGGTCGAGGCGCGACTCCGGGCCGGCGGAGCTTCCGTTGCGGACGTCGGATGCGGCCACGGGGCGTCGACCATTGTGCTGGCCAGGGAGTACCCGGATGCCGAGATCGTCGGATTCGACAACCACAACCAGTCGATCACCCAGGCCCGCCGGCGCGCCTCGGACGCCGGGTTGGCTGATCGGGTCCGTTTTCAGGTCGCCTCGGCCCAGGACTTTCCCGGCAGTGACTACGACCTCGTGTGCGTCTTCGACGCGCTCCACGACATGGGGGATCCTTCGGGCGCCGCCCGCCACATCTGCGAGTCCCTGGCCGCGGAGGGCACGTGGATGCTGGTCGAACCGTCAGTCGCCGGCCCGCTCGAGGACAATGCGAACCCGGTGAGCCGTATCTACTACTCGGCTTCCGTCGGCATCTGTACTCCGGCCGCGCAAGCACAGGCGGGTGGCTGTGCCCTCGGCAACCAGGTGGCGGACGACCGATGGCGCGCGCTGCTGGGCGAGGCCGGGTTCAGCCGGTTCCGCCGAGCCACCGAGACGCCGCTGAACCGGATCTTCGAGATCCGCCACTAGTCCCGGCCGGAGTCCCCTCCGGCGCAAGTCCGAGACAAGGGGAGAGCCCCCACAACGGAAGAGGAGGAATTATCGTGTTCATCCAAGTGTTTCAGGCCCCACTGAGCGACGCCGACCTGTGGTCGCGCCAGGTCGACACCTGGCGCCGCGAGATCCGGCCCAAGACGACGGGCTTCTTGGGATTCACCTCGGGAGTGACGGCAGAGGGCTACATGATCACCCTGGCGCGCTTCAAGTCGGCAGCTGCGGCGGCCGTGGACAATGACCTGCCCGAACAGGGCTCATGGTTCGAAGCGACATCGAAGGCATTCGAGACCGAGGTCTCGTTCCATGACTGCCCCGAGGTCGACAGCCTGCTGGACGGCGGCTCGGATCGATCCGGCTTCGTCCAGGTCATCCAGGGCCGGGCCAAGAACCAGGAGGAGATGCGCCTGCGACTGCGGAGTCTGGAGCCTGTCCTGCGGAAGGCCCGTCCCGACCTCATCGGTGCCGTCGTCGCCTGGCACGGCGACGGAGGGTTCACCCAGGCCGCCTACTTCGTCTCGGAGACAGAGGCACGCAAGAACGAACAGGTCATGGCCGGAAGCGACCTCGATGGACAGCTCGCCACGCTCATCGACGGTGATCCGACGTTCTACGACCTCCGGGATCCGGACTTCGAGTAGGCCGGCTCGCCGGTCCCGTCCGGCCGGGCGGAGGCGACAAGGCAGCCCGGTTCAGGTGGTACCCGGACCCAGCAGCGCGGTCGCCTCCAGGATTTCCTCTCGGAGTGCACTCGAGGTCTGCGTGTTGTACACCGGCCCCGCCCCGTCGGTCAGTAGCCAGCTGACCATGGCCACGCCACGGGCTGGCGTCGGAACCGGCGCCACGAGCGCATCGAGCATCGTGCCGATCTCGTGCTCGCTGGCCCGGATGGCGCCGCGGTTGATCGGGACCCTCGGGCCGCGGACCACCGGAGGCGTCCGAGCCCGGTCCATCAGGTCGTCCCAATGCCAGGCCAGGGCCTGGCGCTTGGCCGGAGACACCAGCACGTGGGCCCGGGCGGCCAGGAGCACTCGCGATTCGGGCGACCGTCCCTCGGCGAGCTGGTGATCGAGCAAGGGCGCGAGCAGTTGCGAGATCACCCGCCACCAACGGCGGTTCGAACGGCCGGTCAACTGGTGGGGGAACTGGTCCCTGTAGACCAGCAAGGTGGCGGGTCCCTTGGCCGACTCATCCGCCTGCGCCCGTCTGGTCCTGAGCAGCTCGCGACGCTCTCGGCGCTGACCGGGTGACAAGTGGCCGGTCGGGCCGCTCGCCACGTGTCGGAGAAATCCGGAGGTTGCCATGTCTCCATCGTGGAGGTACACGCCTCCTCCCGGAAAGTGGCAAGATTGACATAGTGCGCGACGAAACTGCCAAATCCGACGGCGGCCATGGTTCCGCCCCGCCCGCCCCCGGATGCCGTTCCGACCACCGGCGCCAGCGTCACGACGTCGGCTTCGTCCTGTACGAGGGATTCACCGCTTTCGAACTGGGGGTGGCCTGCGAGATCTTCGGTGACGATCGATGGGTGGCACCCGGCGATCCCTGGTACCGGCTCTTCATCTGTGGAGAGAACTCGGGCCCGCTGACCTCGGACAGCGGATTCCAGATCATGGTGCCCCACGGGCTCGACATGCTCTCCCGGGTCGACACGGTGATCGTGGCTCCGACCTACCGACCCGATGAGATACCGGACCGTG
Source organism: uncultured Acidimicrobiaceae bacterium (assembly GCA_963817005.1). Taxonomy (GTDB): domain Bacteria; phylum Actinomycetota; class Acidimicrobiia; order Acidimicrobiales; family RAAP-2; genus Bog-756. The sequence goes on from CAWFMN010000001.1 coordinate 203,578, forward strand.
TGTTTCATGAGCTGCGACGCGCCCACGCTCGAGGATGTCGGATCCTGTCGCTCTGCGGCGGCGCCTTCGTGCTGGCCGAAGCCGGCTTGCTCGACGGGCGGCGAGCTGCCGCCCACTGGACAGAGTGCGACGAACTGGCCCGGCGCTTTCCGCGCCTGTCGGTCGACCCTGACGTGCTCTATGTCGACGAGGGCGACATCCTCACCGGAGCCGGCAGTGCCGCAAGTATCGATCTGTGCCTCCATGTCGTCCGTCAGGACTATGGAAGCGAGGTGGCTACCCAACTTGCCCGTCAGCTGGTCGTGCCGCCACAGCGCGACGGTGGCCAGGCCCAGTACATCGACAAGCCATTGCCGACCTTGGACGCCTCCGACCTGCTCACCCAGACGGTTGCCTGGATGCAGGACCATCTCGACGACCCGCTCACCATCGACGAGCTTGCCCTGCGCAGCGCCATGAGCCCCCGGACCTTTGCGCGCCAGTTCCAGGCGGCCACCGGGACCACGCCACACCGGTGGCTGCAAGCCCAGCGGGTCAAGCTGGCTCAACGACTCCTCGAAGTCAGTGATCTCTCGATCGAGACTGTCGCGGTGCGGAGTGGGTTCTCGACGGCAGCCAACCTGCGGAAGCACTTTGGTCGGACGGTCCACACGAGTCCGCAGGCGTACCGCACCACGTTCCAGCACCACGCCGATGCCCGCCCGGTGCACACGGGAGCCTGATGGATCGAGCCCGGCGACTCTCGCCCTCTCGTCAGCGAGAGGCACCACCCGGAACCGGTGGGCCGGCCAGTGACCGGGCCCGACAGGGTTCCGGTCGTGATTCCCTCGCATAGGCGAACCACCTGTGATTTGATGTCCAGCAAGGGGGAGGTGGTCCATCACCAGCCGGTGACGGACACGTCCTGCACAGGGGACACAAAGGGGGAGTCAACTTGTTGAGCAAGCGCATGGTTTGGGGGGGTGCCGCTCTGCTGATCGGGGTGGCCGCGGTCGCCGTCGGAGTGGGAGGTAGCCCGGCCGGCGCCTCGGGTACGTCGGATCCGGGTGTGACCGCCAACTCCATCACGGTCGGTTCCATCAGCGACATCTCCTCGCCCATCCCCGGACTCTTCGAGGGGGCCAAGATCGGTACGGAGGCCTACTTCGCCTACATCAACTCCCAAGGAGGAGTGAACGGCCGCAAACTCGTTCTCGACGGCCGGGACAGCGCCTTCTCATCGGGCACGGTGGCCAACGAAGCCAGCAGTATCGCCGCCAAGGACTTTGCCATCGTCGGGGGCTTCTCGCTCGTCGACGGCTCCGAGCAACCGGCCGTCGACGCCGCCCACCTACCCGTCGTCACCCAGGTCCTCACCCCGGCGTACTATGCCGACCCCAACCTGTATTCGGCGGTCCCCCTCGTCAACAACGGGGAGATCGACGGGCCCTTCAAGTGGATCAAGTCCAAGTACCCCCAGGACATCAAACACGTCGGTGTCATCGGCTCCAGCTCCGCGGCCACGGCCATCACCGCGGAGCACGTGTTCAAGAACCTGAGCCAGAGCCTCGGCTACCAGTGGGTGTACGACCGTGATGCCACCTACACGGAGACCTCCTTCCTCCCCGACATCATCAAGATGAAGAACGCCGGGGTGAAGATCGTCTTCGAACCCACCCAGCAGGGTGCCTACATCAGCAACATCGCCCAGGAGATGAAGCAAGAGGGCCTCAACGCCCTCCTCCTCAGTGGCTCCAATACCTACGAGGAGAATTTCAAACCGGGATCGGCAGGCAACGGCACCCTGGTCACCGGCGTGGACGCCCTCTACATGGGCCAGGACGCCAAGGTGGTGCCGGCCGTGGCCACCTTCGACAAGTGGGCCAAGAAGGTCGACCCCCAGACCCAGCTCGACCTCTACACGTTGGACGCCTGGATCAACGCCGAACTGTTCGTGCAGGCCCTCAAAGCCGAAGGGCCCAACCCGACCCGGGCTGGGCTCGAGGCCCAGTTGAACAAGATCACCTCGTTCAACGCCAACGGCCTCATCTCCACTCAGAACCCGGCCAAGAAGATCCCCGGGCAGTGCTGGCTGGTGGCCGAGTACGAGAACGGCAACTGGAAGCGCATCCCCCCCGACCCGAAGTCCGGCTTCGTGTGCAACCCGGGCGGCTTCTATCCCTCCAGCTACAAGGGCGTGAACCGCTAGGACCACCGGCTCCCGAGACAAAGTCGAGCAACCGTGAGTGAGTTCGTCCAGTACCTGGTCATCGGGATCGTCACCGGATCGATCTACGCCATCACCGCCAGTGGGCTGGTCGTCACCTACACCGCCACCGGGATCTTCAATTTCGCCCACGGTGCCGTCGGGATGCTGCTGGCCTATGTCTACTGGCAGCTGTGGCAGGGCTGGGGGTGGAACCCGGTCCTCTCGCTGGTCATCGTCCTGGTCGTCTTGGCCCCGGTCTTCGCCCTCCTGGTCGAGCGGGTGCTCATGCGCCCGCTGTACGGCGCCACCCTGAACACCATGATCGTGGTGACCCTCGGGCTGTTCCTCCTCCTCTATGGCATCACCGGCACCATCTGGAACCAGTCGACCACCCGCAACCTGCCCGAGTGGTTCGCCGGCGACCAGGTCGACGTCCTCAACGTCAACCTGACCTACGAGCAACTGATCACCGTGGGCTGCGCCGTCCTGGTGGCCGCCGCGCTCTGGCTGCTGTTCAAGCGCACACGCATGGGCGTCTCCATGCGGGCGGTGGTCGACGATCCCGTCCTGGCCTCGATGACCGGGGCCCGGTCGGGCCGGATCGCCGGTCTGGCCTGGATCATCGGGTTCACGCTGGCCGGCCTGGCCGGGATCCTGATCGCCCCGGGCACCGGGATGAGCCTCCAGATCCTCTCCGAACTGGTGATCTTCGGTTACGCCGCAGCCATCGTCGGACGCCTCCGCTCTCTGCCGCTGACCTACCTCGGCGCAATGATCCTCGGGATCGGCGGGTCGCTGGCCATCGGCTACGTGCCCGGCAGCGCGCTGAACGACGTCACCAACGCCCTGCCCATGGGCCTGCTCATCGTGGCCCTGATCCTCCTGCCCCAGGGGACCCTGACCGCCGGCCGCCTGGTCCGCCATCGGCCACCGCGGACACCCAGCCTGCGGACCACGCTGGTGGGCGGCGCCGTGCTCATCGGCGCCGCCACCGTGGTCTCCTACCTGATCACCGGGACCAACCTCTACACCGAGGGACTGGCCCTGGCCACGTCCATCGCCGCCCTCTCCCTGGTCCTCCTCTCCGGCTACGGCGGCCAGGCCTGGCTGTGCCAGTTCACCTTCATGGGCATCGGGGCCTGGGCGATGACCAAGGTGGCCGGTGGAAGCTCGGTCCTCGGCGTGCTGGCCGCGGTCGGGCTCTGCGCGGCGGCCGGGGGCGTCCTGGCCCTCCCGGCCCTGCGGCTGCGCGGACTGTACATGGCCCTCCTCACCCTGGCCTTCGCCGTCCTGATGGACGAGATCTTCTTCACCAACCCCTCTGTCGTCAGCAGCGGGTCGATCACCGTCGGCCGCCCAAAGATCTTCGGGCTCACCTTCGCTTCCGACCGGTCGTTCGTCATCCTGCTGGCCATCGTGCTGGCCCTCTGCATCGTCGCGGTGGGGATGCTGCGCCGGGGCAGCTTCGGTCGGCGCATGGTGGCCATGAGCGACAGTCAGGTGGCCTGCGCCACGGTGGGCATGAACATCACCACGACGAAGCTCGCTGTCTTCGTGATCGCCGGGGGCCTGGCCGGACTGGCGGGCGCCCTCTACGGGGGCATGGCCCGCTCGGTGTCGGTCACCCAGTTCGGCTTCGTGAACAGCCTGGTGCTCTTCGTCGCGGTCGTCCTGGCCGGCGTGACCATGCTGAGCGCTTCGCTCCAGGCCGGGATCAGCCTGGCCGTGATCACCCTGATCGGCCAACACCTGCCGTCCTTCTCCGGATTCACGTACGTGCTCTTCGGGGTGGGCATCATTGCCGTGGGCCGCAACCCGTATCGGCTGGGTCAGTACTATGAGCGCCTCGGCGATCGACTCCGGTCCCGTGGCGGCAGACCCGCCGGACCCGGGTCAGGTCCCGAACACGGCATACCGGACTCGGCGGTGCCTCTGGGGCCCACCCAGGAACCGTCCGTTGCCTGACGGGCCCGCCACCATGGCGCCCCCGGCCCTGGTGGCCGGCGAGATCTCCGTGCGGTTCGGCGGCCTGCAGGCCCTGGACGGCGTGGACCTGGATGTGGCCGGCGGCGAGGTCCACGGGTTGATCGGCCCCAACGGCGCCGGAAAGACCACGCTGTTCAACGTGATCGCCGGCCTGCAGCGACCGACCGCCGGGACCGTCCGCCTGGGGACTCACGACGTCACTCGGACCAAGCCGCACGAACGCTCCCGGCTTGGTCTCGGTCGGACGTTTCAACGCCTCGAGCTGTTCGGCACGCTCACGGCCCGGGAGAACGTTCAACTGGCGGCCGAGGTGCAGCGGGCCAGGCTCCCCCGCGGCCACACGCCGGCCGAGGAGGCAACCGTCCAGCTCGAGCGGGTCGGGCTCCTGGCCATCGCCGACGAGCCCACCGACTCCCTGCCCACAGGTCTGGCCCGCCTGGTGGAGATGGCTCGGGCCCTGGCCACCTCCCCGGACGTCCTCCTGCTCGATGAGCCGAGCTCCGGCTTGAACGCCGCGGAGACGCGTGCCCTGGGCCAGGTGCTGCTGCAACTGGCCTCCGACGGTATGGGCGTCCTGCTGGTCGAACACGATATGGATCTGGTCATGTCGGTCTGTGCCCGAGTCGACGTCCTCGACAACGGGCGGGTCATCTCCCGGGGCGACCCGGCGACGGTCCGCGGTGACCCCCTGGTCCAGCAGGCCTACCTCGGCGGCGAGATCGACTCGGCCGACCGGGAGGGGCGGGCCGTGGGCCGCGCCGGCGTCAGGATCAAGAACACCCAGCCCACCGACGTCACACGCGCCGAGACCGGTCCGGCCGGTGGGGGCCCCGCACTCTCGGTCAAAGACATCCGGGCCGGCTACGGCCGCATCGAAGTGCTCCACGGCGTGTCCCTGGATGTGTTCAAGGGCTGGGCCCTTGCCCTGCTCGGCCCGAACGGCGCCGGAAAGTCGACGCTGTTGAAGGTGATCTCCGGACAGCTGGCACCCACTGCCGGGACGGTCGAGTTCTCCGGAGCACCGATGGAGAGGAACGCCTCGGAACGGCTGGCCCGGGCCGGCGTCTGCATGATCCCCGAGGGCCGCTCCATCTTTCCCAACTTGACCGTACGGGAGAACCTCCTGATGTACACCTTCCGCCGGCCGGGGCTGAAGGCCTCGTCGATCGAGGAACGGGCCTTCGAGCGCTTCCCCGTTCTCGGGGTCCGGCACAAGCAGGTGGCAGGCACCCTGTCAGGTGGGGAGCAGCGCATGCTGTCCATGGCCCGGGCCCTCACCACCGACCCCCAGATCCTCTTTCTCGACGAGCTCTCCATGGGTCTGGCGCCGCTGATCGTGGAGGAGCTCTACGGGGTGGTCGACCAGTTGGTGAAGGCTGAGCACCTCACGATCGTCATGGTGGAGCAGTTCGTGCAGACCGCCCTGTCCATCGCCGACCACGCGGTGATCATGGTCAACGGCCACCTGGTCCGCAGCGGGAGCCCCGAGGACATTCGGGCCGAGGTGGTCGGCGCCTATCTCGGAAGCGACAACGAGGGGACCGGTCGACTGGGCTGAGCGCCCGCTGGCTCGGGTGCAGAGATGGTCCTCGAGGGTGCCCATTAGACCGTTTCCGAACGCGGTGCCGGCGTCCGGTGGGGCCGGGTTGCCACCAGGAGTGGTCGGGCGCACGCTGGGAGATGGCGGCGGGTGGAGGTGGGACGGGCAGGGGGTGATGGTCGGTCGTGTCGACGACCGTCGGCCCGCCGGGGCCGATGCCGGCCTGCTGACGGCAGCGCCTTCTGTCTTCTCGCACGGCCGTTCGGATACCCGAGGATCGCCGCTGCAAGTGACGTAAGCTCCGGTCGCCCATCATCATCCGAGGAAGGTGGTCGTGCCGACAGCCCTTCGACGAGCGGGCCGGGCCGTTGCTCCCCTGCTGGCCGCAGTCGTCATCGCCGGAGTCGTCGACTGCTCGCCGGCCATTCCGGCCTCCGCCTCGGGATCGCCCCGCCCTCAGGGTGTCGCCGCCGTCCCGGCGTCCGCTACGGCGCACGGCCCCACCTCCTTCTACCGACCTCCCGAGCCCTTACCCCCTGCTCCACCCGGGACGCTCGTCCGGGACCAGATCGTCACCGGTGTGCCCGGCGTCCCCCGCGGCGACAGGGTGTGGCGGATCCTCTACCATTCGAGGACGATTGCGGGTGGCGACATTTCCGTCTCCGGCTACGTAGTCGTGCCGTCGGCGGGGGCTCCCCCCGGGGGCTATCCCATCCTGGCGTGGGCGCACGGGACCACGGGCGCCGCCACCAAGTGTGCCCCGTCGCTGTTCAACGGGATGGAGGGCGAAGGTCCCTATCTGGTACCGGACATCGCCGACTACCTGAACGCCGGGTGGCTGATCGCCGCCACCGACTACCAGGGTCTCGGCGTCTCGGAGGGGATCCACCCCTACCTGGTGGGAGACAGCGAAGGGCGGGGAGTGCTGGACGCTGCCCGGGCCGCTCGTCAACTCCCCCACCTCCGCGTCAGTCGGACGGTACTGGTCTACGGACACTCGCAAGGAGGACAGGCCGCCCTCTTCGCCGGGGAGCTGGCTCCGAGCTATGCCCCGTCCCTCCAGGTCATCGGAGTGGTGGCCGCGGCGCCGGCCACCGGTCTGTCCACCATCGTCGCCGTTCTCGGCCAGATCAATGTGCCCGACGACCTGGCGTACTTCACCCTGATCGGCTGGACCTGGTCCCAGACCTACCCCGAACTTCCGGCCTCGGACGTCTTCACGGATTCCGGCGCCCTGTTCGCCCGGCAGATCGTGACCGGGCACTGTGACAACGGGTTGGTGGCCGCACTGGCCGCCAGATCCCCGGGCACCGAGTTCCGGAGCGATGCCTCGCTCACCCCTGCCCTGGTTGCCCTGGCCCACCTCAACGATCCCGGCCGGGTCCGGACGACGGCCCCGATGCTCATCGTCCAGGGTACGGGCGACAATCAGGTCCCGGCCCCCCTGACCGACCTGTTCGTGTCCCGGACGGCCTGCCCCGCGGGGGACCGCGTCGACTACGTGCGCTACACCGGGGCCACCCATGGTCAGATCCCGTTTCGGTCAGTTCGGCTGATCCTGTCCTGGGCGGCGGGTCGGCTGCACCGCCTGAAGGCCCCCGACACCTGCGGCGGGCACCCGGATTTCACGGTCGGGCGAGCGATCTGAGCCACGAGTACCGCCCGCCGCCCGCGTCGAGTGACGTCGGCCCGAGCCGGTGGTCAGCTCATCTGCGACCAGCTGTCGCCGGGAACCTCGACGTTGATGATCTCCGGGGCGGCGGCGAGCAGGCGGGGCATCTGCTCCATCGCCGCCTTGAAGTGCGCCGACTCCACATGGGCATCACCCGACTCGCGGTCACGGAAGACCTCGATCAGGATCCACAGATTCGGGTCCTCGGCGCTCCGGTACCAATCGAACGAGATGTTCCCGGGCTCTGCCCGTGTGGCCGTCGTGAACTCCTCGACGAGGGATGGCCAGTCATCCGCGTACTTGGCCCGCACCGGTTGCTTGACGACGACGACGATCATCCAAAACCTCCTCTTTCGGGCCCCACACCATCGGTACACAGCCCACACGTCACAGCAGGCGGGCTCACTCGTCGAGCAGGTCGGGCTGGATCGTGACGATCCACTCGTAGAGCGGCTGGAACGCCCGCCATCCCGCCATCGGCGGTCCGACCTGGGGCGCTGTCTCCGCCGCCCGGTCGGCATCGATGAGCACCGGTGCACCGGCCGCCTCAGCCAGCAACTGAGCCTGGCAGGTGCGCTCCATCGTGATGAACCACCACGCCGCCTCGTCGACCGACGTCTGCCCGACGGTCAACAGGCCGTGGTTCGAGAGGATCACCGCCTTGTACCGGCCGAGGGCGTGGGCGATGCGCTTGCCCTCCTCGACGTCGAGTACGACGCCCGTGTAGTCGTCGAAAACCGCATGGTCGCCGTAGAACGCGCAGGCATCCTGTGTCAACGGGTCGAGCGGACGGCGCAGCGACGACCACGCCTTACCGTGCACGGAATGCGCGTGCGCGGCCGCGACGACGTCCGGGCGAGCGGCATGGACCTGCGAGTGGATGGCGAAAGCCGCTGCGTTGACCGGCCAGTCGCCTTCGACCACCTCGCCGCGGTCGTTCACCAGGATGAGGTCCTTGGCCCGGATGAGCTTGAAGTTCATTCCGAGCGGGTTGACCCAGAAATGGTCGAGCAGTTCCGGGTCCCTTGCTGTGATGTGGCCGGCGACCCCTTCATCGAATCCGAAGTGTCCGAACAGCCGGAAGGCGGCGGCGAGCCGTTGCTTGCGGTGCCGGCGCTCGTCCTCGACGTTCTCGAATGTCGGGAATCGGGGGGGGTGACGATCGGACGGCATGGTTAGCTCCTCCTACGACTGGTTCGGTGGCCGGGCCGCCGCCCGGACGGTGTGTCGGCCGACCGGGCGAGGCTGACGGTCGCCACCATCAGCTTGCCCGCGTCGCGGCGGGCGTGAACTCGAGGTGCAGCCGGGTCAGACCGCGGAGGATGTAGGTCGGCATGTACTGGTAGCGGCGGGCGTCAGGCGGGCCGTGGTGTGCCTCGGCGATGCCGATGCTCGCCGTGCGGTCGAGGAGCCGCTGGATGCTGACCCTCGCCTCCATGCGGGCGAGCGACCCTCCCGGGCAGCTGTGGACCCCGCGCCCGAAGGCGAGGTGCTCGCGAGCCTCGGCCCGGTCGACCCGGAACTCGGTCGGGTCCTGGAAGTGGCGGGGATCGCGGTTCGCTGCGCCGTTGAGCACCATCAGCGTGGATCCGGCGGGAATGTCGACACCGGCGACCGTGGTCGGGCGCCTGGCCAGCCGGAAGTCGCCCTTCACCGGTGCCTCGAACCGGAGCGTCTCCTCCACGAAGTTGGGGATGAGCTCACGACGGTCCCGCAGCGTCTGCTGCAGCTCCGGATGCTCACCGATGTGCTGGAGAGCGGTACCGAGCAGCCGAACCGTGGTCTCCTGCCCGGCGGCGAAGACGTTGGCGGCGACCCGGACCACGTCGATGACCTCGGGCAATTCGCCGTTGGGGAAGGTCGTGGTGGCCAAGGCGGTGAGTACGTCATGGCGCGGCTGGTGGCGGCGGTCCTCGATGTATCGGCTGAACCGGTCGTACAGCCACTCCAGCGGGCTGTGGGCCATCTCGTCCTTGGTGCTGCCGACGGCGCTGCTGTCGGGCCGACGGGCCAGGGCGGCCCGGAACTCATCGTGCTCCGCCTCGGGAACGCCCAGGAGGTCGGCGATGACGAACAGTGTGAAGGGGTTGCAGTAGTCGCCGATGTACTCGCACTCGCCTCGGTCGAGGAACTCGTCGATCTGCCGGTCGGCGAGTCGCCAGACGAACTCCTCGTTCTCCTTCAGCCGCTTGGGGGTGAGCTGGCGCATGACCAGGTGGCGGTGATCGCGGTGGACGGGCGGATCCATCGTGGTCAGTTGGTCGCTGAACGGCAGTTCGTCGCGGTGCTGGTCGATCAGCTCGCTCACGTCACTGTCGCCGTCCAGCGGAACGGGAAACCCTGGGAACGGCCCCGTCACCGAGTTGCACGAGGAGAAGGTGTCGGTGTCCGTGTACACGGCGCACGCCTCGTCGTACCCGGTGACCATGTAGACGCCCTGCTGAGGTTCGCGGCGTACCGGGCATTGGGCTCGCAGCCAGTCGAAGTACGGGTACGGGTCGTTGACCAGCTCGTCACCACGGAAGAAGTCGATGGCGTCGTAGTCGATGATGGCGTCGGTCATGCGGTCCCCTTGGATGGCGTCTTGTCGGTCACGAAGGCGGCCACACGATCGTGGAACCGCCAGGTACCCCCGTCGTTGTGGAGCGTGTCGTGGTAGCGACCCACCAGCTGGACCGACCAACCGGAGTCGCCCAGGAGGAGGAAGACCACGTCACTGACGGCCGTGGCTTCGGCGTCGCTCCACTCGGCCACCACGGTGTTGAGGACGAGGTGGCGCTGGGGCCGCCGGGGCTCCCAGCTCGAGTAGGCGTCGCGGAGCGCCTCGTGGCCCCGGTGGGTACCCATCCCCGGGAGTTCGATGCCACCGTCGCGGCAGAAGGTGGCCACGACGTCGTCGGTCCGGCCATCGTCGAGGGCCTGGGTGTAGACGGCGATGGCGGTGCGGACGCCCTCGGCGACCTCGGCCCGCGTCAACGTGGACGGCATGCGCCGACCTCCTCGGGCCGTGCCGCGGCTCTGTGACCGGTCATGGGGTGCTCAGAGGTCGATGTCGGCAACGGGGCTCTCGAGGGGGTTCACGTTGACCGCCTGCAATGCCGGCAGCAGCTTGTCGTAGGGGAGGCCGGCGAGGAAACCGTCGACGGTCCGTTCGAAGTTGGCGATCCCACCCTCGGCACGCTCGGACAGGCGCATGTACTCGAACCCGCGGGCATGCAGGCCCCGCTGCTGTCTCGGGCAGGTTGGAGAAGTCCTGGGCGGGAATGGGTGGCCAGCGGGGATCGTCGCACTCCCAGAGGTCGGGCGGCGTGGGCGTCTCCGGTTCGTCGCCCTCCGGGAACCGGGTCAGCGACCAGATCTCCATCAGGGTCTCCTCGGGTCCCAGCGGTCGGAACCGGTAGGAGGAGGCGCTGCTGTACATGGGCAGGACGAAGTAGTGCGGGAAGCAGTAGCCCATCGGCTCGTTGAGCCCCTGGTCCTCGAGCTCGTTGAGATCGGGAATATCCGAGCCCGCGCCCGCGGTGCCAGGCCACGACGGCGTCGTTGAGGGCCCGGGCCCAGGTCGACATGGCCAGTTTGGGATCGGCGGGCAGTTCCATGTCCCGCAGGCCCTCGGCCACGCGTACGTCGTTGGCGTGCACCATCCCGGCCATGCCCTCGCTCATGGTGCGCAGGTAGTGGAGCTCGGCGTCGACGAGGGTCTGTGGATCGACGGCCCCGCCCTGTCGCGGCGGGATGCGTTGCGGGATGACCAGCTGGGGATGGGTCTCGATCACGTGGTACTGCTCCATGAACGCCTCTTGGGCGAGCTTCCAGTTGACCGGGAGCCGACAGGCGTACCACCACTCGGCTCGCATGCGACTCCACCTTCCATGCGTCGAGGATGGTGGCGAAGGGCTCGATGCACTCCCGCAGGGGCGGCGCGTCGTCGTCGAGGTTGATCCATGCGCACCCGCCCCACGTCGCTCGCACCGCACCGGTGTGAGGTCGAGGTCCCCCGGCTGGAGGTTGTGCTCGGCGAAGGTCTTGGACTGGGTGACGAAGGTGTTCTTGCCGTCCGGGCCGTAGCACCACCCATGGAAGGGGCAGATGAACCCGGTCTCGCACGTCCCCCGACCCTCGACCACCCGGACGCCACGATGGCGGCAGGTGTTCTGGAACGCCCGCACGCCCAGGTCCTCGGTGCGCACCACGATGACGGACTGATCGAGGATCTCGTACTCGACGAAGTCGTGCGGGCTGCGGGATCTCCTCGAGCCGGCAGGCCATCTGCCAGACCCGGGGCCAGAGCAGGTCGACCTCCATCTGGTAGAAGTCCGGGTCGTAGTAGCGCTCCTTGCGGGCCCGGTCCGGGAACTCCATCGAGAAGGGCACGGGCAGCGCCGACCATCTCCGATCCACGATCGCCACGCGGGCCCCCTTTCCTCTCAGCGTGCGTTGGGGAGAAGTGTATACTCACCGGTCGACCGGTCGGTACAAGTTTTGCGCCGGCACCCCGGGAGCGCAGGACGGGCACGCCACTGGCCACCATGCGGACCCTGGTGCGCTGATCGCCGCGGAGGCTCATGACACCCCCTGAACCCGCAGAGGACGAGCGCTCGGCGCCCGCGGCGGACGTCGATGTCCTGATCGTGGGCGCCGGCATCACCGGGATCTACCAGCTCTATCCGGCCCTCGACGCCGGCTTCTCGGCCCGGTTGGTCGAGGCGGGCGCCGGCGTGGGGGGTACCTGGTACTGGAACCGCTACCCCGGGGCCCGGTTCGATTCGGAGAGCTACACCTACGCCTATCTCTTCTCACGGGAGCTGTTCGAGGAGTGGCAGTGGCAGGAGCACTTCGCCGAGCAGCCGGAGATCGAGCGGTACCTCAACCACGTAGTCGACCGCTTCGACCTTCGGCGCCACATACGGTTCGGCGCCAGAGTCACCTCGGCCGTGTACGACGAGCCGGTCGGGACATGGACGGTGGCGGCCGGTGAGGGCCACGAGTACCGGGCGAAGTTCCTCGTTGCCGCCACCGGCGTCCTCTCGGTGCCGTACTTCCCCGACGTGCCCGGTCGTGAGACGTTCCGCGGTGAGTCGTACCACACCGGTTGGTGGCCGGCGAGGCCGGTCGACTTCGCCGGCAAGCGCGTGGCGGTCATCGGGACCGGATCCAGCGGCGTGCAGGTGATCCCGGTCATCGCCGCCGAGGTCGCCTCCCTGACGGTGTACCAACGCTCGGCCAACTGGTGCACCCCTCTCAACAACCGTCCCATCACCTCCGACGAGCAGGCCCAGCTGAAGGCCGGCTTCGAGGCGATGTGCGAGACACTCAACACGTCCGCTTCCGGGTTCCTCCACCCCACCCACGACCGCCAGACCTTCGACGATTCGATCAGCGAGCGCCTGGCGTACTTCGAGACCATGTGGAACAGCCCCGGGTTCTCGAAGCTGACCAGCAACTACACCGATCTGACGGTCAACCACACCGCCAACGCCCAATGGTGCGAGTTCATCGCCGAGAAGATCCGCGGCATCGTCGCCGACCCCGACACGGCGGAGCGGCTGATTCCCAAGGACCATCTCTACGCCGAGAAGCGGCCTCCCTTCGTCACCGACTACTACGAGACCTATAACCGTCCCAACGTCTCCCTCGTCGACCTCAAGCAGACGCCGATCGTGCGCATCACCGAGGGCGGGATCGAGACGACGGACGGTGCACGGGAGTTCGACCTCATCGTGTGGAGCACCGGGTTCGACTTCGGTACCGGGGCGCTGGCCCGCATGGACATCCGGGGTCGGGAGGGTCTGGCCCTCGCCGACCACTGGGCGGACGGCCCGAAGACCTTTCTCGGCGTCCAGACCGCCGGATTCCCCAACTTCTTCTTCCCGGGCGGTCCGCATGCGGCGGCCGGCAACAACCCGCGGTACAACGGTGACCAGGTGGACTTCATCACCGACACCCTGGTCTATCTGCGTGCGCACGGCTATGACACCATCGAGGTGGACCCGGTCGCCGAGGAGCGGTGGACGACGATGGTGGACACCGGGGCGGCCCTGTCCCCCTTCGGGGAGAGCAGCTACTACTTCGGGACCAACATCCCGGGGAAGCCCCTCAAGTACCTCCTGAACTCGGGCGGCCGACCCAAGCTCTTCAAGGAGATCCGGAGGGTCTTCGACACCAACTACAAGGCGTTCAGGCTCACCGGGAGGTCCGACCCGGCCAGCGCCGACGCGTGAGGCCCGGACGCCCCGGTCCCGGTCAGACCGTGGCGACCGGCGTCAATGGGGAGCCCACGATGCCGGGCAGCCGCAGGGGGGGTGCGGTGAGCAGGAACCGGCTCCGTTGGTGCTCGCGCAGCCACGTGGCCAGTTCGTGCGAGGTACCACATCTCGCCCAGGGGTACGCCGAGACGGAACAGACAGAGGTGGTGGATGGGGAGGAACGAGTGCCGGCTCTCGTCCCGGTCCCTCCCGGTCAGGCCCTCGACCGCGTAGTTGTCCGCCACCAGGGCGGCGATCTGGGAGTCGGCGATCCACTGCAGCAGCGACTGGTCGCGGGCGTCGAGGTAGCTGCACAGCGTGTGGATCTTGACCGGATCGGGGTCGCGGTTCCACTTGAGGACCTCGGTGGCGAACCCGGTGTGCAGCAGGAGCATGTCGCCCGGCTCGACGACGACATTGTCGGCCGCCATGATCTCCTCGAGCGTCTTCAGGTCCACCCCGCGCCAGTCGTTCCCCAGGTGGTGGGCCAGGTCGATGAGGACGCCCCGACCCTGCACGCCCTGATAGGCCATGTGCTCGAGACCGAGATGGTGGGCGAAGCAGCGGTGGTTGCCGCCGTCCCCCGCTGCGTCGGACCTGGGTCCGACCAGGTCGGTCGCCGGCGCGGTACCCGTTGTAGTAGACCGCCTCCTCGACCCCGTCGCCGTCGGCGTCGAACTCGGCGCCGACGTGGGCCAGCGAGTCCCACTGCGTCGAGTACTGCAGGGAGAGGGTGACCACGTCGTCCGCCCACACGTCGACGTACTTGGGGTCGCCCCAGTCCTCCATCTGGCTCATGTGGATGTTGTAGAAGGTGTCGGGCTCTGCCCTGCATGTCCTCGGTGGGAGCCAGGACCGGCGGGATACCGACGCTGATTGAGGGCCGTACCGCCCGGGATAGTCGAGCGGCAGGCTCAGGCAGAAGCTGATCCCGGCCTCGACCTCCCGCACGCCCTCGAGCACCTTTTCGGGGGTGAGCAGGTTGATCCGGCCGAGCTCGTCGTCGTCGCCCCAGTCCCCCCAGGTCGAGCCGGCTGGGCGCTGCTTCCACCGCTGGGTCACGGCCATTTCTCCTTCTGGTCGCAGCACTCTGCGACCGGCAGTCAGCGTTGCCTGTACCGACCGGTTGGTCTACACTCCTGGGCGCAGGGTACCGCGTGCGGCGCCCGCTCGGTCATCGGGATCCAGCGTCCCAGCGCAGGAAGGTCACAACCATGACAGAGAACCAGCTTGTGGTGTCCGCCGACGGGCACATCCTCGAGCCCACCGACCTCTTCACCACCCGCCTGCCCAAGCACCTGCGGGACCGCGGTGTCTGGGAGGACGACTTCGAGATCGAGCCGCTGGTCGAGGGCGGGGCCCGGATCTTCCGGCGACTGCACACGCCCGGGTTCGAAGGGTGGACGATCTCCCGCTACCGCCAGACGGGCGGACGGATGCCCGAGGGTGACCCCGAGATGATCCTCGAGGACCTCGATTTCGACGGCGTCGACGTCGGGGTCATGCATCCGAACCTGTCGCTGTTCGGCCTGTACTCGGACGACCACGAGCTGTCCATGGCCCACGCCCGTGTGTACAACGACTACATCATCGAGCGGTTCTCGCCGTACTTCTCGCGTCTCGTCCCCACGGCTCCCATCCCACTCACCGACGTCGACGACGCGGTGACCGAGATCGAGCGGGTCGCCGCCGGCGGGTTCCGGGCGATCCTCCTGCCGGCAACACCGCCCAAGCCCTACTACTCACGGGACTTCGATCCCGTGTGGGCGGCGGCGCAGGCCAACGGCGTCCACGTGTTCATCCACACCCAGACGGGCGGCGTGAAGGTCAACGACCCCGAAGCCGTCACCCTCAAGGTCGTCATGGAGAACGCCGCCCAGGTCAACCAACCGGTGACCGAGAAGTCGGCAGCGAAGCGCATGGTCACGCAGGCGATCTACAGCACCATCGTCGCCACAGCAGGTCATCTGCCAGCTCATCGGCGGCGGCGTCCCCGAGCGCTACCCCGACCTCCACTTCGCGCTCATCGAGTTCAACGCCCACTGGCTCGGTTCACTGGTGGGCAGCATGGACAAGTGCTGGGTCACCGGGATCGGCCAGGACCCCGACTGGTGGCTCGGCGTCTGGGACGACTCCCTCCCGGCCACCGAGCAGGCCAGCATGGCCCAGCTGTTCAGGCTGAACGAGAAGTGGCCGTACCCGCTGATGCCCAGCGAGTACGTCCGGCGCCAGTTCCACGTCTCCTTCCAGGACGACCCGGTGGCGGTCGCCTGCCGGCACATCACCGGGCTGTCGACGATCGTGTGGGGCAACGACTACCCGCACGCCGAAGGCACCTTCCGCGGCAGCCGGGAGCTCATGGAGAAGCTCTTCGCCGACGTCCCGGCGGACGAGCGAGCGGCCATGGTGGGCGGCACGCTCGGCCAGGTCCTCGGTTTCGACGCCCCGGTGGCCGCAGCGGCATCTCGGAGCTAGGTGGCGGCACCGGCACCCGTCGCACGGTGTGACGACGGTGGGCGCTCGACGCTCCCGGGTCGACGATGCCATTCGACGGCGATTGCCCGAACCGGCGGCAGCGAAGGACGATGTGGTGGTGAGCGAGCACAGTTTCGAGGGACGGGTCGCGGTCGTCACCGGTGCCGGACGCGGCATCGGCCGGTCCTACGCCCTCCTGCTTGCCGCCCGGGGGGCCAGCGTCGTCGTGAACGACCTGGGTGGGTCGATGGGCGGCGAAGGAGGAGACCCCGGTGTGGCCTCCAGCGTCGTCGAGGAGATCGCCGCCGCCGGGGGAACGGCCATCGCCGACCACAGTGACGTGGCCGCGGCTGCCGGGGCGCAGACGCTCGTCGATGCCGCCGTCGACCGGTTCGGACGGCTCGACATCCTGATCAACAACGCCGGCATCATCAGATGGGCGGGCCTTCCGAAGGCCGATGCCGAGAACCTGGCCGGTCATCTCGCCGTCCACGTGTTCGGCTCCTTCAACACCACCCGCGCCGCGTGGCCGCACATGGTCGGGCAGGACTACGGCCGAATCGTCATGACCACCTCGTCGGGGGTGTTCGGACTGCCGGAGAACCTCTCGTACGCAACCGCCAAGGGAGGGGTGATCGGGCTCACTCGGAGCCTCTCCACCGCAGGTGCGGCGCATGGCATCAAGGTCAATCTGATTGCACCGGCCGCCTTCACCCGGATGGCCGGCCAACCTGTGGCCGCCGCCGGCCCCAACGGGGGTGGCGCCGGCGCAGCGCCGATGTCGCCGGATCTGGTCGCACCGATGGCCGCCTTCCTCGCCCACGAGGCCTGCCCGGTCAGCGGCGAGATGTACGCAGCCGGCTTCGGACGGTTCGCGCGCATCTTCATTGCTTCGACCGAAGGGTACGTCCACGGGTCGCTGGAGCCCACGATCGAGGACGTCGCCCAGCATTGGAACGCCATCAACGACGAGAGCGGCTACTACATCCCCGCCGACCTCATGTCATGGTCGGCCGCCTTCATGGCCCACCTGCAGCCCGGTGCCGGAGCGCCCGTTGACCCCTGACGACCCGACCGCCGGACGACGGGTCGGTTAGGACCCCACGTGGACCTCTCGCTCAACGAATCGGAACAGGACCTCGTCGACCTGTGCCGTGACTTCGCGCAGGAGCAGATCGCCAGTCGAGCCCCCAAGGCCTGGGCCGAGGGCCGGTGCCCGACCGATCTCCTCCGCGAGATGGGCGGACTCGGCCTGCTCGGCATCCTGATCCCGGAGGAGTGGGGCGGCATCGGCATGTCGACGGTCGGCTTCGTCGCCGCCATGGAGCAGATCGGCCTGGCCGACCAGTCGGTGGCCGCGGCGTGGCAGGCGCACGTGACCATCGGATCGCTGCCGCTGTACCTGTTCGGCAACGACGAACAGCGGGAGCGTTGGCTGCGGCCCCTCGCCGAGGGGCGCGTGCTCGGGGCCTTCGGGCTCACCGAGCCGGACGCCGGATCCGACGCCCGCGGGATCAGCACGCGTGCCGAGCCGCAGGACGGAGGCTGGCTGATCAACGGGCGGAAGACGTTCATCTCCAACGCCGGGACGGACATGTCGTTCGGGGTGACGCTGCTCGCCCGCATCGAGTCGGCCGAGGGCAGCATTCCCCGGTATCGGGAGCTTCGTCGTGGAGAAGGACACTCCCGGCTTCACCATGGGACCGAAGATGCAGGGCATCGGATGGCGTGGTCTCGATACCCGCGAGCTCTACCTCGACGACGTCTGGGTCCCCGACGAACAGCTCCTGGGTGATCCGGACCTGGGTCTCGAGCCAGTTCCTGCGCACGCTCGAGGTCGGCCGCATCTCCATCGCCGCGCTGTCGCTCAGCCTGACCCAGGCTGTGCTCGACCTGGCCACGGCGTACGCCAGCCAGCGGGTCCAGTTCGGGCAGCCCATCGCCAAGTTCCAGGCCGTGCAGTTCAAACTGGCCGACATCGCCACCGAGCTCGAGGCGGCCCGCTGGCTCACCTACCGGGCCGCCTATCTGCGCGACCAGGGCCAGCCGTTCCTGAAGGAGGCGGCGATGGCCAAACTGAAGGCCAGCCGCGTGGCCGCCTGGGCGGCGTCGGAGGCCGTCCAGGTCCACGGGGGCCTCGGCTACATGCTGGAGACGCCGGTGGCCCGCTTCTACTGTGACTCGAAGGTGCTCGAGATCGGTGAAGGGACCAACGAGATCCAGCACCTGGTCATCGCCCGCGCCTTGGGCTGTTGAGCCAGTGCCGCGTCAACCAACCTTTGCCGTATCGCCGACGAGTACCTCGGGGATACCGTGGGCCTGTGGATCTTCCGGAACTGTTAGTCGCAGATGTTGCCGAGTGGCGGAGCTGGTTGAATGGCCATCATTCCAAGTCAGAAGGCGTATGGCTCGTCCTAGCCAAGAAGGGCACAACGCATCCGACAACGCTCTCCTACGCCCAGGCACTCGAAGAGGCGATCTGCGTTGGCTGGATCGACGGGCAGCTCGGGCGTCGTGACAATGAGACGTTCCGGCGACGATTTACGCCCAGAAGCGTTGGGAGCCCATGGTCTCGGCGGAATGTCGGCATTGCCGAACGGTTGAGTGCATCCGGCCGGATGCATCGATCAGGGGAAGATGAGGTTCGACAGGCGAGGGCGGATGGTCGATGGAATGCCGCATACGCCGGTCAAGCCACCGCGGAAGTTCCAGAGGACCTAGCGAAGGCGCTAATCGCCGACCCCCGTGCTCAGAAAATGTTTCAGATGCTCACAAGTGCGAACCGCTATTCCATCCTCTACCGGATCGGACGTGCAAAGAAGGCCGAGACTCGAAAAAGACTCATCGATCAGTTCGTGGAGACGCTGGCCCGGGGCGAGACCATCCACCCTCAAAGTAAAAGATCACCCGACTAGTCAATTGGCATGATCTAGCAGGCGCCCGAGTACGCCGGTCATGTCGCGGTGTGCCCGCCAGAACGTTGCCAGCGTTGGCTGACACTGCACTAGACGGCCACCAGGCGGCGGATTGCCTCGACGATGGTGTCGCGGTCGGGGAGCCAGGCGCGTTCGAGTTCGGGGGCGTACGGAGGGGGAGTGGCGACGGCACCGATCCGCTCGATGGGCGCGTCGAGATCCCAGAAGCCCTCGCGGCCGACCGTGGCGGCGATCTCCGCACCAATGCCGAAGGGGACGACGGCCTCGTGGGCGATGAGGAGCCGGCTCGTCTTGTGCACCGAGTCGAGGATCGGTGCGACATCGAGGGGAGCCACCGTCCTCAGGTCGATCACCTCGACGGAGATACCCTCGTCGCCCACCCGTTCGGCGGCGGCGATCGCCTCGTGGACCATCCGTGAGACCGACACGACGGTCACGTCGGTTCCCGGTCGCACGACCACGGACTTTCCGATCGGAAGGAGGTAGTCGGTCGGTGGCTGCGGTCCCTTCATGCCGTAGAGCAGCCGGTTCTCGATGAAGACCACCGGATTGGGGTCCTGGATGGCCGCGCGGAGCAGGCCGTAGGTGTCGGCGGGGGTGGACGGCATGACGACGCTCAGCCCTGGGATGTGGGCCAGCAGCACTTCGAGACTCTGGGAGTGCTGGCTCCCCGAGGACCGCCCGGCGCCGAACTGCGTCCGCACGGTCAGCGCCATCTCCGCCGCCCCACCGGTCATGAAGGGCAGCTTGGCCGCCTGGTTGAGCAACTGGTCGAAGCAGACGCCGAGGAAGTCGAGGTACATCATTTCCACCACGGGGCGCATCCCGGCCATCGCCGCGCCAACACCGAGGCCGATGATCGCCGTCTCGGAGATCGGGGTGTCGCGCACTCGGTCACCGAACTGGTCGGCGAGCCCCCGGGTGAGCCCGAAGACGTTGCCACCGGCGCCGACGTCGATCGCCGGCCACGAACACCCGGTCGTCGGCCGCCAGCTCGACTTCCAGGGCGGAGCGGATGGCGTCCATGGTCCGGAACACCGGCGCGTCATCGGGCGGAGGCGGCGGCTCCGTCCGCTGTGGTCGTGCCCGCACGACGAACTCCGTCAAGGTGCCCGCCTGGGGGCTGGCCAGCCGGCGGGCCGCCGCCACCGCGCCGTCGAGCCCATCGGCCACCGAGGACTCCAGCGCCTTGAGCTGGTCGTCCCCGACCCCCACACCCCGAAGCCGGGCCTCATGGGCGATCAGCGGGTCACGCGCCTCCCACTGGCTCACTTCGTCCGGCGAACGGTAGCGCTGGGGGTCGCCTTCGTAGTGACCGTGCCAGCGGTACGTAGCGGCCTCGACGACGGCAGGTCCGTGCCCGGCACGTGCCGTGTGGACCACGTCCTCCATCGCGGCAGCCGTGGCGACGACGTCGTTGCCGTCGACGGCGACGTAGCGGATGCCGTAGCCCGCGGCCCGCTGCTCCAGGGACGCGGCATGCTGGGTGGCGGCCGGAGAGAACTCGGCGTAGCCGTTGTTCTCGCAGAAGAAGATCACCGGCAGCCCCCACACGGCGGCGAGGTTCAGGGCCTCGTGGAACGCGCCCTGTGCCGCCGCGCCGTCGCCGAAGAAGGCCACGGCCACACGGCCGTCGGCTCGGAGCTGTGCTGCCGCCGCGGCTCCCACGGCGATGGGTAGGCCTGCGGCCACGATCCCGTTGGCGCCGAAGATCCCGAGCTTCGGGTCGGCGATGTGCATCGAGCCGCCGCGGCCGCGGTTGGTGCCCTCGTCCTTGCCCATGAGCTCGGCGAACATGCCCAACGGGTCCAGGCCCTTGGCCAGACAGTGGCCGTGGCCGCGGTGGGTCGAGGTGATGACGTCCGCCGGCCGGAGTGGCCAGCAGGCGCCCACGGCTGTCGCCTCCTGTCCGATCGAGAGGTGGACGAAGCCGGGGACCTCCCCGTCGCGGTAGAGCGCGGCCACCCGCTGTTCGAAACCGCGGATCAGCAGCATCCGCCGGTGCATCTCGAGGAGGTCGTCCGTCGAGAACACGGGTGACGAGGGGGGGTCTGGCGGTCACGAATTGTGTAGTATACCGTGGTCGGTACAACAAGGGAAGCCGATGATCGATGAAATCGAGATCCCCGAGACCTTCCCCGGCCCCGGCGCGGTCTCGGGGAAGCGGGTGGTGATCACCGGCGCCAGCCGGGGGCTCGGCGCCCTGCTGGCCCACGCCTTCTCGCACGCCGGGGCGTCGGTGGCGCTGGTGGCGCGAACGGAGCGGGACCTGAAGGCGGTGGCGGAGGCGCTTCCCGGGCCGTCGCTGGTGCTCAGCGGTGACGTGACCGACGAGGACTTCAACGAGGCGGTGGCCGACGCCGCGGTGGCCGAATGGGACGGTCTCGACGTCTGGATCTGCAATGCGGGGATCTCGCCCATCGTGGCCGGCCCGCGCCAGACCGATGTCTCGGTCTGGCGGCAGATCCTCGAGGTGAACCTCACCGGCACGTTCCTCGGCGCCCGGGCCGCGGCCCGGGTCATGCGCGAGGGCGGACGGCTGATCTTCACCGGCTCGGTCCTGGGGGAGCGGCCGCGCCAGGGGCTTGACGCGCCTACAGCGCCTCGAAGGCCGGGCTGGTCGGCGTGGCCAAGGGCCTGGCGTTCGATCTGGCTCCTGCCGGCATCACCGTGAACGTCGTTGCCCCCGGGTGGTTCGACTCGCCGCTGGCCGACGGGTGGAAGAGCAGCCCGGAGCTCTCCGCCGCCATCACCGGGCACACCGCGCAACGGCGCTGGGGAGCCCCCACCGACCTGGCCGGCGCCTACCAGTTCCTGGTCTCCGACGCCGTCGGCGTTCGTCACCGGCACCGTGCTCAGCGTCGACGG
Source organism: uncultured Acidimicrobiaceae bacterium (assembly GCA_963817005.1). Taxonomy (GTDB): domain Bacteria; phylum Actinomycetota; class Acidimicrobiia; order Acidimicrobiales; family RAAP-2; genus Bog-756. The sequence goes on from CAWFMN010000001.1 coordinate 225,488, forward strand.
CGGATACCTGCTGGCATGACAGGCGCCGCGACGGGTGGTGGCCATCACGGGCGCCGGCGGCGCCCTCGGCGCCGCGGTGTCGCGTCAGCTGGCCGGCGAGCCGGCCACCGATCTCGTGCTCAGCGATGTCAGTGCCTCCTCGCTCGAGGCGACCGTCGCCGCTCTCCCGGCGACCGACGGATCCGTCGAGACGGTCCTGGCGGACGTGAGCGAGTTCGCCGCAGGTCGAGTCGGTGATCAGCGCTGGCGGTCGAGCGCTTCGGCCGCCTCGACGTGCTGATCAGCAACGCCGGCGTGCTCTCGCCGAACGGCCGGATCCACAACCTGGCCACCGAGGACTGGGAGCGCGCCTTCCGGATCAACGTCCTCGGTGCGGTCAACGGCATCCGCGCCGCGGTGGCCGTCATGCGCCCGCAGCGGTCGGGCTCGATCGTCCTGACGGCGTCGGTCGCCGGTCTGACGGCGTGGTCGCACGCGGCTCCCTACTGCGCCACCAAGGCGGCGGTGATCCAGCTCGCCAAGGTCGCTGCCGTCGAGTACGCCCGCGACGGGATCCGGGTCAACTGCGTGTGCCCGGGTACGTTCCTGTCCGCCATCCACGACGGGTCTTCCGCCGGAGGCGCTCGACGCCATCGGCCGAGCGCCATCCCCTCGGGCTCGGCTCGGCCGACGACCTCGTCGGTGCGTACTCCTACCTGGCCGGCGACGACGTCGCGCTGGACGACCGGGTCGGCGATCGTCGTCGACGGCGGGTACTCGGCGCCGTGAGGAGTGCTACGTGGTTGCCTCGGGGGTCGGGTTGATGATTCCACGCATGAAGATGTCGGCGAACGGCTTGCGCCACATCTCGGGCCGACAGCGGTCCGCCCGCCTTCAGCCAGAGGTAGGTGTAGTTGTGCATCCCGAGCCACGCCATGGCGGTCAGCCTCGGCTCGCAGGTCGCGGAACTCGCCCGAGTCGACGCCGGCCTGGAGCACCGCCTCGACCCGCCGCTCGTAGCCGCGGCGCCGCTGGCGGAACTGCTCGGCGCGCTCGCCGGTCAGCGCCGGGAACTCGTGCAGGAAGACCCAGACGTGATCCGGGTAGCGGTGGATCACGTCGAGCAGCTCGTCGCCGAGCATGGCCAGCTGCTGCGACGGCGAGCCGCCCGCCTCGGCCACCCGGTCGGCGCCGATCATGACCTCGTCCATCACCCGGTCGTGGATGGCGGCGAGCAGCTCCTCCTTGGAGCCGATGTAGTGGTAGAGCGCGCCCTTGCCGAGGTCGTTGGCGGCACACAGCTCCATGATGCCGGTGGCGTGATAGCCGCGTCGGGCGAAGACAGGCGCCGACGTGTCGATGATCGCCTGGCGACGCGCCTCCCAGTTCGCCCTGCGTGCGAGAATCACCGGTCGCCTCCGCCCGTGGCATTTGGACGCGAGGCTAGCGGGCCGTCCACAGGGGAAGCGGATTCTCGACAAGGGGTGTGAGGGCCGTGGCCGGCATCGGCCGATGTCTGCACCCTCGTGCCGTACTCCCGGACCGTCGGCCCCCACCGCCCGACGCCCGGCTGACCGGATCGGTCTGGGCCGGCCTGCCGAAACGGGACGGCCGGGAGGGCGGAGGGCGACAGCAATGGTCGAACAGACGGGCGTCTCTGTGAGGCCGAGGTGGTGAGGTCGCGACCATGACCCCTGGGCCGCTGACCCAGACGGACATGAACTGGTATTCGCCGTGCTCGCCCACCACGCCACCCGTACGCCGGACAGGGCGATCACGGTGTTCGAGGGTGAGACGACGACCTACGGGGAGATGGCCCGACGGGCGGCCGCCCTGGCCGGCGGGCCTGGCCGGACGCGGCGTCGGCCGGGGCGACGTCGTCGCGCCTCCTCTCGTACAACTGCCCCGAGTTCCTGGAGACGATCTTCGCCGCCAACTACCTCGGCGCCGATCGCCATGCCGATCAACTGGCGGCTGGCCGCGCCCGAGGTGCGCTACATCCTCGAGCACTCCCAGGCGCGGCGCGCTGGTCTGCGACGAGCCGCTCGTCGATCTGGCGAACGACGCGACGAAGGGCATGGAGGCGACCCTCGTGCGCGCGTGCATCGCAGCCGGCGCCGGGCGGCGGATGGACGACCCTCGCCGACCTGCGCGGCCACCGGGGCCACGGTGGCCCGTGTGCCGGCCGCGGCCGACGACGTCCACCGGCTGATGTACACCTCGGGCACCACGGGACGGCCCAAGGGCGTCATGATCACCCACGCCAACCTGGCCTGGAAGAACCTCGCGCACATCGTCGAGTTCGGCTTCACGGGCGCCGATCTCGGGCTGGCCTGCGGGCCGCTCTACCACGTCGGCGCGCTCGACCTCACGACGACCTCGCTGATCGCCGCGGGCGCGACGACCATCATCCACCGCACGTTCGACGCGCCGGCGGTGGTCGACGAGCTCGAGCGCTCGCGGGTGACCACCGTCTGGCTGGCGCCCGCCATGGTCAACGCCATCATGGCGTTGCCCGACATCGAGCAGCGCGACCTGTCGTCGGTCCGCGTGGTCATCAACGGCGGCGAGAAGATGCCGATCCCGCTCATCGAGCGGCTCCAGCGCACGTTCCCGTCGGCGTGGTTCGCCGATGCGTACGGACTCACCGAGACCGTCTCCGGCGACACCTTTCTCGACCGGGACAGCATCGTGAGCAAGCTCGGCAGCGTCGGCCGTCCGTGCCTCTACCTCGAGCTCGACATCTGGGACGACGCAGGGGAGCCCGTTGCCCGCAGGCGAGCGCGGGGAGATCGTCATGCGCGGCCCGAAGGTCTTCAAGGGCTACTGGCGGGATCCGGACGCGACGGCCGCCGCGTTCGCCGGCGGCTGGTTCCACACCGGGGACATCGGCGTCCGCGACGAGGACGGCTACCTGTTCATCGTCGACCGGCTCAAGGACATGATCGTGTCGGGCGGCGAGAACATCGCCAGCTCGGAGGTCGAGCGGGTGCTCTACGAGCACGAGGCGGTGCTCGAGGCGGCCGTGGTGGGCCGTCCTGACGAACGATGGGGCGAGGTCCCGGTGGCCTTCGTCGTCCTGCGCCAGGGCGTCGATCGCGACGCCGGACGAGCTCCTCGAGCACTGCCACGCCCAGCTGGCGCGGTTCAAGGTCCCCAAGGAGATCACGTTCCTCGACGCGCTGCCGCGCAACCCGTCGGGCAAGGTCCTCAAGCGGGAGCTCCGCGGCGGTGGGCCGGACCACCGAGGGTGAGCGGAGCACAGAGAGTCTCGGCTTCGAGAGAGGTGAGAAAACGGGACGGACGGTGGTGCCTGTCCTGAGGGTCATCGGGCCCGCCACCGGGCCGGGGTCCCTTCCCGCGCTGCCCGGAGACCCTCGTTGGCGTCCTCGGTGGCCATCGCCACCAGGCGCATGGTCTCTCCGAAGCGGATGGCCTCGACGGGGGGCAGGCTCTGCGAGCGCACCGCCACCTCCTTGGTGGCCCGAGCGGCCAGCGGGGCCGCCGCCACCAGGCGACGAGCCAGGGCTTGTGCCTCGTCCATGAGCTGGTCGTGGGGCACCACCCAGCCGGCCAGGCCGATCTCCTTGGCGCGCCCGGCGTCGATCGGCTCACCGGTCAGGAGCATCTCCATGGCGTACTGCCAGCTCACCCTCTGGGGCAGCCGGATCGCGCCGACGATGGTGGGCACGCCGAGGCGCACCTCGGGATAGCCGAACTCGGCCCGATCGCTGGCGATCACGAAGTCGCACCAGGTCACCAGGGTGAGACCGTACCCCAGGCAGATCCCGTTGACGGCGGCGATGACCGGCTTGTAGATCTCCCAGCCGCTCTCGAAGGAGTTGACCGTCGGCTTCTCCCAGAAGGTACCGGCGAACTCCCCGGTCGCTCCGCCCTCACGCATGTCCCCGCCGGCGCAGAACGCCCTCCCCGCGCCGGTGACGATCGCCACCCAGGCGTCTTCGTCGTCCCGGAACCGGCTGAACGCATGGTTGAGTGACTGCCGCATCTCGGCGTTGATGGCGTTGAGGGTGTCCGGTCGGTTGTAGGTGATCGTGGCCACGTGCTCCGCGATCTCGTAGCTGACGAGCGTGTTCATACCGAAAGCATGCCTCAGCGGTCGAGGCCGGTGGCCGGCCCCTGGTCGGGTCGGTCGTGGATGGACCGGTGCACTGGACGTCGAACGAGGCCCAGGAACGGCGTGCGCTCCGCCGCCCACCGATCGGTCGGGGTGCCAGGGGGGCCGGCGCTCCGCCCCGGGCGCCGACCGTGTGTGCCCACAGTGGGCTCGCCTGCTGCGTCACCCCGGGAACCGGAAGGCTCGACGCCCCGGGCGCGGCGAAGGCTACGCTGTGCGAGTGCACAACAACCTTCGGTATCGGGTCGTCCAGTGGACGACGGGAAACGTCGGCAAGAGCTCGGTGCAGGCGATCGCCGCCAACCCCGCGCTCGAGCTCGTCGGGTGCTTCGCCTGGTCGCCCGAGAAGGTCGGACGCGATGTCGGTGAGCTGTGTGGCATCGACCCCCTGGGTGTGGTGGCCACCAACGACATCGACGCACTGCTCGAGTTGAATCCGGACTGCGTGGTCTACAACCCGATGTGGCTCGACGTCAGCGAGCTGGTGCGCATCCTGTCGTCGGGAGTGAACGTCGTGGCGACGGCCGCATTCATCACCGGCCACAATCTGGGCCCCGCTCGGGACCAGATCGCCGAAGCGTGCCAGAAGGGCGGCTCGACGATGTTCGGGACGGGCATCAGCCCGGGCTTCGCCGAGTTGTTGGCCATCGTGTCGGCCACCATCTGCGACCGGGTCGACAAGGTCACGGTCAACGAGGCGGCCGACACGACCTTCTACGACTCACCGGCCACCGAACTCCCAGTCGGCTTCGGCAAACCGATCGACCACCCCGAGCTCCAGTCGATGACCGCACAGGGCACGGCGGTCTTCGGGGAGGCCGTGCGGATGGTCGCCGACGCCCTCGGAGTCGTGCTCGACGATGTTCGCTGCGAGGCAGAGTACGCGCAGACCACCGCCGATCTCGACCTCGGGTCGTGGACCATCGCAGCAGGGTGTGTCGCCGGCGTCGCGGCCAGTTGGAAGGGGTCCGTCGACGGCCGGGTCGTCGTCGAGCTCAACGTCCGGTGGCGGAAGGGCCAGACGCTTGCACCGGACTGGAAGATCGACCAGGACGGTTGGGTCATCCAGATCGACGGACGGCCGACCGTGACGGCCAACATCAGCTTCCTCCCACCCCCCGACTTCGAGGCCGAGACGATGGAGGACTTCATGGTGCTGGGGCACATCATGACGGCGATGCCCCCGATCAACGCCATTCCCGCCGTCGTGGCCGCCGCGCCGGGCATCGCCACCTACAACGACCTGCCGCTGGTCCTGCCCCGTGGGCGCGTGCCCGCCAACTAGCGAGTTCCCCCTCGAGTTCCGGCCCGCCCGCGGCTAGGCCTCGACGGAGGTGGGATCGAGCCCGGCGATGGCTTGCTCGATGAACGAGCGGGTGACGTCATGGCCGGCCGTCACCCCGAGGGCGTCCTCCAGGGCCAAGACCTGGGAAAGGCCCGTGATCATGAGCAGGGCGACGATCGGCGGGAGCACGTCGTCGGTCACGCCGAGTGCGGTCAACGCCTTGGTCACGGCCTCCAGCTGGGCGGCCCGGAACCGCTCGGCGTACCGGGCGATCTCGGTGCGGATTGCCTTGCGGTGATTGGCCAGGGCCACGAACTCGATGTTGAATCGGGCCCCACGAGGATCGGCATTGAGCTGCCACAGGACCCGCAGCGATCCGTCCGTGGCGATGGCCCGTTCGATGCGCGCCACGTTCTCCTCGGCCCGCCGTCGGAAGATCTCCAGGAACAGGTCGTCCATCGTGCGGAAGTAGTAGTGGACGAGTTGCGGCTTGAGGCCGGCCCTTGCCGCCACCCGCCGGGAGGTGACGGCGGCGTAGCCCTCCTCGAGGAGCAGGAGCTCGGCGGCGTCGAGCAGCTGGGCGCGAGTCTTGGAGTCCACGGCACCGATGCGACGGGGCGGGGAGGAAGGCGCCACACCCATACGTTGCCACACCGGCCGAACCGGTGCTAAGCAATTGCTCAGTATTGCTGTGCAGACGCGCAGCATCGGCAGGAGAAGGAGACCGGGTTGAGCGACTGGCAGACGATCGATTTCTTCTTCGACGAGTCGTTGGTCGAGGATCCGTATCCGTACTTCGACGAGCTGCGCGCCGCGTGCCCGGTCCTGTCGCTCCCGCATCTCGGGGTGGTCGCGGTGACCGGGTACGACGAGACGAGCGAGGTGTACCGGGACACGGAGACCTTTTCGTCGTGCAACTCGGTCGTCGGCCCGTTCGCGGCGTTCCCGGTGCCCCTGGACGGCGATGATGTCGGCGAGATTGTCGATCGCTACCGGGACCAGCTGCCCATGCACGAGCACATGGTGACCATGGACCCGCCCGACCACACCCGCGAGCGGGCCCTGTTGATGCGGCTGATCACGCCGAAGCGCCTGAAGGACAACGAGGCCTTCATCTGGCGCGTCGCCGATGAGCAGCTCGACGAGTTCGTAGGCGACGGTGCCTGCGAGTTCATCAAGGCGTACACCCAGCCCTTCGCCATGCTGGTCGTGGCCGACCTGCTCGGTGTGCCCGAAGAGGACCACCGGCGATTCCGAGAGGGATTCGGACTGAGCCGCTCACCCGGCGAGGTCGGGGCCGGCGAGGAGGGCAATCCGGACGAGAACCCCCTGGCCTGGCTGGACGAGTGGTTCACCGAGTACATCGAGGACCGGCGACGGGAGCCCCGGCGTGACGTCCTGACCGACCTCGCCCTGGCCACCTATCCCGACGGCACCATTCCTGACGTCACCTCGGTGGTGCGCACGGCGACGTTCCTGTTCGCCGCCGGCCAGGAGACAACCGCCCGCCTCCTGGCGGCAGCCCTGAAGCACCTGGCCGAGCACCCCGACCTCCAGGACTCCCTTCGGGCCGACCGTGACCGGATCCCCGACTTCCTGGAAGAGGTCCTCCGGGTGGAGAGTCCGGTGAAGGCAGACTTCCGCCTGGCCCGCCGCTCGACGTCGATCGGAGGTGTCGACGTCGCCGCCGGCACACCGGTCATGCTGCTGAACGGTGCGGCCAACCGCGATCCCCGACACTTCGAGTGCCCGGCCGAGTTCCGGGCGGATCGCCCCAACGCCCAGTCCCACCTGGCCTTCGGGAGGGGCGTCCACTCCTGCCCGGGTGGTCCCCTCGCTCGTGCCGAGGGAAGGGTCAGCATCGAACGCATCCTCGACCGCACCCGCAACATCCGTCTGTCTGAAGAGCATCACGGGCCCCCCGGGGCCCGGCGCTTCCGGTACGAGCCGACGTGGATCCTCCGCGGGCTCACCGAGTTGCACCTCGAGTTCGACATCGCCGGGAGCCCCCGGTGAGCCGGGTCGCCGTCGTCACCGGCGGAGCTTCGGGGATCGGACTCGGGGTCGCCCGAGCGTTCGCGGCCGAAGGCCACCGGGTGGCCCTGATCGACCGCGACGGAGCCGCCGTCGAGACCGCGGCCGGCGAACTGCGGAACGAGGGGGCGGTGGCGCTTGCCCTCGACGTCGACGTGGCCGATCGGCCATCGGTGGAGGCCGGGTTCGAACGCATCCGGACGGACCTCGGACCGATCGAGATCCTGGTGACCAGTGCCGGAATTGAATCGTTCACCCCGGTCCTCGACATCACCGCCGACGGCTGGGACCGGATCATCGGGGTCAATCTGACCGGCACGTTCGCCTGTGTGCAGGCCGCCCTGCCTGACATGCTCACCGCCGGGTGGGGGCGCATCGTCACCATCTCCTCCTCGAGTGCCCAGTCCGGCGCTCCCAACATGGCCCACTATGCGGCGTCAAAGGGCGGCGTCATCGGTCTCACCAAGGCGCTGGCGGTCGAGCTCGCCCGTAGCGGCATCACCGTCAACACCATCCCGCCCAGTCTCGTCGACACCCCGATGGCGCGGCATGCCGAAGCCGTCGGCGACTTCCCCGGCGTCGACGTGGTTGGACCGATGGTCCCGCTCGGACGGGCCGGGACGCCAGAGGACATCGCGGCGGCCTGCTCGTTCTTGTGTTCCGATGGCGGCAGCTACATCACCGGCCAGGTGATCGGCGTCAACGGCGGCATGTACATCTGACCCCGTCCCTCGGCACCACCACCTGGCCACCCGACCCCCGTGGGCCCACCGTGGTCGAGGATCGGGGAAGTGGGAGCGTGGATGCTCCGCAACACGGGTGACCTGACGCCCACCGGCACCGGCCGCCATCCCCAGGTCAGGTCCCGGGTCCGCATCGGGCCGGGGGAGTGCCTGAGGGCACGCCCGGGATGGGGCTCCTAGGACCGTGGGACGCAGGGTGTGTCGGACCTCGTCCGTCCCGGCCTCACGCCCGGCTCACGGCCGCGACAGGCCGATGAGCAGGTGGTTCTGCCGTGGTGCCCGCCGGCATCGCTGGGGCGGTGTCTCAAGTGGGGGCGTGCTCCTGCCGATGGAGAGGGACCGCCGATTCGTGGAGGGAATGTGTCGACAGTCGAAGGGACGGCAAGTGTCGGTTCGGGCCGTCCGTCCCCCGGCGCGCGGCCCACGTCGAAGCACCTGTGGCGCTGGTTCCTCGCGCTCGAGGCCGTCTTGGCGCTCATCTACTTCCCGTTCGGGCTGCCAACCGGGAAGCCCCTCATCTTCGGCTTCCTCCCCTGGATGGAGTGGCCCGGACAGGTCTTCGCCTGGGCTTGCATCGGGCTGTCTGCCGTCGCCGCCATCGCCTACGGCGTGTGGCGCAACCGTCCCAACGCCCCCATCGCCTGGTGGTTCCTGGGGGGCGGGGTGTTCCTCTTCATCACCGGAGACACCATCTACAAGTTCTGGCACCAGATCATGGGCCAGCAGCAGATCCCGTTCCCCTCGTTCGTCGACGTCGTCTACATCACCATGTACCCGGTGGTCGCCGTGGGTCTGCTGCTGCTCACCCGGGCCCGGGCTCCCGGTGGCAATCGGGCCAGTCTCATCGACGCACTGACCATCACCCTGGGGGTCGGGCTGCTCTCGTGGATCTTCCTCATCGGGCCGAACGTCCGGGCGCCCGGCGACACCCTGGTGCGGCTCACCTCGGCCGCCTACCCCCTCGGTGACGTCCTCGTCCTGGCCATGCTGGCCCACCTGTGGAGCGCCGGCGGCTTCCGCAACACGGCCGGACGCCTGCTGGCCATCGGCGCCCTGGGCATCCTGGTCGCCGATTCGCTCTACGGGCTGGCCAACCTCCACCCGGCCTGGAACTGGAGTGACGGGAACCCGGTCGACATTTGCTGGGTCCTCTTCTACGCCTGTTGGGGCGCGGCGGCGCTGCACCCGTCCATGCGGGAGCTCTCCCAACCGCGAAGAGAGGTGGCCCCGCGAACCACCTGGACACGGCTGGGGCTGTTGGCCGCCGCCTCGCTCATCGCCCCCACCGTCCTGCTCGTCGAGACACTGCTCGGCAACCCGGTCGATGCGCCGATGATCGCCGTGGTGGCCGGGGCCATGTTCCTGTTGGTACTGCTGCGCATGGCCGGGTTGATCTGGGAGCGGGAACGGGCGGAGGGCCGGGAGCAGGTCCTCCGCACGTCGGCGTCGGAGCTGGTGGCGGCCTCCGGCCGGGAGGCGATCTACGAGGCCACCATGGCCGGACTGGGCGATCTGGTGACCGGCCAGGACGACGCGGTGGAGATCACGTTGGCCGTGGTCGATCCCGCCGGCGCCCTGACCGTCGTCGCCCGTTCGGGGGACGCCTCGGCGGGGGAGCCACTGGACCTGACGGCGTTGTGGGCCGAGCTGCTGGCCGGCCAGGTCGACAGCCCGGTCGTGGCCCGCTCGGTCGACCGCCCGGCGGCCCCCGCTCCGGATGATGGCTCCGGCCCGCTCCAGCTGTTGGTCTACCCGCTCGGGACGGAGGAGCAGCGTCAGGGCATGGTCGTGGCCTCGAGCGTGGCCGACGTACCCCCTGAGCTCCAGGCCTCGATCGAGATCCTGGTGGCCCAGGTGGACATGGCCCTCGACCGGGAGCTCATGACCGAGACGGCGCACGCTCGACGGAGTGAGGCGCGCTTCCAGACGCTGGTGCAGAATGCCTCCGATGTCATCCTGATCGCCCGTCCGGACACCACCATCACCTATCAGACACCCTCGTCGAAACGGACCCTCGGCTACGGGCCCGGGTCGCTGGAGGGTCTGCCGTTCACCAGGCTGGTCCACCCGGACGATCGGGAACAGGCACTGGCCGTGTTCACCGGGGTGGCGTTCCGTGGCGGTACGTCGGTGACGGCCCAGTGGCGGATCCGCCATGATGACGGCTCCTGGCATCACGTCGAGGTGATCGCCACCAACCTGTTGGGCGACGAGACGGTGGAGGGGATCGTCCTCACCCTTCGGGACGTCAACGAGCGTCGGGGTCTGGAGGAGGAGCTCAAGCACCAGGCCTTCCACGACGGACTGAGCGGGTTGGCCAACCGCGCCCTGTTCCGCGACCGCCTCGAGCACGCCTTGGACCGGGCGGCCCGGTCGAAGGCCTCACTGGCCGTGCTCTTCCTCGACCTCGACGACTTCAAGCTGGTGAACGACAGCCTCGGTCACGCGGCCGGAGACACCCTCCTGATCGAGGTGGCCCGCCGGCTGACCAACTGCCTGCGAGGAGGGGACACGGCGGCCCGGTTCGGCGGGGATGAGTTCGCCGTCCTCATGGAGGAGATCGTCAACGCCGACGAGGCCTGCGACGTGGCCGAGCGCATCACCGACGCCCTCCGCGAGCCCATGGCGGTGCTGGACCGCGAGATCCACGTGCGGGCCAGCATCGGCATCGCCTTCAACCGTCTGGGCACCGAGGACTCCTCCGAGCTCATCCAGGCCGCCGACGTGGCGATGTACGCGGCCAAGGCCCGGGGCAAGGGCCGGTACGAGGTCTACCAACCCGCCTTGCAGACCGCGGTGGTCGAGCGGCTCGAGCGGACGGCCGATCTGCAGCGGGCCGTGGACCAAGGGGAGTTCGAGATCTTCTATCAGCCCATACTCAGTCTCGAGGGGGGTGCCGGTGTCGGGCTCGAGGCCCTGGTCCGCTGGCGCCATCCCGAACGCGGCCTCCTGCTCCCGAAGGACTTCATCGGCCTGGCCGAGGAGACCGGCCTCATCGTGCCGCTCGGCCGATGGGTACTCCTGACCGCGTGCCAACAGGCTCGACAGTGGCAGATGCGCTACGCCGAAGCCAGTCCCCTCCGCTTGAGTGTCAACATCTCGCCTCGACACTTCCAGCACGACAGCCTGGTCGGTGATGTGGCCAAGGCGCTGCAGCAGTCGGAATTCGACGCCCACTCCCTGGTGCTCGAGATCACCGAGAATGTCCTCGTCCAGGACACCGAGACGGTCATCCCCCGGATGCTGGCCCTCAAGGAGTTGGGCGTGTCCTTCGCCATCGACGACTTCGGCACCGGGTACTCGTCGCTCAGCTACCTGAAGCGCTTCCCGATCGACATCCTGAAAGTGGACAAGGCCTTCGTGGACGATGTGATGGAGGACAGCGCGCTGGCCGAGACCATCGTCCGCCTGGGACAGACCATGCACCTCCAGACAGTGGCCGAGGGCATCGAGCAGGCCGGCCAGGTCGAAGCCCTCCGGGCCTTCGGCTGCGACTTCGGACAGGGGTTCTACCTGGCCCGGCCGCTCCCCATCGCCGAGCTCTCCGGCTTCCTGGCCGACATGGCGCCGGGCACACCGGCCCTGGACCCCGCGGCCGTCACCGAGGAGACCGTGGGATGAGCGCTCCCCTGACGTCACGAAGCGGCTCGCCGTCCACGAACGGGCACACCGCCCCGGCTCCCCCGGCCGAGGTGCGGCGGGACGCCCGGTGGGGCGACCTCGAGCGACTGCGTGCCTCCCACCCCATGATGGACGCCGTCATCGACGAGGTGGCGGGCCGGCGCATCCGGGTCGGCGATCACTGGCTGAGCGACTTCGCCTCCTGCAACTACCTCGGCTTCGACCTGCACCCGACCGTCATCGAGTCGGTGGAGCGCGAGCTACGCCGCTGGGGTACCCATCCGAGCTGGTCACGGTTGCTGGGGAGCCCCCGCCCGTACGTCGACATCGAGGAGGAGCTGACCGATCTGCTGGGCGCGCCCGACACCCTGCTGCTCCCCACCATCTCGATCATCCACACGGCGGTGATTCCCGTCCTGGCCGGTCAGGGCGCCGTGCTGGTCGACGCGCAGGCCCACAAGACGATCTACGAGGGGTGCACGGTGGCACGGGGTGCCGGGGCCACGCTCCACCGGGTCCGGTCGAACGACCCGACGGCCTTGGAGGAGACGCTGCGGACGCTGCCCTCCACCACGACCCGGCTGTTCTGCATGGACGGGGTGAACAGTATGACGGGCAACGTCCCTGACCTGCGCGAGTACGCGCGAATATGTCGGGAGTACGACACGCTCCTGTATGTCGACGACGCCCACGGGTTCGGAGTGATCGGGGAGTCTCCGGGCCCGGGAGCACCGTATGGACGGCGCGGGAACAGCATCGTCCGGTATCTCGACGACACCTACGACAACATCGTGCTGGTCGGTGGCTTCTCGAAGTCCTACTCGTCGCTGCTGGCGTTCCTGGCCCTGCCGACGCAACTCAAGAACCACCTGAAGGTGGCGGCCGCCCCCTATCTCTACTCAGGTCCCTCGCCCACCGCGTCGCTGGCCACCGTCCTGGCCGGCTTCCGGGTCAACGAGGCCGAGGGCGATGACATCCGGCTGGCGCTGGCCGCCAAGACCGCCCGGGTCCTCGATCGGATCGCTGAGCTCGGCCTCTACACCCTGAACGCTTCCGGGCTGCCCATTGTCGAGCTCCCGTTGGGCCAAGCCGACGACATCGACACCGTCGGGCGTTTCCTCTTCGACCGGGGCATCTACGTGACGCTGGCCGCCTACCCCCTGGTGCCCCGGTCCCAGGTCGGGTTTCGGATCCAGATCACGGCAGCCAACGCCGACGACGAGATCGAGCAGCTCAACGAGGTACTGGGCGAAGTCGCCGAGCGGTTCGACATGCAGCGCCTCCCGACTCGCTCCTGACCGCCATGGGCACGGTGCCGCTGACCGCCCCGCTCCGGCAGCGTGACTTCCGCCTGCTGTGGACCGGCATGTCTGTGTCGTTGCTGGGGGACGGCTTCTTCCTGGTCGCCGTGGCCTGGGAGGCCTTCGCCTTGTCGAACCAGCCGGCAGCTCTGGCCTATGTGGGCGTGGCCCTCTCCCTCCCCCAGGCGGCCATGCTGCTGTTCGGCGGCGCCGTCTCCGACCGTTGGGGGTGCCGACGGGTACTGATCTGGGCCGACTGGGCCCGGGCCCTGGCCGTCGGCGCCCTGGCCGCCCTCCTCGCATCGGGCGGGCTCCACCTGTGGGAGCTCTACGTTGTGGCCGGCTTGCTCGGCGTGGCCGCCGCCTTCGCCTCCCCCGCCTTCGACGCCCTGGTGCCGCGGCTGGTCCCTGAGGGCGAGCTCCATCAGGCGAACGCCATCGAACAGTTCGTCCGGCCGGCCACCATCCAGCTGGCCGGTCCGGCCCTCGGTGGACTGGCCGTGGCCACCATCGGCTCGGTGGGGGCCCTCGCCTTCGATGCCATGACCTTCGCCTTCTCGGCGCTGTGCATGGTCCGCATGACCTCCCACGGGCCCGCCCCGGCCCCCGCCGGCTCGGACAGTGGGGGCATCGGCCGGGACGTCCGCCAAGGGCTGCGGTACGTCCGCCGTCACGTCTGGCTGTGGGGGACGTTTCTCTCGGCCACGTTCACCTATCTGTTGTTCATCGGGCCCACTCAGGTGTTGCTCCCCTACGTCGTGCGCAACACGCTGCACCAGAGTGCATCGGCATACGGGATCGTGCTCGCCGCGGGTGGCGTGGGCGCGCTGGTCGGTGCGGTTGCCATGGGACGGGCAGGTGAGCCGCGGCGGCCGATCACGTGGATCTACGGGTGGTGGACGGTGGCCACGCTGGGTGTGGCGGGGTACGGGGTGTTCGAGAAGATGTGGGGCCTGGTGCTGGCGTCCGTGGTCGTCAACGGGGCCGAGGCCGTCGGAGCCGTAGTCTGGGTCACCCTGAAGCAACGCCGAGTGCCCATCGCCATGCTGGGGCGGGTGTCAAGTATCGACTGGCTCGTCTCCACGGCCCTCCTCCCCCTCAGCTACGCGTTGACGCCGCCGGTGGCCCATCTGCTGGGCGCCCGCACCACACTGGTGCTGGCCGGCACCGTCGGGGCGGCCGTGACGCTGGGCTTCCTCTTCCTGCCCGGCATGCGTCGGGAGGACGTGGCAGAGGGTAGCGTCCGGACCCGGACCACCGACGAGCCGCCGGTGCCCACGGCGGCGCGGCCAGAGGCGGAAGGGGTCAGGCCACCAGTGCCGGGATCCCAATCGTGGTGCCTGTGCTGCGGGTGGGACCGCTCGTGGACCGGCCGCCCACCGGTCGCCACCCGTCCCGGCGGGGAGCCCGATCCCGACCAAGGCACTCCGGCCCGGTTGGTCGTCCGCCCGGTTGCGTGATCCCAGGGCCTGTCCGCTGCGGCCGGACGACCGGGCCTCGGCAGTGAAGGGTGTAGGCCCGGGTACGAAGCATCCCCCCGGCGACCTCCTACGCCGGTGGTGGCTACCCGGATGAGACCACGCTCGAGGGGAAGCTCCAGCCTCGAGAAGCATCTCGGCAGGCTTCGACGGCGGTTCGACCGCTCCCTTGTCCCTCGTCCCTGCCAGTCGATGTCCGATCGTGCAATCCGCCCAAACAGCACCGTCGCTGTAGTCGGCGCTCCGTCAAAGGAGGTGCCACATCCGGAGCGCGGCGGCGGAGCGGCGCTCGACGGATGTGGCTAGTCCCGTATCGGCACGGGCGGGCAAGGACTTGAGGAATTCGCTGAGGATTTCCGCCGACGGCCAGTCGGCAACCCAGCGGTCCGGGTCGGCGGCCCGCACGGGTGGGAGCCGTGGCACCGGTAGCCCGAAATGCCTGGCCCAGCCCCGGGGTGTGGATGACTCCGGCAACCCCTTCGGACCGAGGCGTCGCCCCCTGTTGCGCAATCGGTAGTGCGCAATGGGGGGTGACAAATTGCTAAAGCTTGAAATACACTGGGTCGACGTCACAGGGGTGACTTCAACCACCAGGGGTGCAGCCGCACCCGAACCGCGGTTCCTCGCCGGCCTGATCCCGGCCTGCGCGGTTGCCGTCACTCTTGCCTGCGCCGCCCTGGCATGCTCGGTGGTCGTCCTCCGATTTGAGGTACGCCCCGTGCTCACCGGCAGCATGGCGCCCACCTTCGGACCCGGCGCCCTACTGGTCACGAGGCCGGTTCCGGTTGCAGACCTGCGCAAAGGAATGATCGTGCTCTTCGTCCCTCCGGGCGAGCACGCCGAGTTCGCACACCGGATCACCTCGCTGACCGGAAGTCGAACCGACCCGGTCCTCACCACCAAAGGTGATGCGAACCAGGCCCCGGATCCTTGGCACGCCCGATTGACCTCGACCAGCGTCCCCGAGGTGGTGGCCACCGTCCCTTGGGTCGGCCGTCTCCTGGTCGGCCTCCGAGGCCCGATACAACTCGCGCTCATCGTGCTGGGCGGCCTGATTGTCGCCATCTTCGGTTCGGCGCGGATCCTCCATCCCCAACCGGTCAGGGGCGTCCCCGCCTGACCGCCCGCCTCACCCGTCCATTCCCATTGCACAGAAACGAGCCAGCCATGAGTGAGCAGCCACCCACGACCACGTCGAAGAGGCAGCGCCGGGCCGTACTGGCCGGGCTCTTCGCCGTCTCGGTCGGCCTGATGACCACCGCCGGCGTCTACGCGGCCCTGTCCGGCGTGGCCACCGGGTCGGAGTCGGTGACCTCGGGGACCCTCAATCTGACCCTGAGCGCCGATGTGGGCGCCGGGTTCTCGAACTTCGTGGCCCCGATGGCCCCCGGCGACACCGACAACGTGTACGTCAACCTGAACAACACCGGCACCCTGGCCACCGCGGCCGGGATGACCCTGTGGGTGGCCGGATCGCCGGGCAACGCCCTGACCAACGGGACCGCCCCGGGCGAGGGCCTCACCGTCACGGCCACCCAGTGCTCGGTGGCCTGGACCCTGGCCACCGGCGTCTGCTCGGGTTCCACCACCCCGATCCTGGCCTCGACCCAGATCAGCACCATGAACACCTCGGGCACGGCCGTCTCGCTGGCCAACGTCCCGGCCCTGGCCGCCTCCATCGGCAAGGTGGCCCACGTCCAGGTGAGCCTGGGCCTGGTGGGCACGGAGACGTCCGTCAACGGCGTGGCCCCGAGCCCGACCATCCAGGGCCTGTCCACCACGCTCACCTACACCTTCACCGAGCAGCAGCGGACCGGCGTCACCACCAACCAGTAGGCGTCGAGGGAGGCTCTATCGGCCTCTCCACCCAGGCGAGAGGATCGGCGCTCAGCCATCCCTCACCGCCACGCCCGATTTCTGCATTGCTGTATGGTCGTGTCGATGCTGGTTCACCGGCCGGCAGTGTCGAGTTCGGCACCCACGGTACCGAGGTCCTTGGGCTCGTTGCTTGAGAGCAGCGGTGCACTGTCGAGGCACGAACTTGCTACGACTGGCGCGTCGGCCGCAACCGAGAGGGGATTCGATGGATAGCGCTCAACTGAAGTCGATCCAGGCTCCCATCAAGGAGCGCTACCGGAATCAGCCAGGCGCGGCCGTGGTGACACTCCATGCCGAAGGTGAACTGGGCGAGGACATCTCGTGTTCGGTGCAGACCGGCCGAGCGCTGGTCGAAGCCGGGCTTCACCCGGCCAGCGGGGGCGATGGAATGCTCGCCTGCTCCGGAGACATGTTGCTTCAGGCTCTGGCTGCCTGCGCCGGGGTGACGATGCGGTCAGTGGCCACGTCGCTCGGGATCAACGCCGGTGGGACGGTCAGAGTGGAAGGGGATCTCGATTTCCGTGGGACGCTCGGGGTGGACAAATCCGCCCCGGTCGGTTTCGCCGAAATCCGGCTGCACTTCGATCTGGACAGCGACGCCACCGACGACGAGCTTGCCGCTCTGGTTCGCCTCACGGAGCGGTACTGCGTCGTGCTGCAGACTCTGGTCAATTCACCGAAGCTGTCCGTCTCGACGCGCTGACGGCCTCCACGTTCGTCCCGCCGAACCGGTCGGAAGTACCTGAGAGCGTCCCCGAGCCACTCAAATGGATCGATCGTCCCTCGATCGATGACACCAGAGGACGTCGGAGTCTAGGGGCGGTCACTTCTCTCCGTCGTGCGCTTGGATGGCAAAAGCAGGATGAGAATCAGGGCAAGAAAGAAGAAGAAGAACCCCAAGATCACCCAGCCGACAGGATGGCGACCCTTGCGCTTGGCGATGTTGTAGATCCACACCATGACGGCGATCCATAGGACAAAATAGATCACGGAACCGAGGAAGTATCCCCCGGCACTGGCTGTGATGAGGGCAGGGACGAGTGTCAAGACAACCTCCAAGGATCCGGGTACACCCATGGTAGCGACGGGCCGCTCATCGACCGGAGCGCACAGTCCCCTCCGGACGGCCGCCCTGTGGCTGTCCGGAGGGGCTGGGATACGGGCGGCGCACGGGGATGAGCCACCTCATGGTTGCCCTGTTCCGGTCCGGAACCGGCGTTGGGCGGCCTGGTAGATCGGGTCGTTGCCGGCTCCGTCGAAGGGTTCTGCGGCCCACCGCTCGGCAGATCGGCGTCGTCAGGATGACGGCGCGCCCATCGGTCCCGTCCGATCCCGAGAGGCGGTCCGGCACCCCGCGATCCTCCCCTCGCCCCGAGGTGTCCCCCGAGCGCATTTCGAGGCCTTTCATCGACCGTGGAATCGACTTGTGAAATCGATCACATGTCGATTGCCCGAAATGAGCCAAATTCGCTTGTAGGTTCCAGCGAACGGGATGAGACTTCATAGTGGCACTACGGCAGTCGTCATGACCGAGTTCGGCGTGGCAGAAGTTGGGAGGTCAGCGGTGGAACATAGAGGCGAGGGCTGGGTCCTCTTTGCTGGAATCGTCCTCATTTGGGGTGGGATCATGAAAGTCTTTGATGCCATATGGGCATTCCGATATCACGGCGTGCTCCCCTCCAATTTCGAGGCCGCCCTCTTCGGTCACAGCCTCAAGACCTACGGCTGGGTGGACCTGGCGGTCGCCGCCATTCTGATCATCTGTGGCTTCCTGGTGATCGGGGGATCGGGCATCGGGCGTTGGGTCGGCATCGTGGCCGCGGTGATCGCCGGCATCAGCGCGATCTGGTGGATGCCCTTCTATCCGGTATGGGGTTTCGTCTACATCTTCATTGCCGCTCTGGTGATCTACGCACTGGCGGTGTACGGCGGTGATCGCGAGGCTCTGCCGGACTCGACCGTGCGCTGAGGGCTTCTCCAGCCTCGTCCCTGCGGGTGCGGTTGCCTGCCGCGCCCGAGCCCCGAACGGATCCGGGCGGACGTCGCCGAGTGAGCTGAGGCGAAAGGGACAGGCACCGCCGGAAGGTGGGATTGGATAGCGTGGCGGCTCATGACCGATTGGGCGACGATCGCCTCATTCGCCACGGCCGGGGGCACCCTGGTGCTGGCTCTGGCCACGTTCTCGGCGGTGCGGTCGTCGAATCGCTCGGCTCGTATCGCCGAGGAGTCGCTGCTCACGACCATGCGTCCCTTGCTGGTGCCGTCGCTGGCCGACGACCCAGTCCACAAGGTCCTCTGGCATGATCGCCACACCGCCCGGGTAAGTGGCGGACGGGCCATCGTCGAGGAGGACGGTGGAGTCATCTACCTTGCCATCGGACTTCGGAACCTCGGTACCGGCATCGCCCTGCTCCACGGCTGGCACCCGATGCCCGATGAGGTGTTCGGAGACCGGCCACACATCGACGCCGAGGACTTCCGTCGCCTCACCATTGACCTGTACATCCCGGCCGGGGGTTCCGGCTACTGGGAGGCGGCAATCCGAGAACCAGACGATCCAGTTCGTTCCGGACTCGGTCGCGCGCTGCGGGAGCGGCAACCTTTCGCCATCGACCTCCTCTACGGTGACCAACAGGGGGGTCAACGCACCATCAGCCGGTACACCGTTCTCCCCGCAGGCGACGACGGCTGGTACAGCCAGGTGGGTCGTCACTGGAACCTGGACCGACCCGACCCTCGCTAGACGTCGGTGCTCGGGACAGGTCGCTCGACGAACCCTGCCGAGTCAGACCCGGGATCGAGAGACGAAATGGCCTGGCGATGTGACGTCAGCCAACACGAGTGCCGGTATGCGGTCGGCCCGTCAGATCCACCATGATGCCGGTGAATGGCCTCAGTCTCTGATCGCCACTTGCCGCACGATCCAGGCGACGGAGGTGCCATGGTCATGATCAACGACCTCGGTGAGGCCCACCTCCAGATCACCCAACTGGTCATCAGCGACCGGAAGGTCCGGTGTTTCACGCCAGCGCCTGACGTTGAACAGGTAGATCTGCGCGGCGAAAGACCCCGACACCTCGACCCGCCGAGCCACCCCACCAAGATCGGCAAGAAGTGCGCCCGCATACATGACGCCTCCGCCCGAGCGGACGATCTCCGCTGACACGCGCTCATACTCGCGGAGAGGGCCAGGTGGATCAATGACCTCCTCAAGGTCCTCGACGAGAAGGCTCCCGCCGGGATGTAGCTGGTTCAGCCAGGCGTGGGCCACCCCGAGTGGATCCGCCATGTGGGCGAGAAGAAGGCGCGAGTAGATCAAATCGGCGGGCGCACCGGGGAGAGGGTTGACACCGACATCGTGCGTCTCAAATCGGACTCCGGGGAGCAGCTCCCTGGCAGCTTCGACGAACGTCCCGGAAGAATCGATACCGATCAGAGACCGTGGGCGGCAGACATCATTGAGGAGCTGGGTGCTGAAGCCAGGCCCACAGCCCAGGTCGAGGGCCACCTCGACCCGTTGGGTTCCGTGGGAATGCAGGAACGCCCGCGACACAGATTCGTAGGCTCTGGCCACGAGCAGGAGCCGATCCAGGGCTGACTGGTCATCCCCGAACGTGTACTTGTTCACGTCGGTAGTCTTGCCGAGCTGCGTTGTCCCGGATGCCGACCTCCCACTCCTGGGTGTGTGGACCCCCGGGCCGCTGCACGTGGCCGTCCCCTGGACCTGTCCTTGTCTCGTGCCCCGGCTGTCGAGGTGAGCTCCGGCAGCTGGTGGGATGTCGTGCTGTGAGCACGCCCCCATCAACGGCTTCCCGACGGATCAGTGCAAAGACGGAGTTGCCACCTTCGTAACGCCGCCAATTCGGCCGGCCAGACGGACACCGGCTCGGATGTGCCGGACCGCCTTGCTGATCCGGACTCCGGGGCCGAGGACAGGGTTCGGGTCCCTGAGCAGGGATGATGAGCCGGTCGGCGGCGTGCGGGCGAGCGCACCCCAACGATGCCAGACTGTGGACGTTTAGGCACAGGGGGGAAGAACGCCTTCACCCACGATCAGTAGGGAAAGGAAGTACATGCGACGAATTTTGTTGACTGTCGCGGCCATGCTCATTCCGGCCGCAGGTCTCACCTTGGGGATATCCGGCACCGCCGGGGCGGCGACCGGGAAGATCACCTGCACCACCTTCACCGGGAACGCCTCGAGCACCCTGGTCATCTCGGGGTGCACCGGGGGGAACACCGGGGGGAGCTCACAGCCGTTGTCCGCCGTGAGCCTGGCCACCGGTGGCACCGTGACCTGGGTCTCGGGCTCCACCACCACCAGCGGCGTTCCGGCGCTGACCACGGTGGCGGCCACCCACTGTCCGGGGTACGTGAAGAATGCGGCCACCAATCCCTCCGCCGACAGCTTCACCGCGTCGGTGACCGGGGACACCGGTGACGGCATGCTGATCCCGGGGACGGAGACCGGCGAGGTGTGCGTCGGGACCGACGGCTCGATCACCGCGTTGAAGGCACTGAAGATCTCGTGGACGGCCAGTACCCTCCTGTGCACGACGATCACCGGGAACGCGGCCAGCACGCTCACGGTCAGCGGGTGCACCGGGGGTAACACCGGTGGAGGCTCGACCCCGATAACGGCAACTGCCTTGGCGGTCGGTGGGACCATCCACTGGCTCTCCGGTGGCAGCACCACCATCGGGGCCCCCACCCTGACGCCCACCAGCGCCACCCACTGCCCGGGGTACGTCAAGGGCGCAGCCACCGAGCCCACCGCGGAGAAGTTCCTGGCCACGGTGAGCGCCGACACCGGGGACGGCCTCAAGCTGCCCGGCTCGGCCAAGGGTGCGGTCTGCATCGGGACGGACAACTCGATCACGGCCCTCAAGCCGTTGGCCGCCAAGTAGGCCCCTGGCACCAGTCGATCGGGCGATCCGGACCGGATCACCGACCATTCGCTGGTGTCACGGTCGTTGTGGAGGAGCCCCGCCTCGTCAGAGGCGGGGCTCCTCTCGCGACAGGCGGCCGGACGGCATCCACAGGGTCGGGACACTCTGGGAGCCCCGCGACCCCGCGCATGTTGCTGCACACTTCCAGGACGTTGTGGGGGGATGGCCGCCCCGACGTCCACGACCACTGGGTGACCCGACGCGGCGAGTGACGTCGCTCCACCCACCCTTGATCTCCGAGCAGCAGCGCCAGGGGCCAGGGCCGAGGCGATGAGGCTGGTGCCGACCCCTTCTGCGCGATAGCCACCCGGCTATCCTAAGGGCATGAACTCCACTGGGCCGTTGCCGGTCGGCCCGTTCGGCTCCGAGTCGTACAGCGTGGCTCAGGCCCGCATCATCAACGCCTCGCTCGAGCTCTTCGCAAAGCACGGTGTCAGCGGGACGTCGCTGCAGATGATCGCCGACGCCATCGGCGTGACCAAAGCCGCGGTCTACCACCAGTTCAAGACCAAGGAAGAGATTGTCGTTGCCGCCGTGGAGGTGGAGCTCTCGAGACTCGAGGTGGCGCTGGAAGCCGCAGAGGCCGATGTGCACCGTCCCCGGGCACTCGAACAGCTACTCGCTCAGGTGATCGATCTGGCGGTGGAACGTCGCCGGATGGTGATCACCCTTCAGCACGACCCCGCCGTTGTCCGCCTGCTCGCGGAGCGCAAGCCCTTCCAGCAGTTCATGGAACGCCTCTACCGAGTGCTTATCGGGGACGGGATCGGTGCCGAGGTTCGCGTCAGGGTGGCGATGATCTCAACTGCCATCGGCGGAGCGGTCATGCACCCTCTGGTCGCCGACCTCGATGACGACACCCTGCGACTGGAGCTCCGGCGGCTCACAGAGCAGTTCCTCGGTCTCGCCTGAGTCACCCTTCGATCAAGTCGAGTCCGGAGGGCACCATTGAAGATGCCACCAGTCATGTGCAACTCATGAGACCCGGCCGTCCGACGGCTGGCGGCGCCACCGCCGAGCGACCTCTCGCCTTCCACCAAGGGCCATCCCGTCAGCTCCCGGGTGTGGACAGCTCGAGACTTCCAAGCTCCTCGTGTGCCGTGATGGAATGGACGTCGGCAGTGTATTGCGCCGTGGTCTCGGTCATGATCGACGACGAATCTGACGAATCTGAACCGAACCATGAGCGACGGTTGAATCCGAGAAAGGCGAGCACCCCATGAATCACGACGACATGATCCTGGTCAGCATCGACGACCACATGATCGAGCCCCCGGACATGTTCGAGAACCACGTTCCGAAGCGGTGGCTCAGTGAGGCACCGCAGGTGGTCCACGAAGACGGGGTGGACCAGTGGGTCTTCCAAGGGGAGAAGACCAGCACGTCGTTCGGGATGGCGGCCACGGTGGGCTGGCCGTCCGAGGAGTGGGGCTTCAACCCGGGCACCTACACCGAACTCCGGCCCGGTTGCTTCGACGTGCACGAGCGGGTGCGCGACATGAATGCGAACGGCGTGCTCGGTTCCATGTGCTTTCCCGACCATGGCCGGATGGAACGCCCGTACGTTCGCCGAGTCGCACGACAAGGAGATCGCCCTCGTCATGCTCCAGGCCTACAACGACTGGGCCATCGACGAGTGGTGCGGGGCCTACCCGGGCCGCTTCATCCCCCTCGGCATCGTCCCCATGTGGGACGTCGACGCGGCGGTGGCCGAGGTCCGCCGCATCGCCAAGAAGGGCTGCCGGTCGATCAGCTTCCTCGAGACGCCCCACGTGCAGGGCTTCCCCAGCTTCCTCTCCGGCTACTGGGACCCGATGCTGGCGGCCCTGAGCGAAGAGAACATGGTGCTCTCCCTGCACATCGGAGCCGGGTTCGCGGTCATCCAGCGGCCGGAGGAAGCGCCGGTCGACCACCTCATGGTGCTCGCCTGCCAGATCAGCGCCATCACTGCACAGGACCTTCTGTTCGGCCCGACGCTACGGCGATTCCCGGATCTCAAGGTTGCCCTGTCCGAAGGCGGGCATCGGTTGGATCCCGTTCTACTTCGACCGCATCGATCGCCACTTCTCGAACCAGGAATGGCTCCACAGCGATTTCGGCGGGAAGCTCCCGTCGGAGGTATTCCGTGACCACATCTTGGCCTGCTACATCACTGACCCCTCCGGCCTCTTGCTGCGGGACCGAATCGGCATTGACATCATCGCCTGGGAGTGCGACTACCCCCACACCGACACCACCTGGCCGGAGTCGCCCGAGTTCGCCTGGAGAGAATTCCAGGAGTCCGGGTGCACGGACGAAGAGATCCACAAGATCACCTGGGAGAACGCCTGCCGGTTCTACGGCTGGGACCCGTTCGCACATACGCCCAAGGATCAGGCAACCGTCCGGGCTCTGCGAGACCAGGCGCGCGAGGTGGATACCACCAGGATGCCGCGGGCCGAGTGGCGCAAGCGAAACGAGGCGATGGGGATAGGCACGCTGTGAGCCCGGGTTGCTCAGACCGCAGTCGCCGCGGGGAGACGAGGCACCGCCAGGCGTGGCGTTCGGCGTGGGCCGGAGGCGGGTCAGCACGCCCGGCCGGAAGGGTGTAAACCTTCCCACAGCCCGCTCACTGGGACGGGGTAAATTGGGTTCAGCGGGCCGACGCATCGTTCTGCGACGCCGGATCAGGGGGAGTTATGAGATTCAGGCCTTCCGCGAGCAGGCGGGGTCACGGTGCCGTCACTGCGCTTGTAGTGCTCGCTGCCATGGCTGCTACGACCGTGCTCACACCGGGCGCCCAGGCGGCGACTTCGAGTTCGTCCGGTCGCGCCCCCATCCCGGCATCGGCGTTCAGATCCTCTCCCGGCCTGACTTCATCGACCGTCACGGTCGGGAATGTGTCCACCGAGTCGCTGGGGCTGTTTACGGGCTCCATCGTGGGAACGAAGGCGTACGCGGCCTACATCAACTCCCAGGGCGGTATCAACGGTCGGAAGCTCGTGGTGGATGCTCAGGACGATCTCTTCACGGGGGCAAAGAACAAGCAGTTGACCCAGAGCGCCGTTCAGAACGATTTCGCACTCGTGGGCAGCTTCTCCCTCGAGGACAGCTTCGGAGAGTCGGTGATCGCCCAGAACCCCGGCTTCCCAGATGTCTCCACGACGTTGGATCCGCCCCTCGCCCAACTTCCCAATTCGTACAGCGCCAACCCCACTGGAAAGGGCTGGCCGACCGGACCGGTCAACTACTTCGCCAAGAAGTACCCGAACCAGATCAAGCACACCGCGGTGCTGGCCTCGACCTACGGGTCGGCACTGGCCATCTGGAAGAAAGAGAAGCCGACCCTCCTCCGTGCGGGTTACAAGATCTCCTACTTCGCCACCGTGCCCATCACCCAGACGGACTTCAATCAGAACGTCGTTGCCATGCGCAATGCGGGGGTCCAGCTCGTCTTCATCGACCAACTGCCACAGAACTATGCCGGCGCACTGCTCAAGGCGCTGACTCAGCAGAATTTCCATCCCAAGCTGGTCATCGGGACGGCCGCGTACAGCAACGAACTGGTCCCTTCGTCCGGTGGGCCGGCGGCGGCCAACGGGAGCAACCTCGAAATGCCCAACGCCCTCTTCCTAGGTGAAGACGCAGCCGTGATTCCTGCCGTCGGTACCTTCTTGAAGTGGGTGCAGCAGGTCTCGCCGGGATTCAAAGCGGACTACTACACGTTGGCCGGCTGGGCCAATGCGCAGCTGTTCGTGCAAGCATTGAGGGCTGCCGGAAAGAACCCGACTCAGGGATCGTTGCAGCAACAGCTACGCAAGATCTCCTCGTTCAACGCGTCGGGGCTGCTCGCCCCGTCGAACCCGGCGGCCGGCCTTCCCTCGACCTGCTACCTGGTCGCAAAGATCGTCAACGGAAAGTTCGTCCGCTCGGATGATCCGCCGGTCAGCGGAAAGACGAAAGGCTATCGGTGCGACGGCGGGTATCTGGTACCGAGCCAATAGCGGCTGCGGCGGCCGCCGGG
Source organism: uncultured Acidimicrobiaceae bacterium (assembly GCA_963817005.1). Lineage (GTDB taxonomy): Bacteria > Actinomycetota > Acidimicrobiia > Acidimicrobiales > RAAP-2 > Bog-756. The sequence continues at coordinate 250,897 of CAWFMN010000001.1, forward strand.
CGACCACACGAGGTCAACACCGCGTGGCGGTTCCCCGGGAGCCCCAGCAGTGCTTGAGGCGGACCAGCTGCCGCCTGATCGGGGCGACTTCCCACGCCGCCGGACCTACCCGACAGTCGAATTGAGGGCCTCGGAGATAGCGTCGATCGCCGCCTGCTCCGATTCGCTGACCTCCTGGCCGTGCTCCCGGTGGGCGGCTGCCACCCTGTGTGACAGCGTGACGATGAACCGCCGATAGTCGCCGACTTCTGCCGGCGTCGCCTTGCGCTCGAGCAGAGCGACGGAATCACGGAGGTGCTGCAGTCCGTGCTCCTTGAGTTCCTCGGGAGAGTGATAGTGCGTGTGGTCCCGTTCAGGTTTTGCCGCCACGATCGCATCCAGAAGCTCGCTCTCGCCGTGCTGCTGGCGCGCCTCCGTATAGGCCTTCGCCATGGCAATGGTCTCGCGAAACGAGCCCCCTCGTTGGGCAGTGACCACGATCATTCCCGCAATCGGTGGCGTTTCGAGGATCAGCTGCCATTCTTCAGTCGTGAATTTCAGACTTCGCGGTCATCCCATGCTCCGATCTCTGGCCATCGACGACTCGGTTCGTTGCCCACACACCGTAGCGACTGGTCGGAGGCCTGTGCATTGCCGCGAGGCTCCGGTCCTTGAATATCATGCACAGCGGAACCCGTCTACCGAAGGAGTGGCCTGCCGATGCTCGGGACTGACTATCCAGCGCTTGGCCTGTTCTGGACAATGCTCGAGCTGGCGGTATTCGTTCTGTGGGTCTGGCTCATCATCGTCATCATCAGGGATATCTTTCGCAGCGCCGACCTCAGTGGTGGGATGAAGGCGCTGTGGACCTTCTTCGTGATCATCCTCCCTTGGGTCGGAATCGTGATCTATCTCGTCGTCCGAGGGCGCTCGATGTCACAGCGCTGGTCCAACGGGCACCGGCCCGTTGCGTCGGGCGACGTCTACTCGCCACCCACGGCACTGTCTCCGGAACCCATGGCCGGGGGCGGCATCTCCGATCCACGGCCGATGTGACCGTGCAGGTCCAGTGTTGGGACCTGGGTCCAGGCTCCTGAAAGCAGCTTCCAGCACCCGTCCGCGTCTCCGCGTCGACGTAGCCATGGATCGGATCGGCGGAGGCCGCAGTCCTTGACGAGCAGGCTGGGGATGCGGGCGACCGTCGCCCCCGGAGACCATCACTGCCCGTGTCAGAGCAGTCTTCGAAACGGGGCAACCGGGGGCTCCCTTGCGCTGGGTTGCTCCGGGAGGGTGGCAGTGCTCCGCAGCGCTGGCCCCTTCCTTGTCACTACGCTCGGAGCATGACAACCACCGAGGACGAGGTGCGCGCGCCTGAGTGGTTTGCGTTGCCCCCGACAGAGGTCTTAGCCGCCTTCCACGTCGCCCCGGAAATGGGTGTGAGTTCGGCACGAGCCGCCGAGCTCCTGGCGGCCAACGGACCCAACGCCCTGCCCGAGGAACAGGCGAGTCCGGGCTGGCGACGTTTTCTCGAGCAGTACCGCAGCTATATGCAGATCATTCTGATCGGGGCAGCCGTCGTGTCCCTACTCATCAAGGAGTGGAGTACGGCAGTTCTTCTGCTCCTTCTCACCATCCTCAACGCAGTGGTGGGCCTGAGGCAGGAGGGGAAGGCGGAGAGTGCGATGAACGCGCTCAAGTCGATGATGAAGATCACCGCCAGGGTCCGACGTGACGGGACCGAGACGGTGACGGAAGCCGAGGCCGTGGTGGTCGGCGATGTCGTCCTGCTCTCGGCAGGCGACCAGGTGCCGGCGGATGGCCGCATCATCGAGGCCAGTGCATTGCAGATCGACGAGTCGGCACTCACCGGCGAGAGCACTCCCTCCGACAAGGAGGCCTCGACCCTTCCTGCCGGTCCGTGCAGTCCCGGCGACCAGGTGAACATGGCGTTCATGAACACGCCGGTGACACACGGCAGCGGGCTCATGGTCGTCACTGGTACTGGAGCCGAGAGCGAACTGGGGAAGATCTCGGGAATGCTGTCGGCGACAGCGACGGAGGAGTCCCCTCTCACGAGAGAGCTCAATCGTCTGACGCTCTGGATCGCCGGGGCGGCCGGATTGACCATGGTGGTCATGATCGCCTTGGGGCGGACGCGGGGGGATGCGTGGGACACCCTGTTCGTGAGCGCTGTGGCCCTGGCCATCGCCGCCATCCCGGAGGCGCTTCCCACCGTGACCCAGGTGATCCTCTCGTTGGGCAGTGTCGAATTGGCGAAGCGGAATGCGCTGGTGAAGGAGTTGCCGGCGGTTGAGACTCTGGGATTCACCTCGGCCATCAACTCCGACAAGACCGGCACGCTGACCTTGAATCAGATGACGGCCGTCGAAGTCGTCGACCCCACCGACAGATTTACCATCACGGGATCGGGCTACGGCCTCGAAGGCCGAGTCGAGCACGCGGCAGGCACGACCGGCACCATCGAGGATGCCATCCTGCCCTTCGTAGTGGCGAACGACGCGGAGATCGTCGATGGCACCGTGGTGGGCGACCCCACCGAGGGAGCCCTGCTGGTACTTGGTCACAAAGCTGGAGTGGACATCGACGCGACGCGTGACCGCCTGCCCCGATTGGCAACCCTGCCGTTCGACCCGACCTACAAGCTGATGGCCACCTTCCATGCCGATGTGGATCCGTCGGGACGGGAGGTGGTCCAGTGCTTTGTCAAAGGTGCCGCCCCCGCTGTCATGTCCCGGGCCAGCTCCGCCCTCGCCGCCGGCGCCTCCATCCCGTGGGACACCGAGTTGACCGAGCGAGCGCAGATCAATGCAGAGCGTATGGCCGGATCCGGGTTGCGGGTAATGGCGGCCGCCATGAGGGTGATCGCCCAGGCCGATTTCGATCCCGACGGAGACCTGCTCGCCTGGATGACCGATCTGCAGATGACGAGCCTCGTCGGGATGGTTGATCCGCCGAGGTCGGAGTCGAAGGCCGCGGTGGCCGAGGCCCAGGCCGCGCACATCCGCGTGCGCATGATCACGGGCGACGACGTCACCACCGGTGCCGCGATCGCCGAGCAGCTCGGGATCGACGGTCAGGCCATCCTGGGCGCCGAGTTCGCCGCCATGTCCGAACGGGAACGCCTCGATCGCATCGACGGGATCGGCGTTGTGGGCCGGGTGGCTCCCGAGCACAAGGTCCTGTTGGTCGAGACCCTGAAAAAGCGGGGCGATGTCGTGGCCATGACCGGCGACGGAGTGAATGACGCGCCGGCCATCAAGGCAGCCGACATCGGCATTGCCATGGGGTCTGGCACCGAGGTGGCGAAGAACGCCGGCAGGATGATCCTCTCGGACGACAACTTCGCCACCATCGTCTATGCCGTCGAACAGGGCCGAAAGATCTTCGACAACCTTACGAAGTACATCCGGTTCGTGCTGGTCCTTCTGGTCGTCTTCGTCCTGACCTTCCTGGGCGCAGCCGTGTTCAACATCGCCGCCGGCGAACCCTTCACGCCGGCCCAGGTGCTCTGGATCCACTTCGTCGTGAACGCGGTGTTCGGGTTCGCCCTCGGGTTCGACCTCGAGACGCCGGGATTGATGTCTCGAGTACCAAAACCCCGCGGCCAATCCGTTCTCACCGCCCCCATGATGACCATCGTCGGACTCAGTGGTCTGGCTATCACGGCGGGATTGCTCGGCATGATCGAGATCGGAACCTCGCACTTCCACAGCCAGGCCGTCGGGACCTCAATCGCGTTCACCGCCTTCGCCTTCTGCCTGATTGTCGCCGCACTTGAATGCCGGAGCGAGACAGCGTCGATCTTCACCATCGCAACGTTCGAGAGTCGCCAGATGAACCGGGCACTTGTCGTCGAGTTCGTCCTGGCCGTCCTCACCACCCAAATGGATGCACTCCGACGCATTCTCGGCACCACGCAGCTGTCGTTTCGGGAATTCCTCTGGGCCTTGGCACCCGCCGTCGCGCTCCTTCTCCTCTGGGAGCTGGGCAAGCTCGTGGCGCGCCGGGCCGGAGCACCTGCTGCCTCATGACCAAGGGCGGCGAGCTCGACTCTCCGAATTGCGGCGATGCAGCCTAACCTGACGACCGGGAGGTAAGGGATGAATACGGCAACCAGTGCAGCACGCCGCCCGAGACGGGTCAGCGGGCGCGAACGGGGGTTGGCCCTGGGCTCGCTGGCCTGCGGCCTCCTGCTCGCCGTGGCGATCGTGGCCTTCGTCCTCCACAACCTGGGCTGGCTGGCGCTGGCCCTGGCCGGCCTGGCTCTCGCCGTCGGCGGTCTGTGGTGGGCGATCACCGAGAGGATGCCCCGTCGGGGGCTGGGCATCGTCGGTGGTGTGGGTGGTGTCGTCCTGATCGCACTCGACTGTGATCTGGGCAACGCCCCACGTCGACCGACCGTTGCTCCGTCTGGTGGCAATGGCCGTGCTCCTGTGCGGTGCCGTCGGTCTCGCCCGGGCAGCACTGACTCGTGACCTCCAAGAGCGCGACGACCGTCGACCGGTTCCCGTCCAGCGTCCTCGCCGCCCGGTCCTGATCTGCAACCCGTGGTCAGGCGGGGGCAAGGTGGAGAAGTTCGGACTCGTCGAGCTGGCTGAGGACCTCGGTGTAACGGTGATCATGCTCGACCGCGGCCTCGACCTCGAGCAGCTGGCCCGGGACGCCATCGCCGGCGGGGCCGACTGCCTCGGTATGGCCGGAGGGGACGGTTCCCAGGCCCTGGTGGCCTCCATCGCCATCGAGCACGGCCTTCCCTTCGTGTGCGTGTCGGCCGGAACCCGCAACCACTTCGCCCTCGATCTCGGGATCGACCGGGAGGATCCTCGCCTCAGCCTCCAGGCCTTCGGCGACGCCATCGAGCGGCGTATCGACTACGCCACCGTGGGCGACCGGCTGTTCGTCAACAACGTATCCCTCGGCATCTACGCCACGATCGTGCAACAGGAGGGGTACCGCGAAGCAAAGTCGGAGACCACCAAGGCGATGCTGCCCGAGATGCTGGGCCGGACGCAGGAGCCCTTCGACCTCCAGTTCACCGGCCCCGACGGCGTCGAGGTTGACGGCGCCTTTCTGATCCAGGTGTCCAACAATCCCTACGTTCTGGGCGCGACCCTGGATGCGTCACAGCGCCGGCGGCTGGATACCGGCACCCTCGGGATCGTGGCCATCTCGGCGCGTACGGGGAGCGAGGCGGCCCGGGTGTTCGCCCTTTCGGCATTGGGTCAGCGCCGGCGGAGCCGCCACTGGCACGAGTTCAGTGCGGAGCAATTCGAGGTGCGATCGCGGTCGGGCAAGGCCTATGCCGGCATCGACGGCGAAGCGCTGGAGCTGGCGACACCTCTGGAGTTCCGGATCCATCCTGGCGGCCTGCGGCTCCTGGTCACCGAAGGCAACCTGACGGCCGCCGAGCGACGGCGGGCCCGGGACATTTCCGTGGGCGACCTGATCGCCATCGCCCGGGGCCTCGACCCGCTTGCCGCCTCCGAGCGTTGATCCGACCCGGGACCGCTCGTCCCCGGCCGGAGCGGCTGCGGGAGCCGGCACCTGAAAAGATCAGTCAATACCTGGTCGGGACGTGGCGCAGCGGCACACTCTCCGCTGCCGGGTCGTCGTCGAGCTCCTGGCGATGGGGGAGTTCGACATCATGGTGCTCGATGGGCTCGTAGGGGATCCGGTCGAGCAGATGCGCGATGACGTTGAGTCGCGCTTTCTTCTTGTCGTCGGAGTTGACCACCCACCAGGGCGCCCACGCCGTGTCGGTAGCCGCGAACATCTGGTCGCGAGCGTGTGAATAGTCGGACCACCGCTGGTAGGACAGCAGGTCCATGTCCGAGAGCTTCCAGGTCTTCCGGGGGTCGTCGATCCGACTCTGGAGCCGCCTGGTTTGCTCGTCAGGGCTTACCTCCAGCCAGTACTTGAGCAGCAGGATGCCGGCATCGGCCATGGCTTTCTCCACCCCGGGCACCAACTCCAGGAAGCGTCTGCTCTCCTCCGGAGTGCAGAACCCCATGACCTGCTCCACTCCGGCCCGGTTGTACCAGCTGCGGTCGAAGATGATCACTTCGCCTGCTGCCGGAAAGTGCGGTACGTATCGCTGCATGTACATCTGCGACTTCTCACGGTCAGTCGGCGCAGGTAGGGCGACAACACGGAACACCCTTGGGCTGACCCGTTCGGTGATGGCCTTGATGGTTCCACCCTTGCCGGCCGTGTCGCGACCTTCGAAGACAATGCATAGCTTCGCCCCGGACGCCTTCACCCACTCCTGAACGGCGACCAGTTCTCCGTGCAGGCGCCTGAGCTCCTGCTCGTATTCCTTGCGCCGCATCCTCCGATCGCCATCGGGTGGCGCCACAGTGTCGACCGCAGGGGTGGCGCTGCCCCGGGGATCTCTGTTGGTCTGGTCCGACTTCTTGTTCTTCGTCTTACCCACCGCTGGCTCCGATTGGTCCGTTGCTACTGCTGCGTCCGCTCCGGGCCGAGCCTCATTGACGCCCCACGCCGGGTCACGGAGGGACTCAGTGACCGCCCGTTCTCGAAGGCACCCCTGCTTTGTTCATGGCGTGGCCCCGGGTCAGGGATGCAATGCTAGTGAGGTTTCGGACGTCTTGGCGAGGAGTGGGTATCCCGGCCCAGAAGTCGAGGCGACGATCGTGGAGGGAACTATCTTGGTCTGGTCGAGCGCCCTCTCTCGAGGTTCGGCGTACCACGGACTCGCAGCGGGAGGCTAGGAGGTCACGGTGTCCCTCGTCCCTTCCCTGATGACGGCCGGCGACGGAGGATTCGTCCTTGCCTCGGCCCTCTATCTCATTCTTCTGATCGCGGTCATGGTCGGGATCTACAACATCGCCCAGAGCAAGGGCCGCCATCCAGTCGGGTGGGTAGTCCTGGGCTTCTTCTTCTTTGTCCTGGCCCTGGCCCTGCTGTTGCTGTTGCCGTCCAAGCCGGCGAATGAGGGAGTCGAACGCCTCTAGTCGACCCTTCCAGGGCCCAGGTGGGCGTCGCAGCACGCCGAGGGTGTCGATCCCACCAGTCGTCGGGGATCCGGTGCAGACTGACGGTGCGCACCGGCCGCTCCGGATGTCGGTACTCGGCCCGAGCGCCGAAGTTCGAGGAGACCAACGACTGTGAGATCCGATGGCCAAGCTGACAAGGCCGTCTCTCAGGGAGACCGGTGGCACCTTGTCCCCGTAGTCGGATGGATCAGGACGTACGATCGTGGTTGGTTGCGGGGCGACCTCATCGCCGGGATCGCCGTGGCTGCTCTCATTGTCCCGAAGAACCTCGGGTACGCGGCCATCGCCGGGATACCGGTCCAGAACGGCCTCTATGCGGCTGCGGCCGGCGCCATCCTGTATGCCGTCTTCGGCACGAGCCGCCAGATCTCCACCGGACCGAGCTCGGGCCTGGCTGCCGTGGCCGCCAGTGCCGTGGTGGCGGCCAAGATCACCGGCAGTCAGGATGTCGCGACCTTCGTGGCGACGATCACGCTCGCCTCCGGAGTGCTGTTCCTACTCCTTGCGGTGTTTCGGATGGGGTGGATCGCCCAGTTCCTCTCTCGCGCCGTTGTTACCGGGTTTCTGTTCGGGGCGGCGGTCGATGTGGTCATTGGGGAACTGCCCAAGCTGACCGGGACGGACGTCAGCGGCTCCAATCCGATCCAGGAGTTGCGTTCCTGGTTCGGCTCACTCGATGATTCCAGCCTGGCCACGGTTCTTGTTGGTGCAATCGCCCTGGTCGTCGTATTCGGATTGCGCGCCATTGCTCCCCGGATCCCCGGAGCCCTGGTCCTCGTAGTGGGAGGCCTCGTCGCCTCCCGAGTCTTCGATCTCGGGTGCCACGGAGTCGCCCTGGTGGGTACGGTACCCAGAGGGCTGCCGACCGTGGCCCTGCCCAACTGGCAGCAAGTCGGAGATCACATCAGTACGATCGCCGTGGCCGCGGTGGCTCTGGTGCTGATCGGGTTCTCGCAGACTGCCGGCGATTCCAGGTCGTTCGCCGCCAAACACCACTATCGCATCGACATCAACCAGGAGTCGGTGGCCCAGGGCATGTCCAACGTAGGGGCCGGACTGTTCCAGGGCATGCCTGTCTCGACGAGTCTTTCCGCCAGTTCGTTGAACGATCACTCGGGCGCGCGTACCGGCCTCGCCTCGCTCACCTCCGGGGTGGTCGTGCTGCTGACGCTGCTCGTGCTGGCGCCCGTCTTCTCAAATCTGCCCAAGCCCGTCCTGGCCGCATTGATCATCGAAGCCGTGGTGATGGGAATGATGGACTTGCCCGAGATGCGCCGGCTGGCCAGAGTGCAGCGCTTCGACTTCTGGATCGCCATTGCGGCCATCACCGGGACGCTACTGTTTGGCGTTCTCGCCGGAGTAGTGATCGGCATCGGACTCTCCCTCCTGTGGCTCATCTCGGTGGCGACGCGTCCCTCGATGCCCGTTCTGGGACGTCAGCCAGGCACCCAGGTCTTCAGAGAGCTGGATGAGAATCCATCCGACGAGCAGTTCCCAGGGGTAGTCGTGCTCCGGTTGGACGGCGGCCTGTTCTTCGCAACCTCTGACGCCCTTGAGGACCGGGTTCGCGAGGTGGCATTGTCGACGCCGGACATCAACGGGATAGTGCTCGACTGCGAGGGCATCGACTTCATCGACTCCCAGGGGTCGGCGAAGATGGGGGAGATCCTCGACCTCACCGAGCAGGCCGCGGTGACGCTGCGACTCGCACGTGTAAAGCCGGAGGTCCAAGAGCTGCTGGAACGCGACGGGTTTCTCGTTCGCATCGGCTACGACAGAATCCATGGGAATGTTCACAGAGCGGTCGAGGCTCAAATTGCTGGAGCCCAGACCGCGGAAGACTGAACGACGAGTCCGGCGAGGCCGGTACCCCTCGGTTCGGCGTTGCCGGGTCGCCTGCCTCCTTCTCGTTCCAGCGGACTTCGAGTGCGGAGCCGACTAGTTCACGGCCTCAATGTCCTTGCCGCGAAGCATGGCCTGCCAAGCGACGGCGGGAGCGCCCCTCCAGCCCCTGTCCTTGATCGCTTGGGCGAACTCTCTTCCGGCGATGGCCAGGCCGATGATTCCTAGAGCAATCTCCACGGTCCAGGCAACGGTAAGCCAAGCACCGGAAAGGCCGAGAATGAGCCCATAGGGCACCCAGGACAGGACCCACAGGGTGATTCCCAACCGGAGCTTCACCTTCCAATCCTTCCAGATGCGATGCCAGGACCGTTGTGATCCCAGCGAATTCGACCTAGCCGCGAGTGCCGTCAACGTGGTAAGTAGGGAGAGTCAGAGCGCAAGGGAGATGACGATGACCGAACCGGACACCATGGGGCCCGTCAGCTACCTGGTCGTGGAGTTTCCCAGCAGCAAGATGACCGGGGAAGGGATGACGAGCCTCGTCGATCTGGTCGACCGCGGGGCGATCCGGATCCTCGACCTGGTCTTCGTGAAGCGGGCCGAGGACGGTACAGTCACCCGCATCGAATTGGCTGATCTCGACGCCGACGGGCAACTCGACCTCTCCGTGTTCCAGGGCGCCTCGTCGGGGCTGCTCGATCCAGGCGACCTCGCCGACGCCGGTTCCGTCCTCGAATTGGGGTCCTCGGCGGGAGTTCTCCTCTTCGAGAACCGCTGGGCGACGCCCTTCGTCACAGCGCTCCGACGAGGTGGGGGAGAGCTGGTGGCCGCCGGTTATGTACCCCAGGACGCCCTGGTCGCTTCGCTCGACGCCGCCGATCGCTGATCTGAACGGAAGGGAAGGGGAATTCCATGCCAGGACTGCTCAGAGGAGTCGCAAGGACTGCTGTGATCGCCGGAACAGCCACGGCCGTGTCGAACCGGGTCTCCAGGCGCCAGGCCAATCGCTGGTCCCAGCAGGAGCAACCACAGCAGTACGCCCCACCGCCCCCACCGCCCGCACCCCAGGCGGCAGCACCAGTCGACACCGTGTCGCAGTTGAAGGGCCTCGCCGAGCTCAAGAACCAAGGAATTCTCACGGAGGCCGAGTTCGCGGCGCAGAAGGCCAAGATTCTGGCCATGTGACCGCCGTCCGATGGCGAGGCTTCGCTCGGCGCCCTTGCCTCGAGCGTCGCTGAGCATCCACACTCCATTTGCCGCATCGGAGCGCAGCGAAACTGGAGCAGGTTGCTCTGGAGGCGCCGGTGACCGTTGCCTGTATCTGATGGCCACAGTGCTAGCTTTCGATTCGCATGCCTTGAGCAACTTGCTCCTCTTCTCGGTGCCGGTGATCTACCTCCTAGCCGTCAGCATCGCCCGGGAGGGTGGGGGGTCCCAAACCGAACCCGAGGAGTCTCATTGAGGCGACAAGCCCACTGCGCGATTCCCATAGCGACGGAACTCGCTCGGGTGAGGTCGTCGACGGTACGCTCCCCCGAAGTGCTGTGTCGGCGGAACGCAAAATGAAACGACTCCTGCAGCACTGGGCGCCGGGATTGGTGACGCTCCAGAGCTACGAGCGGAGTTGGCTCCGCCCAGACCTGGTCGCAGGCGTGGTCTTGGCGGCGATTCTGGTCCCCCAGGGCATGGCCTATGCGGAGCTGGCCGGGCTGCCGGCGGTGACCGGCCTCTACACGACGATCGCATGCCTGGTGGCCTACGCCATATTCGGACCGTCAAGGGTGCTGGTGCTGGGGCCGGACTCGTCGGTCTCGCCCCTCATCCTGGCCGCAATCGCACCACTGATCGTGAGCAACGACCCTGGCAGTGCCATCGCCCTCGCCGGCATGTTGGCCGTGCTGGTCGGGCTCATCGAAATCGGACTGGGAGTGGCCAAACTCGGATTCGTGGCCGATCTCCTCTCCAGCGAGGTCCGGGTCGGCTATCTCAATGGCCTGGCGGTCACCATCATCGTCGGGCAGCTACCCAAGCTCTTTGGCTTCTCCACCAACGCCGACAACTTCATCGACGAGGTACGAAGCTTCTTTCACGGGCTCGACGAGACCAATCGAACGACCCTGGTGACGGGGCTGTGCGTGCTGGTGGTGCTCCTGGTCCTCCCGCGGATCACCAAGCGGGTACCGGCCGTGTTGGTGGCGGTGGTCGGGGTCACGGTCGTCTCCGCCGTCCTCGACCTTGCCGCACACGGAGTCAAGACCGTCGGATCACTGCCCCAAGGAGTGCCCACGCCGACGCTTCCATGGACGAAGTGGTCCGATGTCGGACCACTTCTGGTTGGAGCCGTGGGGATCACCATGGTGTCGCTGACCGACACGATTGCCACGGCGAGCAGCTTCGCGTCCCGACGCGGTGATGAGGTCAGACCCGACCAAGAGATGGTCGGCATCGGGACCGCGAACATTGCCGCCGGATTCTTCCAGGGCTTCGCCGTCTCGGTCAGCGGGTCCCGAACCGCCGTGGCCGACCAATCCGGAGCCCGCAGCCAGCTCACGGGCGTGGTAGGTGCCGGTTTGGTCGTGGTCCTGCTGCTCTTCCTCAATGGCCTCCTGTCCGACTTGCCACAGACCGCACTGGCTGCGGTGGTGATCACCGCGGCGCTCTCACTCATGGATCTCGGGGCCGTGCGGCGATTCGCAAACGTTCGCACCTCCGCGCTCGTCGTGAACCTCGTTGCGGCGGGTGGGGTGATTCTCTTCGGCGTTCTCCAAGGGATCGTGATAGCTATCGTTCTGGCTGTTCTCCTGTTCTTCCGCAGGAACTGGTGGCCCCACGGCACCGTTCTGGGCGAGGTACCAGCGATGCAGGGCTGGCACAGCATCGATCAGTACCCGGAGGCCCAGGAAATGCCGGGAGTCGTCGTGTTCCGCTGGGAGGCGCCGCTGTTCTTCGCCAACAGCGGGCAGTTCCGAGACCAGATTCGAAAGTTGGTACGTGAACGCCATCCGAACTGGCTCGTCCTGGAATGCGAAGCGATCACCGATATTGACGTCACGGCCGCCGAAGTGCTCGAAGCCCTGGATCAGGAGCTCAATGCCCAGGGCATCCACGTCGCCTTCGTCGAAATGCGGGATCGACTTCAGGACTTGGTGCGTCGCTACGGTCTTGGGACCACACTCGACCAAGAGCACTTCTACCCCGGGCTCGACCAGGCGCTCGATGCGATCGATCTTTCCACGAGGCAAGGCCATCTTCCTCGGGATGAAGGGATGGAGGAGCCCTGAGCAGTGGGTCCGACAGTGTCGGAAATATGAGTGGCGCCAGCCCAAACCGGCCTGCTCTTGGCCATGGTCCGGTTGGTGCTCGTCGTGGAGGGGCGACGTCAACGTTTCACTCACGAGGATCGATTTCATCGCCGTCGTCCGTTGGGCGCAAAAGGCGGCGATCCACTGCTCAGTGGGGGAGCCGGGACGGTCCGCACAGGCGGGTTACTCGCGCAACAACCACTGTCTCAAGCATCCACCAACAGATGTGGGGGTGGACCTAGCGTCAATGGGCAGTATCGCCATGAGACACAGCCTTTGGGCGATCAACCCAAGAGAGAGGTGGGACCATGGAAGAAAAGAGTGACGGCTGGCTCGTGTTTGCCGCGATCGTGCTCGGAGTCGCCGGTATCATGCGAGTGTTCGACGCGATCTGGGCATTCCGCTACCACGGAACACTCCCGCAGAACTTCGAGGATGCGATCTTCGGACACAGCCTCAAGACCTACGGCTGGGTATATCTGATCGTCGCTGCCATTCTGATTCTCTGTGCCATCGGGGTCATGGCCAGATCCCAGGTCAGTCGCTGGATCGGAATCGTGGCCGGAGCGGTGTTGTCGATCAGCGCGATCTGGTGGATGCCCTTCTATCCCGTCTGGTCGCTTGCCTACATCTTCGTGGGCATCCTGGTGATCTACGGCTTGGCCGTTCATGGCGGACGCGAGTCAACCGCCTAGGCACCCATCGAGAGGTAGTACGGACGCTCGTTCGCGGGCGACAGAGGGTCTGGCCGTCGGGGATCTAGACCACGTGGGCCAACTACCCACCCTTTGTCGCCCGCGGAAGGCGCGGTGACTCAGCGGGCTGGTCGTCAGTGACCCATCACACGGGTGATTCCTGCTTCGACCAGTTGGGTGACAGTCCTCCCCGGTCTCAGTGAGGTGGATGCCCTCATTCACGAGGGTCACCCGCCGGAGTCGACAGCAACTCCAGTGGGTTGGAGTGGCTTCCGGTACCAGAGGCCGTCCGTTCCTGACGGGAAGTCCTCGACCCGGCCCAGTAGTTCATAGCCGCGCTGCTCATAGAACGGTTGAGCCTGAAATGCGTAGGTGAAGTGGACGGTCTGGGTGCAGCCACGGGCCGCCGCTTCAGCCTCAGCGGCGGCGAGGAGTCGAGTGGCGAGACCGCGACCTCGGAGGCTCGGATCGACCCAGAGGTGCTGAAGCTCGCAGCAATCCCCCCAGGTCCACCCACTGATTCCGGCTACGACTGTCCCAGCGTGGCGGACGAAGATCGCCAAGTCGACCTCGTCGCCGAGTCCCATGGCGGCGGACGCCTCACTGCGGATCTGCGTTTCGAGGAACTCAACGTCCAGTGGATTGGGTTGGTCCTCGACGTCGAACTCCACCGTGTTCGACTCGTCAGACGTCGACCATCTGCTCGATCAACGAAAAGTCGTCGAAGTACGTCCGGTATGACCTGATCTTCCCGCCTCGGAAGTCGGCGACGGTGGCGCCGGCCAACTGGACACGCCGTCCGGTCGGCTCCAACTCGGCACCTTCGCCGAGGATCAGAGGCCCCGTGTGGTCCGCTTCGATGACCCACTCGGCGTACGCCTTGTTGCCTACTTCGTCGAGTCCGCGGAGCAGGATGACGACATTGGAGAACGCGATTTCTCGGAGGGCAGCCAGGCCAGCGAGCTCCGCGAGCCCCGACACCGAAGCATAGGGCGACCAACCTACGACATCGTCGGTGAACAGCGTGCCTAGGTCAACCGATTCGCCGCCGACCTCGGCCTCGAGCGCCTTAAGCAGTACGTCTTTACGAGATTCACTCATCAAACTCCCAATTTCTGTCGTATCGATGGTTCAGACGACTTCTGGCCCTTCGGCCTGCTCAGGACCCGAGTACCTTCGCCTTGGCCGCCGCGAACTCCTCGTCCGTTAGCGCACCCGAGGAGTGCAGTTGCGCAAGATGCTCGATCTCGTCAGCGGGATCTGCTGGCGGGGGCGCATACTGGGCCTGGCTGTCGTCGACAGGCCCCGGATCGGCCTCCTGTTGTCGGTTTCGGTGGTGAGCTATTGCCCCTCCCGCCACCGCTCCCGCCACAAGTCCCCGACGCCGTACCCGTCGCCTCATTCCCATGGGAGCTCCCTTCGGCCTCTTGGCTCACCCTTACTGGTCGGGTGAACCCTCTTTCGGGATACTAGGTGCCCGGATGTCCCAGGCGCCAGAGGTTCCCTCCGGCCGTCCTGATGCTCTGGCCGGCAGCAAGTACCAACGGGTCGGCCGAGCGTTCAGCTGGGCGGGCGCGGCCAACCGAGGGTCCGATGGGCCCGAAAAGCGATGCCGCGACCGGGTCGTCGCCCCCAGCGGCCAGGGTGCAGAACGCGGATGGGGCGCTTCGCTGGGAGACGGAGGGGTGGATCCCGCTCAGCACCCGGCCAGCTATCCGGTCCTTTGGGCAACCCTCGTGCCCGATAGGTAGCCCCGGCACATGCTTCAGCAGGGATGCGCCCGATCCGGCTCTGCTGACCGGTCCCGACCGACTCTGTGGCGAGCGACGGCTTGGCATAGGACAATCGACCTGTGACCGACGACCAGTGGAATCCAGATACCCCGCAGCCCGTCGAGGACATCCTCGCCGAGCTCGTCCCCAGTGACCGGATGCCGCTGATCCACCGTGTGCTCCGAGACCTCTCCGACGTCGATCACGCCGTGTACCAGGCGGTGGCGGCCACCCCCACCCCGACACTCGACGAGCCGATACGCCGTCTGTCGAACGCCGCCAATCGCTCCGTCATCTGGGTGGTGGCCGCGGCCGCCCTGGCCGCTGCCGGGGGACGACGCGGCCGGCGGGCGGCTCTCGGGGGACTCACCTCCATCGTGGTGTCCTCGGCCGTCGTGAACGTGGGACTCAAGAATCTCTACGCCAGGGAGCGCCCGGACCGGGCGACCGCTGGCGTCGTTGGATCACGCCATACCCGCATGCCTGAGTCCTCCTCGTTCCCCTCTGGGCACTCCGCTTCGGGGTTCGCATTCGCTACCGCGGTAGGACGGCAGATCCCCTCGCTATCGTTCCCCCTCAGGGTGCTCGCAGCGGCCGTCGCCTATTCGCGTGTCCATTCCGGCGTCCACTACCCCGGCGACGCCATCGTCGGCTCGCTGGCGGGTGGGGCGGTCGGGCTCATGGTCGGAGCCCGATTCGATCCTCGAAACCGGCAGACCCGTAGATGAGTGCGGTTGAGGGGGGACACCGGACGGCTCCTCGACACGACAGTCGCCTGGTGTCGGGGCGAACGGCGTGGATCCTGCTCGGGACCGGGGCGCTCGTCTTCGCAGGGACGGCCCTGCTGGTGAGAGCCGGGGCGACGGGCTGGGACGAGCGGCTCTACCGAGCGTTGAACGATGTTCCGGCAAGTGTTGGAGCCATCCTCACGCCGCTCTCCAAGCTGTTCGTCCCGCTGGGCATCGCCGTCGCGGTCGTGGCTGCCGCTGTGGTCTGCGTGGTATGGAACCGGAATCTCTGGCCGATCGTGTTCTGCGCGGGATCCGCTGCAGCCGCCTGGCTCGGCGCCAATCTGGCCAAAGCCGTCGCCGAACGGACGCGGCCGTACGAGGTCGTCACCGGGGCCACCCTCCGGCAGCAGCCTGCGCACGGTACGAGCTTTCCGTCCAGCCACACGGCCGTGGCGTTCGCGGTCGCCGTCACCCTGATCCCGTTCCTACCGCGTAGGGGCGTCGCCGTCGCTCTCGTCTATGCGGTCCTGGTGGGCTGGTCCCGGGTCTACCTCGGGGTTCACTATCCCCTCGACGTGGTCGGAGGGGCCGGCATCGGGCTGGCCGTAGGCGGGAGTGCTCTCCTCCTGATCAGCGGCGGTCGTGGCCGCATCCATGGCATGTCGCGAGGGCAATCGGATGCGTCCGGATGACCGACGCCGGCCCACGGTGTACTCCGCTCGCCACCTCCGTCGACCCGCCACTGCGCCGGGGCACCTCACCTCGGACCGGGTGGTCGGCTGGAGAGCCGATGGCCTGCCGCTATTGGGGTGCAAGTTGCGACTCCGAGTTGCATTGGGTACTCCCCGGAGCGGCGGACTCTGAGACTGCTTGCATGACCGAACGCGTTCGGGTGCTCGATGGGAGAGTACCGCCAGGTGCGATCGTGCCCGTGCACACACATCGGTGGGGCGGCGTACTCTAGATCATCGGGTCGAGCGACTTCGTTCGCCGGGACCCGGACGGAAACGTGCTTGTTGACACCAGGGCGTCCGGTACCTCGCCGCCCGTTGTCGGGAGTGCATCGTGGGGGGCGCCACTTGCTCCACACACGTTCGAGAACGTGGGCAGTCAGGAGTTCCGCACGCTCACCGTCGAGATGAAGGACGGGGAGTCGGCCCAGCCCGCGTGACCACCTCAGTCAGCTACCACTTCCGCGTCGATGAGCTGCGACACCGCGTCGATCAGGGCCAGGTGGGTGAACGCCTGCGGGAAGTTCCCGAGGTGCTCTCCGGTCGTGGCGTCGATCTCCTCGGCGTAAAGATTCAGCGGGCCGGCGAAGGAGAGCAGTTTCTTGCACAGGTCCCGGGCCCGTTCGATCTCGCCGACCATGGCCAGCGCGGAGACCAGCCACCACGAGCAGATGGTGAAGGTGCCCTCCTTGCCCTCGAATCCGGTGTCCGTGCTGTCCACCTTGTAGCGCAGCACCAGCCCGTCCTCGGTGAGCTCGTCGGCGATGGCCAGGACGGTCGCCTTCACCCGTTCATCGTCGGGGGGCAGAAATCCCATGATCGGTATGAGCAACAGGGATGCGTCCAGTTCGTCGTTCTCGTACGCCTGTCGGAACCGGCCGCGTTCATCGACACCCTTGGCCAGGATGTCTTCCTTGAGGGCATCGGCCCCGTCACGCCATCGGTCGGCGCGTTCGGAGTCGCCCCGTCGACGAGCCAGGTCCGCTCCACGATCGGCGGCCACCCAGCACAGGACGGCCGAGGCCGTGAAGTGCTGGGGTTCGCCTCGGATCTCCCAGATGCCCTGATCAGGTTCAGCGCTATGGGTGAGGGCATCTTCCACCAGTCCGGCCAGACCCTCCCAGGTGGAGTGGACGATCTGTGCCGCACCTCGCTTCAAGTGCTGGTCGACGCCGTCCAGGAGCATTCCCCACACGTCGTTCTGGTGCTGGTCCCAGGCGCCGTTGCCGACGCGGACCGGACGCGCCCCCTCATACCCCGACAGGTGGTCGAGCGTCCGCTCGGTGAGATCCCGTTCCCCGCCGATGCCGTACATGATCTGAAGCTCGAACGGTTGGTCGTGCGTGCCCTGGCTGACGGATTCGAGTACGAAGGCGAAGTACTCGAGGGCCTCCCAGTCGAAGCCCAGACGATAGAGCGACCGCAGCATGAACCCGGTGTCCCTGATCCAGGTGTAGCGGTAGTCCCAGTTGCGGGCCCCGCCGGGAGTCTCCGGCAAGGAGGTGGTGGAGGCGGCCATGATGGCTCCGGTCGGGGCATAACTCAGACCCTTCAGCGTCAGTGCACTGCGTTCGATGTAGGGGCGCCATGGGTGGTCGGGGAAGGTGCCGGTGGCGAGCCAGTCCCGCCAGTAGGCGACGGTGGTAGCGAGGTCCAGATCCACCTGGTCTTGGGTGGTCGGGGCGGATCCCTCCCACGACAGCGCGATGAACGCCTTTTCACCCTCGGCGAGGCCGGTCCGCCCGTAGCAACGGGCCCCGACGATCCCCAGACGCAGGCTGCTCACCACAGAGAGCGTGACATCGCCGTCCGGCGGGCGAACACTGACGGCCCCGTAGCCGTCGCCGTCGTAGGACCACTGACCGGTGGCGACGCCGTAGTCGAAGAGTGGGACGCAGGACGCATCGATCTCGACCTTTCCGGAAAGGCAGGTCGCGGTCCGGAGTAGGACCCCTGATGCCGCCGAGTCCGTGGGTGCCCGTCGATAGCCCGAGCGCCGCGCCCCATCGGTCACCCTACGGATGACCATGAGATCCTGGACGACGAGCCATCCGGTCGGCGTGTGCCAGGTCGTCTCCAGCACCATGGTGCCGGGTACGTAGCGGCGTTGGTGGGGGACCATGGTGTTCGACGGCGCGAACCGGAAGGATCCGGCCGAGCGGTCCAGCAGCGCACCGAAGACGCTTGGCGAGTCGGGGCGGGGAAGGCACAGCCACTCGACCGATCCGTCCGGCGCGATCAGACAACTGTCCTCGCAGTCGGAGAGAAACGCGTAGTCGGCGATGGGGGGAAAGTCGCTCATGGTTGCGTGCTCCTTGCTCGGAGGGCAGAGCGCAGGCCGCCAAGCGGTGGTCGCTGCCGGGTCGAGATTATCGTTCCGCCGCCGGCAATGCTGGGCGACCAGGCACCACGACCACCGAGCGCTCACCGACTGGGACGGACCCTGAAAACCCCATCAGAGTTCACGTTTCGGACACCTCGGACCCACGCTCCGATTCGACCGAGCGAACTCCCGGAACATGTGAATAGGATGCCAGTGGGTGGGGAATCGGCCGGTATCTCTTGAGCGAGAAGGGGGCCAGCATGACCCTGCAAGGCAAGGTGGCCATCGTCACCGGTGGGAACACGGGCATCGGTAAGGCGGTGGTCCTGGCGCTGGCCGCCGAAGGCGCCTCGGTCGTCATCGACTATGTCGCCGACCCCGACGCCACGGAGGCGCTCGAGAAGCAGGTGCGGGATCTCGGGGACAAGGTCACCGCGATCAAGGCGGACGTGAGCAAGGTCGCCGACCTGGAGAGGCTCGTTGGCACCGCCGTGAGCTCGTTCGGTCGATTGGACATCATGGTCAACAACGCGGGCATCGAGACCCGCACGTCTGTGCTCGACACCACCGAGGCCCAGTACGAAAGGGTCCTGGACATCAACCTCAAGAGTGCGTTCTTCGGCACCCAGCTTGCCGCCAAGCAGATGATCGCCCAAGGTGACGGAGGACGGATCATCAACATGACTTCGGTGCACGAGGATTGGCCGATGCCCGGAAATACCGCCTACTGCCTGTCCAAGGGCGGGATGCGAATGCTGACGCGGACGGCGGGTGTCGAGCTCGCCCCTCACAACGTGCTGGTCGTGGGGGTCGGCCCGGGCGCGGTGGAGACGCCGATCAACACCGCGACGATGAACGACCCAGCCGCGCTCAAGAAGCTCGACGCCGCAATTCCCATCGGGCGCATGGCCAAGCCCGAGGAGATCGGCAGTGTGGTGGCCTTTCTGGCCGGCCCGGGGGCGAGCTATCTGGCCGCGACGACCATCTTCGCCGACGGCGGCATCATGCAGAGCAGCCCCGGACTATGAGAAGCTACCCACCCGGCCGGACCGACCCGCCTCCGATCCTCTCGCAGGGCCGCATGTGAGTGACGATGACGAGGATCGGTACCGAGACCAAGCCGAGGCGTGAGTCCCAACTCGAGCCGTCCGCCGCTCGTCCAGCGGTTGGTGGTCAGGTTCGGGCTTCGTGCTGCCAGGCCGGACGTGGCGGGGACCGAACCTGGTGACCACCCGACACGGATCGACGTCGGCCGGCACCGCGGCTGTCGGCGATGGCCAACGTCATCGGGTGGTGATCGTCGGCGGCGGATTCGGCGGATTGCCGGCCACCCGGCTCCTCGGTGGGAAGCCGGTCGATGTGACCCTGGTCGACCGGCGCAACCACCATCTGTTCCAACCTCTCCTGTACCAGACCGCCACAGGGATACTGGCCCCGGGCCAGATCGCCCCGGCGCTGCGTCACGTGGTGCGACGGGAGAAGAACGTACGGGTCCACCTGGCTGAAGTCAGTGGATTCGACCTCGACCGCCGGGTGGTCCACGCGACAGCCGCCGGACACCTGCCGATCGAGTACCCCTACGACAGCCTCGTCGTGGCCGCCGGGGTGACCCAGTCGTACTTCGGGCACGACGACTTCGCGTTCTTTGCTCCGGGGATGAAGACCCTGGACGACGCGCTCGAGCTGAGGCGGCGCATCTTCGGCGCCTTCGAAATGGCCGAGATGACGTCCGATCCAACCGAGAAACAGCATTGGCTGACCTTCGTCGTCGTCGGTGCCGGTCCCACAGGCGTCGAATTGGCCGGTCAAGTCCGAGAACTGGCCACGCGCAGTCTGCGAGGCGAGTTCCGCACCTTCGACGCCTCTTCCGTCCGGGTCATCCTGGCCGATGGGGGCAAGGAGCCTTTGGCCACCTTCGGGGACCAGCTCTCCGGCAAGGCCACCAGGGCTCTCGAGCGTCTGGGCATCGAGTTGCGGATGGGGGCCCAGGTGGTCGGGGTGGATGCGAACGGCGTAGACGTCAAGGGAACGGAGGGCCCCTCGAGGATCGACGCCCGGACCACCATCTGGGCCGCAGGGGTCCAGGCATCCCCGCTGGCCCGGATGCTGGCCGAGGCATCCGGAGCCACGGTTGATCGCCCCGGCCGAATCGCCGTCCTCCCCGACCTGACCCTGCCGGGGCACCCCGAGGTATTCGCGGTCGGGGACATGGCCAGCATCGACAACCTGCCCGGCGTGGCCGAGGTGGCCATGCAAGGTGGCCTCCACGCGGCCAACTCCATTCTCCGCCGCCTCAAGGGTAAGCCCACCGAGCCCTTCCGTTACCGGGACCTCGGGAGCGTGGCCACCATCGGACGGTTCAATGCCATTGTGAGCGTGAAGGGGGTCCATCTGAGCGGGTTCCCAGGCTGGCTGGTGTGGATGTTCGTCCATTTGGGGTTTCTCACCGGTTTCGGCAACCGGATCAGCACCTTGATGAAATGGTTCCGTTCGATGATCGGGCGCGGTCGAGCCGAACGCGAGTTCAGCGCTGCCCATACCGGTGGTGACCTGAGTCTTCCCGATCAGGTCAGGGAGCTGGTCGAGCCGAAACTCTTCCCCGTGGTGGAGCAGACCGGCCGGTCAGGAACGTCGAGCCCAACAGACGCCGGAGGTGACCGCGGCGGGTCCTCGTCGCCACCGGGATGACGTCGGTGAACGAGCCGAACGTGAGGCCGGGCCTCGGCCATACGGGCACCGGCAGCGGGGGTGCCGACGCTGCAGTGTCCGCCGATGGGAGAACGGAGCGCCGCCGAGAGATCATCACCGTCTACACCATCGGTCTGTTCCAGGGACTGAGCCTGGCCAATGCCATCCGCGTCGGCGAGCACCTCCTGGAGCGGATCGGATCGTGATCAATCCGGGGTTCCCGAGAAAGCCCGGCGAGTGAGCGGAGGTCGTGTGTCCAGGAGCTTCAGCGGCCAGGCCGGGCGATGACCCGTCCGCGTCACCAGGCGATGACCTCGGTGCCGGAATCGGACTCGTGCCGCACCGACGCCCCACGCCAGGGATTCTCGAAGGTGGTGGATCCGAGGCTGCTGCAGTTCACCCGTGGCACGCGTCGGTTTCTCGTCCTGGCGGTTCTGTCGGGGGGAGCCACCGCGTGTCTCGTTCTGGCCCAGGCCTGGCTGATCGCACACACGATCTCGGATGTCACTGTCCGCCATCGCGAGCTCGGCCAGGTCCGCACATCGGTGGGGCTCCTGTTCCTCGTGGTCCTCGGTCGGGCGGCGCTGGCGTGGCTCGGCGAACGGACGGCCGACCGGGCATCCGCGTCGGCCAAGTCGGACCTGCGCCGGGCCCTGGTGGAGCGGATCGCACTCCTCGGTCCTGCCGGTATCGACGGCGAGCGGTCCGGTCGGCTCGTCGTGCTTGGCCACCAGTGGCATCGACGCGCTCGACAGTTACTTCGCCCGGTACCTCCCCCAACTGTTCCTGGCCGTGATCGTCCCGGTCACGGTCATCGTCGTGGTGCTCGGCGTCCGACTGGATCTCGGCGGCTGATCATCGCCGTCACCGTCCCGCTGATCCCGCTGTTCATGTCGCTGGTGGGCGCGTCGACCAAGGTCCGGATGGAGCGCCAGGCCCGGCTCCTCCACCGTCTGGCCGGACACTTCCTCGACGTGGTCGCCGGACTTCCGACTCTCAAGGTCTTCGGTCGGGCCAAGGCCCAGGTGGCCGCGATCCGCGACATCACCGACCGGTACCGCACGGCGACCATGGCCACGCTCAAGGTGGCGTTCCTTTCGTCGCTCATCCTCGAGCTGCTGGCCACCTTCTCGGTGGCCCTGGTGGCGGTGGCCGTCGGTCTCCGGCTGCTGGGCGGTCATCTGAGCCTGGCCACCGCCCTGTTCGTGCTCATCCTGGCCCCCGAGGCCTACCTCCCGCTCCGCCTGCTCGGCACGAACTATCACGCCAGTGCCGAAGGGATGAAGGCGGCCGAGGACGTCTTCGAGGTGCTCGAGCGCCCGGTTCCCACCCGAGGCACCCGCACGCGACGTGCCCGACCCGTCCCGGTTCCGCTCTGCGAGTCGACCGGCTGGAGGTCCGCTACCCCGGATCGGCCGCTCCCGGCCCTGCCGGGCGTGACCCTCGCGGTGGATCCCGGCGAGGTCGTGGCCATCGCCGGGCCGAGCGGGTGCGGGAAGTCGACCCTCCTGAGCGTCCTGCTCGGTCTGGCCCCCGCCTGGAGCGGCTCGGTCACGGTAGGGAGCCGCGAGCCTGGCCGACCTCGACCCCGACGCCTGGCGGGCCCAGGTGGCCTGGGTCCCCCAGCGACCGCATCTCTTCGCCCGGTCGATCGCCGACAACGTCCGCCTCGGCCGTCCCGACGCCACCGACGACCAGGTGCGGGCTGCCGTCGACCGACGCCGGTCTCGACGACGTGGTGGCGCGGCTTCCCGCCGGGTCTGGACACGGTGCTGGGCCACGACGGGGCCGGACTCTCGGCGGGCGAGCGCCAACGGGTCGCCCTGGCCCGGGCCTTCGTGCGGGACGCCCCGCTGCTGCTCCTCGACGAGCCCACCGCCAATCTCGACGGGCGGACCGAGGAGGACGTGCTGGCCGCCGTGCGGCGGCTGATGGCTGGTCGCACCGTGGTCATCGTCGCCCACCGGCCCTCCCTGCTGGCCCTGGCCGACCGGGTGGTCCACCTGGCGCCGGCGGTGACGGCGGTGGCTCATGACCTCCGACGGCCACAGCCCGACGAGGACCGCCGACCAGACGGCCCCGTTGGGCCGGACCCTGGCCATGGCCCGACCGGCGTTCGGCGCCTGGTCCTGGCCACCCTGTCTGGGCGCCGGCGCCATCGCCGCCGACATCGGGCTGATGGGCACCGCGGCGTGGCTGATCTCGCAGGGCGGCCCAGCACCCCAACGAGGCCGCATCTGGCCCTGGCCATCGTCGCCGTCCAGTTCTTCGGGCTCGTCCCGGGGCTTCTTCCGCTACGGGGAGCGACTGGTCGGCCACGACGCCGCCTTCCGACTGCTCGCCGACCTCAGGGTGCAGGTCTACGAGCGCCTCGAGCGGCTGGCGCCCGCCGGCCTGCCGTCGTTCCGGCGCGGCGACCTCCTGGCCCGGATCGTCCGGGACGTCGACTCGCTACAGGACCTGGTCATCCGGGTCATCCCGCCCTTCGGCATCGTCGGTGCTGGTCGGGCTCCCTGACGGTGGCCGCTCATGTGGTGGATGCTGCCCGGCGCCGGCGTCATCCTGGCCGTGGCCCTGGTGCTGGCCGCCACCGTCGTGCCCTGGCTCACCGGATTCCTGGCCCGGCGCCGGGAGTCGCGATTCGCCAGCAGTGCGCGGCGACCTGGTGCGGCTCGATGGTCGACCTGACCGAAGGCGCCGCCGAGCTGATCGCCTTCGGCGGCCGCCGAGCGCCCAGGTCCGACTCGTGCGGGACCGCGACGCCGAGCTGACGGCCATCGCCGCGGCTTCGGCCGGGACCGCCGGAATCGGGCTGGCGCTGACCACCCTGCTGGCCGGACTGGCCTGCTGGGGCTGCCTCGCTGGTGGGCATCCCGGCGGTGCGCGTCTGGCCGGCTCGACGGGACCGAACTGGCCGTCATCACCCTGATCCCCCTGGCCGCCTTCGAGCTGGTCGTCGGTCTGCCCGTCGCCACCCAGGCCCTCGCAGCGGGTGCGCCAGGCCGCGCGCCCGGGTGTTCGAGGTGACCGACGCGCCCGTCCCGGTTCCCGAGCCCGACCCCGCAGCGGCGCTCCCCGACGGCCCCTACGACCTGCAGGTCAGCTCGGTGTGGGCCGGCTACCCGGGCGCCGCGTCGCCGGCTCTCCGAGGGGTCGACCTGTCGCTGCCGCCCGGCCGCCGGGTCGCCGTCGTCGGGCCCGAGCGGCGCCGGCAAGTCGACCCTGGCCGCGGTCCTCCTCCGCTTCCTGCCCGTCGAGGCCGGGTCGGTCACCCTGAACGGCACTGCCGCTCGACCGCCTGGCCGGCGACGACCGTGCGCACGGTCGTCGGTCTGGTCGGCCAGGACGCCTACCTCTTCGACGCCACCATCGCCGAGAACCTGCGCGTCGGCAACCGCGACGCCACCGACGACGAGCTGCACCAGGTCCTCGAGCGAGTCGGGCTGACCGGCTGGCTCGACGAGCCTGCCCCTCGGCCTGGCCACCGAGGTGGGCGGTCACGGCGGCGCGACTCTCGGGCGGCCAACGCCAACGGATCGGCCGTGGCCCGGGCCCTGCTGGCCGACTTTCCGGTGCTGTCCTCGACGAGCCCGCCGAGCATCTCGATGCCGGTGGCCGCCGACGCCCTCACCGCCGACCTGCTGGACGTCACCGACGGGCGCTCGCTGGTGCTCATCACCCACCGACTGGCCGGACTCGAGTCCGTCGACGAGATCCTGGTCATGGAAGCCGGACGGGTGGTCGAACGGGGCACTCACGACGACGCTGCTCGACCAGGGTGGGCGGTACTCCGACCTGTGGTGGGAGGAGATGTCCGCCGCACGCAACGGCGGGACG
Organism: uncultured Acidimicrobiaceae bacterium; assembly: GCA_963817005.1. Taxonomy (GTDB): domain Bacteria; phylum Actinomycetota; class Acidimicrobiia; order Acidimicrobiales; family RAAP-2; genus Bog-756. The sequence goes on from CAWFMN010000001.1 coordinate 275,837, forward strand.
GACGAAGGGCACCGGGGACCTACGCAGGGGCCACGGCTAGAGGAGGCCTCCGTACCCGACGGCGTGCCGAACGACAGGAGTCCCAGCACATGACCACCGACCTCGCCCGCTGGCAGTTCGCCACCACCAGCATCTACCACTTCCTGTTCGTGCCGGTCACCATCGGCCTGGCCTTCCTGGTGGCGCTGCTCCAGACCAGCTGGTATCGCAACGACAATCCGGCGTTCAGGCGGCTGACCCGGTTCTTCGGGACGCTGCTGCTGATCAACGTGGCCGTCGGGGTGGTGACCGGGCTGGTGCAGGAGTTCGAGTTCGGGATGAACTGGTCGAACTACTCGCGCTTCGTCGGCAACATCTTCGGCGGGCCGCTGGCCATGGAGGGCCTGGCCGCCTTCTTCGTCGAGTCCACCTTCCTCGGTCTCTGGATCTTCGGCTGGGACCGCCTGTCGAAGAAGGTGCACCTGGCCTGCATCTGGCTGGTGGCCGGCGGCGTCGATGCTGTCGGCCCTGTTCATCATGGCCGCCAACTCGTGGATGCAGCACCCGGTCGGCTACGTGATGAACGCCCAGCACCAGCCCGCAGCTCAACGACATCTGGGCCCTGTTCACCAACCCGGTCTTCCTGTGGGCCTACCCGCACGTCGTCCTGGCCTCGCTGGTGACCGGGGCCCTGGTCATGCTGGCCGTCTCCGCCTGGCATCTGCAGGCGGAAGAGCGCGGTCGAGGCCTTCCGCCGCACGGCGGTCATCTCGCTGGTCGTCCTGACCCCGGCCGTGTTCGTGAACATGTTCATCGGCAGCGAGCTCGGGCGTGGTCGAGGGCAAGTACCAGCCGATGAAGATCGCCGCCGCCGAGGCGCTGTGGACCACCTGTCCGTCGCACTGCTCGTTCTCGCTGTTCCAGATCGGCGGCGGCAACAACGACGAGACCCCGACCCAGATCTGGGAGATCCCCGACCTGCTGTCCATCCTGGCCACCAACCACGTGGACGGCGAGGTGCAGGGCCTCAACAACCTGCAGGCCCAGTACGAGAAGCAGTACGGACCCGGCAACTACATCCCCAACGTCTTCATCCAGTACTGGGGCATGCGGGTCATGGCCTACCTGGCCGCCCTGATCGTCCTGTTCGCGCTGTGGGGTCTGTGGCTGATCCGCCGCAAGACCCTGGAGAAGGCCAAGTGGTTCCTGTTCATCGCCCCGTGGGTCGTGATCCTCCCGTTCCTGATGAACACGGCCGGGTGGCTGCTGACCGAGAGCGGCCGACAACCCTGGATCGTCCAGGGACTGATGAAGACGTCCCAGGCCGCCTCCCCCTCGGTGACGACCACCGACATCTGGATCAGCCTGATCGTCTTCGTGCTCCTCTACGCCGCACTGGGGGTGGCCGACGCCTACCTGATGGTCCACTACGGCCGCAAGGACCTCGAATCGGGCGACTGACGAAGAGGCGATAGCGGTGACGGTGACGGCGAGCCGCGGCGATGCCGCATCGGACCGACGAATCCGAGGACCCCCGGGCGCCGGCCCTCATCTACTAGGAGGCGACCATGGTCCATCTCAACAACATCTGGTTCGTGATCGTCGCCATCTTCTGGGTCGGGTTCTTCGTCCTCGAGGGATTCGACTTCGGGGTGGGAATGCTGCACTCGTTCGTCGGCCGCAACGACGTCGAGCGGCGCATCGCCGTCAACTCGATCGGTCCCATCTGGGACGGCAACGAGGTGTGGCTGATCGTGGCCGGCGCGGCCATCTTCGCCGCCTTCCCCTCCTGGTACGCCACCATGTTCTCCACCTTCTACCTGGCCCTCCTGATCGTGCTGGTGGCCCTGATCGTGCGGGGCGTCTCCTTCGAGTTCCACCGCAAGATCGACAACCCCCGGTGGCGGTCGACCTGGCGGTGGTCGCTCACCATCGGGAGCGTGCTCATCCCGCTGCTGCTCGGCACGGCACTGGGCGACCTGCTCCACGGGCTGCCCATCGACTCGGCCCACAACTACACCGGCAACTTCTCGGGCTGCTGGTTCCCTTCGGGCTCTACACCGGGGTCACCCTGACCGTGCTGTCCCTGTTCCTCGGGGCGACCTACCTGACGCCTCAAGACCGACGGCGAGCTGCACGACCGGGTGGCCCGCCTGTCCGGCCGGCTCGGCTGGCTGGCCGCCGTGGTCACCTTCGGCTGGCTGACCTGGATCCATGTCGGCCTCAGCGTGGGCTTCGTCCCCAACCCGATCGACGCCCTGGCCCTGGTCGCGGTGGTCGGCGGCGGCCTGGTTGGCCGAGTCCCGCTCCGAGGGCTGGGCCTTCGCCGCCGCGGCCATCGCCATCGGCAGCGTCGTGGGCTCCATCTTCTTCGAGCTGTTCCCCCGGGTGATGGTGTCCAGCACCAACACCGGCCTACAACCTCACCGTCGCCAACTCGGCCAGCCCCTCCTACACGCTCAAGGTGATGACCGTGGTCGCGGCCATCGTCTTGTTCCCGCTCGTGCTCGTCTACCAGGCCTGGAGCCTCTGGGTGTTCCGCAAGCGGCTCGTCGGTCCGCCGGAGCCGGCTCAGGGAGCACTGACACCGAAGCGTGACGGCCCGGATGTAGTGAGCCTCTGACGCCTACGCGATCACCGGAGACGGAGTATGGCGAAGAACCCGCTGCTCCGACGCCGGAACGCCTTACCTGGTCTGGCACGAGGCAATGCATGCGATACGGGTATAGCGTCACCGGCGTGGTCAAGCCCGAGCACGACTCATGCCCTCAGTGCGGGAGCATGGAGATCGGGACCTCGTTCAACAGGTCAGACGGCTCGGAGGATGCCAAATGGGACTGCCACTGCGCAGATTGCCGATTCAAGTGGACGGAGAAGCCCTAGGCGATCGGCCAGGGAGTTGAGACGGTCGAGGCCGCTTGATCGGGCTAGCCGTCGATCCTCGTCGTTCGCCAGACGTCCGAGCGAAACGCCACGTCAACCGCTACATCCCCTTCGATACCAAGCAGGTCGCGAAGGAGACGGCGTGCCTCCCCAAAGAGGCTGCTTCGCGTTTCGTCCGGCATGGTGATCACCCAACTCAAGGTCCCGAGCAAACCGATCAGTTCATCGGCATTCAGTGCCACATCCCAAGTGAACGCGCGGTACTCGGGCTGCTCGAAAGGCACATGGCTCGGGATCTCCAAGGTTGACACCGGCCGCAGCACGTCACCGAGCATCAGGTCGGTGACAACGCCACCTGGCTGGCCGGCGTTGTCGGGCTGCGATTGTTCGGCGAGTACGGCTTGCGCTTGGACCATGAAAGGACCCTCAGGATCGGGACCGGTCCACAACGCTCCGAGTATCCCGTTCGGCTTCAGAATCCGACCGACCTCGTGAAGGGCGGGAATCGGGTCCATCCAATGCCACGATGAGGACGCCAACACGGCATCCGCGTACCCGTCGGGCAGCGACATGGCTTCGCCACGGCCGGGCATCGCCCTCGCCGCCGGAACCTCATGGAGGAGGACCGACCGCATGCGGTCGTCGGGCTCGACGGCGACGACCTCGAGGGCTCGCTCGAGCAACAGCCTTGTCAAGGCGCCGGTACCCGCTCCCAGGTCCACGACCCGCTCCACGCGGTCCGGCAGCAGCCAATCCACTGCGGTGACCGGAGGTCCGGGTCGAAAGCGATCGTAGTGCGAAGCGACCTCCCCGAAGCTGCCCGATCGCGTCGCCTTCTCATCAGCCGGAAGGTCGGAAAGGGGAACGCCAGGTTGGCCCGAACGGGTCTCAGCCATGGCAAACCCTAACGAATGCTGAAGACCCAGGTGCATTGCGTCAGGGATTGGGACGGCGGGCGGCGCGGCGTTGACCGGGCAAGGACGCCGTCAGCCGTCCCGGTAGGTCTTCGCCGGTTGCTCGGTGCGGCTGACTACGGAGTTGGCGATCGGGCGGCCCGCCAGTGGCTGGGTGGTAGGCCGTGGGTGCGTTTGAAGGCCCGGCTGAATGCCTCTTCGGAGTCGTATCCAGCGCGTCGTGCGACGGCGACGATGCCCAAGTTGGTGCTGGCCAGGAGATCCTCAGCCAGGTGCATTCGCCATTCGGTGAGGTACCGGATCGGTGAGAGGCCGAGCTTCCTGCGAAAGCGGTCATCGAGGAGTGAACGCGACACTGCCGAACACGACGCAAGATCTGGGACGGTCCACTTTCGGTCGGGCGATGAATGAATCAGAGCGAGCGCCGGCGCCAGTACCGGATCCCGAAGTGCGGCCAACCATCCGTGGTCGGCCCCGGGAGCCGTGGCCAGATGCGAGCGGAGTACCTCGATCAGGACCAGCTCCGGCAACCGCGTGGTCATCGGATTCCGACTCGCGTTCGTCGGCACTGCGTGCTCGAGCGCGTACGCGATGCTCGCCCGAACCCAGCTCGACCCCGCGCCGACTGGAAGCCGGACAACGAAGGCCGGTGGGAGTGCCCGCATCGCCGGGTCGAAGAGTGGATCGTCGGAGTACAGATAGCCGCAAACGAGCTCGGTGCGGGCGCCACCCCCACCATGGCGCAGCGACGGCAGGTTGGTCCAGGGCAGGGGGTCGAGCAGGGCCTGAATAGGTACGGACTGGGCCGAGACTCTCCCTCCGATCGTGTGCCGATCCCCATAGGGCAAGACGATGATGTCGCCGTCAGTCGCCCAGTGCCGCTCGCCGTCGACGGCCTCGACCCAGCATGAGCCCCCGGCGACAATATGGAAGAGGAGCAGTCGATCAGCTCCCGGATGGAGCGCCTCTGCCATCGCCAGCGGCGTGGACTCGAAGGCAAAAGGCTCGGTGAGCTCGGAGCGGAAGAAGATGGCGCCCGCCAGCCGTAGTTGCTCGAGCGCGGACGCCAGCAGGGCTGGGCTCTCCTCGGTTCCGGGTAGCCCACCTGCGTCGGGATCAATCATGGTGGTAACTCTGGCATCGCGGCTAGGACTGTCGGCGCTTCGGTCATGGTCAGACGCTCCGCCTGGGCGGATACTTGGCTAGACGATAGTCAAATGAACCTGAAACCAGGAGGGAACAACAATGACCACATTTCCGCCGCTCACCCACGTGGCACTGACTGTTCGTGATCTCGCGGTCAGCGTGCCCTGGTACGAGGGACTATTCGCCGCCAAGCCGGCGATCGACGAGGACACCGACCCCGATCTTCACCACACCGTCTATTTGCTCGGTGACGGAACCCTCATCGGACTGCACCAGCACAAGTCGGCCGCACCGAAGGAGCGGTTCAGTGAGTTTCGTGTGGGTCTCGACCACGTCGCGTTCGGTTGCGCCGACCGTGGCGAGCTCGAGAAATGGGCGAATCGTCTCGACGAACTCGGCATCGACCATGGCGGCATCAAGGATGCGGGCTACGGGTCAGGAGTGAGCTTCCGGGACCCCGACGGAATCGCGCTCGAGTTCTTCGCACCGCCCGGCTGATTCACCGAGCCGGTCTCGGAGTGATACCCGCGACCCGGTGTCGCGGGTATCACTCTGTCCGCCAGGGAGGGCCTTGTCTGTATTGCGGCGCACCTGATCGCCCGAGACTCGAGGCGGCGGATCCCGGTCGCTGGGCGAGGAGACCCCAATGGGACCAATTCGTGATCCCGACCCTCGGCCCTGGAGGGATCGCTCTGGCAGTGGGCGTCGGCGCTGCCACTTGCTCCGGTTGGTTGGTCGGCGGAGGGCTCAGAACCCTCTGGCGTGATCAATCCTTGCCGAAGCCAGCCAGGAGTTCGAGGGTTCGATCTCTGAGGGCGCCGTGGCTGGTGCCCAGATCCCGGAGAACCTTGGCCGCGATCGAGTCCTCATCGCCAAACAGGCCGAGGAGAAGGTGCTCAGTACCGATGTAGTCGTGGTCCAGCCGGGCAGCCACCTCCACGGCTCCACGAAGGACCGCCTTAGCCCTCGGAGTGAACGGCAATTTTCCTTCCTCCGAGGCAGTAGTGCGCTTGATCAGCTCCAGAACTTGCTCTTCGACGATGGACTTCGAGATGCCGGCCCCATGGAGGACTTTCAGTGCGATGCCGCCTGGGACGTCGAACAGAGCGAGAAGGATGTGTTCGGTTCCGACGAATCCGTGCCCCAGACGGTGGGCCTCTGTTTCGGATTGGCTGAGGACGCTTCGGGCCCGCTCGGTGAACCGCTCGAATGCAGGGACGTCGAAGGTGAAGCGCTTGTGGGCTGCCTGCTTGCTGACGCCGAGCGCATTGCTGATCTCTGACCACGAATGCCCACTCCGACGGCACTGGTCGACAAAATGACCGAGCAGGGCGTCGCCGACCTGTTCGAGGTCGCTCACGGTCTTCGAGGCCTGAGAGAGTTGGATCAAGGCCGCTTCACCGGGAGCATCCGCCTTCACCCCGTCGATCAGTGCCTGCAAGGTGGGCGATGGAGTCATTCGTCAACCTTACATTGACGCACTCTTGTTCGTCAACCCTGGATTGACGGTTCCGGGGGGCCTCCGGCTGGCGACGTCCAGGATCGATCAACCAGCCTCGCTCCGGCGATCGGTAGTGGGCCGCACGGCCGGCACTGACCGCGGCTCATCGCCGCCGGATCGGTCTCATTGCGATCCGACGCCGAGGGCAAGGGAGAGCGCTGCAGCTTGTGCGGAGACGAAGCTCCGAGAAACGCCGGCCCTCGGCTGAACCAGATCGAAGCCGTGGAATGCCCCGTGGACAACATCGAGTTCGCAAGGGACGCCGGCTGAACGGAGCCGATCGGCGTAGGCAAGGTCTTCGTCGTAGAAAAGATCGAGTGTTCCAACTCCGATCCAAGCCGGTGGCAGTCCGGACAAATCCTCATAGCGGGCTGGCGCGGCCAGTCCACTGACCTCCGACCCCGGCTCCAGACCGGTGTACGACCGCCAGCCGAACCGGTTTGCCTTGTTGTTCCACATCCTGAGATTGCGGCCATCGATATCGGTTCGGACCGCGGTACGGTCGTCCAGCATCGGATAGGCGAGCAATTGGAAAGCAACCGGTATCTCGTCGCGCTCGTGGGCCAGAAGAGTCAAACTCGCAGCCAATCCGCCTCCGGCGCTCCCTCCACCGACGGCAACTCGAGAGCTGTCAACGTACGGTTGATTGGAGAGCCAATTGAGTACGTCGTAGCAATCATGCAGGGGATGTGGAAAAGGGTGCTCGGGAGCAAGCCGATATTCGGGCGCAACAACGATGATTCCGAGCTTGTCGGCGAAGTGCCTACACGCCGCATCGTCTTGAGATGCGGTGCCCATGACATAGCCTCCACCATGGATCCACAGGAGCGCGGGGACGGGCCGCTCGCCCGAAGGTCGCCCGTGCATCCGAACCGGGATGTCACCGACGGTGGTTGTTGTCACGTTCCCCGCCGGCCTCCTTGCTAAAACCTTCGTGAGCAGCCGAATCGTGTTGAGTGATCGTGGACCGACCGCGGCACGCGGTAACCAGCGAGCAAGACCACGAAGGTCGGGATGAAAATTGTCGGTCGGCATCAGCAGGTTGCGCGTCTGTGCATCGACGTTCCCCCGCTGGGATTCCCAGCGGGGGGATGGTCGGCACCGTCACCGTCTGGGTCACGGTGCGAGAAGACGTTCGCCAACCTTCCCCCTTTTCTCCGAGCAGCGTCACCGAATCTCCGTCACCGTGACGATGCTCGAGGATCGGCAAAGAGAACCTAGTCGAACGACAAGGCGGTTGACACGGGCCTCGTCCCCCCCTGCCAACGCTCGACATCCCGGGAAGTGTTCCGATGCAAGACCCGGGTTTGGCCCGCGCTCACGGAGCTCGCTCCGGTCAGCCCAGCTTGTCTGCCTGCGGGGTCACCTCGAAGACCGTGAAGTTACAGGTGCATTGGGCCACTGTTGAGTCCGGGTACTGGATCGGGCCTACCAGTCCTCAGATCCGCATTTGATGGCGGACAACACCTTCCGGACGTTCGCGGGTTGATGGCGCTGAATGCGTCGACGGTGGCGACGCACGGATTGACGGAGTGGGGCTCCGGTCATTCCGGACAGATGACCCCACATCTCGGTTCCGATGGCTCAAGGTTGGTTGGTCCCTCGCCGGGGGGGTGGAGGTTCGGCACTACTGGCCTGATCTGGGCCAGCTGCGGCCCGAGCGGAGCCATTTCCACACGAAGGGTCTCGACCCTCGTTCACTGTGTGGCTCAGCTCGGGCGTTCGGGACCATCTTCGAGAAATGCCGTAGTCTCAGATGAGTCCGCTCATCACCGGGGGAGGTGGCGATGGCAACAGACCTGCGAAGGGTGTCGACGATCGCGGCGCTCGTCGTTGTCATCGTCGCCTTACTCGGTGTCATCATCTGCTCGCCCACCACCGCCGCTTCCGCGGGGTCCCCGCATCCGGATCCACATGCGGCGCCTCAGCGGATCGTCATCGATACCGACCTGTCGTTGTGGTGGGACGACGCGACCGCAATCGGAATGGCCAATGTGCTGGAGCAGCGGGGGACGCTCCGGATCCTCGGAATAGTTTCGGACATTCGCAATCCTGAGGCCGTACCGGCCATCGACGCCATCGATTCCGCATATGGACACCCCAATATTCCATTAGGCGCGGTTGCGCACTCCCGCGCCAACACGGCGCCTCACGGGTACTCCGACGAGCTCGTCAAAGCCCTCCCGCACTCGATCCGCTCGCTGAACGGGGTTCCAGGAGCCGTCCCCCTTCTCCGGACGTTGTTGGCTCGCCAACCCGATCACAGCGTCACCATCGTCGCCATCGGCGCCTATACGAACTTGGCCGGTCTCCTGCGTTCAAAATCCGGACAGGACAGCTCAATCAACGGACGGACGCTCGTGGGCAAGAAGGTTAAGCGTCTGGTAATCGAAGACGGCCTCTTCCCCAGTGGAGCACCTCCGCTGACCAACCAGAAGCTGGACACCTCCTCGGCGCACGAGGTGGTGAGCGGCACGAACTGGCCTACGCCCATCGCCTGGGTCGATGGCTTCACCGGAATCCAGACGAAGGTCGGAGGCGGGCTGTGCACGAACGTGCCACCTACCAATCCAATGAGGATTGTGTACGAGTCGAGGTTTGGATGTGGAGCGCCCGGAGACGGTGACTGGGACGGGCCGACGCTACTCTACGCGGTAGGGGGTACACAGAACCTTTTCACTGAGCTGGGACAAGGCGGCGCTGCTTCCATCAACAACACTGGTGGACTGACATGGCGCACCGATCCCGCCCGCCCTCACGACGTCTACGTTCATGTAGCTGACCAGCAGGCCCTCAATCAGCGAATCGATGCTCTGCTCGCCGAGAGATGAGCAAACCCTCGCACCCATGAGGGCTTGCTGACTGGTCCTTCAGTAACCGCCCACTTCAGTTGTCCGAACCGACCAGGGCGGCCAGCACCTGCGAGCGGTCGGGTCCCATCGGAGCCGTTTCGTCGCCCAGACGCTCGCCCAGCAGGCCGACCAGCTCCTCGTCGGCAAACACCTCGGCGGGCGTGCGCAGCACCATGCCCACCTCGAGGTTGGCGCGCAGAATGTCGCCGTCCACCGAGGAGAGGGTCTCAAGTCCCTTGATCAGGTTCCACTCTTCGTCTTCGCTGGCATAGGGGCGGCCATCGATGTCAGCCTGGATTTCGGCGAGGCGGTGGCGGTCGTAGTTGAGCGTCGAGCGGAACCACGGTTCGACCGTCGCGCTGGTCACCTCCGCCCAGTCGGTTGCCAGCCTCCCAGGGTCGTCTGCTTCGGTCTTGCGCAGCAGATCTCTCAGAGCGACGGCATGGACCAGCCCGAGGCTGGCGCCGCGCCCCAGCGACGGGTTGGTGCAGGCCCAGGAGTCGGCGACTGCCAGAATGCCCGTCACGACCGGCTCCCGCCGGGGGGCGAAATCGCGGATGCGGTCCTCGATCTTGCCCATGTAGGCCACGGTCTTGTCGATCGGCTCGCCGTCCAGCCAGTGGGCGGCCAGGGGCAGCAGCTTGACGACGGCCTCGAACCTCTGCGGGTCGAGCACGCCTCGCATGGCGGCGTCTCGGCTGCTGGCGATGAGCGTCAGGGACCAGGTGCCGTTGTCGGCCGGCAGGGTAAGGCAGGACAAGCAGCCGTAGTCCTGTCTGAGCGGCCCGATCATGGACGGGAGCGTCCCGTCGGGCGAACGGAAATGCCGGCCGTAGTAGATGAACCCGGAGTCGTCCAACTCCTCCTCGGGCCGAGCCGCGCCGATGGCCTCCAGCCATTGCGGCAGCGCCGACCGGCGGCCGGTGGCGTCGATCACCAGGTCCGAGAGGATCGCCTCGCCGCCGTCAAGCTCGACTCCGGTCACCCGAGGCACGCCCGTCCGTACCGGGGTTCCGGTGATGAGAGCCTTGACCGTCACACCCCGGCGGACCGCCACATTCGATGTCTCCTCGCAGATGCGCGCCGTGAGGGCCTCGACCGTGGCACGCCGGCCGGTCAGCACGTCGAACCGGTCGTCGCCGGGCCTCGCTCCGCCCTTCATCTCGTTAGGGATGTTGTGAACGACGTTGTAGCGACAGGCCCCGGCTGCAGTGAGGGCGACGGCAAGCTGTGGGAGCTCGGTCTCGACGAGCGACCGGAACCGGCTGAGGAAGAAGTGGGCCATACGGAGCTGGTTGACCCCTTTGCGCTCCCAGGTGTCCCATGCCTCGAGCGGGTCGGGCGGCGGGGCGCCGTCGCGTTCGAGCACCACTACGTCGTGGTCGTCACCGGCCAGCAGCATGGCAGTGCAGAGACCCATCATTCCTCCGCCCACGATCGTGACCTTCATTGCTATCCCTTCCAGGTTGTAGTGGTCGCCACTGTACAGCCGCTCCACCGGGGCTCGTCGAGGGAATGACCGACTCGAGGGACTGGTATGACCGGAGTCTTTCGATTGATGAAGTCGATCTCCCAGGTGCGCATTATTCGAGATCCGGGACCCCCTCTCGGTCATCGGGCGCGCCGACGGCACGTCAACCGGCCCACGGTTCCCGCACCGGCGACGTTTGGGCTCCGGGGCCTCCAACTGCCGGACGTCCGTGGTGTCCGCCTTCGGATGAGAGGTGCTTCATCCCGACCGCCTCGTCACTCGACGGGCGAGGCGCGACCCAACGGTCGGCAACCGAGGTCACGCTCAATGTAGAGGTGCCCTCCGGCCTCAAATGAGTCCTCGGACCGGGTTCCGGCCTCTGTTAGCGTTGGTCGCAGCCCAAGGCGTTGGACAGCGCGTTTCCGAAGCCGAATTGTGGGATTTGCCTGAGTACGGAGCTACGGGAATGTCCATAAAGAGCCGTGCAGGAAGAACCCTTCCCCCGATTCGACGAGTTCTCGAACAGCGAGACCACCTCGCTGCAGAGGTCGCGGCCCTGACTGGCGAGGTCGGAGCCCTGACCGGCGAGGTCGGAACCCTGACCGACGAGACTGCATCCCTCACCGGCGAGGTCGCATCCCTGACCGGCGAGGTCGGAGCCCTGACCGGCGAGGTCGCATCCCTCACCGACGAGGTGGGACCACTGCGCGAACTTCCGTGGCCCCCCGGTCACTACTACTCACCCTTCCCGTCACTGGACGAGGTGAGGAAGCGCCGGAAGCAGATCTTTGACCGTGACGATGACCTGCTCGAGGTCGACGTTGCCGACACGGCGCAGCGAGAACTTGTGCGAACCCTCGCGCCGTTTGCCAACGAAGCGACCTTTCCGGAGGTGGCCTCGGAGGGCTACCGGTACTATTTCGAGAACGACTTCTTCGGCCACGGCGATGCCATCGCACTCCACTCGGTGCTCCGGTGGCTGAGGCCAAAGCGGATCATCGAGATCGGATCCGGCCACTCCTCAGCGCTGATTCTCGATACCAACGAGCGCAACCTCAATGGGGAGATGCACTGCACCTTCATCGAGCCTTATCCCGATCGTCTCAAGTCACTACTTCGGTTGGGCGACCAATCCCATGCCGACATTATCGCCTCACCGCTGCAAGACGTCACGAAGGACGTGATCGGTAATCTCGAGGCGGGTGACGTCCTGTTCGTCGACTCGTCCCATGTCTCGAAGGTCGGCAGCGATGTGAACCTGCTCATATTTGAGGTGCTGCCAAGGCTCCCGGCAGGCGTCTTCGTCCACTTCCACGACATCTTCTACCCCTTTGATTACCCTGAGCCCTGGGTGCTCGAGGGGAGGGGATGGAACGAGGCGTACATCCTTCGCTCCTACCTACAGGCGAACGCCGGGTATCGGATCCGACTTTGGAACCACTACCTGGCCACCTTTCATCGCGCCGAGGTCGCGCAACAATGGCCGATGTGGGACCGAAATCCCGGAGGGAGCATCTGGCTAGAACGGCTCTGACGGCCGTCGGGAATGGAGGATGAGTCCCCACCGACGGTGAGCGCGCCGCAAGGCGCAGGCGGCAGCCGAGCACGGGCGCCGACCTGGGAGCCCCGATCAGTCGTTGGCCGCCGACCTACACCGGGTTGACCTGAGAAGACTTCGACACGATCTGAGCCAATTCGCACGTGCCATTTGCTCCCCTTCCCGGATCGGCGTATCACACACGCACCGCTACCGACCGGTCACGGAGACCTATTGCCTCCGATATCTGGCGGCTCGCCAGTGTCGACAAGATTCTGGGCAACCTCACGGAGCTTGATGTTGAGGTGCTGGGAGGCTTGACGCAAGACTCCGAACGCCTGGTCGGCCGTTATCCGCTCCCGCTCGATGAGAATGCCTTGCGCTTGTCCAATCAATTCCCGGGTAACTAGTGCAGCCTGGAGATTCTCGGCACGGCGTGCCTCGTCCTCGTGGGTGCGCGCTGCCGAGGCCGCCAGGCCGCCCAAGGCCGCGAGCAGTACTCCTCTCGCTCTGTCCACGGCACCGAAGGCCTGGCGAAAGCGGGCATAGAGGTTGAGGGCTCCAACAGTGCCATCGCCGAGCAAGGGCACTGCCAGCACGCTCCGGATGCCCCTGGCCACGGCTTCGGGCCCGAACTCCGACCAGCGGGAGTCATCGGCGAGCTCGTCGGCATAGAGGGTGACTCCGTGGGTAACGGCGTCGAGGCACGGCCCCTCACCGAAACGCTGCTGGAGCTCATCGATCTCCACCACGAGAGGGTCAGTATGTGCCGCGGTCTCGAGTTCGCCGGCTTTGACGAGGAACACACCGGCGAAGTCGCATGCCTCGATGGTGACGACGGCGAGATTGGTCACCTGGTTCAAGGTCTCTGCGACGTCGCCCGCCTCGAACAGCGTCCGAGCTGTCTGCGAGAAGTCGAGCGCCAGCTCGGAAGTAAGCTCCTCGCGGAGGTTGGCGGACTCGGAGAAATCGGAGTCGTCGCCGCCCGTCACGGCCCGCTGCTTCCCGGGGAGGGCCCATCGTGCTCGTCTATCTCAACGCATTGCTCGTGCCATCTTCTTCCCGTCTTGGGTGCCTTCCCGTGAAGGTCAACCGGAATCCGGCCCTGCCGCCGACCAGTCGAGGGGGCCTTCCGAACGGTGGCGATCGGTGACGCCCACGGTTGTGCGGTTCGAACCATCTGCCGGCGCGGGTTTGTTAGCGGTGGTTCCGCACCTTGCGATCGCGAGCGGTTTTGACGGACCACCTGGTCATGGTACCGAATTGCCACGGGGTCTCTGATTCAAGAAGGGGTCATCCCTCTTGAGCTGGACACTCGGGTGCGCAAACCCGGTCTCGAGGAAGGAGTTCGGGGGTTGAGGAAGCCTTCCATTCCCAGAGACTGGTCACGGTGACGCCTCCGGATACGGAACGGGATGGTTCCCACCAAGCTCGACGAAGCGCTCATTGAGCGCATGTGCGATGACCTCCTCGTCGTGCGCGCTCGGCTCGAGCGCGCCATACAGGATGGCCTCCAGCTGAAGCGCGGTGCTCATACCCCCCAACTCGAAATACCGCAGGAACAGGTCACCGTGTGTGAGACCAGCTCGTTGGCGGTACCGGTCGAGTACTTGATCCGAGCTGTTAACCACTGGAGCGGTCCATCGGTAACTCATCGGGGCCACGTCCGGACCGTCTCATTGAGGCGATGGTGTCCCCTGCTTTCTCGCTCGGCGCTCGCGGCGACGAGTAAAGATCCACGATGGAGCAGCCATTCTCGCCGATCTCGTCGCCGTTGGCCTCAATCGCCGAGAAGCGGTGATGAGCCGGTTCGAGGGGAGAGGACTGCTCGTCCCCGGCAACGATTGGTTGCCCGATCCACAACTGTCGTTGCGAGACAGCCCTTGGGGAGCCGATCCCTCCCGACCCGGGCCAAGGAACTACTGAACAACGCTCAAGCGACAGCGAGCTGGCTATCACGAGGCCGCGCCTCCGATATGACCGCACTTCAGGCTGGCCGTTTGCGATGCCCTCGCTGTTGAAGGTGAGTTCAGGCTACTCCTTCCCGGGGGAGCCTGCACGACGCCTCTTCGTAGCGCTATCTCCGAGCTCCTCCAAAGGATGCGCATGGCCCCAGGAGCGCTGTTCGGACTGGGAGTTGCTCTACTACCTAGATGCTCACGATTGAGATCCCGATGTGGCATGGAGACCTCGACGCGCTCGAGCGCCACTGGTGAGGCGAAGCCGACTGACGAGCAACTGGCGATGGTCTCCGTCAGATACGGCGTCGGACCGGCTCGTCCGAATAGTACGTAAGCTTGGTCATCTAGACACCAAGGTCGTTCCAGAATTGCAAAGGATTCGGATGATTGAGCCATGACCGTGGCCTTTGCTCTTTCGGGCGGAGGGAACCTGGGTCCGATGCAGGCGGGGTCGATCGTTGCTCTCATGGAAGCCGGCATCACGCCCGATCTCCTCGTGGGCACCTCCGTCGGAGCGCTCAATGCGGCTTTCCTCGCCACTCGTCCTGGGGTCGCTGGGGCCAGAGCCCTGATGAACGCATGGTCGGCTCTCAAGCGCCCAGAAGCCGTGCGTCTCAATCTCTTCACCGCGCTGGAGGGGTTTCTCGGTTTTAGGGACCACCTCATCTCGGACCAACAGCTGCGCCTACTGATCCGGCGCTGGGTGGAGGTCGACCAGATCGAAGAGGCGGCCGTGCGGGTCGCCATCACCACCACCGACGCACTCACAGGAGAGTGTGTAGTGCTAACCGCTGGTGACATCCTGGATTCGCTGGCCGCAAGTTGCGCCATTCCCGGGCTGTTCCCTCCAGTGTCAATCAATGGGCGTTGGTTGGTGGACGGAAGTTTGTCGGCCAATCAGCCGGTCTTGCAGGCTCAGGCTCTTGGGGCTGATGTCATCTTCGTCATCACGACCGCGGCAGCGGCGCGGCAGCGTCCTCCCCGTGGAGCGATCGCCTTGGCCATGAACTCAGTGTCTCTCGTCACGTCCCGCGCCTCCCGCGATCAGATTGCTCAAGCCACTACTTCGGCTGAGCGAAGTGCAGGGTATGTGTTCCTCGTACCCTCATCCGAGCCGGTCGCCCCGACTCCCTTCAACTTTCGCAGGAGTGCGTTACTCTCCCGCTCGTCATACGAGCGAACCGCACTTTGGCTGACCCGCCACGAGGCGTTGGCGGCCCTTGCACTCGGTCAGAAGGGCCCATAGGCCGAAGCTGGTCGCGTTCGATCGACGCTCTTCAGCCCGGAATCACCCGTATGTGGGACCGCGAGTTCTTCCCTGACCGATGAATCACGCTTTCATCCGTCAGATGATTCTGCTCCGATGGGATCCGAGGCATTCCCAGGGTGGTGCTCGGGCGGCTCAAGGCCAAGTACCCATGGATCCGATCCGCCAGTGATGAGAAGTGAGCGGCATCCTCCGCCGAATCGCATGCACAACCCGCCCGATCGAGTTCACGGGCGGCTTCGATGAGAAGGTCCATTCCTGTGTCGTGGTCCCCGACCATCACCCGACGCATACCCTGACCAGGGCCCGGCTCCGCGGCGACAAGGTGGGCTCGCCCAGCACTTCGGATGTGGAGACAAAAGAGTCAGCTGGGAAGCACTGCCTGCACCGGCTGGATCGACGGGCGGGCATCACTGCCGAGCAGGAGCGGACGGGCCGCCATGCGGTTGAACGGTTCCGATCTTCCTGACTGCCATCGGATGAATCGGGAAGTTGCACCCTACTGCGTGGTCCCATGGGGACTCTCGATCTTGTCCCCGCAAGAAGACACGTTGGTGCTCTCAATGGGTCATGACGACGGTACACCACAAACCGGCAACCACGGCTGCGCATCGACCGTCGTCAACGTTGGTGGTGGTCGAGGGGTGGCGGGTCGTCGCCGTGGTCGTGCTGGGCTTATCGGATCAACTCGATTGACCTGAGCCTAACCATGCCCTGAGACTAGCCGATCGGCTAGTCTCAGCCTCCATGAGACGAACCACCGGCGAACGGATCATCTTCTGGACGCTGCCCGCCGTTGCGATCATCTGGATCGCAGCGTTCTTCCTCTTCCCCGGCTTCGTGCCGCCAATGTCACCGAAGTCGTCACCCGCGCAGGTCGCTGCCTTCTACCGTGACCACACATCCCGCGTCCGCTACAGCATGATCCTTCTCAACTGGTTCTGCGTGGCGCTGATCCCGATCCTGATGTTGATCGTGGAGCGGATGCGTGGCATGGCCCACCGCACACCGATCATGCGGTACTGCATGATCGGTGTCGCCGGGGCAGCCCCTATCGCGTTCCTCTCCGCCACCGTCTTCTGGCTCCTCGCGGCCTTCCGGCCGTATCGCGCCCCCGAACTCACCCAGCTGTACAACGACCTCGCCTGGATCACGTTTACCTGCGGCATACCCTTTCTGGTCGCGGAGTGCCTCTTCCTGGCAGTGGCGATCTACCTCGATCAGCAGGACCACCCGGTGTTTGGGCGATGGGTTGCCTACTTCAACCTGCTCATCGCGGTCGCGCTCGTGCCTGCGGGATTTGCAGGTCTGACTCTCACCGGGCCATTCGCCTGGAACGGGTTCCTGTCGTTCTGGGTCAAGAACGTCGCAATCGCCATCTGGATCGTCGTCATGGCTGTCGTTCTGGGAGGGTCGATCCCGCGTGATCGCACCGTGGCCAAGGTCACCGCGTGAAGCGCTCCGCCTGGCTCGACAACCCAAAGCGTGAACTCTGGTTGGCGTGGTTCGCCACGATCGCCTTTTACAACCTGTATGCCATCGTGTTCTTCGTCATCACACGGATCCAGCCCCCGCCACAGCCATGGATACGACCCCAACCAGGTCGCCGGATGGTTCGCTCACCATCACGAAGGCTTGCTCGTCGGCTTTGCGCTGATCTTCACCCTGGGCGGTTTCTCGGCGACGTCGATCGCGTTGATCACCTACTCGATCCGGCGGATGTCGGTCAGTCGCGTGTTCGCCTATTCCTACCTGATCGTGTACTCGGTCAGCGCGGTCCCGGGGTTTCTCTTCATCTGCGTGGCGCATGACCGTCGGCGCCATGCGGCCCGACCGCAGCCCAGCGGTCCAGCAGTGGATTTACGACCTGGGTTTCCTGTCGTTCTCCGGCACGATGGGCGTCTTCCTCGTCGGCTCCTTGATCTGGATGACCGCGATCCTCCTCGACAAGAACCGCGTCTTCCCGATGTGGTTCGGCTACCTGAACCTGTGCAACGCCCTCACCGAGGTCGTCGTTGCTCCATCCTGGATCTTCCACCGCGGCGTCTTCGCGTGGAACGGTGTGATCGCTTGGTGGATCAACGTAGTCGTCTTCGCCGTCTACACCGGTGCCTTCATCACGCTGCTCCGGAGCATGATCCTCCGCGAAGACTTCGGTCGGGGACCAATGCCCGACCTGCCGAGGAGATCGCGCCCACCCGCGGCGGAGGTGGCGTCGTGACGACCACCGAGGACACGGCGCCGGCCGGCACGGAGGAGGACAGACACGTTCCCGGGCAGCCGGACATGTGGTTCTTCGTCCTCTTCGAATCCCTCATCTTCACGTCCTACTTCTGCGTCTATCTCTACTACCGGACCCAGAACGAGAGAGCTTTCCTCCAGGCCCAGTCGCACCTCTCGCTCTGGCTCGGAGTGCTCTACACGATCTTCCTGCTGACGAGTTCGTGGTCTGTCGCTCGCTGCGTCCAGGCCGCTCGTGCCGGGCGCTATCAGGTCGCAACGCGGGATGCGTTCCTGACAGCCGGATTCGGCGTTGGCTTCCTTGTGCTCAAGATCATCGAATGGGTCAGGCTGATCCACATGGGGTACACCTTCACCAGCGGCCAGTTCTTCCAGTACTACTTCTTCCTGACCGCAATCCACTGCGTCCACCTGCTGATCGGCTTCGTCGTGTTAGGGGTGCTCGTCTATCAGCTGTCCGGTCAGGAACGCCGCGCTCAAGTGACGGTCGAGACCTGCGCGACCTATTGGCACACTGTCGACTTCTTCTGGGTCCTGATCTTCGCCCTGCTCTATGTCGTGAGGTGATTCGTGGAAATGGAGTTCAACAAACGGCTGTTTGCGGTCTGGATCGTCCTGGTGGGAATTACTGTGGCCTACTTCTGGATCGACCATGCAGCAGACCGTCACGGCCTTCCCGCGCCGAGCACGCTGGTGACGGTGGGCGCGATTCTCCTGGCTCTGGTCAAGGTCCGGATCATCATGCGCGAGTTCATGGAGGTACGGAGCGCCCCCCGACTGCTCTGCCGTCTCACCGATCTGTGGGTCGTGATCATGGCCGTTGCTCTGCTCGGCACCTACTTTGTCGGACGGACTGTCGCCTGATTCCGTGCGTCAGATGGGCGATCGGGGCTTCGTCGGTGGACCACAGCCTCTGAGACGTCAGCACTCGCCGCCTCGTTACTGACAGCCCCCATACTGAGCAACGGCAGCCGCCACCCCAGAGTCGTCGGTCGGGCCAGAGCCCAGCGCTCCTTCTTCGAGACCGAGCGCAAAGCGAATCGCTCCGCACCCTCCTTTGTCGAGGTGGACCGCATCGTCACCGCCAGTTCTGACCTGGACCTGACCGTCGCGGCATTGCTTTGCGTCCCACGGCTTACAGGGCAAGGAAAGCATCCAGGTCAGGTTGGCCGTGGACACCGCGATCGCTGCTCTGTCGTCGAAGTGCCACCGATGGGAGCCGCCAGTAGACGCCAGGTTCTCGTAGAACGAGGCCATGGCCGGGGAACCCTGAAATCCCCGGTTGGCTTGCTGCTGCGCGTCATAGCCGACTGGTACCGCTGGATTTCTCGGAGGCGGCCCTTCGAAGATCACCGTGGCGCCGCTAGTCGCCGCGCTCGTGGCCATGTCGTCGAGCGGTTGCTCGTAGCTCGCCAAGAGGGCCGAGAGATCGTACGGCTTGGTTGCATCGACACAGCCGGCTCCCGTCCCCGACAGACCGGGGTTGCCCGTGAACACGAAGGCCACAACGGTTGGGTGCACATTGCCGAGGATGGTCGGGAAGCTGGGGAAGACCTTTCCGTTGGGAAGGGAAAATCCATGGTCCCAATCGCAGGGAGCCGTTCCCGGTTGTACCGCATCGACCGTCACCGTGGTCCCTTCCGGTGCCAGGTGGGTCATTGCCTCGGCCGCCTGCGCTGCCACACTGTCGCCTACGATCAGCAGTGACGCGGATCGACCACTAGTCGTCTGCGAGCATGAGGAAACGAGGATCGACAGCACCAAGACTCCGAGCACGAATCGGTGGAGCGCTCCTCGGCCGCCAGCCCCGTGGGCTCCGCCCTTCATCCGGATCTCGCTGCGCTACCCGACATCCCGATTCCGGTGCCAGACGAATCGGGCTCTGATCATGGATGCCTCTGGGCGCCCCACATCGGTCCAGGCCCCCCCGGACCCTTACCCCCACGTGTCAAGAACTCGGGTCCATTCACCAAAACCCTCAGAAGCGCAAGCGATGTTCCTGCTGACAACGTAGCTGACGCTAGACCACTTTCACCCGGCGGCAGGGCATGAGTTCCACAGGTAAGGCGGGCAAGCGCACGCTTCGCAGGGCGCACGCCAACCGCAGCGTAACACTCGTTGGCTGGCATACGCGACTACAGAACCATCGCGCTGCCTGGTCGACAAGGTACGACGTTGTGAGATCCGGACGGCGCCCACTGGAGTGGCGAGCCGGCCCACTGGGTCGACAGGCCCCTCACCGTCCTGCGCCTGACGCCCGATGGTGCACCCAGGTTGGATGCCGAAAGAGTCAGGGTCGCCAACAATGTGAGAAAGCCATGCCGGTCATCCACGTCACGCGACGTCGGCGGCTTCCGACTTGCGAAGGTTGTCGGAGGTCTCTGCAATTGCGTCAGAGACCGCGTGGCGAATACGCCCGACGGCTTCTGGCGCTTGATGCCCAACCTTCTCACCCAAGGCGGAGACCCCGCGAGCTCCACGATTCAACATATCGAGAGCGACCCCGGCAGCCACCCCGGTGAGCCCCCCGACGACGAGTCCCTTCCACACATTCTTCATCGTTGATCCTTTCCAGTCGCCAGCATTGGAGCCGGTCGAGGCATGTGGAACACGGGGCTCACAGTCGTCCCATTGTCGCCACCCACCGAATTGCATTGCAGACTGTCGGTGCCGCTCCGCCATCGAAGCCAGGCGGTAAGTCGACATCGGCTACCCGTCGGCCCTAGAGGGCGTCCTTGACCTTCTCTCCCGCTTGCTTGAGGTTTCCAGAGGCCTTGTCCACCTTGCCCTCGGCCTCCATCGAGCGATCATTGGTCATCTCGCCCACCTTCTCCTTGACGCCTCCCTTTGTGGCCTGGGCCTTGTCTTTTGCCTTGTCGACCATTCCCATGACATCTGTCCTCTCGTTGAGCTTCCGTACGCGATCCATTTACGAAGCCGGTCGATCTCCTGGAGCTGCTGCTCCCGCCTTGCTCTGCTCAGTTCAGCCCTCGGGATCCTCGGCCCATTGGTGACTGTGTCCATGGTTTTGGTCATACCCAATGGTCCGTTGTTCAAACACCGCAAACCGCCGTTACTCAGGAGTCCACCGGGCAGCTCGACCAGCAAATCCGGTGGCACGAAGGTATGCGAGGGGCAAAACGTCGGACCCCGGACTGCGGAGCACGATCGTCATTCGAGCTCGAGCTTGAGCGTCACCGAGCCGGCCGGGTTGGCCAGGAGGTCGCCGTCACCAGTCGCCGACGCCAGGCCGCCCGAGTTCGCTCCCGCGATGACAGCCAGATTCGCCTTGGCGGCACCGTCCACGTACGAGCCGGTGTGTTGGAGGACGAGAGTGCCGTCGCGGTCGCCGATCTTACCCGTGAGGCGTTCCAACCCGACGAATGTCGCGGATCCGTCCCCGGCATAGGCCATCAGCCAAACGGTCTTCGAGGTGCCTTCGATGTCACCTGAATACGCTTTCGTCACGGCGGCCTGAGTCAGCTTCGGAACACTCGACTGGCCGTCGAATGGCGTTTCGTCCCAACTCTCAATCTCGAATGAAGCAGTCAAATGTACGTGCATACTCTCCTCCTCATTCCTCACTTCGACAGTTCACCGATCCTCAGCAGCCCGTTCTCTGCGGCGCACCGGCTTGCCGACGGGCGCCGCAGGGCGCTGTTGCGGGCGTCGTGATGCCGACCCGGTGGAATTCGTCGGTCGGTTGGTCAGCACATTGGGGAAACTTACCCACTCTGGCGGTGTCTGAATCTGTCCAGATCACGCCCGACATCTGTCCAGATCACGCCCCACGACACGGCCGTGATTCTGAACGACACTGCCCTCGGGGCACGGAAGCCGGAATTGTTGAAGACAAGTCGCTCCGACTCTGTGAACGTCAGTCCTCCGGTCTTGGCTTGATCGACCAGCTGGCAATCGACCGACCCGCTACGACAGCACATGCCCGACGTTGCCCTTGCTGAACCCCAGTTTCTCCCCGGCTCGTCAGGGGTAAGGATGGCATGGAATGCGAGAACCGTCGGGCAGGAGGGACTGGTTTGCTCGACCTGCCCGACAGAAACGCAAACGGCGCGCTTCTGCGCCACCTGGAGGCGACGAAGGAGGCTGGCGCGACCGGCCGCTTGATCGTTGGCCGCCGGACGAGACCCCGGATGTGAGGATGTTGAACGATGCCAGCTGAGGGCGACGGGCTGAGGGTCGAGACCCAGAGGCTCACTCAAGAGGAAGCCGACCAAGCCAACAGGTACCTCACCGCAATGTCCCTGGCCGTCGAACAGGTTGCGCTTACGGACGATACAGAATCGCTGGTGTCGCTGTGGATGGGGTACTACACCAATCTGAAGAATCTCGGTCAGTTGATTCCCCCTCCTTGGGGGCCACCTCCCGACAGTGCGTTCGCCGGTGGTCACGTCGAGGCGGGATCGACGTCCAAGTGGAACGCTTCGTAGGAAGAATTGGCCCACGGCCCTACGTGCATGGTGCCCGCCTCCTGAGGACGATCAGGCGGACGGCCGATTTCGATGGTCACGGCTCCCGACCGAGCGCCTCCTTCAGACGAGCAAGACTGGAGGACAGCAGGCGGGACACCTGCATCTGGCTGACACCAATCTGAGCGGCGATCTCCGACTGGGTCAGCCCGTCGACGAATCGGAGTCTGATGATCATCTGCTCGCGTTCGGGAAGGTCGGCCATTGATGCCGCCAGGAGCATGCGATCATCGCTTCCGGAGAACCCGCTATCGACCTGGCCGAGCCGGAGCACTATTGAGCTGTCGTGCCGGTCAGAAGCATCGATGGAGGCCGTCCGGTAGCGCTGGCCAGCCTCCAAGGCCTCGAGCACCGATTCCTCGCTGGCGCCAACATTCTCAGCGATCTCGACAACCGACGGGGGTCTTCCCAAGTCCTGGGTGAGCGTCTCGATGGCCGGGCGGATGGCGAGATAGAGCTCTTGGATCCGTCGCGGGGCACGGATGGCCCATCCTTTGTCACGAAAGTGACGCTTGAGCTCCCCGATGATGGTGCGTGTTGCGAATGTACTGAACTCCACCCCGCGATCCGGGTCGAATCGGTCAACGGACATCACCAACGCCATCGAAGCCACCTGGACCAGATCGTCATAGGACTCGCCCCGATTCGTGAAGCGTCGCGCCAACTGGTGGGCCAGTCCGAGGTGCTCCTCGACAAGCTGGTTTCGAAGTCGTTCGTCGCCGCTGTCGGCATAGGAGAGGAACAGCCGACGAATCTCTGTGGGATCCCGAAGCGACGGCGTCATGTACGCTCGTGCCGGGCACTCCGCTTGCGCAGCCAACCGCTGCGCCGATCCTGCTCGAGCGCTACACCGTGCTCATCCGCCAGAGCCTCGAGGATGCGGGCGGACAGGTCGCGCTCACCATGATCGTCCTCATTCCCCTCCTGAGCAGCTCCTGATTCATCGAGGCTGCAGATCACCTCGATCCCGCCATCCGACGTGATGAATCGCAGATTGAGGCGCCCAGTTCCGGCACCGTCGATCACCAGGACGCAGAGCTCGTCCACCGCCAGCCGGAGGTCATCGACCTCTTCCACATCGAAACCGGCCCGGGAAGCCACCGTGGCCGCGGTGAGGCGAGCCAGGATGATCAGGTCCGACTGGACCGGAAGGCTCAGGTCGACCGCGTCGCCGGTAGTTCTGACCTGGGACGATCGGTCCTCGGTACTGCTCATCGGGTCAACGCCTCTGCCACCGTGGGAGTGATGGAGAAGACGTCGCTCAATCCAGTGATCTCGAAGATCTTGATGATTCGGGGCTCCTCGATGACGAGCCGGAGGTCAATTCCCGCGTCGGTCACTTCGTTCCCTGGTGCCGATGAGGACGCCAAGCGCGGTGGAATCGATGAACGTCACGCCCAGCAGATCGATGACGATGAGGCCGCTGCCGCGCTCGACTGCGGCAAAGAGGGCCTCCCGCAGCGTTGGTGCCGTCGCCACGTCGAGTTCCCCGCGCACGGCAACGCACATGACACCATCCTCGTCCCGCTCGTCTACTCCAAACACTGCATCCACACTGGCCTTCTCTCGTAGGAGGACCGGGGTTCTCCAGCCCGGACTGGTCCGACCCCGGTCCTGCTTTGCGGCATACCAGGCCGGTAGAGTCACTCGACCTGGAACCAGAGTACTTACTTCGACACCCGACGGGTCAAGGTTGTGGACCAGCGGTGAGCAAATCACAGAGGGCCCCAATATTGTCATTGTCGATGACATCAGGTGCGCTCGGGTCTGACCAGCACTGCGTGTAGACGGGCACGCCGTTGGGTAGGTAAAGAACCGTCAGTTGCTCGCAACGCCCTGCGGCTGTAACCATGGTCGCCGATCACCGGTCGGTCTCAAGTTCATCGGCGCCTAGTCAAGCCAGGGAGGGCGAGTGGAAGCAGCAACGGCAACGAGTGATCGGGATCGATCCGAAGATGGAGACCGCACTTCCGTTGCCGACGGGCGAAGGGCGCGCGGAATCACTCCGGCTCGGGCGACCGGAATCGTGGGTCTGCTCGGCTTGGTGATCACCCTGTCGGTGTCCTGGACGGCCTGGACACTCAACCGCCACAATGAGCATCGCCTGCTGCAGCTGCAGACCCGACAGGCGGTCGCAGTCCTGAGGGCCACGATCCTGGGCCTCCAGGACCCTCTCGACACTGCCTTGCGGATTGAGACGGCCACCGGGGGAAGCGTGCCACAGTTCAACCAGTTTGCTTCCACCTACGTAGGGCCGAAGCGGCTCTTCACGTCGGCGGTCCTGTGGAAGTCGGATGGAGTCACCTACCAGCCCGTTGCGTCGGTGGGAGCCAAGCCTCTGATGGCCCCCGACTCTGGGCAGGCGCTGGCATTGGTCCACAAGGCGACCAAGAGCCCGACGTTCGTGGTGGCTCCCGTGCCGCCGACCGGTCCACGGGCGGTCGGCTATGCCGTCGCCGATCCCAAGAACCCCACAATCGCCATCTACGCCGAGCGGGCTATCCCGGCCAATCGTGAGGTTCCAGTGGAGAGTGGCTCCGCTTTCTCCGACCTCAATTTCGCTACCTACCTTGGCCCCACTACCAAATCGTCCGCCTTGGGCACCACGGACCTTCCGCTTGGGCAGCTGCCTATCACCGGTGAAACCGAGCGCGCATCGATTCCCTTCGGAGACTCCAGCGTCACCCTGGTCACGTCACCCCGTGGCGCCCTAGGAGGCACGCTGGGCGGTGATCTCGCGTGGGTGTTCCTGGTCGGGGGCGTCATAGTTACCGCCGGCGCCTCTGTGCTCACGTATCAGCTGGTGAGACGTCGCCGCAACGCCGAACAGGATGCCCAAACGATTGCCGGCCTCTATCAACAGCTTGACGGCCTGTACGGAGAACAGCGCTCCATCGCGGAGACCTTGCAGCGGGCCCTTCTGCCCCAGCGGAATCCTTCTGTCACCAACCTGGAGATCGCCACCCGCTACCTGGCCGGGACCGACGGCGTCGAGATCGGCGGCGACTGGTTCAGCCTGATCGAGATCGACGAGCGCCACTTCGCTTTTGCCGTGGGTGACGTCTCGGGAAAGGGTGTGGACGCCGCCGCCATCATGGCTCGCCTACGGTTCACCATTCGGGCCTATCTAACCGAGGGGCATCCACCCGATGTTGTCCTGGAGATGTGCTCTCGTCAGCTCAGCGTGGTCCGAGACGGACACCTGGCTACGGTTCTCATCGGTGTCGGCGATGCGGATTCGGGGGAGATCACCCTGGCGAATGCCGGCCACCTGAATCCGCTGCGAGTCTCCGACACAACGGCGGAGTTCGTGCGCACCGATGTTGGACTTCCGTTGGGCGTGTCCCCCGAACGCTACGCGACGACGACCGTCCATCTAGCCAGCGGATCGGCACTCGTTGCCTTCACGGACGGGCTGGTGGAGAGGCGTGGGGAGAGCCTCGACGTGGGCTTGGACCGTCTGATCCCTGCGGCGACCGACCGGGTCTCGACCGTTGAAGACCTGATCACGCGCCTCACGGCCACGCTTGGCCCGGCTGGATCTGACGACGACGTCTGCGTGTTGGCCTTCCGGTGGACCAGCCCCACCGACGAACGACGCAGCCGGTATCTCGATACGGTCAGGTGAACGTCCGAGCTGGCCCGCTCGCTCGGACGAGGCCGACGGTGAACTTCGGACGCCCGATGTCCCACCGGTCCCGCCGGACAGAGGCGTTATGACTCGCAAAACACCGCCCCACTAGGTAACTTGGCGGATCGGGTAGTTCACGGCGGGGCCCACATGAAGAGGACGGTGACGTGAAGGGGACGATCGGGTGCTGCAGAAGCGCTGGACCGGACAACCGTAGTTTCCCCCTCTCCCGAGCGGGAAGCGCCCAGCCGACCATGGCCGCCCGGGCCCGGGACCGCCGCTGCGAGGTCGGAGAGCGGGCATGGTGGTAGCCGATGGGCCCGCGATGCAGGTGAGCGCCACTGTCGACGATCCCTCGGCCCCGGTCATCCGCCTGGCCGGCGAACTTGATCTGGCCAGTGTGGAAGGGACAAAAGTGGGTATTGCACCGTATCTGGCTACTAAGCCGGTACGAGTCACCTTCGACCTTGAGAAGCTCACATTTATGGATAGCTCGGGAATTGCGTTGCTGGTACAGGTATCGAACGAGGTCGGGCAGGTGTCCTTGATCCGCGTGACGCCCATCGTGCATCGAGTGCTGGAGGCAACGGGACTGTTGGAGCACTTCGGATTGACGCCGTGATGGCGAGGATGAGGTTTGCGCCCTCCGAGGAAGCCGTGGGCGCCGCCCGACGATTCGTCGCCGGGATGATTGTGGATGCTCGTCCCGATGTGCAAGATTCCGTGTCCTTGATGGTGTCGGAGCTCTCCACGAATGCGCTGGTCCACGCGGCCAGCGGGTTCGACGTTTTCGTCGAGCGTTCCGATCTCACGGTCTTCGTCTCGGTGAGTGATCGAGGGGACGGCGCACCGGTGCTGCGGTCCCCTGAGTCGAGCGAGCCACACGGACGCGGCCTACGGATTGTCGAGGCCCTGTCTGACGAATGGGGGATCTCATCCGAGTCGGACCAGGGGAAGACGGTGTGGTTCCGTATCTCCCTGCAGCTCTCGCGGATGCGCGGCTTGGCCCGCGGTGCAGCCGACGCGGCCACGATCGACCCCGAGGATCAGAGCGACCAGCCACCCGCACCCCTCGAGAGCCCGGTTACCGCGGCTGACGAAGCCCAGGCCGGTACGCCCAGGTCCCGGCAGGGTCCCGGTCGCTCCTTCCGGGTAGGAGCGACTACGTCCAGCCCCCGCCGTCGGGTGCGATCGGCCCAGTAGCCTGCGGTGCCCTGACGTACTTGGGCAGTCGAGTGGGACACTGTGGGCGGTCGAGTGGGACATGGATGACTCGATTGGGCATGGCCCAGCCCGTTACGGGTGTTAAGGACCTGGTCCGTGCTTGAAGGCTCGAAACGAACTCGATGGCCGACGGGGTCCCCATTGCCCATCTACCCGGGGCTGACGACGGTCCAGGGCAAGCTCACGAAGACTAACGCGTGAGGGGCGATCGGAGGTCACCGATACCCAATGAGCCCGCTGTGGAGCCCCAACTGTAGGCATCGTCGCTGCCCGCGGACTCCATGGCCACCACCGGCTCGGACGTGAAGAGATACGTTCGCAGGTGTCCGTCGAGCACCGGGTCGTTGCGCCGGAGCCACTCCAAGGTCATGGCGGCGTGCTCCTTCTCCTCATCGCGGTTGTGGGCCAAGACGCAGGCCAGATCGGGATCGCCGGTTGCATCTACCCGTTGGTCGTACCAGTCCACAGCCTCGAACTCCTCCTGGATGGAGGCCAGGGCTCGGTGGCGATCGATCGTGCCGGGGGACAACAGGCCCTCCGACTCGTGCAGTCCTGCGCTTTGTGCCATTCCCACATCTCCTCATCAGTGTCGCCCCGG
Organism: uncultured Acidimicrobiaceae bacterium; assembly: GCA_963817005.1. GTDB lineage: Bacteria > Actinomycetota > Acidimicrobiia > Acidimicrobiales > RAAP-2 > Bog-756. The sequence continues at coordinate 303,529 of CAWFMN010000001.1, forward strand.
CTTTGCGGGGATGCACAACAGCAACCCAGTCTGCCGAGCACCAGCCATCCGAACCACCGGGCCAGTTCCTTCCGACCCCTACCCGCTGGCCCGAGGCGGGAAACCCGCACTGACACGGCGGTCGCTCCAGGAGCGAGCTCGGCCCGCCCGCGCCACTAACCTCACAGCGTGAGGTCACCGCCCGCATGTCCATCGATGACTGACGCTTTCTCTACCGGAGGACGGTGTTGCCGCCGGATCTTGAGATGGGGAGATCTGGTAGGCGATGTCACGACTTTGGGTGGGTGCCGCTCGACCGGAACCGCGGGGGCCTGACCGTGGACGACCTTGACTACGGATCGGCCCTCCGCTCGTTGCACGAACTGGCCCCATCAGACGTTCCGGACAGCCTTTCCAGCGTGGCCGAGCAGATGGGCGCCTACGACATGACGCTCTTCTTGATCGACTTCGAGCAATCCACACTCTTCCCGGTACCAGATCGAGGGGTCCATCGAGACGCACCGATTGGCGTGGCATCGGACGGAACGCCGGAAGGGCAGGCCTTCTTCCAACGACGACTGGTCGAATCGGTGGTGGACGACACTACCCGGGTATGTGTTCCGATTATCGAAGGATCCGACTGTACTGGTGTCCTGGCGTTCACCGTGGCGGGTCCTCTCGACGACGCTGCGGTTCGTCGCTGTGAAGAGCTCGGGATGCTGGCCGGGGCCGCCATTTCCATCGCGGCCCGGTACACCGACCTGTTCAACCTGGTCCGTCGGCGCCGAGCCATGAGTCTTCCGGCCAGCATCCAGTGGGATCTACTTCCCCCATTGCGCCTGAAGACCCCGGAGACGTTGTCCAATGGTGTCCTGGAGCCGGCGTATGACGTGGGCGGTGATTGCTTTGACCATGCCGTCAACGGCCACTGCGTCGACGTGGCCATCATGGACGCCATGGGCCATGGCTTGGCATCGAGCATCGTCTCGTCGCTGGCCGTCGAGAGCTACCGACACGACCGACGGGAAGGTCAGCCACTAGCCGTCACTCATGAGCGCCTCGACAGAGTGTTGGCCGATAACTTCGGGGGCGAAAAGTTCGTCACCGGCCAACTGGCCAAGCTCGATGTGCAGTCGGGCAGACTCAGCTGGATCAACGCCGGTCATCCCCTGCCACTCCATATCCGGGGAGATCGGGTCCTGGCCACGCTCGACTGCCAGCCCTCGTTGCCGTGGGGTCTCGGTAGTCGACTGCGGGAAGTAGCCGAAGCTGAGCTCCGCCCCGGCGACTCCGTGGTCTTCTACACGGACGGCGTGGTTGAGGGTAGGGGGCCTTCAGGTGAGTCGTTCGGGATGGATCGGTTTGTCGATCTGATCGAACGAGCCTCCGCTGCCCGCCAACCCGCCGATATGATCCTTCGCACCGCCATCAACGGCGTTCTCGAGTTCCAAGACCGTCACCTTCGAGACGATGCCACGATTGTCTGGCTCACCTGGGATCCCCACCGACGCCCGGGGTGACCGGCCGCAGGTCCGAGCCGAGCCTGCCTGATAACGCCCTTCGCCGTTGAATTTCGGAGCCGGACGATCGGACCTCCCGATCCCGGCGAGAGGGTGATGGGAACATCGCGGGCTCGGCGAAGCGGGCATGGCGATTGCAGTCGTGATGGCGGTCCGGATCGGGTCGCGGGCGGTCCGCTCGGCCAGTTGGGCGGCCACCGCGAAGGCCGCTGGGAATCTCGACATCAAATTCCGCCGTGAGCTCCGCGTTCGATACGGCTCTCGATCATCAAGAACCGGCACCAGCGGTGGGTGAACCCGGTGACCTCGGCGGGTGTGGGCAGGCCTCCACGGACGCCGGCCCTGGCGTGACGACCCCCTCGGGTCCGAAACTGGTTCCAGAGAGACGGTTTTGCCGAAGGCATTGACGGGTACGTTCAAGCGGCACCGTTCCAATCGAGTGGATTGCACACCCGACCGAGGAGACCTAACCGTGGCCCATCACACCGAACCCAATGCAGCGACCAAGAATGCCGACCAGGCCGGCGATCACTCCGCCGACAGGCCGGCAACGGACGCAGAGTCAGCAGCGGCTGAAGAACGCTACAAAGAGGGCGATGCCGAACGTCGTGCCGATGTGGCCAAGCACGAAGAGGAGATGATGGAGATCGGAGTTGAGACGAAGGGCGAGGGGGCTTTCGACTGATCACTGATCCCGGAGCGGCACACGGGGTCAAGTCCCCGCCAGGGTTATCCCTCACCTTCAATGGCCTCGAGCTTGCCCGACCCTGGAGCTGCCGTCGGCGCCGCAATGGTACGGACCAGGCGACGACGAACACCATCGCGGTACACGGACGCCGCGCCCGGTGAGAACGGCGAGTTTGTTTCAGCCCGGGTCGGGGCGGGTACTGACGGGCTCCGGGGCCGTCACGTTCGAGCGGATTACAAGGAGGGGGAGATGACAACTGACGTGGAGGATCGACCCGAGGGTCATGCACCTGACAGCCGGGTGGTCGAGACCCAGATCCCGTCGAGGCTGGACAGACTGCCGTGGTCCCACTGGCACTGGATGGTGCTGGTCGGCCTCGGGACGGTCTGGATCCTCGATGGGCTCGAGGTCACCATTGTGGGAGCAGTTGGAAGCACGCTGACCAAATCCGGGAGCGGACTCTCGATCTCGACAGCCCAAATCGGAGATGCAGCCGGTATCTACATCGCCGGAGCGTGCCTCGGCGCCTTGGTGTTCGGATTTCTGACTGATCGATTCGGACGTAAGAGGCTCTTTCTGGTCACGCTTGGGCTGTACCTGGTGGCCACGGTGTTGACCGCATTCTCCCGCGATGTGTGGATGTTCTTCGCCTTCCGGTTCTTTACCGGGATGGGAATCGGGGGCGAGTACTCAGCCATCAACTCTGCCATCGACGAGCTCATTCCCGCCCGGGTCAGAGGAACGGTCGACCTCCTGGTCAACGGCTCCTACTGGCTCGGAACCGCTGTCGGAGCGGCGGCAACGCTTGTGTTGCTCGACCCCAACTTCTTCGCTGTCAATATCGGGTGGCGGCTGTGCTTCCTCATCGGGGGTTGCTTGGGACTGGGGATCCTCCTGGTACGACGGAATCTCCCCGAGAGCCCGCGCTGGCAGCTGACCCATGGCAGGCCAGAAGAAGCCGAAGCCACCGTGGATGACATCGAGTCCGAGGTCGAGAAGTCGACAGACGGGGCACTAGGCCACCCGGAAGGCTCGGTGAGAATTCGACAACGTGAACCAATTGGTTTCATCGAGGTTGGGCGGATCGTCTTTGGTACCTATCCCAGACGTTCCCTACTGGGCCTCTCGCTCTTCGTGGGACAGGCCTTTCTGTACAACGCCGTCTTCTTTACCTACTCACTCGTTCTCACGACGTTCTACAACGTTCCGACCTCCTCCATCGGGTACTACCTCATCGCTTTCGCCGTCGGGAACTTCGCCGGACCTGTCTTGCTCGGTCGACTCTTCGACGTCGTGGGTCGACGGGTGATGATCTCGTGCTGCTACCTCCTTTCGGGAGCGCTGTTGGCCTTGACGGCCTGGCTGTTCGACAGCGGAGTGCTAACGGCAACCACCCAGACCATCGCTTGGGTGGTGGTGTTCTTCTTTGCATCAGCCGGTGCGAGCGCGGCGTACCTCACCGTGAGCGAGATCTTCCCAATGGAGACGCGGGCACTGGCTATCGCCTTCTTCTATGCCGTCGGCACAGGACTGGGTGGCATCATCGGTCCGGTGCTGTTCGGTCATCTGATTGCGACCAAGCGCCCCTTCGACACGGCCATCGGGTATCTGATCGGAGCGGGATTGATGGTTGCCGCCGGACTGGTCGAGGTCGTCATCGGGGTCAATGCAGAGCAGAAGAGTTTGGAGGAACTGGCGCGCCCGCTGTCTGCCGAGGACAGTGACGAATCCCGGCGAGGCAAATCTGCCGGCCGGCAGAACGAAGAATCAAGAAGTTGGGTCACTGGGCCCAATCCCCCTCCCCGGACGCGCCTGTCTCGGCAATCCTGGACTCCGTTCATTCAGGTCTCCGAGATACCTCGGGACGACCCCTACCTTGCCGGTGAGGTGGATCGCGTCGTCGAGACCCTACGCCGCCGTGGTCCCCTCACAACGTCGGCGCTCGGGGCCGCAGTTGGGTCAAGAGCCTGGGGACCTGGAAGGTTGCGTGGCGCAATTCGCTCCGGTCTTGCATCCGGTCGCATCCGGCGGCTGGCCCGAGACCGTTATGCGGTGGCACAGCGGGAGGAAGGACCGGTGCCCTCCGACAAAGCGGGTTCGGCCTCTGCTCGCAGTCCGCAGTACTGAATCCCCAAGCTTACGGTTTGCAGCACGGGGGCCGTGCCAGCGGACGCACGATCCTTCCTCGATCGAAGGCTGAGACTTCCTGCCACGTCCTGCCGACCCGGAGTGGCCTGCGCTACTCAACCTCCGCAGTACACGGGATGACCTCGCCGGAACGGCTGCTCTCTTCGCCGGGCGCCTTGCGAGAGCGGTCTCGCCGAGGCCAGCTAGTCCACAGGTTGTGGACACGTTGGGGAAGCTGGGCACAAGGGTGCATACCGGCGGGATTGCCCGCTGGCATTGGCAACGGTTCCTCAGATGGACATGGATCGGGTTTGACGCCGTGGGGATGAGGGTACAAGTTCGTCAGGGGGCACGGGAGGCCACTCTGCAACTGGCTGGCCGGGACGAAGGAGAGGACGATTGCCTCGAGCCAATTGGAATCGCAAGCGGGAACGCCAGTACGAGCACATTAAGGAGGGCTTGGTTGATCGCGGCGAGCATGAGGAGGAGGCGGAGGAGATCGCGGCACGGACCGTCAACAAAGCACGCGCCCGATCCGGCGAAGCTGAATCGGCGAGTCGCACATCCCTCGACGACCTCTCCTCCGGACGTCGTGGGGGACTGCGTTCACACAAAGGCAGGGGCGGAAGAACCCGCGACCAGCTCTACCAGGAAGCCCGGAAGATGCACATCAGCGGTCGGTCCAAAATGTCCAAGGCCCAGCTGGAGCGGGCAGTTGGCCGCTAAGCCGCCGACGTCCCGTCAGGGCTTTTGGTACTGCTCACGTCGATGGATCACGCCGGTCGGGGGGTCGAGGGTCTTATGTTTTTGTGGCGATCTCCTCCATGTGGCCCGACAGGAGAATCATCCACCGTTCGTCAGGCGCATGCCCTATCCGGCAATGGAGTGGCGCCTGAACTCGTACCATCCGCAAGGTCTATGGAGCGGCGCCGCACCTAGGAGTGGGGCCTCCGACCCGGGCAGCACCGGGATGTGCCGGACATGAGATCTGTGGAGGGAGGCGAATCTCAAGTGGAGCGGGCAATGGCGGCCTTTAGCGAGCGCGTCGAGTTTTCGTTGTTTGTCGTGACAACAGGCAATCGGGGAGGGGAGATGAGTGGCTGCCTGGCGGGCTTCGTCACGCGATGCAGTATCGGGCCGCCCCGCTTCCTCGTATGCATCTCGAAGGTGAATCACACCTACTTCGTAGCCGAGCGGTCGGACAGTCTCGCCATCCACCTTCTCGGAAGGGAGCAACTGGCTCTGGCATCACTCTTTGGAGAGCAGACGGGCGATGTTGTGGCCAAGTTCGAGCAGTGTCGTTGGCATCGGGGATCCCTCGGAGCGCCTGTACTCGACGACTGCGCGGCGTGGGTCGAAGGCACGATCATGGACCGCTACGGGGTGGGGGATCACCAGGCCGTGCTGATGCGTCCGGTGGATGGGGGTGCCGGCGGGCAGGAGGGGATACTCACCATCCGAAACGCACCTTCACTCCAGGCCGGGCATGCGACGCCCGCCTAGGTAGACCCGCTCGACGTGCCCCGTTGTACTTGATTTGATGGTCAGAGGATGTCGTCCACCGTTGGCGGGCCGCAGGTCAGATCAGCAGTCCGGGTTCGCTTGAGGCTGCGGCAAACGAAAGTTGCGAGCAGGGTCAGGTTTACGCCCTCAACAGGTTGGGTAAAGCATCGCTAAACCAATCGAAAGGTGGGACCATGGCAAGCGGACTAGTTGCGAGCATCGTTGCCTTTGCCGTCGGAGCCGTGCTTGACTTCGCAGTCACCACGAACACGGAGCAACACGGATTCAACATTCACACCGTAGGCGTCATTTTGATGATCGTGGGTGTCGTGGGAGCGGTTCTTTCGCTCATTGGTCTGCTCTCTAGCAACGTACGTCGCCATCGGACCGTCATCGATGATGGGCGCGGCAACGTGGTCACCCGTCAAGATTCGACCATCTGACCGAGAACCAGCCGGCACTTCTCGGCCCATTCCCCGAATCGCCCGGGTCAGCTTGGCCGTAGTCAAATGACGGCCCCGAGTCCGTCAGACTTCGAACAAAGGGGACCTCGTTGATTGTGGTGGCCCTTCTCCGTCTCGGGGCGATGGGCCGCGAAGTAGGTGGACGAAGGCACTACTACTAGAGCTTGTGCCCTCAACTGAGTTCCCACCCCAGCCTGCTCGTCATCACTCTGGGTGACGGGTGGGTGAAGTAATGAGCCGTTGTGCCGAAAACGGTAATTTGAAGTCTCAACTGGTGACCGGTGGCCGACGAGGTCCGGGTGGAGACTGCCCTGAGGGCAAGGACCGCCCAGAGGGAGGAATGCCATGAACAGAGTGAGCACGTATCTGAATTTCATGGGGAAGACCGAGGAAGCATTCGAGTTCTACGGTTCGCTGTTCGGCACGACGTATTCCGCGCCGATCAGCCGGATGGGCGACATGCCGACGGATCCGAGTGCGCCGCCCCTGAGCGAGGCCGAGAGGAAGTTGGTTATGCACTGCGAGTTGCCGATCCACGCTGGCCATGTGCTGATGGGTACTGACATGCTCGAGTCCCAAGGGCACCGGGCCGTCCGGGGAAACACGGTAACGATCAATCTCGAGATGGACGACCGAGCGGAAGCGGAGCGCCTGTTTGCCGCGCTCTCAGATGGTGGGTCGGATGTCTTCGGGCTCCAGGACATGCCGTGGGGCGCCTACTGGGGAACGTGTGCCGACCGGTATGGCATCCGCTGGATGATCAATGCCTATCCGGCCTGACCACCGTGGGAGTCGAGGGTTTCGCAGGCTCACGCCATCAGACCGAATCCCGCTGCCACAGGTGGGGTAAACGAAACTACGGGGGCCGCCCCTCGGGCACCCGGGTGTGTTTCAACCCTGGTAGGTGTAGGTCGACGCCCAGCGGCTCCGGGTCGAACAGGCCGAATCGCTGAGTGTCAGTCGGCGCACAGGTGGCTGGCGCCGGGTCCCGCCGTCCGGCGCCAGCTGCCACCTCTCTGCCGGAGAGGTGCCTGTGGGTGCAATGCACTACAAGCGAGGGCCGCCCCCGGCCCCACCCAGCTCAACCTCGGCTGTTGAGGTTCGGACCGGTGCGAGACGGAAGAGGGACTCCGATGGGTCCGGGAGGGAGGCCTCGGCCATCTGCCGACCAGCGGCTAGTTTCCAGAGTCAGGCAGCCCGGGGTGGGGTGCTCCCGGAGGCCGGCGTACGACCGGAATCCAAGCGATCAGCCGCCCACGGCGGGCGGCCGATGGCGTGGACCTCGAGAGGGGAAGCGTCCCAGGCAAAGCCGCACGATCCACAGGTCCACAGTACGGAAGTTGTGCCCGGATCATCGTGGACTCTCCGAAACGGGGTCCTGCCATCGCAGGCTGGGCAAATGAGCGTCAGGCCGGATTCCATCTCGCGCCTCCAATGCGCTAGGGGAGCGGCCCATGCCGGCTCCGCCCCGTCCATTACCCACCCCGATCCAGCTCAAACGGGACGCCTTGAAGCCCGACCCTGACCTACGACGCGAGCGTCTCGCCGTGCCCCAACATGACCTTCTCGTAGGTTTCCTCATGGGTTGGTGGAAGGCTGAGCTGCATGCATGCTCTTGAGCTCGTCTTCGCCATCGGATGGGGGGCATTCTGGATCTACTGGCTCGTGGCCGCCTTCTCCATGAAGAAGGGCCGCGTCCCTTGGTCCCGCGAGCTGCGCATCCGGGCCGTGGTCGTCGTCTTGGTGATTCTCCTGCTCCGCTTGGGAGCCTTCCGAGACCACCGCCTCGACTCGGATCCATGGCGCGCCGGGCTGGGACTCTTCCTCTTTGTGCTCGGGTTGGGGTTCGCGATCTGGGCCCGCGTTCACATCGGGCGAAACTGGGGCTCGCCGATGTCGCAAAAGGACGAACCCGAGCTCGTGACCAGCGGCCCCTACCACCTGGTCCGCCACCCCATCTACTCCGGCATCCTGCTCGGGGGTGTTGGCACCGCCGTGGCCCTGAGTTGGCTGTGGCTGATCGCCGTAGCCCTGGCCGGGGTTTACTTCGTCTACAGCGCGACAGTCGAGGAGAGCTACCTGACTGAGCAGTTCCCCGAGACCTACCCGGTGTACAGGAGCTCGACCAAGATGCTCGTGCCCTTCGTCTTCTAGTGGACCTGGTCAGCGGTCGAATCAACGCCAAAGGTCACTCCATGGTCCTCGTTCTGAGTCAATGGGACGCCTACCTATCGGCATGACGATTGACCGGCTACGCACTGGGGTAGGAGTTGGGGTGACCGCCCGGTGGGTCACAGCAAGCGCTCGCCGGACGATCATGGGGAACGGCAGCTGGCGTCGGGGTTCCCGCCGGCCTCGGCGCCAGCTGCTCTCCTTTCGGCGCAGGTGGGCCGACGCAGATTCCAGTAGCGGACACGCCGAAGCAACGGCCACTCGCTGCTTGGACTGTCCTCCGACCCGGCCGGCCGGGATTGATCTCAGAGGCTTCACACCTCCGTTCACCGTTCAGCGGTTTTGATCTCACGATTGAGGGTAGGAAGGCTACGTGGGAGTCGAGTCACCCCAGGGCGACGGTCTGCAAAGAGCTGAGCTGTCTCCACCCCAGGCTCAGAACGACCCGGGCCGATCCGAGTCCGAGGAAGAACGGGACGATCGCAACCTTGCCGAACTGCTCCAGGAACTGAGGGTGGCCAGCATCGGGGTCCAGGTGCTCTTCGGGTTCCTACTCTCCTTGCCGTTCAGCACCCGATTCGGGCGACTTGATCTCAATCAACGGCATCTTTATCTGGGTGTGGTCCTATTGGCTGCTTCGTCGATCGCCCAGCTAGCTGCACCCGTGGCCTATCACCGAATGGTATTCCGTCGGCATCGGAAGGCGCAGTTGCTTCGGGTGGCCAACGTATTGGCGCTGACCGGATTGGCCAGCGTGGGTCTCGCCATCTGTGGTGCAGTACTTTTGATCGCTAGTGCGGTCGCAAACGGGCTCGCCGTCCCTCTCATTGCGGTCGCGTCGGCCGTCATGTTTGTGGGACTGTGGCTAGTACTGCCCTTGGCCGGGCGACACGCCGCCGCCCGGAGCCTGGACGACAGCGCAGTCATGATCCCGACTTGTGCCCTCCGTCAGACGACGTCCCTACGTTCCGGATGAGCCGACATCCGAGTGGATCCCAGGCGATCGGCGAATGCTGTGCCGGCCGGTACCCTCGTTGTCAACCCGCTGGTGTAGCACCCTCGATCCGAAGTCGTGTCCGTTGCAATCATTGCTCCGGTAGCCTTTGCCCAACCCCGGCTAGGTATCCGAGGTATCGCCTGAAGGCGGCATCAGCACCCTTGCGATCTCCCGTAGCCAGAAGGTCGAGAAGGAGGCCGCGGACGACGGCTACACCAAGTCGGGCATCAATCCGAGCCGTCTTCGGATCGGCGCCAACTCCGACCATGGCCTCGGCAATCGGAGCGACCCACGATTCGACGATGTCATCCAGGAACCCCTCTAGCCCCGGCCTCCCGAGTAGAGCAAGCGAATAGAGCTCGAAGAACAACCGCTCCTGGGGCCACAGTGTTGGATCACTCATGTGCTTCCACGAGGCCCAGGCATCAATCTGACTCGTCCCGGCAGCGACGCGAGAGGCCCGCTCTGATTCCTCGACCGCCTTCGCTACTGCAACCAAAAGACCCTGTCGCGACCCGAAGTGATAGATGAGCATGCGATGGCTGGTACCGATGGCAGCAGCCAGCTCGCGCAGACTGAGGTCGGCGATCCCAGCAGTGAGTGCGTGATCGACGGCGGCGGCAAGCAGGCGATCTCTGGGTTGCAATTCGGGCATACCGCAGTGTACCATATGGTACATAGGGGCTGGCTACCGAGAAGGGAGCAGACAAATGCGCCAGTTGAGTGTCGAGGCACAAGGCACAACGCGAGCGACCCCGGAGGCTGTGTGGAGGCTTGTTGCCAATGCCAACCTGTACTCCCAATGGGGACCGTGGGATGACGGCGGTTATGAAGCAGGGGAGTCCGAAGGCGAACACGGGGTGGGATCGGTCCAGTGGTTCTCGACGGGTCGCACGAAGTCCGTGGAACGCATCGTCGAGAGCGAAGAGAACCGGCGCCTTGTCTACGTCTTGGTCCGGGGGATACCGGTGCGGAACTACCGGGCGGAGATAGTGCTTACCCCAACCGTCGGTGGAGCCCATATCCGGTGGGCTGCAACATGGGACAAGACATTGGTGGGGCGCCTCGTGCACCGCAAACTTAGGACCTTCTACCCCAAGATGATGGGGGATTTGGTTGCCGCAGCTGATCAGGGGGCACAGGAAACCGAGCAGTCCACGCTCAGATGACTGGGGTTCGACCGGACTGTCCTTCGTGGATCCATCGGTTGCCATGAAGGTTGTCGTCGCCGGGGCGACTGGTGTTGCCGGCCGCGCGGCCGTTCCGGCCCTGGTGGCAGCCGGGCACGAGGTAACGGCCGTAACCCGAAGTCCCTCCAAGGTGCAATTGGTGCGATCGTGGGGGGCGACCCCTGCCGAAGTCGACCTGTTCGACGCGGCTGCGGTCCTCGATCTCGTGGCCGGCCACACGGCGGTGTGCAATCTCACCACACACATCCCTTCGCTGGCCAGAGCCGGACTTCCGGGTGCCTGGAGAGAGAATGATCGAATCCGCCTCGTGGTGTCGGCACACTTGGTCGACGCTGCTCTTGCCACCGAGACCACTCATTTCCTCCAGGAGTCGATCGGATTCGTCTATCCCGACCAAGGTGACGATTGGATCGACGAGACAACCCAACCGCAGCCAAACCCGTTGACTCAAAGTGCTCTTGAAGCCGAGGCCAACGTCGAACGATTCACCAACTTCGGACGCATCGGAATCGTCCTGCGGTTTGCGCAGTTCTATGGTCCGCATGCCACACATTCCATCGAGATGGTGCGCCTGGCGGCCAAGTTCGGCATCACCCCTACTATCGGCGACCCCAATGGGTTCATGTCGTCGATCCACAGTGACGATGTTGGACTGGCCGTAGCCGCCGCCTTGCGAGCTCCGGCCGGAACCTACAACGTGGGAGACGACGATCCACTCCGCCGCAGGGAGTTTCATGCGCTCTTCGCCGAAGCGCTCGGACGGAGACGACTGCACGAGGTGGGAAAGGTGGTGGCTCGCCTTGGAGGTCGCAGGGCCGAGGCCAGCGCACGTTCGCAGCGGCTGTCCAATATGGCGTTCAAGACCAACACCGGTTGGTCGCCGACCGTGCCGTCGGCGCACATCGGCTGGCCGGCCATCATTGCCCGCGAAGGTTCAAGTTCGTGAACCGTCGAGGTCGCTACTGGCTACAGACCATCGCCCTCATCGTCTCCGCAGCCGGCCTCGCATTTGTCGGTGTGTGGGCGCTTGTCACCCCGAGAGGTTTCTATGACGAGTTTCCTGGTGGTGGCCACCACTGGGTCTCCATGGACGGCCCCTACAACAGACATCTCCTCTTCGACGTGGCGACGCTTTCCCTTGCATTGGCGGTTCCATTGGTCACGGCGATCTGGATGCGCTCCAAGTTGCTCGTACGAACCGCCTCCGTAGCTGCATTGGTCTTTGCCGGTCCGCATCTGGCCTACCACGCCAGCCACCTCGACCGCTTTTCGACCACGGATACCGTTCTCGAAATGATTGCCTTGTCGATCCCGGTGGCTGCGCCTCTTGCCGCACTACTCACTACATTCCCCGATCAGACCCGAGACTGATTCGGTAACGGTCGCCCTCACGTTGAACGACCTTTCGCAGGCCCGTTCGCCCGTCGGTGCGGTGGGAGTCGATGCGTTCCCTCTCAACCGTTCTCATGGGGGGCCGGCGTGCCGCACATCACCCAGCTGGGCCGATCATCGCCCAGCAGACAGCGAGGACCGGTACCCAGGGAGGCCGCCAGATCTCCGGGGTTGTAGAGAGAGCAGGCCTTCAGCGACCAATGCCGGACGTGAGATCGTGCCGAAGCCGTATGAGTGAGGCAATTTGGCGGTCCAGCCTCCGGATCTGCCGGTGCAAGCCACCGACCCTCAGCGGATTTCCCACTCCCACATTGTTGCGCACACAAGGAAGTTAGATTCGCCCGGGTACGGCTGGGGATCGAGCCTTCTGCCTGCACGACATCGAGCGAAGGACCACCCAGACCTGGTGCCTCAGCCATCGGCTGGGCCCGGACGCAGGACCCCGACTCCCCAGTGGTCATCGATCGAACGCGCCACAGTCCGCCACACCCGCGACCGGCCTCGAGCCAGTAGATTTCAGTGAGTGAATGCCGTTTCGGTCGTCCGGGCGCGCGAGAACAGAGATCCTGGACGCCGCGGCCACGCTGTTCGCCTCCTCTGGTCTTCGCACGTCGCTCAAGGAGATTGCCGACGCCTGCGGGATTCTTCCGGGGAGCCTCTATCACCATTTCGAGTCGAAGGAGGCATTGATCGTCGAGTTGGTCGAGCGGTATCACATCGACCTCGACATGCTGGCCCAGGAGGCAGTGGAGGCGCTTCGCAGACCAGATGCGGAGCCGTTCCCGGAGCGGCTGGTGACCTTGGGCACGGCAATCGCCGAATGCGCAGTTCGACACCGCGCGGCGCTGCTGTTGACGCTGTACGAGCCCCCGTCTGGTGCCGGTGACGAACTTCTTCGTGTCGCTCGGCGCTCGCCCGCTCGGAATCGAGCGGGCAATGTTCGAGACGCTCCGATCCGGCGCGTCCAGTGGCTACCTGCGCGCCGGCATCGATCTCGAGACACTGGCCGACCGCCTGTGTCAGGTGTTGCTGCACGTCAGTCTGGGCGTATTTGGCGACGTCGGCGGCGTAGCCCAAGTCTCGGCTATCCGCTGCAGAACCGTTTTGAACGGGATTGCCGTACATCTGCCCGCACACCGAGCGCTGGACCGGTCGGGGCCCTTCTCGGCGGCGACGCAAACGATCGAATCGTGGGAAGAGCAGGACGAGGACGAAGACGAGCGGCTCCCGATGCTCAGAGCCGTCGCTCGGTCGGAGTTCGGCCGTCGGGGCTACGAGGCCACCACTGTGCGCGATATCGCTTCAGCCAGCGGTTTCAGCGTGGGCAGTGTGTACCGGCTGATCGGCTCGAAGGACGAGCTCCTGGCGTCGATCATGCGTTCGTTCACCGTGAAAGCCCGGTCGGGGTGGTCAAACGTGCTGCGATCGGACGGCACGGTTGTCGAGAAGCTGGACGCCTTGATATGGATCAACATCAATGCCGTGGTGCGGTTCAGTGACGAGTACAACATCCAGCTGGCCTGGATCCGGGAGTCGCCGCCGAACACCACGAATCTCGGCTCGTCGTTCTCCGCACGCCTCGGCGACCTGAAGTCGCTTCTTGGTCAAGGTCTGCGGTCGGGTGAGCTCCGTGTGGAGGGCCCGTCGGCCAATATCCGAGCCTGGTCGCTGTTCGAGCTGCTGTGGATGCCCGAGAACATCGTTGGCAAGCTCGGGGCTGACGGCGCGCTCGACCCTGGCACGTGAGACCACACTGCGCGGCGCGGCGCAGCGCACCTGAGTGGTCCCTGGTGGTCAGTCGGCAGGCCAAGCAACGGACTTGACCTCGAGGTACTGATCGAAGCCGGCTAGCCCGTTCTGCCGCCCGACGCCACTCGCCTTGAAGCCCCCGAACGGGACGTCGGCGCCGTAGGCGGCTCCACCGTTGAGCCCGATCGATCCCGGCCCGCAGTCGGCGAGCCACAGCGACGGATCGGTCGAGTGAATCGGACAGCACGTAACCGGCGAGGCCGTAGGGGCTGTCGTTGGCGATTCGGATGGCTTCTTCGCTCGTCGTCGTAGGGGATGACGACGAGGACCGGACCGAAGATCTCTTCACGGGCGATGGTCATGGTGTTGTCGACGTCGACGAACAATGTCGGGGTGACGTAGAAGCCCCTGTCGAGGCCTGTCGGGCGTTTCCGGCCCGCCGACGAGCAGGTTGGCCCCTTCGGTCGATGCCCTTCTCGATGTAGCCGATGACGCGTGCGCGCTGCTTGGCGGAGATCACCGGGCCGCAGAGGGTTTCAGAGAGCTGCGGATCACCAACCGCGACGGTCTCGTAGATACCCTGGAGCAGCTCCAGACCCTCGTCGTAGCGCGACCGGGGCAACAACATCCGGGTCGGCGTTGCACACCCCTGTCCAGCGTGCATGCACACACCGAAGGCGATCATGCTGGCTGCCGCCAGATCGGCGTCGTCGAGCACGATCGCCGCAGACTTGCCGCCCAGCTCGAGGAACAGTCGCTTCATGGTGGCAGCGCCCTTCTCCATGATCCGGGTGCCCACCGTCGTCGAGCCGGTGAAGGAGATGAGGTCGACCTTGCGGCGAGAGTGTCAGCTCTTCACCGACCAGGTGGTCGGACGCGGTGACCGACGTTGACCACTCCGGCCGGAATGTCAGTTTGCTCGGCGACCAGGCGTCCGATGCGGGTGGCGTTGAAGGGAGTGTCCGGGGCAGGCTTCAGCACGACGGTGTTGCCCGTGGCGAGCGCTTGCCCGAGCTTGTGGAGAGTGACCTCGAACGGGTAGTTCCACGGAACGATCGCGCCGACAACACCCACGGGCTCACGCCAGACCCTCCTGGTGTTCACCTGACCGGTCAGCTGAACCATGGCGTCACCGAGCTCGGTCTCCCAAGGATACTGGTCGATGAGCTCAGCCGGGTAGGTCAGGGCGTCAGCCAGCGGCAGGTCGAGCTGGGGCCCGTGAGTGACCATCCGGGGACACCCGACTTCGAGGATCAGCTCCTCGCGCAGCGATTCCTGCTCGACCTCGAGCGCGCTCCTGCAGTTGTCGGAGGCACTGCTGGCGGAAGGCGCGGTTGGTCGACCAGTCGGTCTCGTCGAACGCACGCCGTGGCGGCGTCGATGGCGCGGTGAATATCAGCGTTCGAGGCGTCGGCGACCTCGCCGAGGACCTCTTCGGTGGCCGGGTTGATGTTGGAGAACGTGCCCGCCTCCCCTTCGACGAGCTGTGCCGTCGATGAGCATCCGTGATTCGGACTCGACTGCGGGTGTGTCAGCCACAGGCTTCCCTTTCGTCGGCGTCGGTGATGCTGGAGGCGGTCGACGGGGGAGGGCGGCGGAGCGTACCGGCTCCTGGGATCCCGATGGCTCGACAGGTGATGCGCTGGAGCAGCGTCGTGGGTAAGAGGCGGTTCCCGAGCATGAGGAGTCGAGCATCGACACCGACGGTCGCGCCGGGAGAACGGGCCGGCGATCGTCGAGCGCCTTGCGCCACCGCCGGTGCGAACCGTTCGGGCGGGCGCGGCGAACCGCAGGAATCGGCGCACCGAAGCTCTCGAGGCCGACGTGGTGCTGGGCGTACGGACCGTCGAGATCGGCGTAAGTCGTGGTCAGCTCCAGGATGTCGGTCTTGAACGTTCCAGCCACCAGCACCGAGACGCCCAGCCCGAACGGGGCGATCTCCTGCGAGAGCGATTCGGCCCAGCGCTCGAGTGCTCCTTTCGCTGCCGAGTAGGCACCGATCGCCGGCATGCCTCGGATTGCCCCTTGGCTCGAGACCATGACGATCCGGCCGCGGCCGGCGGCTCCGCATCGCCGGGAAGGAGCTCTTTGGTGAGCCGGACCGGCCCGAAGAAGTTCGTGGAGAAGATCTGCTCCCACACGCCCATCGGCATCTCCTCGAGGCAACCGACGCCGGCGATCCCCGCGTTGTGCACCAGACCGTCCGGCGATCCCACGGCCTCCTGGATGGCCTTGCCGGCCGCAACGATCGAGTTCGGGATCGTCGAGGTCGAGCGCGCACACCGATCAGGCGAGGGTCGTCCTTGTGCGGCAGCCGGTGATCGCCCGGAGGCGTTCGAGTCCCTGCTCGGGCGACCGCATGGCGGCCACCACCGTCCAGCCGGCATGGTGGAGGTGTGCGGCGGTGGCCAAGCCGAGGCCGCGGGACGCGCCGGTGACGACGACGCTGCGGCCATCAGCCATTGTCGTTACCGCATCGACCCGTCATCCGCGGCAGAGACGACGCTCGGTCTCCCGTTGGGCTGGCCGCTCTCCCAACCCGACCAGATGCCGGCGAAGTACGGACCCGGCTGGCCGCTCTGCTCGTAGAATCCGTTCGGGTCGTACACCTTCGCTTCGGGGAACGGCCAGGGACAGGCCACCGACGTCGTCGATCTTCGTCCCGCGGATCAGCGGCGAAGCCCCCGCCGTAGCAGAGGTAGGCGACGTTGATGATGACGAACATCACGACGAAACGTGCCGAGTGCCGGGCGGGCACGGAAGACCCGGATCCGCTGGGCGAGCTTCTCGGCCTGGGTGCGGCCGGTGTCGTCGCGGTAGAGCAGGACTCCGGCGGGGATCATCACCAGTGTGACCAGCGCGGACTCCCAGATCAGCGGGAACTGGTACCACTTCCCCGCGGCGACGGACCCGAACGGGATCACCTGGGAGTAGATGTACAGCTGGGTGCGGACGAGGAACATCTCCAGCATCGCGTCGAACACGAACCCGATGGCGAGGATCAGCAGCGACGAGACTGACGAGCGGATGCCGCCAGACGAACGAGTCCACCGGTCGGCGGGCCTGAAGGCGGCGCAACATCCACACCGCGGGGAAGAACGGCACCAAGTAGAAGGTCGCGTACCCGATCACGATGAACGGTTCGACGGTCGGTGACAGCGACACCAATCGGCCACGTCTCGGGCCAGTGCCAGAGCTGCGGGTTGTACACCGCGTACGGCGCCCAGTTCATGATCGGGTCCTGCCAGACGAGCAGGGTGAGTGACGATCACCATCAGCAGGATCGGGTGGCGCGGGTGGCGGCGCCAGGCCACGACGAACGACGGCGATCAAGGGTGACCATCATGAGGATCGTCCCGATCTGGTGCAGAACCAGCCAGTGGTCGAAGCCCAACAGCGGGGCCACGGGACGGGGGGCACCGGTGACCGCTGGGGTTCCGGATCCGCTCGGCCACGGCACCGTGGCGCGCGTTGACGGCGACGACGACAAGCCCGAGGAGCAGCGACAGCAAGGGCCACTCCACCGGCCGTCCGAGTTCGCGTGTCGGCGCGAGTTGCGGCGTGGATCGGCGGTCCGCGTCGGAGACTGTGCGGCCATGCCGGTCAGTCCTGTCCGAAGCGCTCGACGAGGTGGGCCGTGCTGCCGTCGGGATCGAGCCGGCGGGCCACGAGGTAGCCCGCGCCCATCCAGCCGCGGTGCGACCACTTCCCGAACGAGATCCGAGTGCCCGGGGATCCCGACGCCGCGGGGAGCAACTTCACCCGCTCGAGCGCCTCCTTCACGCCCCGGGGCGAGAGCGGCCGGGCGTCGGCGAAGGCGTGAAGCAGCACCGTGGCGAGGTCACGGTTGACCACCGGGACGCAGTACTCGGGACGCCGACCGTAGCGATCGGCGTACCGGTCGAGGAACTGCTGGCCGACCTGGTTGCCGCTCGTCGTACTGGTCGACACCGATCCATCCGACGATCGGCGTTCCAAACGATCGGGTTGATCCACGCGTTCTGGAACGAGGTCCCCATGAACCGTGGTGGGTCCCAGCCGAGCTCCTGAAGGACCGGATTGATCAGCACGACGCCGAACCCGAAGCCGCAGTGCACGACGGCTCCCACCCCGGCGTCGTGCAGCGTTCCGGACTGCCTCGCTGATGTCCTGGGCGGTCTGCGCGATCGGTTCCTCGGCGACGATGCGGATGCCCTTGTCCCGACAGGCGCGCGGAACGATTTGATGTAGGTCTCACCGACCAGCGATTGCTCGACGAGGACGCCGACGTCGTCGAGGCCGCCCTTGGCGATCAGGTGCGCCCAGAAGATCGGCTCGTCGGTCATCGAGCCCATCGAGAGCGAGAAGGTCCACTCACCGAGCCAGTCGTCGGTGCCGGTGACGCTGATCGCCGGCACGTGGAACCGCTCTTCGATCGCCTCCTTGGTCGGGACGCAGTTGTCGGTGATCGCCGGACCGAACACGGCGAGGCAGCCTTCGTCGACGAGCTCGCCGTAGGCGTCGATCACCGCCTTGACCGATCCCTTCGGCAGGCCCTCGACCTCACGGAACACGATCTCGACGGGTCGATCGATGAGTCCCTGCTCGAGTCCCTCGGCGAAGACGAGTTCGAAGCTCTGGGTCAGATCAGCCCGCATCTCCTTCGGGTAGCCCTCCGGCAAGACGAAGTCGAACAGGTAGCCGAGCTTGATCGGCTCGCGCAGCACTCTCGTAGCCCACGATCCTCCTAAAGAACCAAATAGTTGTTCCGGATGCTAGCGGTGGCCCTCAGGGTGGTCAATCGACGGGACCGAGGTAGGTCGCGATCATCTGGACAAGGCCGGCACCGACGACCGGATCGTCGGTGAGCGGACCGGCGATGGCGGCGCGTGCCGCCGTGACGAGGGGCACGCCGTCGCCATGGAGCCGGGCGGCGGCGATCAATACCCTGGTGGATGCCACCTCGCGGAGCCCGGCGGTCTCCAGCCGACGGATGGCCTGAGCCAGACCGTACGAGTTGCGCCGCTTGCCCCGGATCGACGCCGGCCTCGTGGGCGACCACCTTGTCCTCCACGTCATGCGGGCGGAAAGTCGAGCTCGATCGCTACCATGCGCTGCCGGGTGGAGTCCTTGAGATCCTTGAGCACGCTCTGGTAGCCGGGGTTGTAGGACACCACAAGGCAAAACGCCGGCGGCGCATCGAGCACGAGTCCGAGCCGGTCGATCGGGAGCTGACGGCGATGGTCGGCGAGTGGGTGGAGGACCACGGTGGTGTCCTGGCGAGCCTCGACGATCTCGTCGAGATAGCAGATCGCTCCCTCGCGCACGGCGCGGGTCAGCGGGCCATCGACCCAGCGGGTGTCGCCACCTTCCAGTAGGAATCGGCCGACGAGGTCCGCGGTGGTGAGATCGTCGTGGCACGACACCGTGATAAGCGGCCGGTCGAGGTCGTGCGCCATGGCTTCGACGAAACGCGTCTTCCCGCAACCCGTCGGTCCCTTGAGCACCACAGCCAGGCCCTGGCGATACGCCGCCTTGAACACCTGTTCCTCGTCACCGACTGGTTCATAGAACGGACGAGTGGCAACCGTCATGGGTTCTCCTTTTCGACTTCGAGCCGTTCTCGCGTGCGTTCTTTGCGCCTGAACGAGCGATGCTGTCGTTCAGCAGACCGGAGCGCCGTACGAAACAACGGTGCGATCATGGTCGGGAGCGCCCCCGGACTGGGCATGGTCGCGTGTGCCGCCGACCCGAAGACCCGGCGGAGAGCCTGCGGGCTCGGCGTTCGCACCAACGCTGAGGCACAGGCACCCCAGGCCCCGACGTCGGGCTTCGACCAGGGCCCGTCGTGCGTCGGCCTCGCCGTAGCGCCCCTCGTATCCGTGGTCGTAGGCGAAGCCGTCAGACAGCACCACGAGGAGGCGTCGAGGGGTTCCGCTCCGTTGTTCCAGGATGGTGGCACCGTGGCGGATGGCCGCACCTAGACGCGTGTACGCCGCAGGCTCGAGGCCAGCGAGCCGCTGGGTCATTTGGACATCGAGGTGGTCGTCGAAGCCCTTCACCCGGAGGACCTGCACGGCCTGACGGCCACGCGAGTTGAACGCGTAGAGCGCGACACGATCGCCGAGATCGTGGAGTGCCGTGGTGAGGGTAATTGCCGTGAGCCGCTGGTGCTCGTGCACAGACTTGCCGGCGACACCGGGCTCGCCCGCCGACCCGGAGATATCGAGGAGGACCAGGACACTGAGGTCGCGCCGCCGCCGCCGAAGAGCGAGGTAGCAGTCCTCCCCGTGTGGTGTACCGGCTCGAGCATCGATGTGCGCCTCGACGGCAGCATCGAGGTCGACGTCATCACCTTGCGCCTGTCGTCTGCAGCGGGTCAGGCCCATCCCGAGGCGCGCCAGTGACCGGCGCACGCCCAGCGCGTTCGGCAGCTGGATTGTCGTGGCCGCCTCGGTCCGGACGTCGCTCTCGACAACGGTGCACCAGTTCGGGCGGTACCGACCCCGTGGACCGTCCCACTCGGGGTACGCCGTTCCGACCACCCCGAGGTCGACGATCGCGACCGACTCGAGATCTGCCGCAGAGCTGCTCGGCGCGACGGCGTCGTGCCTGCCTCCCGAAGGCTCAGACGTCTTGTGGGTCGGCCCGTCGGCGCCCGGCGGACCGCCGTTCCCGCGGCGACGAGCTGGCCGGAGCATCTTTTGTAACAGACGACCCACGGCTCCTCCGCCGCCGACCGGGCTCGACAGCAGGTCGCCGAGGTTCTCCTCGGCCCCACCCTCGTCCTCGTCGAGTTCGGTGAGTTCATCGTCGGCGAGCCCGCGCCGGACCTCGGGGAGGCGATCGAGGGGAGTTTCGGCCCTGCGCCGAATCGATGCGAGGACCTGCCGGGCATGGATCTCCCCGAAGACTCGCGGTGGCTCAGCGATGGTTCTCCGGCCGCGGGCCAAATCGAGTGACTCCGACGCCGTGGCGATCGAGCCGGCCAGTTCGCGGTCGATGAGTGAGCGAACCAGCGGCGGGACCACGGACTCGTTGGCCAAAAGAGCACGGTGGACCTCTACGGCGAAATAGCGACGAGCGAGCGCCGGTCGGCGTGCAATCTGGCCGAGGATGTCAGGTTCGAGGCCCCCGGAGGCCACGAGTGATGCTTGCACGGCCAGCATCCGGATCTGGTCTTGCCGGCCGGCTCCGAGTTCGAGGAAGACCGTGGTGCCGTCGCTCCACGACCGCTCCCCCTTCTTTGCCGCAGCCACCTCCACGGCCCGCCCGGCGATGCCTGAGGCAAGAAGCCGGAACCGCTCCAGCCCGTCGTCATCGCATGCCGAAGCGCCCATCATTCGAAACCTAACATTTGTTCCCTCCAAGCGGCGCAGCTGGAGTGCCCAGTCGGTGGACGCCGAGTATCTTTTGACTGCGACAAGATTGGCCCGCCGATCACTCGATCTCCTTGCGCCGGTGGACCACGCCGTGGTCAGAGACTGTCTCCGCACCGGATTCCAGGCGGCCAACGGGTCCAACCAGCAGTCCTGGCGCTGAGCATCTGTCCGTTCGTCGTCGAGAGATAGGCGGCGCGGTACAACCTGGAGACCCCGCCCAGGGCTACGGGACGTCCCTGACCACGATGCACATCCTCCGAGAGGCAGACGTTCGGGCTCTACTCGGGATCCCGGAGACTGCGGTACAGGCCTGCCTACTGCCCGTCGCACGCCTGCGGCCGGGCACCCAGTTCCGTGCGGCCCCTCGACGGCCAATCGAAGAGGTGGTCGTCATCGACGGATGGGGCGGCCCACCGTGATGAGCGAGCCCGTCGATGCCCGCACGAGGGTGTGCCCACCGCGACGACCGATGCGAGGGGCGAGGCGGCCCGCGCTCCGAAGGCTGCAGCCGATCGCCACCTGAGGATCCCGCCATCCACCGCACCGATGTGCCACCGCACTGGAGATCGGGCACGGCCAGCCTCCACGGAGCTCACCGACGCCGGTCGGAGGTACGTCAGCTGGCGGTCCCCAGCAGCATCGGGAAGCTCTGGAGGGTGCGGATTCCCGCGGTGTAGTTCAGCTCGACACCGGGCTTGATGCGGTAGTCGGGGAGGCGACGGTGCCACTCCTGGAGCGCCACGCGGAGCTCGAGCCGAGCGAGGTGCGACCCCAGGCACCGGTGAATCCCGCCGCCGAACGCGAGGTGCCGGTTGGAAGCCCGATCCCAGACAAGATTGTCGGCATCGGAGAACTCGGCCTGGTCGACGTTCGCCGCGCCCAGGAGGGCCATCACCTGCTCGCCTTCGCTGACGGCGAAGTCCCCGATCTCGGTGTCACGGGTGGCCACCCGGGCGCACCCCATGACCGGTGTCTCCCAGCGCAACATCTCTTCGACCATCGACGGGACCCCATCGGGCTCATCGACGATCCTCTGTCGGACTTCTGGGTGGTCGCTGAGGAAGCCGAAGAAGCAGTCCAACGACGCGGTCACAGTGTCAAGACCGGCGATGAGGAATAGGAAGCAGATGTCAAAGATCTCCTCGTCCGTCAGTGGGTCCCCATCCTTCTCCGCGTGCAGGAAGTGGCTCAGCAGGTCTTCACGCGTCCCGCCCGCTCTGCGGTCGGCGATCACCTGCTCGAAGTAGGCGTAGATCGAGTCTGCCGTCTGTTGCTGGTACGCCTCAGTTGCAGGGTGTCCGAACTCGTGGCCCGTAACCTGGTCGGGACGGATGGCGCCGTCCTTCATGCTCAGAAAGCGCGGAAGGTCGTCGATCGGAAGCCCGAAGAGTGTGAGGAAGACCCGCGACGGGTACGGCGTCGAGAACTGTTTCGAGAAGTCGATCTCATCGTCGTCGATGAACTCATCGATCAGCTCATTGACGAGCTGTCTGGTCGACAGCTCCATCAGCTTCATCCGCTGAGGTGCGAACAGCGGATCGAGGATCCTCCGGTACTTCCGATGGTCGGGCGGATCGATCTGCAATGGGATCAATGGTCGCTTCGTCTTGAGGTCGTGGGCCGAAACGCCCGACGAGAAGAGGTCGGGGTTGCGGATCACGTGATCCACGCCGGCACGAGAGCTCACGATCACTCCCACCCCGTCGAGGCGGAACACCGGCGAGCTCGCCTGAAGCATGGAGTAGACGGGCTGTGGGTTCCTGGCTACTTCTGGGTTCATCAGGTCGGCCAAGCCAATGCCGTAGCTCTCGTCTCGTTCGGTCATTCGGAGAGTGTGGACCGAATGTTTGGTTCTTGGCAAGCGGCGCCTCCACTCGGGGCGATTACCAGCGCCTGAGAGTGAGTGAGTCCCGATCGGTACGTCGGTTGGGTCGTGGGCTACCGAGATAACTGCTGTTGACCTGGGCTGACTGCAGTCTCATCGCAGCCACCCCCCTGACGCCACTACCTGTGCACCTCCCGCGTTGTCGTCCACGCGATCGAC
This sequence comes from uncultured Acidimicrobiaceae bacterium, assembly GCA_963817005.1. Taxonomy (GTDB): domain Bacteria; phylum Actinomycetota; class Acidimicrobiia; order Acidimicrobiales; family RAAP-2; genus Bog-756. The sequence continues at coordinate 326,715 of CAWFMN010000001.1, forward strand.
CTCGAAGCCCCTGGTCACGGTCACGGCGGAGATTCTTGGAACCCACCAGGCGACAGCCCACTGCGTGGCGGAACTAGGCGAGGATGACCGGCATGCGTTCCCAGCCGCGGACGGTGGAAGTGGGGAACAACGACAGGCCGTCATAGTCGAGGTCCCACTCGGGGAAGCGATTCAGCAGCTCATCCAGCGCCACCCGGCCTTCGAGCCGGGCCAGGCTGGCGCCAAGGCAGAAGTGGAGGCCGTGCCCGAATGTGAGGTGGGTGATGTCAGTTCGGGTGATGTCGAATGCGTCGGGGTCCGTGTAGCGGCGGGGGTCGCGGTTGGCTGCCGCCATCGACAGCAGGATCGGGCTTCCAGCAGGCACTGTTGTCCCGTGGTAGTCGCAGTCCCGGGCGACGTAGCGGGCGATCGCGTGCCCGGTGGGCTCGAAGCGCAGCGTTTCGTCGATGACCTTGGGGATGAGCGACCGGTCCTGGTAGACGGCGCGGCGCTGGTCAGGGTGTTCGGCGAGCACCTTCATGAGCCAGCCGATGAGTCGCCCGGTGGTCTCATTTCCGGCCCCGGCGAGCACGGCGGTGTAGGTGGAGACCTCCTGGCGGGTCAGTGTTCGGGTCCTGCCTGACTCGTCCTCGAACTCCGCGTTGAGGAGTTGGGTCATCAGATCGTCGGAAGGGTGTGCGGCGCGCCAGTCGATGTACTCCTCGAACATGGCGCCGCTGGCGATCTCTTCCTGCTTGACCTCCATCGGCTCGCCCGGTTTGGTGCGAAGGTTGTTGTCGGTCTTGTTGCGCACGGCGATCTGGTCCTGCTCGGGGATGCCGAGCAGCATGCCGATGACCTTCATCGGCAACATCGTGGCCAGTTCCTCGATGATGTCGAACCCGCTGGAGCCGATGAGGGGATCGAGGCAGTCGATGCAGTACTGGCGTACCCGATCCTCGAGCTCGGCCATCCGACGCGGGGTGAAGACCCGGGACAGGAGGCCCCGGTGCATCGTGTGGGTCGGCGGGTCTTCGAACATGATGACCCCGCCGGGAAGATCGAAACCAGACCGGATGACATCGAGGATGTCGGAGCGTGTGCTACTGAAATTCTGCCAATTGGTGAGTGCCTCCTCGACGTCGGCATACCGGGTGAGCATCCAGAAGTCGTATTTGTCGTTGTGGTAGATCGGCGCCTCGTCCCGGAGCCGGGCGTAGACCGGGTACGGGTCGGCGTTGATGTCGATGTCGTAGGGGTCGTAGTACAGGTCGGACGGGGCGGTGGCGGTCGACATCGCGATCTCCTCGGGTCAGCTCGGGTGCATGCAGGTGCTCAGCGGTCGGCGACGCGACAGGACAAGACCTTAGTGAGGATGGTCGACCGGCGGGCGGCCGGCCCAGCGTCCTCTCTAGGCCCGGATCGATTCTTCATTCAGCCGTCCCTCGCACAGCCGACCCGTTCTCCCGTTCCAGCAGGGCCGCCGAAGCCAGAATGTTGTGGGCCACAAAAGACCGCTCCTGATTCGAACGGGCCTCGAGTAGGTCGGCCTTCAGCGCACGGGCTTCGGTCACCATGTCGCCGCCGTTGAAGAGCACGAAGTCAACCAGGTGGAGGGCCTTTTGGATGTCGTCGGTGGCTCCCGATGCGCTGAGGGTCCGGGCCCGGTCAAGCAACGGTCCGGTCCCGCCGGCCAGAAGGACCACTTCGGCGGAAATCTGCGCCCGGGTGCTCGGGAACAGCATCGACGGGTTTCCGTCGTACCAGCCCATGTACCGGCGCATGAGGTCGCGGACCAGAAACGGGGTGCACCCGTAAAGCGGCTGGAGGTACGAGCTGGAGGCAAGCTCGGCAGGGAGCTCCACCTCGCTCAGGATTTGTTCCTGCCACTGCCCCTCATTGAGCCGGCGGACCACCTCTCCGTCGAGGAAACGGAGCGCCTTCGCTGTGGTGAGCAGCATCTCCTCTCCGTGGTCGCGGAAGACGCCCCCGTGGCCTGAGACGATGGCGGCGGGCTCGAGGGCGGCCATCTCCTCGAGGGCTTCCGCCCACTCCAGCACGTAGCGCTGCACCCGGAACGGTGTTCCAGCGTTGGGCAGGGACGACACGATGAAGTCGCCGCCCACGATGACCCGGGGCCCCGGCAGCCAGACCCAGGTGTGGTCGTCAGTCTCCCCGAGCCCGTGACGACATTCGAGAGGCAGGTCGCCCAAGCCGTCGAGCACCAGGCGGTCCACGTAGTCCACGGTCGGTGGGAAGTACCGGGCCTTCCGGACTACGTCGCCTCCGTTCGGACCCCACATGGCGAACTGGGAGTCGAAGGTCCCGGCCAGGTGCCCCGAGGTTTTGGCGTACCGTTCAAAACGCTTGGCCACGTTGACGTGGCCCACGATGTCCGGGGGCTGGTACCCACGCCGTACGGCGTCCTCGAGAAGGGCCGGGGTGCCGAAGGCGTGGTCGTAGTGACCGTGGGTGTAGATCACATAACGGACGGGAAGATCGGTGAGGGCCCGCAGTTCTGTCACCACACGGGGGCCGTTTGTGAAGAGCCCGGGGTCGACGACGGCCACACCCTCGGCGCCGACGATGATGGTCGTGTTCCCGAAGCCAGCCAGGAAGTGCACGCCGGGGGCGATCTCACGGCATTCGGAGGCTGCTCTCGATCTGCCGAGGGCCTCAGGCCCGGCGCTCTGGATCGGGTCGGTGTCGTCACTCATGGGTACCTGCCAATTGTGGTCGGGACCCGCATCGTAGGTTGCCCCGACCGCTCACCACATCGGAGGTCTGCATGACAAGCGAGTCCCGTCGGTCCCGTCGACCACGAGATTTGTCGACCCAACCGCCCGTTTTCTCGACATTCCTTGGGTGGGCTGCCGACCTAGCCCGGTTGACCAGGGTCGATCTCGCCCTCATCGGATCTCTTCTCGCACCCGCCCGGTCCAGTCCGGACGCTGGCGCCGGCCGGTGGTGGTCGCACGGCCTGCGCTGGATCGCAGTGGCTGCAGCAGTCCTCACCCCGTCAATGCAAGTATGACTTGCATTCACGGGGACGGTCGGCCAACATGACGACGGCGGGAACCTTCCAGCAAGCAGGCCCAGCGCCTCTGGGGCGGACCAGAACTGCGCTGGGTCCGTTTGCGTCTCAAGGAGTGAGGGGCCCGAGGCGGACAACTGAGTCACATCCCGTTTCTTGACCTTGACTGCGGCGTCTGCGCAATGCGAGTACCACGTCGTCGTCGCCACCCAGCGTCGGGTCGGCAGCCCGAGCGGCCTCACCGCTAGTCTCGGGCCAGGCGGCTAACCCCTGCCCGTAGTGCCGAGAGAATTCGGTCGGGCGGATCTTCGAGTCCAGGCCGGTGAGCGCATTGCATCAGACGAGGCGAAGTCGAGAGGAGTTGCGCAAGGCGCTGCTCGAAGAAGGGCGTCAGATCCTCTTCGAGGAGGGGTTGGAAGCCGGTTCGAGCAATCTCACGTTCAAGAGGGTCTTCGAGCGAGTGGAAGAGAAGACTGGAACTCGGGTCACCCACGCCTCGGTGATCAAGCGGGTGTGGGAGAACCAGGCCGACTTTCAAGCCGATGTCCTGGTTACGGTCGCTCAGGATGAGGCCAGACCGGAGGTTGGAGGAGCAGTCGATGCCATCGCCTCCCTGTTGGGATCCCTGGATCTTTCTACTTCGGAATCCCGAGCTTGCGCACTCCGGGAGGTGTGCCGGGTCGGGGGTACCGCAAGCAGTACCGCCATAGCTAGATCAACCAACTGGCCTCTATGGATCAGTGTGGTGGCGATGGCCACGGCGTCGGTAGAGCCCGATCAGCAAAAGCGGATCAAAGCGGCATTGGCCGAGGGGTATACGTCGGTCTCGAAATTCTGGACGGAGAACTTCATCGCCCTCAGCGGCGTGCTGGGACTCCGGATGCGTCGACCTTGGACGATCGAACAGTTCACTAGGTCTGTCATTGCCTACTCGGAGGGATGCTCACTTCGTGAGCGAACGAGTGACCGCGTCGAGATGATGATCCGTCCGACGGGTCCGAATGGGGAAGACCAGGAGTGGTCGCTCTTCGCGGTGGGTTTGGAGGCTCTCGTACACCAGTTCCTTGAACCTGACCCAGAGTTCATCCCTCCGCCGAAGGAGCCATAGTCCGGTCTCGTCGCCAGGGTCGCTTCGCCAGAGACACGGTCAACGTACCCGGATAACGATGTGGGCACCCACAGACTCAGCCGTTCAAGCTGGACTGCGCAGCGACGGTGTCGAGAGCCTGGGCGTCGGCCGGCAGCAGGTACCCCTCTTTCACCTCGGCTGCCGTCGCTTCGTCCCACTTCTTCACGAAGTCAGCGTGGGTCGGGTAGAGCTCGGCCAGTTTGGCCGCACTGAACGGCACCGTGGTGCCGAAGATCCCGCACAGGGCCTGACCCGAAACGGCTTTCGTGTTGGCTCCCGCACGAGTGTGCACCGGTGCCGCCCCGGGCTGGCCCACGCCCGAGAGCTTGGCCACTGGTGCTGCCACCTGCGCGGACCTGATTCCGCCGAGCGCATTGCCGTTGGAATCGTGGAGGAAGGCGTGGGTGTCCCTCGGGTTCACCTCGAGGCGCGGTGACTGCGGCGGGGCCTTCCCGGTGTCGACCCACCTATTGACCGCCTCGACCGCGGCCCGTAACTCGTAGGTGTGCGAGCCGGCGTTGATGGGCGCCTCGCAGTCGACGATGCCCGGGATGGGGTCCTTCGGCGGATTGAGCAGGGAGGTGAATGCCGAGGTGTCCGCGGTCCCGTTCCCGGTGTCGTTCCGGCTGTAGAGCAGGCCGTAGGTGTCATCGTGGGCAGTGCCCGCCGTTTCCCATTCTCGGATGTACGGTGTCTCGGGCTGCCGGGCGGCAAGATAACCCAGCCCGAGCAAGTCCGACTCGGTCTCGAACAGGAACACCGGCACGTGGAGGTCGGTGCGGATGAAGGTCGGCGTCGGGGTAGGGATGCTCTTCTGGGGCGACTGCGAGAGATCGGCGCCGTCGCCGCCCCGGCTGTAGACGAAGTAGGCATCGTAGATGCCCGGTGAGGACACCTGGAGGGCGTTGATGTACGTGACGAGGCGGAAGGCGGACTGTGACTCCCCGAGCGCGACCACGTGCTTCGGCACCAGGCCACCCAGGAGCTCGGACCCGTCGGCATGCAGAGCTTGGCCGGTCTGCTGGTAGATGCTGTACGAGAAGCTGTCGCCCGGGTGGTGCAGCGAGCCATAGCGTGCCGCGTCCGTCTGCTTGATGCCGCCTGCGCCGTCCTTGGCTGCGATCGAGCCGGCCTGGCCGTAGAGACCCCCGGCCTGGGCGTCGACACCGACAAAGGCCATGCCCTGACGGATCATCTGGATGTGGGCGTTGAGCCACGCGGCCGGCGCGTCGATGCCTCCCGTCACGTTCAACCATTCGACCACGACGGTCCCGTCGAACTTGCTCGGGTCGATCGGCCGGTAGACCACGGCCCGAGTCTTGTACGGTGCGGTCGTCTGCCGTGTCACGTGCCACTTCCCGTCCTTGTCGAGGGGAGTGGCACTCTCGTAGGCGGTGGCAGTGCCGGAGAGGAAGAACTCGGATTGCTGGTAACCGACCGCGGACGGGTCGAACGTCGTGGAGCCCAGATACGAGATTCCGTTGCTCGGAAGGATCGGACCCTCGACCGTCGGAGTGGGCACGTGGGAGGAGGCTTCCGCCGCGCCGGCCGCTTGCGCTCCCGAGGTTACGAGCGGCAAGGCCACCGTGAGTACCAGGGCCGATGCCACCATTCCGGGCAGGCCTCTTGCGCGGATGTTACGGGCCATGCCGTCCAAGATCACTCCAAAGCCATTCACCACACACCCCCGTGCCCCAGTGATTAGTTGGCGCATTCTGTCAACAGTGGCGTGCTGTGTCAACGACGGGGATTCTGCCTCGAGGAGACCTCGTCTTGTTCGCTTCGGTCAGTCACTACTTCGTGTGTCCAGCGGACTCTGATCAACCTCGCCGATCACCCAGTGCCCGCGTTCAGTGTCAGGACCTCTTCGAGAACGGCCAGGCTCTCGGACATCGTGGTCGCCAAGTCGCCGCCTTGGAGGAACCACCGCGTGTGAGCTGCCTGCACCACGCCCAATGTCGCTCCGGCCAGCATCGAGGGGACCGGGGACTCACTGGGCAATTCCAGTCGAGCGGCAAAGAACTCGGCGATCACCGGTTGAATCTTCAACTGGATGGCACCCATCACACCCTTCATCACATTCGGATTGTCCGAGATCACCACGATCCAGCGTCGGAGGATGATCGGGTCGATGGTTGAGATTCTTCCTCGAGTACTACGCGAAGCGAGTGCAGCGGCGATTCGTCAGGAGGGCGGCCGGCGAGAGCCTCTCGGAGGACCCCGCTTTGCCTTCGTATCCTCAACTGCAGTAGCTCCTCCTTGGCGGCGAAATAGCGGTAAAAGGTTCGCACCGAGATGCGCGCCTCGAGAGCGATGTCCTCGACGGTGACGTTGGCGAACCCGCGCTGGTCGAACAGTCGCAGGGCGACTGCCTCCAGCGCCGACTCCATCATTTCCGAGCGCTTCGCTCGGAGCTGCCGAGAGAGCGAGTGCGCTTCCGAGTCCTGTCCTGTCGCGGGTGCCATGGGTCCTTCTGTTCGGCGCCTCGAGAAATCCGAACACGCGCGCCGATGAGGATGCGCGTGTGATCAGGATAGATGAGATCTGTCGGTGACCACCCTGCAATGTGCCCACTGCGGTCGAGAATGGCCAGGCCACCCGGACCTCAGCGTCCCGTCCGTGCTTAGGACCGGTTGGTCACGAGGCTGACCTGCTGAGTAGCCGGCTCCCACTGCTCAGCCGCCCGGGGCTCTGTTGATGAACCCCGGCAACAGCCGCCGCTGCGAGAAGAAGTTGACAGGCGCGGCCGTCGCCCGTGACTTCGGTGGCGGACGCGCCGGCTCGTTGGGCCATCGGGCGTTGTGCGGGCGTCGGGATCATGTGGTCGTCAGAAGTCATTCGTGGGCTCTTCCGATTCGTCTTGGGGGTCGCGTTGGAGAACACAAATCGACTGAGGTCGGCGTCAGTTCTGCCGCCGGCCGATGTCCGATACAAGTGCAGAGTGCAACAGCTCGACGCCGTCCGACGCCAGGAGATATCCATTGACAACACTGTGATGGATCGCATGAGCCCAGTCCGAGACAAACTGTCTGTGGTTCGGGTAGAGGCTGTTGAGCTGGGTCGTGCTGAAGGGCACCGTGGTACCGAAAAGGAAGCAGAAACTGGGACCTCCGCCAGACTGACCGGTAATTGTGGCAATTGGTGCATCCACCTGCGGAGATCGAACGCCTCCAAGGGTGTTTCCAGAGGCGTCTCGGACGAAGGCCACCGGTGAGCTGCCGCTGGTGGCCAAGACGGGTGCCGTCGGTGCGGGGGGTCCTCCCGCAACCCACCGGTTGAGCCAATGAACTGCGGCATCGAGCACCCAGTGAGTCCCGCCGCTGTTGACCGGCATGGTGCAGCCGAACGAACTGGGCCCCTGATGTTGCATGGCCGCCAGGTTCTTGACCGCACCTTGACCGTTGCCCGTGTCGGTTGGCCCGATGTTGAGACCGTAGTAGTCGTAGTGCGAACTGCCCGCTACTTCCCAAAGTCGGAACGACTTCGGACTGCCGTAGAACAATCGATCGGTCAGATTGCTGTTGGCCACATCGGTTTCGGTCTCAAACTCGAGAACGGGCACATGGAGGTCGCTGCGGATCGTCGTCGGGACGGGAGCCGAATAGGTGGCCTGGGGCGCCTGGGAGAGCGGTGCTCCGGTGCCGAACTGGCTGTGAACGAGGAACCCATCGTAGGCATGTGTCACAGGCTGGACGCCGTCGATGTATGTCATGAGCCGACCGGCCGACTGTGATTCGCCGGCCGCAATGAGCCTCCGGGGCCGCAATCCGGAGAGTATCCGGGTGGCATCGCTGCGGACGGCTTTGCCAGCTTGAGAGAAGATGTCGTAGGAGAAGCTATCGCCGGGGTGTGAGAGCGATGAGTAGCGCTTTGGATCAGTGGATTTTGCCGAGTTGACACCGACCTGCTGGGCGGAGACCCCTACCCAGGCGAAGCCTTCCCGAACCAGTTCGTTGTGTGAGAGCGTCCAATCCGGACTGTCATCGGTTCCACCGCTCACATTGAGCCACTCGACCACCACCGTTCCATTGAACCGCCTCGGGTTACTCGGCCGGTAGACGGCGATCCGTGTCTCGTATGGAGCACTTGCGCCGGTCATCACGTTCCACTTGCCATCAGTGCTCAACGTGCCCACGGGCACGTACGAGTGAGCCGTTCCCGAGAGAAAGAACTGGGATCGCTCATAACCGACTCTTGAAAGGTTGAAACTGGTGCCATAGAGGGTGCCGCCGAATGTCGAAGAACCGGTCGGGTAGGGCCCGGTCACGGTCGGCCCGGGCATGGCGGAGGCGGCCAGAGCGTGCGTGACCCCCGTTGGACCTGCGAGCGCCACGGCGATCAGTGCAGCCAGACCTAGTGCTGCCGCGGATCCTCGGCCGGCTCTTCGAAGGCCTGTGCGTTTCCGATGGTCTCCGAGCACGACCGCATTGAACACGACAGCCCCCTTGGTCGGTTGTTGAGCCGGCGGACACCACCCCCCGGCGCCACCCACATCTCAAAAGTAGCGTGTTTCGATTTGGATTTCCGAAGGATGTCTGGACGGGCCAAGAACGGGGCCAGTGGGCGTGAGTGGGGTGCCCTGGCCACCGGGATGAGAAGGATCTGCCGATGGTCTGTTCGGCCTGCCGAGTCCCGATCAGTGGATCAATGCGTCAGGGACCCAGTTGACAGGCGCCATGGAGAGGTCGGTTCGGCACGCCTGGGAACGAGGGGGCTGTGGGTCCTCCCGTCACCCGGCCCTCCAACTTTGTAACGAGACGGGGCGCGAAGGCCGCGCCGCAGAGCAGATTTGCTAGCACGACGACACCAATGACGGACAGGGCGGTCGATCTGAGACGGTTCGGCGACCTCGTGCCGGCCAGGAGGTTGGAATTGATGTGGGCGAATCACATGACGACGATAAGCCCCCACATCGAGAGATTTCGTGGCCCGGGTGTCACTTGCGCCGGCGGAGTTAGGACCAGTGCTTGCAAGAACCAAACATTCGGTCCACACTTCCTGATGAACGAACCGGCACCGGCTCGACAGCAGCCGTGCTTCTGAATCTCTACAACGGCGGTCGTACGGTCCTCGCCGGCAACCAGAAGGATGGACATGGGGAAACACAAGGGGGAGTGGTTGGTGCCGGGGGCGCTGGCCATCGGACTGGCTATGGCGGCGGGCACGCTGACCACGGGGACCGCGGCAGGGGCTGCCGAGTCGGTGCCGGGTGTCTCAGCAGCGCAGATAAACATCGGGGCCATCTCCTCCAAGTCGGGCCCACTGGCTGGCTACTTCGGAGGGTTGTCTCCGGGCATGATCGCCTACTTCAACACCCTCAACGCCAAGGGCGGGATCAACGGGCGCAAGATCGTGCTCACCGACAACCTGGACGACGGTGGATCACCTTCTCAGTTCACCCAGGACGCCCACACGCTTGTCGACCAGGACCACGTGTTCGCGGTGGGGGTGGCCTCGCCCTGGTTCAGCCCGGGGTACTTCGTGTCGACCAAGACCCCAACCTACGGCTACAACGTCACCGCCAACTGGCAGACCGCCCCCAACCTGTTCGCCGTCGGCGGGTCCACTCAGATCTACTCCGCCGGCTTCCCTCAAATGTCGTATTTCATCAAGAGGGTCGCAGCCCAGAAGGTGGCGTTCATCAGCTACGGACCGGCCATCGCCGAGTCCTTTGACGCGTGCAGCGCTTACGCCAAGGGGATGAAGGCTGCCGGTGTCAACGTCAACTTCGTGGACGTCGGGGCTCAGCTCGGCGGCAGCTACGCCTCGGATGCCCAGCGCATGCAGCAGTCCGGTTCACAGCTGGTCGTCAGCTGCATGCAGGCCACGGACAACATCACGATGGCCCGGGCCATCCAGCAGTACGGACTCAAGATCAAGCAGCTGTGGCTCAACGGCTATGACCAGACCTTGCTCAACAAGTACGGGAGCCTGGTGCAGGGTGTCTACCTCAACAACGCCGGCAGCGTGCCGTTCGGCGCTGCCGATACTTCAAAGTACGGGACGACATACGCCGGTATGAGGTCGTACATCGCCGCCATGAACAAGTACGAGCCCGCGTATACCTATAACGGTCTGTCACTCCAAGGCTGGCAGTCGGCGGCTCTCATCGCCGCGGGCATCAAGGCCGCCGGCAGCAACCTCACCCAGGCCAACGCGGTGAGCGCCACCAACAAGATCACAGACTTCACTGCCGGCGGCGTGTCCGCCCCGGTCGACTGGACCGTGAGCCACACCGCAACCAGCTGGCCGAGCTGCTACTCCTGGAACCAAGTCCAGAACAGAAACCTCATCCCGGTATTCGGCAAGGGCAAGCAGGTGTTCGTCTGTGTGGGCAAGAGTGTCGCCAAGCCGGTACCAGTCACCCCCCCGCCGGGTACGCCGGGCGCGTGACTGGCAGGCGATTGGACGATGACCTGGAGATCCCAAAGCTGGCGGCAGCAGTTGTGCAACCCGCAGAGGGAGGACCGCCAGTGATCGACTTCACCGGGCAAGCGGTCATTGTGACGGGAGCCGGTCGTGGCCTCGGTCGCCTGTACGCATCCGACCTGGCACGACGGGGTGCTTCGGTGATCGTCAACGACGTCGGCAGCTCAATGGATGGAGAGGGTTCGGACTCGAGTGTCGCCGACCAGGTAGTTGAGGAAATCGGTGGCGAGGGTGGCATCGCTGTTGCTTCGCACGACTCCGTCGCCACAGTGGAGGGCGGAGCAGCCATCGTGGACAAGGCGCTCGAGCACTTCGGACGCCTCGATGCGGTGGTGAGCAATGCCGGAATCTTCGACACCGTGCCATTTGACGAGCTGCCGTCCGATAGTTGGCGTCGGATGCTCAGCGTCCACCTCGACGGCAGCTTCTTCCTGAGTCAGCCTGCCTACCGGGTCATGAAAGCGCAAGGCGGCGGCCGGTTCGTCTTCATCGCCTCTTCAGCCGGGTTGTTCGGCCAACCCAACTCGGCGCACTACGCAGCGGCCAAAGCCGGCATCGTCGGTCTGGCCAAGTGCGATCGCCATCGACGGCGCTCCCCATGGCATCCAGGCGAACACTGTCCTGCCCTTCGGCTACTCCCGCATGGTCACGGAGACGGTGGGTGATCGAGATGAGCTCGGAGACGAAGTCCCATTCCTTCGGGCAATCGAACCCCAGCTCGTGGTGCCCATGGTCGTCTTCCTGGTGAGCAAGGCGTGCACCTTCACGCATCAGAACTTCTCCGCCTGCGCTGGGCGCTTCGCCCGGGTCTTCGTCGGACTGGGCGAGGGCTGGGTAGCCTCCACCGATACCCCACCGACGGCTGAGGCGATCGAGGCGCATCTGGCCGAGGTGGCCGCCACGGAGCCGTTTGTCGTCCCCGGTTCGATCTTCGACGAAGTGACGCAGATCTGCTCTCGGCTCGGGATTCCCCTCTAACCGAACTTCAGCGATTCGGGGTTGCACCGTGCCGCCGGACCGGGGGAGCATCGTTCAGGAGTCGGGCGGAGGACATGACCGGCTGAGGCCGGCACCTCTCGCAGCTGAGCATCAGAATGGGGGGCTCGATGACGATGTCGAGAGTGGGAGTGCCGCCCTTCGACACCGAACGCGAGCAGCGTGGTGACAACGTCAGAGCGCTGGCGTCGGATGAGGCCCCCGCACCCAAACGTCCCTGTCCGGGGAGCCGAATATGATTCCGGCACCGACAGGTGGAGGGTCACCGGTGTGTGCAGCATCGATACGTTCGATCGATGAATCGCCTTCGAGCTGGACCCCGACCGTTACGAAGACGTCGGTGCACCCACGTCCCGAACAACGCCACCACTCCCACCTCGGACGCAATGGCGATGGAGCCGGAATAGGAAACGCCCACTTCCTTGAATTCGAATAGGCCATGGGGGAGCAGAAGACTTGCGAGATTGGCCGCGAGAGTAGCGGTCGCGAAGCATGCAGCCGCCGTAGCAGTCGCCCAGTTGAGCTGCACCGAAGTGAAGAGGGCAATGGAGCCTGCAGAAACCACAGCAACGAGAAAAAGCGGTCCGATGGTCGGAAGCGTGTGGTAGCCGTCCTGCCAGAGGTGGAGGTGGACAATGCCTATGACAGCCAACAGGATGGTAATGCCCCACCTCAGCAGTCGGTCTGTGGATCCAAGAAGTCGATCACTTGGCTTTGGCGAGCGGGCCCGTAGGTCGACAGTTCGTTCGTGCCCGTTGACCGGTTGAACGTCCGGCTCTGTTGATTGCATGGCGGCTCTCCCTCTTGTTGGCGATCGTGGCCCCACCGAACGCCGATTGGCCCATTCCCGGTTGCGAGCGAAGCCCACGCCGATTGCAGCCTGCATGCGAGCGCCGTGGCCTCTGCCTTCGAACAACTGATACCGGCGAGGGTTACAGCTCGGTGGATCGTCCCGTCCGATCTCACGAGACAATCGGAGGCCTTCGGGGCGGACAATGTCCAATGACGGAGCAGGGACGGTCGCCAACTGCAGAGAGAAGCGGCCTTTCCGCTGTGCCGGCAAGCGGCTCACCGACAGCGGTGATCCCACCGAGTCCTACGGCCCGAGGATCCAACATCGATGGTTCGAACGCGTCTGGTTCCAGGCGTGGCCCGCGGTACGAGTCCTGCCCCGACAGCGCAGCTGACCAGGGCGTACGGGCTCCTGTAACCCGGGTTCCTATTCTAAAGTGAGATGTTCCCTACTCCTCGAACCTTCCCGGCGAGATCCGCATCCGTGCCCACATCGGGCGACGGCGCTGTCGCCTACCTGCGAGTGGTGGAAACTGACGCCTACGCCGACTGGGAGTCGGTCTACCGCGACAACGTCGGTCGCCTCTACCGGTTGATGTACTCCCGAGTTGGAAACCGACCTGATGCGGAAGATCTCACGTCTGAGGTATTTCGGACGGCCCTCCGCCCTTTGCGGCTTGGATCCTCCAAAGCAGAGGTCCGCGCCTACCTGCTCACCACGGCACAAACGGTGCTGGCTTCCCATTGGCGTCGCTATCTCGGGCTTTCGGTGACGTTCATCGATCCCGACACCGATTCGGTGTATCTGGCGGAGCCTTCGGGCTCCGACCCACCGAGTACCGCCCCGAGTCGGACGAGCAAGATATTGAGCTCCCTCCCGGATCGCTATCGTCGCATTCTCGAGCTGCGATTCCTTGAGGCCTGTTCGATCAAAGAGGCGGCTCGAACCATGGACGTGAGTGTCAGCAATGCAAAGGTGCTCCAGCACCGCGCCTTACGAATGGCCGCCAGGGTGGCTGAGGAGCTGGAACAATGATCAAGCGACGAGTCGACGCCTACATCGACGCGTTGGTGAATGGTAAGCGCCCAGAGCCATTCGATGCCGACCCGGCGGATGTCGATGTCCTGCGGACGGCCATTGCCCTTCGATCGGCTCGTCCGGGAGACGGGGTGCCGGACGACGGCTTCGTCGGGCAGCTCTACGACGAGTTGGCGGAGCAGGCCGATCCTCGGATCGTGCCCATCGGTCGGCAAAGCAAGGTCCGCCGTCGGCGTACCGCCATAGCCGCCATTGCCGCAGGACTGGTGCTTGTGGGGGGAACGGCTGCCGTCACCGAGGTCGTCGGCCAAGGGGCGGTGACGCCCGCAGCAGTGCCGGCGCCTCACGGATCATCGTTGCGCACCGGTACGTTTGAAACGACCGATGGCCGGGTGATGGGTCAGATCGTCGTATCTCGCGGGAGTCCGTCGTGGGTGTTCCTAAACGTTGGCGGGACGAACTATACGGGCTCGATCGTGTGCAAGCTGCAGGTGGCGGACGGCTCTACGGTGGCCACCGGAGCGTTCAGGCTCCACGGGGGTAAGGGCGTGCTGTCGAAGGCCATCCGGGTGGACGTAGGTCGGCTCCGGGGTGCGAAACTCGTGACGCCGACCGGCGCGGTCGTGGCTTCGGCGACCTTCGCCTGAATCCGCCGGCACCGGAAACGCCCGGCCGATCCTTTCGGTGGTTCGCGGCCGCCAGTGATGGCCCGCGGCGGGTAAGCGATCCCCAGCGGGCATCGGACTGACTGCCGAGCCATTGCGTTGACGGACTACGTGTCCGCCTCCTCGCCTTCGAGAAGGCCGGACTTGGTGGCCGCCGCTCCTGCACGCCAGTTCTCCCTCCCCGTGGAACGCACTTCAGAGCGTAACCCGCTGCCGTATTAGCTACCGACAGGATCACGGAACCATCGATTGAGAGAGCCAAGCCATGCATCGCAATAGGAGTGAGCAACTTCCAGACCGACCGTTGAGATCGCTTATGAACGGTCACGCCATTTCGCTGACCGCTCACCTCCTGATGGCTGGCATCTCGATCGAACGTCGACTCATGAAGGTACCGAGGCCTGGGTTCCGTCGGATTCAAGTTCCGGAACGACGAGCACTGTCGACTCTCGTCGTCCGCACGAATGACACGACAGTCGACCCAACCAGAATCGAGGAACTGTGAAGAATCGCCTCTTGACAATCGCCATCGCCGGGCTGTCTGTTGCTGCGGTGACCGGCGGCGTCGTCATTGCTACCACCGGTGGATCGGGACCGGCCCAATCGGCAGGGGCCGTTTCAGCGCGTGGAGCCACAATCCCGGCCACTCCGGGAGCCCCAACTCCTGCACCTGTCTCGAGACCGGCCACGACAGCCACCGTGCGGACGGCGATGGCGCGTGTTGGGGGCGTCGCGGAAGTCATTCTCGTCAATGGCAAGGGACTGCCGCTCTACATCTACAAGTCGGATACGGCGGCCCAGTCAATGGTCACGGGCGAGCTCGCGGCGCTCTGGCCGCCGTTGGTTGGCGGTTCACCAACGGGAAGTGGCACAAGTGGGGCGCTCGCCGTGGTCCACACCGGAAATGGTCGACAAGTTACCTACAACGGCCACTTTCTCTACACCTTCGTTGAGGACAGCCGCGGCCAGGTCACCGGCCAGGGCGTACAGAACTTCTTCGTGGCCACGCCGGGTCTGGCTCCGATTCATGCCACGGCGGCCTCGGGTACCCACGGGACCACCCCAACTCGCTCCGGCTCGGGCTACAGCTACTGATGCCGGTGCATTCGGGTCCAGGGAGGATAGCTCGGTGACTGCCTCCATGGCGCCGAGAACCCGGCCTCGCTTGCCCGAACCTCCAGAAGTCTGGACAGCGTCGACCGATCGATCTCGAGAGCGGAATGCCAATAGTTCGGACAACCGATCGGACTTGCCGAGCGGGGTCGAGCTGATCTGCCAGAGGTTCAACGAACTGGACGGTGTCGAGCGTGCCCGCGTGCGTCGAGCCCTCTCCGTACCTGCACCTGGCGGAGCCCTTCCACAAGTCCGTGGGTTCTCCCGTCGTCGGGTCGTCTGCTTCGTGGCCCTGTGCTGTCTCGGTCTCATCCCCTGGACGATCGGTTTGGCTGTGACCCTGCCTCGGCACTTCCTCGTAGACAACTGGCCCTTGGCCTGGATCGGCTTCGACACCATCTTGCTGGGGTGCCTCGGCACGACGGCATGGGCACTCTGGAAACAGAGGCAGGTTGCCATCGTGGCGTCAATGGTCACCAGCGTCTTACTCCTCTGTGATGCCTGGTTCGATGTCGTCACAGCTCACAGCGGTCGTTGCCTTGGACTGAGCATCGCCACCGCGTCCCTCGGAGAGGTTCCAATCGGAATCCTGCTAGGTCTGATCTCGATTCGATTGCTGTGTGCGAATCGGGATACTGCCCCAGGGAGCGAGTCCTCGCCGAGCTCGCTGTGGCAGGTGCCCTTGAGGTGGCCGACGCGGGGAGCAGTGGAAGCCGATCGCCACTGTGTATGGCCAGTCGAGAGGCCGACCTACCAGAGCAAGTCGACCGGAGTGTTCTCCAGGGGGCGGCGGCGTGCAATGAGCACTAGGCCAGGCACCAACCAGCCAGAGGTCGATGAATGGCAACAGACCGCTGCGAAAGAAAGGGATTCAGATGAGAAGGGATTCGATCGACGGTTTTCAATGGGTGAGTGCGTCGAGGCTGATATTTGGGGAGCCTCCTTGCACCTACGGGAAAGGACGGATCTGTGCCACCGAGGGGTGCCGCACTCGCCTGTCCAGATACAACCCGACCAAGCACTGCTCGATCCACTGAGGCGGTCAGATCACGGCATCGCTCGCCGAGCCCAGGAGCAATAGAGTGGCCCCGGGTATCGACCATTCGGAGTCCCAGACGTCGCCTCCAGAGTGTGACCGATTCCATGACGACATTGCGGTGTCGGCGGTCGGCGCACTTGATGGGGTTGAGTTCCGTCGGCTGCTCCGCCACCTCGACGAATGCCCGCATTGTGAGGCAGTGCGAGAGGATTACGCGGCAACCGCAAGGGCGCTGGAGACGCTCATGTCGGTCGGCACCGAGTGGTGGGGTCTCTCACATCGGGTCATGGATTCGATTCGCTCGTCAGCGACGAACGGGGAGCGTCGAAGGCCGACGCATCAAGTCACGGATGAGGTCCGTCGCACACGCAGCTGAGTTGCAACTGAACGAGCGACAACCGTCACGTCCTCGAGTCCAAGGTCGCCGAGCAAGCCACTGGCGGGAGGCGAGCCCGTCAAGCTGTTCAATTCTCGCCTGGAGTTGCTGAACGCCAAGCATGGTCCGCTGGCTGTCGACATCGACGTTGAGGGCTCTTGCCGTCGACCGTCGGGGCGCTCCCGTGCCGAGGCCCGTCAGGGTGGCCTGCAGGATTGCCCAGACGGATGACATGCTCGGCACCCGCAGCTTCTCGGTGCCCACAGGGACTACTTCCGGGTACTGCGTGGGCTTCGGAGCGGGCTCAGGTCAGCGTGGGACGGACGCCGGGAAGACGCTCGAGATCGAGCTGCTCCTCGTCCCTCCGGATCAGCGTGCCGTTGACCATGACGTGCCGCATGCCGCTCGGCTCCTCGTTGGTCAGGCGCTCGCCGTCGGCCGGCAGGTCGCGCAGTCGACGCTGGGGCCCCGGGGCCACCGTCATGGGATCGAACACGGTGACGTCGGCGGCATAGCCGGGCCGCAGATAACCCCGGCCCTCGAACCCGAACATGTCGGCCGGCTCGCCGGCCAGCTTGCGCACGGCCTGCTCCAGCGGCATGAGCTCGCGCTCGCGAACCCAGGTGCCGAGGAGATCGGTGGGGCTGGGGGCGTCGCACAACTGGTCGACATGAGCTCCGGCGTCGGTCAGACCCAGCACCACGTGGTCCTCGGTGAGGAGGCTCCCGACCTCGGCCACGTCGTCGTTGGCGACGTAGGCCCGGAAGCGGGTGGTCAGGTTCTCGGACAGGGCCAGCTCGCACATCACATCCAGGGGGCTGACATCCCGCTCAAGGGCGATGTCGGTGACCCGGCGGCCCAAGAGCTCGGGGAACTGCTCGGACTCGGACACCTCGAACGTCTCCCACCGTGGCTTCATGCCGCCCTCGTTGCGCTCCAGGTCCTCGAAGGCCCGGGTGCGCCACTCCTGGTCGCGGTAGGCCGCCTTGCGCACCCCGGGACTCACCTTGATCAGCTCGCCGAACACCTCGCCGACGTTGAGGTTGTACGCGTCGGCCAGCGTGAACTGCATGGTGAGTGGACGCGGTGTGACCTGGGGCCAGACGTTGGCCCCGCGGGCCAGCGCCTCCTCATGCAGCTGGACCACCTCCCGGTGCTTTCCGTTGGACAGGGCGAAGAGGGGGCAGGTGAAGGGGCGCCCCACCCGGGTCTGCCAGGTGAAGACGTCGGGGTACTCGCACTGCCACCCGGGTGTGGTCAGGACCACGCCCTTGCCGGCCTTGCCCACCGCCATGAACAGGGCCTCGACCTCGTCCATCTCGGCGAACCGGCTGGGCACGGGCTTGCCGTCGACGCCCCGGTGGGCGAACGAGAAGCTGGTGGACAGGCCGGCCGCCCCCACCCGCATGGCCTCGTCGACGAGCTGGCACATGCGTTCGATCTCCTCGGGGGTGGCGGCCCGCTCGTAGGCGGCGTCACCCATGACGTAGAGGCGCAGCGCGGTGTGACCGATGTAGGCGGTGAAGTTGAGGGAGGTGCCCCGACGGCCCACCAGGTCCAGGTAGTCCGGGAACGTCTCGAACTCCCAGGCGATTCCGGCCGAGAGCGAGGCGGGGTCCATCCCCTCCACGTTCTCGAGGGTGTGCACGATCACATCGTGGTGTTCGGGTCGGCACGGTGCGATGGAGAACCCGCAGTTGCCGGCCACCACCGTGGTCACCCCGTGGTAGGACGACGGCTTCAGGTGGGGGTCCCAGAAGACCTGGGCATCGAAGTGGGTGTGGATGTCGATGAAACCCGGGGCGACCACACATCCCGAGGCGTCGAGTTCCACGGCACCGTCAAGCCTCGGGCCGATGGCCTCGATCTGCCCTCCGGTCACGGTCACGTCGGCCAGGCGGCCGGGCTGGCCGCTCCCGTCCACCACGGTCCCGCCTCGAATTACCAGGTCAGCTGCCATCCATCTTCTCCTTCGACGCGTCTGGATAGATCATGAACTCGAGGAGGTTGCCGTCCGGGTCCCGGACGTAGACGCTCGAGGCAACTCCGCCACGCCCTCCCACGCGCTCCACCGGACCCTCGACGATGCCGGCACCGCTCCGGGCGAGCACCTCGGACAGGGCGTCGGCCGATCCCGGCCAGACGAAGCACAGGTCACCGCAGGGGGGAACGGCGGCCGGGGCCCGGAGCGAGAAGTCCCCCTGCCACAGGGCGGGTTGATGGAAGTTGATCATCTGCTCACCCAGATGGACCTGCACGAGGAAGGGGCTCTCGTCCACCGTCAGGCCCAGCGACCGGTAGAAGGCGATCATGGCGTCAGTGTCCAGGAGGGGCAGCGCCACGTGATCGATGGTCGGCACAATGCCGGCCTGCTCAGGCGACATACTCGAACCCGTAGAGCTCGGCGCAGTTGACCGCGGTGATCTTGCGACGGTCCTCGTCCGGGAGCATGCCCAGCGTCTCCTGGATGGACCGCTGGGACTCGGGGAACGTGCTGTCGGTGTGGGGGAAGTCGGCCGCCCACATGCACGAGTCGGCCCCCAGGTGCGGGATGTACTGGTAGGCCAGGGTCTCCTCCTCGAACGTGGCGATGACCTGTCGTTGGAACAGCTCGCTGGGGGCGATGCTGGGGGCGTAGTCCACCTTGTCCCGGAGGTTCTCCCACTCCATGTCCATCCGGCTGAGGAAGTACGGCAGCCAGCCCACGCCGGCCTCGGCCAGCACCAGGGTGAGCCCGGGGTGCCGTTCGAGCGCACCGGAGAAGACCATGATGGCCAGTGCTTCGTCCAGCTGGAGGGGCAGCAGGGTGGCGAAGGCCGCCGACTGCCACTTGCCCACCAGGTAGCTCAGCCGGGACGACGCCCCCTCCTTGATGTGGAAGCTGAGGGGCAACCCGGTCTGCTCGGCGGCCGACCACAGGCGGTCCCAGGCCGGGTCGCCGGCGTCGAAGTCGAAGACGTCGATGATGGCCCCCCGGTGGCCCTTCTCGGCCACCCGCTCGAGCTCGGTCACCGCCGCCTCGGGCGAGTGGGTGGGCAGGAAGGGAAGGGCGCACAGCCGGTCGGGGGCGTAGGCGTTGAACTCCTCGATGGCCCAGTCGTTCCAGGCCGAGTAGCACGCGGTCTGCAGGTCCGGCTCGGGGATGGACAGGGTCAACGGAATGGGACCGTAGATGACCGAGGCCCACACCCCGTCGAGGTCCATGTCCTCCAGACGGAGCTTCGGGTCGCTGACCCGGAAGCCGTCGTCTTCCAGTCCGGCCCGACTGACGGCGCTGAGGACCTGCAGCTTGTCCCCCTGGGGCAGTCCGCTGCGGCCGAGCACCCGGTCATTGCACATCCACATGGGATCGCCCTCGCCCCTCACCACCCGTGGTCCCCGCTCCAGGAGGTCCTTGGGCAGCCGGTTCTGCCACAGCCCGGGTGGGACCGAGCGCAGGTCGAGGTGATCGTCGCAGGAGTAGATGCTGGTGGCGTCCATGATCTGCAGCTTCCTTTCATGACGGTCGGTGCCGTCGCTGTCGGTATCGGGTGCCGGATGTCGGGAAGAGCCGGTTCGGGTGCGGGCCGGCCCTAGGTCAGGCGGTATCGGATGGGCAGGTGCTTGATGGCCCCGTTGACCGCCGAGTTCAGGCGCTCCACCGGTCCGGCCTGCTCGAACCAGGTCATCCGCGAGAGGAGGAGGCCGAACATGGCCAGGAGCTCGGCCCGGGCCACATGGGCACCCATGCACAGGTGCGGGCCGAAGCCGAAGACCACCGGCTGGGCGGGCGGACGATCGATGCGGAACTCGAACGGATCCTCGAACACCTCCTCGTCGCGGTTGGCCGACGCCCAGTACAGGGCCACCTTGTCCCCGGCGTGGATCTGCTGTCCACCCAGCTCGCAGTCCTGGGTCGCCGTCCGCGAGAAGTAGGCGATCGGGGTCACCCAGCGCAGGACCTCCTCCATGGCCTCGGGGAGGAGGTCCGGATGGGCACGGAGCTTCTCCCACTGGTCGGGGAACTCGCAGAAGGCATGCATGCCACCGGCGATGGCGTCGCGGGTCGTCTGGTTCCCCGCCTCCACGAGCAGCTCGCAGTAGGCGACCAGCTGCTTCTGGGTCAACGGCTCGCCGTTGACCGTGCTCTGCACCAGCTGGGTGACCAGATCATCCTGCGGATCCTCTCGACGGGCCGCGACCATGGCCTTGAAGTAGCGGTGGAGCTCGCCCCGGGCCCGCATCGAGGTCTGCTCGGGGCTCTCGCCGGGGAGTCGGTACTCGGGGTCGTCCTTGCCGATGATCTCGTTGGTCCAGCGGAAGTGGTGCTCCCAGTCGTCGTGGGGCACGCCCAGCACCCAAGAGATGACGGCCACTGGATACGGGGCGGCGAAGGTGTCCACGAAGTCGCACTCCGCCTGTGCACCCCCGGTGGAGGCCCGGTCGACGACCTCCTCGGCGATCCGCTGGATCTCCTCGCTCCGGGCCCGGACGGCACTGCGCAGGAACTTCTTGTTGGCCACCTGTCGCATGGGACCGTGCTCGGGCGGATCGAGGTAGATGATCATCTCGGCCGGCATGTCGATCCCGCTCAGGTCCATGTCCAGGGTGATGCCGCCGGCGCTGGAGAACAGCTGGGGCTGGCTGGCCGCGTATTGGACGTCGGCGTGCCTGGTCACCGCCCAGAAGGGCGGGTGACCCGGTGGCTCGATGTAGGCCACGGGGGCCTCGGCGCGGAGTCGCGTCCACACGTCGTGGGGATACCCGTGGAGGGCGAATCGCTTCGGGTCGACCAGGTCGAGGGGGTCGATGTCGAGGCTCATGGGCATGCTGAGCTCCTTTGCAAGCTGGGGCGGTCGGGCTGGACCTCCACCACGGTGGGGTCGGCGTCGGCTGCGGCTCGGTGGGTTCCCACCGACCGCTGCCGGCTCGGTGAGGACACCCGGCTCACGGCACCGCCCCCTGGCGGCGTCGGGTGGTCTCCGAGACCCGGCCGAGGGCCTTGGTCAGCGCGCGGTAGACCAGGTTGCCCGAGGGCCACTGGGTGACGATCCTGCCCGTGGGCGAGCGGAAGTAGTTGTGGGTCATGGTCCATGACGTACCCTCCATCCTGGACTGGAGCCACACAAACCATAAGGCCTCGAAGGAGGGTCGGACCTCGACGGCGCTGACCCGGCGCCGGACCATCCCTTTCACCGCCCGAACGGCGTACTCGGCCTGCGCCTCGAGCATGGACACCAGCTCGCCGCCGTTGGTACCCGGCCCGTAGAGCATGAAGAAGTTGGGGAAGTCGGGCACGGTGATGCCCAGATACGCCCGGGGCTCGCCGGCCCAGCGGTCCTGAAGCGTCTCGCCCCGTCGCCCGACCACCCGGACCCGGGCCAGGTAGTCGGCGGCCTGGAACCCCGTGGCCATCACAATCACGTCCACGGGCCGCTCCACGCCGTCGGCGTCGACGATGCCCGACGGGGTCACCCGGGATACGGCCCTCGGCACCAGCTCCACGTTGTCCGCCCGGAGGGCCGGGTAGAACGTGCTGGCGATGACCGGCCGCTTCCCGGGATAGGGGTACGTCGGAGTCACGGCCTTGCCCAGGTCGGGGCGGTCGGCGAACTCCCTTGCGATGTAGTCGAGGCAGGTCTGCAGCCGCTTGGCATTCAGTTTGGTCCCCGGCCGGAAGGTGGCGGCGCCGATCAGACCCCGCTCGAGGACCAACCGCAACGAGGCCCGGTCCCAGGCGCGTCGCCACGGCCGGTCCAGGCGGCGGCGCTCGGCCTCGGTGAACTGCCGCTCGCCCTTGGGCAGGACCCACCCGGGCTCCCGTTGGAAGACGTACAGCCTCCCCACCAAGGGCTGGATGGCCGGCACGACCTGGGTGGCGCTCGATCCCGTCCCCACCACGGCCACGGTTCGACCCGACAGCTCGTGCTCGTGCTCCCACCGGGCGGTGTGAAAGCTCGGACCCTCGAAGGAGTCCAGTCCCGGCCAGTCGGGATACCGGGGGACGTTGAGGAAGCCCACGGCACTGATGACCACCTCGCACTCGACGACCGTGCCCGTGCCCAGGGTGACGGTCCAGAGGTGCCGGTCGTCGTCCCACGTGGCTGAGTCAACGGCGACCCCCAGCCGGAGGTGCGGGCCGAGGCCGAACTGGTCGACCGTCTCCTGCAGGTAGGCCTGCAGCTCCGGTTGGCGGGCGTGGGTGCGGGTCCAGCGGTAGGACTTGAACGAGTAGCTGTAGAGATTGGAGTGCACGTCGACCTCGGCCCCGGGGTAGGTGTTGTCCCACCACGTGCCGCCGACGCCATCGGAGGACTCATAGATGGTGAAGTCGGAGATCCCGGCATGCCGCAGCTTGACCCCGGCCGCAATCCCCCCGATGCCGGCGCCGATCACGACGACCCGCGGAGTCCCGGAGGGACCGAACAGCTCCTGGACGGTCGACCGGGGGAGCGCCCTCACTCGAAGGTGACCACGCCTCGGAGGTTCACGCCGTCGAGCATGTCCCGATAGCCCTGGTTGATCTGATCGAGGGGGTAGGTCCTGGTGATCAACTCATCGATCTTGAGCTGGCCCGCCTTGTACAGGGCCAGGAGGTTGGGGATGTCGAAGCGGGGATTGCCCGCGCCGAAGATCACCCCTTTGATCTCCTTCTGCATCATGGCCAGGTCGAACAGGTTGACGCTGGCCGTCAGCTGCATCTGGGGGGCGACCCCGGTGACCACACAGGTACCGCCCTTGCCGGTCAGGGCCAGGGCGCCGGCCATCAGGTCCCCGTACATCACGCCGGGGACCATGATCACGGCGTTGGCCATCTGGCCCCGGGTCAGGTCGGTGACCAGGGGGAGGGCCTCCGCCATGGACTCCGCCGTGTGGGTGGCGCCGAAGTCGAGGGCCGCCTTCCGCTTGAACTCCACGGGGTCCACGGCCACGATGTTCGTCGCCCCGACCATCTTGGCCCCCTGTACGGCGTTCATGCCGACGCCGCCCACGCCGACCACCACCACGGTGTCGCCGGGCATGACCTCGGCCCGGTACACCGCCGATCCCCAGCCGGTGGCCACCCCGCACGACACCAGGGCCACGACGCCCAGCGGCAGGTCGGCGTCGACCTTGACCAGCGAGGCCTCGTGGCTCACGCCGTGCTCGGCGAACGTTCCCAACTTGGACATCACGTTGAGA
The DNA here is from genome assembly GCA_963817005.1 of uncultured Acidimicrobiaceae bacterium. Lineage (GTDB taxonomy): Bacteria > Actinomycetota > Acidimicrobiia > Acidimicrobiales > RAAP-2 > Bog-756. The sequence goes on from CAWFMN010000001.1 coordinate 350,467, forward strand.
GGCTGGCCGTCGAGGTGGTAGCGGATGGTCCCGTCGGCGATCTGGCCCCGGGCGAAGGTGGCGGCACCCAGGTCGCAGAGGTTGGAGTGACCGGTGACGCACATCGTGCACCGACCGCAGATGGGGAAGAAGCTGGCGGCCACGTGGTCGCCAGGCTCGAGCCTGTCGACGTCCGGGCCCACCTCGAGGACCACCCCACCCCCCTCGTGGCCGCCGACCATGGGGAAGAGCCCCGCCCGCGGCGGCTCGCCGGTACCCGCCTCCGAGCCCATCTCGCTCGACTGGAGGTGCTCGTCGGAGTGGCACAGTCCGGCCGCCGCCCATTTGACCAGCACCTCGTGCCGCCGGGGCGGGTCGAGGTCGATCTCCTCGATCTTCCAGTCCTGCTCCCGGCCCCACAGGACCGCTGCGTGCGTCTTCATCGTCCCCCGTCCTTGGCAATCTCCGGCCTGACAGCATCGAGCTGCGCTTGACCGACCCGCAGCTTAGTGACACAGTACGACATGAAAGCAAGGGGAGGTACCGCGTGACCGTCCAGAACGCCAGTGACGTCTACTACGACCCGTACGACGTGGGCATTGACGCCGACCCCTACCCTGTCTTTCGCCGGCTGCGGGAGGAGGCCCCTCTCTACTACAACGAGGTCCACGACTTCTACGCGGTCAGCCGGTTCGTCGACGTCGAGCGGGGCTATCTCGACAACAAGACCTTCATCTCCGGGCGGGGCGGCATCATCGAGCTGATCCGGGCCAACATCGAGATGCCCTCGGGTGTGCTCATCTTCGAGGACCCGCCGGTGCACACCATCCACCGGCGACTGATGTCCCGGGTGTTCTCGCCGAACCGGGTGGCCGCCCTCGAGCCGCAGATCCGCGAGTTCTGCACCCAGTGCCTCGACCCCCTGGTCGGCGCCAAGGAGTTCGACTTCATCGCCGACCTGGGCGCTCAGATGCCGATGCGGGTCATCGGCATGCTGCTCGGCATCCCCGAACAGGACCAGGAGGCCGTACGGGACAGAGTCGACGCCAACCTTCGCACTGAGGCCGGACAGCCCATGGAGGTGGGCGAGAAGATCGTCCCCACCGACATATTCGCCGACTACATCGACTGGCGGGTCGACCACCCCTCCGACGACATCATGACCGAGCTCCTCCAGGCGGAGTTCGAGGACGAGGACGGCACCGTCCGCAACCTGACCCGCGAGGAGCTGCTGACCTACATCAGCGTGATCACCGGAGCCGGCAACGAGACCACCGGCCGCCTCATCGGCTGGACCGGCAAGGTGCTGGCCGACCACCCGGACCAGCGCCAGGAGTTGGTCGAGGACCCCTCGCTCATCCCCGGCGCCATCGAGGAGCTCCTGCGCTTCGAGACGCCTGCTCCCCACGCGGCCAGGTACGTCTCCCAGGACGTCGAGATCCACGGCCAGACCGTTCCCGAGGGGAGCATCCTGATGCTCCTGCCGGGATCGGCCAACCACGACGACGACCGCTTCCCGGACGGGGACAGATTCGACATCCACCGGAGGGACGGGAAGCCGCTGACCTTCGGCTACGGCATCCACCTCTGCCTGGGCGCGGCCCTGGCCCGCCTCGAGGGGCGGGTGGCCCTCGAGGAGGTGCTCAAGCGTTTTCCCACCTGGGAGATCGATATGGACCGGGCCCGACACGCCCCCACCTCGACGGTGAGGGGCTGGGAGACACTCCCGGCGTTCACATCGTGATCCCCGAGGTCACGCGGTGCCCGACGCCGGCCGGAGCAGCGTGATGGGCGAGTTGGACGGCAAGGTGGCGGTCATCACCGGAGCCGGTTCGGGCATGGCCAAGGCGTCGGTCAAGGTGTTCGTCCGCGAGGGCGCAAAGGTGGTGGCGGCCGACATCAGCGGAGCCGAACAGACCACAGCCGACGAGGTCGGGGGCGACGTGCTTCCCGTGCACTGCGACGTGACCCAGGAGGACCAGGTGGAGGCGCTGATGGCGGCGGCCGTCGAGGCGTACGGACGGGTCGATGCCGTCCTCAACGTGGCCGGCGTGGCCGACGGTGGCCCCCTGACCGACCTCACCATGGAGTTCTACGACCGGCTGATGGACGTCGACCTGCGGGGGGTGTTCCTGGGCATGAAGCACGGGATCCGGGCCATGCTGCCCACCGGTGGCGGCTCCATCGTCAACTGGTCCTCGGTCGGCGGGCTCAACGGCTCGGCCTACACCACTGTCTACAACGCGGCCAAGCACGGGATCATCGGAGTCAGCAAGTCGGCGGCCATCGAATACGGCACCCAGGGCATCAGGGTGAACGTGATCTGCCCGGGATTCATCCTCACCGAGATCATGGCCCAGGGAGCCGAGGACTTCATTCCCGACATCGCCGCCAAGGCCGCCCTCAACCGCGCCGGCGAGTCCCCCGAGGTGGCCGAGGTCGGCGCCTTCCTCGCCTCCGATCGGGCCTCGTTCGTCACGGGTGCGGTCATCCCGGTGGACGGGGGTTGGTCGGCCAAGTTGGCCTAGCGGCATGGATGCGGTCACCAAAGCCCAACAGAGCAAGGTGGCGGACGATGCCCGACCGAGCCGGTCCTACGACGGGACACTCCGCCGGGAGCGGGCGGCGGAGACCCGGGAGCGGATCCTCGACGCCGGTTCCGAGCTCATCCATCGCACCGCGGTGCGCGACTGGAAGAGACTGACCATCCGGGCGGTGGCCGAACGGGCCGGGGTCAACGAACGCACCGTCTACCGCTACTTCGGCAGTGAGCGTGGGCTGCGTGACGCCATGCTCGACCGGAACAAGCAGGAGGCGGGGATCGAGCTGGAGGGTATGCGGCTGGAGGACGTGGCCAAGGTGGCAGCCCGGATCCTCGACCACGTCGCCCAATACCCGCGGGAGCCACCTCCAGCCCTCGACCCGACCCTGGTGGCGGCCAAGGACCGGCAGCACCAGTCGCTGCTCGACGCCGTGGCTTCCGAGGTCGGGCGGGCACCCGACCCCCGGCAGGTGACGGTGGCCGCCGTGCTCGACGCGCTCTGGAGCGTGGCTACCTACGAGCGCCTGGTCGACGCCTGGTCGATCGACCACGCCCAGGCGGTCAGCGCCATCACCTGGGTCATCGGACTGGTCGAAGCCGCCGTGCGGAATGGCGACCTACCGACATGACGCCCACCCCGGCCCAGGACCCGCGGTCAGCCGGTGCCTTCGTCCTTGGCGCGCATCTGGTCCAGGAAGGCTTGCCGGACGGGGCGTCCAGCCACCGTTCCCCCGTCCACGGGGACCACGACGCCGGTGATCTGGGCCGAGCGGTCACCGGCCAGAAAGAGCACGGCCTCGGCCACGTCCCCGGGGGATCCCCGACGCTGCAGCGGCTGGTCCCGTTCGATGGTCGCCCCCAGGTCGTAGTTGGTGATCCCTGTCGGGATGTGGCCCGGAGCGATGCAGTTGACCCGGATACCGAACTCGGCCAGATCGGTGGCCACCATGCGGCTGAAGCTGACGATCGACGCCTTCGACATCCGATAGACAATCGGGGGTCCGCCCCCGGTCAGGCCGCCCATGGACGACGTGTTGATGATCGAGCCTCCCCCGTGCTCGGCCATGTGCCGTCCGGCCCGCTGGGTCCCGACGACCACGCCGAACAGGTTGACGGCCATCACCCGGTCGAAGTCACGGAGGTCGTCACGCAGGAAGCGGCGGGCCGAGCTCGGGATGCCGGCGTTGTTGACCATCACATGCAGGCCCCCGTAGGTCGCTACGGCGAAATCGACCAACGCCTGGATCTGGTCGGCGTCGGACACGTCGGTCCGCCGGAAGGCCACTGCCTCGCCCAGCCCGGCCGCCAGGGCTGCTCCCTGGTCTTCGTCGACGTCCGCCACCACCACAGCGGCGCCCTGTTCGGCGAAGAGTTCGACGGTGGCACGACCGATCCCACTGGCACCGCCGGTGACGACGGCCACCTTCCCCGACAGTTCCGTGCCCATCTCCGGCTCCTTTTTGCTGACGTCCGGCACCGGGACATTCACCCGGTAGCTCGCCGCAGGCCCACTCCTCCGAGTTGGGGTCGGCCACAGAACCTAGCGCGGACCCGCAGTGGGCAACGCATCCACCGGACTCCTGTACCCATCCGATCAGGGCGCACGCCCGTGACCACGCTGGAGCACCGATGAACGACGACGAGTTCGAATCCACCGACTTCTTCCGCGGCAATGAAGTGATCGACAACCCCTACCCCTATCTCGACCACTTGCGGGGCAAGTGTCCCGTGGTTCAGGAGCCCTACCACGACGTGTACATGGTGACCGGGTACGACGAGGCCATCGAGGTGTACCACGACACGGAGACCTTCTCGGCCTGCAACTCGGCCATCGGGCCCTTCGCCAAGTTCCCGGTGCCGCTGGAGGGCGACGACGTGACGGAGATCATCGAGACCTACCGGGACGGGCTCCCCTTCGGCGATCAGCTCCCCACCTTCGACCCTCCCAAGCACACCGCCCAACGTGGGCTTCTCATGCGGCTGATCACGCCCAAGCGCCTGAAGGAGAACGAAGCGGCCCTGCAGCGGCTGGCCGACGACCAGATCGACCGGTTCCACGCCCGGGGCGAGTGTGACTTCATCGGTGAGTACGCCCAGCCCTACACCATGCTGGTGATCGCCGACCTGCTCGGGGTGCCCGAAGAGGATCATCCCGAGTTCCTCGAGAACCTGATGCACACCGGCCCCCTGGAGATGACCCACAGCCCGCTCGAGTACCTCTACGCCCAGTTCACCCGCTACATCGAGGACCGGCGGGCCGAGCCCCGCGACGACGTGATGACCGGACTGGCCACGGCCACCTTCCCCGACGGATCGCTGCCTCCGGTGGAGGACGTGATGAAGATCGCCTCCAACCTGTTCGCGGCCGGTCAGGAGACGACGGCCCGGCTCCTGGGCACCGCCCTCCAGACCCTGGCCGAGCAGCCCGAGCTCCAGCAGCGGCTCCGGGCGGACCGTTCGCTGGTGTCGCCGTTCATCGAGGAGACCCTGCGTTTGCAGCCCCCCATCAACGGGACCTTCCGCCTGTCCCGGACGCCCACCACGGTGCAGGGGACCGAGATCCCGGCGGGCAGCACGGTCATGATCCTCCCCAGTGGGGCCAACCGGGATCCACGCGAGTTCGAAGAGCCCGACCAGCTCCGACTCGACCGGGAGAACGCCCGCCAACACATCGCCTTCGGCCACGGCATCCACACCTGTGCCGGGGCCCCGTTGGCCCGGGCCGAGTCCAACGTGTCCCTCCAGCGCCTGCTCGACCGAATGGCGGACATCCGCATCTCCGAGGCGCACCACGGGCCGGTCGGCGACCGCCACTGGGAGTACACACCCACCTGGATGCTCCGGGGCCACGACCGGCTCTTCCTCGAGTTCACCCCGGTCGGCTGAGGGCGAGGCCCATGTGACCATGGATGAAGACCGCATGTTCCTTCCGGAGCCAACCCCCCGTGAGGTGCGCTACACCGTCATCTCCGTAGACGACCACCTCGTCGAGCCGCCCCACATGTTCGAGGGCCGGCTGCCGGCCGGGCTGGCCGAGCAGGCGCCCCGCGTCATCGAGGACGCCGGGGGGAACCAGTCCTGGGAGTTCGACGGCCAGCGCTTCACCCAAGTGGGCATGAACGCCATCGCCGGCCGGCGCATCGAGGACAAGGCGTTCGAGCCTTTCCGCTTCGACCAGATGCGGAAAGGCTGCTGGGACATCGACGCCCGAGTGCACGACATGGACATCAACGGCGTGTGGGCGTCGGTGAACTTCCCCTCCATGATCACCGGGTTCTGCGGGCGAGTGTTCAGCCAGTGCTCCGACTCTGCCCTGGGACAGGCGGTGACGATGGCCTGGAACGACTGGCTCTTCGAGGAGTGGTACTCCCCGTATCCGGAACGGATCGTCCCGCTGGGCATCACCTACCTGTCCGATCCGGAGTTCGGGGCGCGCGGAGATCCGCCGGAACGCAGAGCGGGGATTCCGCTCCGTGACCCTGCCCGAGCGTCCCCACCGCATCGACCTTCCCTCGATCTTCGACGAGTACTGGGAGCCGGTCATCCGGGCCTGCGCCGAGACCGATACGGTGATCAGCCTCCACGTCGGTTCCTCCGGCCTGGCCGAGTTCCCCCGGAGCAAGTCGACCCCTCCCGGGCTCAGCGCCAGCCTGTTCGGCCAGATGTCTCTGTCGGCGTGTGCCGAGTGGGTGTGGTCGGGGTGGGCCGTCCGGTACCCGGATCTCAAGGTGGCCATGACCGAGGGGGGCATCGGCTGGGTGGCCATGCTGATCGACCGGTTCGACAGCATCACCGACCGGTCGGGGTACGGCCCGGAGTGGGACCTGCGGCTATCCGAGGTCCTGCGCCGGAACTTCTGGTTCTGCACCCTCGACGACCCCTCGACCATCGACACCCGCCACACCATCGGGGTCGACAATGTCATGGTCGAAGTGGACTACCCCCACGGGGACGGGTCGTGGCCCGACACCCAGGCGGTCATCGCCGAGGTCTGGGGCCACATCCCGCCCGACGAACTGCGGAAGATCTGCTGCGAGAACGCCTCCTCGCTCTACCGGCACCCGCTCCCCGATCCCGTGCTTCCCCGTGCTTGACCTGGCCGTCCGGGGCGGAACGGTCATCGACGGGTCGGGGGCGCCCCGCTATCTCGCCGACATCGGGATCACCGGCGACCGCATCGTGACGGTCGGCGAGGTCGGTGAGGCGGTCGACGAGATCGACGCCCGGGGACGGGTCGTGGCCCCCGGCTTCATCGACGTCCACACTCACTTCGACGCTCAGGTCTTCTGGGACGGCCAGCTCACCCCCTCACCTCTCCACGGGGTGACCACGGCCCTCGGCGGGAACTGCGGCTTCACCGTCGCCCCGCTCTCCGCCGACGCCGCCGACGCCGACTATCTGATGCGCATGCTGGCCCGGGTCGAGGGGATGCCCCTCGAGACCCTGCAGACGGCCGTGCCGTGGGGTTCGTGGACGTCCACGTCCGAGTACCTCGATGCCGTCGATGAGCGGCTCGGCATCAATGCCGGCTTCATGACCGGGCACTCCGCTCTGCGCCGGACGGTCATGGGCAGCGAGGCAACGGCCAGGCCGGCCTCGCCGGACGAGTTGAGCGCGATGGAGCGACTCCTCCACGAAGGGATCGAAGCGGGAGCCATCGGATTCTCCTCATCGTGGGCCCGAACCCACAACGGGGACGACGGCCGGATGGTCCCGTCGCGGTACGCCTCGAGCGACGAGCTCATCGCCCTCTGTTCGGCGGTCGGTCAACACGAGGGCACGTCCCTCGAGTTCATCCCCATGGTGGGCCCCTTCGAGCCGTGGGCCGTGGACCTGATGGCGGCGATGTCGTCGGCCGCACAGCGGCCGCTGAACTGGAACGTGCTGGTGGTCAACACGGCCACGCTGGCCGCCTCCATGGAGCGGCTCGAGGCGTCCTCGGAGGCCAGACGACAGGGCGGCAAGGTGGTCGGCCTGACCATCCCCATGGGCGTCGCCACCCGCCTCTCCTTCGCCTCCGGCTTCGTGCTGGATGCCATCCCCGGATGGGAGGAGGTCATGCTGCTGCCGCGGGCCGAGAAGCTGGCCGTCCTCGGCGATCCCGAGGGCCGCCGCCGCCTCGACGAGGCCACCAGGCGGCCGTCCAACACCCTCCCCGCCGTCACCGACTGGTCGACCAAGGTCGTCTACGACGTCGTGGCTGCAGAGAACGAGCAGTATCGGGGCCGCTCGGTGGGCGACATCGCTGCCGATGAGGGGCGTGATCCCTTTGATGTGCTGTGCGGCATCGCCGTGGCCGACGACCTCCTGACCAGCTTCGGCACGCCGCCGGCGGTGGACACCAAAGAAGACTGGGAGGCCAGGCTGACCGTCTGGCGGGACCGCCGCGCCGTCATCGGCGGTTCGGACGCTGGGGCGCATCTCGATCTGCTGGCCACGTTCAACTACACCACGGTGATGCTCGAGGAGGCGGTCCGCCGCCTCGCGATCCTCTCCCTCGAGGAGGCGGTCCACCTCCTCACCGACGTCCCGGCCCGGCTCTACGGAGTCCGCCAGCGCGGCCGGGTGACGCCTGGCTGGTATGCCGACCTGGTGGTCCTCGACCCGCTCACGGTGGGGAGCGGACCGGTGGCCACGCGCTTCGACCTTCCCGGCGGAGCCGGGCGACTGTACGCCGAGGCCACTGGCGTCGACCACGTGGTGGTCAACGGCAGGCGGGCAGTTGCCGACGGGGTCCTGACCGGCTCGCGGCACGGCCGCCTCCTGCGCAGCGGGCGGGACACGGCGACGGCTCCGCTCGACTGAACCTCGTCAGGGGAGCGGCGGTGGGCAACTGACACAACTCGGTTGACCTCGGTCGACGGTGCCGTGCCGGGAGCCAGTTCCACGCTGACGCTCAGTTGTCACGACGGGAGCGGCATCGCAACGACACTGGGTTTCGGGCCGGACGACGAACCGGTTGCGCTTTCGCCCGGGATCATCCGGCCGAGCCCTGCAAGGTCCGGAGAAAGGCGAGATGGAGGAAGGAGCGGGCCACGCGGACGCGTTCGTTCAGGAGAAGGCCCCAGATCGAAGCAACCAGGACTCCGTTGAGGGAATCAGTCCCGGGCGATCGCCGAACGAAACACCGTTCGCTCAGGAGCGGCATGTACCGGATAGGTCAGCCGTGGGGTTGCACCGGGGCCTGCCCGCCGGGCGAACCGAAGGGTCTGGAGCTCAGCCTTGGCGGCCGATGAAAGCCAGCAGGCGTGTCTGTGCACCGGCACCTTCGTGCACCTCCAGATCTTCTCCGAACATACCGCTGGCCCGCACCATGTCCGCCTCGCCCTGAAGGATCTCATAGGCGGCGTTCACCAGCTCCGGGTCCAGGTTCGTGTCCTGACCGGTGGCCTCAGCGAGGTCCCAACCGTGGATCAGGACGTCGATGAATCGGTGGCCGGCGTATATGGAGCCGGGAACGGGCCCATAGGACACGGCACACGGCGATTCAAGGGCGCCGGGCGATTCGAAGGTGGCCGCCGCCGACGTCGCCGACGTGTCGTAGGCCACCAGAGCGTCGTCTCCCAGGACGTCCCCGTCAAGGCGACCGCCAACTTCGTCGATCGTCGCGCCGGCACCGAGCTCAGCGGCCCAGAGGTTGCCAGACACCAAGTGGTTGAGGAGCGCCTGAACGTCCCAGCCGTCACACGGCGTCGTCGCGTTCCATTGGTCACGCCCGACTCCGGCAACGACGGTGCGGGTCTCTTCGAGAGCTCTCCGATGCAATCGGGCGATATCCGCCATGGTGCGCTCCTCTCGATCTCGGAACCGAGCGATCGTCGCCCGGAGGCTGCCATGATCGTCGCGCGCTTGACGGCCGCCCGCCATCTCTCCGCTATCAATCGGGGCGATTGCTATCGGATGGATCGCCCCCGATCCGGTGGGCAGGAACCCCATTTCCCACGCATTGGTCTCGATTCCCATGTAGGTGTTGACGCAACTAGTCGGAATAGCCCCTGGTCGGCGTCGACGGACGAGGATGTTGGGACTCGCAGGGCGTGACCGGACAGGGGGATCCGCGAGCGCATCGCGGGCCCCAGCCGTCGGAGGTCGTCCGATGAACGCCCCGCCCCTTTCCTTCGGGCACTCCCCGGGGCTCACTGCTACTGTCGGTGAGCGACGGCGGACGAACAAGGAGAAGAGAGCCATGGCAGTGTTCAATGGCGCGTTCCCGATCCTTCCCGGCAAAGAACAAGAAGGCCGGAACTTCGCGACCGCATGTATGGGAGAGCGTCGGAAAGGGTTCGAAGCGCTGCAGACCACGTCGGGCGTTTCTCGGGAGACTTGGGCCCTTCAGGAGACGCCGATGGGGAGCTTCATGCTGGTGTGGTTCGAGGCTCCCGACATCGAGAAGGCGTTCACGGATCTCGCCACCGCCGGCGATGAGTTCAGCACCTGGTTCCTTGGCCAAGTCAAGGATCTCACTGGCGTCGACCTGGGCGCCCCACCCGAAAGCCCACCCCCCGACGTCCTGGTCGACTGGACCGCCTGAGAGAAGGACCCAGCGGGGAGGGTGGGCACACTGTCCTACCAATTTGACGGTCGGCGGGTCCTCCTGCCGGCCCGTTGGGGTCAGCCTCAGGCCGGCGGGGGCACGGCCACTCCGGTGAGGTCGAACGCGTAGATCGCCGGAGACGAGATGTGTCGGTCATCGATCGGCAGGGCTCGCACGATACGGAGCCGCGATAATCCTCTGCCAGGAGGCTCAAGACTATAAGGAGGTAAGCATGGCGTTTATTCAGGTTGTTGAGCTGAAGACTTCCAAGCCCGACGAAATGCTGGCGCTTGATGCAGAGTGGGAGAAGGCGACCGAGGGGAAACGGACGGCACGACGGTCGATCGTCACACGTGACCGCAATGACCCGAGCCGGCATCTCATCATCGTCTTCTTCGACTCTTACGAGTCGGCGATGCAGAACTCCGAACTACCTGAAACCCAGGAGTTCGCCGCCCGGTGGGCCGAGCTGGTTGAAGGTCCGCTTGCGTTTCACGACCTCGATGTGGTCGACGACCGGATGACCTGATCTGTGGCGTCCCGTCGGATCCGTCAGGAACTGATGACGTCGAAGATTCGGCAATTCACATACGACACTCGTGTGCTTCCTCAAAGGACGGAGCCAGGGGACCAGGAGTTTCGACCGTTTCCGGGCCCATGGAGTCCGGCGAGCGTAGTGCTCGACCATGCTCGATGACCGCTTCGGCCGCAGGGAGGCCGTCCAGGGGACGTTGGTCCACGGTTAGTCCGACACCGAGTGCTCGGCCAGCTCGCGGAACTCCTCTGGGACCCGATGTCCGTCCGAAAGAACAACGGCGGCATACCCGACTGCAGCCCGACCGAATTTCTTCCGGATTTCGTCGACCGATCGATCCGCACCCCAGCGAGCCGACCCCGTGGCGGAGCCCGGGTGGCGCTCCGCTTGCTCTTCACGGGGAGTGAGCGGTAACTCCAGCTGCAACGAGTCCTCCTTGCGCAAGTTGGAAACGGACACTGCCAGTAGCGTGATCTCCTGCTCGTGCGAGTGATCGGCAAGAGCAGTGTGGGCCAGCTGCGTGGCCACTTCGGTCAAGGTCAAGGTGGCGGAGATCGGTGTCGGCAGCGTGACGGACCGGGTCACCGACTGGAGGTGGGCGAAGCGGACACGGACAGTAATGGTTCGCCCAGCCTGGTTGGCGCCACGGAGGCGTGCAGCCACTCGGTCGGCCAGGTAGCCAAGTGTCTCCCGAATCAAGGGTGGCGTGGGAACGCGGTGGCCAAGCGCAGATTGGGCACCTACCGACTTTGCTCGACGAGGGCACTCCACCCGGCGAGGATCGACGTTGGCCGACAAGGTGGCCAGCTTGATTCCCTTGGTCTTGCCGAGCAGGTGCTCGAGGATGGGACTGTCCGTGGAAGCCAGCTGCCCGATCGTGTCAATACCCGCTCTGTGGAGGAGATCCTCGGTGATCTGTCCGACGCCCCAAATCAACCCCACTGGTAGGGGATCAAGGAAGGCCCGCTCGTCGGCGGGTTCGACTACGACCAGACCGTCCGGTTTGGCCACCTGCGACGCCACCTTGGCCAGGTGCTTGGTCCGAGCCACACCAATGGACAAAGGGAGTCCGATCTCATTCCGGACGCGCTCTCGGATGCTGACCGCCATGCAGCGCGGAGAGCCGAACAGGTGGACGGCTCCGGCCACATCAAGGAACCCTTCGTCGATGGAGACCCTCTCGACCAGCGGAGTGAAGTCGTAGAACACAGCGATCACCGCATCACCCAGGCGTTGGTACTCCTGGAAGTGGCCACTCACAAACTGGATCGATGGACAAAGCTGCCGCGCCCTCCAGCTCGGCATCCCACCCCGGACACCGTGGGCCCTGGCCTCGTAGGAAGCAGCCAGGACCACGCCGCCGCCGACGGCAATGGGGAGGCCCTTCAGCGACGGATCGAGAAGTTGCTCGACCGATGCGTAGAAGGCATCGAGATCGGCATGAAGGATCGTCGCTGTGCCCGCGGACCTCATCCGCCCCAGTTTAGTCGAACATATGTTCGTACCACTGGCGGGTGGCTGGAGCGGTCCTGCGGCCCTGTCCCGACGCCGTCGCCAGCCTGGCCCACGTCCCTGGCGCCGCCCACCCGCCGCTGTCGGCCTGGATCAACTGCGTCCTGATCGGAGCTCCTTCCGACGCTAAGGGTCTCGATTCCCCGCAGTGCGGTCGACGCAACCAGGTGAATAACCCGAGTTGTGGCCGTGGATGAGCTCCCCCGGTACCCGCAAGGTGGTGCCGTTCACCTTCTGGCCCAAGTACGTGTCGATCGTGTCCCGCACCGGGTCGGGCGCCTCCCCCCAGCCCTTCATGTACTTCGTGGGGGCGATCGAGATTGCCCGGCGGTATCGGCGTGCTCGTCCCTCCGTCGTGGCCGACGCCATCGTTGTCGGGCTGGCCGGAAATTTCACCGATCTGGAGATCATCAGTGCGGCCGCCGGGCACGTGACCTACTGGGACACGGCCCTTGGGGACCTCGGTCTCCCAATTGGTGCCATGGCCCTGGCCCGTCTTGTAGCGTTCGTCCACCAGAGGGCGGCCCGGCCGGAGGCCAGGGGCCAGGCATGATCTCGGGATTCGGCGTTGCACGGTCCTGATTCCCCCGCCTGTAGTGGACTCCGGTGCCGTTCAACGATGAAGCTGACCGCAGTCCTCATTCGCCCTGCAGGTCGCGTCGCCTGAAGGCGAGTCCGCCGAGGAGTGCGCCCGTGCAACCGATCGCCATCATGATTCCGTTCGCCTCCCAGTGCGGTGCTACCGCAGGGGCCGAGGCCATCTGGTGGAACACCGACGTGTCGAGCACCCAATGATTCACAGCACCGATGCCGCCAACGATCACGATGAGCAGCGACCAGCCCAATAGCGTGTATATGACGACCGACACCATCCGAGGACGTATCCCGAATGTCAGCACCCCGATGCCCAAGATCGCTACGGCTGGTGGGACCAGATTCACGCCCGCCTCCAAGAGCGTGGTGAGGCCGACTCCCGTGTGCTGGGTGGCGGCACCGAGCCACACGAATGCGCCCGCGCCGACGCCGCTTACGAGGAGGACGGCGACAGCGACGAGGAGCCTTGCGCCGAGCCACGACGTGCGAGAGACGGGACGGACCAGAAGGTGGTCGAGTCTGCCTTCGGACTCCTCCGAACGAGCCGCGGTGAGCTGCCCGGCGCCGACAAAGGCCACCAGGACGGCGAGGACGAGAAAGCACACGCCGAGCACAGCTTCGGCACCGGTTCCCGATGCTCCAAGCTTCGAGAAGACCTTGTGGACCGAAGACCCCGAGATCGTCCCCCCGGCCGACTTGGCAATGAGCCCGTACAGCAATCCCGACACGGCGATCGCCACCCACCAACCGATCACTGTGGGACGCGTCATCCGGACGGCCAGACCCGTGGGCCCGGAGAGAAGCCGGAGATGGGGTTCACCGGTCGTTCGGTCCGGCACGACGCTCGCCCCCACGTCGCGGGAACCCGCCAGGCGCACGGCGATGACAGCCAGCACCGCGGTAAAGCCGAAGATGGGCACCAGAGCGAGGGGTTGGGGTGCAGTGAGGGGCTGGAGCTCCTCCACCCAACCGAGCGGCGATGCCCAGATCAGGCCATGGAGGCCCACTCCGGCGTCGGCGATCATCCGCACGGCGTAGGCCAGGCCGAGGAACACGGCGGCGTAGGACGCGGCCTGACGTCGGGTCGCTCCGAGCTGGCTGGTCAACGCACCCACCGCCAGAAACATGACAGCGGTGGTCACCATGGCCAAAGCGAAGTAGAGGGCTGGACCGGCGGCGATGTCCACCCTTGCGTCCCGGCTCGTGAGGATTGTGATCATCGCCGTGAGCGCCCACAGGGCTAAGACCCCAAACCCCAAACCCACGAGCGCCTGGATCGTGGCCCCGCGGCGGTTGGTCTGGCCGCCCAGGAAGAGCTCCCAACGCCCGCTCTCCTCCTCGCCCCGTAGCAGCCTCGTGCTGGTGAGCAGCCCCCATACCGCACCGAGGACGATGAGGGTCATCGAAATCTTGAACACGGTGAAGCCGGCGACGGTCTGGAGGCCTGGGGCCGGCCCGAACAGGGCACTCGTCGCCTTGTTCGAGCCGTACGCGGCAGCCAGAGCGTTCCGTTGGGCCTCCGTCTTGTAGATCGTCGTGTAGCTGATGGCTGACGAAGCGATGGAGACGCCGAAGATGCAGCCCCATATGACTCCGGAACGAACCGCTCTCCGGGCAGTTTGGTCAGCAACGACGGTGCGAGGCGAACGACGGAGACGTTGCCGCGCCACGCTGGGCTCAGCTGGCAACGTGGTGCGACTCATTGGGCAGGCTGGAGCCACCGTACTGAGCCAGGAAGAGTTCCTCCAGGGATGGCTCCCGGCTCACGAGACGGGCGACGTCGGTTCCTTCCAGGGCCTTCAAGAATGGCTCGATCGATCCTTGCACGTGGCAGCGGAACACTGGACCGTCCGTCTCCACTGAGGTCACTCCGGGGACGCCGGACAGATCTGGGATCGCACCAGCGAAGGTCGCCTCGATGGAAAGGGCGCTGAGGTGTTGCATCTGGGCCAACGTGCCCATCTCGATGAGCTTTCCCTGCCTGAGTATGGCGACCCGGTCGCAGAGCGCTTCCACCTCGCTCATGATGTGAGATGAGAGAAAGACCGTCTGGCCGCGGTCTCGAGCTTCGTGGATACAGCGACGAAATGCCTGCTCCATGAGCGGATCGAGCCCGCTGGTCGGTTCGTCCAGGAGCAGCAGGTCGGGTCGAACCATCAACGCGCCGATCAGGATCACCTTCTGTCGGTTCCCCTTGGAGTAGGCGCGCACCTTCTTGGTGGGATCGAGATCGAACCGTTCGATCAGCTCGTCCCGATAGAGGGTGTCCATGTGACCTTGGATGCGCCCGAGTAGATGGAGGGTCTCGGCGCCGGTCAAAGACGGCCAGAGGTTTGCCTCTCCGGGCACGAACGCCAGATGCCGGTGGGCTTCGATGAGCTGGCGCTGGCAATCGAACCCGAAAATCGAGCCACGCCCCTTCGTGGGTCGAATGAGCCCCAGCAACAGTCGAATGGTCGTCGTCTTTCCGGCTCCATTGGGGCCCAAGAAGCCAACCACCTCACCACGGTCGACTTCGAGGTCCAGATCGTCAAGAGCGGCGACGTTGTCGTAGCGCTTGGTCAAGCCTTCCGTGCGTATGGCAACCGTTCCTACGGAATCCCCTCTCATCAGCCCTACTGTACGCTCGCACAGCCTGTTCAGGGGATGTAGCGCACTCAACCCCGCGGGTGCCGAAATCCGATCGGCTGGTCCTCGAGTTGCCCGCTAGGACCGAAAGGCGTGGATCGCCCGGCGAGTCAACGCGGCTCGTAGGCTTCAACCCTGATGCGGTACTTCGTGGCAAGCTGCTCGGTGAACATGCATCTCACCGGACTGCCAACGGATGTGCCCTAGAGGTGGGCACGGGACTCGCGACCATCGGAGTGTCGTTGCTCCTCGTCGCCTCGGTATCCCGGTACCTATCAGGGACCCCACTCACCCCGGCGATCCTGGTCGTTACAGTCGGTGTTCTCGTCGGTCCGTTGGTGCTCGACGAGATCGCGGTCCAGCCGACCAGTTCGACGGTCCGGACGCTAGCCGAGGCGACCCTCGCCGTTGTGCTGTTCTCCGACTCCTCTCGGGTGGACATACGCGCCCTGAAGCGCGAGGCGTCAATGCCGGTCCGCCTGCTGGGCGTGGGCCTGATCCTGACGATCGCGGCTGGCGGACTGGCGGCGGCTGTCCTCTTCAATGCGCTCTCGGTTACTGACGCGCTGATCCTCGGCGTCGTCCTCGCTCCGACCGATGCTGGCCTCGGAAGCTCCGTCGTGACCGATCACAGACTTCCGCAGATGGTGCGTCAGGCACTCAATGTCGAGAGTGGCCTCAATGACGGGATCTGCGTTCCTCTGCTGTTGGTTCTACTGGCGGCGGCTACCGGAGCCGCCTCTCACCCGCTACGAGTGGTTGCGGAGGAAATCGGCTACGGCGTGCTCTGTGGCGCGGCCGCCGCCCTGTTCTCGGCGGGAATCGTCGTCTTCGCGGGCCGGCGAAACATGATCGACAAGACCTGGCAGCAGATCATCCCCTTGGCCACCACACTTGCCGCCTATGGAGCTGCCATCGCCCTCCATGGCTCAGGCTTCATCGCGGCCTTTGTGGCCGGCGCCCTCTTCGGCCTGCTGGCCAGCGAAGAGGTGGCTCAAGCGATGCGCTTCACCGAGGAGACGGGAGCGGTGCTCAACGGCGTGACCTTCCTGGTGTTCGGGGCGGTGCTACTCGGTCCAGCCTTCAAGCAGATGAGCTGGCGGATCGCGCTCTATGCGGTTTTGAGCCTGACCGTCGTACGGATGTTGCCGGTGGCAATCGCTCTGTTCGGTACCCATGCGCGACCAATGACGGTCGTTTTCATGGGCTGGTTCGGTCCGCGCGGGCTGGCGTCGATCGTGTTCGCGGTAATCGTGGAAGATGCCCATCTCCCGCATTCTGCCCCGATCGCCACTGCCGCGTACCTCACTGTTGGTCTGTCCGTTCTGCTGCACGGACTGTCGGCCGCGCCCCTGGTGAGTCGCTACGTGCGGTGGTTCCAGGCCACCTCAGCTGAGAGTCCGCCCGTGATGGAGACAGAGCCCACTCACGAACATCGACAGCGGCTCCGACCCGATTTCGAACGCCGCGGCTGAAATGGGAACGGCCCGCAGAAATGAGGCAGCGGGTCAGATCATGTGATCAAGTTCAACTCAGACAGCGTGGCTATGGGCAAACCGCAGGATTGCGATGTGCTTGTCCGTGTCCCGTTGCATGAGCTCGACAAGTAAATCCCACAGCGTGGTGTCCTTGACGTCTCGCAGGTCTCTGCGGAGCGCCTTCAACTCGCACAAGTCTTGCTCCTCCTGGTGCAAGAGACGTCGCGTAGTGTCCAGAACCTCGACGGTATTCTCGTCAAAGTCCATTCTAGGAACTTCCGGACTGTCGGCTTGTAGTTCCGCGCTAGCTTTCAGCGATAGTGCAAGCTGCATGAACAGGCCGTGATGACGACGCTCATCGTCGATGAGCCAATTGATGAGATATGCAAGCGCCTTCGACTCGGTATGCGCTGCGGCCCGAACGTACTCCTCCAGTAGTTCGCGTTCCTGGACGATGTGTGTCGTGAGGTGATCGAACAACGTACGCTCCCACGGGCTGGCGCCGAGCGGCGGCGCCAGCGCATCATCTGCCGGGGTGCCGGTGCAGCCTTCTCGCATCGCAACCTCCTTTGGTCGTTCTGACGCTGTGTCTCGTCTCTTGGTCCAGGCGGTGGATCAATTGGTCTCGTTTCGTCCAGTGTCGCATCGTGACGAGAGATCGGGACAGGGCCATTGGTCCCATCTCGGGTGAACATTCTCCCAGCGTGCTTGCGGTCAACCGCGTCTCTCTACCAGTCACTGGAACCGGCAGACACTCAGTCAGGTCATCGATCTCTTACGCCGTTCCCCGTACGGGCGCCGGGCTCGGCGCGCCTGTCGTTGACTCCTCGTTCAGGGTTCTGTCCTGTCCCGAGACGTCACGGTAGTACTGGCGCCAGATGAGCCGATAGACACGGCTCCACCGGGGGATCGAGCGCAGTCCGGGGATGAAGGGGAGGAGCGCGAGCACCAGTGTCAGCAGCATCATGATGCCCCAGACCTGGAGGTCGGCGTTGGCCGACGTGTTGATCGGGGGCACCTGGTACCAGAGCGTGTAGAGCCATAGCCAGGCCTGCCCCGGGTAGCTCCCGGTCTCGTTCATCATGCCCCACTGGTCCCCGGACAGGTGCTGGCCCTGGGCCTTGTCGGCCAGGTAGGTCCCATCGGCGATGAACAGGAGGGGCTTGGTGTAGTCGGTGCCGTAGAACTGTCGCGAGCTGAGCAGTGCCCCGTCCAGGGCGCCGCTGCGGGCCATCGAGGTGAGCGAGTCGACGAGGGTGCCCACCGGCCCATAGTCGCCGGCCGGTACGGCGAGGTGACCGCCGTCAGTACGGGCCTTGGCCACCGCCTTCTCGTAGGCCGAGGTCCAGGCGGCCTGCTGGCTGGGCGAGGCCGAGGTGTAGCGGTCCACGGCAGCATGGACGTCGGGGCGGTTGGGCAGCGTCCGCAGCGGGTTGAGGACGTAGTCCTGGGCGGTGTCGATGGGGTGATGGACTCCGAAGAAGCTCTCTGGCGAGACCCCGAGGACCGACTGGCTGGCCCCCGTGGTGGCGTTGTAGGGCGGGCCGTAGGTGGCCGTCCCGCTGGTGCCGTCGAGCTCGGCGGCGGCGGTCTGGGCGAAGTCGACCGGGCTGGCCGACGACCAGGACTTCACGGTGACCGGAGCGTCGTCGGGTGAGGAGAAGACGACGGCCAGTCCGGTCACCACGATGACCACCACCACGAAGGCGATGGTGAACTCCTTGACCAGGTCGTAGGGGAGGTAGCGGCCGTGCCACTCCTCGACGTCACGGTCGGGCTTGAACCGCCGGGCCCGGTGGGCCCCTTTGGGGGCCGTGTCCGGGGTCATGCCCCACCACCGTTGCTCGGGGTGCCGTCGGGCGGATCGGACGCGGCGGCGCCGGCGGCGCCCACCATCTCGACGGGTTCCGTCTGGGAGGCGCTGGGATCGGGCGGTGCGAAGGGCGGCACCACCCCCCGCAACCGCACCAACAGGACGTGCACACCCACCAGGGCCACCACGACCAGGGGGAGGAGGACGATGTGCCACATCAGCATCTGTCCGAAGTTGGTGACGTTGAAGATGGCCCCGGCGCCGGTGGAGTTGATCCCGTCCTTGGCCTGGGTGCTGATCCACTGGGCAGTCGAAGTTCTGCTGGGACAGGTAGCCGGTGAAGGCGGCACCCACCGAGACGACGAAGGACACCACGCCGGTGACCCAGGTGGCCCGTCGCTTGCCCCGCCAGGCGGCCATGAAGAACTTGCCCCACAGGTGGATGACCATGGCGAAGAAGAAGACCTCGACGCTCCACAGGTGCAGGGAGTTGACGAAAAGACCGGTGGTCGAGACGTGCCACCACTGCGGACCCATGACGGCCAGCACCAGGCCGGTCAGGATCACCACCACCAACGCACTCATGGTCAGCACGCCGAAGACGTAGATCCAGGAGGCCACGTAGCTGGGCTGCCGGTCGGGCATCAGGCGCTCGGGGGGTAGGGCGTCGACGGCCGACCGACGGAGCTTGGCGCTCCACTGGCCGGCATCCTCGGGACGGTCGGCGGCGGCCTCCCCGTCGGAGTGCGCCGGGGCCTCGGGTGGGGTGCCGGTGTCGATACTCACCGGTCGCTCCCCCCGTGGCGGCGGAATGGGATCAGGATGGCGGCCACGAAGACCACCACCATCAAACCGATGACGA
Source organism: uncultured Acidimicrobiaceae bacterium (assembly GCA_963817005.1). GTDB lineage: Bacteria > Actinomycetota > Acidimicrobiia > Acidimicrobiales > RAAP-2 > Bog-756. The sequence continues at coordinate 369,944 of CAWFMN010000001.1, forward strand.
TCAGATTGGCTACCGACAGCTGGATGAAGCCCCAGTGCACGTAGCGGCCGGGACGGTTCAGGTTGATCAGACTTCCGAGCAGGGCCCTCGGAGCCTCTCCAGACATGTGCATGATGTGACCTCCTGCTCCTGAGGCTAGAGAGGCAAGGGTGAATTCAATAGGGCCAGAGGTCACATCCCCTCCGGTCCAACAGGTTGATCAGGCCACTTTGCGACCTGGCTGCCGACGAGGCTCATCGTGGACTCCGGGCTCGGCCTTCTCTCCGGTGGCGCATCAAGGAGGCAACTCGGTGTCGAGGCGCGATCACAGACGAGAGGCCATCCCAGGAGGACCTTGCAATAGGCTAAGCATCCCCAATACGCAGGCCCGAAAGGCGATCGATGCTCACGCCGATCAGGCGAGGCTGTCCGATCAACGTGGGACGCGCCCAGAGCTCTCCACTCCCAGCGAGATCGTCAGCCGGGTGGGCTCGGCCGATCACCATCACGGTCCATCCTTCGTGAGCAGCGAGATCGACGTGGTCGACCTCAAAGGCCACCACATTGTCGGCCAGAGCCTCATACAGCGCGTCGGTTCCAACCGCAAACACCAGCCGGTTGCCCGTGAGCCAGTACAGGACGGGGAGCACCGCTGGGAGCGCTCCGACACTGAGTGCGATTCGTCCGAGTATTTCGGTCTCCAGAAACCGCCGACACTCCTCGTCCCCGAGCACGTGAGTTCCCTCATGAGCGAACACATACCAAGGATCCGCTCATCGTTTGTCAACGACCAGGGCCAAAGGGCCCAACGCTCGTGTGACCCAACCCGAACAGATGGCCATCCGATCTTCATCCGGAATGTAGGGGGGCGGTGCCATGCCCCATCCCAGCACGAGAGGTGGGTGCCAGGCCATCACGACCAGAACGGAGGTTTGCATCAGTTCTGGTCGTATGGATGGTCCAATCCAGGGCGAGCATCGAGGAACCCGACCCGTCGATTCCGACGACGATTCGATCAGATTGGGGTGAGACAGCGTTGGTCAGTGCGTCCCTCCTCAGGCCCGTCACCAGGCATCACCCAAACTTGCCCGAGCTGTCCGGGCGAAACGATCCGAGATCGTTGCTGACTTCCTCGCTGGTCTGGCCATTTCCGATCCGCTTCCAGCGCCCACCGGGACGAGTCGGCCAGACCTTTCTCTGTTCAGGCGACTCTGGGATCTGCCGATAGAGCAAGTGTGGATCCGGAGATCTCAAAGGTGACTGCCGTCTCCATGAGGAAAGACGGCTTTGGGGGCATTCTGGCCTGCTCGGGCTCGATCCGTGAGATGCTCGGTTGGGATTCCGAAGCCCTAGTTGGAGCCAGGTCACTCGACTACATCCACCCCAACGATCATGACTACGTAGTGAATCAGTGGATGGCAATGTTGGAGGAGCCAGGCTCGACCCAGGTGCTGCGATACCGACACCGTCACAGCGATGGTTCATGGATGAACGTCGAGGCGACGAACGAGAACCGGCTCGATCTCGACGGTTGTGTCTGCTGTTCGCTGATCACCCTAGACAGAGCAGCGGACGATCTCACCGAAGTCGGAACAGGCCAGTCTGAAATGAGCGCGATCCGACTCGTCCGCTCGGGAGAGCGGCTATTGCGTCGGCTGGCTGAGGGACTCTCGCTCGGTGTGGCCTACATCGCCGCAGACGGTGCGGTCACCTATGCGAATTCCCGCTGCCAGGTGCTACTCGGCATAGACGCCGGCATCCATATGGATGCGATCCCCACTTCGCGCCTCAACAAAGGGGACAGCAAGGCAGTTCGGGAGGAACTGATACGGATCATGGGAACAGCCAGCGAAGCAGCACTCACGGTGGTGAACCAGGCCGAACGGGCTCGTCCCATCCTGCGAATCGTCATGCGAGGTCTGGCCCAGGACTCCGAAGGTCCGGCGGGCATTGTGCTGTCAATTGAGGATGTGACTGACCTGACGCGAGCCACGGAAGACCTTGAGCGAAGGGCCAGCACGGATCCGTTGACCGGCCTGCTCAATCGGGCCGCCACCATCGAGGGCCTGGAACATGCGTTGCACGAGAACGAGCAAATGGCTGTGGCATTTGTCGATGTCGACCGCATGAAGGCTCAAAACGATCTGCTCGGCCACGCAGGAGGTGACGCCCTGCTCGTCGACGCGGCTCGCCGTTTGAGCGAGGCGGTGAGGCCCGGGGACATCGTGGGACGCTTGGGCGGAGACGAGTTCGTGGCGGTCTGTCGGAACGTCACGACTCCTGCAGAGGCGATGGCGCTGGCGGAGCGGCTGGCACGCTCCATGCACTGGGAATTCTCGGCCGGGACGCTCAGATTTCCGGTGTCAGCGTCGGTGGGCGTCGTGCATTGCGTTGATGCAGCGAGCACCGCGGAAGTGCTCGCCAAGGCGGACGTCGCGATGTATCGAGCCAAAGGGTCAGGAGTGGGCGATCCCGTGATGTGGAGTGAGTCACTCTCGCTGGCGGCCGGGCACTGGAACCGCTGTTCGGAACCTCGTCAAGATCGGCCGAGGGACCGATGAGGAAGGTGTCAGGCGGCAGAGGGTGCTTCCTGGGTCGGAGCGGACTGTTTCGCTGCACGATTTCGCCTCCGCTTGTGGCGGCGCCTACGTATCACCAAGAGGGCGAGAGTCCCGATAGCGATCCCGCCAAGCCAGGCAAGCCCGACTGACATAGCGGGCGACCCGAGTTGCTCGTCGATCGATGGGGGCTCAGATTCTTGACCGTCGGTCGTCATCTATCCATGATGGCCGATTCGAGTGTCTGATGCGTCCCCTTGAGGTCCCGCTGACATCCTGTCGCAGGTCACAGGACGGCTGCCCGATTGGTCTTCCACCAGCGTCGACCGATCCGAAGACAACGCGTTGGCCGGTCTCAAAAGAGGTCGCGATCGAAGTTGGTGCTGGTTGGTTGGCTAGGTAGTGGTGATGGTTGGTGTGGTTGGTTGGTGGGCTTCCGCCACAACCAGGTCCACCTGGCTCGACTGCGTCCAGATCGGAGCCATTTTCTTACGCTACGGGTCTCGAGTTCCCACGTTGTTGTTAACACAACTAAACGTGAAATCCCCGTTCACGGCGACGGATGAGGTGTTTTGGCCCCACACGGTCTCGCTTGGAACCAGTTCTTGACTAACCCGATCGTATTTATATAGATTAGACAACGGTATCCGCACGTCTCCGTGGGAGGAGAGCCATGACCGTCGCCCCCTTGCCGACCGCCAAGCTCACGTGGCGTTCACCGCGTCGACGCTTTCTCGAGGCCGCCGACCTCTTGGCCATGGCTCAGGGCTTCGCCGGTTCGGCCATGTCGTGGCCGGGCTTGGACAACCCGTCCGAGCGGTGCTGGCGCACCATCGCTGCCACTGACAGGTTCGAAGCATGGGTGGTCGCGTGGCCTGTCAGGGACAGCATCGAGCTCCACGATCACGGCGGGTCCGCAGGAGCAGTTGTGGTCGTTTCGGGGACACTGGTCGAGACGTCAGTCCGTTCCGGTGCCGGCGAGCTGGGCGCTACCTCGAGGTCAATCCCGACAGGGGGCCATCTTGTCTTCGGCCCGAGAGACGTCCACAACCTCGTGAACCGCGGACCAGGCCCGGCGCTGAGCATCCACGTCTTCTCGCCCGCCCTCCACGCGATGACCTACTTCGACTGGAGTAACCGGCGCAGGCTGGTGGCGGTCCGCACCGAGGAGTACCGCGAAGGGCTGTTGGTCGGATGACCCAGCGCGTGGATGACCTGGTCGCAGAGGCACGACGACGCATCCGCCGGGTGCGACCGGCCCAGCTCGGCGCGGTGTGGGCGGACGGGGGCCTCATAATCGACATCCGCCCCGAGGCGCAGCGTCGCGCCCAGGGCGAACTTGACCGAGCTGTCGTGGTAGAGCGGAAACAGCTTGAGTGGCGGCTCGACCCCTTTGGTGCTCACCGCTTGCCCGAGGTCCGTGACCACGGCCAGTGGATCGTGGTGGCTTCCGCTGAGGGCTCCGCCTCGAGCTTGGCTGCAGCGTCGCTGGCCGACCTAGGTTTCGTCAATGCCGGCGACCTGGAGGGCGGGTTCCAGGCCTGGCGAACGTGGTTGGACAGGAAGGTGGTACGGCTGTGAGACCGGTCCTCGTGACATTGCATGCCCACCCCGACGACGAGGCCATCTTCACCGGCGGCACGATCGTGCGGGCGGTCCGGGCCGGATGGAGAGTCGTGCTGATCGTGGCCACCGAGGGCGACAAGGGCTCGGGCCGTGGTGGGACAGATGCCGATCTCGGTGCGCAACGACGTGCAGAGACCCTGGCCGCAGCGCATGTCCTCGGCGTGGAGCGTGTGGAGTTCCTGGGCTATGGCGACTCCGGCTACGACGAACCCTATGGGAGCAACTCGACGGCCGGCATCGCCTCAGCCCGATCCCTACGGCCGGGCACCTTGGCCTCCGCACACGTAGACGCGGTGGCCGCTGCGGTCCGACGAATCCTCGTCGAGGAGGATGCCGTGGCGCTCACCAGTTACGACGACAACGGGATCTATGGGCACATCGATCATGTACAAGTCCACGAGATCGCCGTCCGCAGTGTCGAGGGCACATCATGTGAGCACTACGAGTCCACGCTCGACCGAAGTGCCCTCCGCCGGCTCCGAGCGGAGTTGGTGGGACGCGGCCTGGTCTCACACCTTTGGCCGTCGGTACTGGCAGAGCAGTTGGGAGTGGAAGACGGGCCCGCTCTTGCGACCGTGGATGTGACGGAGCAACTCGAAACAAAGCTGGCCGCGGTGTCCGCTCACTCGAGCCAACTGCTGGAGGCACCGACCTTCATGGGATTGCCAGCCGGTGTCTTCCATCACTTGCTCAAGACGGAATGGTTCCGCGTCGTCCGGCCCGGCCAGGGGCACTTCCTCAACATGCTCCGTGTCACGGACGTCAGGGACGTCCGGCCGGTCGCCGTCTAAGTGGGCCGGTCAGCCAGTTGACAGCGGTGGCGGTGAACCAGCCCGAGCAGTGGGCTACGTGGCAGTCCGGCGGCTTCCGTCAATGAGGCGGGTCAGCCAGACCGGCACTGTTTTGCATGTGGGCGCGCACTTGCCTGGAGCCGTTGAGCTTCGTGTCTCGGCCGTCACTGAACGGGGTTGTTGGCACGGACCCCGAGGTTCGGGCCAGGTTCGCGCTCAATGCAACAGCGCCGTGCACTTCAAGAAAACGCAGGGGCCGTGGAGCCGGGGCGGGCGCTTAGTGGCTCGATCTGCGTGTGCTGCACACGAGCACACCCCAAGTGGCGACCAGGAACACGACCGCGAACGCTCCGAGGATTAGCCAGTAGGTGCCGGTGGGCTGTGTGCCGGCCGTGGCCGTAGGACGCGAGCAGCGGAGGCCCGAGTGGCGAGCCGCCCTGAGCGAGGATCCGCCGCGCCCCGAGGTCGTGACCGATGGCTTCGAAGGCCCAGCGCGACGGGATCACCGCGCTGAGGGCCGGCGCCGGCCCGCGCCATGAGGTTGACGGGCAGGATGGCACCCGAGAACAACACGGCGGGAAAGCACAACATCGGTAGGGCGAGCGTCGCCTGCGCCACGTTTCTGACCGTGGCGGAGGTGAGCAGGCCGAGGCCGAGGGCCGCGACCGCGCAGAGCAGCAGGCCGACCCCCATCGAGGCGTATGTGGAAAGGGGCGATGCGGGAAGGCGATCCAACAGGCGAAGCACGCCCAGCATTGCCACAACCACGAGGAGCGAGGAATGGCACGAGGATGGTCACCTTCGAGGCCACGTACGCGCCGAGCCGCAGGCCGACGAGGCGCTCGCGGCGCAGGATGGTTCGCTCGGTGCAGATCTGGAGCAAGCCGTAGGTGAGCCCGAAGAAGAAGGCGGCAAAGACGACCCAGAAACCGATCATCACCATCGAGCTCGGACTCGGGTCCTGGAAGTCGAACGCGCCGGGCCGGAAGAGAATGGCGAACATGCCGACGACCAGCGCTGGTGACCCGACCAGGATCGCCAGGGTCAAGCGGTTGCGCACGAGTGTCTCGAGAGTCCGGCGTGTGAGGACACCCCACTGGGTGAGCCCGCTCGCCACTGGTCGCCTGTTCACGTCTCGGGGACCGGCGTCGGGCGCCGCTGCGGTAGCGGCCGTGCCGGTTGCGTGGGTGGTACCGTCCGGGTCGGCCAGGCGGCGGTAGAGCTCGGGGACGGAGCTGACGCCGTACTGCTCGAACGCTTCGTCGACGGTGCCGACGAAGCCAGCTCGCCCACCTCGGGTCATGAACACGATGCGATCGCACTCGGCGAGGTCGTCGGCCGAGTGGGTGGTGAACACGACCGTCGCTGACCGGTCGGCGAGCTGGCGCAGGTGGGCGATCAGCTCCGCGCTGGTGACGGGGTCGAGGCCGGAGGTCGGTTCGTCCAGGAAGAAGACGTGCGGATCGGTGAGCAGCTCGACGGCGATGCTGGCGCGCTTGCGCTGCCCGCCGCTCAGCGAGCCGACCCGGACGTCGGTCTGCTCGGTCAGGCCCACGGCGTCGATGGCGTCACGGACGGCGTCGTCGACCTCGGCCGCGGTTGTCGATGACGGGAGCCGAAGCCGCGCGGCGTAGCGGAGCATGCGTTGGAGGGGCAGGTCGGCATGGATGATGTCGTCCTGCGGCACGTAGCCGAGCACGCTCCGGAACGTGCCCGGGTTGGCGTGCAGGTCAATGCCGTCGAGGCGCACCGATCCCGTGGTTGCCGGGGCTACGCCGGCGATCGCTTCCAGCAGTGTTGTCTTGCCGGCACCGCTGGGACCGACGATCGCCACGAGCTCACCAGCCGAGATCGAGAACGACACGGCGTCGAGGAGCGTCAGCTCGCCTCGGTTGCGGACCCGGACCTGCCGGGACAGCTCGTTGACGTCGATGCGAATGCCGTGGGTTGGGACGCTGGCCATGGGCATCACGGTGGCTGTAGCCATTCTGTCGAACGTTGCAGGTTCATCCTTCTCGTAAAGAACAGTCATCGCTTTTCCTCAGATGGTCGGCGCCTTGTCATCCGCGACAGCGAACGCGAGCGTTGATTGTGTTGACTTCTGCCGATGTTTCGGCCGAGCGTCGGACAGGGCTAGGCAGTCTGCTTCTCGACAGCATCGAGGGCGCTCCGAAGAAACCGGCCCCAGACCCAACTACCGACTGCGTGGTGGACGGCGCTGGCGATCCTGCCCTTCGGACCGCTGCGGAAGCCGCGGTGGATGACCAGTTCCACCTTGCTTCCGCCGTCGCGGGCGGTGGCCCGGAGCTCCCAGGTACTGCCAGGCTGAAAGATGTTGGAGTCGATGACCGTCGCCTTGACCGATCCCGGTTCTGACCACTCGTAGAGGTTCCGCTCCCAGAAGAGGCCGACGACCCAGGTCCCCTCCGTTACCTCGGCGAAGTTCTCGCCCCGCTGATGTACCTCGAGGTGCCTCGCCCTCACATTCGGCCACACGTCAGCACGCCGATCCGAAAAGTCGCGAGCAGCCTCGAGCACTCGCTGGGGACGCGACGGGGTCTCCGCAGCCACCTTGATCGTCAACACGTGAGGACATTCGGGAGCGGAACGGTCAATGGCCGGCGACCCCTCCGTGACCGTTTCGACTGGGAGCGGGTTGGGGGAGCGGTGAAGGACTTGCATCATGGCTGCTCCTTTCAGAGCTCTAGCAGTAAGCACGATCGGTCGTGCTATAGAAATACTATACGATCGGTCGTGCTATCTTGTCAATATGCCGGACCAACGAAAGCAGCGCGCTGATGGGGTACGCATTCGCGAAGCGATCGTGTGCAGGGCCGTGTCGCTCGCGACCCTCGACGGACTTGCAAGGCTCTCGATGGGCAACCTGGGGCAACCTCGTCGGCGCTCTAGGTGCCAAGAACCTCATCCGGGTGCTTTGATCTCGGACTGCGACTTTCTCCTGGAGGACGTGACCGCGAGAGTGGTCCGCCCTACTCTCGGCATCATTTGCGCGCCCCGCAATGGGTTTCTACGACTGTCACTCCGGCTATCTCGAGAGGGCGGGGCCGGGGAGGACGGGCAGCTCGGAGAGGCCGCGCAGCACGAGTCCGTCACCGTGACCCCAGTGCAGGTCGCTCCTCGGAACGGCGAGGACGAGCTGGGGAAACCGGCGCAGCAGCGAGCCGATAGCCAGTTGGCCCTCCATTCGGGCCAGCACGGCGCCGAGGCAGTGGTGGATGCCGTGCCCGAAGGCCAGGTGACGGGCCTGGGTCCGCTCGATGTCGAAGCGCTCATGGTCCGTGTACCGGTGCGCATCGCGATTGGCGGCCGCCAAGGAGATGATCACCTGCGCCCCGGCGGGGATGGTCTGTCCACCGAGCTCAACCGGCTCGATCGCGTAGCGAAAGGTGGAGTGCGGAACCGGGGCGTCGTAGCGCAGGAACTCCTCGATCGCCGCCGTCAGCCTGGTGGGGTCTGACCGCAACTTGGCGAGTTGTGCCGGATTGGTGAGCAGGGCGACGACGCTGTTGCCGATGAGACTGGCGGTTGTGTCGTGCCCGGCCACAATCAACTGGAAGATGGTCGAGAGCAGTTCTTGGCTGTCGAGACACTCGTCGCCGTCGCGGGCGCTTATCAATCCGCTCACGAGATCATCTGCCTGGCGCTGCCCGCTTGGCTTCGACCAGCGCGCCCAGCATCGCCACCACTGCATCAGATGCCTCCTTGGCACGGGCGTATTCGGCGGGTGTAGTCGTCGGGACGAGCAACGCAGTCAGACCCCGACCCAGCGAGGCCCGGTCGGGTTCAGGCACGCCAAGCAGTTCGCAGATGACGGTGAACGGCAGCGGGAACGCAAAGGCGGCGATCAGGTCGGCCGGGCCATCAGGTCCGAGGGCGGCAAGGTCGTCGAGGAGGTCGTCGACGATGGTCTGTACCCGCGGCCGAAGCTCCTCGATCCGGCGGGGCGAGAAGGCACCAGAGACCAGACGGCGCAGCCGGGTGTGATCAGGCGGATCGACACTGAGCATGTGCCGAGCGAACGCCGGACCGGGGAGGCCCTCGGCGACCACGCCCGCCCCCGAGGCGAACGCCGCATGCATGTCCTTGGACAGTCGCGAATCCTTGAGTGCGGCGAGCGCTTCTTCGTAGCGGACCACAAGCCAGGCGTCGTGCCCGTCGACCAGCGTGACCTGGTGCACGGCACCCAGCTCGCGAACTTCGTCGAAGAGTGGGAACGGGTCGTCCCGGTCGTAGGTGCCCCACGCCGCGAGGGCTTGCACCGCTGGCGTAGCGCTCATCCGTGGGAGCACTTGGTTGTAATGGTCACTTGCGTCGAGCTCATGCTTGTCTCCCTTTTGTTGTGTCGGTCGTTACCATCCAGCGCGTCACAGTTGCGCGCCGTGGCGGCACAAACGGGCGACAGAGCGCACGAATCACCGGCGGGAATGGAGACGACATCGGGGCTCGAGCTCGGACCTTCGCACCTCGAGTCCGCCGTGGCGCATCGTTTCCCGACCGTCCCGTCTGTGGTAAAGTACGAACGATCGTCCTAAGTTAAGAGAGTACGAACGATCGTACGAGATGTCAAGGAGTGCCAGTGAAATCTGACCAACATCCGGTCCGAAAGCAGCGCGAGGACGGGTTGCGGACCCGCAAGGCGATCCTCCTCGAAGCCGTATCGCTGGCCACCGTCGAGGGCCTCGAGGGGCTGAGCATCGGTGGGCTGGCCAAGGCGCTCGGGATCTCCAAGAGCGGGCTCTACGCGCACTTCGGGTCGAAACAGGAGCTGCAGCTGGCCACCATCGAGGAGGCGGACCGCATCTTCCACCTCGAGGTGATCGAGCCGGCGATGTCGGCATCGGAGGGTCTCCCACAGTTGGTCGCCCTTTGCGACTTCTTCTTCGACCACCTTCGGCGCCGCACGTTCCCCGGTGGCTGCTTTTTCGCGGGTGCGGTCCTCGAGATGGGGACGCGTCCTGGTCCGGTGAAGGAGCGGATCGGCGTGTTCCAGCTGTCCTTCATCGGCCTGATCCTTGGGTTCGCTGAGAAGGCGCAGGAACTGGGACAACTGCCTCCAGGAGAGGACCTCACGCTCCTCGTCTTTGAGCTGAACGGGATCATTCTGGCGGCCAACGCCAGCTTCGTGATGAGCAGCGACCCGGCGATGTTGGAGATGGCCGGGAGGGCGGTCCGCCGACGGCTCGGCGTCGAGGCCGAGTACGACCCAACGGCCGCGAGCACCACCGTCCGATCGGTATCACATTGAGGACGACCGGACTGACCTGGAACTCGACTAGGAGTTCGTGTATGCACTCGCACCGAGGAATCTCGACATGAGTGGGTTGCCGTTTGGGCCGATACCCAAGGCGGAGGAGGCGAAGGCCTATCGCACCCTGGTGTCAGCCTTCACGGACGACCCGGTCGAGCGCTGGCTCTATCCCGAGTTGTCGGAGTACCTGGCGCACTTCCCGCGGTTTCTGGCTTCGTTCGGCGGCCGGGCGTTCGACGAACAGACCGTCTGGGGTCTTGGCGAATGCTCCGCGGTCGCACTCTGGCTGCCACCCGGCGCCCAACCAGACGGCGACGCCATCACCTCCGTGCTCACCGAGACCGCCTCACCGGACAAGCACGACGACACCTTCGCCGTCCTCGAACAGATGGACGTGGCCCACCCCACGTATCCGCATTGGTATCTCCCGTGGTTTGGGGTCGACCCAGCTCTGCAGGGAAAGGGGCTCGGCGGCGAGTTGATGGACCACTGCCTCGGGATCGTCGACACGAGCCATCTGCCTGCGTACCTTGAGACCCCGAATCCACGCAACCTCTCCTTCTACAAGCGTCACGGGTTCGAGGTCGTGGGCGTGGCCCAAGCCGGAGAGTGCCCGCCGATCACCTTCATGTTGAGAGGAGCGCCCTGATCGACGTTCAGGGCACACGCATCGGGCAGGTGCCCAGACACGGTGTGCCGTCTGCTCGCCCGATCTGCTTGATCCGTTACCGCGACGCCAAGTTGATTTCCAGCTTCGACGAGGTCTGCAAAGCGGAAAGTGTCCGTATCATCTGGTCGAGTGCATCGCCCACTACAACCGTCACCGGCCGCACCGCTCCCTCCGTCAACTGGCTCCGTCATGCCTGGGAACGGAGGAACTCCGCCCAGGTTGGACCAAGATCGGCAGATCCACGCTCGGAAGAAGTCCGGGTCCGTCGAGTGCTCGAAACCCCTTGGACTTGTGCAGGACTTGGACTAACTTTCAGTTCGGTGGGTGGACGTTCGGAGATCGAGACGGACTATCTCGTTGTCGGAGCGGGGGCACTCGGGATGGGGTTCATCGACACCCTGATCGAGAACTCCGACGCCGACATCGTGGTGATCGATCAGCACCACCGTCCCGGTGGCCACTGGCTCGATTCCTATCCATTCGTCCAGTTGCACCAGCCGTCCATGAACTACGGCGTGAATTCGACTCCGCTCGGGCGGGACCGAATCGAGTCCGGCGGGAGAGACGCTGGCTTCTACGAGCGAGCCAGTGGAACGGAGATCTGCTTCTACTACGACCAGATCATGCGTGACCGACTATTGCCATCAGGTCGGGTCCACTTCTTCCCGATGTGTGACTACCTCGGCGACCGACGATTCCGATCCAGATTGACCGGCGCGGAGACAGGTGTGTTAGTGCGGCGCAGCCTCGTCGACGCCACCTATATGGCATCTCGCGTTCCCGCCATTGACCCACCACCATTTGCAGTCTCCGACGGAGTCAGTTGCATCCCAGTCGGCGCACTCACGAGTGTCACAAACCCCCCGGCTGGCTATGTGATCATCGGTGGGGGCAAGACGGCCATGGACGCGGCGGGCTGGTTGCTCGATCAAGGAGCTGCTCCCCACGACATCACCTGGGTCCGTCCTCGCGACTCGTGGATCTTGAATCGGGCCTTCTTCCAGCCAGGTGATGGCGTCGTTCTGACCTTCGACGGAGTGGTCCGAGAGCTGGAGGCGGTCGCAGAGTGCGGCTCGATCGAGCAGGTCTTCGAGCGCTTGGAAGCCTGCCAGGTGATGTTGCGCATTGACCGGTCCACCCGACCGTCGGTGCTGAAGGGCGCGACCGCGAGCCTTGGAGAGCTCGACGAGCTGCGACGCATCGAGAACGTGGTCAGACTCGGACATGTGGAGCGGATCGACCCGGATGTGATCACGCTCGAGCATGGATCGATGCCGACCAGTCCCGATCACTTGCACATCCACTGCGCGTCGGCTGGATTGAGCGACAACCAGCCGAGGGCGATCTTCACCGACCACAGGATCGTCCTTCAACCCATCACGCGGGTCAGTCTCAGCCTCTCCGCAGGGCTGATCGGCTTCGTCGAAGCGTCAGGACGATCGGCTGCAGAGAAGAATCGACTCTGCCGACCAAACGCGTGGCCCCATACGCCGTTCGATTGGATTCGTCACCTGGTGACCGGCATGAGGACCGAAATGGAGTGGCAGGGCGCTCCTGATGTCCTGGCTTGGGTAAACGCCTCCCGCCTCAATCTTGTGAAGGGACTCGATGGGCACCCCGACAGGGGCACGGTTGTAGAGCTGCAGGGCAGGTTTGTAACGGCGCTGATTTCCGCCTTGGCCAAGCTCGATGAGTTCGCGTCGAACGCCGCGCCCGCAGAACGGCAACGGATGTTCGAGATGGTCGGGTAACCGTCGGGAACACGCCTTGACAAATGCCCTCCGTCACCAGCTGAGAATCCGCTGGCAGGGGTACTGATCGATGAAACATTGGCGCTTGACAGTCCATAGGAGCATCGGTCGGGGGTAGGTAGCAGCGGACCACTCCGCTAGCAAAGATTCTCTCGGCTGCGAGCGAGGCCTGGAGTACCATCTGACCAACTGGTCAAGGGAGGGCGGAAGCCCGTGACGATGAATCCAACCGCACCGAGCGCCACACCTCGTCCGATCAACTTTCGCTCGATCCAACCGGTGGACCGAGATCGCCTCACGGCTGCCCTGCGCTTGATCTGGGTGATCCCCCAATTGGTCGTATTGGCCTTCGTCTACATCGGGGCCTTCTTCGTGGCGGTCGTCGGATGGCTCGGAGCCCTGTTCATCGGCGAACTGCCTGACTTCGCCGAGAAGTTCCTCTCCGGTACCCTTCGATGGGGGGTTCGCGTCAATGGCTACCTTTACTTTCTGACCGACATCTACCCGCCCTTCTCCCTCGATGAAGATCTCAACTACCCGATCCAGATCTCCATCCCTGCGCGTGCTCCGCTCAACCGTCTAGCTGTTTTGTTCAGAATCTTCTTGGTGATACCTGCAGCCATCGTCGGCTCGGTGGTTGGCGCCGGCCTGTGGCTCATCTCTGTGGGCAGCTGGGCCATGATCACCTTCACTGGCAGCTTGCCGATCCCACTCTACGAGGCAACACGTGCAGTGATCCGTTTCCAATTGCGCCTTGGGGGATATTTCACGATGCTGACCTCGGAGTACCCGTGGGGACTCTTGGGTGATCTGCCGACGGCAGGTGACGACGAGTCGGCCCAAAGTAGCGAATGGTCCATCTGGCTGAGCCAAGGCGGTCGCAACGCCATGATCGTGGTGATCGTGCTTGGTGTCATCGAAGCGATTGCCAACAGGGCATGGCGGTGAGGTCGTCCCTGTGATCGGCCCTCGCTACCGTTAGATACTGCGCCCGACAGCCAACAACGTCCTGGGGCTCTGTTGCGTTGACTGAACGAGGGCCGGTCGAACTGCTTCACACCCTGATGGTCCGTCGACCAGCCCTCGATCGCCAGATCGGTGGGGCAGTAGCAACGAGGCGGCAACCCCGATTGCGGCCTGTCGCGAGCAGATCACGTCGTTGCCAGGTATCGGTAGACAATCTTGCGGCTCACCCCGATCGCCCTGGCGATGGCAGCGTGACAATCGGAGGCCAGAAGTTGAGGACCAGGTCAGGTCGGACTCTCCACCGCCGGGCTGGGTTCGGTTTTCATCCGTCGGCAACCGAGTCGGTCAAACACCGACTTCGACCAGTTGCGCGCGCGCTCAGCCTCTCCTTGGGTCAGGTGATTGTCTTTGTCGACGAAGAAACTCTCAGGTCCGATGACCTCTTGGAACCCATGATGTCGGAGTCTTCGACTGATCCCGGCCGATGCGCGGCCAGTCAGGGCTGACGGCCCGTGAAGGCGGGTATCGAATGCCGCCGCCGGAATGTGATTGTCGTCTCCCAGCTGCTCAAACCAGTCCCGTAGCCCAACGCCCTCAGCATCGGGATCAAGATCAAGGTCCGTGCGCTTGGCGGCGTCGGAGATGGCTCCTTGCCGAGTCATGGTCCGAGACAGACCATGCATGTGGGTTGGCCCGCCAACGATCACCAGGTCTGCGCCGTCAACAGTCCTTGGCGCTGCTCTCGATGCGGGGACAAGCTCGACCTCACCGAACGCGCGAGCCACTCCCGCAATTTCGTCGGCCACCAAGTGGGTATTCCCGTACATGGACTCATAAACGATCACGGTTCTCATAACCATCACCTCCTCTGTGCAGCGTGATCGTCCTTTTGGCGATCGACCAGAGGAGAAGGTCCATATCAACGAAGGCTCACCGCCGGGATCGTGCCGATCGATGTTCTTGGCAGGCGACTAGTTTCGCCTGGAGTTGGGTTACGTGCTCGGTGCCGATGGACCTGGCTACAGCGGGATCACGCCGCCCACAGCACAGTGTCATGCCCTGGGGCCATCAGCGACACGCAGATGCTCCCATTTGTTGTGGTCGCAATGAAGCGTGAGGCTGATGGTGCTCGTCATATCAGCAGATCGCCGCCCGTGCCGGACGACTAAGAGTCTGTCGGGCGGCCATTCAGCACGGGGCCGCAGTCCACCTCGCCCACAGGGTGCTTTCGATGGTGGGAATCGACTAGAACCACATCCCTCGCCGTGGCCCACTTTGGAATCTCATATCGGCCAACCGTGCCGTCCTCGCACGGGACCTGGGCCAAGAACGTCCAGGCGAGTTCCCTCGACTCACCCGGATTGATCTTAGGAGCGTAGGTGTAGTCGGCTGGTATGGGCGTTCCTCTTTCGTGGAGCTGGCTGACTGACGCGTCCTCATTGTCGCCAGGCGAAGAAGTGTCGAACACGACAGTCCCCGTAGCCCTTAGGACCTCGACCGGAAACGCGTCGTGGTGGCACGCCGCAATGACTCGGATCGTCAGTTCGACAGTGGGCGGAAGAACGGGGTGCTGCTCGGGACGTAGTGCCGCGGTAGACAGCGTGTACTTGGGCGTCACAGACAGGGGTTTAAACGTCGGCTGGGACGACTTCGGCCCTGTTGCCTTGCCTCCGGGCACGGGCCAGTCTCGGCGCGTCCGGCTCGCTCCCCTAAATGATTCGGCGCCGATAGGCATCCGACTGGCACTACGGTCGGCGCGCATTTCCCCACCCCCTCCTTGGCCGCCTCCTCTCCAGGCAGTATCCGATTAACTACCATCCATCTCCGGATGCCGCAACTGGGGACAGTCGGTGACCGTACCCATTGGCATCGGAATGACGGCAAGTCCCCGAGGAGGAGATGCGTCGCGACCGAACGCGTGAGGTGTGGCCCGTAGCGTAAGTACCCGCACGTTCGCAACGACTCTTCAAGCAGTGAACGGCCGTCGGAACTGAACACTCGAGCGTTCTCGTGTTCCGATCAATCCCCTCCTTCTTCGGTGCCGACCTGGGCTGTCATCCGATCCAGGGCCAAGTCGAGCTCCTGAGACCGTGCACGTTTCGTAGCGTCGGCGTCCGCCAACTGCACAGCCGTTGGAGGCCGGTCGCCCGATCGCAGCAGTCGTTCGGCCTCAAAGGCGAACATGAGGCCCCGTAGTGATGAGGCTGTCGCGGAAGTGGTAAGCCGCGATGCATCGTCCGGAGCCGTGGCGAGCAGTTGATCGAGCGCCTTCGCGGCTCGCTCCACTTGGGCGTCGACTGATTCCCGACCCTCAAATGTCTCTCGGACGTCGGGATCTTGAAGCAGGTCTCTGGCAGAGGCTGCCTGTTGAACAGCCGGCCGAGCGGCCCGGGACCAGGCGGTCCGTGCTGCTCGCCGAGACCGGGCACGAAGGAACAGCACGAGGGCCAGCACGAGGGCCGCCACCACGACGACTCCTCCGATGATCCAACCCCAAGGCGTCGACGAGGACGATGTCGTTGCCGACGGCGATGTGTTGGGAGTCGTGGTCGCTATAGGCGGGCGCTCGGTGCTTGTCGTGGGGGCCAAGGTGGTAGGCGGAACCAAAGTCGGCCTGCTGGCCGAGGGGCTCCCAGTGGAGGCGGTCGGGCGACTCCCAGAAGGAAGCTCCGACCCTGAACCGCCGCATCCAGCGAACGTCAGCCCAGCCGCCAGGAGCACGGCCATCCCCATTCGGCGAGTGTGCCCTTTCATTGGGTACATCTGACCTCCACTGTCAGTCGACATCTCGGATTGGAGTCGGCGGCCTAGTGGACCGGCGGGAAGTGCCGTTCGGCTGAGGCGGTAGCTGGCCGAGTAATCCGTGAGGCCGGTGGCTGGCTGTCGTAGTGATCAATGTACTCGCGGGCATCCGAGGACGTGCTCAGCGAAGGTGCGCGAGCGAGGCACCCGGATCGCCATTCGTATGTTCGACTGCGCCATCGGAGCTGAAGTCCTTGTTGAGCCGGCCGGAAACTTGGCATCGCGACCGCGAATCGGGATTACCGGCCGGACAGTCGCCCGGACGGAGTGCGCTCAGTAAACGGGACGTTAGCCCCACGTCGGGTTCTTCCTGGCCGAGCGATTTCACCACCTGAATGTCAAGCTGCTCCACGTATGAACAGACGGCATCTCCAGTACTGACTCCGACGCGCCGTCAATGCATGCCTGGGACATATCCTCCAGGGTCCCCTCGCACGCCAACACGAGGCGTGATGACTCAGGAATCACCGACTGTTGTTGGCACTTCCCCGTGGTCACCAACCTCGGGTCCAGGCAGCGCCTCCTCATCCGGGCGACCCTTGGTCCACTGAAGAACGACTTCGTAGACGGCCAAGAGCGCGCCGATGATCAGGAAGCTCCACCAGGAGATGCTGACGATGAGCAGGAGTGTTCCGGCAACGAGCGCCCCCAGCAGCTGGAGGGCATCGGCGTGCGACCTCATCCAGGCCACCGATCGGGCCCGTCGCTCACCGCTTACAGCCTCGACGCCTCGACGCCAGACCCCAACTACAAACCGGCGCAGGGCCACCGACCACCGGTAGGGCCCGGTCAGCAGGGCCACGACCAAGACGGCGAGAGCGATGACCAGGAGCCAGGCGGTGAGGACGAAGAATCCGTGGAGGAGGTCGCCGAGCACCGTTTGGGCGACGTGGGGGTTGTTGGCACCATTGGCCAGTGCACTCTGTTCGTGAATCACCACACGCCGCAGGACGATCAGCAGCAGCGAGCTGCCGACTAGGAGCTGGACCAGGGTTCGACGTCGGGCGACCGAGAGCCATAGGGCGACGGCTATCAATGCCAGGGTGAAGAGGGGCAAGGCGATGGCCAACCGGTCGAAGGCCTTGACCCCGCGCTGGGCGACGGCGAGGTTGGTGGATCGCACCAGCGTGATCTGGCCGTAGTTGGAGGGCAACCGCACTCCGAGCGCTTTCGACAGCTTGTCCACCGCCTGCTTCGGCGGCTCGGCCGAGGTGATGGTAGGCAGGGTCACGATCTTGCCGGTGAGGTTGGAGACAAGTACGGACACCGATCCCAGAGCCTTATTGATCACCGGGACAGTGTTGAGGACGATGTAGCCGTTCGAGGTGGAGATCGTCGAGGTGCTCTGCCCCCGCAGCACGGCGACCACCGTCTCATGGGTGGAGGTGAGCGTGTTCACCCAGATGGTCTGGAAGCGGTCGGAGCCCAGCACCTTCGCCAGTTGATCCGAGACATAGCCCTTGGTGGCACTGGTGATGGGACCGGCGGCGAAGCTGACCTTGTCCGGCAGCGCCTCGCGTAGGCGAGCCTGGAGCTGTAGCTGGGTGAACAGCTGATCCGTGGCTCGAGTGGCGACGGCAGCGTCCACCTCTGGATGCTGGAAGACCGGACCGACGGTGTGAACGAAGGTGTCCGTATTGAGGACGGTCCGGTGTGCCCACACGACCGTGGTGGACAGCACGACCAAGATGCAGGACAGGGCGACCAGGAGGCCCACGACCCCTCGCCGGACCCGCCGCTTGCGTGGGGCCTTCAGCCGTTCGACCTCACTGGCCAAAGCATCCCGCTCCGCCTGGAGGCGCTCAACCTCCTCCTCCGCCACGGTGGCGTCCTCCGAGGGCTCGGGCCCACCTTTGTGGGTTTCGCTCATCCGTTCAGCAATGGATCATCTCGATGGTGACTCGGCAACCATGGTTCAGACCGACCACCTTTGCTCCAGCTGCGCGGGGCCTTATTCCCTAGAGTCTGTGGTGCACAATCCGTCAGCCATAGGGGCAAAGGTCCCAATGGCAGCGGCTGGGCTGACGGCAATAACCGCCCGGTATCGATGGAAGCCTGGACCGAAGGCTATCCCATAGCACCTGGAGCGGAGCGCTTATCGCCTGCCAACTTCAATCGCCCATCGCATCTTGCGCGGCTGAGAGCTGTTGGCCCAACGCGTGGACTCAGAGCCGGAGTCCCGCCCCAGTGCAACACGCTAGGAACGGATCAAAGCCACCGAGAATTGCCCTAGGCAGCTTCAGTACCTCGAACTGAAACGCCTATCAAGCGATCGAGCTGGTTGCGCTCAACACGATGTCCCGGTACGCCGATCCGGCGAGGACCGTGTCCCGGTCGCCATAATCCGCGATCATCCCGTTCTTGAGGACCAGAAGCAGGTCGCACTGCCTCGTCGTTTCGATGCGATGCGAGATGATGACCACGGTGACGTGCCCTCTGAGCTCTGAGAGGGTCTGGCGGATCAGCTTCTCGGTGCGTCCGTCCACCGCGCTGGTCGGTTCGTCCAGGACGATGAGGCTCGGGGAGCCGATCAGCGCACGTGCAATGGCGAGGCGCTGCTTCTGGCCGCCTGACAGGGCGCCACCCCCCTCACCCACCGGAGTCAAGTAACCGTCAGTCATCCGGGCGACGTCTTCGTGCAGGTATGCCGCTCTCGCTGCGTCGATGACCTCTCGTTCCTCGAAGTCCCGGAAGAATTTGATGTTGTCGATGATCGAGCCCTGGAGGAGCACTGGCTCCTGGGGAACGAGCGCCACCGTGCTGCGCTCATCTCTCTTGGAGATCGCTACTGCGTCCTGGCCGCCAATCGTGACCCGACCGCTCGTGGGCTCGCGCAGGCCCAGCAGGAGCTGACTGATGGTCGTCTTCCCGCTGCCGGAAGGTCCGAGCACACCGACGACCTTTCCCTCCGGGATGTGCATGGTGACGTCACGGAGGGCGAGCGTCGTGCCGTCGTAAGAGTACTCCACGGAGTCGAAGTCCACCTCGAAGGACTCGGGCACACGCCCTCCGGAGCTGACCCGAGCTTCGTCGAATCGACGGAGGTCGCTCGTAACGTCCTCGAGCATGCCCTGCGAGCCGCGGATGCCCTGGATGGCGCTCTGGAGGGAGGAGCCGTAGCTGACCGATCGCAGGACCAGAAGGAGGATGGCCCCGAGCTCGGCGAATCTCTCGTGTCCGCCACCGGACAGGAAGGCGATGGCGGCGATGACGAGTGCAAGCGCCAGTGATTGGTATAGGACGGGCGTGAGGTTGATGAGAATCTGAGCGCGGCGGAACGCGTGACCCGTATCCTCAATCGATGTGTGGAGTGTGTTCGTGGCCCGGTCTTCCACCCCGAACAATCTGAAGTCCCGGCTCAGCCGTGTGTACTCGGTCACCTGGGTGGCCATGCCTCTCGTGACCTTGGAGACCAGCCGGTTTGCCCGTCTGCTGCCCATATTGAGCGGCCTGAGGATCTGCGAGAGAACGATGCCGACGGCGATGACGCCGATCGCGGCAACCGGATCGACGACCAGGGCCACCCCCAGGAGCCCGCTCACCATCAGGAGCGACTGGATGGCGGACGACAGGTTCCCCACGGCATTGGCGGTAGCCATGCTGTTCACCGTGAGGAGCTGCTGGATGTGCCCGAGCCGCTCGGTGGATTGGAGGGACCAGTTCGATTGGAAGAAGCCGCTGACGATCCGTGAGCGGGTCACGGTGAGGGCCTGCTCCGAGACCGACGTGCTGACCAGGGTGGCGACGATGCTGGTGGAGAAGAAGAACGCCAGGGCCACGAAGGCGACGAGGATCGCGCTCGATGATGAGAACGAGCGGCCGAAAGCATGGACCGAGTGCTCTTTATCGACTTGGGCCACGGCCACCTCGGAGACGAGCACAAGGACGACCGCTTGGCTCAGTCCGCCGACGAGGGAGAGGACGGTGAAGACGACGAGCTTCAGCCGCAGCGAGCCCAGACCGAGTGTCCGCATGACCGAGAGCAGGGAGTCGGCCGGTGCGTTTCCGGAGCTGGACGACCGGTTCCTGGAGAAAGGGTTCTTCACTGGTCCCGTGTTCGCCGGCAGTGGACGGTTCTGAGCGGAGGCTCGTTCGGCAACATCATAGTCGGGGCCTGTACAGATAGCTCATGGTGCACCGTGAGGACGCAAACGTGCTGGTTACCTTTGGTTTGGTCGTGCGGTGGTGACGACGGACCCGAATGGTGGGTCCCCGTTGCTTAAATTGAGGACGCCAGCCGTGCCGGAACCGCCGAGTCAGTCAATTTGCGTTGAAGTCCCGTCAATCGTGACTGTATCGACCTCCGATCCCCCTTAATCAGAGCCGTTCAAGGACCCAGACCGTGCTCACTCATCGATCTCAATCCAAACCGTCTGCTCGTCGTGCTCCTCCCATTCGGCACCAGGGAGAGCAATGGCCCAACTTGTCCATGTCCCGGCCGGCTGAGCCGGAGTGTTCCTGACCCGGGTACGGACCGCCGTGCCTGGCGTGAGCTTCACGGGCGACTCCAGCGGGGCCGTCGTCATCCCCCAGTGAGTTGGTGGATCCCCAGGTCCCACGGAGAGCGAGATCCCAGGAGCGAGCTCGGCACTGAACCAAAGCGCGAGCGCATTGGCCGTACCGCCCTCGCGGACGTGCAGCTGCGTCTCGGCTTCATGAGGCTTCCGCGCCTCCTCGAACGTGACTGAGTCAACGTCCGTTGTCCATAACCGACCCGCGTCGGAGCGCCTGTCTCCTGCCGCCAGGTGGCGGTGGATGCCTGAGTAGTGGATCTCGTTGACTGACTTTTCGACTAGGTCATCAAGATTGATTCCGTACGGGTTGTCCTGTAGGAAGCCAATCATGTCGCCGAAATAGCGGTCGTCGACAAGCGCCGTCCACGCCGTGACTGAGTTGGGAATCATTGCTCCCCCCGGCTTCAGCCATCGGTCACGGGCTGCAATGACGGGAACGAGCAGTCCTTCGTCAATCCCGAATCCTCCAAGCCACTCGGAGACGATCACATCCACGCGTTCTGGAGGTTCGACTTCCGAGGCGTCACCTTGGATGACGTGGACTATCTCGTCAACCCCGTTCGCAACGGCCAGCTCCTGCGCCAGGACGGCGATCGTCGTCTGCTCCACCGCATACACACGCGCAGCACCCGCCCGAGCTGCGAACAGGCTGAGAATGCCGCTTCCTGCTCCGACGTCTAGGACGATGTCGCCGGGGCGAACCACCGATTCAATCGCACGTTTGAACGCCTCCGTGCGCACACGGTCGCGAATCATCGTCCGGTGCACCTCAAACTCCGCGTACGTCGGATCCGGCGATTGCATGATGGGCGTCCGCACACGGGAAGGATAGCGAGCACCCGCTACCGATGGCCCGTCGCGGGCAGGTTGGAATCGCGATCACGATGCCGCGCTTCGCCACTTGGTGGGGCACCCACAGGACTGCACTCGCAGCCGAACGGCCCGAGCAACTGACCTGAGTGCCTTTCAGGTGATGTGCCTGTGGGTGGCTTACTGGTTCGCCCAGCAGCGATCACCGCGTCGACGGTTCGAAGGAAGTCGAACAGTGACACCACGAGGAACCCGGCACCGATTAGGGCCAGAATCTGTGCTTGTGGACGGCCTGTCCTTCGGGCAATCTCAGCTGCAATCGGACCGGCGATCTTGGCTGTAACACCGCTCAGTCCAGTTTGACCCATCGCGGTTACGTTCCATTGACTCACCGGACCCGATGACCTTGCTACGCCACGGTCTCTAGATCTACCGCCGCAGGCCTAGCGATGATGTAGGCGATCACGCCGATCACGGGGACGAAGACGATGAAGACGAACCACAGCGCCTTGGCGACACCATGATGATCCCGGCGACGGAAGTTGTCGATGAAGCACCAGACGACGATGAAGATCCACAGGATGAACCCCGCAAACATCAGCAGGCTCCAAAAGACGCTCAGCAGTGGAAAGCTGTAGGCAAGCAACACATTTCCTCCCAATCAGTCGCTGCGACACTCCCATCGGTGTCGTCTGCCGTAAGACTGCCTGGTTGCCGATTCGTCGAGTAGGGCCAGAAGGCCTCAAAGTTCTCTGGGACAAGCTGATGTGGCCAGATCAGAGCAGTTGGGCCATGATGGATGGCCACTCGCAGTCGAAGGGGGACGGACATGGTCGACGAACCAGCGACGCCCTCAGTGACGGGCCAGGCTGATCCGCCAACAGCGGGCTCTGCGTCAGTTGTGGTCGCCAGCTTCAAGAGCCGACGTATCGCCGAGCGCATGGTGGCGTCACTCGGTCACAACTTCCGTCGCCAAGCCTTGAAGGGGAGCGCGTCCGCCTTTGTGGTTACTCGCAGTGGGGATGGCTCATTCAGACTCGTCCAATCCCGTGTCGTGACGACGACCGGCATCTTGGCCAACGTGAGTAAGTTTGCAGCCATAGTGATGGCGGGCCTCATAGGCATCGGGCCAGCCATCAAGGGGGTGACGAACGCGGGGCACCGAGCCCACCAGCGACAATCAGGCGTGGGACAGGATGCCGATCGACTCGCCGAAGTGTTCGATGGACTCGGCCCGCACGGGGCTTGCGTGCTGCTCTACCGTACCGACGAGGAGACGGCGCGGGCGGTCGCGACGCGAGCGGACGAGCGCGGTGACCACAGTTCGCACTATGCACGAAGCGAGTTCCTGGCGTTGCTCGACCGGCTTGGCAACGCCTACGACTGGATACGTCCAGCTGTGGCTGAGCCCGCTTCCCGAGCGAAGAAGAAGCAGAAGCGCCGGTCAGGCGGCACGAACAGAGGTCACTCCGAATGATTGACGCAGCCGCTCCCGAGAAGTCGCACCAGGAGGCCGCCCCATCCTTCGACGGGC
This sequence comes from uncultured Acidimicrobiaceae bacterium, assembly GCA_963817005.1. Taxonomy (GTDB): domain Bacteria; phylum Actinomycetota; class Acidimicrobiia; order Acidimicrobiales; family RAAP-2; genus Bog-756. The sequence goes on from CAWFMN010000001.1 coordinate 393,214, forward strand.
TGCCCCGCCGCCAGCGCCGCAAGCTGGTCCTACGAGCGTTCCGGCGAACCATCGCCACGGTCGCCGTGATCGTCGTTGCCTACTTCATCGCCCCCCTGGATCACGCGATGTCGCCTGCCACCATCATTGAGCTGATCCTCCTGGCGCTGGCCATCTTCGCCATGATCGGGTGGCAGATCTGGCGTATCACCCAGTCGGACTATCCGACCCTCCGTGCCGTCGAGGCCCTGGCCTTCATCGTTCCTGCCTACCTGGTCCTTTTTGCCACCATCTACTACGTCATGAACCACGCCAATCCGGCGACCTTCGGGACCAGCCAGACCAAGCTGGACAGCCTCTACTTCTCAGCCACGGTGTTTACCACGGTCGGATTCGGCGACATCTCTGCCAAGACACAAGCTGCCCGAGCCATAGTTCTGTGCCAGATGGTCTTGGACCTGGTCATCCTGGGCCTGGTCGTGAGATTGGTCGTCAATGCCGTCAAGATCGGTCAGAAGCGGCGCACGGACGACGGCGACACCCATGATGCTGGCAGTTAGCGACGACATGGGTGCTGCTGATCGCCGGCTCAGGCTCGCGTTATCTTCGTTCGGATGGGATCGGTGATCGCGGCCGCTAACTGCAGGGATCCGTGCATCCAGCTGAGCTCTCGCTTGAGGGTGGCCCAGTACGTCTCCATGGCGGCGTCGTCATAGCAGTCGCCGTTCGATCCATGGGACGGAACCAGGCCGAGCTCACGAAGGTGGTTGGTGAAGTCGAGGGACGTGTATTGGCACCCTTGTCGCTGTGGTGGATGAGCTGGGGTGCCGGGTTCACGTCGGGCCACAGCCATGGTGACCGCTTGAATGACCAGCTCGCTGGCCGGTCGGTTGCCCCTGGACCAGCCGACCAGCCCTCGGCCACAGAGATCCCCGCACGCCGGCGAGGAAGAGCTTGCCCTCCCCGGTCGAGAACTCGGTGATGTCGGCCACCCGCCGCTCATTGGGTCTGGTGGCTGAGAAGTCCCGCTTGAGCAGGGCGCCATCCGGTCAGATGAGGGTATTCCCTGGTCAAAGGCGGGGATCGTGTGCACGTCGCGAACGCAGGACGACACGTGAGTGACCATGGCTTTCTGGACTTGCTCATGATTTACTTGCTCTTGACCAGGACAACTGGCAAAAAGACCTCCGAGAGACTCTGCTTGTGCCCTGGTCCACGAGCTGTCGCCGGTTTGTCGGATTCAAGATCGGAGTCTCCATCGACGGTCCAGTTGATACTGCCCTCTCCGAGGAGGTTGAGGAAAACCTCGTGGCCACCCTACGAGAGGCGCTGACCAACGTCGGTCGTCACGCCCGTGCCTCTCGGGCCAGCGTGCTCCTCACTGTGAACGTCGAGTCATGTCAACTGCGGGTGCTCGACAACGGTCAGGGAGTCGACGAAGACCAGCCGAGTACGAGCGGCGAAGGCAATGGACTTCTCAACATGAGACGAAGGGCAGAGAAGCTGCATGGGAGTCTGGTGATTGAGACACCCCAGACGGGGGGAACCCTTCTGATTTGGGAAGTGCCCATTCGTACCGACTAGTTCGGGCCTGGCTCGCATTCTCGCCGCCCACCCCTGAGGCCGTGGCCTGGTCCGTGCCTGCTGAACGAGGCTCATCCCGAACCACTAGTGCACTGACCGGCCAGCCCTCAAGCTACACCGGACAGATTTGGGTGACCTTTGGCCCTGGCCCGTTGGGCTCAGACCGCATCCAATAGAAGTGACAGCAGCAGAATGTCTCGAATGCAAGAGGGAGGGCCGTGACCCATTCCAACAGCTGTCGCCGTCGAAGTTCGGCGAACCGCCGCTCGAGCAGGTTGACGCTCCGCTCCTGCTTCGTTGAGGACGTGGGCCGCGCGCCTGGAGAGTGGGTCCGGGCCCGCACCACCGACCTCGTGGCAGTCACTTCCCGCTAGTCGGCCGTCTACGATCCAAGGGAGAAACCATGCGAGAGGATGATGGGTACCGCGACCAAGGCGAGGAGCAGACCATCGTGGTAGGCATCGATGGCTCGGAGCACTCCCGACTGGCTCTCAAATGGGCCGCCGATGAGGCAAAGCGACGAGGATCGCTGCTTAGAATCGTCTACGCCCAGATCAGTACGCCGAATGTTCCGGGCTGGAGCGAGTCCAGCTCGATCGATCTCTCGCCGGCGGAGGCGATCATCGCGGACGCCGTCGGGCTGGTGGCGACCCGTCACCCTTCAGTGCTTGCCCGAGGTGAGGTTGAGGAATGGCCGGCATCTCTTGTGCTCACAATCGCAAGCAGGTCAGCAGACCTCCTGGTCGTCGGAGCGCGAGGGCTGGGCGGATTCAAAGAATTGCTTCTTGGTTCGGTGAGCGATCAATGCGTCGAACACGCCCACTGCCCGGTGGCTGTTGTCCGAGCGGACGTAGACGAGCTTCCTCTAAGGGTCCCCGAAGCCCGGATGGTGGTCGGCATCGACGGCTCGTTCGGATCCTCGAGGGCACTCCGGTGGGCACTGGAAGAGGCCCGCATTCGGTCAGCGACCGTCGAAGCCGTCTATGCCTGGCACTATCCGCCGGTGGGCGCTTTCGTGCTGGGACCCACCGAGGGTTTCGAAGTCGTTGCAAACGATGCTGTTGATGCCGCCGCCGAATACGCCGAAAAGGTGGCACCTGAAGTCCGATTCATCGCGCATACCTGCTTTAACGCAGAGGTGCCGGCCCTCCTTGATGCAGCGAAAGGTGCCGATCTCCTTGTTGTCGGATCCAATGGCCACGGACGCTTCCGAGACGCCCTCCTGGGGTCGGTCGCTCACCAGTGCATCCGCCACGCCAAGTGTCCCGTGATCGTGACAAAGCCGCACCTACTTGAAGAGCACTCCGAAGGAATGCCCCTCCGTCGTGGATCGATACGAGCAATCGAGGACGAGGGTCCTGCAACATCTGACCAATCCTCGCTGGCCGAGGTGGCGAAGTGACAGGTCGTGGCGATCGACGGAGCGGTGATTTGGTGGGAGAAACGAGGGATCGATGAGCACTGCTGGAGATCTGGGACGACGGGTGACGGAGCGCCGTCTCGAACTGGAATTGAGCCACTTTCGCACCGAGCAGGATTCTGATCCGCTATCTGATCTGCCGAACGGCGAGATCTCTTTCGAAGTCGATCACCTCGATGAGGCCCCTATCGAGGGGTGGAGCGTCTTGCTCAGCGGCGATGGTCGAGCGGTTGTTGAGCCATCCGAATACGAGTTCGTTGAATCGCTTGGGATCGCCCCTTGGGCCGACGGAAAGGCGGGACACCCACGTGGTTCCCGCTCCCATCCAGGTGACCGGTCGCCGGATCAGACGGAGAACAGGTCGTGACTGGCTCGACGACCACAACCGGCGGCCAGTTTCCAGCCGAGTTGGAGTGCGATGTGCAGACCCTCGATGGGGTGATCGTCCACATGCGGCCGATCCGGCCCGATGACGGCACACGTCTGATGAAGTTCCATGAGGGGTTGTCATCTGAATCGGTGTACCGCCGTTTCTTCTATGTACATCGGCGCCTCTCATCGGCCGAGATCGAACGCTTCACCCATGTTGACTACGTGGAACGCCTGGCTCTGGTGGTGGTGGATGGTGAACGACTAGTTGCCGTGGGCCGTTACGAGCGGCTCCCGGAGACTTCCGAGGCCGAAGTCGCCTTCGTTGTTGCCGATGAGTTCCAGCATCACGGGATCGGGACTCTGTTGCTCAAACACCTTGCCGATGCGGCCGTCACGAGGGGGATCACCACGTTTGTCGCTCAGACCTTGACGGAGAATCACGACATGCTCGACGTCTTCATGAAATCGGGGTTCACTGTGACCACCAGTTCCGACTATGGAACCGTCCGCTTGCGATTTTCCATTGAGCCCGATGAAACGTCTCGGTTGAGCAGCGCAACCCGCTCCGACCGCGGCGTGCACCATCGCCTCGACAACATCACCCTCCCACCATGCTGATCGTGAGTGGTCCGACCGGTGGTTCCGAACACGACGGGAACGACCATCCCGAACGGCCAGCTCGGATCGCTGCTGTGATGGCCGGCATCGACCGCTTGCACCTGGGCAGCGATCTTCACATGGTCGCACCCCGTGCGGCCACCATGGCCCAAATGGCTCGAGTACACGGATCTGGCTATCTCGGTGAACTGGCCGCTTTTTGTGAGGGTGGTGGTGGCAATCTGGATCCTGACACCTTTGCCACGTCCGACTCCTGGTCGGCCGCTTGCACAGCCGCCGGCGCCGGTCTGGTGGCCGTGGATGCGTTGCGCCAGCGGAACGAGGGCGTTGCCTTCGTCGCCGCTCGGCCACCGGGACATCATGCGCTGCGCGATCGGGCCATGGGATTCTGCCTGCTCAATAACATTGCCATTTCGGCAGCGGCGCTGATTGCCGAGGGTGAACGCGTCCTCATCGTCGACTGGGATGTCCACCATGGCAATGGCACCCAGTCAATCTTCTGGGACGATCCGAACGTCCTCTATGTCTCCACACATCAATGGCCCCTCTTTCCCGGTAGCGGAGCAGCACTCGAGGTCGGTGGCCCGCACGCCTTGGGCCGGACGGTCAACATCCCACTACCTCCGAGGGCGACTGGCGATGTCGTCCGCCAAGCCATCGAAGAAGTGGCCCTGCCGGTCATCGAGGACTTCGAGCCGACCTGGGTACTGGTCTCCGCCGGGTTCGACGCCCATCGAGCGGATCCGCTCGCTGACCTGGCTCTTTCGAGCGGGGACTTTGGTGACCTGGGTAGAATGGTCGCCGGATTCGCCCCTCAACCAGGACGATTGGTGCTCTTTCTCGAGGGCGGGTACGACCTGGGAGCGTTGGAGATGTCGGTGGCCACGACAGTCGGAGCGCTCGTCGGTGACCTCTGCCAACTCGAGAAACCGACAAGTGGTGGCCCCGGAGCCGACATGGTGCAACAGGCCCGAACCGTACGGTCCGAAGCACTCAACCGCTCCCCGGATGTCGTCTCGACCGAGGGGCACCTCCAATGACCCCGCTTCGGACGATCGCCGTCGGCTTCGACGGATCGCCCGACGCCGAGGCCGCAGCACGCTGGGCTTTCGACCTGGCCCATCGAGTCGGTGCAGAGGTGGTCGTCGTCCATGCGGTTGGCCTTCTCGAGCATGCCGGTCACCGGGAGGTCGCGGCCGAGTTCGAAGCGACAGTGCGAGATCTCATCGGTGAGGTCGGACTCGACCCCAACCGGGTGCGCTGGCAGAACTCTGATGGCGATCCGTGTTCGGTGCTGCTTCGAGCAACGGAGGCCCCCGTCGCAGCTGACGTGGTGGTGGTGGGTTCGCGCGGGCAGGGGTCGCACGCGGGGCATCTCCTGGGTAGTACCAGCCACGAGCTCGCCGAGCACACTCTCGTCCCACTGGTGATCGTGCCACGAGGAGGCGAGAGTACCGTCAGCTGAATCGGCATGACGGCGTCGAGAGTGCCCAAAAGAACTTGATTAGAGCGACAGTGATTCCCTCGGGATCACACCGTGTCGGCGGCCGGTCCCCGACCCGAACCAGAAGGGGTGGATCGGAGGTGACAGTGAGTCGGTCGTGCCCGACTCCAATGCTGACGCGCTTATCGGCAAAGTGGAACTTGAGCGCGAGGGCGCGCCAGACCTCGGGAAGGCAGGGGCGGACGGCGAGCGTGCCCCGGCTGCCCTGACCCCCGGGAAACCGAAGGCCAGGGACTGTCACCTCCTTCCCATGGTGGCCGGTGCTCTCTCTCGGCGGTTCGGGTCGCCGGGACGGTGAGCCATCGGCACACAATTCCGGCAGCGTCTACCTCGGGGCCGGCGTGGAACCGCCCCAGCGCCAGTCGGCGATCTCCGGGGGGTCTTCGCCATGCTCGCGGCCGTAGCGGCGGGCTTCGAGCCGAGCGTCAACCATCTGCTGGCGCAGCGTCGCATTTTGGGGCCCAAGTCCGGGGACCCGATCGAGCACATCAATGACCAGGTGGTATCTGTCGAGATCGTTGAGCATCACCATGTCGAAGGGGGTGGTCGTGGTTCCTTCCTCTTTGTATCCCCGAACATGGAAGTTGTCATGATTGGTTCGTCTGTAGGTCAGGCGATGGATGAGTAGCGGGTAGCCGTGGTAGGCGAAGATCACCGGCCGGTCGGGCGTGAACAGCGTGTCGAACTCGCGATCCGGAAGCCCATGAGGGTGTTCTGTATCCGGTTCGAGACGCATCAGGTCGACGACGTTGACAACGCGGACTTTCAGGTCTGGAAGGTGCTGATGCAAAAGATTCACCGCGGCCAGGGTTTCGAGGGTGGGAATATCGCCACAGCAAGCCATGACGACGTCGGGCACCGAGTCATCGTCGTTCGATGCGAAGGACCAGATCCCGAGCCCTCGCGTGCAGTGGTCCAACGCCTCGCCCATCGTGAGCCAGTCGTGTTGGGGTTGCTTCCCGGCGACGACGACATTGACATAGTTGTGGCTACGAAGGCAGTGGTCTGCGACCGACAGGAGGCAGTTGGTGTCTGGCGGGAAGTAGACGCGGACGATCGAGGCTTTCTTGTTGACCACGTGATCGATGAACCCTGGGTCTTGATGAGAGAACCCGTTGTTGTCCTGTCGCCAAACATGGCTGGAGAGGAGGTAATTCAGCGAGGAGATGGGCCGACGCCACGGGACCTCCGCACTGACCTTCAACCATTTGGCATGCTGATTGAACATCGAGTCGATGATGTGGATGAACCCCTCGTAGCAGTTGAAGAGGCCATGACGACCGGTCAGGAGATATCCTTCGAGCCATCCCTCGCACTGATGCTCCGACAGCACCTCCATGACCCGCCCGTCGGGAGCCAGATGGTCGTCGCCAGGTCGTAGCTCGGCGTCCCAGGCCCGGTCGGTGACCTCGAACACATTCTGCAACCGGTTCGAAGCGGTTTCGTCCGGTCCGAAGACCCGGAAGGTTTCCGGGTTGGTTCGAATCACGTCTCGGAGAAAGGAACCGAGCACCCGGGTCGCCTCCCGCGTGACGGTCCCCGGGCTCGGTACCTCGACCGCGAAGTCGGAGAAGTCGGGGAGCTCGAGCTCGACCCGAAGGAGCCCCCCATTGGCATGTGGGTTGTCGCTCATTCGATGCTCACCAGACGGGGGGAACTGGCAAATCGCCTCGATCGGTCTTCCGTCCTCGCAGAAGAGCTCGTCGGGCCGATAGCTGCGAAGCCACGCCTCCAGCTGGGCGAGGTGCTCGGGGTTGGTGCGTACCTCGGTCAGCGGGAGCTGGTGGGCGCGGAAGGTCCCCTCGATCGGCACTCCATCGACGGTCTTTGGGCCGGTCCAGCCCTTGGGTGTCCGCAGGATCAGCATCGGCCATCTCGGCCGGGTGCCCCCACCGCGGCCTGAGCGGGCAGCGTCCTGGATGTCCCGGATCTCGGCAAAGATGGCGTCGAGTTCGTCTCCCATACGCCGGTGCACGGCCATGGGACTCTCGCCGTCGAATCCACCCTCGACCAGTACCGGGCGGTACCCATAACCGGAGAAGAGCTCCAGCAGCTCGGCGGTGGGGATTCGGGCCAGGACAGTGGGAGCGGCGATCTTGTACCCATTCAAATGCAGGATGGGCAGCACGGCGCCGTCCCGTCGGGGATCGAGGAACTTGTTCGAGTGCCATCCGGTGGCTGCCGGTCCGGTCTCGGCCTCGCCGTCGCCCACCACACAGGCGACCACCAGGTCGGGGTTGTCGAATGCCGCGCCGAAGGCATGGCTCAGCGAGTAGCCGAGCTCACCACCCTCGTGGATGGACCCCGGGGTCTCCGGGCTGCAGTGACTGGGGATGCCGCCGGGGAAGGAGAACTGACGGAACAGTCGTCCCATGCCATCACTGTTGCGCCCGATGTGGGGATATCGTTCGCTGTAGGTGCCTTCGAGCCAGGTGTTGGCGACGACGGCCGGCCCCCCGTGACCTGGACCGCACACGAATATGGCGCTGAGGTCCAGCGCCTTGATGCACCGGCTCAGGTGGGCGTAGATGAAGTTGAGTCCAGGGCTGGTCCCCCAGTGACCCAGTAGCCGGGGCTTGATGTCCTCGGGGACGAGGGCCCGCTGCAACAACGGGTTGTCCATGAGGTAGATCTGGCCGGCAGTGAGGTAATTGGCAGCCCGGAGGTAGGCATCCAGAGGATACAACTCATTGGCTTCCCCTCGAGCGAGGGATGGTGATCCGTTGACGGCATTCATCGGGTACTCCTCCACGCATTTCGGGGGCTTGCCTTGGTCATGCCTACGTGCAGTCTCTTTCATCTGGCAAGGTGAGCGGGTGCAAATCCTTGTCGTCAACGCCGGCTCCAGCTCGCTGAAGCTGCGACTGTTGGATGAAGAAGACAGCGTGGTGGCAGCAGCGGACTTTTCCAGCCCTGCTCCGACGGACATGGCCGCCGTCCTCGGTTCTTTCGTCGAGAAAAACCCATACTTTGGTGCGGCCGGCCACCGAGTGGTCCACGGCGGCTCGGTGTACCTCCATCCCACTGTCCTCGATGATGGCGCAGACGCCGGGCTCGACGCCCTGGCCGATCTGGCGCCCATGCACAACCCGCCCAGTTTGAGCGCGATCCACAGCTTGCGATCGTTGCGGCCAGATCTGCCCCAGGTGGCCTGTTTCGACACGAGCTTTCACGCTGACATGCCGGCAAAGGCCACGACGTACGCAATACCCCGTCCCTGGCGGGAGCAGTGGGGCATTCGACGCTTCGGGTTCCATGGCCTCAGCCACGCCTGGGCCAGCCGACGGGCCGGCGACATTCTCGGCCGTCCCCATCAAGATCTCCGCCTCGTCACCGCCCACCTCGGTGCCGGCGCCTCCCTGGCTGCGGTGGCGTCCGGCCGCTCGGTCGACACCTCCATGGGGTTCACCCCGATGGAAGGCCTGGTGATGGCCACGCGTTCGGGCAGCGTCGATCCTGGGTTGGTCCTGTGGGTGGAGCGGACTCACGGGCTCTCGGCCGCCGACGTCGAAGAGGCTCTCGAACATGGGTCGGGACTGGCCGGTCTGGCGGGAGGCTCCGGGGATCTTCGCGATGTGTTGGCAGCCATGGACGCGGGGGACCAAGACGCCCGGCTCGCCTACGAGGTCTACGTGTACCGGATCCAGACCGGAATCGCCGCTATGTGCGCCGCCATGGATGGGATGGACGGCTTGGTGTTCACCGGAGGAGCGGGTGAAGCAACCCCCCGGCTGCGGGTCGACGCATGTGCGGGCCTCGGGTTCCTCGGGGTGCGGCTGGACGTCTCCGCCAGTCAATTCGGCGAAGGAGACCGACTGATATCCCCCGAAGGGACAAAGCCCGTGCTCGTCGTCCACGCTCGTGAGGATCTCGAGATCGCCCGTCACGTGCGGGAACTGCTCGAGTAGGAGGTCAGGCTGCCGCGGTGGCGGCTGCCCGCGCCTCTCGGACCGGGCTGTCATGGGCTCGGGCACGAGCGGGGAGGGCACAGTGGCGTCATACGACTGATAGCCGGCTCTAGGCCCCGTGGCGAAGCTCGATGCGTCGACCCGTCACCATATCCGGGCCAAGGGTCAGCCCCCCGGGATGATCAACGGCGCCTGGTCGGTTGCTATCCCGACCCTTCCGATCTCACCCTCTTTGGCCTTCACGGCCAGCAGTCGCATGCACTCAGGTGAGGGAATGACGGTCGAACCCTTCTCGTCAATCAACATGTAACCACCATGCCACCTCTGCGTGTCCGTCACCAGGGACTCCTGGCCATATTTTGAGCGATCCAGGGGCCGACGGCTCCAGATCCCTTGGCCGGGTTGATCGCATCGACAAAGCATGGGACTTTTGGCACTGGCTCTGCTCTGCAATCAGTCGCACAATCAAGTAGGGGAGTTGCCAATGATCGATGAACGAGTACGGGCCGTGGACACGATGAGTGGTTCCGACGCCTTGCTGTGGACCGTCGGCCGAGATCCGGTAGTGGGGCCGACGGTCGTCGCCGTGATGGCACCGGACAGAGTCCCGGGTTTGGCAGACGTCCGAGATCGGGCGGCAGCGCTAGTCGACATCGTCCCGAAGCTCCGGTCTCGGGCCAAATCCCGACCGTTGGGCCGCAGACCATTCGTGACGGACGACCGTTTTGATCTGGATCCGTACCCAGTGTGAAATGCCAACCGAGAGTCAACGGAGGTTCAATGCCATGAGGGAACTCGTGTATCCCAGGCTCTTGCTCCCGCGCGTCGAACAGCTACCTGACAAGGTGGCGTTCGTCGACGTGACGACCGAGGGCACCCGCTACCAAGGCACGTTCGCGTGTCATCTCGATCGCGTCTTGCGACTTGTGCATTCTACGCGAGCTGTGCTCGGCGTAGAACCGGGCGACCGTTTCGGAGTTCTGGCAATGAACGGCCACGAATACCTTGAGCTCTATCACGTCGCCATGTTCGGGGCCGGCGTCATCAACCCGCTCAACATACGGTTCACCCCCGCCGAGTTGGCCTACGTGCTCAACGACTCCGACTCAAGGGTGGTTTTCACTGATCCGGTGTTCGCGCCCCTCCTCGACCGCGCCCGAGCAGCGGGAGCAAAGGTCGACAAAGTTGTCATCATCGGTGGGGAGTCGGACGCGGGTGTGACCAATGCCGACGCCACCTTGGGCTACGAAGACCTAGTGGCGGTGGGCAGGCCGGTCATGCCACCGGAGCCGGAGGAAGATGACGCCGCAATCCTCATGTACACCGGAGGAACGACCGGCTTCCCGAAAGGGGCATTGCTCGAGCAGCGAGCCGAGGTGCTGAACGTCTACCATGTGTTGGCCGCGATAGGGCTCCGCGAGGAGCGGCGCTTCCTCTTCCAGTCGCCCATGTTCCACGCCGCCCTCGTCGCCGGCGTGCTCGGTATCCCCGCCACCGGGGCGACCTCGGTGACGATCCCGGTGTTCGAGCCTGGGTTGGTCCTGAGAACCATCGAAGAGCAAAGGATAGATACGACGATGGTCATCCCGATCATGTTGTCGATGCTTGAGCAGGCCGAAGGGTTCTCGCCGGAACGCCTGAGGTCGCTGCGCCAACTTGTCTACGGAGCATCACCAATCTCACAGGACCTCATTGTTCGATGGTTGAAGATGCTCCCCGATACCGACTTCCTCCAGGGATACGGCATGACTGAGGCGGCCTCGGCGCTCACCTTTCTCGGACCCGAGGATCACCGGCATGGCGGTGACGCGCTTACGGCCGCGGGCAGGCCTTTGTTCGGCGTGGAACTGCGGATCACCGATTCGCTCGGAATCCCTCTCCCTCGAGGAGAAGTGGGGGAGGTATGTGCCCGTGGCGGCAACCTCATGCGCGAATACTGGCACAAGCCAGAGGAAACTGAAGCGGTACTGCGTGACGGCTGGTATCGCACCGGCGACATGGGGTTTGTCGACGAACACGGCCTCTTGCACCTGACCGATCGGATGAAGGACATGATCGTCACCGGGGGGGAGAACGTCTACTCCGTCGAGGTGGAAAACGCCATCGGCTCACATCCCGCGGTGGCAGAGGTCGCGGTGATTGGGATCCCAAGCGACAAATGGGGCGAGGCCGTGCATGCAGTCGTTGTTCTTCGACAGGGAGCGAAGGCGACGGCTGAGGATTTGATCGAATACGCCCGCAAGCTCCTTGCCGGGTTCAAGGTTCCGAAATCAGTCGAATTCCGGGACAGTCCGCTTCCGCTGTCTGGTGCCTTCAAGCCTCTGAAGCGCGAACTGCGGCGTTGCTACTGGGAGAATCAAGAGCGCCAGGTGAGCTGAATCAGCTCTCGTCGGGCCGAGTTCTCGGCATTGCCACCGACCCTCTTTGATCGGATTGTGGTGTGGCCTACGTCGGGCGTCCTCATAGTCAATAATGGGGGCTCAGCGTGGAAGGATCTTGGGATTGACCAAAGCTGAACCAGTCATAGATGGGCACTCCATCCGAGAGGTCAACGTGGCCGTTCGCGCCCTCTCGCGTCTCGAACCGCTCATTGGCGAGAAGCGGTATAGGGAGCTTCGCCTAGCGGCGTTTCGGACCAGTCAACTGTTCGAGGGGAAGACGGTTTGGAATGTGAGCTCGACGGCTGCGGGCGGCGGCGTGGCAGAGATGCTCCAGGTTCTGGTCGGCTATACGCTGGATGCCGGTATCGACATCCGCTGGCTCGTGATGGGCGCCGACCCCGAGTTCTTCTCGATCACCAAGCGGATCCACAATCGTCTCCACGGAACGGCCGGGGACACGGGTGAGCTCGGGCCGAACGAGACTGCCCACTACGAGGCGATCACTGCTGCAAACTCCACAGGCGTGATGAGTCGAGTCCGGCAGGGGGACGTGATCCTCCTTCACGATCCTCAAACAGCCGGCTTGGCTCCGGCGCTTGCCGCAGCCGGAGCCCGGGTCGTCTGGCGGTGCCACATCGGACGGGCAGGAAGCAACCAGTGGACTGACGAGGCCTGGTCGTTCCTCCGGCCTCATCTCGCCCACTGCGAGGCCTACATCTTCTCCCTGCCCGAGTACGTTCCATCGTGGATCGAAGCGTCAAGAGTCCGGATCATCCCTCCCTCCATCGATCCCTTCTCGCCCAAGAACCAGGACATGTCACCGAGCAACGTGGTTCTCACGCTCAGCCGCATCGGTCTTCTCCAGCGGGCGCCCAAGGACCCTCCCGCCTTTACCCGCGGCGACGGGACAGCCGGGCGTGTCGAACGCCAGGCCTCGATCGTCTCAGCGAACGGCGCTCCCTTGGGATCCGAGATCCCCTTGGTCGTCCAAGTATCGCGATGGGACCGACTGAAGGACATGAAAGGAGTCATGGAGGGGTTTGTCGCGGCGGTGCCCGCCCTGGTTCAGGCCCACCTCGCGTTGGTGGGTCCTGCGGTGGTCGGGGTTGCCGACGACCCGGAAGGAGCCGAGGTGTACGCCGAGTGCCTCGCAGCCTGGGAGGACCTGTCAGCCGACGCCCGCCGACGCGTCACACTGGTCACCCTGCCGATGGCGGATGTCGACGAGAACGCTGCGATGGTGAACGCCATCCAACGGCATGCCACCGTGATTGTGCAGAAGAGCCTGGAGGAAGGTTTTGGGCTGACCGTTGCCGAAGGCATGTGGAAGGCGAAGGCCGTAGTTGCCTCAAATGTCGGGGGGATCACCGAGCAGATCGTTCCCGGAACGGGCATCCTTCTCAGTGACCCGGCGGATCTGAACGCCTTCGGAAAAGCGCTCACCGAACTCCTTGCAGACCCTCGTATGCTCGTCGAGCTCGGCTCACGTGCGCGGGAGCATGTCCTCGAGAGTTTCGTGGGCGACCAGCATTTGCTTCTCTACGCCCAGCTGATGGCCGAGCTATCCGGATAGACGGCGCGCTGGATCCTGCTCGGAACACGCATCGGAAACGCATTCCCAGTGCGGCTTGCCAAATCGTGCCAAATGCACCTCAGGGGACTCAGCACGGGTCCTGCTCACGGCCTGGGGAGGTCAGGCCCCGGTAGGCATCCAATGGCTGAATCTCGCCATTGACGATTCCGTTGATCACAGTGCAGATCGGCAGCTCGAGACCGTGACGCTCCGCAAGCTCGAGGGCCACGTTGGCCGTGTGCACACCCTCGGCGACCATATGCATCTCCCCTAGGATGTCCTCGAGTCGTCGCCCTTTGCCGAGCTGTTCGCCCACGGCGCGGTTGCGGCTGTGAGGACTCATGCAGGTGGCTATCAGATCTCCCATGCCCGCCAGCCCTGCGAAGGTGGCCGGTTGAGCCCCCATGGCCACACCGAGCCGGGTGAGCTCGGCCAATCCTCGCGATATGACGGCTGCCCGAGTGTTGTCACCGACACCGATCCCTTCCCCAATCCCTGATGCTATGGCGATGATGTTCTTGAGTGCGCCGCCCATCTCGCAGCCAACGACGTCGTCGTTCAGGTAGACCCGAAAGACGCCTCGAGTGAACACCGCCTGGATGGCACTGGCAACTTCGAGATCATCGGTTGCGATGACCGCCGCCGCGGCCTTTCCCGACATGATCTCCAGTGCGAGGTTCGGGCCGGTGAGCGCGGCCACTGGGTGCCCGGGGACCACCTGCCTGGTCACTTCGGTCATTCGCAGAAGAGAACCGCGTTCGAGTCCCTTGGATAGGCTGATCACCGGAACCCAATGTCGGATATACGCAGCGGACCTCTCGAGCACGCACCGGAAGCCGGAGGTCGGTACGCCGACCACAAGAAGGTCAGCGTTGCAAACGGCCTCCTCGAGGTCGTCGGTGGCCGCGAGGGCTGAAGGCAATTCGAGACCGGGCAGGTACGTCGGATTGACATGCCCGGCGCTGATGGTCCTGGCTACGTCGGGATTGCGTGCCCAAAGCACGGTGTCATGTCTTGGGGCCACCAAGGAGGCCACGGTCGTCCCCCAAGAACCGGCTCCGAGTACCGCGATCCTCACTGTTGACCAGCCCTATCCCTCTCGGACCGGTCGGACCCGACACAGATATGCCGGGTCGATCGCTCGGGTGGCCGACGATTACCCCAAGTGCACCCGGTTCCGCTTTTTTCAAGTGATCGAGCCATCGCTGCTCCAACTCATGGCGGCATCTCAGCGGGACAGCACGACTTTCAGCGCACCGGTATCAGTCGCTCGCCCGAACACGTCATAGGCCTCATCCATCTGTTGAAGACTGAATCGGTGACTCACGAACTGTGTCGCGTCGATCTGACGACTGGTCACCAGCTTCAAAAGAGTGGGTGTGGAATAGGTGTCGACTAGGCCTGTGGTTATGGTCACGTCGCGAATCCACAATGACTCAAGATGGAGCGTTGCCGGGTGTCCGTGGACTCCGATATTGGCCACGTGCCCACCGGGTCGCACCAGCTCGGTACACAGCTCGAACGATTCGGGGACGCCGACCGCCTCGATGGCCACATCGGCGCCGAGACCTTCAGTGAGCGCTTGCACGATGTCGACCGCGTCCTCATGCCCGTTGTTGATCGTTACATCGGCGCCGAATCGCTTGGCGGCTTCGAGGCGTGCGTCGGAGAGGTCGATAGCCACCACGTGTCCCGGTGAGATGAGCTTGCTACCGAGGATGGCCGACAACCCGATGGGTCCGGCTCCCACGACGACCACCGTATCGCCCGGTTCCACCTTGCCGTTGAGTACCCCAACCTCATAGGAGGTTGGGAGGATATCCGCGAGCATCAGGATCGCCTCGTCGCTCGCCCCTACGGGCACCGCATAGGTCGAGGTATCGGCGAAGGGGATCCGAACAAGCTCCGCCTGCGTGCCATCGATCAGGTGCCCGAGGACCCATCCACCTCCCCCCAGGCACTGGCCATAACGACCCTCCCGGCAGAAGCGGCAACGCCCGCAGGACGAGATACACGAAACCAGCACCCGCTCACCGCGGACGAGGCCCTTGACCCCCGTGCCGATCTCGACGACGGTCCCCACCGCCTCGTGGCCGAGGATGCGGCCGGCCGTGACCTCGGGGACGTCACCTTTCAGGATGTGCAGGTCGGTGCCACAGATGGTGGTGGCATCGACTCGAACGATGGCATCGGTGTCATCCTGGAGCGTTGGGTCGGGAACCTCCTTCCACGACTTCGAACCCGGTCCTTCGTAGACAAGTGCCTTCATCGTGGTCTCCCTGTGAGAGCCTTAGACACCTAGCATGGGACTTAAAATCGGCATTGGCTAGGGCCATAGGTCCTGCCGATGCCCCAATCATTGGGTCGTGGGAGTCCAGGCGACCTTGTGCCGGCCGGTGAGAGAAAGGTCAGCTCGTATGGATGTTCTCCGTGGTCCCGATCGCTACCCGGTCAGCGCCGAGCTTCGCTCTGCCCATCTGACCAACGACACGGTCGCTCTCAGGCCTTGCTCCGTGGCACGCTGTCCCGAGATCGACTGCCGGGGGTTCGGGATTCTGTGGCGGCACTCGGCCTGACCGGATGCGAATCGTCTCGGTCGAGGAGGTCGCCTCCCATCTGGTCGCACTGTCGGGCGAAGAACCACGGGTTGTCGTATCGGGAAATTTCGCTACCCCAAGGGAGCTCTTGCACGCCCTCGAGCTCTCCTGCGAGCGGTACCGGCTGTTCGCCATCAATGCTCAGGCGGATTGGCCCCAGCGCTCCGGCCTCATCAACGAAACCCCGTTCGTGGGGCCAGGAATGCGCCATGACCCTCTGCTCGATTACCTGCCGATGCGCCTGTCACTCGTTCCCCGCCTGTTTGACACCTCAAGGCCGGTCGACGCCGTACTCATCCACACCACGGTTCCCCGTGGCGGCAAGGTCTCGCTCGGAATCGAGGTCAACATTCTTCCTGCCGCTATTGAGCGGACGCGTGTCAATGGTGGACTGGTCATTGCCCAGCTCAATCCGAACATGCCATACACATTTGGCGACGCTGAACTCTCGGTTGACTGGATCGACTTCGCTATCGAGGTAGACGAGCCGCTCCCATCGGTCCCGTCTCGACAAATTGTCGAGACAGACAGGAATATCGGCGAGCTGGTCGCTCGCTTTGCCGATGACGGCGCCACACTGCAGCTCGGTATCGGGAAGATCCCTGATGTCGTCGCGAGTGAGCTCGTCGCCCGTCGTCATCTCGGTATCTGGTCCGAAATGATCAGTGATGGCGTTCTCACCCTTGAACGGACCGGTTCTCTCGATGTGGGTCGACCCATTCGGACGTCGTTTCTGTCTGGCTCGTCGGAGCTCTACGAGTGGGCCGACGCGAACCCCCGCCTGCAGATGATACGGACCGAGGTCATCAACGACCCTGCGCGCATCGCCAACAATCCGGCGATGATGTCCGTCAACATGGCTATGCAGGTCGATCTCTTTGCCCAGGCCAATGCCAGTTTCGTCGGCGGGGTGGTCCACTCAGGGTTCGGTGGTCAAGCTGATTTCGTCATCGGCGCCCTTCATTCGCCCGGCGGACACGCCGTGATCGCCCTGCACTCGTGGCACGAAAAGACGGGCACATCGTCCGTGCTACCGATTCTCAACAATCCGGTCACGTCGTTTCAGCACTCGGCGATCGTCAGTGACCAAGGCTGTGCCGAGATCTTCGGGCGATCAGAACAAGCGCAGGCCCGCCTCATCATAGAAAGAGTGGCCGACCCCCGGGCCCGCGACGAGCTTCTGGAATCGGCGGCAACCCTCGGCCTTCTTCGGGCGTGAGGCCCAGCCCGCAAGGGTCATGACGTCCCAGCGATGCAGTCCTCCGAGCGTCGCTGCTGCTCTGCGAATGCTCTGCCTCCGACGACCCTCGGGTCGACGTGAGAGGAACTCCTACATGCGACCGACGATGGCCGCCAGATCGACGAGTCGACTGGCATAGCCCGACTCGTTGTCGTACCAGCCGAGCACTTTGACGAGGTGACCGTGGGCCATGGTGAGCTCCGAGTCGAACACGCACGAGTAGGGAGACCCGACAATGTCCGAAGACACCAGGGGTTCGTCCGAGTATTCCAGTAGTCCGGACAACCGACCGGATTCCGCGGCCGCCCGGTAGGCGTGCTTGACCTCGGTAACTGTAGGTGTGGTCCTTACGTTGGCGACCAGATCGGTAATCGACGCGTCAGGTACTGGCACACGGAGCGCCAGACCGTCGAGCGTCCCGTCCACGCCGGGAAGCACCAAGCCGGTAGCGCGGGCAGCACCAGTCGTAGTCGGCACTATGTTGATGGCAGCGCCTCGTGAGCGCCGGGGATCCTTGTGCAGGGAGTCGACCAGACTCTGATCACCGGTATAGGCGTGCACGGTCGTCATGAACCCATCCTCGATTCCGAACGCGTCGTCGAGGACCTTTACCAGGACGGCAAGGCAATTCGTCGTGCAGGACGCATTTGAGATGATGAAGTGGTGCTCCGAATCGAACATCTCTTCATTCACGCCGACGACCAGCGTTGCGTCCGCGTCTTTGGAAGGAGCGGAGATCACCACCCGGGTTGCACCCGCTTCGAGGTGGGCCGATGCCTTGTCCCGACTGGTGTACCTGCCGGTCGACTCGATGACCACGTCAACTCCGAGTTCACCCCAAGGGAGGGCCTTCGGATCGGATTCACCGTGCATCGAGATCCGGTGGGAACCGACGACCATGGAGCCACCGTCTACCCGCACCGCCTCGGGATAGCGTCCGTGCACCGAATCACGGGCGAATAGTCGAGCAAGCGCATCAGGCGAGCCAAGATCGTTGATTGCAACGATCTCCATCTCGTGCGAGGAAGCGAGGGCAGAACGCAGAAATGAACGGCCCGTCCGTCCGAAGCCGTTGATTGCCAATCGCACCGTCATCGGAAGTCCTCCGTGAAGTCTCTATGGGTAGTCTCTTGTTTTACGGTGGCAGACATCCTCCAAGCCGGATAGGGCCGAAGGTCACTCATCCACGAGGCGTTGGCGTCCTGGCCAGGGGAGTCATGTCATGTCGATGACGGGCGGTGCACAGGTCTCGCAATTGAATTCGAAAGCAGCAACTGCACCGGGCGAAGCGAGGCCGTGAACCGATAAATGCCACTGGTGGTCCTGGCTAACATCAAAGATCGTGGTACCCGACATCCCGGAAGGGCGGTAGGAGGGAGCTCCATGGGCGAGATCAATGGACCCGACTCGGCCGACGGTCCTTCCGGCGCCATAGGCAAGGAGGGCGTCCCGTCGCACGATGGCCGGTGGCCTCCTTTGATGACGACGCCCACTCGGAGGGCGAGGATTCATTGACCG
The DNA here is from genome assembly GCA_963817005.1 of uncultured Acidimicrobiaceae bacterium. GTDB lineage: Bacteria > Actinomycetota > Acidimicrobiia > Acidimicrobiales > RAAP-2 > Bog-756. The sequence goes on from CAWFMN010000001.1 coordinate 411,908, forward strand.
AAATCGACCAAACTATTGATCATTGGTCTTGTCTACGCCAGCGGTCGGCCGAGGAACAGGCGCATGCTGAAGTCGAAAGTGGGCACTTCCTGTGAAAGTCCTGCATGACGCCGATTGCTTGCCAGTTGATGTCGAGCTCAGCTCTGAGCGCAACCCGAGCTGGGTGAGTAACGAGGCTTGCCGTTCGCGAAATGCGCGAGTGGCGCGCTGAGACAGTGAGGAACGTCGGCAGCAACACACATGTGGACACCCGGAGGCGGTCAGAACCGCAGACCGGAGGGTGACCGACATCGTGCCCTCGGTGGATATCTGGTCCGGGCCGTCAATCGAGGCGGCGGCAGCCATGCCAACGGATCTGGTCCTCGACTCGCTCGTCAGCCGCGAATCGGGGCTAACCGCCGTCGAGGTGTTGGCACGGTCCGAGGCGTTTGGCCCGAATGCCGTGCGATCGCACAGGGTGAGCTTCTGGTCCGTCCTGGCGCGCCAATTGCAGAGCCCGTTGTTGTGGCTATTGCTTGCGGCCGCAGCAGTGTCGGCGGTCGTCGGTGAAGGGCTCGACGCTCTCATCATCGGGATGATTGTCGCAGCCTCCGTCGGCCTCGGCTTCGTCAACGAATACCGGGCTGAACGTGCCGCTGCGGCGATGCACTCGGAGATTCGCCACAATGTCGTAGTGACCAGGGACGGCGCCTCGATGGACGTCGAGGTGACACACCTCGTGCCTGGTGACATTGTGCACCTGGGAGTTGGGTCGATCGTTCCGGCTGATGTGAGACTCCTGAGCACTAACGATCTGGAGTGTGATGAGTCGATTCTCACGGGGGAATCGGTTCCGGCGCAGAAGTCAACCGAGCCGGTGGTCAGCGGTGCGCCGCTTGCTGAGCTCTCGTCGTGCCTGTTCATGGGGACGGTTGTGCACGAAGGGTCTGCAGATGTGGTCGTCGTGGCCACCGGTGCGGCCACGCAATTCGGACGGATTGCCACCGGGCTCGGTGAACGTCATCCTCAGACGGAGTTTCAACTTGGCCTCACCCGCTTCTCGGGCTTGTTGGCCAAGGTCGGGGGGGTACTTAGCGTCACGATCTTCTTGATCAACGTGGCCCTGGGTCGACCGGTCATCGACGCGGTCCTTTTCTCGCTCGCCGTCGCCGTGGGCATCACCCCACAGTTACTGCCCGCAGTTGTCTCGACCAGTCTGGCGACCGGATCACGACGGCTCGCCGAGAAGGGGGTGCTTGTCAAACGGCTCGTGTGCATCGAGGACCTCGGCGACATCGACGTGCTATTCACGGACAAGACCGGCACCCTCACCGACGGCCACATCAGTTTCGAACGATCGTTGGACTCGGTCGGGGTCGCCAGCCCCGATGTCCTCACCCTGGGGCTGGTATGCAACGAGGCCTCCCCAACGGGTGTCGGCGCCGTCGGCGGCAACTCCCTCGATATCGCTCTGTGGGAAGCGCAAGGCGTAACCCCCGACCGTACCGCCAAGTTTCAGCGTATCGCCATCGCTCCCTTCGACCACGACCGTCGCTGCATGTCGGTTCTCGTCGATCGGCACGATCAGCGGCTGCTCATCACAAAGGGTGCCCCCGAGATGATCCTCGACCGGTGTGCCGGTGTCCTGGCAGAGGCCCGCGGGGTGCTCGAACGAGAGTTCCGTGCTGGCCGACGTGTGGTTGCGATCGCCACCCGGGTTGCCCCCGAACTGACCACTCTCGTCCCGGATGACGAGCACAACCTGGTCCTTGCGGGGTTCCTCGTGTTCCTCGACCAGCCCAAACCGTCTGCCGGCCCATCGATACGCCGGCTGGCCGAGCTCGGCATCACCGTAAAGATCGTCACGGGCGACAATCCGGTGGTCGCCGAGACCGTGTGCCGAGCCCTAGGTCTCGACTCTGTCGGAACTCTCACGGGGACAGACCTCGAAATGATCGACGATGGCGGAATCAGCGCCGCCGTCGATGGCGCCACCATATTTGCCAGGATCAGCCCCGAGCAAAAGGCTCGCATTGTCCGTGCGCAGCGTGACGCTGGCTCGGCGGTGGCATTCCTCGGCGATGGTGTCAATGATGCACTCGCACTCCACCATGCGGATGTCGGGATCTCAGTCGACTCGGCCACAGACGTGGCCAAGGATGCCGCCGACATCATTCTTCTTCAACGCGACCTCGACGTGCTCGCTGACGGTGTCGCCGAGGGCCGACGTATCTTCGCCAACACAATCAAGTACGTGCTGATGGGCACGTCATCAAACTTTGGCAACATGTTCAGCGTTACCGTCGCCGCCGCGTTTCTGCCGTTTCTCCCGATGCTCCCGTTTCAGATACTGCTCAACAATTTGCTCTACGACGCCAGCCAGATGACTATCCCCACCGACCGCGTCGACGAGGAGCAACTGGCCAGACCGTCACACTGGGATATCGGATTCATCCGCCGCTTCATGATTCGTTTCGGCCCGATCAGCTCGGTATTCGACTTCGCCACCTTCGCCGTCATGCTCTTGGTGTTCAACGCAGGTGCCCCCGAGTTCCGCTCTGGATGGTTTGTTGAGTCGCTCGCCACCCAAACCTTGATCGTGTTCGTCATTCGTACCCGCCGAGTCCCGTTCCTACGGAGCCGGCCGTCCCTTCCACTGCTTACCTCGGTTCTCGTTGTTGTGGCCATCGGTGCTCTGATCCCCCAGAGCCCTCTCAATGAGACCCTCGGCTTCGCACCTCTCCCACCGGCCTTCTTCGGCGTGCTCGTCGCCTTCGTAATCGCCTATCTTGCCTCCGTCGAAGTCGCCAAGTACTTCTTCTATAGATCCGCCCATCTCACCAGCACAAAACCCCTCCGGCGCGATCATGCTCATCGCGTCAACCGACTGGCCGCCCGCTGGAGCCACCATAGAGACCTTCCCTTGTCACTTAGGACCCACTGACATCACATTTTCGGCCCCAATGAACGGACGACGAGATTTGGCCGGTACAGCGAAAAGGTGCCGGAAGGCTGCCCAGCCACAAGAGCGGGGCCGAAGGTCACCTGGAGTCATACCTCGGACTGCCCCAAAGAAGCTCGGAGAGCCCGGTGCTCCGGCCACTTTGTAGCCCGCCCCTCACCGATGTGGCCAGCCACGGCGACCGCCGCTGATGGAGGTCCCGCAACAGCCACCGCAGCCTTAGCCACGGTTCAATGATGCGCCCACTCCCGCTCCGTCAGTAGGGCCGAAAGACACGAGTCGCATTGTTACCCAGCCCCCTGCGAAGAAGCGAGTAAGTGCGTTAGCGAGAGCCCCTGAGCCCCCGGTGGTGGGCAACCGGCAGGTCCCGATCGGCACGATCGCCAATGTCGTGACCGATTCGTGAGGTCATGCCACCTCGGGGAGCATTCAACGAACGTGCGCACTCATGAAGACGGGGATCTCTGGATACCCTGTCGGATAGACCACATTGTGGACAGCGTAATTCCCTGGACTACCCGCAGGCGATTGGCCCGAGCGGCGATCCGCCTGATTTGCCTGGATCGCCCACTCACTGATGAGCGTGGCGTCCGACCTCTTCAGGGGTGCCGGTGGGCGTAGAAGTCGAAATGAGGGGCGTCCTCCGCCTCCAGGATCTCAAGAATGTGACGCAGACGGTCGAGGCGGGCCGTTTCGTTCATTTCAGCCAAGAGCCGGTTATCGACGTGCGTGTGCTTCATGGCTACCTCCCTATCCGTGGTCTTCTGACATGGTCCACCCCGGCCGTCGATCTCCCCAGGGCCGAAGGTCCCTGATCCCGCACGATTTCCCAAATCCGTTCGTTTCGTGACTGATCCAGAGCCCGATTTAGCGAAACTGCTCACCAGAGAATTGTCGTAGTGCGTCCTACCGACCCGGCGATCAGGGGCGGTCTGGTCCGCCGGAATTGTCACTAGACGAGCGCCGATGGCTTGAGGGCCTCCTCCGTTTGAGCGATGTCCTCCGTGCCCCGGTGAAACGTCGATCTTGCCATCACGGAAGCGGAAGAAGTGATGGAATTCACTCATGAGTGATGGTGACGGGACAGGGCACCGCCCGGTCGGAACCGCTCTACGGACCGCGCTGGACATAGGTTCCGAAGAAGCTCACCATGTCTTGTGCGATCTGTCCGAGGCTAGGCCGGATCGGCTCCGAGCCAACCTGGGCGAACATGTGCCCCATATGCTGGACCAAGATGAGTTGGCTCGGGTCACCGCTCGCCTTGAGGTCTCTGTAAAGCTCCCGTGCCTGGGAGTCCAGGACCTTCGTGTCGGCTGCACCCTGGATTAGCAAGATGGGCGGGGCGTTGGAAGCGACGTAGTGGGTCGGGCTGGCATGCACCAGATTCCGGCGGTTGTTTCGGCCGAATACCGTCTCGATGCCCGAGGATGTGAACCCCGAGGCCTGCTCGGTGAGGTTGGCCGGGCCGAACATGTCGGCCACGGCCACCAGACCACTCGGCTCCGTCATATACGGTCCGCTGTCCCACATCGAGTTGGCGCCAGTGAGGGCTGCGAGCGCGACGAGTTGGCCTCCCACGCTGGTGCCGAAGGCCACGACCTCACTCGCGTTAAGTCCAAAGGCAGTGGACTGGGCTCGCAGATAGCGGATAGCGCACTTCACGTCCTCGATCTGGGCTGGGAACCGAGATGCTGGTGCGAGCCGGTAGTCGATGCTGGCCACCGCGTAGCCGGCCCGGGCCAGTACGTCGAGGAACACCGGATTGAGGTCGGACTTGTCACCTGACGACATCCCGCCCCCGTGCACGTACATGGCAACTGGAAGTGGATGGACGACAGCAGTGCGCGGGATGTAGAGGTCCAAGCGTTGTGAGCCGCAAAAGGTCAGGTTCCGATGAGCCGTGCCGAGTGTGAACGGCAGTGTCCCTGGCGGCGAGCCACACCCCGTGATCGGTCCTGCCAGGAGCAAGCTCGCAATAGCAAACAGGTGCCGCAAGTGATGCGGCGCGAACTCACGAGGTGTCCCTAGGTCCGACTTAGCATGTCGACCTTCTTTGCGAAACTCGGCCCCGGCGATGACGTCCGAATCACGCAACTGCGCCAACTGGCGCAACTTGGTAGTGGCTTCTTCGACTGAGGACTGCGGGCCAGCCATGGCGCTGGTCGCCTCGGCCGCCGCCCGTGGCTGGGGCTCCGCGGGCTGGAATAGATTTGTCTTCACAAAGTGGCAGAGCAGCCAGGTGAGGATGAGCCCGCCAATGACGGCGAAGATCGCTCCGAGCGGAGTCCATGTCAGCCAGGGTGCGGTGCCGCTGACCATGACCGATGCGAAGGTGCCGACGAACATGACGGCTAGCCAGATTCCGCCTGCACAAAGCTCAGCAGGGTCAATGCAACTCGATCAGTGACTTTGGGGCGGATGTCCTGCATCGCTGCAGATAGCGCCATCGTTGTCGCGATCACGTTCCAGATCCAGTCCGAGTACGCCGCTACGGGGGTGTGTTGACGGGTGTAACCCATTGCCGTCCCCGACGTACTGACGAAGTCAGGACCAAAGATGCTGCCCAGGACGCCGCTTATGCAAAGGCATGCAATGGCGACTGCCGTCATCAGGTAGGCATAGCCGAGACTCGGCTTTGCGGAACTCTGCTCCGCTTCCGCTTCGGGAATCTTGTGATCGAGGAGAGCCACAGCGGACCTCCGTTCCTCCCAACGTCGACAGTAGAGAAAAGCCTGTGATCCGAACAGGGACTTTGGTCCCGTATCCAAGCGGTAATGCCAGATACGTCCAGCTCCCGAGTGCCCTTCAGGTGCCGGGAGGGGGTGGGCGACATACGCCACCTACCCGGTGCTCGGTAGCACCCATCAAATCGTGTCCTACAACACGTGGCAATGGGTCCTTCCCCGAGGAACGATCCTCAACAGTTGATTCGGTAGTGGAGGTGGGCGACTCCGCTGCGGGAGCGCCTCTCACTGAGGAGTTCGAGGTCGAGGCGGGTGCGCAGTGGTAGAGCGTGCTTGCCACCACCCAGCACGACAGGCCAGAAGAACAGGTGGCACTCGTCCACCACCCCCGCCTCGATCGCTTGAGCTGCGAGATCTGCTCCACCCACCGTTAGATCGTGGTCTGCCCTGGCCTTTAGGTGCCGAATCGCCTCAGTCTCGAACTCCCGCTCAAGAGTAGTCCTACCGCTTGACACCGACGTCAGGGTCTTCGAAAACACCACCTTGTCAGCCGCTCGCCAGAGGTTGGCGAAATCCACGATCCAGTGCGGTTGGTCAGTAACGGGTGCGGTCTCCCAGTAGACCATCGTCTGATACATCCGGCGGCCGTACAGATAGGTTCCCACCGGGCGCTCCAGCTCGTTGATGAAGCCGAAATACTCCTCATCAGGGTTGCCAAAATCGAAGCCCCCGTCAGGGTCCTCGGTGTAACCGTCGAGTGACGTGTTGGCTATGTAGATGAGCTTGGCCAAGGAGACTCCCTCAGGACCCGGCCCACAATAGTTGGCACACCGGCCACAGCCAGAACTGCCCCACCGATTCGGTGGTCGGGGACAGCGTCCTGCACGCCATACCGCCTGCAGCGTTTCGGCGTTCCTGAGCGTCTTAGTGTGTAGGGGGCGAGTGCCGCTGGATTCGGCACCCGGACCAATAGGAGTTCCCAGGATGCCGTATCCAACCCTCAAGTGGGTCCAGATGGTGGTTTCTGTCGGGATCGTTGCCCTCCTGCCCGCCGCCTGCAGCCAGTCCGCCTCGGAACCGAATCCAAAGGCAAAGCCCACGGTCAATAGCGTCAGCCGACCGTTGCCAGCCGTGGTGAACGGTGTTCCGCTGCTTGACCTGGCGAAGCACGCACTCGGTGCCGCGGAAGCCTATTCGGTGTCCAAACCCGCGAACGTTCGAGCCGTTGTAACCACCCAGGCGGCACTGTACGCACAGGTTCCGGCCGCCGTGGGTGCGACCGGGCCGGAGTACGTGGTGACTCTACGGGGTCGCTTCACTTGTGGGTCCTGCGGAACGGCCACGCCGACTTCAACCACGACGACCGATCCCTCATCGGTCGAGATCTCGACAATGGTGCTCGAACTGCCCATATCCCTCACCGGAACAACGGGAGTGGCCGTAGGTGTCGGAACGCCGGACATGGCTATGTTGGGAAGTGTGTACAACCTCGACCCCTACATGAGGTCGTTGGCAGGAGTGTCGGTGCCGATTGGCCCGCTACCCGGTTAATCGGACTGCTATCTGTCTGCCCAACCGAACCGGCGTCATCAAAGTGCCTGGTTGGGTGGCAGGGCGATAACCGCCGCCGAGCTGGCGATCTGAGACACTCGAACTTCGATCGATGAAGAACACGTTGACGATTACGTCGCTCAGGTGGACGGACCTGCGTCCTGTCGCGGAATCAAGTAGGGCGATCGTCACGTAACACCTTCTCATAGAGCGCGAGCGCCCGATCGGGCTCCAACCATGTGTATTGCTGGTCCCGCACCCAGCGGTAGCCCACTGATTCGTACAGGTCGCGCAGCTCGCGGCCCTGAGCGCCACAGTCGAGCCTGGCCAGGCTTCTGCCAGACTCGGTCACGTAATTCTCAGCCCACTGAAGAAGCCCAACCCCCAGGCCTTGTCCGCCAAAGGGCCTGGCCACGATGAGGTTATGGACGTAACCGGCAGGGACGGGCTGCTTACCCCAGATCACGGGGTCGTCCCACAAGATGGTCACCGTTCCCACCCGATCCTCTCCGTGCCAAAGAACAAAGACGAAGTACTCGTCACCCCGCTCCCAGGAGTAGGGGATCTCGCCCACCTGCCACTGGTCGATCCCTCGGGCTAGGAGCCATCGGGCCGCGTCGTCGCGCAGACTGAGTAACGCATTGGTGTCCGAGTCGGTCGCTTCGACCACCGTGAGCTCCCCCCAGTCCATCACGACGCCAGTCTGCTCTAAGACCGCCCAATCCGCTCGGCATCCGCAATGTGTCCGATACCGAGCCGAGTCCCGGTGTCCCACAACAATGACAATGGGCTTTCAGGGACCACCGCTTTGCAGCTGGTCCTCAATAGCTTCGGGAGCACTGGAAGATTTAGCCCGACTTGGAGTCACGAGGCGCCTTCGGACATCGTCGGCCGAGCTCTTCCAGCGCCACATTGACAACGGCACGCCCGTCTCTGAGGTTGGGTGATTGGCCCGGGTTGCTAGGAACAACTCGGACCACCCGTCGCTCCGATAAAGGACGGCCGTGCCACCCCTCAACCGCTTAGGAAGGTAGGGATGGCCATGACCATCGTAGAAGCTGCTCCCGGGATTACGGGTGGTGTCGATACCCACCTGGATAAACACGTCGCTGCGGCACTCGACCCCCTCGGCAGACTGGTCGGCACCGAGTCGTTCCCGGCAGATGCCGCCGACTACAAGGTGCTGCTTGGCTGGCTCGAGGAGTTCGGCGAAGTGACCAAGGTTGGCGTGGAAGGCACCAGCTCGTATGGCACGCGGCATCGAGGACCGCCAGGTGGGTGCGGACAATCCCAATGCCCGTGGTCGCCACTCTTGCAGATTGGCTACTCAGCCCTGCCGATGCAGGAATCCGTGAAGGATGGCCTGGGTGAGCTCCTCGACGATCGCCCGTCTCGACGGCTGGTCGGTTCCGAAGTAGGTGGCGTGCAGCGCAACCATGCCGGCGATCATCGCCACCGTCGAGTAGGCCGCCAGGTCCGGGTGGCTCGACCGCATCCCCCGAATGTCCATTCCCTCAGCGCTGATCTGGCCGAGCTCCGCGAGTGCCCGCCGGACGTCGGCAATGCCGGCGTCAGCCATTTCCTCTTCGCTGAGAGCTTCAGGTGCCAAAAGCGTTATGACGAGGCCACGGTGTTCGACGAGCATGTCGTAGAGCTGCCCCACGAAACGTCTTGCTAGCTCCTCCTCGTCGGTCTCCTCGGGGACGACCGCTCGCCAAGTCCGGCCAAATTCCTCGACGAAGCTAGTGAAGGGAAGCACGAGGGCTTCGCGGAAGAGCGCCGCCTTCGAGCCGAACTGACGGAAAAGCAGGTGTTCAGTGACGCCAGCGGCCTCGGCGATCTCACGGGTAGTTGTGCTCCGGTAGTCCTGGCGGGCAAAGAGGTCACGGGCGGCCTCGAGCAGGAGTCTCCTCGGCGCGCCCCGGGGCCGGCGTGTCCCTTGGGCCGCCGTCTTCGCCACCATCTGCTTCTTAGTGGAGGGTCGCTGGGGCACGGTCGTTTGCTCCTCGAACTGCGCTCGGCCGTCGGATTAGGGTAGTCTCCACTATCTAAGAATCCAAGGTGCGCATCGAAGGGGTTCGGACATGGGCGCAGTGATCATGCTGGGCACGCTATTCGGACTTGTCGTCCTCATCTTCGGTCTGGTGATTCACTATGACCCCGAAGCACGTCGAGCCCCGAGTGAAGGGGCCACCGATGACCCATGAGTTGACGCCATTGTTGAAGGCGTCGATCGGCTTCGCCTACGTAGGGGGGTTCGCGTTCCTCGCAGTCGGCGCCTATCTCACGTATCGCCGCCGCCGCCTCCACCCGCTCCTGCTCGTCTGCATCGGAGCGATCTCGATCTCCTGGATCGAGGCGCCCTACGACTGGGCAGTCTTCGCCCAGTTCGCGCCTGCCATCCCTCGAATGCCGTCTTGGTGGCCGTTGGACATGACCTGGGGCGGCCTGCCGGCGTCGGTGCCGGTCGGCTACGTCTCCTATTTCGTGACGCCCGCCCTGGCCGGCGCCGCGCTCGGGCGTTGGCTGAGCTCCAGGTTCCACTGGCGCAGACCGACCACCCTCCTCGCCGTCGGGTTCGTCGTTGGCTCTCTTTGGGCCTTTCTCTTCAACGGGATTCTGGGTGCCCGGCTCGGCGTCTTCTACTACGGCCGGGTCATCCCTGGGCTTGCTCTGTGGCAGGGGACTAAGCACCAGTACCCCCTCTACGATGCCCTCGCCATGGGCGTGATGATGATGGTGTTCGCCTATCTCCTCGGACGAACGGATGACGGAGGACGCGCCGTTATCGAGACGTGGGCCGACAAGAAGACGCGGAGCCGCCTCGGATCAACCGCCCTGTCCGTCATCGGTGTCGTCGCTATCGCAAATCTGCTCTACGGCGCGGTCTTCGCGCCCCACCTCACTGCGAAGTTGAAGGGTTGGGAGACAGCGGGACCCACGGCCCCCTTGTTCCGGGGCGTACCCAACCAGCCCCTGTTTGGCACCCGTCACCCGGGTCGCTGACGGATCGATCGAAGGACGCGCATGAGACCAACAAACTCCACTGCGGATGTCCACTACGACCCCTATGACTTGGACATCGACTGCAATCCGTACCCGACCTGGCGCCGGCTCCGGGACGAATCTCCGTTGTACCGGAATGAGGCGCTCGACTTCTACGCGCTGAGCAGATGGGACGACGTCAAGCCTGCGCTCCTCGACTGGGACACATATCGGTCCGGCCGGGGAACGGTCTTGGAGGTCATCAGCGCCGATGTCGAGATACCACCAGGGATCATCCTCTTCGAGGATCCGCCCGTCCACGACGAGCATCGAGCCCTGCTTGCACGAGTGTTCACGCCGAGACGCATGCTCGATCTCGAACCCCTCGTCCGCAGTTACTGTGTTGGCGCGCTCGACGCATTGGTCGGACGGGACGAGTTCGACGTCATCGGCGAGTTCGGGGTGGAGGTCCCGCTTCGGACCATTGGGTTTCTGTTCGGCATTCCCGAGGCAGATCAACTCGCATACCGCAAGCGAACCGACGAGGCACTCACCACAGACGGGTCGCCGATCGCCTTCGATCAGTCTTCATTCGACGGAATTCTGTCGGTGCTCGCCGACTATGTCGACTGGCGCGCGCGGAACCCGTCCGACGATCTCATGACCGGGCTACTGAACGCCGAGGTCGACGATCCCGACGGCTCGCGACGTCCTCTCACTCGGGACGAGGTGATTACGTACGCCAGCATGGTTGCGGGCGCCGGCAACGAGACCGCAACGCGCCTCATCGGCTTCACGATGCAACTCCTCGCCCAACATCCGGAGCAGCGTCGTCTGCTCGTCGAAGACCCGTCACTGATCCCGAACGCCATAGAGGAGATCCTCCGCCTTGAGTCACCCTCGCCAGTGCAGGCGCGGTACGTGCAGCACGAAACTGAGGTGCGGGGGACGATCGTGCCGGAGGGATCGACGATGCTGCTCCTCAATGGCGCCGCGAACCGGGACGAGCGCCACTTCACGAGACCTGACGACTTCGACGTCCACCGCGACGAGGGACCGCATCTCTCATTCGGCTTCGGGCTCCACTTCTGCCTCGGGGCTGCCCTGGCCCGGTTGGAGGGGAGGGTCGCTCTGGAGGAGATTCTCCGACGCTGGCCGGCGTGGGAGGTTGACGTCGATCGGGGGAAGTTGGCCCATACGGCCAGCGTGCGGGGATGGGGGTATCTCCCGGTTCGACCCGACCGCCTTCCCCACGCCACCGTGGCTGAGAGGTCGAAGGAGGACTGACCGTGTTCACGCTCCGGTTCGACATGCGGCGCCCGCGTTCGGGGCGCCCATCGGCGATCTCTACACTGCTGCGATAGAGATGTGCGCCTGGGCCGAAGACCGGGACGCACTCGTCGCTGTCTTATCAGAGCACCACGGGACCGAGGACGGCCATCTCCCGTCTCCGATCGTCCTCGCATCGGCGATGCTGCCCGGACAACGCGTCTCCCCATCCTGCTCGCTGCGGAGCTCGTCGAGAGTCATCCTCCGCCTGTCTGGCTGAGAACTTGTACCGCGCCTTCCAGCACCAGTGATCCGCCAGTGTCCTTAGGTCTCAGCGCCTTTGAAGAAACCGAGTCGATAGGAGCGTTGAGCAAGGCGGTAGGCAAGGTCGAGAGCTAGGTCGCGTGCGTCGTCGAGGTCTAGTCGATGAGTGGCCACAAGCTCAGCGAGGTAGATACAGTCGACGCGGCGAGCCACATCGTGTCTTGCGGGGATGGACAACAGGGCACGGGTGTCGTCGTTGAAGCCTGCCGTGTTGGCAAAGCCCGAAGTCTCCGTAACCGTGCGACGGTAACGAAGCATGGCTTCGTAGCTGTCGAGGAACCACCAGGGTGGGCCTAGGATCAGGCAGGGGTAGTGGCCAGCCAGTGGTGCCAGTTCTCGGCCGAACGTCGTCTCGTCGAGCGTGAAGAGGATAAGGCGCAGTCGGAGGTCATTCCCGAAAAGGTCGAGCAGTGGCTTGAGGCTTTCGGTGTACTCGATTGGCCCTGGGATATCGGCGCCTCGGTCTCGCCCGAATCGTTTGTATACGTCGGGATTGTGGTCGCGTCTCGATCCAGGATGAAGCTGCATGACCAGGCCGTCATCGATGCTCATTCGAGCCATTTCCAGTAGCAGTTGACCGCGGAACTGTTCTTGCTCGTCGGGAGTCAGCCTGCCTGTTCGGGCACCGTCGAGGAGGTGCTGGCAGTCCTGGGGCGGAAGATTCGTGGTAGCCGCCGTTGGGTGCCCGTGATCGGATGCAACGGCTCCATGGGAGATAAAGAATTCGCGGCGGTTGCGGAGAGCGTCGAGGTAGCCAGACCATCGCCCTGTGTCTTCGCCGGTCAGCTCACCTAGTCGGTCCAGGTTGTCGGAAAACTTCTCAAAACTCGGGTCGACGACTGGGTCGGGCCTGAAGGTGGAGATGACCCGACCATTCAAGCCGGCCTGGGCGAGTCGGGCGTGTGCGGCAAGATTGTCCAGTGGCGACTCGGTCGTCGCCAGCAGTTCGATGCCGAATCGATCGAGCAAGGTTCGTGGTAGGAACTCGGGCTGACCTAGTGCGTCGGCGATCTCATCGTAGATCTCGTCGGCGGTATCTGCATCCAGGCGGTACTTGACGCCGAACACTTCGGCCAGAACGTAGTCAAACCACATGCCTGATGGCGTGGCTCGGAAGAGTCGGTAGTGGGATGCGAACGTTCGCCATGCCATCCGCGGTTCGGCCACTGGGGCACCGTCGTTTGGTTTGACTCCCAACGCTTCGAGTGGAACACCCTGGCTGTAAAGCATCCGCGTGAGATAGTGGTCGGGGGTGACGAGCACGGACACCGGATCAGGGAACGGAAGGTTGTCGGCGAACCATCGCGGGTCTGTGTGGCCGTGTGGGCTGATCAGCGGTAGTGAGCGGACCTCGCAGTACAGCTCGATAGCGATGGCCCGGATCGTCGGATCGGGTGGAAATAGACGCTCCGGGTGCAGGACAAGGGGTCGTCGACTCATTGATCACTGCCAATCCGCTGACGCAACCAGCATCGTGTTCTTGGGTGAGTTGGTTGGTTGGTTCGCAGTAGTAGTGGGCGAGGAGGTGTGCTGTTTCGGACCATAGCGGATCGACATAACCGGTTTGACCTGGTCGGACGACGCCCTGTTCGGAGCCGTTTCCCACGCTATTGCTGCCATGACCCAGTTTCGTCGCGTCAGGCGATTCACGAACGGATCAGAGTGGACGGATGACATTCGGCACCCACACGGTTGTACGATCGAGCGACGGCGTCCGGGCGGACGCCGGTGCGGGACGTGTGGAAGGAGTTGCCGTGCGTCGTAAGATTGCCCTGATCTGCGCTTTTGCCGTCGTAGCAGTACTCGTGGGGGCCTTGAGCCCAGCCACGGCAGCCAAACCGCCTCCCGGCCTCTCGATGACCGGTTTCTCGCCGTCGTCGGGGCCGGTCGGTGCGGCCGTAACACTCCAAGGCACCGGCTTCGTCGCCGCTGACACCGTCGCCTTCAACGGGACGACAGCGTCCATCACGAGCGTGAACGCCAAAGGAACCCGGATCAAGACCTCGGTTCCCCCCCTCGCATCGTCGGGACCGATCACCGTCACCGACCCGACGACGGGGCAGACGGTCGGACTTCCAGGGACGACCTTCACGGTCACAACGGGGATCCTCGCGTCCCAGACGCACGTCTGGCCCGGCCAGACCTTCACTCTCTCCGGGTCGGGCCTGTCGGCCGATCAGAGCGAACCCGTTTACATCGGCACCACGCAGATCACGACGATCCGGACGAACGGCTCCGGGGCGTTCCAGACCGAGCTGACGGTTCCATGGGGGTTGCGGTCGGGAAAGACGCCGATCTACCTGATCGACCCTTACTACAACAAGGTCGCCAACATCATCTTCGTGCTGGGTGACTGGCCGACCTTCCACCACGACGCAGCTCGGACCGGCGTGAGCACCTACGAGAAGTCGTTGACCGCGTCGACCGTTTCTTCTCTCGCAATGAAATGGACAGAGGTGGGCGACGGGCCCGTCGAGTCGTCCCCAGTCGTTGCTGACGGCCTTGTCTTCTTCGGCTCCGTCAATGGGAGCGTCTATGCCGTCAATGCGACGACGGGCGTGCAGAAGTGGGTCTTCACGACGGGTGGGCCCGTGGTGGACGCACCGACGGTGACGGACAATGTCGTCTTCGTGGGATCGTACGACGGCAACGTCTACGCACTGAATGCCCTCACCGGTGCCAAGGTCTGGAGTTACAACACCGATAATGATGTCGCCACCTCGCCGGCGGTGGCTGGCGGCATCGTTTATACCGGATCATTCACTGGTTCGCTCTACGCGCTGGACGAATCGACGGGTGCAGAGAAGTGGGCCTACCCGACCGGTGGCAACCTTCTATCTTCGCCTTCGGTCAGCAATGGACTCGTCTACTTCGGATCCAACGACGGCAATGTCTATGGTCTCAATGCGTCAACCGGCGCGAAGGTCTGGAGCTTCGCCACCGGCGGATTCGTACAGTCGTCTCCTGCCGCCGCCAATGGAACCGTCTATATCGGATCCGACGACCATGACGTGTATGCCCTCAATGCGTCGACCGGCGCCAAGAAGTGGTCTTTTGCGACCGGTGGAAACGTCGATTCCGTACCGGCGGTGGCGAGTGGGACTGTCTACGTCGGCTCCTCCGACGGCGACATTTATGCACTCAAGGCATCGTCAGGTGCCAAGATCTGGAGTGACGCGACCGGTGGCGCCGTGTATTCCTCGCCGGCGGTGGCAAACGGGGTCGTCTACGTTGGTTCCTACAACCACCTCGTGTACGCCCTGGACGCCTCAGCCGGCACGTCACTCTGGGTGTACACAACGGGTGACAAGATCTACTCGTCACCAGCCGTATCCAATGGCTACCTCTACATCGGGTCAGAGGACAACGCCGCCGTCTACGCCTTCGGGCTCTAGGGCGATGTCTCTGTCTGCCGGAGCGCAGTGGGACGCCGGTTAGGCGAGCCGTAAGGGAACGCAGCACATGGGGCAGACCGCTGTTGGACGGACAAGCCTTCTCGAAGCCCGGCCCGGCACGCTGAGGATGCCGAGTGGGCTCTTTGACCCTCGACAGAGTAGTCGTGAATTGTCTTCGGTAATCGGTGAGACGTGAACGCACTCTCCTCAGCCCGCAATGTCGCTGGCGAGATCACCCAGAGCCAAGTTGATGTCATCGAGATGGGACCCCACGTGGTGGTTGGTGTGTGTGGGCCACCGACATAACTCAGTTGACCTGGGTCGACCTTGCCCTGGTCGGAGCCACTTTCCACGCAATCGGTCCAGATTTCCACATTGTTGTAAAGGCAACTAGCTGTGAATAGTCCCTGGTGCAGACCCAGATGCCATTTCGGCACACTTACAGGGTCGCCGTGGCCGGGGAGGCACCGAGTGACGGTCCGGTCGGTCGGCCCGCTCCGTCCGTCGGTCGACCTCCCTACGACGCGGCCTCGGAGCCGAGAACTTCCGAGGCTGCCGGCGAGACCACGGCGCCGAGCTCGAGGACCAGGGCGATGAGCAGGTCGTCCATGGTAACGATGCCTCCTAGCTCCCCCTCCTCGACCACCGGGAGGCGTCGGACCCTGGTGTCCTTCAGAAGTCGGTAGGCCTCGAAGATGTCGGCCGACCCCTCAATGGTGACCGGGTGCTCGGTCATCACGTCGGCGATCGTGCTCTCCAAGCCCCGTCCGCCACCAACGCCGCGGACGGTGATATCTCGGTCCGTGGCGATGCCGATGATCTCCCCACCGCTCATCACCAGCACGGCGCCGACGTTGTGGTCGCCCATGAGGCGGGCTGCCTCGGCGAGTGAACACTGAGGCGGCACGGTGACCGGAGTCCTGCGCAAGAACTTCCTGACTAGCATGAACGTTCGCTTCCTTCCGTGAATACCTTGCGTGGCCGGAACTGCCCATTGCCATTGTGGAGCGATCGGTTCCGGACTCACAGGGCCAAAGGTCCTGGCCACTATCTGCCGAGCCGATTCGCCCACCTGCCGACGAAGGACGGCGACCTCGTGCCGGAGCATCGCGACCTCGATGGTCAGATCGCTGCTGTCACGCCGGCTCGGGCGTAGCAACTGAAGGATCCTGACGAAGGCGAGATAGACAAACGAAAGAGCCATGGCTCAGTTTCGTGCTTCAGTCCGGATTTGCGAAAGTCCTGATCAAGGTATCCGGATGACATTCTTGGCACCCACAGGGCGCAAATCGCCCCTTCTTGCCCTTTAACTGAGAGTGCCCTGGAATTTGAACCCGCCAGCGCCCCGTCGGTCTTGTCTGCCGAGTTGGTCAGTGTGGAAATTCAGCCTTCCTCGACGTTCGGCTGCTCCTCCGTGTGAAGTTGCACAACCATTCCGTTGGGATCGGTGACCTCGATGAAGTACCCAACCGAACCCAGCGTCACCTCGCCATGGATGGCTCCGAGACGCTTCAACTCCCCGACCCAAGATGATAGGTCGTCAGTGGTCAGTCCCAGGACGTTGAATCCCTTCAGTGCTGCGACTACGGTTGCTTCAGCTTGGTGCAGGCCCAAGAGGACCCCACTTGAGTGACGAAGAACTGCACCCACCGCCGCATTCTCCTCTTCCTCGTAGAGGAGAATCTCGAATCCGAAGATCGTTCGATACCAGTCAGAAGTGGACTCGACGTCCACGACTGGCAAGCGGACGTGATGGACTCCGAGCAATGACGGCACTTCAATAGCCTGCCATCGGCGCCGGAACCGCTGCTACTCGCACCCATTGAGATCTGCGAGCGGACAAGAACCACTCTGGCTGTCCCACAACACCCGGGTCAGCCACGTTTGCCACACTGCGCAACTCGAACGAAGGCATGAACGGCTTCATCAACGATGGGGCACGGGAGGCCGTGGACGACCCCGAGCGACGGAGGATCCGGGGCGTTACTGCCCAGAGTGTGCTGGTGGCTTTCAAGCTGTTCGCTGCCAACTCGCGCAAGATCGACGAGTTCCTCGCCCGCAGGGAAGCCGACGTCAAGAAGGTTCGCAAGCTTTCGTCCCGCCCGCGCACCCGGTCCCTCGCCACCTGGGCTCCGCAGACGCCTTCCGCTGTCGCCACCCCTGTGGACGACGCCAGCGGTGACCATTACTCGCTCCGCCGGCTCGGATGCTCCACACCCGGCGGTTGCGGGACGTACCAAGTCGTTGTCCTCAGCGACTATTGCTGGACAAGGTCGACGATCGGCATGATGGCGGGCGGCTGCGCCAGCTCGATGCCCAGCTCCTCCATGACCGGCCCGAGGAAAGTCAGGAACTCATCGAACGCCTCCTGGCTTTCCCAGACATCGAAGACCTGAAGCTGGCCATCCTCACCGAAGCATGAGTGGACTTTCATGGCGCTTTCAGGTGCTCCGGCCTCACGCAGACGAGCGCGCCCCTTCGTGTGCTGGTCAACGGTCATGTTTTTCGTCACGATGTAGATGGCAATCACGGCAGTAAACTCCTTGTCTTTGGATAAGCACATCGGGGCGTACGGCTGAACAACTGTATTCCAAGGGCCGGAATCCGTCTCGTCTCGAAGCGGTCGCCTCCGAAGTCAGCATTCGGCGGGCTAACCGTGGGGCAGCAAAGTTCACTATCGAGGGTAAGGCGTCAGTGAAGTTCACCTGCTCGGCGACCACCGGTGTGTTTTCGTTGAAGGTAAGGAATCTCAACGTGGTGGACTTCAGCGGGCGTTCATACGTTGACGACGACACGACACTTGATGTGTCGGTCGGTATTTCCAGTGCGACCACCGCTTCGATCACTCAGAACACGGTGACAGGACTGTGGGAGACCACAATCGCTGGTGTACTTCAGCACACGACCGATTGTCAGTCTGGCAGCAACGTCGATGTTGTAGACGACCTTACCGGCGGCTCTGGAATCGAACTCTACGGACCCCTGTCGTAGAGCGCCGGAGGTTGGGCGCTATGCCCATCCCTAACTGGGCTACCGACATATCGCAGTTGAGCTGGATCGGCGGGTGCCTCATGAGACCCATTTCCCACGCTGTTGCTCTCGATTTCCCATATTGTTGTGTACACAATCAACCATGGAAGTCCCTGACCATTGCTACCGGATGGCAAATTCGGCACCTACAAGGTGCAACCAAGCTCGAGAAGCGCCTGCTCAGCGATGTCGGATGATGTCCTTGGCACCCACAGGTCCAGGCATGTGGTAGCGAGTGCATGCAGCAGCCGAGTTCTCACATATGGAGGTCAGGTTCCGTGTGGATCGACGATCGGGGATCAGAGGTACTCGAGCTGCCGGAATGCCAGCGCCTGCTGGCCGTCGCTGCGAAGGCTCGCCGATACGGCCACCTGGGCATATCCCAGAGTGGCGCCCCCTTGGTGTTGCCGGTCGACTTCGCCGTCCACGGTCCTGACGTGCTCGTCCGAGTGGGCGAGAACCTGTTCGGCCGGATGCTGGGCGGGCTGGTGGCATTTGAGGTCGATGGAACGGAGTCGGACCACGGACGAGGGAACAACGGCAGCCCTCGGGCGTGGAGCGTTCTCGTGAGGGGTCTTGCCATCGAAGAGGACGATTCGTTGCTCGGTGGGCATCTGCCTACGCCCCGGGTGGCCGAACCGGGGCACCGGCTGATTCGCATTCGAGCGGATGTCGTCACGGGCAGGCGGCTCGCCCCAGGTACCGGTTCCTGAGCGGGACGTATGGACCGCCGCACCGCTAGGTCACAGCGACGAGGAGGACGGGCACCCGGCTGCGGCCGAGGATCTCCCGCGCAACGGCGCCCCGGGCGGGATCGGTCGATTGGGGCCATCCGACGGCGACTAGATCGGGTCTGAGTGTTTCGATCCCGTCGAGTACTTCGACGGCGGGAACACCGATCCGGAGCTCCAGCCGGGCCTCCGGCGCCCCGTGGACGTAGCGGGCGAAGAACTCGCTCGCGTAGGCCTCGACTTCGTGTTGCACCTGATCGGTGAAGCTCGGAACCTCCTCGTCAACGTGCATTACGATGATCTCGAGGCCCGCGTCGGTGGAAAGCTCGATGGTCCGCTGGAGGGCGCGGGCCTTGTTTAAGCTGCCTTCCATCGCCACGAGGACATACCGCAGACGCTCAGGTGGGTGGGCATCGGGCGGTACCACAACCACCGGCTTGTCGGTCCGACCAGCGATCGCAAGCACGAGGTGCCCGGCCGGCAAGGGACCGCCAAGTGTGCCCCGGGCACCAAGGACGATACCCACTACCTCCTCGTCGGCAGTCGCCAGGACGAGTTGTTCGATCGGATCGCCGGAGACGAGGTGCAATGGGACACCAGCAGCTGTCGCCGTGGCGCTCGCCGTCTCGTCGCCGTCTTCGACGACATGGAGCGCCTCCATCCCTCCTCCCAGCGCCGAGGCGACGGCTTGGGCCATTGTCAGCACCGGTCGTGCTGCGGCGGAGTTGTCGATCGCAGCAACGACTCTCTTCATCAGCTGGGCTCCCATCGAGGACCTCGTCGACGAAATTCCAGCGTGCCCGGCCCCAGGGCAAACGGTGTCCCGCCAACGACGACGGGCGTGGGCCGGTCGGACCAGACAGAGAGGTGCGCCCGCTCCTTGCGGACGCGGACCTTGGCGCCTCGAAACCTCACTCGTAGCTCGAGCGCCGACCACGATGGAGGCAGGACCGGGTCAATGTGCAACATGCCGGCTCGAGGACGGAGCCCAGCGAACCCGAAGGCGAGGGCCTGCCACAAGCCACCCATAGTTGCGAGGTGAAGACCCTGTGCCGTGGAGCCCGTGAGGTCGTCGAGGTCCATGCGGGCTGCGATGCGCAGTGCCTCCAACGAGCGATCGAAGTCACGCGCCCGAGCCAGAAGCGAGGCGTGGATCGCCGGAGACAACGAGCTGCCGTGCGCAGTGCGGGGTTCGTAGTATCGGAGATTCGGCTCGAGGCTACCGGCCACCACCTCGTCGGGGAGGAGGTGGTGGAGCATGAGCACGTCCGCCTGCTTGATCACTTGTGCGCCCTGTGTGCGTTCGGCTCCGAGCAGCAGATCGGCCGCGATGGGACGACGGGGCGCTAGCTCTTCGATGATCAGGGGCTCGAGGCGGGTGAACCCAGCAAATTGCTCGTAGATCCCTGTGTCTGCGTCATACCCGTCGTATAGGTTCTCGGCTATATCGATCCAGTGCTGCCGCTCATCGAGCGCAACTCCGTCGTTGTCTGCCCTGTCGGCGGACTCAGCGGCACGGCGAAGGTTCCACCGAGCCATGCAATTGGTGAATGCGTTGTCGTCGACCGGCTCGTGATACTCGTCAGGACCGACGACTCCGTAGATGTGAGTAGTCCCGTCCTCATCACTGCGCACCCTCGATGCCCAGTATCGGGCTGTTTCCACGAGGATGCGGTGGCATGGGCCACGGGCGAACACATCATCTCCGGTCCAATCCACATAGAAGCAGGCCGCCCAGGCCACCTGGGAGACGATGTGCTCCTCGAGCTGGCCGGTGCGGATTGCTACGAGCCGCCCCGACCGGTCTCGGGCGCTCGTCGGTGTGACGTCGCGACCGGAACGAGCGGATTCCCATGGGAACCGCGCTCCGGCCCGACCCACTGCTCGCGACGCCTCGATGGCGGCGGGCAGTCGCTGCAGCCGATATTCGAGCATCGACCGGGCTGCCGTCGGATGCGTGGCGGCTAAAAAGGGCAGGACGAAAGTGTCTGCGTCCCAGAACACATGTCCGCGGTATCCGGTCCCGGTGAGGCCACGGGGACCGACCCCCGCCTCTCCGGAGTCGGCTACCGAGGCCATCATGTGGAAGAGAGCGAATCGGATGGCTAGCTGCAGCTCATCGTCTCCCTCGACCACGATGTCGGCGTCCTCCCACCGACCGGCCCACATCTGGCGGTGCTCGGTCAGTAGTCGGTCGAAGCCGATGGTGGCAGCGTGTGCAACAGCGTTGACACCGTCAGACGGGTTGGGGAGGGAGCTGGCATCAGTCTGATACACGGCAAGACGGTCGAGGACGGCCATCCTCGTGTCTGCGTCGTCTGTCGGACGCGGCGATGTGCGGCGGGTCTGGAGCGCTGCTGCCAGGATTCCGCCGGTGGAAGCGGCCACCCGGATCCAACGAACACCGCCGAGGTGCCCGTCCTCATAGGTGTGGTCATCCGCGGGAGGCAGGAGCGTTGCACCGGTTCGATAGATGTGCGGAAGCCGGGCTCGCAGGACTGCAGTGGTCGGCCGGGCAAGGGACAGGAAACGCACGCTCTCGATATCCGATGTATCAACTTGCGCTGTTTCGAAGAGCGTCCCCGTCCGCAGATCGAGCACTCGTCGCCGGGGTGGATCCGCACGCGATACGCCAAGTTCAAAGGCGACGGGGCCCGTCAAGAGATGGGTATCCGCACCGCTTCCGTCGTAGACGCCGGCGACCACCCAAGGGCGACGATTCTGCTCTCCGGTAAGGGAGGCCCCGCTCATGCCGACCTGGCCATCGGACAAGCTGAGAAGCGCCTCGTGAACGCGTTGGGTTTCGACATCGAGACCATTGATGACCAAGGACCAGTCTGCCTGCGTGCGGGAATCGGGTAGTGCCCCCCATCGCCTGCGGCGCAGCTGGTCGGCGAGTAGCTGGTGTAAGCGGCCCGAGCCGCCTGACAGTGCGATCATTCCGGACCGCGGGACCCCTCGGCCGCCATTGACCAGTGCAAACGTGGCCGCTCGAGCGTCGGGTACGGTCACGGGCGCGTGGCGGTGGGGCACGCCCGACAAGCCATCGATGATCACGAGTAGGCCTTGGGGGTCGACTCCGCTCCGCCAAAGAGCGTCGACCATGCTCAGTGCAACGTCTCCAGCATCCTCGAGCGCGATCTCCACCCTGCTGCCATCGACCACCACCCGTGGATCGCCGACCCCGGCCTCGCGGGCCGACTGCCTGGCGAGATCGGCGAGGTGAGGAACGCCGGGGATCCCGTGCACCAGCAGGAACCGCTGGAGCTCTGTCGGTGTTCGTGAGGTCCGGTCAGCCAGTTCGATCTTTACCCGGACCGAGCTGATCGGCCGTGGGAGAATCTTCGCTGCAAGCCCTCGCGTCTCGAGCGCCTGGACCAGAGCCGCCCCGGCACGGTCCAGAACACGGAGATCGAATCGTTGCGGCTCCCCGAAACGAGAGCTACCAGCGCGGTCCACGATGGCGCCACCGGTGCCGCCGCTGTCTGCGAGGACGAGCGGCGCCGCTCCCGATGAGGGCGGGTCGAGTTGTCCGACTAGCGTGTCGATTCGGCCGGGTGCGAGCCAGCCGACTGGCGCCCCAGCTTCAGAGAGTGCCGTCATGCGTTGTGCAGTGCGGGATGAGAGCGCCGGTGTGCTCGACCATAGAACGACAGCTTCGAACCGCCGGGTCAAGTCTGACGGAAGGGTGTGGCGGCGGCTGCGGGGCGCTGCGTCCGGACTACCCTCACCTGGCTCCATCACGGTGGCTTTGTTGCATTGAGCGCAAGCGGGCCTGGACGCCGTGGGCTCATAGCCCAGACTGCTGATGGACGAGGCTGTCGGAATGAAGGATCGCCGGCACATTCGGCCCATGCATCCACCCAGGTTAGCGTTCGCCGATCCTGTTGCGTTGATTGCTCGAGGGGCGGGCGTTGACCAGTTAGCGCGGGACTTGCTGCTCAGATCATCTGCTGGAGCTCGTCGAACACTGCGGCAAGCGTGAGTCCCGGACGTGCATCGATCCCCAGTTCGCAGGGGCCTTGCTGCAAGTTCTGGATGAAGGCATGTCCCCGGATCACAACGCTCGCGGTTCGGTCTCGTTTGAGGCCTCACATCGGCCGAAGCCTGGCCTTGAGTTGTCCGTGGTCAGCTTCGACTCGATTATTGGCGTACTGGGTGGTGTCGTGAAGTGCAGCCGGCAGGAGGTCGGCAACGACTCGCATCAGGGTAGGGCACTGGGTCGGTGGTGACCTCAGCCGGTTCACCATGGCTGATCGCATGGGCGAAGAACTTCGTGGCGGCCTTCAGGTCTCGCCTCTTGGACACGAGCACGTCGATCACCGGCCGTATTGGTCAACAGCTCGATAGACGTACCGCCAGGACCCCGAGACCTTCACGTAGGTCTCATCGACGAACCAGAGGCCACCCACGCTGTGCCGGCAAGGCTGGGCCGCGTCGATGAGCAGCGGGGTGAAGCGCTGGACCCATCGGAACAGGGTCACGTGGTCAACCTCAATGCCACGTTCGGCGAGCAGTTCCTCCAGATCCCGATAGGACAGTCCGTAGCGCAGGTACCAAGGGACGGCAATCAGGAT
Organism: uncultured Acidimicrobiaceae bacterium; assembly: GCA_963817005.1. GTDB lineage: Bacteria > Actinomycetota > Acidimicrobiia > Acidimicrobiales > RAAP-2 > Bog-756. Next base: position 435,395 of record CAWFMN010000001.1, read on the forward strand.
GACCTCAGGCGGGAACCGGTATCCAGCGAATCCTGAGGCAGGGGGCTGGATGGGTCGGATGAGACGACGACACTTCATCCCGTCAGCCTCGTTCAGCCATGGCCCAGGCACGAACCCCGACAGTTCCAGACGAGTTCGCATTCAATGCAACAGTGCCGATCGGAGTCATCGCCCGATGTGGGCGGAGGATCTGTATGGTCCGGACGAAGGCGATCTGGAAGAACGAGAGGGTCACGGACCATTCCGGTGGTCACGTCCACACAGGAGAAAGTCCCAGATCAAAGGGTCCAGATGAGGTTCTTGCCACCCACAGCCTTCATTGATCGTCAATAGCTCCCCACCAGTTGGTCATCAACAAAGAATCGGAAGGTATAGGTTCTGAACCCCCCCCAGAGCCATACGATTCTCTGCTCGACAGCGAATCGGTGCACCTCGACCCTCCCTATCGGTACTTCGCATCGCCACTCTGTCCGAAAGAAGTCGAACACGCGATGCTTCTTCAGTACCTCCGCTCCATCAACCGAGATACGGGTCAATCCAGACAATCGACCCCAGTAGTACTCAACATGGTGCTTCTCGGCGCTTCCGACCACCAGGTCGTAGTCGAGGCCGAGCCCAGGTAGCTCCATAGAAGACATAAGTCTGATCAATCTGGGTAATCCGATCGTCACAGATGGGTGATTGTTCTGTGAAGCACCAGGGCGTGGTGCCCATTTTTCCGGTTCGGTGGGATCTCGAGCGCAACGCGGGTCGAATTCACGTCGGTTCATACCGGTCAGTTCACCGGCACGTAGCAGTTCGTTTACCTTCGCTTGTTACGTTGGACTGAGCAGGACCTGTTCACTCTCGTGCCCGCACCTAGAGGAGGAGAGGGACATGCGATTCACCGAGTTTTCACGGTCACTGGGATCAACCTTCCCAGTGGCGGAGTCTGCCCGGGACAAGGTGCAGAGAGACAGGCGATGACCGATCCGATCTCGGTCGCTGACTCGGCGGGAGAGCCGGTCGAGGGCGACCTCCGCCCTGGGACCGGCGAGGCCGGACTTCCTAGCAAACCGGCGATGCGGCTGAACGACGTGTCCGTCTCCTTTGCCGGGCGTGATGCGGTGCGAGGGGTGACATTCAACGTCCACGAAGCGGAGGTGACAGCGCTCATCGGTCCGTCGGGTTCTGGAAAGACGACATTGCTGCGAGCGCTCAACCGGATGCACGACGATGTGCAGACCGCTTCGGTTACCGGCAAGGTGCTGCTTGGCGATATGGACGTCTACGACCGGGCAACCGATCCGATCCTCCTACGCTCCCGCGTAGGGATGGTATTCCAACAACCCAACCCGTTCCCCTCCATGAGCATCTATGAGAACGTGGTCGTGGGCCTCAAGTTCAACGGCGTGAGGGAGCGGTCACTTCTGGACGAGGCAGCGGAGTCGTCCCTCGTTGCCGCAGCACTCTGGGATAGCGTACGGGACCGCCTAAGGCAAAAGGCGAGCACGCTGTCCGGTGGCGAGGCACAACGGCTCTGCATCGCACGCGCCCTGGCCGTGGAGCCAGAGGTTCTCCTGATGGATGAACCGACTTCGGCGCTCGATCCCGTGGCGACTGAGCTCATAGAGGAACTGATGGGCGAGATGAGAACCCGAGTGACGATTGTGATTGTGACTCACAACATGGAGCAGGCTGCCCGGGTATCTGACCAATGCGCCTTTCTCCTCATGGCCGCGGACAAATGCGGCGAACTCATCGAAACCGGCGCAACCGCAGAGCTCTTCAACAATCCGGCGGACCCGCGCACGCTGGATTACCTGAACGGACGCTTCGGTTGACAAGCGCCAGCGGTCCATTCCTAGACATGGAGGTCGACCGGCTTCGATCAGGGCAGAACTCGCTGGACTGGAAACACTGATGCGTCGATGGGAGCGGCACCGCTAGTCGGACAGGCGCCACTGTTGCATTGGGCGCGACCCCGCTAGGTCGCAGCAGGGGTTCGTGCTTGGACCGCTCACAGGCGAGGTTGTTGGAGTGAAGCGCCGACACCTCGTTCGACCCGTCCAGCCGCCGAAGACAGCGTTCACTGGATTCAGGTTCCCACCCGAGGCCATCTTGATTGCCGTGCGCTGGGTACCTACTGTCCTACAGTGATCTCGAGGAGCTCCTGGCCGAGCGGGGCGTCGAGGTCGACCACGTGACCCTGTTCCGATGGGTCCAGCGGTTCACGCCGCTGCCGGTGGATGCGGTCCAGCCACGTCGCCACCGGGTTGGCGGTCACTGGTTTGTCGACGAGACCTACGTGAAGTCTCCGGCACGTGGCGATACGTCTACCGAGCCGTTGACCAATCTGGGCAGGTCATCGACGTATTCTTGTCGAAGAAGCGCGACCTGAGAGCTGCGACGCTGTTCTTCACCTCGATGATCACCGCCCATGGCCAGCCGGTCGAGATCACCACCGACCGTGCCCACGCCTTGGTCCGCGTTGTCACCGACCTTCTGCCTGCTGCACTGCACGACACCACCCAATACGCCAACAACCGGGTCGAAGCCGACCACGGGCGCTTGAAGGCCAGGCTTCGCCCCATGCGGGGCCTCAAACGAGACCGGACCGCCAACGTGATCATCCGAGGTCATGCCTCCATCCAGAACCTTCGGCGAGGACACTACGAACTTGGAGTCGAGGCACGTCCAGGAACGACTTCGACGAACTAGCGCAAGCGGTCTCAATGGCGAATCCCACAGAGCGCTGGCAGACCCATACCCGACGATCTGCCAACGCAACAGAGCCGTTTTTGGCACCCGCAGGGGCAGTTCGGCACTTCGAGGCGGCCCGCAACACCTTCGGCCGCGTGATATGGGCTACCTGTCGACACGAGGCGCGACAGGCAATCGACTTGTCGAGCAGGGAGGGCCCAACCCACGCCGCGGCGAGTTCAAGAAATGCCTTATCGCACCGACCACCGTGCTACCCCGCCGCTGCGAATGATCTCTTGCGCCGCCTCCCCCGTAATTAGTTCCGGAAGCCTCGCAAGGCGCGGGGAACGGGTGCCGTCAACCCCAAAATAGGCATTTATAGGCAATCCGAGATCGCCCCAGCGAACGTACGGCAACCGCCCCACACAACTTCAAAGGACGGTCAAGTGACCAAACGACTGGGAATCCTCATCGCGGTGATCGCGGCTCTCGTGGCGGGAGGTCTGGCTCTCGGGCTCGGGCTCATCCCGAACTCCCACGCCAACGCCATCAACCCCACCCCTGCGGCCCACACCACCACCACAACGCCACCACCACCGACCACTCTGCCGCCTGCCGTGCCGCCGACTACCGTGTCACCCGCGCCGCCGAAAACGGTCCAGCCGCCAGCTGCCGTGATGCCGACTGCCGCGCCACCCCCGCCGCCGCCGACTACCGCGCCACCCCCGCCGCCGACAACGGTCCCTCCGGTGGCTGCGCCGCCGGCCGTCGTCAACGGTATTGCCCAGGGCAACGGCGGCGACCAAGACGCCGACAACAACGGAGGGCCGAGCGATGGCGACGGTAACCTCTGATCCGGCGGCGTCGCTCCGACGCCACCGGACGCGGTCCCAGCATGGACCCGCGTTCCTCGCCGCCCTCATACTCCGTCTGGTGTGCGCCGGTCTGCTCATCTGGGCGGCCGCCATCCATCTTCACCTGTGGACGGAGGGATACCGGGATATCCCCACCGTCGGCCCTCTCTTCTTGGCCGACGCCATCGTTGGCTTCGTGCTGGCTGTGGTCCTGCTCGTGTGGCCGCGACCGCTCGCCGGGCTCCTGGGGGCGGGATTCATGATCTCGACCCTCGGGGGACTCATTGTGAGCCTCAACTTCGGCTTGCTCGGTTTTCGGGAGTCGTCAGGGGCTTCGTTCGTGACCGAAACGATCATCTTGGAGTCTGTCGGAGCGGTCGCCTTGCTGGTCTGGTCCGTCGCCGTCTGGCACGGTTGGACCCGGGGCCGGTTCAGTCGTCGCCAGGCGGCGTCGCCGGCGTAGAAGAGTGACCCGCGTCGTTCGATCCACGGATCCGCCCGCCGCCCAGCGGCCTGCCAATCAGCAGCCGCCCACGCACCATCCGGCCATCCCGGCATCCCCGCACCTCGTGATCGGGATCGTCTCGGCCGTGCTGTTGGTGGCGGTGGCTGCCGCGATTGGCTGGGCCGTGCAGCCGGCATCGAAGGCACGAGCTGCCCACGCGGCCAAGGCAACCACTGCTCATTCCGGGTTTGCGAGCTCGGCGACGCTTGGGTCCTTTGGTTGGCTCGCGTCAACAACACCGCCGGCGACTTGGTCCCGGCTCACTGTCCCTTCCGGGCTCGGAACCCTGCCCTCGCCTCCGGGGTTCCGTACGGTGGACGGCGATCCCGGCACGTTGTCGGTGGCCCTTCGAAACTCGGCCGGGACCTACCTCGGCTATCTCAATGTCACTCCCCGTCAGGGTCCCGAGACCCTGCAGGACTGGGCCGCATTCCGCCTCACCCACCTGCGGGGCGACGCCGCCGTCTCCGTCCACGAGGACGCCATGGTTCAATCGGTCCGAACCGCCGCGGCAATGCGGTCGTGCGTCGTCGACGATTACGTCACGACCGTCGGTCACCACCAATTCCATGAGGTTGGCTGCTATGTAATGAAGGGGTCCGTCGGCAGCGTCGTCGTCGCCACCACACCTTCAGGAGATCCGGCCCACGTCTGGACCCAACTGGAGCGCGCCGTCGCCGCCTATCCGTTTGAAATAGTGCGATCTCCGCCAATGGAGAGTCCAGACGATTGACCCCACTGACAAAACCGAGTTGCGTGAGCCGATGGGGCACTGTTGCATTGAGCCGCAACACCCGACGCAAGCATCAGGTGAGCCGATTATTCGGTGTTGAAATGCATTGTGAAGACATGAGCACCACGAAACTGATGCGCATTCTCGGCGCAAACGGGTGCGGGTTCAGCTCCGGTCGCGCTCAATGCAACAGTGCCCCCTGGACACCTCGCGGATCTACCAGCCCAGCGGATTGTCTCGCACTAGGGTTCGTGAGGGTTCGCGTGTCCCACGATGATCCGCGACATCACAGTGGTGGTAGTGGTGGTGGTGGGCTACCGACATAACTACTCCGACCTGGGTCCGGGCGTCGGAGAACCAGCCCACTTTCCACGCTGTAGACCCGAATTTTCGCTAATGTTGTCGACGCAACTACTGGCTGGTTCGCCCTGGTCAAGGAGCCGGATGACAGTCTCTGCACTCGCAGGGACATGAGCGTGCATCACCAATGCTCGGTGGCGGGTAGCGGCAGCCGGGCCAGGCGTCTGGCCTTGGCGGCCGGAAGGCCGAGTAGGCGGAGGCAGGCCTCGGCGAGCTCGTCGACCGAGCTCTCCTCGACCCGTTCGGGATGGCGCTGATGCAGGCGCAGCAACCCGATGAGGCCGCCCGCGACGGCGCTGAGAGCGACCTCCGTGTCAGCCACGCTGAACTGACCGGCGGCTTGCCCGGCCTGGATGTCCCGCATTGCACGCGGGGCCAGGCCGGCCGGTGCGTCGAGGAGATCGAGGCCGGCGCCGGTGATGAATCGGGCCACTTCGGGGTGGGTCCAGCTGAGGCGGGCGGACAGCCGCAGCGATACTGAGAACACCTCGGCCGGGTCGGTGATGCCGGCGGAGGCCCGGTCGATCATGCGGCCCCAGCGCTCGAGGACCTCGCTCGACGCCGTCTCGAATAGCTGGTCCTTGCTCTCGAAGTGGTTGTAGAACGACCCGAACCCGATGTCGGCGGCCTCGGTGATCTCCTGGATGCTGGCCCGTTCCCCGCGCCCCTCGGCGATCAATCGGATCGCCGCGTCGATCAGTGCCTGCCGGGTCTGAGCCTTGCGCCGGTCCAGTCGGGTCGGCCCCCCCGTGGTGCTCGCGGATACCGAGCTCACATCAGCCTCCTTCTCTCGATGTCGCATTAAACGGGTTTCACCCCGGCGGTTCCGCTCGGCCGAAGCTCCAGCGGATCCCGCCAGGGTGGGAACCCTGATCAGTGCTGATGGGCAACTACACGACTGACGTTAGCTGCTGGCGCTGCTGTGGTTGCTCGCCGACAAGCGAGTCCACCGTGTGGTGGGCCCGGCGCAGGTCGATGCCCTGAATGAACGCCCAGATCCCATAGACCAGGTTGAACAGGCCGAACAGCAACGCCAGGGCCACTGCGCCCATGTCGGGACGGGCGAAGAGGACGATCCCGAAGGCGATCGAGATCAGCCCGCTCACGAAGAAGAGGGTGCGGGTTCCAGCTGGTTCGCCGGCCTGGAAGCCCGCGTAGATCTCGACCAGTCCGCCGATCATCGCCCACGCGCCGACCAGCAACACCAGCACCAGCGCCGTTGGCCCCGGCCACGCCAGGGCGATCATCCCGGCGCCGACGTCGACCAGACCGAGCAGCAGATGACCCATCACGGGACCGGCCCTTTCGCTACTGAAGGCCTTCACGGCCTCCATGCCGGCGGCGATGAACGCGTAGATGGCGAACAGAATGACCAGCGCCAAGACGGTGACCCCGGGCCACGCCAGCGCCACGATGCCGACGGCGACAGCCAGAAGGCCCCGCACGATGAAGGATGTACTCAGTGACTTCAACATGACAGCTCCTTTTTCGGTGGTTTTCGTGGCTGTGGCGACCAGTTATTGTTACTGTACCACAGAACTGATGATAGATTACAGAACCGATGACAGAGTGTCAAGTGGTCTACGACACCGCAAGATGGAGAGGTCAGATCACGGATTCAACGAACACAGGGCCGGCGCACCCTGTGGGTGCCAAGGACCTCATCCACGTCACGCGACCAGGCGATATTCATTGATGAGACCGAAGACGGCGTCGCGACGACGCAACTCCGCCATTTTGGGATCACGGATCGGTGGGGGAGGATCCACCGTGAGCGGGGACTGTTGGTCTAGAGACCTGTGTGGCCGGTGTCCGTTGTAATGGTCCACATATTCGGCGAACACACCTTCAAGATGTCGGCGGCCGAGGATGAACATCCTGTCGAGGCACTCACGACGAACGGTTCCGACGAACCGCTCAGCAAAGGCGTTGGCACGAGGGGCACGGATCGGAGTCCGGATGATCCGGATGCCTTCGGCGAGGAAGACCTCATCGAAGCTGGTGGTGAACTTGGCGTCGCGACCGTGGATCAGGAACTTGACCGGCCGGGCGCGCTCGGCCAGCTCGTAGGACAGGTTCCTGGCCCGTTGGATCACCCATGTCGCGGCTGGATGGGCAGTGACTCCAGTCATGTACACCCGGCGGGTGTCCAGCTCGATGAAGAACAGGACGTACAGCCTCCGCAGGAGCACGGTATCCACAGTGACTTTCCACGCAATCGGTCCAGATTTCCACATTGTTGTAAAGGCAACTAGCTGTGAATAGTCCCTGGTGCAGACCCGGATGCCATTTCGGCACACTTACAGGGTCGCCGTGGCCGGGGAGGCACCGAGTGACGGTCCGGTCGGTCGGCCCGCTCCGTCCGTCGGTCGACCTCCCTACGACGCGGCCTCGGAGCCGAGAACTTCCGAGGCTGCCGGCGAGACCACGGCGCCGAGCTCGAGGACCAGGGCGATGAGCAGGTCGTCCATGGTAACGATGCCTCCTAGCTCCCCCTCCTCGACCACCGGGAGGCGTCGGACCCTGGTGTCCTTCAGAAGTCGGTAGGCCTCGAAGATGTCGGCCGACCCCTCAATGGTGACCGGGTGCTCGGTCATCACGTCGGCGATCGTGCTCTCCAAGCCCCGTCCGCCACCAACGCCGCGGACGGTGATATCTCGGTCCGTGGCGATGCCGATGATCTCCCCACCGCTCATCACCAGCACGGCGCCGACGTTGTGGTCGCCCATGAGGCGGGCTGCCTCGGCGAGTGAACACTGAGGCGGCACGGTGACCGGAGTCCTGCGCAAGAACTTCCTGACTAGCATGAACTCTCGGCACCCACACCATCTGGTGGAATCCTCGGCATGTTGATTGTGGAAACGCTTCGGTGAAGGCCCCCAGCCCCTTTCCAGGCTTCGAACCGCCAATCAGAGGTACCGGCCTTTGTTCGTGTTGGTGAATCGCCATCGGAGAGGTTGGACGGTCTTGCGCTATCCGCTGGAGTCTGGTTTTTGCATGCAGGCGTCATAGGCGTGCTCTGCTCATGGGCAAAGGCCGAACCTAGGTATGTTCTGAGTGTGGCATCTACCGACGATCCTCCTGCGGCCGTACTCCTCGACGCCGGAGGCGTGTTGGTCCTCCCCGACCCCGAGCGGATACTGGGCGCATTCGCCCGGGCCGAATGCACAGTCAGCCGGGCGGTGCTGACGGATGCGCACTACCGGGCCGCCGCTCGGTTCGGGACCCATAATGACGTCGAGGCGAACTGGGTCGAGGCCTGGCTCGATTACCTCCAGACTTACGTGGCCGAGTGCGGCGTACCGAAGGATTGGCGCGACGAGGCACATCGCCACATCGACAGTGAATTCGCCGATGCGTCGCTGTGGATCGAGCCCGTACCCGGAAGTCGGGAAGGATTGCAGGACCTAGCCGAGGCCGGGGTTCGGCTAGGCATCGTCTCCAACGCCGACGGCATGATGGCACAGCGCCTTGCACTACTTGAGCTCTGCCAGGTGGGTCCAGGCACCGGCGTGGACATCGAATGCGTCGTCGACTCCGGCGCCGTCGGCATCATGAAGCCAGATCCTCGGATCTTCGAGGCAGCTCTTGACCTCCTCGGGCTGAACCCGGAGCGCGTCTGGTATGTCGGCGATATGCCCGCGATCGATGTAGTCGGCGCCCGACGGGCCAGGATCCGCCCATTCCTCATGGATCCGCTCGGCCTCCACCTCGACGCCAGCTACGAGCGGGTGCCATCCTTGGCCGCGCTTGCCGAGCTGATAGCGACAGCCTCGATTTGGCAGCCACCTGGATGACCGATGACGAGCAGTTCTCACTTGCCTCAGCTCGGCGCGCCGCGGACGATGACCAGCTTGCCGAGTGGGTGCTCGACTTCCTCACCAGTCCAGGCAGTGACAACGCCCCATTGGCTGCCGCCCTTGCCTTCCGCGGCGCGGCCTTTCACGGGCCGATTCGGTTGGAGCTCGATCGGCTCACGCCGATGGCAGGCCCTGACGAGTACGAAGTTGTCGTCCCTGTGGCCGAGGAGGATTGGGAGTCCGATGTTGAAGGAATGGAGCACAGCATCGAGCACGGGTGGCACCCCCCGCCTCTGCTGGTGTCACACCGCGACGGCAAGTACTTCCTCGAGGACGGGAACCACCGCTACGAGACCCTGCGCCGCAGCGGCAAAACCCACGCTTGGGCGATCCTGGTCTTCGCCGATGAGGCGGAGCGGGAGCTCTTCCTGAAAGGGGCTGAGACAGGCCCGTGAGGGCTCAATGCAGCTAGGACAGCTTACGACCTCGGAAACATCGGTGGATTGGCCTTCAGGCGTCGGAAATCCAGGGGGCCTGATCTCCGCCGTGACGGATGCTGGACTGTCGACACCCGACGGCACTTCCTTGGGGCTCGGAGCCCTCGTTCCCCAGCCGAGCACCGACGCGAGCATGTGGCTGTAGCTCGTATCACCTGACGGTGCAGCCTCCCGACATCCCCGAAACGGGGTCATCCCCGACGTTTCGTCGGTGCCGAAGTGCTGCAGCGATTGGCCGCAACTGTTGTGGAGCTGGGTGCCGTCATTTCCCGGGGTCGCAGACCCAGCGCCGCCAGCGGCCCGATGAGGAGCCCGTGGGCGAATCGAAGGCTCCCGTCCGAAGGGCTGCCGATCCCGTTGCTGCCCGGCGCATCGCAGTGGATGGCGTCCGATCCTCCATAGCGGACCTGCTCATGGCCGTCGATGCAGTGCAGGTCGTTGGACGGCCCACAGGGAAGGTACATCGTCCATCCGAGGCCGGGCGCCGATACCGCCGCCGCGGCATCCGTGTCGTAGGTCCAGCCATGCGATGAGGCCAGCCCAGACATCATGGCGTTGAAGGCCGGATCGCCGTTATAGCCCTGTTGTTTGTGATTCACCCAGCCTTCGGGCGCGCTGGGGTTCCGGGCCGGACTGGCCGAGAGGAAGATACGGGCACCTCTCCCGGCTGCAAACGTCCCCATGGCGCTAAACGACCGCCGGTAGGCGGAGAGGATCTCCGAGAGGCTGTACGCGGTCGTTGGGTTCGGGATGCACGCATGGGCAGACAGCCCCGGATTGCCGGTGAAGGCAAGTACGACGGCCGCCGGTCGTTCGGACCCAATGGCGGCCTGGAACGACAGGTAGTTACCCCCGAAAAGAGGGGGGGCCCGGTAACCGGCCCATAGGTCGCACGGACTGGCGCCGATCCCGGCGAGCACCACCGTGTCCGTCCGGGACGGGGACAACCCTGTCAGGTCCGAAGCAGCCGCGGCCACGAGGGAGTCCCCGACGATGAGCACCACCGGTCTTCCTCCGACACTCGTCCCAGACCTGTCGCAGGCCACCGCGAGGGTTGCCGCAACGGTGACCGCCACGGCGAACAGGCTGATCCCACGGACCGTGAACCGCCCACGCTGCGACCTGCCTACACACATGGGCACAGTCAACAACGGCGGGACTCCCTTCCCCAGGGTCAAAAGCCCCTTCGTCGCGTCGGCTGCTGGTTCGTTCGTTCCAGACGGTCCGTTCTCTTGTCCTCCCGACGGTGAGCTCATCCGCCTCACTCCTACGGAAGGGGACCTTTGGCCCTGTTTGACCCGCGCCTGCGCTCATACGGTTGATGAGGAGCGGCGGCCGGTGACCCGACGGATGTCCGAAGCGGAAATCATCGGTCTCGACAGCACTTGGACCATGGAGGAAGCTATGACCCTTACCGCCGACCCAGCCACCCCCGAAGCCGGACCGACAGGGAGCAGTGCGTTCGTCGCTCCCGGCCGACCTGGAAGTGTGGTGGAGGTCAAGCCCCGCTACGACAACTTCATCGGCGGGAAGTGGGTGGCGCCGGTCAAGGGTCAGTACATGGCCAACGTGAGCCCGGTGAACGGCCAGCCATTCTGTGAGGTGGCTAGGTCGAGTGCGGAAGACGTCGAGTTGGCCTTGGACGCCGCCCATTCGGCCAAAGATGCCTGGGGCGAGACCTCCCTCACGGAGCGGGCGGCCGTGCTCAATGCCATCGCCGATGCGATCGAATCCAATCTCGAGATGCTGGCCGTGGCCGAGAGCTGGGAGAACGGGAAGCCTGTGCGTGAGACCCTGGCAGCCGATCTTCCCCTGGCCGTGGATCATTTCCGGTACTTCGCTGGGGCGACTCGGTCGTTGGAGGGGCGATCGACGGAGATCGACAAAGACACCGTCGCCTACCACTTCCACGAACCTTTGGGCGTGGTCGGACAGATCATCCCCTTCAACTTCCCGCTCCTCATGGCCGCATGGAAGATCGCCCCGGCTCTGGCCGCCGGCAACTGCACCGTGGTTAAGCCGGCGTCCCCGACCCCGTGGTCGATCCTCAAACTGGCCGAAGTCATCGCCGATGTGGTGCCTCCGGGAGTGATCAACATCGTGACCGGCCCGGGAGGGGAGATCGGCAAGGCACTGGCCACGAGTCCCCGTATCGCCAAGATCGGATTCACCGGAGAAACGACCACTGGGCGGCTGATCATGCAGTACGCGGCTCAGAACCTCATCCCGTCCACAGTCGAGTTGGGCGGGAAGTCCCCCAACATCTTCTTCGCCGATGTGATGGACGAGGATGACGAGTTCCTGGACAAGGCCATCGAGGGGTTGGTGCTGTATGCCTTCAACAAAGGTGAGGTGTGCACCTGCCCGTCGAGGGCGCTCATCCATGAGTCGATCTACGACCGCTTCATGGCACGGTGCCTCGAGCGCATTGCCAAGATCCGACAGGGCAACCCGCTCGATCCGTCCACCATGATCGGCCCCCAGGTCTCGATCCAGCAGATCGAGAAGATCGCCTCCTATGTCGACATCGGTCGCCAGGAGGGCGCCGAGTGCCTGACCGGGGGAGAACGGTCCCATCTGGGAGGTGAGCTCGAGGGCGGTTACTACTTCGAGCCGACCGTGCTCAGGGGACACAACGAGATGCGGGTGTTCCAAGAGGAGATCTTCGGTCCCGTCCTCGCCGTCACCACGTTCACCGACGAGGCGGACGCTGTCAGGATGGCCAATGACACCCTCTACGGGCTCGGAGCCGGAGTGTGGACCCGAAACGGCAACCTCGCCTACCGCATGGGACGAGCCATCAAGGCCGGCCGGGTGTGGACCAACTGCTACCACCTCTATCCCGCAGGGGCCGCGTTCGGCGGCTACAAGATCTCCGGCGTGGGGCGGGAGAACCATCAGATGATGTTGGAGCACTACTCACAGACGAAGAACCTCCTGGTCAGCTACAGCACCAAGCCACTCGGATTCTTCTAGGAGCGAGGCCATCCCATGGGACACTCAGCCGTCGTTCCCGGCGTGACGGCGACGCCGGCTGCGCTCGCCGCCATCACCGACCTCGTCGGTCAGCGCGGGCCGCTGATGTTCTTCCAATCTGGCGGGTGTTGTGACGGCAGCCTGCCTATGTGTTTCGACGACGGCGAACTGGTGATCGGAGATCACGACATCCTGCTCGGCACTTTGGGTGGTTGCCCTTTCTATATCGACCACAGGCAGTACGAAGCATGGAAGCACACCCAATTGATAGTCGATGTCGGTGCGGGTGAACCAGAGGGGTTCTCGTTACCCGCCGGCGAGGACCGGCACTTCGTCATTGCCTCGCGCGTGTTCGACGACGATGAGTTGACCACCCGGGCCAGCACAGACCTTCCACATATGGAAAGACCAGTAGGCAGCGATCCAAGGAGATTCCCATGAGAGCAGCAGTTGTCCACTCGTTCGACACTCCGTTGCAAGTCGATGAGGTACCGAAGCCAGAAGCCGGTCCCGGGCAGGTCCTCGTGAGGATCGAGACCTGCGGTATCTGCCACACTGACATTCACGCCGCTCATGGTGACTGGCCGATCAAACCCAACCCGCCCTTCATCCCGGGTCACGAAGGAGTGGGCATCGCCGAGCAGATCGGCCCAGGGGTCAGCCACGTAGCCGAAGGGGACCGCGTGGCCATCCCCTGGCTCGGGTATGCCTGCGGGGCATGCGAGTACTGCGCGTCAGGGCGGGAAACGCTGTGCCTCAACCAGCAGATGACCGGGTACACCATCAATGGGAGCTACGCCGACTACGCAGTTGCCGACGCGGCGTTCGTCGGGCACGTCCCACAAGGCGTCGATCCCCTGGATGCGGCCCCGCTCACCTGCGCCGGCGTCACCACCTACAAGGCGATTAAGGTCTCCGGTGCGCGTTCGTCGGACCTGGTGGCCGTCTTCGGCGTGGGTGGTCTCGGCCATCTGGCCATCCAGTACGCCAGGATCGCCGGGGCTTCGGTGGCGGCAGTCGACCTGGTCGACTCTAAACTGAGATTGGCCGCCGAACTCGGCGCTGAGCACACCTTCGACGGCCTCGTCGAGGACCCGGCCGAAGGCATCCAGGCGATCGGAGGCGCCGATCAGGCAATCGCCCTGGCCGCCTCGCCGGTGGCCGTCGAGCAGGCCTACCGGAGCCTGAAGCGGGGTGGCACTCTTGTACTTGTAGGTCTCCCCGCCGACAACTACGTGCAACTGCCCATCTTCGAAACCGTGCTCCAGGGAATAACAGTAACCGGCTCGATCGTCGGCACTCGGGTGGACCTGGCAGAGACCTTCCAGCTCCACGCCGAGGGGCGCACCCGAATCGTGCGTGAACCACGGCACCTTGCCGAAGTGAATGACGCCTTCGAACAGATCGAGAAGGGCAAGGTCGACGCCCGCCTGGTGTTCGATTTCCGATGAATTGAGCAGCGCGAGCGAGGGTCAGCTTCCGTCTACCCAAACCGAGAGAAGGCCAAAGAGATGGACCCGATAACAACTAGCTACGTGTCGCCCGCTGAGCGCGCGGCACTGGGGAAGTCGGCACGAGACCGGTGCACCCGTGAAGAACATGCGACGTGGGCTCCACGCCTTCGCACCCATACTCCCCTCGGCCTGCTCACTGAGCAGGAATTGACCCGGGTGCCCGAATTGGTCCCCATTCGACACGGGAGGATGGCAGCCTCCCCCTTCGCCTACTACCGGGGCGCCGCCCTGCCCATGGCTGCCGACCTGTCGGTCCTGCCTCAGACTCCGCTGCACGTCCAGCTCTGCGGCGACGCCCATCTGGCCAACTTCGGCGGTTTCGCCTCCCCCGAACGGGAACTCGTCTTCGACGTCAACGACTTCGACGAGACGGCACCCGGGCCCTTTGAATGGGACGTCAAGCGCCTAGGAGCCAGCCTGGAGATCGCCGGCCGCAGCCAAGGCCTCGACACCAAGGAGTGCCGGAAGATCGTGCTCGACGGAGTCGGGACCTATCGCGAATCCATTCGCGAGTTCGCGGCCATGGGCAAGCTCGACATCTGGTACGCCAAGCTCGGCGTCAACGAGATCGTGGCCCGTTGGGGCCAAGCAGCAGGAGGCAGGGCCCTCAAGAAGTTTCAGAAGGGGGTGGACAAGGCCGAGTCGAAGGACCGGCTCAAGGCCCGGAACAAGCTCACCAAGGTCGTCGACGGCAAGTTGCAGTTCCTGAGTGATCCACCGCTCCTCGTCCCGGTGAATGAGATCTTCTCCGACCCAGCCGATGCGGACCTCCTCGAGTCATCGATCCACGGCGCGCTCGATGACTATCGCCAGACCCTCGCCTCCGACCGACGTCGGTTGCTGGACGAGTACCAGTACGTGGACCTCGCCCGGAAAGTGGTGGGCGTGGGAAGTGTCGGCACCCGTTGCTGGGTGGCGATGTTCGTGGGCCGGAACGAGAACGATCCTCTGTTCCTCCAGGTCAAAGAGGCCGAGGCCTCGGTGCTCGAGCGGTTCACCGAGAAGAGCGAGTTGCCCAACCACGGCCAGCGGGTCGTTGAGGGTCAACGTCTGATGCAGGCGAGCAGCGACATCTTCCTCGGGTGGCAGAGCGTTGTCGGTCCTGACGGGGTCACCCGCGATTTCTACATGCGCCAGCTCTGGGACTGGAAGGCCTCGGCATCGATCGACACCATGGACGCAGAGGCTCTTGGCGTCTATGCCGGGGTCTGCGGCTGGACACTGGCACGGGCGCACGCCCGGACGGGAGACGAAATTGCCATCGGTGCTTACCTGGGGGGAGGCAAGGACTTTGATCATGCCATTGCCGACTTCTCGAGCTCGTACGCCGATCAGAACCAGGTTGACCATCAAGCCCTGGTCGACGCCATCGCGGACGGCGACCTGGTCGCTGATACGAGCGTCTGATCTGGATGGTGTTTACAACCGAGCGGCGGAGTGTCCCGGTCATCGGAAGGCGTCCCCTTGCCTGATACGCCCACGCCCACGCCCCCGCCCGATCCCGGAGCCCTGCTGCTGACCAAGGACTACCGGAGGCTGCTGGTCCTAGCTGCTGTGATCGGAATCCTCGTCTCGTTGGCGTCGTGGGGCTTCCTGGAGTTGATTCACTGGCTCCAGATCTGGACCTACCAGGACCTACCCAGTGGTTTGGGATTCACCACCGTGCCCTCCTGGTGGCCCTTCCCGGTGCTGGCCGTGGCCGCCATCCCCATCTATTTCGGAATCGCCCGACTCCCTGGAAAAGGAGGCCACCAGCCCGCCGACGGACTGAAGGGAGGCCCACCGACGCTGCCGATCGAGCTGCCCGGCGTCATACTTGCCGCACTCGCCTCCATCGGGTTCGGGATGGTGCTCGGGCCCGAAGCTCCGCTATCGCCATCGGGGCGGGTCTGGGAATCCTCGCCGTCAAGCTGTCGAAGAAGGACACGCCGGACCAGATGACCGCCCTGATCACCGGGGACCCGAAGAGGGAGGAGATGGCGGCAAAACTGGCCGCGGCTGCGATCGGGGCGAGGACCTGCCAGCGGAGTCTGCCCTCGTTGCCGTAGCACTCTGGGACAGCGTACGGGACCGCCTGAAGCAAAAGGCGAGCACGCTCTCTGGTGGCGAGGCGCAACGGCTCTGCATCGCGCGAGCACTGGCAGTGGAGCCTGAAGTTCTATTGCTGGACGAACCGACTTCGGCGCTCGATCCAGTTGCGACTGAGCTCATAGAGGAACTGATGGGGGAGATGAGGACTCGAGTGACGATTGTGATTGTGACCCACAACATGGAGCATGCCGCCCGGGTATCTGACCAGTGCGCCTTTCTCCTCATGGCCGCGGACAAATGCGGCGAACTCATCGAATCCGGCGCAACCGACAAGCTATTCAACGATCCGGCGGACTCTCGCACGCTGGACTACCTGAACGGACGCTTCGGTTGGTCGGGGCACCACCTGTTGTCCCACTTGCCGGTGCTCCCCCTGGTGAGCTGTCGGTCGACGCCAGGGTGGAGAGGGAATCCACCCTCCGATCCACCCGTGGACTGACGCCAGAGGGCCCCCAATCTCAGACACTGGCTGTATGACAATCACCGATTACCTCATGAACATTGGCCTCATCGTCCTGGTCGTCCTCCAGATCCGGGGGCACAAGGTGACCCGGGCCCGTCTGGTGTTCCCGCTGGTGGCCACGGTCTTCGTGGCCGCCCAGTTTCTCCACGCCATCCCGACCGCCGGCAACGACTTGGTGCTGATCGTCGGCTTGGCATGCCTAGGCGCCGCCTTGGGGACGGGGGCGGGGCTCGTGACCGCTGTGCGGCTTGACGGGGTCAATGCCTTCGCCAAGGCGGGCCTGGTGGCTGCGGTCTTGTGGGTGGTCGGTATCGGAGCCCGCATGGGCTTTGCCCTGTGGGTGGGGCACGGCGGGCAGACTGCCGTGGCCCGGTTCAGCGTTCTCCACCACATCACCTCTGGGACGGCCTGGGGTACGGCGTTCGTCCTGATGGCCATGGCCGAGGTGGCGAGTCGGACCGGCGTCCTCTACCTGAAGGCTCGCCGCTCGGGTGCCGTCATCGAGCGTGGCGGACTGCTCCGGCCTTCGGCGGCGGCTTGAGCCCGAGGGACGCCGGGATCAGTGGGGAAGTGGGATCATGGTCTCCGTGGGGCTGGTATCCCAACTCCGAGCCCAGCTGGGGACGAGAACAGAGCGCCTGCTGAGTGCCGCCCGCCTCGCTGCCCTGGTCGGACTCCTCTTGGCGACTGCGCACCAGGTACCGCCGAAGGGCGTGTCGGCCGACCATCCGGCGAAATGGGTTCTGATGGTGAGCGCCGGGATCGGCTGGATCGGCTGGATGGCCAGCCGCCGGTTCCGAGCCCCCGATCGAACAACGTGGTGCTTCCTCGCCCTCCTGGCCGTGTCGGGAGGCGCCCTCGCGGCGTTCGCCCCCATCGCCATCACCTTCCTGGCCGTCGCCGGACTCGGTGCCGGGATCGCCTTCGACGGGTCTATCCGGCGTCGGGTGTGGGAGCGATCGGTGTCGGCGCACTGGTGGGCGCCACCGCGGCAGTGGGTGCTCCGGCTGTCCTTGTTGCCGAGGGGGCAGTCTCCGTGGTCGTCGGACTGATGATCGGAGCTAGCCGGCGCCAATACGTGGAGCGGACATTTCAGGCTGAGCAACTCCTGGCCGAGCGGGTCCGGGCTGACGCCGAGCGAGATCGAGCGGCAGCGTTGACTGAGCGCAACCGGATCGGACGCGAGGTGCACGACGTGCTGGCTCACTCGCTGGGGGCCCTGTCGGTCCAGCTGGACGCGGCTGACGCCCTCTTGGAGAACGGCGCCGACGAAGCCAGGGCGCGACAGCTGATCCAACAGGCTCGTCGGTTGGCCGTCCAGGGGTTGGAGGAGACGCGCCAGGCCGTGCACGCCCTGCGCGACGAGCCGGTGGCTCTCGCCGAGCAACTGTCATCGCTGGCGGCCCGTGACGGTGCCGAACTGACTGTGACGGGTGCGCCCCGTCCACTTACAGCCGATGCCGGACTGGCGCTCTATCGCGCCGCCCAGGAGGCGATCACCAATGCCCGGAAGCACGCGCCAGGAGCACCGGTGTCGATTCTCCTCGACTTCGACCCGCAGTCGACGACCCTGAGAGTGACAAATGGTCTTTGCCCTGACACCGACACAACAAACGAGTTGCAGACGACAGGTGGCGGATTCGGCCTGCAGGGCATGCGAGAGCGGATCGAACTGTTGGGTGGCCAGGTCATCGCCGAGCCCAACGCGCTCGGTTGGACCGTCCAGGTGGCGGTGCCGGTGTGAGGGTCGTCGTGGTCGACGACCAGACGGTCGTCCGAGAGGGCCTGGTCACATTGCTGGAGACCATGCCCGGAATCGAGGTCGTTGGGTCCGCCTCCGACGGTGAAGAGGCCGTCAATGTGGTCGGAGAAGTGTCCCCGGAGGTCGTATTGATGGACCTGCGCATGCCCCGGGTGGACGGAGTCGAGGCGACGAGGCGCATCCGCTCTGACCATCCCGGGACACAGGTGGTGGTGCTCACCACCTACGCCGACGACGAGTCCATCGTCGGGGCGCTGCGGGCAGGGGCGATCGGATACATCACCAAGGACGCAGGCCGGGATCACATCGGCCGTGCCCTGGAAGCTGCCGCCTCAGGCCAAGCCGTACTGGACCCGGCGGTCCAGGCTCGACTCGTCGACGTGGCGACCTTGCCCGGGGCCGGGGGTGGGCCCCTTCCGGACGGGTTGACAGAGAGAGAGGCCGAGGTCCTCCGTCTGATCGCCGCCGGGCGCTCAAATGCCGAGATTGGGAAGGACCTTTTCGTCAGCGAGGCCACCGTCAAGACCCATGTGAATCGCATCTTCGCGAAGACGGGAAGCCGAGACCGGTCCCAGGCCGTCGCCTACGCGCATCGTCGTGGTCTCGTCGCGTGATGATCCGAACTGGAGTGCGTCACCGTGTCTGGTTAAGACTTCTTGCCGACGCAGATCCGCCGGGCTGCTCGATGCACTCCTACGAAAGGACCGTTCGATGGACCTGAAGGGCTCGATCACCTACGACTCAACGGTGGACGCCGTGATCACTATGCTCCGCGACCCGGAAGTCACCCGCGAGCTATATGAGAGCTTGGGCCACCGGGACGTAGAGGTCCTCGAGTGCGAGGAGGACGACGGCGTCCTCCGCATCCGGTCGTCACAGGTCGTCGACGTCGACCTGCCCGGCTTCGCCAAGCGGGTGCTCAAGCCGACCAACACGATGGTCCAGACCGACGAGTGGCGGAAGGGTGCAAAGGGTGCATGGAACGGCACGTTCGATGTGGCGGTCAAGGGGGCGCCCATCCACATCTCGGGGACGATGCGCCTCACCCCCGCGGGGAAGAAGTGCAAGCACGAGATCGACATCGACGTCAACGTCAAGGTCCCCCTCGTCGGAAGTAGGATCGCAGAATGGGCCGGCAAGGGCGAAGTGCAGCAGACCCTCGACGGGCAGTTCGCCTTCTACAAGGGCTGGCTGGCCGAGCACAGCCAGGCCTGAGCGCCCCGGCATACGCGATGGGGCCGGCATACCCCGGTCTTTCTGCGCAAGGATCTGCGGATGGAAATCCCGGCCTGTACACGAAGAGCGGCGGCACGAACCTCGCGTACCAGAACTTCGGATCCGGCCGGTCCGTGATCATGATCCCGCCGCTGATCTCCAACATCGGACTGGGCTGTGAGCAGGAGCTCGATCGGCGGGTTCTCGACTACTTCGGCCGCCACACCACCGTCATTCTGTGGGTGCCAGGAACTGATCCACGTCACGCGACCAAGCGGTATTCGTGGATCACTCCGCCAAGCCGATCCGAGCGCTGGAGTCTTGCAGAGTCGACATTCCTGCCTGCAAGCATCGCACGATCCGATGGTCGTAGAGAGCAGGCTAACGCGGTCTGCTGACTCCGGTGCCGGATCTCGTATGTCGGGTCGTCAGCCGAGGTCATTAGCGCATGTCCCGCCGTCGGCATCCGAGTTGGTGCCGTCCGGACAGGTGGTGTCGGACCAGACTGCGCCTAGGAAGGTCGTCATCCATGTCGATTGGGCGGTGCCGATCGTCACACCCGAAAAGTCGGCGCCGGTGAGGTCGGCACCGTCGAATTGGACGCCATCGAGCGCGGCACCCGACAGGTCGGCACCCGACAGGTCAGCGCCAGCCATGGTGACGATCACCACGGTCGCACCCGATAGGTCGACACCACGGAGGTCTGCGCCGCTCAGGTCGAGCTCGGCGATGTGACCGCCTGGGCCGATGAGGTCACCGTCGACCAATCGCCACCCGGAGGGCAGAGCCACTGGCGTGCCGATGTTCCCGCCCGTCCCCTCCACCGTGTTGAAATCCTCGCCCGACCCCGAGTCGGCACCCGTCAGGTCGGCCCCGGTCATATCGGCGCCACTGAAGTCGACACAGCCGAACTGCGCGTCGGTCAGCACCGTACCGGTCCAGTCACCGCCGAGTTCTGTGTAGCCGTCGTAGCACTCATGGGTCATCGTGCCAGGCACGTACCCGCTCGCCGGCTTGAACCATGCGTCGGGGAAGTCGGTGTCCCTCAGATCGGCACCGACGAACCGGGTGAGGGTGAAGTCGATCCAGGAGCCGGATGCCCCTCGCAGGTCGGCACCAGCCAGGTCGGCGCCGGCCAGGTCGGCGCCCAGCACGCCCTCGTCGTCTGTCGCCGGTCGGACGAGGGTGACTCCGGCGAGATCGGCACCGGCGAGCTCGGCTCCCGGCCCAACCAGGTAGCCGTTGAGGAGTTCGTTGCCGGCGGGGAGCAGGGCCGGCGTGCCGATCAGGCCACCGGACACGATGCCTGTGAAGTCGATATTCGGGTAGCCCGGAACCGGCTCGTCGCGCGGGAACACGGTGCCGTCCACGTCGGCGCCGGTCAGAATGGTCCCGTCCAGGTAGGCGCCGGTCAGGTCGGCACCGGCCAGATCGGCACCGGTCAGGTCCGCACCCGGTCCCACGAGGTATCCGTTCGCCACGATCCATCCCGTAGGCAGTTCGGCCGGGTCACCGACGATGCCGCCGGACACTACGCCGTCGAGGTCGGCGCCTGCCAGGTTGGCGCCGCCAATCGTGGCCGGGACGAAGCGGCGACCGGTCGCGGCTATCACGGGACCAAGCACGGCGCCCGTCAGGTTGGTGAGCCGGACGTTGGTGCCCCGGGTTAGCCGCGCCCGGTGGAGGTCGCGGTGGGCCAGGTCACAGCCTTGGAGATTCGCTCCGGCAATAACGGCAGTGCATTCGGCCGCGGACGGCGTCACCTTGACCGCCTTCGACGACTTGCCCCAGCCGGTGGACGCCTCGGCGGCCACGGTCACCCTATAGGCCGTGCCGTCGGTGAGCCCCGCCACCTGACAGGCGGTGGCACCGGCCGTCGTGCAGGTCGCCCCGCCCGGCGCCAAGGTCGCCCGGTAGGCGGTGATGCCCCCGGCCACAGCGACGGGGGGCGTCCAGCGCACTTTGGCCCCGCCATCGGACGGGTAGGCGTAGACCGCGGTGGGCTTGCCGGCTAGCGTCACTTTCGCCGCACCGGCCGGTCCCGTTGCAACACCGGCGGCGGCACCTGCGAGTCCCAGGGCGGCGGCCAGGCGTACCACGGCGTGAATAGATCTCTGCATCACGACTCCTCCGGGAACCCGAAGCTTGTGAAACCAAGGCAACTCTACTTCCGGCGCGGTGGCCCCGCCCGGGAAGACTCAGGTTGGGCGCGAAGGCACTGTTGCGTTGAGCGGATCAATCAGTCAGTCAGTCAGTGTGGTATGTGGTGGGCTACCGACAAAACCCCTCGCACCAGGGCTTGGGCTACTTCCTGCAAGCCTACTTTCCACGCTAAGGCCCCAGACTTTCCACATTGTTGTGAACTATCGGCACGGAGCCCAGGTCAACGGGTTGGATGAGATCTCTGGCCCCACAGGCTGACATCTGCCGCAGGGGAAGTCCCAGTTCAGGCGGATGAGGTTCATGCCCGCAGATGCAAACTCAAGCCGGGTGTCCGTGGTGTCGACATTCTTAGGATGAGTCGAGCCAGCGTCTGCCGGCAGCGCCACGGGAGTGCGCGGTCGTCGGACCGGCTGACTCGAATGGAGATCGCCGTGTGGGCGCTGCTGGCACTGTCAGGCGCCGTAGTAATGGCCTACCTCGTGTCGCTGATAGCGCGAGGAGCGAACTCGTACTGGACCTGGCTCGATGGATGGGTCGTGTGTGGAGTCGAGCTATTTGTCTGTGGGTTGTGCATAGCCAGAGGATTTGTGAAACGTCCCGGGCGTCTGCCGGCGCTGTTCCTTGGCCTGAGTCTCCTGTCCTGGACGTTCGGTGATGTCGTGCTCACGATCCAGTCCATCGGAGGGGCCACGCCACCGTCACCGTCCCTGGCCGACCTCTTCTACATCGGGTTCTATCCGTTTGCGCTTCTTGCTGTCATCTTCCTTATCCGGGGACAGATGAGACGGGTAGCCACGACGAACTGGTTAGACGGAGCAATTGCAGGTCTGGGTGCCGCCGCGGCGTGTGCGGCAGTCGTTCTTCAGGGCGTTCCTCGACTGGAAGGCGCGGCCGGAGTCATTGGTCTGGCCTTGCCAATAGGCGACGCACTGCTTCTGGGACTCATTGTCGGCGGCTTGGTCATGCTCCCGGGGCGGAGCAGAGCCCCGTGGGTCCTCCTGGCAACGGCGACTGCACTGAACGTATTTGGCGATTCGTCGAACTTCCTGCAGCACTCATTCGGAGCAACCCAAGTCGGCCTGATTCTGAACGCGATCGCCTGGCCAGTGGCAATGATCCTCATATCTGTCGTCGTATGGCTGCGTCCCCGGACTCCGAGCCCGATAGTCGACGAGGAGACCGCCAAGTTCGTACTTCCCACTTTTGCGGCCGCCGCGGCCCTTGTCCTTCTCTTCCTCGGTAACTTCCTACCTGTTGATCGATTCTCCCTATCCTTGGCCGCCGCAACATTGTCTTTCGTCGGTATCCGGCTCGTGCTGTCAGTGCGGGGACTCGAAAGTCTCAGCCAGGAGCGCCATCGCCAAGCCGTTACCGATGAACTGACCGGTTTGCGAAACCGGCGTTTTCTGTTCAGAGTCCTTGACACGTACTTTGCCGAACACGATGGGAACTCGCTCGACGAGAGCCTGGCCTTCCTCTTCGTCGATCTTGACCGATTCAAGGAGATCAACGATTCATTTGGACATCCAGCCGGTGATGACTTGCTGCGTCAGCTCGGAGCACGGCTGGAAGGTTCACTCCGCGAGGACGACCTGCTCGTTCGTATCGGCGGTGATGAGTTCGCCGTCGTACTCATTGGCAGTGACGTCAGCTACGCGAAATCGGTAGCTGAGCGGTTGACGGAGGATCTCCGCCGGCCATTTGCGCTCGACTCCGTCAGTGCCAGCATTGGAGCGAGCATTGGAATCGCCGTAGCCCCAGCCGACGCCAAGGACACCTCTCGGCTCATCTGGTGTGCAGACGTCGCCATGTACCGGGCCAAACTAGGTGGGGTTCCCTTCGCAAGTTACGTCCAAAACCTGGACGAAGGGCAGGATCACATGCGCTTGGCTGAAGAGCTCAGTGAGGCGATCGAGGCGGACCAACTGGTATTGCATTACCAACCCCAACTCGACCTCCGAACCGGTGAGATCCAGGCCGTCGAGGCTCTGATCCGATGGGTTCATCCCCGGCTCGGTCTTGTGCCCCCTGATCAATTCATTCCATTGGCCGAGGAGACTGGTCTCATGCAGAGAGTTACCGAGTGGGTGCTTGAGACCGCACTAACCCAGTGCGCCGTTTGGAGGAGCACCGGAAGAGATTTCTCCGTCGCTGTGAACGTATCGCCTTCCAACCTGCTCGAACCTGACTTTGTTGAGACGGTCAAGGAGCGGCTTCGCCATCACGTGCTCCCAGCCGCGGCATTGGTCATCGAGTTGACTGAAACGAATGTCATTGAAGGGTTCGAAATCTGTCAGAAGGTCATCGAAGACCTGCGGGACTCGGGAATCGTTGTGTCGATTGACGACTTTGGCGCGGGGGTCACGTCTCTGGTCTACCTGCGCGACCTGGCCGTTCAGGAACTAAAGCTTGACCGTTCGTTTATCACCCGACTCACCGACGGTCATCCGCACCGAGATTCGGACGTGGTTCGGTCCACCATCGAACTCGGCCATTCCCTGGGTCTACGAATCGTGGCGGAGGGCATTGAAGATGTGGAGACCCTCAACCTGCTTGCCGAATACGGATGCGACATTGCCCAGGGCTACTGCATTAGCAAACCGAAGCCAGCCGAAGAACTCGCCTTCCGCAAACGGATTCCAAGGGAATTGATGGCCGGTCCGTCGTAGTTCGCCATGATCTCGATGGTTGGTTGGATCGTGGTGGGGTTGGTGGTTGGTGGGATACCGACATAGCTCACCTAACCTGGAGAGTCCGGCGTGGTGGTTGGTTGGTGGCGTGGTGGTTTTGGTGGTTGTGGTTGGTGGTGGTGGGCGAGGGGGTGGGCTACCGACATAACTCGGTTGACCTGGTTCGACGGGAGCCTGATCAGAGCCACTTTCCACGCTATTGGTCCAGATTTTCCACATTGTTGTGGATGAAACTATCGGAGGGTAACCCCAGGTCAGCGGGTCGGACGGGGTTTCTGGCCCCTCAGGTTCCGATCCTCCAGTGCCATGGTCAGGGTTCCTTGCCTGCTGGACCACCCAGGACCCGGTCGGATGAGCGGTGACCCCGGTCACGTGGACACGTCGGGTGGCGCCAAATTCCATGGATCAGGACCAGCGATATGACACCATTACCTGGGACCCTGAATTCGAGACCCTCAGTCCCGAGGCCTACATGACGGGGCATCGATGAACCGATTCGGGCGGATCCGACAGAGTCTTGTGGGACGACCCCTCTCCGCGCGGGAGGCATCGAGCGAACAGATCACCCCCGTCGAGGGTCTGTCCGCCCTGTCGCTCGACGCCCTCACGTCAGTGGCCTACGGACCTGAGGCCATTCTGATTGTCCTGGCCACTGCGGGGGCCTCGGCTCTGCATCTCATCTTACCGATCACTATCGCCATCGTGGCCCTGTTGGTGATCCTGGTGATCTCCTACCGGCAGGTGATCGATGCCTACCCCCGGGGTGGCGGCGCCTACGCCGTGTCCCGCGACAACTTCGGAGCTCGGGTGAGCAAACTGGCTGGCGCGGCGCTGATCGTCGATTACACGCTCACGGTGGCCGTCTCGATCGCCGCCGGCGTCGGCCAGCTCACCTCCGCCTTTCCTTCGACGTCGCCGTACACCGTGCCGATGTGCCTCGGCATTCTCCTGGTCATCACCGCCTTCAACCTACGAGGCCTAGGCGAAAGCGCCCGGGCCTTCCTCATCCCCACATTGGTCTTCATCGTGGGTCTCTTGGCCATCATCGCCGTGGGATTGATCCACCCGCTCGGACTGGAGACGCCCCAAACAGGAACATCCCTGGTTCCAGGGAGCGGAATGGCGGCCGTGTCCGTGCTCCTGATCTTGAAGGCATTCTCAGCAGGCTGCAGTGCGCTCACTGGGGTAGAGGCGATCGCCAACGGCGTGCCGCTATTTCGAGAGCCGCGGGTCGTCCGGGCCAAGCGGACCGAGCTGTTGCTGGGTGGGATTCTGGCCACGATGTTGCTCGGGCTGGCCGTGTTGGCGAACAAGTTCCACGTCGAGCCGAGGACCAACGAGACGGTCCTCAGCCAGATCATGGTCGACGCCGTCGGGAAGCACTGGGCCTACTACATCGTCTCGCTAACCATCACCCTGGTGCTCGCCCTGGCTGCCAACACGTCCTTCGGCGGGTTGCCCGTTCTAACCAGTCTGTTGGCGAGGGACAACTACCTCCCCCACTTCTTCGAGGTGCGCGACAGCCGACTGGTCTTCGGAAACGGCGTGCTGGTGCTAGCCGTGTTCTCGGGCGTCCTTCTCGTCGCCGTGGGGGGCAACACCAACACCCTCATCCCGCTGTTCGCCATCGGCGTCTTCATCGGGTTCACGCTCTCCCAGGCCGGCTTGGTCCTGTACTGGCGCCGTATGAGGCCGTCCGGGTGGCGTCGGCGGGCCGTCATCAACGGTACCGGTGCGGCCGTGACGGCGACGGCCACGCTGATCTTCCTATTCACCAAGTTCCTCGAAGGTGCGTGGGTGGTCGTGGTAGCCATTCCGTTGCTGATCATCCTGTTCAACCGGATCGAGGTGTATTACACCCGGACCGGGAAGGAGTTGGGCATCGGTGTCGTACCCGCCCGCCCTGCGCGAAAGCGCACCATAGTCGTGGTTCCGGTTACGAGCGTGTCCCTGTTGACCCGCCATGCGCTGTCCGAGGCTCTGTCACTCGGTGACGAGGTCATGGCGGTGTCCGTGGTGTTCGACGACGAGCAACCCGGTGTGCCAACGGCTGATGTCGAAGGCAAGTGGCAGGAGTGGGATCCAGGCATACCGCTGCGGGTCCTCTACACCGAATACGCGTCCATCGTTGCACCGATCGTGGGGTTGGTCGATGAACTACTCGAGCGCGGTGACCGCCAGGTCGTGGTCCTCATCCCGATGTTGATACCCGAAAAGGTGCGCTATCGGTTGCTCCACAACCAGGTCGACCTGTCGTTGTCGTCGGAGCTGCGCCGGCGGCCCGATGTTGTGGTTGCGAGGGTGCCCATGCGGCTACGGACCTCTCGGAAGCGAGGTGATCGCGATGAGGTCATTGGCCCGGCACAGCCTGGCGCCTAGCTGGGCGGGTTCAAGGAGTCGTCGCAACGAGCTCCACGCAGCAGTCACCGGGGACGAAACTGGGCCATTGCCCTCTCGTTGTTCTGCGTTCCCGTCGGATGACGTCCCGCCGAGTGGTGGAGAAGCGATCCTCGGTCTGACGTGATGGTAGGCGCGCCGATGCCGTCAGTTCACGTTGAGTGAATCAGCCCCAGAAGACGCAGGTGGGGTCCATGCCGATCTCGTCGAGGATCACGCCGATGGGTTGGTTGGTGTCGAGGTCGAAGTACATCGTCCACTTGCCGTAGCGGTCGCCGAAGTAGAGGGTCCAGGTGCCGTCACCCTCGTAGCGGATCTGGGCGATGGCCATCTTCGTCCACTCCCCGGGCGCGCCCTCTCCAGACGGGTCGACACTCGTGGATGGAGATGCACTTGCCCCTGGTGGTGACCTCGAGGCGGACCTCGTCGGCGAATTTGGCGGGCACCCGGTCACGGCACCACCGCTTGACCTTCTCGACGTCGAGCTCGGGGAGGACGGTGGCCACCCCAAAAGGCTAACGACCTCAGCCGGCGAGCGGCCTGCTTTCGGGCGGGGCCTCGGCGAGGGCGGCAGCCTCCATGCGGCGGAGCTGGGCCATCGAGGTCTCCGACAGGTAGCGGCGCTCGGCCACCTGCCACTCGTCGTGGGTCTCGACCACCACGGCGGTGACCAGGCGTTCGACGGCTTTGTCGTTGGGGAACACCCCGACCACGTCGGTGCGGCGCTTGATCTCCCGGTGGAGCCGTTCGAAGGGGTTGGACGACCAGACCTTCCGCCAGTGGGCCTCGGGATAGGCCGCAGAAGGCCAGGAGGTCCTCCTTGGCGTCGGTGAGCATGGTGGCCACGTCGGGGAACTGGCCCTCCAGGGTGGCCACGATCCGGTCGAACTGCTCTCGGACCGAGGCGGCGTCGGGCTGGGCGAAGATCGTCTGGATGGCGGCGATGACCATGTGGGTGTTGTTCCGCTTCACCCGGGCCAGCACGTTCCGCATGAAGTGCACCCGGCACCGCTGCCAGGCCGAGCCCACCATGACCGCCTCGATGGCCTTCTTCAGGCCCAGGTGCTGGTCAGAGATGACCAGACGCACTCCTTTCAGGCCTCTGGCCCGCAGCGAGCGCAGGAACTCGGTGTCTCCTTGATTGAGCTTGTCGGTTCAACCGAAGATCACCCGGTGGCCACCTCAAAGGGGTGGACCCGGGGAAACTACACCACTCGGGGGGACATCAACTCCTGTCGTCCGTCTCCCCCTAGTTGTTCAGCCTGAGCAGGCATAACAAGTGACGAGTTGGCCCTTGATGCCGTTGACCGGGTCCCCGTGAACTGATCCACCTGACCTGGACCCCGTCTATTGGCCCACGGTAATGAGAGTTTCGGCCTTGGTGTGGTCTGATGGTAACGCTTCGAACTCGTCGGGCGTGAGCCCGTCGAGCGAACTGTGTCGCCTTAGCGGGTTGTAGAAGTTGACGATGTAGTCGGCCATCGCCGTGGCCAGTTCGACGTAGGTCAGCCATTTCTTCCGGTTGAGTAGTTCGATCTGCATCGATCCCCAGAATGACTCCATCGGGGCGTTGTCGAAACAATCACCAATGGTTCCCATCGAGCCGAGCAGCTTGTGATGCTTTAGGTTCTGGGTGAATGACCAAGAGGTAAATTGCGACCCGTGGTCGCTGTGCAGAATCGTAGTTGGTGATGTGGTTCGCGAGCTCGCTGCCATCGTGAGGGCGTCGTTCACGAGGGTGGCCTCGTTGCGTCGATCGATCGCCCAGCCAACGATCCGTCGGGAGCATTGGTCGAGCACCGCGCAGCAGTAGAGAGTTCCTTCCCGTGTCTTGTGCTCGGTGATGTCGGTTAGCCACAGAGCATTCGTGGACGATGCGGTGAAGTTGCGGTTCACGAGGTCCTCGTTGGTGGCCACATTCATGAGGTTGCGTCGCCCCTTCTTCCGGGCGGGTAGGCCGGCAAGACCCTGCTCGCCCATAATCCGTCTGATCAACTTGCGATTGACGACCAGGCCCCGCTCGTGAAAGAGGGCGGAACGCATCCGGCGTGTCCCATAGGTGGACCGGGAGGCGACATGGAGCTCGGTGATGGTGTCGGCCAAAAGAATCCGGCGCACGGCCTGATTCGAGGGATGTCGGGTACTCTGGTGCCGATGGGTGGAGCGATTCATCCCGACCACGCGACAGGCGGTCCTCTCCGAGTAGCCCAGGTCGGTCAATCCTTGAACGACCGGGCCGAGTCTTTTGGGCGCACCACCTCCTCGCCGTTGAAGAGCGCACTTGCCTTTTTGACTAGTTCGAGTTCGGCCTCGAGATCCTTGATGCGCCGGCGGGCCTGAGCCAGCTCGTCGGGCTCGTAGCTCTTGGTGCCGGGCTTACGGCCGGCATCGATCAATGCCTGCTTCTTCCACCGGTAAAGCGTCGCTGTCGATACCTCCAGCTCGGTGGCGAGCTCCTCGGGGCGCTCACCGTCGAGCAGGCGCTCACACGCCGCTTCACGGAAGGACGTCGGGTACCTGAATGCCATGTCCACCTCCGGCAGATCACGGCCAGAATCTCACATAGGTGGGCCAAATTCCGGGGTCCAGGTCAAGTGGATCAGCTATCGGGGTCCGGTCACCGTCACGCTGAATGGTCTTGTCCGGCACTGACCCGACTTCCCAAGAAGGGGACTAGCACTCGCGGTCCGAGAGTGCTAATAATTGCCCTGTCACCGCCGTTAGGCGGCGCGAGGGCTACCAATGTCTTGCTCGTAGGAGGTGATGATCATGGCTCTTGTGCGTAGTGATCCGTTCAGGGACGTTGACCGGCTGTTCCAGCAGCTCTGGGGTGGTCAAACCGGAAACGGGGCCCGGTCCTTGGCTATGCCGATGGACGCCTACAGGAAGGATGACTCCTTCCTGATTCGGTTGGACCTACCTGGTGTTGCAGCCGACGCTGTCGACCTGACCGTCGAGGACAACGTCCTTACCGTCAAGGCCGAGCGACCGGCCCCTCCAACATCTGAGGGAGTGGAATCGGTGATCGCCGAACGGCCCTATGGAACCTTTGTCCGACAGGTCTTTTTAGGCACGAATCTGGACGCAGAACACATACGGGCGGAGTACGAGGCGGGGGTTCTCACGCTTGCCATCCCCGTGGCAGAGCATGCAAAGCCTCGCCGTATCGAGGTCACCGAGAAGGCTGACCACCAGCAACTGTCCACCTGATCAAACGGACCGCCAAAGCCTCGGACGCTGACCGTGACGCGGTCACATTCAGCGTTTCCGGTCAGTATCCGGGGCTGGCTTGACTGTCCGTCCGTCTAAGGAACGATGCAATCGTGGCGTCAAATGCCTTATCGGCAAAGCAAGCTGTAGCCGATTTCCTCCGCGAGGAGGCACCGCTGGAGTTCGAGCGGCTGCGATCTATCGGTCGTCTCGCCCCCACTCGGCCTGATTTGAAATGCGACTGTCCGGACCTGAGCCTCTGGGTCCGAGAGGCCCTCGACCTAGCCATTTGAAGCCAGGGTCGGCACTGGATCGATAGCAGTCCCACTCCCGATGATCGAGGGCAGTCTGTTGAAGCTCTGGGTGCCGAAAATGCCATCCACGGGCCTCAGGCCAGTCGCCCCGCACCGGCAGCAACCCCGAGTCCACCAAGGTCTAGGCACCACTTTGAGACTCCCGGTCGAGCGCAGTTGAGCCTCCGGTTCCTGCCGAGACCCGTTCATCTTGTGGCTCACTAGCCCCCAACTCGCCTGCGTTGTTCCGGGTCGTGGCCGGTTCCTCCGCAGTCGAACGTAGCCTCTGGTTCTCGGTTTCAAGTTCTGCAGCTCGATGGTCGATCTCTCGTACCTGGCGCCGTTGGGCAAGGTTTCGGGATCGGCTACGACTGAGTCCAGCAACCATCAGCGCGAATCCAAGGAGGACTACGGCACCCGTAGTGGCTCCAAGAAGGAAGATCTGTTCGGCGTGATGTAACCCAAGGGTGCTACCAAACGCTTCAATGTCCCGCACGCTGAAGCGGTTTCCCATCGCCACGTCGATACCGAAGACGCATCCAACGACTACCAATAGCAATCCAACGATGATCATGACGCCTCCGATTCGTTCTGGTGATTCCCACTCCGCTGCCCACGGTCGCCTTGATCTTCATTGGTCGCCTGGGGTTCGCCGGATGCATCGGCCGGTAGGTCCTCCACCAAGACACGGGATACGGGATTTACTTCTTCCGTCACCACATATCTCCTGAGACGGGTTTGCCCTCGATCGTGGAAACCGGGATTGCTTTCGTCTTGTCCCTTCTCCGTTTTTGGTGCGTCACACTCGCTTCCGTCTGGCCCTGCCGTCGCCCGTTGTTGCCTGGCATAGTGCCGGTACAGTTGTACCTCTTCGTCCGGAGTCAGATGGCCATTTCCATCGTCATCTACCTGGGGTGCGTCTTTCACTTGGGCTCGGTCCCAAGGGATTACAAGATCGTCACCCTCCAACCTCGCACCCTCAATTGGGACGAAGGACGAGCGTCTACCAAATAGCCCCGTATTTACTGCCACCCATTGCGGACGATGAGACACGTCTTCCACAAAGATCTGAGACGCGGTCCCCACTTTGCGGCCGGATGGATCGACGACATTGCGGTCGAGCCATCGTTTCACCTCGTTCAATTGCGTCATTGGCTCTCTCCCGACCTCACCGCCGGAGCTTCGCCCTACTGTCAGTACCCGTTGTGGGCTATGCCAAAACGTCAAATACGGTGGCCGCACTGGTTTAGTCGGGCCGTTCAGGACGAGGCGACGACGGTGTGCGTGATGGAAGATTGCCTCAATCGCGCCACTCCCTTATCCCAGCGGAGCAGAGTCTCGGGTTAGACGAAGAGTTGCCCTCAACGACGACGATCAAGCAGCTGACTCAGCCAGGAGAGCAGTGCGGCCGATTCGGAGGCCGGTAGGCCGGTCGGGCCACCTGGCGACGGAGCAAGCAAACGCGTGTTGGAGGATCGCGACTTCAACAACGAATTCACCTGTCGCGGCGACCGAGGAGGACCATCTGGAGGATTCTGAGGAAGGCGATAGAGAAACTACAGGGCCACAGCCAGTTGGTCGCCCAGGCCGATTCCCGACAGGCCGACTCAGATTGGATGGATGACACTTTCGGCACCCACTCCATCACGCACCGCTGGCAGGGGCTGTGGCAGGCTGATCCTCCAGGGAACCGTAAGGAGCCGACCCATGTTGAAGGTTACGGCCCCCGGGTGAGTGCTTCCCGCAGCTGAGCCAGACTGGCGGCCAGCAGCCGGGACACCTGCATCTGGCTGACGCCAATCTGAGCGGCGATCTCCGACTGGGTCAGCCCGTCGACGAATCGGAGTCTGAGTATCTTCTGCTCGCGCTCGGGAAGGTCGGCCATTGATGGGCCCAGAAGCATGCGATCGTCCGACCCGGCGAAGCCGCTATCGACCTGGCCGAGCCGGAGCACTAGTGAGCTGTCGTGCTGGTCAGAAGCATCGATGGAGGCCGTCCGGTAGCGCTGGCCAGCCTCCAAGGCCTCGAGCACCGATTCCTCGCTGGCGCCAACATTCTCAGCGATCTCGACAACCGACGGGGGTCTTCCCAAGTCCTGGGTGAGCGTCTCGATGGCCGGGCGGATGGCGAGATAGAGCTCTTGGATCCGTCGCGGGGCACGGATGGCCCATCCTTTGTCACGAAAGTGACGCTTGAGCTCCCCGATGATGGTGCGTGTCGCGAAGGTACTGAACTCCACCCCGCGATCCGGGTCGAATCGGTCAACGGACATCACCAACGCCATCGAAGCCACCTGGACCAGATCGTCATAGGACTCGCCCCGATTCGTGAAGCGTCGCGCCAACTGGTGGGCCAGTCCGAGGTGCTCCTCGACAAGCTGGTTTCGAAGTCGTTCGTCGCCGCTGTCGGCATAGGAGAGGAACAGCCGACGGACCTCCATGGGATCCCGAAGCGACGGCGTCATGTACGCTCGTGCCGGGCGCTCCACTTGCGCAGCCAACCGCTACGCTGCCCCTGGTCGAAGGACACACCGTGCTCATCCGCCAGAGCCTCGAGGATGCGGACGGACAAGTCGCGCTCACCATGGTCGTCCGCATGTTTCTTATCTGCGGCTCCAGATTCATCGAGGCTGCAGGTCACCTCAACCCCGCCTGCCGAGGCGATGAAGCTCAGGCTGAGGCGGCCAGTGCCAGCGCCGTCAATCACCAGGACGCAGAGCTCGTCCACAGCCAAGCGGAGGTCATCGACCTCCTCCACATCGAAGCCGGCCCGGGAAGCCACCGTGGCCGCGGTGAGGCGAGCCAGGATGATCAGGTCCGACTGGACCGAAATGCTCAGCCCAACAAATTCGCTGATGGTGCGGACATTGGTCGAACCGTCCCCGGCACTGCTCATCTGGACATCGCCTCCGCTACCGTTGGAGCAATGGAGAATGTGTCCGCCAACCCTGTAATTTCAAAGATCTTGATGATTCGGGGCTCCTCCATGACCAGCCGGAGGTCGATTCCGGCCTGCTCACTTCTCTCCTTGGTGCCGATGAGGACGCCGAGCGCGGTCGAATCGATGAACGTGACGCCTAGAAGGTCAACGACCATACGTCCGCTGCCGCGTTCGACGGCAGCGAACAGGTGCTCCCGCAACTTCGGTGCCGTCGACACGTCGAGCTCGCCCTGCACTGCAACGCGGACGACATCACTCTCGTCCCGCTCGTCTATTTCAAAAACTGCGTCCACGCTGTCTCCTCTCTCTCGTATGAGGACCGGATTCTCCGACCCGGACTGTCGACCCGCTCTTCTACCCGGCTGGCGAAGTATTCACCGACCGGGGCACTTCGCCCGACACCCGACACGCCCAAGCCGAGCATTCGAGGCCTGACTAGGTCCTACGTTCGAATTGGCCGACCCGTCGGGTCGCTGTAGACCACGTCCAGGAATTCATCGGATCCGAGGGACACGCGAATGGCCGGCCATTTGGCCGACTCACAGTCTCCGGAGGCGTGCGTCGCAGAAGGAGTACATGCCGTAGCAGAGGAGTCCCAGCGCTACAAACCCAATCAAAATTGCCCCGTACGAATGATGGACAAGCGCCTCCAGGGCTTGATCGATACCCTTGGCCTGGTTGGGGTTCCCACTTGCTGCCGTGCCGATCAGATAAGCGCCGACCAATGCCACGAGGAATCCTCGAGTTAGATCGCCCAGCGATCCGAGTGTCCGAACCGTCCTCCGCCAACCCCGGCTCAATCGCCCTAGGGCCAAGCTCTTCGCGTATCGATGGAAGACGCCCCACAGCCCCAATCCCACCCCAGCGATAACCAGTGCCGCTCCTGCAAATCCCACGATCTCCTTACCTGCAGGCCATCCCAGCACCCTGACCACCACCGGCTCGGGATTGGCGGATGCCCCGCCACTCGTCGAATGGCCAGCCGCCAGCTCGATGGCTCGGGCAAAGAGTCCGAAGTAGATGATGGCGATAGCTAGCGAGCCGATACGCTTCAACGCGCCCTCTCGGCTCGTCGCTGCGTTGAACAACCGCCAAATGGCGTAGAAACCGAGACCAACAGCCAAGACGAAGAGCAGTGGCGGTCCGCCGATGTGGTGACCCACCTCTTCCAAGGCCCCGGTGCTATTGGCCTGGGTAGGAGCGCTCCCGTGTCGAGCTATATCAAATGAAAGGTACGCCAGAATCAAATAGATGACACCCCGCGAGCCGATCCCAATGCGACCTATCGTCTGAACCCAGCCCGGCTCTCTTGTCGATGATGCCAGCCGCCTCTGGGTGGCAATCGCGGTGGTGGACATCAGAGGCCCCGCGAATCTGAAGAGGCACACCGACGCCTGGTGCAGGCGGTGCACAGGAAGCGGTCAAGGTGCGTGAGGTAATCATCGGCAGTGAGTACGAGCTCAACCCTCATAGCGCCACAAAATGGGCACCGGGAAAAGTTGGGTATTCCATCCATCCCAAACGCCTCCTCGTGTTCTCTGAAGACGACCGCCTGACGAGAACGAGAGCAGCCGGAACCTTCTGGCCCCGGCTGCTCTCTGGTATCTGGTCCCATCGTTGCGGCAAAGTCAAGAGCCTGCACCGATGGCGAAGGTGATAGCGCCTGCTACCAATGCACCAGCCATTGTCCTACCCTACGAACCAGGGATCGTTGCGGCCTACTCCTACCCAAACGGATGGGCTGGTCAGCACTCATCAGCCGTTTCCTAGTAGTAGTGCCTTCGACCGCCAATCTCCCGCCCTGCGGCTCCGAGAAGCAGAAGAACCAATCCAATCACTGCCACGACAATCCCAACCGACCACAAAATCGCAATCTTGGCGATGAAGCCGATCAACATCAGGACTACTCCAAGGATGATCATATTTCTCCCTTGCTAGGCGAAGTATGGCTGCAAGGATCTACCCCGGCGCCTCGGTCTCAAACCCACCTTTGTCGATCCAGTCCAGTGACTCAGCTCGATGTTGGCCTCACGTCCCTTACGGACGAGTCACATCACATAGGACTCGCACGGAACGGGGGGGGCCGGTCCGGGCTAGTCGATCGACGTCTTGAGGGAGGCCCACCAGTTGAAGCCTCGAGCGATTCTGCGAAACGGAACTTCAGGTTGATGCGGTTGTCTTCGCGTCGGGGATGGTGTGTTCAGATTGAACTGAGCTCATCGGGGCCCGAGGCGTACACCTAATCTGAGGACGTGTGTGCTCCTCACAGGAGGCCATGACCACGACTCTTGTCTGGATGATGGCAACCGGGGCTGGGGGCAGCACCCCTGATGGTTTCTTGCAGGAGAAATTGGGAATAGCCGTCGAGATGGAGGTCACCCCTGCCCCACTCCGTTACCAAACCGGCACAGTGAGATCATGGTTCGCGCACAGGGGATGCGAGTGACAATTCACCAGAGTGCAGTCAATGCCGAAAACTCAGTGGAAAGTGACGACGGCGTGAGTCATCCAGATGTGCTGATTCTCCCCAGGGAAGTTGGGCGCGATTCGGCTGAAAGCGACGGTTGGCTGGGCGCCTTGGGACGCCCCTTCGATCGGCGCAATCCATTCTTCGTTGGGCTGACTGGGGCCTTCGGGGTAGCCGTGGCCTACGTCATCTTCCGCGGCATCGCAGACATAACCGGTGTCCTCGCCATCGTGGGACTGGCCCTGTTCATCGCCATCGGACTCAATCCGATCATTGACTTCCTAATCGCTCGGTCGCTGGCTCGAGGTACCGCAGTGGCAATCGTCACCTTAGGGTTCGTGCTGATCGTAGGGGCGTTCTTGGTCGTGGCTATCCCGCCGATCGCACACGAGTTTCACGTGCTGATTACGAGCTATCCCCGGTACAAGGCGGAACTCATCGCTGGAAAGGGTTGGGCGGGTCGACTGACTGTAAAACTCCACCTCACTGGTTACCTCGATGGCCGGACCAAGTTAAAACTTCCAGTTGCGGGAGGAATTCTAGGAGCGGGACGTGTGCTGCTCTCAGTTGGAGTTGCCACGGTCAGCGTGGTGGCCCTCACCATCTACTTTCTCGTTGCGCTGCCCGGCGTTAAGCAGCTGTGGCTCTCGCTCATCGTTCGAAGTCGCCGCGAACGGGCAACCCTCCTCACCGACGAGGTCTTTGACCGGGTTGGGGGCTTCATGCTCGGGAATCTTTTCACGTCGGTGATCTCGGCGATCGGGACATACATCTGGCTGATCATCTTCGGGGTTCCCTACGCTCTGCTCCTTGCGCTCGTAGTTGCCGTGTTCGACCTGATCCCCATGGTGGGATCCACGATTGCGGGCATCATCGTGACTCTCGTTGCGCTGACCAAGGGGCTACCGGTGGGGATTGCCACGGCGGCGTTTTACATCACTTATCGCTTTCTCGAGGACTA
The DNA here is from genome assembly GCA_963817005.1 of uncultured Acidimicrobiaceae bacterium. GTDB lineage: Bacteria > Actinomycetota > Acidimicrobiia > Acidimicrobiales > RAAP-2 > Bog-756. Next base: position 471,968 of record CAWFMN010000001.1, read on the forward strand.
TTTGTTGAACCCGAGGGTCATGAAGCATACGGTCAAGGTCTCGCCCGGCCTCACCATCATCGCCACGCTGATCGGGGGGGCGCTGCTCGGGATCATCGGGGCGCTGATTGCGATTCCAATTGCGGCGACGATCCATCTCCTGTTGGAAGAAGTGGCAATCCCCAGGCAGAATCGGCGGTGAGAGCTCAACCTTGAGGGATTGGACCGCAGCGGTAGATCAAGCCCCCGTTGTTGTACCCGGTGTTGTGTTGGACGTCGACTGGGGCCATTGGCGGAGGAACCTCCCGACTTTGGTGTGGTTCAGGCCTCCCTTAGGATGCGAATGAGTGGGTTCCCATGGGCGCCCTTCATCGCTCCCGTGTCGGGTGAAGAGATTAGATGTTCGTTCATTGGGTAGGTGCGGTTCGAAACGACTAAAGGCGAGCCATGCGCGAAGGGGCCATAGTGTCGACAGCTGTTCATAACGCTGCTGAGGCCCGCGGGTTGGTAAAAGACGCTCTCAAGGGGTGTGGGAACACTCTCATCGCTACCGCCCTGCTTTTGACCAGCGAGTTGGTGACGAATGCCATGGTCCACGGCGCGCCGCCCGTTGAGCTCGCTGTAAGTACTGAACCGGATGCCTTACGGGTGGCTGTCACCGACGGAGGCGCCGGCAGACCCATCATGCTCAACACCGGTCCGTCCGACATTCACGGTCGGGGAGTAGCGATTGTTGGAGCGCTGGCCGATGCCTGGGGTGTCATGAAGCGCAACGGAGGCAAGACCGTCTGGTTCTCCATCCGGTTCGAAGCCGACCGGAACAGCTAGTCCCTAAGGAGTGGACACGGCCCCGAGGTCTCTTTGTTGAGAAATTCTCGTGCGTAGGTCCTTCACTCCGTTGGAGCCACAGGAGGCCGAACGATCGGTGTGCGCGTCGTGGGATGTCAGCCGGATTGAGCATCGGTCCGAATTTCTGGGTAGAAATCGACGCGTAGGGTAGATGACAATCTTGTGCGCCTCCGCCGATCAGATTGTCATGCTCCGGGAATCAGCCGCAGACGGCGAGGAAAGGGATTTTCGTATCAGTGGAGTGACGGCACTCCGGTCACCGATTCTGCAATCCTGGACCGAATCACCGGTTTGGCGATCCCACCCGCCTGGGCCGATGTTTGGATTTGCCCCTGGCCGCACGGACATATCCAAGCGACCGGCATCGACAGCGCCGGGAGAAGACAGTATCGCTACCACGACGCATGGCGCGTGCTTCGCGACAAGCAGAAGTTCGAACGGGTGCTCGATTTCGGGCGAGCGCTTCCGATTCTTCGATCCAGAGTCATCGAGGACCTCGGGTCTGATGAAGTCGGACGAGATCGGGTATTGGCTGGCGCCGTCCGGCTCCTCGATCTTGGTTTCTTCCGGATCGGCGGTGAGCAATATGCCCAAGAGAATGAGACGTTTGGCATCGCCACCCTGCGTAAGGAACATGTCTCACTGAGCAAGGGCACGATGACCTTCGACTATCCAGCCAAGGGTTCGATCCAACGACTAATCACCGTCTCCGACCCGGCCACGTTTGAGCTTGTTCGGACCTTGCGCCGACGTCGAGGAGGGGGCGAGACCCTTCTGGCCTACAAAGATGGACGCCGATGGTGCGATGCCAAGTCCGACGACGTCAACTCCTATATCCGGGAAGCCGCACAGGGGGGATACAGCGCAAAGGACTTCCGGACCTGGTCAGGGACGGTTTTGGGGGCGGTGGCGCTGGCCAAGGCATTCAATGGGAACCCAATGTCCAAGGCGGCTCGCCGGAAGATGTCTCGTCTCGCAGTGCAGGAGGTGTCCGAGTACCTGGGCAACACTCCTGCTGTCTGCCGGCGCTCCTACATCGATCCGAAGATTCTCGATCGTTTCGACCATGGTGAGACAGTGGCCCCCACCCTTGCCGAACTCGGAAGTACTCCCGATATGAACGATCGGGCTGTTCGTGAAGTAGTCGAAGGAGCCGTCATCGAGCTGATCGCCGACGAAGCTGCCGTCGAGGAAGCAGCCTGACATGTGCTGCGATCACTTGAATGAGTCGCTAGCTGTCGTCCACCCCCCAGCGACCAGAACATCCGGCGTCTTGTCTTCGCTTTCCGTCCCTGACGACGGCCAAGCGGGATGAACCCCTTCGAGAACGCACCTGGGCTTGACACATGGCTCGTCCGCTTAAGGAGGTGCATGAGCATTTCGCACCAAATGCCAAGGGGTGCCGATAGTCCGGCGTCTACCAGTGCCGAAAGGCCAGCGTTCACCGATACGGGTGCCCAGCCCGACCTAGACCCAGAACTTCCATCCCGGTCTTCGGAGTTGTCGAAGCCCTCGCTCCTGGCCGTGGTGAAACGGGCAGGCAAGGAATTCAAACACGACAACCTCACCGTGCTCGCCGCTGCCCTTTCCTACTACGGGATCTTGTCGGTAGTGCCAGGGCTCATCGTTCTCTTCGCCATCTTGGGGCTGTTGGGAGCGAACACCACCCACCAACTGGTCCAACAAGTTCAGTCGGTAGCCCCGGGATCCAGTGCGCATTTCGTCAATACACTCATCAAGCAGGCTCAGGCCGACAAGAAGGACGCTGGGATCGGCGCAGTCATCGCCATCCTCATCGCCCTGTGGTCGGCCTCCGGATACGTAGCTGCCTTTCGTCGGGCCTCCAATATCATCTACGACATTGGTGAAGGTCGTCCCCTCTGGAAGACCCTTCCCCTCCGCTTCGGGGTGACCATCGTCGCTGTAGTGATCCTGGTCCTGGCCGCGGTCATCACCGTAGTCAGTGGGCCCATCGCCAAGCAGGTCGGCAACAGCATGGGGGTGGGGAGTACCACCGTGCAGATCTGGAACGTAGCGAAGTGGCCGTTGCTCTTCTTCCTCGTATCCCTCCTTCTGGCCGTCCTGTTCTGGGCCAGCCCTAATGCCAAGCAGGGTGGCTTCCGGTGGATCAGCCCAGGGGGCCTCATCGCCACGGCGGGTTGGATCGCCGTCTCAGGGCTGTTCGCCCTCTACGTAGTCAACTTCTCGTCCTACAACAAGACCTACGGCTCTCTGGCCGGTGTGGTGATCTTTCTCGTGTGGCTGTGGCTAACCAACTTGGCGTTGCTCTTCGGAGCGGAGGTCAATGCCGAGCTGGACCGCGGTCAGGCCATCGCTGAGGGTCTGCCTGAAGACGTTGAGCCGTTTGTAGTTCCACGGGACACCCGAAAGCTCGATGAGCGAGACCAACTGGCGGTTGACCGGGCAGAAGCGGCCATGGTTTCCACCCGACAGCATTAGTTTGAATCCCCCTTTGGACCTCGACCCTCGGAATCCCTTTCCCAGACGCCCTACCCGGGCCGCAGGGCCCTGAATCACGCAGAAGAGAACGCACCGGGATACCGTTGGTGATCGGGTTGTTTCATTCACGAGCGGGGTAGGGCAGAGAAATGACCACCACACCGGAATCAACTCCCAGCCATCAACTTCTGGCAACGGCCGAGACGGTTGGTGACGGTGATGGGAACGCCATGGGGCTCACGATTCCGGTGGACAGCCCGTCGGGGCCACGAATGTACCGGAGCCGCTTGGGGCGGTCTGGGGTTGATGTGCTCGCTGAAAGGGGACGCGATGGAAGGTCTGGACGGCACTCGGGAGGGCTGGGGGGCAGCCCCTCGTAGTGGACAACCCCTGTACTGGTGCGATCACTGCGGCCATGCATTCAGACGGTGCCCTCCAGATGATCTCCGACCAAGGCCAGAACTCGGGAGCAACCCCGATGAGGTAATCCCCATGGCGATTGTCTGTCCGAACTGTGGCACTGTCCACCGGATCGTCTATCCCGCCAGGACCCGTCCGGCACCACCGAAGGGCAGCTGGGTTTAAGTGTTCGTTTCGACGCGGGGAGGAGGGGTTCGTCAAATCGTCCACGATCCAGAAACACGACCCAGTTGACGATCATTGACGGCAGGCCCCCACTCTTTGAGCGAGAGCAGGGTCTTCCCAGCGACATCGTACGGAACCAGATTTCAAAGCCGGAAACCGGCTCGACCTCACAAGGCCCGTTGGAATCGTCCTAAGAACGCTGGAGGTCGTTGGAGGGCTGACTGGATTGTTCGTCACCCCACCCCGCAGACGAGGCAGTACCGGCAGTTTGGGCATGAAGGGCATATTGGTTTAAGCCACTCGCCCGAGGGGTAGAACCGCGCTAGAGGAGGGGCTGACTTCCGCTATCCGGTCAGCCGAGTAACCATGATCGTCCTATTCATTGTTATCCCGCTGATGCTGCTGGGAATCATCATCGCCACCGTCCCCGTGCTCCTCGGCTCCATACGTCACCACCGGGCCATGCGCGCCGGGCAGATCGAATCCACCGAGTCGGCTCGGTATGAGGCCGACTTCTGGCATCGGATGCTCGGCCACGGCGACCCTAGAGATCGTCGCGTTGCAGCCACGCCCGAACTAGTAAGTGACGAGGAGGTTGTCCGCGCCGGCGTCCCGCCTGAGGCCCGTCATACCGTCGATGGCAAGTCAGTCTGGTCCACCCCCCAGTAGTGGGATTGGCCCGATCCCGCTCATTACTAGCGGCTTGGACGCTGGCCGAGGTCCGAGCGGGAGCTTGGCTTCTGAGGGCTGACGCCTCACGGTTCGCCAAATGCCCGCGTTTCTCGACAAGGCCTGGAAACCATGCTTGAGGAAAACGACGTAACCGAGTTGAGAGCTGCCGCAGACGCCTCCCAGAAGAGAGTCGACGAGATGGTCGGCGGAGGCGGACCGGCTTCTGATGCCGAGGCATTCGTCTTCGATGCCGAAATGATTCACGTTTTTGCCGTCCGGTTGGTATCCATTACCGAAGTACTTGAGGATCTGATCCGCCGGGTTGAAGAGCTGGAGACGCAAGCTGGAGGCGCGGATCGACAGTTGTAGAGCAGCGTTGGGTAGCACTGATGTGCGACCACCGGGCCTCGAGCGAGCTTCCGCTCTACTGTCGTGCCATTCGGGGATACCAAAAGGTTGATTGAAGCGGCGCCAGTCGCGGCGTCTCGCCCTACCCTGGACCAGTGACCGAGCTCGCCCACTATGCCGAGGCCTTCTACCTCCAGTCGGACTGCTGCTTTCGGCCGATCCACGCGGAGGATGGGACTGGGCACGCCCAGTACTGCCCCTACATCACGGAGTGGAGGCGTCGGTTCAAGGACAACGGCGGCAAGTGGCACACCGAGCAATCGCGCAACGGCCATCGGGCTGGCCTGGACTCAGTGCAGAGTATCGGTGGAGTACCCCCGGTTTGCTCTCAGTTGACCTGGAGCCGCTTGAGCTAGGCCCGGTCCAGACGGAACCCCGGCGGGAGGGACCGCCGGGACCGGGCGTTCACTTAGCTATCCCTTACCGCTGGTTCTTACACAGGTGGCCGTCAGGGTCTCCGAATGGCGAACTCATCCACGGCGGCGTCGCAGTCTCGGCAGCTGTGTCCCTGACGGCCAGCGGGGCAGTCGGGGGAGTGGTCCTCCCACGGATTTGAGAGAACTCCCTCGCAGTGAGGGAGGGCACACGTCCTCGAAACTAGGTCGTCGGTCTTCTCGCCACACTCGGGCCAGTCAAGAGTCGCCTAGATGCAAACCTTCGTGGAATCTGGAGAGGAGCAGATCCGGCCGGCGGTAGTCACGGCTCCGCAGGGTCCACCCGCTCGGCCTTCAGCGGCTTCAGGGTCTTCGGCTGGAGGTTTACCGCTTGGGTTGGGCACGGGGACAGCCCACGTGCCCAGCGGGACACCGGTTCGGCCCCGTCGGAGATGATGCCCTGGAGCCTGTGAATCCATGTCGTGGTGGTTTGAGCCGGAATCTGGGTATAGGGAGGACCATGGCCGGCACCAAGACTCAATGGGGAGTTCCAAGTGGCGAGATCGGGCGTTGGTGGCGCAGGCGGAAACGCATCCGAGAAGTACGGAGCGTTGAGAAGCCGGCTCCCGGTGTGCGAATCTTTCGGGAGGAATGGCACGACGACCTACGCGTCGGATGCGCCGGGAGGCCAGCTAACAGCAGTTCTGCGCGTGGATGCTCGAATCATCTGGTCCGGCCCCGCCCAACACTGCCCCTGCCTCCCGGAGTGGCGCAGGCGTTTCCAAGATAAACTCCGGGCGCTGGCCACACGGTTGAGGCTGTGACGGGCACAGGGCCGATCTGGACTCGGTCCAGCGATCGGTGGGACGGCTCCGCTCCGCCCAGGATTGCCCTGGTTGCCCTCTAGTGCGTCATTGAGTTCGGGAAATGACTCAAGCCGGGCCGATGGTATGCCGATACGGAATGGCCGACAAAAGTTGCTTCGAAGGGGTGGCTGCGTGGAGCGACGACAGAAGAGCCGCGACAGAGTACTCATCCGCCCACCCGCCGTTGAGTTCGTGTCGTCTCGGGCGCACCTCGAGGCCCACGCCACCTCGCCGGCACACGGCTCAGTGGCGCAATCAGAGGCTAATGTGAGCGTCTTCTGTGCGCCCTGTCATCGATGGATCAACTGTTACGCAGATATCGAGCCTGAAATCGCTCTGAGTCGTCACGTCTCACTGGTCCACGTCGACTAGCCCGCGATCGTCGGTTCTGAACCCTAGGTAGCCCTCGAGCCGGCCTACACGAACTCGGTCGGCGGTGACCGGTCAACTGGTGGCGGAACCAGGGCCGACCCGGGGCTCCGACACGGTGCCGTGTTGCGTGCAACCCCACAGCGGCCGGGAATTGGGTCCTGGGCCGCACAGGGTGTACCGGCCTGGGTACCAGATCACTCTGAGGGGCAAATTCCAATCGCCGACCCAGGACCGCTAGCGAACTTACCCCCGTTGGCGTGCGGGAAACCTACCGGAACCCATGAAAGGTGCTCGGTCTGGCCGTTGCTCTTGGTCGCAATCCTGAGAAGCGGAACGCTCGGCGCTCAGCCTGTTTCGACATCCAACGCACGGGTATCTCAGGAATATGACTGTTCCTGTCCCGAGTGAACCGGTCCCCGCAGATCCTGCTCCTCCGCCACTGGAGCCAGACGTTCCTGGTCGGCCACCTGGTCCCGTCGATGAAGCCCCATTCGGAGGTCAGGACCGTCGGGCAAAGGAGGGCTACACATGGAAGCAGGATTGATCGCCAGCATCTTCATCTTCGGGTGGGGGGTTTTGCTCGAAGGGGCAGCCACGGCAGATCACAGCCACAGCCTTCACGTTGTAGGGCTTGTCGTGATGATCGTCGCCCTCGTCGGCGTTGTCTTAAGCATCGGCGGGCACGGGTTCGGCACGCACCATCATCGGCGGTGACATGCTTAGCGCCTTCAGCTTCAGTCCGGGGGCACCCCCAGCCCGTAGACGAGCAGTCCTGGCGTCTCACCGAGATTCTCGGTCACTTGGTCGATTCCGGTAGCAGTCTCGGGGCCCGTGGCCCTCTCATTCTTGGGGCCAGCAACCGCGACCCTCATATGCCACAACGCCGCCAGGATGAGGTTGCGCTCCTGCTTCGAGAGTTCCACGCCCATGGGAAGACCCTGCGTCTTGTTCGTGAGCAGGGTGCCCCACCTAGCTGGCGGCGCGGTTTGACAGGCCCTTGTCGAGGGAATGCTTCACAGTGACGACCTAAAAGTTCTAAGGGAGAGAACAATGCGAGCAATCCCCAGTTGTCCCTTTTGCCAAGCAGTGACCGTCAAGCTTGTTCTTGATGGTGATCATTTCTTGACCAATTTGGATTACTTTCACTGCGCGACGTGCAGCTACCGCTGGCGCACCCCCAAGCTTGACGACACACCTGCTGCAGTCCGTGGTGACGGCTCAGCTCCGGCTAGTTCAAGAATCGAAAGTTTCGTCTCGATCCCTGAGGGGGTACGGCTAAGGAGTTCACAGTGATAGTGCTCGGCATCCTCCTATTGCTGATCGGCTTCATCGCCAAAACCCCCATTCTTTTGAGCATCGGGATCGTCCGTCCTGGTCATCGGGCTCACCCTCCTTCTCCTTGGGGCGATGGGCCGCGAGATCGGCGGACGGAAGCACTACCGCTGAGCAGGTGGAGTTAGTCCTCCGACGCGGGAAGGATACAGATGCGCTTCGAAAAGTGGATCCTTTTGGCGTGCGTTGGTGCTCTGTTGGTCGGCACCCTATACGTCATCGCGTAGAGGGTGTCCTTCCTGCCGACGAGTGGCACACGGTCGAGTCCTGCGACGGCCATCGGGCGGACCTGGAGTCGGTCCAGCGGATCGGTGGGGCAGCTCCGCTCCGCTCAGGGTTGCCCTGGAGCCGCTGCTGAATCCGGCACCAAAGCCGTTGCTTGGGGATTTGATCTACTCTGGAGATGAGGGGCAAGACCGAGTCTCGCAAACCCAGCTTGACCTATCGGTCCGGGAGCTTGCTGGCGTCCATATCGTTGCGCTGAAGAGTGAGCTCGATATCGCCAACGGGCTGGCCGAATCACTCATCGCCATCGCGGGGTCCGTTGTGGTCGTTGACTTGGCCGAACTCAGTTTTTGGATTCCTCGAGCGTCGCCGCAATGATCGTCGCACGGAACCAGATCACCAAAGACGGAGACAGCCTGGTCCTCACAAGGCCCACTGGAATCGTCCGAAGAGCCCTGGAGATCACTGGGGTGGATGACTGGATCGAGGATTGGTCGGCCGAGTGGGATGACGACTACTCGGGCGCAGGCTCTCCCAGCGCGTAGACGAGCAGCCCCGGCGTCTCTCCCAGTTTCTCAGCTACCTGGTCGATGTCAGCGCCAGTTTCGAGACCCGTAGCCCTCTCACTTGGGGACAGCAACCGCGACCCTCATCAGCCACAACGCCGCCAGGATGAGATTGCGCTCTTGCTTCGAGAGTTCCACGTCCATGCCGGAAATGGTGCGGCCAATACGCGCCTCCGACCCGGTTCCCTCCAAGCCGACGCGCCACTGCTCGTTCGTGAGGCGAGCGGTCAGGCGGCGTTGCGGCCGGCCGAGGCCTTGCGGCCGGTGCCGCGTGCCGCCGCCGACGTCACCTTGGGCGTGGTGCGCTTGCTCTTGGCGGCTTTGGACGGCGCGTGACCGGTCGTGGTCGCGGCGCGCTTTGCCCGGGTCGCGGCGCGCTTTGCCCGGGTCTTGGTGCTCTTTGCGGCCTCGGACGCTGTGCGCGCGGTCGTGGTCATGGCGCGCTTTGCCGTGCTCTTAGTGTCGCCGTCGCCCTTGCGGGCGGAGGTCACGGTTCCCTTGGCCCCGGACTTCGTAGCCTTGGCCGTCTTGACGGCACCGCGTGAGGCGGTTCGGGCGGTGTCCTTCGCGCCCAATTTTGCGGCGGAGGCCGCTCGAGTCGTCTTGCGGGAAGTTCTCTTGACGGTGGCCTCACCCTTGCGCTTGGCCTCCTGCGTCTTCTCGATGACGGCATCGGCGGCATGGTCGATGCCGCCTCGTACCTTGTCAGCGGTCTTGCGGGCGGTCTTGTTCCCCGTCGGTCGCGCAGACGGCTTCTTGCCGCGCAACACCATGGCGATCACGTCGCCGGCGGCGGAGACGCTGCCCTGGGCGACTCCACTGACGGTGTCGCTGACGCGGTCTGCGATGCCCGAGGCGACGCCGACGACGTTACCCGGGGGCACGTCGGGGGACGTGGGGTGCGGGTGCGTCGGCGCGGTCTCCTTGGCAGCCATCAATGCGTCGCCCAGCTCGTTCAGTGCCTTGCGACCGAGTTCGTCTCGCACCTTCGGGAAGTACTCCCCTTCTTCTTCCTCCACATGGTGACGCACGTTCTCAATCAGCACGGTAACCTTGGCGTCGAAGCGCTCGTTCTCGGGGGACATCGAGTCGAGATCGTTCAGCACCCACTTCACGATGTCGTGCTCCTCGAGGCTCTCGAGGGCGATATCCTCGGTCTCCGGCACCGTTGCGCGGGTGACGGGGTAGAACAGCTCCTCCTCGATGACCGCATGCACCGAGAGCTCCTCGATGATGCTGTCCACGATCGCTCGCTTTGTCGTGTAGGCCTTGTCGCCAGCCTTCTCGAAGCGCTTGAACAGTTTCTCGACCTTCTTGTGGTCTTCTTTGAGCAGAGTGATTGCGTCCATGAACCACTTATACCCAGCGGCTCGCGAAGTACTCGTGCTCCTCTCACATTTCGACGGAGAAGAGCTTGACCGGACAGCCGCCCCGACGTCTTCACCGTGATGTCCCGGCCGGTGAGCTGGTTCGAGCTGTTCAACGATCTGGTGTTCGTGAAGACGAGCTGCATGCTCATACCTTTGCTCTGACGAGGGCGGTAGCGCACTAGAGATGTCAACCAAACCTGCAGCAAACCCGCTCGATCCGGGGGCCGCAGCCACTTCGGCGCCCGCAAAAACGGAAACTCGTGGCGGAGCACAACGACTTCAATGGCGACATTGGCGTCGTCTGACCACTTCAGGAGGAGTACCCGATGAGGTTTGTAGCACTTACAACTGCAAATCCACGATCCGGGTACTGCCTCACAACCAACTTCGTCCCGTCGGCGTAGTTGCTGATTTCCAACTCCGCCGTCACAGCTCCCACCGCTGCGAGGTGCGCTACAGTTTCCGGGCCTGAGGCAGAAGCTCCTCGGCCGCCCAGCTTATGAAGTCGGCTTGGTGCTCGCCGCCGACCTGCACCAGGGCTAGATGGGTGAAGCCGGCATCGGCGAACTTGGCGATGGCCTCGAGATGCAGGTCCACGTCGGAGCCGCAGGGAATCTGTTCGGCCACTTCGTCCTCGGTGATCGATTCCGAGGCGGCTGCGAATCCGGCGGTGCCCGGCAGTTCGGCGTTGACCTTCCACCCGCCGGCGAACCACCGGAACTGCTGGTAGGCCCGGGAGCGGGCCGCCTTTTCGTCCTGGTCGAAGCTCACTGGCGCCTGCCCATAGGACGACTTGCTGCTGCCCCCGGCTTCGGCGAACGAGGCCAACAGCTCCGCCTTAGGCTCCACGGCGATGACCAGGTCGGCCAGCTCTCCGGCGATTGCCGCCGACTGGGAGCCGGACACCGCGATCCCGATGGGCGGCGACTGCTTGGGGAGGTCCCAGAGCTTGGCCGAGTCGAACTCGAAATGGCGGCCCCGATGCCGCACGTAGCCGCCTTCGAACAGGTGCCGGATGATCTCGACTGCCTCCACGAGCATCTCATGGCGGGTGTCGGCACTCGGCCAGCCGCCCCCGACGACATGCTCGTTGAGGTTCTCGCCCGCACCCAGGCCGAGGGTGAACCGTCCGTCGGACAACAACTGGACGGTGGCCGCCTTTTGGGCCACCACCACCGGGTGATAGCGCCGGATCGGGCAGGTCACGTAGGTCATGAGCGGAATGGTCGACGTGGCCTGGGCCGCCGCGCCGAGCACTGACCAGGCGTAGGGGGCATGTCCCTGCTCGTCCAGCCAGGGGAAGTAGTGGTCGGAGATCACCGAGTAGTCAAACCCGGCCTCCTCCGCCAGGACCAGATCTCGGACCAGCTCCTTCGGGCCTGACTGCTCGCACATCATCGTGTACCCGATTTCCATGGCTCGGCCTTACCCGGCTATGGATCCAGCAAAACGCGTTCGACGCGCCGATCGGAAAGCGAACGACCCGTCGCGCGGTTGATCTCAGATTTGTGGTCCAGGGGAATGGTCCGTTTACGCAGGCCACGGCTGGACGCAGAGACGGCGAGAGAATCCACAGGAAGCGAAGCAGTTCTCGGTCCTTGGCCGACCAGATCGCGTCGGTGGAAGTCATTGGCGTTTCCGAGAAGTGAAGAAGTCATTGGCGTTTCCGAGAAGTGAAACTGGTAATACAACTCCGCGTGAACCGGGCTCCTCTCACAATCTTCCCCCGACTGGCCCAACAATGAGGAGGTCCTGGGTGTTGATGCCATGAGCGGTCCCAAGCGAGCCGGCGTCCTGTTTGATGTCGATGGGACGTTGGTAGACAGCAACTATCTCCACACGTTGGCATGGTCGAGAGCCCTAGCTGACGCCGGGGAGTGGGCGCCAATGAACGCTATTCACCGCCTCGTGGGAATGGGCGGTGACAACCTTGTACCCGAGCTCCTTGGCCACGAATGCCCTGAAGCAGCCAGAGCCCGGTCTGGGCACTACGAAGAACTCATGGGCGAGGTGCGTCCGCTCCCCGGTGCCCAAGAACTGGTCGCCCGTACACACCAACTGGGCCTGGTCACGGCGTTGGCAACATCTTCTCCTGCCGACGAGTTGCACTCCGTGCTGAAGGTTCTGCCTATCGAGGAGTTTCTGGATGCCAAGACAACCGCAGATGACATTGAGTCGTCCAAGCCTCACCCGGAAATATTTCTTACGGCCATGGACATAGCTTCACTGGACCCCGCCCGCACGCTGGCTATCGGCGACAGTGTGTGGGATGTGGAGGCGGCGAGGGGGGCAGGTATCCCATGTCTTGCCGTGGAATCGGGTGGGTTCAGCAGACACGAGCTCAACGAAGCTGGTGCCCTGCACGTTTACCGCAGCGTCGGCGAGATTGAGCGCCAGCTCTTGACCACTTCGATCGCCCTTCTCCTCGACTGATGACAACTTGTCGCGGGAGCACTCGGACACAGGGGTGTGACTTCCGAGATGTCGACGCGACTGCCGCTGTACTTCCTTATGAACTCCGTGAGGGAGAGCCGACAAAGTGCTGGTCGGTGCTTGCCCGAGTTCGCTTCGGTCTGACACGAACCGTAATCGGCTCGGGGTTTCGGGATACCACCGATCGGGTAGCTATTGCGCAGTGCAGTCCTGGGCAAAGCTGTTGGCTGGGTGCGCTCTCCCGTGTTGAAAGGTTTGACTCATGGCTCGCATCCAACACCGATCAGGTCGACAGCGACCGAACGACGCGGCCGATCGAACGCCGTGGACGTTCCAGAATGACACCGGATATGCAGGTCGCCCCGTAGCGATCTCTTCGTTGCGAACGGCAGGGAAAGCTCCGACTTCTCGAAGGGATGCTGCATTCGGAGACCTCCGCAGCGGGGTGCCAGGTGGAGGCACAGGAAGGAACTTGGTACCTTGCGACCCCATCCCCCCGGTAACCCTGTCCGGCGATGGCACTCGCTTCGGTGTCGTGATTCCTGTCCACAACGAGGAGCACCTCGTCTCTGCGGCACTCGATTCACTCGATCGAGCAATTGACCACGTCTCGGACAGCCGGGTATCGATCGGCATCGCTGTGGTACTGGACCGGTGCAGTGACCGAAGTAGGGAATTGGCTTCGAAGTGGTGCTCTCACACAGCCAGCATTCACGAAACGCCTCACATCGAGATCCTTGAGATCGAGGCCGGCAATGTCGGTTCCGCTCGCCGAGCCGGGTGTCAGACTCTCCTTCGGGAGTGGTCCGACGGTCCGCCACAGCAGATCTGGTTGGCCACCACCGACGCCGATTCAGAAGTGCCTCGGGACTGGATCTCGGCTCAGCTTCAGGCGCGAAATGGAGGTGTCCAGGTTTGGGCCGGTGCCGTGAGCGTCCGTGACTGGTTCGGCCGCACCCCAGGCACATATACAGCATGGCGTGACCAGTACGAGAATGAGGCTCTCCCGGTACATGGAGCGAATTTTGGAATCGATGCGGCAACCTACCTGGAGACTGGTGGATTCGAGAGTTTGGCGACCGGAGAGGACCGAGACCTCCTCAGCAGAGCCGTTGCACTGGGCGCAGTGATCCGCCACGACCCGCTCATACGAGTGGTGACCAGTAGCCGCCGTGATGCTCGCGCCCCTCGAGGGTTCGCCCACGCCCTGACACTAATCGAAGCAACCGTGCTCAATCCGGTGCCTAACGCGGTGGAACTCGCCGCGCTATGAGTCGCACCCCGAATGTCCGATCCAAAGGATCTAGCAATTCTGCCCGGACCGACGATTTTAAGCACCCTTCGGCTGGAGCGGGGGAACCGATCTCGGATGGCGAGGCAAAGGAGAATCAAGACCGAGACCCACCTGCCTGACGCGAGCTCGACCGGCTCTTTGCCTGCCTTGATGTGATCCCAATCTGTGAAAGGACCTTGCCATGGACCAAGATAAGTTCACCGAGCTACTCAACGAGGACCTCAGTACCGAGTACCAGTCGATTGTCCAGTACAACCTCCACATGTCGACGGTCACCGGCCCCGAGTTCATGAGTACCATCAACGAACTCGCCAAGCACCTCTCCCAGGAACTCAACCATGCCCGAGTGCTGGCCTCCCAAGTTGCCTTTCTCGGCGGCGAACCCACGACCGTCGTTCGCAACGTGCCTGTCACGAAGGATTCCCGCGGAGCTCTGGAAGCAGATCTGCGGCTCGAGCAGGAACAGCTCGAGCGGTATCGGGAGCGGTTCACCCAGGCCACCGAGCTGGGCCTCGCGGACGTCGGGGAGGCGCTCCGACCACTGCTCGAACAGACTCAGGAACACGTACAGGACCTCCTGACAGCCCTCGGGAGATAGTTCGGTCAATCGATGTCTGCCCCCGATCCCTTGGACGAAGACCAAGTGACGCCAAGAGTTGGCCGGCGCTTCTTTGAAGTCATCTCCTCGTTCGGTCGCCTTCCGCTACCGGGACATGGCGATACCTGGGAGCGCTTCTCAATCCTCGCCTCGCTCGGCGAGGAGGATCTCTCCCTGGCTCGTCTGGGGGAGGGGCACGCCGATGCATTGGCCATTCTGCGGGAGTCCGGTCGCGGGATTCGCCACCCTGGGTCCAGCTACGGAGTCTGGGCGGCCCGCACCGGCACTCGGGGGGTGATGGCGGACCCAATTCCCGGTGGTTGGAGACTGACGGGGAGTAAGCCCTTCTGTTCCGGGAGCGGACTCCTCGACCGAGCCCTGGTCACGGCCGAGGCACCGGACGGGTACCGACTGTTCGACATCGCCACCGCTGACGCAGTGATTGACGCAATCCCCGATTCTTGGCCAGCGGTCGGTATGGCTGACTCGGCGAGCGACACCCTCACCTTCGGCGGACCAGTCATCTCGGAGGACTACGCCATCGGACCACCCGGGTTCTACACGGATCGACCAGGGTTCTGGTTCGGTGCGTGCGGAGTGGCTGCCTGCTGGTATGGCGGGGCCCGTGGTCTGGTAGCCGGGGTGGTGGAGAGCCTGACCAGCGATCCGGGCGAGCTCGTCCTCATGGAGATCGGCAAGGCTGGAAGCGCCCTCCAAGCGATGAGTGATGCCCTCCGCAGTGTGGCCGAGGCCATCGATCTCGATCCCGAGGATAAGGACGGACGGGCTCACGCACGAGCACTGACGGTTCGCCAGATCGTTCGCGACTCTTGCGAGGGCGTCCTTGGACAGACGGCAGCGGCTGGCGGGGCCCGCCCGCTCTGTCATGATCGCGCACAAGCCCGAAGGGCGGCCGATTTGTATGTCTATTTGGCACAGCACCACGTGAGTACAGACGCAGCCCGCCTCGGGCGCATGATCGTCGGGGACCGAAAATGGATCTGATCGTCGAGGAGAGTCATTTGGGCATCTCCGAGTCAACGTGGCAGCAATCCGGGTATCTCGGCGTCATGCGGTCTCTCGACATTGGCCATCCTCGCCAGGTGATCGTGGTTGCCCCGCATCCCGATGATGAAGTGCTGGGCGTGGGGGGTTTGCTGCAACACTTCGTTGCGACCGAAAGCCCGATTGAAGTACTCGCCGTGACCGATGGCGAGGGGTCCCATCCGTTTGCATCGGTATTTAGAACCAGTGAACTGGGCCGCGTCCGACCACAGAAGTCACCCCTTGCCCTCCGCCGCTTGGGTTGCCGCACCCTGAAGGTGACCCGCCTTGGGCTTCCCGACGGTGAGGTGGCCGAGCACGAGGACCGGCTGCGCGACGCCCTCGCCGTGCGAGCCCACGAGGACGACCTGTGGCTGGCTCCTTGGTCGAGCGACGGACACCCGGACCACGACGCTTGCGGCCGGGTGACATGTTCGACCGCCGGGAAACACGGGGTGCGATCACTGAGCCTCCTCATCTGGGCCTGGCACTGGGCGGATCCGGCCGGGGTTCCCTGGGGTAAGTGCCGCCGGTTCTACCTGGATCGCCCCTCCCTCGATCGAGAGCGATGGAGCATCGAGGCGTTCGGCTCGCAGATCCGGCCGTTCGGATCTGCACCCGGAGATGCACCCGTGCTACCGCCGCCGGTGCTCGCACGATTCCACCGGAGCTACGAGGTCTACGTTGAAGAAGGCCGGGGCTCATGACCTCGATGCCCAGGTCGTACTTCGACGAGATGTACCGCTGCGACCCCGACCCCTGGCAGTTCGAGTCGAGCCAGTACGAGCAGAGAAAGTACGAGCTCACAGTGGCTGCACTCCCTGAGCGACGATACCGGTCAGCATTCGAACCGGGGTGCTCCGTAGGCGTGCTGAGCTCACTGCTCGCCGAACGATGCGATCAACTCCTGGCTACCGACATCGTTCCCGACGTGGTCCAGCGAGCACGGGATCGTTGTCGGAGCTCCTCTGGGGTGCGGGCCGAGGTACGGGCAATTCCTGAGCAGTGGCCGACTGGCCCGTTCGACCTGGTCGTGTTGAGCGAGATCGCCTATTACTTCGATGTCGGCGAACTCAACGAGATCATTGCCCAGGTGTTGGCCACGACCACCGAAGGGGCGACGGTGGTCGGGGTCCACTGGCGGGGCACCACCAACTATCCCCTGACCGGTGACGAAGCCCACGCCGTCATCGCGTCAACACCCGGGCTGGAGCCATGGAGCCATTACATCGAGTCCGACTTCGTTCTGGACACCTGGAGCCGAGCGTGTGGGGTGCCATGAACCGGCTCGTAGTGTCCACGCCGCAGGTTCTGGATGAAGGCATGGCCCCGGCATACGACGCCGGTAGTCCGGTCCCGTTTGAGTCCTCGTATTGGGCGAAGCCTGGCCTTCAAATGTCCGTGGTCGGCTTCGACTCGGTTGTTGGCGTACTGAGTGGTGTCGTGAAGTGCGGCTGGTGGCAGCTCGGCAATGACCCGGACCAAGGTGTGGGCCCGGTCGGTGGTGACCTCGCCAGGATCACCGTGGGAGCGGATGGCGGTGGCGAAGAACGCTCTCGCCGCCTTGAGGTCGCGCTTTCTCGACACGAACACATCGATGACCTGCTCGTATTGGTCGACCGCTCGGTAGACATACCGCCAGGACCCCGAGACCTTCACGTAGGTCTCGTCGACGAACCAGTGACCACCCACGCGGTGGCGGCACGGCCGGCCCGCCTCCACCAGCAATGGCGTGAACCGCTGACCCACCGGAACAGGGTTACATGGTCGACCTCGATGCCCCGTTCGGCGAGCAGTTCCTCCAGGTCCCGGTAGGACAGTCCGTAGCGCAGGTACCAGCGCACGGCGATCAGGATGACTTCTGGAGGGAACCTGAACCCGGCGAAGGCTGAGCTGGGCGGCTGGACGAACGGGGTCACACGGAGATGTCTCACTCTGAGAGCCTCGTTCAACCACGGCTCCGGCACGGACCCCGACAGTTCGAGCCAGGTTCGCGCTCAATGCAACAGAGCCGAACTGCCACCCGCGGAAGAAATTGGGCTCGGCGCCAGGTGGTTGGAGCTCAGGTGGTTGAGCGTGAGTCGTCAATCTGTCCACGTTTGCCGAATCGAACCGCTGGCGGGCCCCTCGAGGTCCAGTAGACATCCAGTCGCAGGTCACAGGACAGTTGCCCGATTGGTCATCCGCCAGCGTCGACCGATCCGAAGACGACGCGTGGGCCCGTCGCAACAGATCCTCGCGATGGGTCCACCATGCCAGACCCGACAGGTCGTCGAGGCATGGGCATGCGCCCGAATCCACAAGTGAAAAGGTGACTCCCTTGATTGAACCATCCTGCCTGCCTCGACGGCATGGCCACACGGTGATTGTGCTCGTAGCATCGGTCGTCGCTGTGCTCTTCGGACTGGCGCTTCAAGCCGAGGTCACCGGTGCTTCGACTGTGCCTGGCACCCATGCCGTACAGGATCCCGCCCCCAATGGTGACAACGGGACAACCATCGACCCGCTGCAATACAACTGCGGGAACTCCGCCCCGACCTGTGGGCAGGTCGGTGAGTCCAACGGCTACTACAACGGGACCAATGTCGATCTGCTCTACACCGAGGACTTCTACTGCGAGCCGGGCAAGGGCTCGCTCGACTCCGTGACCGGCTGTGAGGCCGGCACCGCTGCGTCGGCCCACCCCAATCCGACACAGCCGTCCGCCAACGGGACGATCCTGGGTAATACCCAGCACAGCGACACCCTTTACATTCCGGTGCCGATCGGCTTCACGCCGCCGCCGACCCAGTGCATCGGGACGGCCACCTGCATCGACCACCCGCCGACCATCGACCTGCACCTGTTGGCCGGATACCTCGGTGTGAGCAACCCCCACACCCTCGATGCGGTACCCATTCCCGCACACAACCACGTCGTGAGCACCCGCAATGGAGCGCTTCCCGAGTGGTGGAATGTCGAAGTTGTGGCGACCAAGAGCCTGGCCACGTTCAACAAGTTGACCAGCCTGAGCGCCATCAACACCGCAACGGCTGACCCCAACCCGGCCACTGCAGCCACTGCGGTGCCGACCAACGCCTTCCTGTTCTTCCAGGTACTGCCGGGCACGCTCTCCGCCTCGATGGCGGCCAACTTGACCGCCATCGCGCCTCCCGGGGCCGCAGTGCCCGCCGCTCCAGCAGCACCGCCCGCCAGTCAGGTGGAGTCGGGCACCACGTTCAACAATCTGATGAACGACTGCGGTGCCACTGCTCCTAATTGCCAGAACGTGGGCGTCAGCCACGACTGGATCCAGGGCCAGGACGTCCAGGCGCTGTACTCCGAGCCCTACTACTGCGGCACGACGACGATCACCGTCCACTCCTCGACAGGGTGTGAGGCCGGGGCCGACCCCACCTCCGTCCCGCCCAATGTCGGTGACACGACCATTCCCACCCCGGCCAACTCCTATCCGAGTGTGGCCAACGGGACGATCGATCCGCTGTACATCCCGGTGCCGCTCTATGCCTCACCTCCGGTGAGCTACGCCCAGTGCTCGAGCGCCATCACGTGCATTGACCACCCGGCAACGATCGACCTGTCGCCACTCGCCACGACGCTCGGGGCCCCGGCCCCGTCCTTGTACAACGTGCCGCTACCGGCCCATGACCATCTCCTGACCACCCGCAATGGCGACCAACCCGAGTGGTGGAACGTGATCGTCATCCCGGTGACCTCGCCCGGCGGTCTGGCCGCAGTCCAGAATGCCAAGGACTACGCAGCTGTCCGTGCCCTGGAGACGACGGCAGGGAGCGGCGTGGGAGTGACTGGTGCCCCTGAGGTGCCGACCAATGCCTACCTGTGGTTCCAGACCCTCCCCGGTGCCGGCACCCCCACCCCGGGACCGGTCCAGAGCAACTGCATGACCCATCTGCCCGCCGGCTCGGTAGTGGGATCGGCCGCCCTCGATGACGGCACTGGCTACTACCAGGTCGACGCCGCCGGCGATGTGGCTGCATTCGGTGCGGCCACCTGCTACGGCGCCATGACCGGCAGGCACCTCAACCAGCCCATCGTCGGGATGGCTGTGGACCGGACCACCGGGGGCTATTGGCTGGTGGCCAAGGATGGGGGCGTCTTCACCTTCAACGCCCCGTTCCTCGGGTCCGCCGGTGGGTCACCGCTCAACCAGCCGGTGGTGGGAGTAACGCCCACACTCAACGGCACCGGGTACTACCTGGTGGCATCGGACGGTGGGGTCTTCACCTACGGAAGTGCGATATTTGCCGGTTCCACCGGCAACATCCACCTCAACAAGCCGGTCGTGGGCATCGGCCTTGATCGGACGACCGGTGGCTACTGGCTGGTTGCGTCAGACGGAGGGGTGTTCGCCTTCAACGCTCCCTTCGTCGGCTCAACCGGCAACATCCACCTCAACAGGCCCGTCGTCGGAATGGCACCCGTCTCGGACGGCAGTGGCTACCGGTTGGTGGCTTCGGACGGGGGGGTGTTCGATTTCAACGCTCCCTTCTATGGGTCAACCGGCAATCTGAAGCTGAACAAGCCTGTCATTGCCGGCCTCAACAACAACTCATACGACGGGTACTGGTTGATGGCTTCCGACGGTGGGGTGTTCACCTTCGGCCCCCCCAGTGAAGGGATGCCGTTCTTCGGCTCTGCCGCATAGCAGGTCATAGACGGCCGGACGCCGCGCTGTAGGGGAGGGAGTTCGTCGCGAACCCCTCCCCTGTGGCGTATCTCGATCCTCCAGGAGCATCGCCAATGTCGGCGAGAAACGGAAATCGAATGATGGCGATCATTGACGAGACGGCCGCCGTTCCGCAGTCCCCGCGTCCCATTGACCGCCCGATCATTCATCGCGGCCGGTCCACCTCGACGGTGCTCACTCGTCGATCACTCCGTCGCTCCCTCGGCTTCCTATGGCTCCTCGATGGGGTGCTGCAGCTGCAGTCCTTCATGTTTACCAAGGGATTCGCCCATCTGATCATTGCGCCCGCGGCCGCCAGGCAGCCTTGGTTCGTGTCGGCACCGATTCGGTGGACCGCCGATCTGATTGCTCGCCATCCCGTCCCTTACAATGCAGGCTTTGCCATCGTCCAGCTGATCCTCGGGATGGGCCTCCTCTTTCCCCGTACCTGCCGATGGGCCCTGGTTGGCTCGATTGTCTGGGCCGGAGGGGTTTGGTACTTCGGCGAGGGCTTGGGTGGCCTCGCCGGTGGCCACGTGACGGCCTTGGGCGGAGCGCCCGGTGCTGCGCTGCTCTACGTCGTCCTGGCCTTGGCTGCATGGCCAGGTCCTACTTCGACTGCTACGCGCCAACCACTCGAAGACCGGGTGACTCCTCCCCGCTGGATCGTGTGGGCCTGGGCCGGACTTTGGCTCGGTGCTGCAGCACTCGACCTGTTCCATGGCAACGGCTCGTCTGAAACAGTGGCAGCGCAGCTGACATCGAACGCGTCGGCCGTCCCCTCGTGGTTGGCCTCGTTCGATCGGTGGATGGCCAATGGGGTGCACGCCCTGAGTGGCGGAGCGACCGTCCTGGTGGTTGCCGCAGAGTCGGCCGTGGGCCTACTGGCGCTGAGCCGAGGCGAGCGCCGGTTGTGGGCCATCAGGAGTGGGGTCGTGCTGGCCGGCCTGTACTGGGCAGTCGGTCAGAGCTTTGGGCAGCTGATTAGCGGCCAGGCCACCGACCCGGGCACTGGGCCTCTGCTCATCCTGGTCGGCTTGGCGGCCCTGAGTGCATCCTCGCGATTTTGTCGAGCCGAGAGGGCGGGGTCACTGCCGGCACTTGCCGGGCCGACAGAGCACTCAGCGAAGGCGTTGACCCGTTGGGATTAGGGTGCTGTTCCCTGTGACAGGCTCTACCAATGAGCCCTGCAGTCATCGAGCATGACCTCCCTGCTCGTCACCCGAAGGTACTCGTCACCGGCGCATCGGGATATGTTGGCGGGCGACTGGTCCCCGCACTGTTGGCTGCCGACTGCGAGGTAAGGTGCCTGGTCCGGACGCCTGCGAAGCTGGACGACGCGCCCTGGCGGGAGAGGGCCGAAGTGGTGGCTGGGTCGGTGGGTGACGACCTTGCCGAGGCGCTCCACGGAGTCGACGTCGCGGTGTACCTGGTGCACTCGATCGGGCAGGGGTCGGACTGGGCACTCACGGAGGAGAGCGACGCCGTCAACTTTGCCCGGCAGGCCGCAAAGGCCGGGCTGCGCCGAATCGTCTACCTCGGTGGGTTGGGACGGAATAGCGACGCTCTCAGTGCCCACTTGCGCAGCCGCCACGCCGTCGGACAGGCGCTCGCGTCGACCGGTGTCGACGTTGTCGAACTTCGGGCCGGTGTGGTGATCGGTGCCGGGTCGGCCAGCTTCGAGATGCTCCGCTATCTGGTCGACGTGCTTCCCATCATGGTGACGCCGCGCTGGGTCACCACCCGCTGTCAGCCCATCGCCATCAGCGACATTCTCGAGCTGCTCGTCCAGGCCATAACCGACGACGGCATCTCCGCCGGCATCTGCGAGGTCGGAGGTCCCGACGTCGTCACCTACGCCGAGATGATGGCCCGCTACGCCCAGGTCGCCGGACTCCCACGACGACGTCTCATCAAGGTTCCGGTCCTGACGCCGGGGCTCTCGTCCCACTGGGTGGGTCTGGTCACACCGGTGCCGGTCCGGCTGGCTCGCGAGTTGGTCGAAAGCCTGGTGAACGAGGTGGTCGTCACCGACGGCAGGGCTGCCCAAGCCTTCTCCAACAAGCCGCTCGGGCTGACCGAAGCCATCGGGCGTAGCCTCGCCGCCACACGAAGCGGCGAGGTCCCCACCTCGTTCGTCGACGCCGATCTCGTCTATTTCGCTCCCGCCCCGACCGATCCGGCCTGGTCAGGTGGCACGTCTCTCACCGATATCCGCACCGCGACCAGTTCTGCCGATCCCGGCAAATTGTATTCGAGCGCGCTCTCCGTCGGTGGAGACAAGGGCTGGCATAGCAGCCAGCGCCTCTGGCAGATCCGTGGCGTCCTCGACCAGCTCGTCGGCGGCCCCGGCCTGCGCCGCGGGCGGCGCGACCCGGCCAACCTCGGTGTCGGTGACCCCGTCGACTTCTGGCGGGTCGAAGCGGTCATTCCCAAGCGAGAGCTGCGCCTGCACGCGGAGATGCGCCTGCCTGGTGATGCCTGGCTGACATGGGAGCTGACCCCCTCAGAAGGCGTAGGCACCCGCATCACCCAGACTGCCGAGTTCCGACCCCGGGGCCTCCTGGGTCGTTTCTACTGGCTGGCAGTGGCGCCCTTCCATCGCTTCGTCTTCCCGGGACTTCTGTCCGGGATCATCGCCGATGCAGAATCAGGGGGTCGCTAGATGTAGTACCCCGTGACGTTACCGACACGACTCACCGGTGGACCCCCAACAGCGGTGTGATGCCGATGATGGTTGTAGATGTGGAGCCAGTGGGCAAGTCGTCGATTCCGTTGACCTTCTGAAGTCCAGGTTCGGGCGTAGGCCCATTCCAGCTGGAGCGTGCGGTTGAAGCGCTCAACCTTGCCATTGGTCTGTGGCCGGTAGGGCTTGGTGAACGAGTGCTTCGTCCCGCCGAGGGCCTGGTTGAACTCCTTGGACCGATAGCAGCCGCCGTTGTCGCTGAGCACCCGTTCGATGGTGATGCCCTGGGTGGCGAAGAAGGTTTCGGCTCGCGTCCAGAATCCTGCCGCCGTCGTCCCCTGTTCGTCGGCGAGGACTTCTGAGTAGGCCAGGCGGCTGAAACCGTCGATGGCGGAGTGGACGTAGGCGTAGCCGACCTTCTGCTTGCCGCCATGGTGCTCTTTCGAGCGTCCATGGGCCCGCCACCCGCCACCCTTGGGAATCCGTCCTAGCTTCTTGATGTCCACGTGGACCAGCTCGCCAGGTCGTGACATCTCGAAGCGCCGGATCGGGGCCCTGGTCATCTTGTCCAGACGGTCCAAGCGGTTGAGCTGGTGGCGGACGAGCACCCGGTGGACCGTCGAGGCGTGCTGGTGCACAATGCCGGCGATCCGGGCCGGCCCGAGCCCCCGCTTCTGTCGAAGCGTGACGATCCGACGTTCGACGGACGCCTTCGTCTTGGTCGGGCATCGCCGGGGTCGAGACGAACGATCCTCGAGACCGGGTAGGCCTTCTTCCTGGTAGCGGCGCCACCAGACGTAGGCCCGGTCCCTCGAGATCCCCATGGCAGCTGCGGCGTGGGCAACCGGCCAGCCACCCTCGATCCGCTCACACAGCAGCAATCGACCTTGCGGGGTCAGGCGAGCATTACGGTGCATCTGTTGCCTCCTCGGTGAGCGTGTTTCTGGACAGCTACACACTCGCCCTGGAGGCACCATCTATGGGTGGACCCTGTCAGCAAGGTCTGTGGGCACTACAGCTAGATGCACCCTTATGGCCCGCGACTGAGTCCTCCATTGAAAGCCGGCGCAGGGTCACAGGCTCCTCCGACCTCGGACCATCGCATCTGAGACATGCCGACTCGGGCATGTGGGTGCCAAGAACCTCATCCACGTCAAGCGACCAGGCGATATTCATGGATGAGTCCGCTGATCGGCTCCGTGCGCTTGAGCCGTGAAGGGTCGACATCGTTGAGGACTATTGGCGCTACGCCCTTCGGGCGAGGTGGTAGCTGGCCGAGTGATCGATGAGGTCGGTGACTGTTGTAGTGCTCGACGTACTTGCGGACCACTGCTTCGAGATTTCGTCGGCCGAAGATCAGCATCCGGTCCAGACATTCGCGACGGATGGTTCCGACGAATCGCTCGGCGAATGCGTTGGCACGAGGTGCCCGAATCGGAGTGCGGACGGTCCGGATTCCCTCGGAGCGGAAGACCTCGTCGAATTCGGCCGTGAACTTGGTGTCGCGATCCCGGATGAGGAACTTGACCGGTCGTGAACGTTGGGCGAGTTCAAAGGACAGGTTCCTGGCCTGCTGGATCACCCAGGCTCCCGTTGGATGAGCGGTGACTCCGGCCACGTACACCTTCCGGGTGTCCAGCTCGATGAAGAAGAGGATGTAGAGCCTCCGCAGGAGGATCGTGTCGACGGTCAAGAAGTCGCAGGCCAGTATCGTCGTCGCCTGGGCTCTCAGGAACTCGCCCCACGTCGGCCCGGTCCTGTCTGGGGTGGTGTCGAGGCCATGCCGCTGGAGGATGTTCCAGACGCTCGCCGGTGCCAGGTCGATGCCCAGCACCGAAAGCTCCCCGTGGATCCGGCGATAGCCCCATGTCGGGTTCTCCCTGGCCAGGCGGATTACCACTTGAACGGTCCCGACGGGGATTCGTGGACGTCCTGAGGGCTTCGGGTAGGTCCACTTGCGACGAACCAGGTCGCGATGCCAACGAAGCAGGGTGTCGGGCTGGACGAAGAAGCGACTGCGCTTCGCCCGGGGGATCAGCCGGCTGAGCCCGGCAAGGAGTGCTCGATCCGGGGGTCGCAGCGCAGGGCGCGCCACTTGCCGTCGTAAGACGGAACCTCATGGCGAAGCACAACGACTTCGATGGCCAGATCAGATTCGTTGGACCGCTGAAGGCAGAGGATCTGGATGGTCCGGAGGAACGCGAGATAGTGGAAAGAGAGGGCCACGGACAATTGTCGCGGTCACGTCCACAAAGGAGAAAGTCCCAGATCAGAGCTCTCGGATGAGGTTCTTGGCACCCACAGGACGACTTTATCGGCACCCACAAGTTCCTCTCCCGTGGTGACGCCCGCCTCAGGTCGAGATAGGCGCAGGAACTGCTTTCGTAGGTCGAACGGGTCGCTCGTGGGGCAATTCCCTAGTGAACCCGAGCGAAATCAGGGCAAGGAGCGCTGCTGCCAGGAGCCCGGCCTTGAGTGATCGGAGTTGCGCAGATTCGTAGTCGTCGACGAGTGCTGCCGTCGTCGCAGGGTCAAGGCCAGCCTTTTTTGCGGCAGTCTCGATCTGTGTAGAGGCGACGAAGTTGAGGTTCGAACCAGCGGCGACCCCTACCTGGGTGGAAACCGCGGAGCTGATGCGAGGGTCGTGCTGGACGTTGGAGATGAACGTGCTGGTCAGTCCGATCAGCACGATCGCCCCGATGAGCGCCACACCCAGCGATGAACCGAGCTGTTGTCCCGTGTACTGCAGTCCACCGGCCTCGCTTCGGCCGGACTCCTCGACCGAGGACTGAACCACATTGCCCAACTGGGAGATCATCAGGCCCATCCCGATGCCGAGTACACCCATACCGATGGCAAATCCAGCATTGGAAAGGGTTGGCTTGATAGTCGCCAGGAGGATCAGAGCACCGACCAGTGTCACGATCAGGCCGGTCTGGACGATCGCCCGAACAGGAAATCGGTTCGAGAGCCGTGCCCCGACTGCCGCGGTGGCGAACATTGTGATCGAGATGGGAAGCATCTTGATTCCGGTCTCGAGCGCGCTCAGGCCAAGTACGAGTTGGAGATAGAGCGGGACGACGAAGAAGATCCCCATGAGCAGCAGGTTCTGGCTGAACATCCCGATCAGCCCAGAGCGCACCGGCGGGATGCGGGCCAAGGAGAGGTGGACCAGTGGGTCGCGGCCAGTGTCTTCACGGTGGCGCTGCCAGGTGACGAACCCCCAGATGAGAATGCCGCCAGCGGCCAGGACGAAGAGCGTGAGCGAGAAGCCGAAGATGGTGATCGGGGAATTCTTGGGCTTAACCCATCCCCACGTGCTCGACTCGAGAACGCCGTACACGAATACCCCGAGACCAGCCGCCGACAGTACCGAGCCAACGACGTCGAGCTTGGGCTTTGGTGCCGGTGCCGGTGCATCCTTGACCTTGCGGGTCATGATCAGGATGAAGGCGGCGATGAAAACCTCGCCGACGAACACCACACGCCACGTGAGCACTGTGGTCGCCCATCCGCCGACGATGGGCCCGACGGCGATCCCCGCACCGGCGACGCCCCCAATGACCGCATAGGCAGCCTTACGGCTGGAGCCCTCGAAGTTGCCCGCGATCAGGGCTGCCAGTGCCGGGAAAACGAGCCCCGCACCGATTCCCTCGAGCACCGACCAACCGAGCGCCAGCTGGAACACGGTCTGGGAGGCGGCGGTCAGGGCCGATCCACAGGCATAGATGATCAGTCCGATGACGAACGCCTTGCGTCGACCGATGATGTCGCCGATCTTGGCCCCGGTCATGATCAGCATGGCCATGACCAAGCAGTAGAGCGTGATGACCGCCTGAATCGTGGTGACCGTGGTGTGGAAGTCGTGAACCAGCGAACTGATCGAGACGTTCATCACGGATTGGTCCAGCACCATAAGGAATTGTGCGGTGGCCAATGCGACGAGTGCCAGCGAGCCCTTCTTCGCCGCCGTGTTACTCACAATCCTCCTAGGTACTGTCTAGTCCGAACGTACCGTGGTGCCTTCGTGCCTTCGTGCGCCGGCGATTTTCGAAGCCGCCGGCATCTACTCGAGCCTCCGACTTTCTTACCGCGTCGGACCACGTCGTAGCGGCTTGGTCTTCGACCGTGTCGAGTCGGCCCACGATGCCAGTTGGAGCGCCAGGACCGGTCCGAGAGCCCCCCACGGCTTTGGACTCCCGGAGGAAGTTGGGCCTCGGCGAGGTTCCTAGAGGCCGCTCTCGACCTTGATCCGCCCACTGGTTGCCGCCTTTTGGAAGGCCTCGAAGTCCCGCTGGTTCTGATCGGCGTACGTCTCGGAGAACTCACCGATGGCCCGGTCGAAGGAGTCCCCGGACCCGAGGTAGGAGGCGATAGCGACCCGATCGCCGGAGCGAGCGTGGGCTCGGGCCAGTGCCTGGGCACACACCCCGACGTACTTGGTCAGGCCGGCCGGGATCGTACCCTCGACCTCGAACGAGCCCTTCCAGTCGCGCAGTTGGCGGAGGTAGTAGTCGCGGGTCACCCCGTCCGGGCCCTTCACCCGTTCCCATCCGAGGAAGATGTCGCTGGCCGCCTGCATCAGATGCTGTCCGGCCACCACCCGTTCGCCGTGATTGGCGTAGTCGCTCTTGCCCAGGAACCCTTCCAGGACCGAGGAGTCCGCCTCCTTGGCCTGCAGGAAGAGGGGATCATCCTGATCCCGCCCGACGAGGAGCAGGATCCACGCCCGGGTGCCCACGCTGCCGACACCCACCACCTTGCGGGCGACCTGGAGGAGCTGGAACTCCTCCAGCAGATGGCGGCGGTCGGTCTGGAGCGTCTGTCGATAGGTCCGGACCAACTGGTGCAACTGCTCGAGTAGTTCGTCGCTCTCGATGTGGGAGAACAGCTCGTCGGCGGGCACGATCAGTGGAGGGTCGCTCACGATCCGGCGCTGGCCGTCGACCACCTGAGTGAGTTTGCCGAGGGCTTGCATGCTGTCCCGGGTACGGGCCTTGTCCACGATCCCTTTGCTGCGCTTTGCCATGTGCTTGTCGGCCTTCGACCCGGTGGTGTGAGCTGCCGTCTGAAGGTCGGCGAGCAGCTGTGCAACATCGATGTGGGAGTACCAGACATCAAGCGTGGACATTCCTGCTAGTCGTGCCATCTCCTGTCGGTAGGCGGCTCCTACCTCGATCGCTGCGGTTCGAGCCTCCTTGGCCGTGAACTCTTGGTCCCGGGCGGCGATGACCGCGCTGGCGGCCAGGCGCTTGACATCCCACTCCCAGGGACCGGGCAGGGTCTCATCGAAGTCGTTGACATCGAACATCAATGCCCGTTCCGGAGAGGCGAAGAGGCCGAAGTTTGACAGGTGGGCATCCCCGCAGAGCTGTACTTTGAGGCCAGAGTTCGGCGTCGTGGCCAGGTCGGATGCCATGAGCAGTGCTGCGCCCCTGTAGAAGGTGAATGCGGAGACGAGCATCCTTCCGTACCGAATAGGTACCAGTTCCTGCACCCGCCCCTGACTCTGTCCCTCTAACAGGTCGACCGGGTCGGGCCGCGAGGACGTTGGCTTAAACTCAGCCTGGGACGCTCGGTGTGCCCGGACACGAGCGTCCTTGCCCATGGCCTCGCGTTCGCGGACGGACAGGTGACTCACCGCTTGACCTCCGCTGGTCGACCCCGGTGCTCTAGCCCCCCTCTGTGCCACTTTCTCTGTCACAACTCCTCCTTGTCTCGGTGCAGGAGATCACAGCCCTCACTCCTAAGTGACCGTCCGGCGGGGTGGAATCTGAAAGGTGTCTACGCTTTCTTCAGTCCGTAGACCTCGTAGCTGGCCACGAGCGCAGCGGCTCCGTAGACGATCATTCCGATGCCGGTAATCACGCAGATGATCGAAAGCGAGAGCGATGGGTAGACGAGGCAAAGGATTCCGATTGCGGTGGCGATCACACCCAGAACGACGCGTGCCCAACTGACCCTCCCCTCATTGGCACTGAACCCCTGGATGAACTCCGCTGCGCCACCGACGGTCCAGAAGATGCCGACGATGAATCCCACGAAGGCGACTGCCGTCGTGGTGTGGTGGAGCAAGATGATCGCAATGACAATGGACAGCAGGCCCATGACCAGGAGGGCCGTCCGCTCGCCCGAGTCGCCTATGGCCTGGATCAGGCGAATGGCCCCCACGATCAACAACCAGATGGCGATGATCACAGCAATTGCGTGCACGGACTTACTCGGCTTGAACGTCAGTACGATCCCAAAGCCGATGGTGATCACGCCGAAGAGAGCGATCAGCCACCATTGTCGCCCGATTGCTCTGATGCTCTCTGCAGAATCGACATCGCTCGCGTTTGGCATTCAAATCTCCTGTCCTAGAGCCCAAGGGTTTGCTTAAGTGAGCTCAAGCTGCTGCTGCTGCTCGAGACCTTGGTGGCAGCCTGGCTGAGTTCACCGGTATCGTTCTTGGCGATCCCGTCACTGCACTTCTGAGCCGCACTGCTCAGATCATTGAGCAGCGCCGTCCAGGCCTTCTGGGCTGTCGAGTTGGGAATGGGGGGCAGTGCCTTGGCCGTCGCCACATCCGTAGCCAGCTTCTGACAGCTGGCAGTGACTGCCGACATATTGTGAGACGACACTGCTGCCGGAAGATCAGTCCCCAGTGCAGCTACATCCGCACTCAGGGTCGTGACCACGGTCTTGTTGTTTGCGACCCATTTCACTGTCCCGGTCACGCTGTTGGCAACGGTCGATGATGTCGGTGCGGGTGCCTGGCCCGTGGAGGTGGTCGAACTGGTGCTGGACGACGAGCACCCGGTGATCACAGCCGCGGTAACCAGGACAGCCAGCACTGCTATACGTTTCATCTCGTTGGGCCTTTCTTCTGGGCAAGGTACGGGATCCCCACGACAAGTCGGTCCGAGGACCCCAGTTCGGTCAGCAGGGGACTCACCGGACCGCCGGTCACATCACCTCTAGATCTGCAGCCGGGGGCCTGGCGATGATGTAGGCGATCACGCCGATCACGGGGACAAAGACAATGAAGACGAACCAGAGCGCCTTGGCGACACCATGGTGGTCCCGGCGACGAAAGTTGTCGATGAAGCACCAGATGACGATGAAGATCCAGAGCACCAGCAGCGCAAACATCAACAAGCTCCAAAAGACGCTCAGCAGCGGAAAGCTATAGGCCAACAGCACGTTCACTCCTAAATCATTCCAAGTAGAAGGATTTCTCCCGGTTCAACTAATCGGACAGGGGTCGTCAGCAACTGACGGCACCACATAGGGGCGTGGAGCGCCCGCCCGAATTCGAGGCGCACCGCCTGAACACGGATGCTGGAAGCGCTACCTCCTCACGAGTAGTACCGACGGGCACACGGATTCCCCCGATCACGTCAGGGCTCCAACGGCCGGTCTCGCTCGTCGGCCGGCTGTCCGCGAGCCTGTGTGAAATTCGAAGACCGCCGGTGGGTCACAGCGAAGGACTGACAATCGATCAGGATGATGCTTGCCTCTCCTCAATAGCGTCCTCGATGGCCAGGGCCAATCCGAGGGCCTCGGCGATCGCAGCCGCTGCGGACACCGTCCTGGGCGTGCCGATGACTGGCGCAATAGCGATGAGGGTGCCTTGCGCATCCTCCAGGGTCAGATCCGTGCCTGCGCCTGCGACGGCCGCTATGTTCAGCAGATACGAGGCCGGGGGTGCACCGACAGCCGCCATGGCTGCGAGGCGGACCATCATGAGCTCCCGGTCATTCAGGCTGGTGTGGCTCACCGAGGCCTCGGTCATTTCTAGGACGGTGTCGAGAAGTGGTCGGTCCTCACTCATCTACCTCTGCCTTTCCTTGGGAATCCGAACTGAAGAAATTGCGCAGCGTGAAAACTACGGGGTAACGCTCAACCGCTCAGTGCGCAACGGCCGATCAGCTGAGCTCCTGCGCGGTTTCCTGAACAGCCTGGTCAATGTCCTTGGAGCTCACGTCGAGCTCCTTGGCGGCGTGCTTTTCAGCCTTGAGGTCGGCCTTCTCGATGGCGTCACCAATGGTGCTTTGGCCAACGATGACCAAAGCAGCCTGCCCAGCGTCGATGATGTCCCCGAACTCCTTCACATCGGACCGGGACATGCCCTTCCACAGGTGGCCGCTCACACCGCCGACCGTCGCACCAACGGCCGCCCCGACCACGATGGAAGGTGGGAAGATGATGCCTACGAGCGCACCAACCGCCGCTCCGCCCCAAGCCCCGTGGCGGGTCGAGGTCTCATCTTTGTTGACGTGAACCTTGCCATCCGGGTCCTTGGTGACCACCGAAGCGTCGTAGGTGCCGACAGCTCCTGCGGCGTGCAGGTCCTTCACGACGTCGTAGTCAGCTCGGGCAGACGCTTCGCTCGGGTAGGTGCCGACGTAGACAAACACGGGGTCAGATTTGGCCATGATGCTTTCTCCATTCTTTCTGTGCATTCATTGGGGACTGCCGGTGCTGCTTTGCTCATCGACAAAGGCGAACACCCTGCCGGTCAACTCGAACTCACCTTGAGCTGTCGGTCTGTCATCCAGCAGATTCACACGCATATAGGCGAATTGTCATCACCTTCAGCCGGATTCACCTAGGGGAAAGCTGCCCGATTCACAAATGGCAGGTGCGGATGCGGTATGGAGCAGGCGCCCCGGCCGTCGGAGACCACCGGGTTCCGATCCGGCATTCCATCGTCTACCGATGAGGTCGTAGCGTGCGGGGGTGACGTGCGTGGCCTGGCAACACCGGTGGAGTCTGGCGTCGCCCTGGAGGCCAGTCTGAGAGCAAGCGAAGGAGCGGCGCCTGCCTTGGCGCATTAGGGACTTTCGGCCATGGACCCAGGAACTCTCAACTGGCAAGCTAAGCGCTATGTCCCCTGTAAGGGAGGCCCTCGGTAGTGCGCGGGCGCCGAGCCGGTCACTCCGTCAGGTACTGCCGGAGAACCGCCACGACGCCCCTGACCTGCAAGATTCCGCCGCGGACGGCGGGGGACACCAGGGTGTCGAGCAGCCGACCCTGGTGGGCACCAAGCTGCGACCGCCGCCTGTGCGCAAACAGTCAATCCCGCGCGAGCGCCTCCAGGAATGTCTTCGAAGCGGATCGGACCGCAGGCTCACGCTCGTCGCCTGCCCGGCGGGCTTCGGGAAGACGACGCTTCTCTCGGCCTGGTACGAGGCCGAGGCCTCTCGGAGACTGGTTGCGTGGCTGACGCTGGACGAGGGCGACAATGACCCTGTGGTTCTGTGGTCGCATGCGATCGGGGCGCTCCAGCGCGTGAACCCTGACGTCGCCAAGTCGACGTCCTCGCATTCGCTCGTGGCGCCGGTGATTGATCTGGTTCTGCCTCG
Source organism: uncultured Acidimicrobiaceae bacterium (assembly GCA_963817005.1). Taxonomy (GTDB): domain Bacteria; phylum Actinomycetota; class Acidimicrobiia; order Acidimicrobiales; family RAAP-2; genus Bog-756. Next base: position 504,118 of record CAWFMN010000001.1, read on the forward strand.
CCTGGTCAACGAGCTGGACGGACAAGGTGAGATCACCCTCATCCTGGACGACTTCCACCGGGTCTCCAGCGAACCGGCACGCGCCAGTGTGCGCTGGTTCATCGAACATTCGCCGCCTGGACTCCAGATCGTACTGGCCACCAGGACGGAGCCAAGCCTGCCGGTGGCTAGTCTGCGCGCCCACGGCGAGCTACTCGAGTTACGAGCCGCCGATCTGCGATTCACCAACCAGGAAGCGGACGCATTGCTGAACGGCCGCCTCGGGCTCGACCTCACAGCCGAAGATGTCGAAGGCCTGGTGGAAAAGACGGAGGGATGGCCGGCGGGACTCTATCTCGCGGCGCTCTCGCTGCAGCCCACCGCCGACCGCCACGCATTCGTGCGCACATTTGGCGGATCGAACCGTCACGTCGTGGATTTCCTGGTGACGGAAGTACTCGAGGCCCATACGCCGTCGGTGCAGGCGCTGATGCTCCATACTTCGATTCTCGAACGGCTGACCGGCCCTCTGTGCGATGCTTTGATGGACCAAGAGGGCTCGGCGGAGAAGCTCGATGAGCTGTCACGGAGCAACCTGTTCCTTGTCCCGCTCGACGACGAGGCCGGGTCGTACCGCTTTCACCACGTCTTTGCGCAGCTGCTCCGGGTGGAGCTCGAGCGGCGGGAGCCGGGCCTAGCCAAGACGCTGCACCGCCGCGCCTACTCCTGGCATCGTGATCACGGGACGACCGACGAGGCGATCCAACACGCCGTGGCGGCCGAGGCTTACGCCGAAGCAATCGAGCTGATCGAAACCTTCTGGATCAAGTACGCCAACACATGGAGATACGACACCGTCCTGGCCTGGCTACGGCAGCTCCCCGACGAGGTACTGATCAGCGATGTGCATCTGCTCCTGATTCAGGCGTGGGTGCTGTCACTGTCTGCGAGGCAGGAGGAGGCGGCGAGGGCCATCGCAGCGGTCGAACGGCTGGGCGATCTGGACACGGGACCGCTGCGCGATGGCTTCAGCTCCGCTGGGGCGAGCCTGACGATGCTACGGGCTGGCTTCGCTTGGGGAGATGTCGGCGCCCAGCTTGAAAATGCCCGACGGGCGGCCGAGCTTGAGAGCCCTGGTTCGCCTTGGCGGCCGTTGGCTTGCTGGGCTGTCGGCATGGGCCTGTACTTCAAGGGTGAGCGCGACAAGGCCGACGAGTGGTTCGCGGAATCGGCGGCGCTAGCGCCCGCGAGCGCCCAGTGGCTGTCTGGCACGTCGTCGCTGGCATTTCGATCGCTGATCGCCGGTGAGCGGGGCCGTGTCGAGGAGCAGCGCATCCTGGCCGCGACAGCGGCCCAATTCGGGCGGGAGAATGGCACGGAGGAGGCCGTCGGGCCAGTTCCGCTGGCGCTCGGCGTATCGCTGGCGGTACATGGCAGGCCCGAGGAGGCACTGCCACTGATCGGGCACGGAGTTGCGCTGGCCCGGACCTTTGGCCAGCCTGTCCAGCTGGCCTACGCGTTGCTCTGCGAGGCGCGGGTGCTTCGGGCCGTGGGCGAGCACCAAGCGGCCACGGTCGCGATAGCCGATGCAAGATCGGTCCTCGATCACTGCCCTGATCCGGGGATCCTAGCCGAGACGCTGTCGACCCTCGAGCGGCCAGCGCAGATCCACCGCGTCCCATCTGAGGATGGCGAGCTGACACCGCGGGAGCTCGGAGTGCTCCAGCTCCTGCGCAGCGATCTGTCGGAGCGAGATATCGGTCGTGAACTGTTTGTGTCGCACTACACGGTGCATAGCCACGTTCGGTCGATTTACCGCAAGCTCGCCGTGAGGTCGCGGGCCGACGCGCTCGAACGTAGCCGCGAACTAGGCCTCCTCTAGCGAGCACCCAGGGGCGAACGCAAGGGACGCCCGCGGTCGGCAGCGCCGCCCACGGTTGGCTTCCATTGTCTGTAAACATTGGGCGGCCCGGCCGGGCGCGGGGACCGGGTGGTCTGGCCTGGCGGGCCAACGGTCTCCCCTAGGTGAATCCAGCCGAAGGTGATGACGGGTCGCCCGTCGGAATGCAAGGCTTACGTCGAAATGGACGACAAATGGGTGCAACCCCGCAGCTATCGGCTTGTCCTTCGCGGTGAGCTGGGCGATTCGTTCGGAGTCCTCTTTGACGGCATGCAGTTGCAGCGGCTCGCGGGCACGACGGTTCTGACTGGCGACGTGACCGATCAGACGCACCTTGTCGGGCTCATCGAGCGAGTCCAGGAACTCGGCGTCGAGCTCGTGTCCGTCAATCCAGCCCACGGAACGGACGGGTGAAGGCCCGAAGCACGCCCGGCCCTGCCCGACCCGGGGGGATGGACGAGATCCATGACGTCGCCCTCGTCGGTCGCACAACCAGAGGTCGCAGTCGATGAGCCAACCAACGAAGCGCCCGATCACGTTCAACGGGTTTCACCGCACCCCGCTCGAGGTGGGTCAGGGCGGCTTCCCGATCGTCGTCCACGGCGAGGACGAGACGGCGTCTCGTTCGGGCGCCTCCAAGGACGTGTGATGGCCAAGGCCGGGCCGATGAGCAAAATAGAAAGAGTGTTCGCTGCCGACGGCCAGAAACTGAACATCAAGGCTGGCGCAGCCGTTGCGGCCCTCTTGTTCCTGCTGTGGTTCCTCATCGTCCAGACGAACCAACAGAAGTACTTCGTCCCCGTCGTCTTCGCCGTCCTCCTGGTGGCACAGAGTGACCCGGGAGGAGCCATTGGCAGCCGGATGGCGGGCATGTCTCTCTTCGCCCTGCTTGGCGCGCTGGTGACCGCCTTCGGCTTCTACGTGGGAGACGAAGCCTGGGGTTTCGTGGTGCTTGCGGTCTTCGCCGTGACGCTGGCGTGCGGTTTGGCCGTCAAGCTCGGGGTTCACCGATTTGCTGCGGGGCTGCTGCTCAACGTCTGGTTCCTCGTCGTGCTCTCACTGGCCACCCATGACACAGGCCACCTCAAGATCAGCCCATGGGACCAGGCACTGGCCTGGTTGGTCGGGGCCGCGGCGTGGATCGCCCTCATGTTCGTCGTGTGGGTGGTGAGCAGGGGCAGATGGCGACCGGCACCGGTCATGGACCTCCCCGGAAGCCAATCCCCGGTGCAGCTGACCCGGCCGATCGTCCTCTTCGCGTTGATCCGGTCCCTGGCTCTGGCCGCCTCCACCGCCATCGCCTTCGGAGCAGGCTTAGCCAGCGCCGACTGGATGCCCATCGCCACCATCGTCGCGATGAAGCCGAGCCTCGAACAGTCCAGGCTCTTCGGCGAACAGCGTCTGGTAGGTGCGGCCATGGGTGCGGCGGCGGCCATACCCATTCTGATCCTGGTCGGGAGCAAGCACGCGCTCGAGGTCATCATCATTCTGCTGGCTGGACTCGGAATAGCCATCAAGGGGGTGAACTACGCCTACTACGCCGCGGCGATTGCCTGTGCCGCTCTCATCGCCGCTGACCTGCCCCAGCCGACCAACTACGCCGCTGAGGGGCGGCGTGTCCTCTTCACCCTGATCGGCGTCGGCATCGGCGTCATCGTGATGTTCGTGGCAGACCGGCTTCAAAAGCACTCAGCCAAGACAGCGTGACCCTCGAACCCAGAGAGAAACGGGATAACAATGCCTGCCGACGAGACAGGAGTCACGCCGATTGGTGACCTCGCTGAGCGGGGACGAAGACGGCTGGTCGTCTTCGCAGTATTGCGCACAGCTGCCACGGTCGCTCTGGTCGTAGCTCTCTACTTCCTGCTGCCTCTGGGCGGCGGTACCAACGTTGAGAAGATCATCAAGCTGACGCTCGGAGCACTGGGACTCACGGCAATCATCATCTGGCAGGTCCGCCAGATCATCCGCTCCAACCACCCGATCGGCCGGGCCGTCGAAGCGCTGGCGTTCAGTGTTCCGCTCTACATGCTGCTCTTCGCCACGACGTACTTTGTGATGGCTCACTCGAATCCGGCCGCGTTCGGAGCACCTCTTAGCCGCACCGACGCGATGTACTTCTCCTCTACCGTGTTCACCACCGTGGGCTTCGGGGACATCACGGCCAAGAGCGAAGCGGCGCGCCTGGTGGTCACTGTGCAGATGTGGCTGGACCTGTTGTTCTTGGGTCTGGTGTTGCGAGTGGTCACCCAGGCAGTCAAAGTCGGCCAGCAGCGCCGATCCTCATGATCCGGGGGTGTACCCGCATGGCTGCGTTCTCACGTAGTTGGTTGGCAGTGGTTTGGTCGGTGGCTTGAGAGCTGGGTCTGCCGCCGACGTCGGATGGCCCGTGGGTGCCAAGAACCTCATCCAAGACGTAGACGGATGACATTCTCGACACACACCCTCGACAAGTGTCATTACCGAAGAGAGGTCGACTGACTATGACCAACGATGAGGAGCGTGGACCTCGATCTGTATCGCCGCTGGAAAGCGCGAGTCCAGGTGAGAGCGACGGGATTCGTTCGAGACGACAGACCCTTCATGAGAAGCGAGGGTCCGTTGCCCAGCGCCTGAAGACCGGCCAGGCAGCGCAGCTGTACGCCCGTTTGAACGCTGTCGACTTCATGAACAGCGCCTTCCAGTTTTCCGCCTTGATGTTGATGTGTTTGTTCCCGGTCCTGGTGGTGATTACCGCGCTCATAGGAGGCGATATTCGGAAGGTGATCGTCAGCCGGATGGGCCTCGATCGTGCAGCGACGAGCGATCTGGACAGGTTCATGTCGTCGGGCCACACCGCGCTAGCCAGTCTCGGCGTGTTGAGCGCGGTGTTCCTGGCCTTATCGGCCATCTCCATTGCCAGCACCCTGCAGGCGTGGTACGAGAGGATCAACAATCTTCCGAAGCTCAACGACTGGAAACGGCAGACCGTTTACCGCCTCGTCTGGTTCGCTGGATTCGTTCTCCAAATCTGGTTATTGGCGTGGGTGGGGCTGCGGACCGGTCCAGCCGGCGGCAAGGTTCTGATCTTCTTGTGCGAGTTCGCGATCTCAACAGTGTTCTGGTGGTGGAGCATGTACTTGCTGCTCCAAAGAAGAATCCCCTGGCGCAGCCTCTTGCCCAGCGGACTCGCGACGGCATTCTGCCTGACCGGGCTCGGTGTCTTCTCGGCGCTTCTTTTCTCTGGATCTGTTGTTTCTGACCAGAAGAGTTACGGCTCCGTCGGCGTAATGATGGCGATTCTGTCGTACCTCATCGGATTCGGTGTGTGCATCCATCTCGGTGCTGTGTTCGGCCGTCTTTGGAACGAAGGGCACCAGGGACAGGACTGACGGCGCAACAGACGGCGAAGTCGCGTCAGCGGGTAGCCGGGAAGCTCAGTCAACCGGGGTAGTGGGCACAGATCCATTTCCGCCGGGCCTCGGTCCCGGTGCCAGCGAAGCAGGGTCGGGCTGCCATGATGCCCGAAAGGGCTCTGTTGCATTGATTGATTGTCGGGCGCGAGTTGACCAGACTCGGTCAGCTTGTTGCTCAGACCACCTGCGCAAGCTCGTCGAACGCTGCGGCAAGGGTCAGTCTGGGACGTGCATCGACACCAAGTTCGTAGTGGCCTCGCCGCAGGTTCTGGATGAAGGCGTGACCTCTGATGGCGATGGTGGCCGTTCGGTCCCGTTTGAGGCCCCGCATGGGCCGGAGCCTGGCCTTGAGGCGCCCGTGGTCGGCTTCGACCCGGTTGTTGGCGTATTGGGTGGTGTCGTGCAGTGAAGCCGGCAGGAGCTCGGCAATGACTCGGATCAGGGCGCGAGCCCGGTCGGTGGTGACCTCAGCCGGTTCGCCATGGGTGCCGATCGCATCGGTGAAGAACGTCGTGGCGGCCTTCAGGTCTCGCTTCTTCGACAAGAACACGTCGATGACCTGCCCGTATTGGTCAACGGCTCGGTAGACATACCGCCAGGACCCGGAGACTTTCACGTAGGTCTCGTCGACGAACCAGTACCCACCCACGCTGTGGCGACAAGGGCGGGCCGCCTCCACTAGCAACGGCGTGAACCGCTGGACCCATCGGAACAGGGTCACATGGTCGACCTCGACGCCCCGCTCAGCCAGGAGCTCCTCCAGATCCCGGTAGGAGAGTCCGTAGCGAAGGTACCAACGCACAGCTATCAGGATGACCTCGGGCGGGAACCTGAAACCGGCGAACGCTGGCCTGGGCAGTTGGATGGGCCGAATGCGTCGACGATGCATCATTCCGACAGCCTCGTCCATCAGCGGTCTGGGCACGAGCCGCACCGCGTCCACACGAGGTCGTGCTCAATGCAACAGTACCCGTCGGTCCGACGGGCCCATCGAGAGCTGGCTCGAGCCCTTCCGATCGACGGCGTCCGATGGACGAGCTCCGCCGGGCCCGACTTAGAGCCCTTCAAAGCCTTCGAGGATCGATCCCACTGGCTGCACCGCGCCCCGGCGGTGAGTGAGTCGACGCCCACTCACCGTCCCCTGCTCGGCCGGGACCCGCTGACGCCCTGTATGGAACCCAGGGGGCTGCAGACTGTACCCGAAGTCGGGGTGGCGTCCCTATGTCTCCGAATAATGTCGGTACGAGAGGGCCGATTTTGTCGGTAACCCGTGGTGGTGGGCGAGGGGGGGAGGGGGGACTTGAACCCCCACATCCTTTCGGACACAGGAACCTGAATCCTGCGCGTCTGCCAATTCCGCCACTCGCCCGAGCGACCGTCAGAGGCTACCCGATGAGCGAAACCCCTTGGGCACGCCGCCGGAGGGACGGGAAGGGCCTCGGGGAGACAAAGGCCCAGCCCTGCTCACCGGCCGGCGGCTGGCCGCCCCGGCCGCCCTACCCCCTAATTGGGGGTACTCACCGGTAGGCTGACGCCAGCATGGGACTCCAGAAATTCGAAGGGCGCCTCGAGCGCTTGGTAGACGGCACCCTTTCCAAGGCGTTCCGGGGTGAGCTGCACCCCGTGGAGATCGGCCGCCGGGTGACCCGGGAGATGGACCTCGAACGTCGCGTCGGGGTCCACGGCCTCATCGCGCCCAACACCTTCACCGTCTACCTCTCGACCAGCGACTTCGACCGGTTCGAGAGCTTCCTCGAGGCCCTGGTCCGGGAGCTGGAAGAGGCCGCCCGGGAGCACGCCCGGACCGAGGACTACGTCCTTCGTCGGGCCGGTGACCGTGACCGTCATGGAGGACACCCGACAGCGCCGGGGACGGTTCGCCGTGGTCTCCGAGGTGGAGGAGGGCCCGTCGGGGCTGCCGACGGCCTCCGTGGTCCTGGCGGACGGCTCCCGGGTGGTCCTCGGACCCGAGCCGCTGACCATCGGCCGGCTCCCGGAGAGCGCGGTGATGGTCACCGACCCCAACGCCAGCCGTCGCCACGCCGAGATCCGGAGGGTGGGGAACGACGTCGTGCTGGTCGACCTCAACTCCACCAATGGCACCCGAGTGAACGGAGCCACCATCCGGGAGCGGAGATTGGCTGACGGCGATCAGATCGTGATCGGTACCACCGTGCTCCGGTTCGAGACCTCGTGACGGCCGGCTCCTGAGCGCACATGCATCTCCTACTGGCCTCCCTGCCTGGGCCCACGGACAACACCCCAGTGCTCCGCGCCCTCGAGTACGGCGTGATCATCCTCCTCTGGCTGTTCTTCATGTGGGTGGTCCGTGCCGTGTGGGTCGAGGTCCGTCCCCTCAAGCGCCGCCGTCGACGCAAGGACGCCAACGACCCGGTCGTGGTCGGGGCCAAGGGTCGCAAGGGCAGGCTGTTGCGCCTCCACGTCATCCGACCCGAGGAGCAGGCCGGGCGCGTCTACGACATCGGTGACGAGGTGACCGTGGGCCGGGCCGCCGGGTGCGGCGTGCCCATCGACTACGACACCTACTCCTCCAACCTGCACGCCCGGCTGTTCCGCCTCGACGGGGACCTCTGGGCCGAGGACCTCGGATCCACCAACGGGACCTGGGTGAACACCATCCGGATCAACGAGCGCACCCGCCTCGAGAAGGGTGACCTTCTGCAGGTGGGTGGCACCGTCTTCGAGGTCGGGAAGTGAGATGACCCTCCTCCGCTCGGGATCGGCCACCGACACCGGCCTGGTGCGCTCGGTCAATCAGGACCTGGCCGTCGAGACGTCCACGCTGTTCGCCGTGGCCGACGGCATGGGGGGCCATGCCGGGGGCGAGGTGGCCGCCCGGCTGGCCGTCGACGCCCTGTCGGCGGCGTTCCGGAGGCAGCCCACGGGCTCCGGCCTGTCCCAGGCGGTGACCGAGGCCAACGCCGTGGTCTGGCAGCACAGCCGGGACAACCCTGAGCTGCGGGGGATGGGCACGACGCTCACGGCCGTAGGCCTGGTCAACGAGGGCGGCCAGGACGTCCTGGCCCTCGTCAACGTCGGTGACTCCCGTTCCTACCGATTCCACGACGGTGAGCTGACCCAGATCACCACGGACCACAGCCTGGCCGAGGAGATGGTCCGGACCGGCGAGTTGACCACCGCCGAGGCGGCCGTCCACCCCCACCGCCACATCCTGACCCGGGCCCTCGGCGTGTCCTCGGACGTGGCGGTGGACCTGTGGCGGATCCAACCGGTGCGCGGCGACCGGTTCCTGCTGTGCAGTGACGGCCTGACCAACGAGCTCGAGCTCGGTCAGATCACCGAGGTCCTGACCTCGGTGAGCGATCCCCACCGGGCCGCCGACCTGCTGGTCCAGGCGGCCCGGACCCACGGGGGGAGCGACAACATCACCGTGGTGGTGGTCGACGTGGTGGTCGGTGACGAGGTCGACTCGTCGCCGGTGGTCACCGCCATGAACGCCGACTTCGCCCCGGTGCCGACGGCCAGCGAGGAAGCCGCCGCCGTCGCCCCGGACCTCTACCCGACGTCGGTGGCCGGCGAGACGCAACCCAGCCGACGGGAGCGCCGGAAGGCCAAGCGGCGGGAGCGGCGCATCGCCCGGGGCCGGCGCCTGATCACCTTCCGCACCCTGCTGTTCGTCATCCTCCTCGGCGCCGTGCTCGCCGGGGCGTTCTACGCCGTCCGCTGGTACGACACCAACTCGTACTTCGTCGGCGTCAACCACAACGAGCTGGTCATCTACCAGGGCCGGATCGGTGGGTTCCTCTGGTACAACCCGGTGGAGGTGCAGCGCACCGGCGTGACCACCGCCGACGTGCCGGCGCAGTATCTCGACCAGCTCAACGACGGGGTCGAGGAGTCGTCGGTGGCCAGTGCCCGGAGCTACGTGGCCAACCTGGTGACGACCAAGCACTGCCAGCTCGATCCGTCGTCCCCGTTCTGCAGCCCGTCGCCGGGACCGACGACCTCGACCACCGCCCCACCGACCACCGCGGCCACCGTGCCGCCGACCACCACCAAGGCGCCCTGATGGAACGACGGATCAGACGGCTCGGGATCTTCATGGCGCTGTGCTTCGTGGCCCTGTTCATCCAGCTCAACAACATCCAGGTGATCAAGGCCAACTCGCTGGCCAACAGCCCGGACAACCCGCGGGTGCAGCAGGTGGAGCGCAGCCAGACCCGGGGCAGCATCCTCTCCGCCGATGGCGTGACCCTGGCCTCGTCCGTACTGGCCCCGAAGAACAGCATCTACAAGTACCAGCGGGTCTACGACCCCTACACCGCCGCCCTCTTCGCCCACATCATCGGGTTCGACTCGATCAAGTACGGCAACTTCCGGGGCGTCGAGGCGCAGTACAACAGCTACCTCACCCCCCACACACGTCCGGCCAAGACCTTGCGCGACCTGCTGGTCAACCGGACGGTGGTGGACAACGTCTCGCTGACCGTCGGCACCCAGTTGCAGACCCAGGTGGCGGCGGCCCTCGACCAGCACGCCCCCGGGGTCCTGGGCGCCGCCGCGGTGGTGCTCAACCCGGAAACCGGTGCGGTGGAGGCCATGTACTCCAACCCGACCTTCGATCCCAATCCCCTGGTGTCCCAGGACCTGGCCAAGGAGACGGCGGCCTGGAACGCCAATGCGTGCCCGCCCCAGGCGGACCAGGCGGCATGCGTCCCCGGGAACCCGCTGGTCCCCGGCACATACGGGCAGGTCTACCCCCCGGGGTCGACGTTCAAGGTCGTGACCACGTCGGCCGTGCTCGAGAACCGCCCGGATCTGGCCAAGATGATCTACCCGAGTGTCCCGTCGGTCACCCTGCCCAACTCGGGCACCCCGCCCCAGGTCCTGACCAACTACCACGGCGGGGTCTGCCCGCCCAGCGGTGGTGGCAACCTCGAGACGCTGCTGATCCTGTCCTGTGACGCCGACTTCGCCCAGATCGGCCAGCTCCTGGGCTCCCAGGCGCTGGTCAACCAGGCCGAGGCCTACGGCTTCAACCAGCGGATCCCTCTCGACGTGCCGGCCGACACCGTGGCCGTGTCCAACTTCGGTACCACCGCCGACTTCGCCGACGACATCCCCGGCCTCATGAAGTCGGCCATCGGGCAGCAGAACGTCACCGCCTCCGCCCTGCAGATGGCCCTGGTGGCCGGTGCCGTGGCCAACGGCGGCGTGGAGATGACTCCCCACGTGATGTCCCAGATCCGCGACTCCCAGGGCAACCTGGTGCGGAACTACCAGCCCACGCCCTGGCTGCAGCCCATCTCGGCGGAGACGGCCAACACCCTGACCACCTTCATGCAGGGGGTGGCCAAGTCGGGCACCGCCGCCGGGGTGTTCCCGCCCTCGTGGAACGTGGCGGCCAAGACCGGGACCGCCCAGACCGGCTCGTTCGGGCCCAATCCCCAGTTCACCGACGACTGGCTGATCGCCTTCGCCCCGGTCGGGAACACCAAGGTGGCCATCGCCGTGGTCATGCCCAAGCAGCCCGGCAGCGCCACCGGCGCCCAGTACTCGGGCCCCATCGTGAAGCAGATCCTCGGCGACGTGCTGGCCGACCAGGCGACGCCATGACGACCACGGGCACCACCCCGACACCGATGAGTTCACGCAACCGTCACACCGGAAGAGGAACGATGAGAACCCCGGAACCGAGAGAGCGCAGGCCTAGGCTTTGACCCACATGGAACCGAACGAGACGCCACGAATCTTTTCCGAGCGGTACGAGCTCAACCACCTGATCGCCCGGGGCGGCATGGCCGAGGTCTACCGGGCCCACGACCGCCTGCTCGACCGCCCGGTGGCGCTGAAGGTGCTGTTCCCCGAGCTCTCGGTGGACCGCTCGTTCGTCGAGCGGTTCCGGCGGGAGGCCCAGGCGGCGGCCAACCTCTCCCACCCGAACATCGTGCCCGTCTTCGACTGGGGCGAGGACACCGGCACGTACTTCATCGTCATGGAGTTCATCGACGGCCGTCCCCTGTCGGCCATCCTGCAAGACCGCCGGGCCGCTCTCGGCCGATCGGACCGCCGACATCGGTGCCCACGTGGCCGCCGCACTCGGCTACGCCCACAAGCACGGGGTCATCCACCGCGACGTGAAGCCGGGCAATGTGCTCATCACCGACGAGGGCCAGGTCAAGGTGACCGACTTCGGCATCGCCCGGGCGATCAACACCGAGGAGAGCCTGACCCAGACCGGCGCGGTGATGGGTACGGCGACGTACTTCTCGCCGGAGCAGGCCGAGGGCATGGGCGTCGACGCCCGCAGCGACATCTACTCGCTCGGCGTCGTCCTCTACGAGATGGCCACCGGACGGCCCCCCTTCCTCGGGGACACCCCGGTGGCGGTGGCCTCCAAGCACGTCCGGGACCATCCGCCCGCGCCCCGCGAGCTGAACCCGGCCATCCCCCCGACCTTCGAGGCCATCATCCTGAAGGCCATGGCCAAGAACCCCGAACACCGCTACGCCACCGCCGAGGACCTCCGGGCCGACCTGCTCCGGTTCAACGAGGGTCGGACCGTCCTGGCCATGGACGACGCCACCTCGCTGCTGGCCGTGGCCGGCACCACCGCGGTGGTGGGGACCGTGGCCGGCATGGACGCCACCCAGTCGGTGTCGGCCACGCCCCCGGCCGAGGAGGTCGAGGACGAGGATGCCGGTCCCAACCGGACCCGCACCTACGCCATCATCCTGGCCGTCCTGGTGCTCCTGCTCCTGGTGGCGGGGTACTTCCTGGCCCGCAACCTCGGCTACCTGGGCGGGAGCGCGTCCTTCAACCTGCCCTCGGTCACCGGCCAACCGGTGGGCCAGGCCACGGCCAAACTGACCCAGGACGGCCTGGTGGTCAAACACACGGCAGAGATCTCCACCGACACCCCCGGCACGGTCATCTCGTCCAATCCGGCCGGCGGCACCCTGGTGAAGAAGGGGGACACGGTGACACTGACCGTCGCCGCGGTGGAGAAGGTCACGGTGCCGTCCGGCATCACCAACACCACCCTGGCCAACGCCCAGTCCCGGCTGGCGGCCGCCGGTCTCACCTCGACCGTCACCAATGTGCCCAACAACGTCGCCCAGGGGACGGTGCTCAGCGCCAGCCCGCAGCCGGGCACCCGGGTGGCCAAGGGCAGCTCGGTCACCCTCACCGTCTCGTCCGGTCCGGCCGACGTGCGGGTTCCGTCACTGCTCGGGCTGAGCCAGCCCGCGGCCGGCAACCTGCTCGGCCAGGCCGGCCTCAACGTGGGCAACATCACCTCGGCCCCGTCGGCCAACTTCAACACCGGCCTGGTCATCTCCTCCAGTCCGTCCGCCGGCACGTTCGTCAAGCCGGGCAGCTCGGTGGACATCGTGGTCTCGACCGGCCCGCCGCCGACCACCACGACGTCGACGTCGACCACGACCACCTCGACGACCAGCCCCTCTTCGAGCACGACCGCGTCGCCGCCCACCACCTGACCGGGGTGGGTCGCGGGCGGAGGGGGCTGCTCAGGCCGCCCGGGTCGAGGCCAGGAAGTTCGACAGGAGGCCGGGCCCTTCCAGGGTGAGCAGCGACTCGGGGTGGAACTGGACCCCTTCGACGGCCAGGGTCCGGTGGCGGAGCCCCATGATCACTCCGTCTGCGGACCGGGCGGTGACCTCCAGCACGTCGGGGACGCTGGCCGGCTCCACCACCAGGGAGTGGTAGCGGGTGGCGACGAAGGGGTCGGGCAGGCCGGCGAACACCCCCGCCCCGTCGTGGTGGATGGCCGAGGTCTTGCCGTGCATGAGCGTGGGCGCGGCCACCACCTCGCCCCCGTAGACCTGGCCGATGGCCTGGTGCCCGAGGCAGACCCCGAGGATGGGGATCTCGCCGCCCAGCTCCCTGATCACCGCCATGCTGATGCCGGCCGACTCGGGACGACCCGGGCCCGGTGAGATGAGGACGGCGTCCGGGGCGGCCGCCCGGATGCCGGCGACGTCGATGGCGTCGTTGCGGTGGACCACCGGGTCGGCACCCAGCTCCCCGAGCTCCTGGACCAGGTTGTAGACGAACGAGTCGTAGTTGTCGATGACCAGCACCCGCGTCCCCATGGACCGTTGATCGTACCGGGCGGGTCGGGGCTCCCGGACCCGGCGCCAACCGGGCCGCCGACTGGCTATCCTTCGCCCATGGCAACCAAGGCCAAGTCGGGGCCGGGCAAGGCCGGCAAGCGGGGCCGGTCGGCGGGCGGTCGGACCACCGAGGCGCCCAGGTCGGTCCAGTCCAACCGGTACACGCCGCCCATCCCCAAGAACGTCAAGACCAGCCCGCGGTGGATGGGCATCACCATCATCGCCCTGTTCCTGGTCGGGGTGCTGGTGGTCATTCTCAACTACGCGGGCCTGCTCCCCGGCGGCGTGAACAACCTGTGGCTCATCGCCGCCATCGGGGCCATCTTCGCCGGCCTCCTGCTGGCCACCCGCTACCACTGACCGCGCCGGCCGACCGACCATCGGACCGGCCCGCCCGGACCTGACGCGGGAGCACCGACCCCGAGAGGCCGGTGCTCCGCCTGCGTGGTGCTGACCTCCTGCCGGTCGAGCGCCGGCGGGGCGATCAGCCCAGACGCTCGATGATGGTGGCGTTGGCCATGCCGCCGCCCTCGCACATGGTGAGCAGCCCGTAGCGCCCCTCGGTGCGCTCCAGCTCGTTGAGGAGCGTGGCCATGAGCTTGGCGCCGGACGCCCCGAGCGGGTGGCCGAGGGCGATGGCCCCACCGTTCACGTTCACCTTGTCGAGGTCGGCTCCGAACTCCTTCTCCCAGGCCAGGACCACCGAGGCGAAGGCCTCGTTGATCTCGATGACGTCGATGTCGTCCAGGGTCAGCTTGGCCTTCTCGAGCACCGACTTGGTGGCCGGGATGGGCCCGGTCAGCATGGTGATGGGGTCGACTGCCGGCCACCGCGAAGGCGTGGAAGCGGGCCCGCGGGGTCAGGCCCAGGGCGTTGGCCTTCTCCTCGCTCATGATGAGGACAGCCGGACGCCCCGTCGGTGATCTGCGACGAGTTGCCCGCGGTGACCTTGCCGTTCTCGGGCTGGAAGGCCGGCTTGAGGTTGGCCAGGGTCTCGACCGAGGAGTCGGGACGGATGCCCTCGTCGCTGACGATCATCTCGTCGGTGTCGGCCCGGTCGTCGTCCTTGATGGCCACCGGGATCGATCTCACGCTCGAAGCGACCCTCGGCGGTGGCCCGGGCCGCCCGCTGGTGGGACCGCACCGAGTACTCGTCGAGCGCGTCGCGGCTGATGTCCCACTGGTCGGCGATCATCTCGGCACCCTCGCCCTGGCCGACCAGCCCGCCCCGCTCGGCGTAGCGGTTCATCATGCGGGGGCCGAAGGGGTAGCCCAGGTCGCGGACGACCGAGGAGCCCATGGGGGTGCGGGTCATGACCTCGACCCCGCCGCCGATGACGACGTCGTAGGCGCCGGCGATGACGCCCTGGGCCCCGAAGTGGAGGGCCTGTTGGGAGGACCCGCACTGGCGGTCGATGGTGGTGGCGGGCACCGACTCGGGATAGCCGGCGGCCAGCACGGCGTTGCGGCCGACGTTGAGGGACTGCTCGCCCACCTGCATGACGCAGCCCATGATCACGTCGTCGACCAGGGCCGGGTCGAGGTCGTTGCGCTCCACCAGGGCCTTCAAGGGCTCGGAGGCCAGGTCGACGGCGTGCCAGTTGCGCAGCTTCCCGTTGCGCTTGCCCCCGGGGGTGCGGACTGCATCGACGATGACGGCGGTCGGTCATGGTGGCTCTCCTTCTCCGGTCCGGCGGAGCCTGTGCCTGCCGGCCGTGTTCGGCTCATGGGGGTCGGAGCGCTCCGCTCCGGCCACGACAAAAACTTGACCGCGTGGTCAAGAAAATGCCGCCCCCCGATAGTACCCGCCCGAACCGCCGCGTCCAACCGGACCCGGGACGCACGGGCCCGAGGCGGCCCGGCACTACGGTCGGGGGGATGACGGGCCGGATCAAGGACATGGACCGCTGGCTGGGCGACGGTGGCATGGCGCTCATCGGCACGGTCGGCGGCTCCTTCGACGGACTACGGGGTCGACGGGGAGGACCTGGGCTGGGTGAGCGGCTCGCTGGTCCCCACGGCCGCCGCCGGCAACCCCCACGGCATCGTCCAGGCCGGGGTGCACGGGTTGCTCCTCGACGCCGCCATGAACTTCGCCATCAACTCGGCCCTGGCCGGACGCGACCGGACCAAGGCGACCCTCGAGATGAAGGTCGAGACCATGCGTCCGGCCCAGGTGGGGGAGGCCTACCGCCTCCGGGGCGAGGTCGTCCGGATGGCCCGCCAGGTGGCCTACGCCGAGGCCACCGTGACCGACGACCGCGACCGGATGGTCAGTCGGTCGACCGGCACCTTCCTGCTGCACCGGGCCGACTGAGGCCGCCGGGCTGGACGGGCCCCCTGTCGGGTTGATATAGTTGCTTGCTACAAGCAGTTTACTTGAACCTGGACACCGGAGCGACACGAGAGGACCCTGTGGCACCGACGGCGATCCCCACCGAGGATGTGACCGGCGCTCCCGTCGCGCCCTCCAGACGGCGGGTCTCGGCCGAACTGGAGCGCTCCTTGACCCAGGTGGCCCGGGCCATCCTCCGGCTCGACGTACCGATGAGCGAGCTCACCGAGGGGAAGTCGGTGGACCGGGCCGGCTACTGGCTGCTGGTCCGACTGTCGAGCCAGGCCCCGGTCCGCCTGTCCGAGCTGGCCGACACCGTCGAGCTCGACCTCTCGACGGTGAGTCGGCAGATGCGCGATCTGGTGGCCATCGGGCTGGTGGTGAAGGTCCCCGATCCCGACGACGGCCGGGCATCGTTGCTCAGCCTGTCCGAGCGGGGCTGGGCCGTCCTGGAGACCGTCTCGGAGGCCCGTCGCCAGGCGTTGGCCGAGGTGATCGACGACTGGTCGGACGAGGAGCGCACGGCGCTCACCCGCGGCCTGGTCCGGCTGGAGGCCGGTCTCCACCGAACCCGCGGGCAGCAGGCCCGGGGCGGGGTCCGGTGAGCATCGACACCCCCTCCCGCCCTGAGGACCGGGTGTCGTCGGCCCCCACCGCCCACCCGGGGGAGGACGCGCCCGTGGCCCTGACCCACCGGCAGATCCTCATCGTCTTCAGCGGCCTCATGATCGGCATGTTCCTGGCCGCCCTGGACCAGACCATCGTCGGAACCGCCCTTCCCACCATCGTCAACAGCCTGCACGGACTCAACCACATCAGCTGGGTGGTGACCGCCTACCTGTTGACCTCGACCATCTCGACGCCGCTCTACGGGAAGCTGTCCGACCAGTTCGGCCGCAAGGGGCTGTTCCAGATCGCCATCGTCATCTTCCTGGTCGGGTCGGCGCTGGCCGGCCTCAGCCAGAACATGGCCCAACTCATCGCCTTCCGCGGCATCCAGGGACTGGGAGCCGGCGGGTTGATGGCCCTGGCCTTCACCATCATCGCCGACGTGGTCTCCCCCCGGGAGCGGGGCCGCTACCAGGGGTACTTCGGGGCCACCTTCGCCCTGGCCTCGATCGCCGGCCCGCTGCTCGGCGGGGTGTTCACCGACAACCTGAGCTGGCGGTGGATCTTCTACATCAACATCCCCATCGGCGTGGTCGCCTTGGTGGTCACGTCGGCCGTCCTCAAACTCCCCTTCCGCCGCCAGGTCCACAAGATCGACTTCGTCGGGGCCGGCCTCATGCTGGTCGGGGTGACCGCCGCACTCCTGGTGACGGTGTGGGGCGGTACCCAGTACGCCTGGGGGTCGTCGATCATCGTCAGCCTGGCCATCGTGGCCGTGGTGCTCATCGTCGCCTTCGTGCTGTGGGAGCGTCGGGCCGCCGAGCCCATCCTCCCGCCGAACCTCTACCACATCGGGATCTTCCGGGTCTCGACGTCGGTCACCTTCCTGCTGTCCATGATCATGTTCGGGGCCATCATCTACCTGCCGCTCTACCTCCAGCTGGTGGACGGGGTGTCGGCCATGGTGTCCGGCCTCCTGATGATCCCCATGATGGTAGGCGTGCTGGGTGCCTCCGTGACCTCGGGCCAGCTGGTGTCGCGGACCGGCCGCTACAAGATCTTCCCCGTCGTCGGTTCGGTGTTGGTCGTCCTCGGCATGTGGCTCCTCTCCCAGCTCGGACTGCACACGTCGCATCTGACCATGAGCCTCTACGTGATCGTGCTCGGCGCCGGCATGGGCATGACCATGCAGGTCATGGTGCTGGCCGTCCAGAACGCCGTGCCTCCCGCCCAGATGGGCGCGGCCACTGCCGCGGTGACCTTCTTCCGTTCCCTCGGCGGGGCGTTCGGTACCGCGCTGTTCGGTGCGGTGTTCATCGCCCGGTTGAGCCACTGGATCGCCCAACTGGTCCCGGGGGCGGCCTCGTCGGGTATGCACGTCAACGGCAGCTTCTCCATGAGCCCGGCCCAGCTCCACTCCTTCCCCCCAACCGTCCAGCACGGCGTCCTCGAGTCCTTCATCCGCTCGCTCCACTCGGTCTTCCTGCTCGGGGTGCCGCTGGCCACCATCATGTTCGCCCTCACGCTGTTCCTGAAGGAGGTCCGGTTGCGCTCGACCTCGGGGTTGGAGCGCCCGAGCGAGGACGTGGCCATGGGTGGCGGCCTGAGTGGGTCCGGCGACGCCGACCTGGACGCTGGAGTGATCGGCGGCGCCTCGACCGTCGGCTGACCCGGGGCGGCACGGCGTCCGCTTCCGCCGGGCGCCACGCTCGGCTAGACCGTGGAGATGCTCCTGCGCATCTTCACCGAGCCCCAGCAGGGCGCCTCCTACGAGACCCTGCTGGCCGTGGCCCGGACCTCCGAGTCCCTGGGCTTCGACGCCTTCTTCCGGAGCGACCACTACCTGTCGATGGGCAGTGCCGACGGCCACCCCGGCCCCAGCGACGCCTGGGTCAACCTGGCCGGCCTCGCCCGCGACACCTCCACGATCCGGCTGGGCACCCTGGTCACCTCGGCCACCTTCCGTCACCCCGGTCCGCTGGCCATCACCGTGGCCGGGGTCGACGCCATGTCCGGTGGCCGCGTGGAGCTGGGCCTCGGGGCCGGTTGGTACGAGGCCGAGCACACCGCGTACGGCATCCCGTTCCCGCCCGTGGTCGAGCGCTTCGAGCGCCTCGAGGAGCAGTTGGCCCTGATCACCGGACTGTGGGGGACCCCGGACGGGGCCACGTTCACCCTGGCGGGCGTCCACTACCAGGTGACGGACAGCCCGGCCCTGCCCAAGCCGGAGCAGCGTCCGGGTCCGCCGATCATCGTGGGCGGGCACGGGGCCAAGTGGACGCCCCGGCTGGCCGCCACCTACGCCGCCGAGTTCAATCTGGCCTTCTCGTCGCTGGAGGAGACCGGTACCCAGTTCGCACGGGTGCGCGCCGCCTGTTCGGCGCGGGGCGGGAGGCCGACTCGATGGCCTACTCGGCGGCTCAGACCGTCTGCTGCGGGCGCACCGACGCCGAGGTGGCCGCCCGGGCCGGGGCCATCGGCCGGGACGCCGACGAGCTGCGGGCCAACGGACTGTGCGGGTCACCCCAGGAGGTGGTGGACAAGTTGGCCACCTACGCCGGGATCGGGGCCGACCGCACCTACCTCCAGATCCTCGACCTCGCCGACTTGGACCACCTGGCGCTGATCGCCGAGCAGGTGCTGCCCCACTGCGCCTCGCTGTGACCGGGAGCGGTCGATCGCCGAAGGCTCAGACGGCCGAGACGGCCGTGGGGGCGGCCACGTCGCCGCCCGTGGGCCATCGACCGGCCACCAGGGTGAGGGACTGGACCCGCGCCGCCAAGGAGTGGGCCCGGGTGGACAGCATGATCTCGTCGGCGCCGGTCCGGGCCTGCAGGGCCACCAGCCCGGCCTGGACGGACTCCGGCTCCCCGATCAGGTGGGTGGCCACGGTGGCGTCGATGAACGCCCGCTCCTGGTCGGTGTATCGGTAGGCCGCAGCCTGCTCGGGGGAGGGCACCGGGCCGAGCCGCCCCGTCCGGAGCTGCAGGGTGGTGAGGGCCGAAGGACCGGCCAACCACCGGGCCTCCTCGTCGGTCGGGGCACACAGCACCGACACGGCCGGCATGAAGTAGGGCGCGCCCAGCAGGAAGGAGGGGCGGAACGTCCTTCGGTACTGTTCGACGGCCTGGTCCAGGAGATCGGGGGCGAAATGGTAGGCGAAGGAGAAGGGGAGCCCGAGCAGTCCGGCCAGCTGGGCGCTGAAGGTCGAGGACCCGAGCAGCCACACCTCGGGTAGGTAGCCGCGTCCGGGCACCGGGGCCGGGTGGGAGACGGGACCGTCACCGTCGGCCAGGAAGTCGATGAGCTCCACCACGTCCTGCGGGAAGGTGTCCGGTCCGGTCTGGGCGACCCGGCGCAGGGCACGGGCGGTGACCTGGTCGGTGCCCGGGGCCCGACCCAGACCCAGGTCGATGCGCCCGGGATGGAGCGCCTCGAGAGTGGCGTACTGCTCGGCGATGACCAGCGGGGCGTGGTTGGGGAGCATGACCCCACCGGCTCCCACCCGCAGGGTGGTGGTGGCGTCGGCCAGGTGTCCGACGAGCACGGCCGGGGCCGAACTGGCCACGGCCGGCATCCCGTGGTGCTCGGCCACCCACATCCGCCGGTAGCCGAGCCGTTCGACCACCGGGGCCAGGCGGGTGGTGTCGGCCAGGGCGTCCGCAGGGGTCGAGCCCTCGGCCACCGTGGCCAGGTCGAGGACGGACAGCGGCACCATGGTGGGTGCAACGCCGCCGGGTCCGGGGATCTTCCGCCACCGGACGGGCGGTGGACCAGGGCCGGTCAGGTCGGCGTGGCCGTCAGCTCGTCCAGCCGGGCCAGCGACTGCTCGAGGTTGGCCCGGGTGGCCCCGACGACCACGGCGTGTCGGAGCAACCACGGTGCGCGGGAGACGGACAGCTGGGCGAGCCGACCGCCGACGGGAGCCTAACGTCCACCCGCGAACGCGGACGGAGGTGAGTGGCACCCTCGGGGACGTGTCGAGCCGGCGCCCGTTGACAGCGCAGCGGGTGCCGATGGCATCATCGGGGCGTGCCCCGACCCTCGATCAGTGCTGCCACCGCGCACCTCGCCGCCCAGGACCCGGTGCTGGCCGGCCTGGTCGACCGCCACGGTCCGCCGCCCCGACGGCGACCGGTGCGGGCCGATCGCCGGTTCGCGTCCCTGGCCGAGATCATCGTCTACCAGCAGCTGGCCGGTCGGGCCGCCGCCACCATCCACGGCCGCTTCGTGGCCGCGCTGGACGGGACGGTCACCCCCGGGGCGGTGCTGGCCGCCTCCGAGGAGGTGCTCGCCTCCTCCGGGCTCAGCCGGGCGAAGGCCGGCTCCATCCGCGACTTGGCCGACCAGGTGGCGGCCGGTCGGATCGAGCTGGACCGCATCGGCCGGCTGTCCGACGAGGAGGTGGTCGACCACCTGACCCAGGTGCGGGGCATCGGCCCGTGGACGGCCCAGATGTTCCTGCTCGGGAGCCTGGGCCGCCTCGACGTCTGGCCCACCGGCGACTACGGGGTCCGGGCCGGGTTCGGAAGGGCGTGGGGCCTCGAGGAGATCCCCTCGGCCAAGGAGCTCATCGAGCTCGGGGAGCCGTTCCAGCCCTACCGGAGCCTGGTCGCCTGGTACTGCTGGCGCGAGATGGACGATCCCTCCGTGCCGGGGTGAGGACCCGGCCGGTGGCGCCGGCGCCCGACCGCGCCCGGCTCAGCCGCCGGACTTGAGTGCGGTGCAGATGTCGGCGAAGTGGCCCGGGTCGGGACGGCGGGTGCACTCGAGGCTGACGGCGTCGGCCACGCCGGCCACCTTGGCCCGGATCTGCCCGGCGATGTCGTCCCGTCGACCCACGACGGCGATGGACTCGAGGACCTCGTCGGGGATCAGGGCCGGCATGTCGGCCCAGCGGCCCTCCTTGGACAGCTGGTGGAGACGGGGGTGCAGCGAGTCCCAACCGTGGCACTCGAGGACGGCGGCGTACGCCGGGGTCGAGCCGTAGAAGGCGATCTGGCCCCGCACCACCTCGACGGCCCGGTCCAGCTCGGCCCCGTCGCTGCCCGTGGCGACGAGGGTGACCACCACCACCTCGAGGGCGTCCCGTGCCCGACCCGAGCGAGCCAGGCCCTGATCGATGGCCGGACGGGTGAGCTCCCGGAGCGAGGCGGCGGTCGAGAACGGATGGACCAGCACCCCGTCCCCCACCTCGGCGGCCACGGCCGTCATGCGGGGCCCCACCCCACCGAGGAGGATGGGCGGCCGCCCGAACCTCGCCGGTCCGGGGTCGAAGGCCGGAGGCATCAGGGTGTGGGTGAAGAACTCACCGCGGAAGTCGAGGGGGGCGACCCCGTCCCAGGCGTCCCAGATGGCCCGGATGGCCAACACCATCTCGCGGAGCCGGTCCGCCGGACGCGACCACGGCATGGAGAACCGCCGCTCGATGTGGGGCCGGATCTGGGTGCCGAGGCCCAGCACGAACCGGCCGGCCGACAGGTCGTGGAGGTCGTAGGCCAGGTTGGCCAGGAGCATCGGAGAGCGGGCGAGGGCGATGGCCACCGCGGTGCCCAACCGCAGGGTGACCGTCCGGTCGGCGGCCAGGGCCAGGGGCAGGAACGGGTCGTGCCGGGTCTCGTAGGTGAAGGCGCCGTCGTAGCCCGCCGCCTCGAGCTCGGCGAACTGGTCCCCGGCCGACGCCAGGTCGGGGACGGGTGTGGTGGTGAAGACGTCCATGGGTGGGTGGCTCGACGGAGTGGGTCCGGTCGGGCCACCGGATGGTAGACGGCACCCGTGCCCGGTGCCGGGCGGGATCGGTCCGGTGGGTCGGCTCTGCGCCGTCCCCGCTCGCCGGGAAGCCGCACGCCGGCCTTCGGCCGGGGTGGGGGACCGGCGGTCAGGCCGCCGGCAGGCGGGCGCCGATGGTGCCGGCGACTTCGTGCACGGTGGGGCTGTCGATGATCCCCGGGGACCGAAGGGCGCCGGCCATCAGCCTGGGCCAGCCCACCCAGACGTCGCGGACCCGCGACGATGACGCCAACCCCCACTCGGCCCGGGTCAGGCAGAGCATGGCCGTGACCGGGACCTGCGACCCCCATGGGGAGCCGTCGAGGGTGGCCCGGACCACCTCGACCTGCCGTCCGAGGACGTCCAGGGCGGCGGTGCAGTTCTTGCGGCCCACGTGGAGCTCGGGGAGGCCCAGCTGGCCGAGGGTTCCGGGCCGTTTGGTGTGGACCAGGCCCTTGTGGTGTTGGGCGTCGATCACGAAGACCCCGGCCGGGGCCACGGCGATGAGGGGGATGTTGGCTGTCGAGCCGGGAATGCGCCGGTCGTTGAGGACGATCACCCCTTCGCCGCCGATCACCTCGAGGGTGGCCCGGAGGCGGCTCCTGCGGTCGCCCTCGGCGCGGCGCACCCAGGTTCGGGGCCCGGTGGGGGTGGGGTCGGTGGGCCGGCGGCCCCGGGCGTCGTCGGCCATCGGCCCCAATGGTAGGAGACCGGGTCCGTCCCGTGGTCGATCCGGGCGGCCCAGGCGCCCCGGTCCTGCCCCGCTCACCAGGCGGTATCCCCGGTGAGAAGGCCCCGCCCGCTTTGTTGCAACTTGGCACACGCTGTTTCCTTTCGGAGGACGGAGCGCGAAGATGGCCGGTGGGCGCACCAGCGTCCCTGGCAGGGAGTACCCCGGAGGCAACTCCGGAAGGGGGAAGTCCATGCGTGTGTCGAACCTTCTCGCATCGAAAGGGACCATGGTGGTCACCGTCACCCGGGAGGCCACGGTGGGAGACGTCGTGGCCGATCTGGCCCACCACCGGGTCGGGGCCCTCGTGGTTTCCCCGGACGGCGTGACCATCCAGGGCATCGTCTCCGAGCGGGACATCGTGAAGCGGCTCAGCGTCCTCCACACCGAGCTGCTGGACGACCCGGTGGCCTCGATCATGTCCACCGAGGTCCAGGTGTGCGCCCCCAGCGACGACCTGGAGTCGATCATGAACCTGATGACCGAGCACCGCTTCCGTCACGTCCCGGTGGTGGAGGCCGGTCGACTGGTCGGCATCATCAGCATCGGCGACGTGGTCAAGAGCCGCATCGAGGAGCTCGAGAAGGACCGCAACGAGCTGATGGAGTACATCACGGCCCGCTGACTTCGGTGGCCCGACACGGGCCACTCCGGACGTCGCAGTACCGTCCCGTGCGTGTCCGACGGCGCCATCGGTGTCGGTTCTCGCCGTCCGGGCCTACGCTCGGGGCGTGATCGATCAGGGGAGCTCGCTCGGGATCGTGATCGTCGACCACGGGTCACGACGCGACGAGGCCAACCGGCGGCACGAGGCGTTCGTCGCCGGGTGGGGGACGGCCCGAGGCCTGGTCAACGTGGAGGCGGCCCACATGGAGCTGGCCGAGCCCACCATCGGGACGGCGGTCGACGCCTGCGTCTCGGCCGGGGCCACCACGGTGGTGATCGCCCCGTACTTCCTGTGGCCCGGCAGTCACTGGGATCAGGACCTTCCCGACCTGGCCGCCGAGGCCTGCCGGCCCCACCCCGGCGTCCTCCATCTGGTGGCCGCCCCGCTCGGCCCGCACCGCCTGCTCGGCCAGATCGTCGAGGAGCGCATCGACCACTGTCTGGCCCACGTGGCCGGGCGGGCCCCCGAGTGCGACGTGTGCGCCGGCTCCGGGCGGTGCCGGCTGGTGTGACAGCCCGGAGCTACGCCCCGCAGTCCCCCGTCCACGGCCGGCTGCCGTCGAGGGCGTAGAGGGCCACGGCCGCAGTGTCCTGCTCCGCCTTCGAGGCCGAGCTCGGGGGCACCCCCACCAGGTAGGACAGTCCGGCGGCCTGAACGGCGATGTTCCAGGTGGACTGACTGAACTGGAAGGCCCCGTAGTACCCGTTGCCGGTGTTGATGCTGTAGTTCCCTCCCGATTCCCGCTGGATCACGCACTGGAGGAACGGGTTGAGGGCGGGGTCGGGGAGGCCGGCCCCGGCGCCGGCCGGAGGGGTGACCGCCACCGGTGACGTGCTCCCCGGCGTGGCCGGCGCCGGAATGGTCGGCACCGTCTGGGTGACCGTCGTGGCCGGTCGACCCGGGGCGGGCTTGGCCGCCTGCTTCTGGGCCGCCGCCACCGCCGCCACCGCCGCGGCGTTCTGGGTCGCAGCCTGGGCGGACACGGCCGCGGCCAACTGACCGGTCACCTGGTTGTGGAGTGCCGCGAGCTGGCCCGCGCCGGTGTTGGCCTGGCTGAGGGAGGCGGCCTGGCTGGCCTGATCGGTGCGGTCTCGGTCCTGCTGCCGTCGCAAGGTCGCCTGGTGGGCCTGGAGCTGGGCCTGGGCGGTGTGCAGTTGATCGACCGCGGTCGTGATGTTGCCCACGGCGATGGCCGAGTACTCGCTGGCGGCCTGGGCGTGCTCCTGGTCGCCGGCGAACAGCGCTGCGGTGGGACTCCCCGAGCCGGTCCCGTAGTCCATGTACGAGCGGACGGCCTGGGCCCGGACCAGGGACACCTTGGCCGTGATCTGCTGCTGGTCCTGCCCGATCTGCTGGCCGATCGCAGTGATGGCCTGGCTGTCGGCGGCCACCCGGGCCGAGACCACGGAGTACTGCTGGCGGTAGGTGTCCACCTCGAGCTGCTGGCGGATGAGCTGTTGGGAGATGGCCGCGGCCTGGGCCTGCAGCTTGGACAGCTGATCGGCCCCGGAGGGTCGACCGGTCGCCACCGACAGGGCGGTCGAGGCCACAAGGGTGGAGAGGAACACTGCCGAGATCCTGCGTCGACGGTGCACGTTGGCGGTCACTTCCGCCATCGGTGAGAACCGGGCGCGAAACACAATGGACCCTCAATTTAGTGGTGGGAGCTGGGGGCAAACAAGGGAGCCCCCATTCGACGCCTTGCACCGCCCTGCCCGGTGGGTCCCCGTCCCGGCGGTGGCGCCCTTCGCCGTGGACCCGTTCTCCTGGTCCGCCCCCACCCCCGGGGTCGGGTCATGGGAGGCCGGACCGCCCCTCCTCGCCTTCGGCGCCCGGCCCTGGATGGGGACTCAGGTCCGGGTCAGGCTGCCTCGACGGTGGTCGGCGGGGGCCGCAGCGGGCCGGTCCAAATCTCGCTGTGTCTCGGCACCGAGGGCCCCGGCCGGTCGTCCCGGTGCGAGCAGGGTGCACAGCAGGCCGGCCAGCGCGGCGGTCCCGGCGCAGTAACACCACAGGTGGTGGAAGCTGGCCAGTGCGGCCTCGGCACCGGCCGGGGCGCCGAGGATGACCACCAGCAGGGCCACGCCGAAGGCACCCCCTACCTGACGGGCGGTCTGGTTGACGGCACTGCCCACCGCAAAGCGCTCGGCGTGGAGGCTCGAGACCGCCGCCGCACTCAACACCGGGAAGGTGAGCCCGATCCCCAGCCCGGTGATCAGGGTGGCGGGCAGCCAGACCCCCAGGTAGTCGGGGTGCAGTCCTACCCGGGTGGCGTACCACGAGAGTCCGGCCACGAAGACCACGAACCCGGCGAGGAGGACGCGCCGGAAGCCGACGCGGCCGGCCAGGCGCCCGGCCGGCCCCGACACCACGGCCACCACCAGGGGGCCCGGGGTCACGGCCAGGCCCGCCTTCAGGATGGAGTAGTGCCACACGCTGGTCAGGAACAGGATGTTGCCCAGCAGCATGGCGAAGAAGCCCATGGCGTAGAGGAAGGTGGCCGCGTTGGCCACGCTGAACGACCGGGACCGGAACAGGGTCAGGTCGAGGACGGGCTCTTGGTGTCGGCTGGACCGACGGAGAAAGGTCAGGCCCACCGCGCCGGCGCCGGCGAAGCTGCCCACGACCGCCGCCGACGACCATCCCCACGTCGGTCCCTCGGAGATGCCCAGCACCAGCAGGGCCAGCGCCATGCTGATGAGCACCACGCCGAGGTAGTCGGGGGTGGCGCCCGACGCCGCCGGCCGGGACGGGGTCAGCACCGTTCGGCCTACCAGCCAGGCTGCCGCGCCGATGGGCACGTTGACCAGGAAGACCCACCGCCAGCCGCCGGCGGCGACGAGGGCGGCCCCGAACGACGGCCCCGTGGCCACGGCCAGCGCCCCGACCCCACCCCACAGGGCCACCACCTGCGACCGGCGGTCTTGCGGGTAGGCACCGAGCAGGAGGCCCAGTGACGAGGGCAGTAGGGCTGCGGCCCCCACCCCCTGGACCACCCGGCCCGCCACCAGCAGGGGCACCGACGGGGCCAGCGCGCACAGCGCCGAGCCGGTGCAGAAGACGGCCAGACCGGCGAAGAACACCCGGCGGCTGCCGAGGCGGTCGGCGGTCCGCCCCGCTGTCACCAGGAGTGCGCCGAACACGATGCCGTACCCGGTGATCACCCAGGCCAGGGTGGCCCGGCTGTCATGTGGAAAGGAGTGCTCGAGGGCCGGGAAGGCCACGTTCACGATGGAGAGGTCGAGCGAAGCCATGAACGCCCCGAGGGCCGTGACCACGAAGACGGTCCGCTGTCGCGGCGTGATGGAGGCCGGGGCTGCCTGGTCTACTGTCGATTCCGTCATGAGACCGACTCTAGGGGACTGTGTTTTATAATGCAACTGACTCGGGACGACGGGAGGAGCGTGGTGTCCGGCCGACCCGTGGCCCTGGTCACCGGGGCCAGCCGTGGCATCGGCAAGGCCATCGCCGTCCACCTGGCCCAGGCGGGGTTCGACGTGGCCATCGGGGCCCGGACCCGGCACGAGGGGGAGGCCCGCGAGCACTCCTCGACGGTGGCCGCCTCGGACACCCGCCCGCTCCCCGGCTCGCTCGACACGACGGCGGCCCTGGTGGAGGAGGCCGGCGGGGCGGCCCTGCCGGTGGTGCTCGACCTGCTGGACCGGGCCTCGCTGGGCGCGGCCACGGCCACCGTCCTCGAGCGCTGGGGCCGGATCGACGTCCTGGTGAACAACGGCCGCTACGTGGGACCCGGCCACATGGACCGGCTGCTCGACACGCCGGTCGAACTGCTCGACCGCCACCTCGAGGCCAACGTGATGGCCCCGGTGATCCTGTCCCGCCTGGTCCTGCCAGGCATGGTGGAGCGGGGGTCGGGCGCCATCGTCAACCTGGCCTCGAGCTCGGGGCGGATGGACCCCGCGGCCCCGGCCGGCGCCGGAGGCTGGGGGCTGGGCTACGGCATGTCCAAGGGGGCCCTGCACCGGCTGGCCGGGATCGTGGCTGTGGAGCTGGGCGACCGCGGCGTGCTGGCCTTCAACCTGAGCCCGGGCTTCGTGGCCACCGAGCGGATGGCCATGGACATGGCCGGGTTCGGCTTCGACGCCGCTGCCGGGGCGCCGGCTGACGTGGTCGGCGCGGTGGCGGCTTGGCTGGTCACTGCGCCCGAGGCGCGTGAGCGCAACGGACGGTGGGTCGAGGCCCAGGAGGTCTGCCGCGACCTCGGGCTGCTGCCGGGCTGGCCCTGACGACCGACTCGGGACCACCGCTACTGTGACCGGCGAGATGGCCGAGCCGACCTCCACCCGAGAGCTCCTGCTCGACGCCGCCGCCCGCCTGTACGCCGAGCGCGGCATCGACAACGTCTCCCTGGCCGAGATCGTGCGGGCGGCCCATCAGCGCAACGTGTCGGCGGTCCACTACCACTTCGGGAGCCGGGACGAGATCCTCCGGGCGCTGTTGGCCCGGCACGTCCCGGCCATCGCCCAGCGGCGTCATCAGCTGCTCGAAGTGGCCAGGGCCGGTGCGCACGGGGACGTGCGGGCGGCGGCCGAGGCCATCGTGCGCCCGGTGACCGAGTTCGCCCGGCGCGGGTGGCGGGAGCGGGCCTACCTCCAGATCGGCTCGGAGATGTCCGGGGCCGTCGACCGCGCCACGCCGGAGATCCGCGACCTGCTGGCCCAGACCGAGGGGCACCAGGCCTGGGACCTGTTGCGGCAGCTGCTGCCCCACGGTCCCGGCCGACCTGTGGCGGGTGCGCCGGGGCATCTGCATCGCCTTCATCGGCCGGGCCGCGGCCGACCAGGCCCGCCGCCTCGAGCGCGGCCAGGGCGCGGTGCTGTCCGACGCCCGGTTCGTGGACAACCTGTTGGACATGGTGGTGGGGGCGATGACCGCGCCCCACATCGACGGATGACAAGCTGGCCCGATGGGGAGTGAGTACGGGGTCCCGACCACCGCCGACCTCGACACCATGTACGAGGAGCTCAAGAACTGGGGGCGGTGGGGGCCCGACGACCAGCGGGGCGCGCTCAACCACCTCACCGACGCCCGTCGGGCCGACGCCGTCGGCCTGGTGCGGACCGGTGAGTGTGTCAGCCTCGCCCACGACCTGGCCACCGAGCCGCAGCCCGAGCACCCCCATCCGGTCCAGCACCACATGCTGGCCTCCGGTGACGCCCGGGACGCCAACGGGATCCCCGGGTACGAGGCGGCCCGTGACCACCTGGCCCTCGACGTGCACGGCCTGCTGACGACCCACGTGGACGCCCTGTCCCACATGTTCGTCCGCGGCGAGATGTACGGCGGCCGGCCGGCCAGCGAGGTGCGCAGCGACGGGGCGCGGGCCAACACGGTGCTGTCCATGGCCGACGGGGTGATCGGCCGGGGGGTGCTCCTCGACGTGCCGAGGGCCCTCGGTTCCCCCTACCTCGGGAGCGGCGAGGTGGTCACGGTGGAGGACCTCGAGGTGGCCGAGTACGCCCAGGGCGTGACCGTCGGGCCCGGCGACATCCTGCTGGTGGCCTGGGGCCGGGAGGCCCGCAAGGCGGCCACCCGGGGATTCGACGGCTTCGCCGGCCTCCACGCCGAGTGCCTGCCCTGGTTGCACGAACGGGAGGTGGCGGTGCTGGGGAGCGACGGGATCTCCGACCCCATGCCGTTCGTGGGCACGCCGGAGTGGCCGTTCCCTGTCCACCAGATCGGGATCACGGCCATGGGGCTGCACCTCGTCGACAACGCCGCCCTGGCCGCCCTGGGGGAACGGTGCGCGGCGTCCGGCCGATGGGAGTTCCTGTTCACCATGGGCCCGCTGCGTATCGCCAAGGGGACCGGGTGCCCGGTCAACCCGGTCGCCGTGCTGTGAGGGTGCCGTGACCGCCCACGACGATCTCCGGGCCCTGCTCCAGCGGTACGCCCGGGCGGTCGACCGTCGGGACCTCGACGCGCTGGCCGGGCTGTTCCGGCCGGACGCCACCATCGTCGGGGCCCGGGGCACCCAGTCGGTCGAGGAGTGGCTGGACACCATGCGTGCCCCGCGGGCCTTCCCGGTCAGCATGCACGTGCTGGGCGACCCGCTCGTCGAACTGGGCGACGGCGGCGCCGTCGCCCGCCTGGACACGTACGCCGTGGTCTACCAGCTCGGCGACTCCGGCTCGGGGCACCCCGACCTCACCCTCGGGATCAACTACCTCGACGAGGCGTCCCTCGACGCCGGGCGGTGGGCGATCACCCGTCGGGAGTCCCGCACCCTCTGGATGCGGTAGCGGGCTGGGCCGCGGGCCGGGGCAGGCCGGGGCAGGCCGGGGCCCGATCAGGCCGGCCGGCTCCGGAGCAGGCGTCCCGGCGTGGCCCCCGTGGGCACCCCGTCCCGGATGGTCACCTGGCCGGCCACCACCGTGGCGGCGAAGCCCACCGATCGCTGCTCCAGGCGGAGGCCGCCGGCGGGGAGGTCGGCCACCAGCTGCGGCACGGCCGGGCCGACGACGTCGGGGTCGAACACGTTGAGGTCGGCGGCCATGCCCGCCCGGAGCAGTCCCCGGTCGCTGAAGCCCCAGGCCTGGGCCGGGGCCAGGGTGATCATCCGCACCGCCTCCTCCAGGGTGAACTCCTGGCGGTCCCGCACCCAGTGGCCGAGCAGGTGGGTGTGGATGGAGGAGTCGGCGATCTGGCTCAGGTGGGCCCCCGAGTCGGAGAAGGTCATCACCGTCCGCGGGTGGCGCATGGCCCGCAGCAGGACCTCCTCGTCCTGGGGGTAGAGGCTCGGCTGGATGAACAGCTGGTCGCCCCCGGACTCCACGCAGAGGTCGATCATGGCCTCGGCCGGATGGACGCCCCGCTGGCGGGCCACGTCGGCCACCGACGGATTGGGGGGCAGGCCCTGCTGGTAGACCCGGATGCCCTCGAAGTCCGGGGGTCGGGCCTGGGCCCCGACGCCGCGCCATCCCGAGTAGTCGGCGTGGACGGCGGCCTCGATGTACGCCCGTCTCCGGTCGCCATCACCGAGGACGGCCAGCTGCTCGTCGACCGGTCGCGACCGCAGCGGTCGCCCACGAGCCGATGAGGTCGAAGGGCAGGCGGGTCTTGAGGGAGAGGAGCACCGAGATGCCGCGGCAGTGGGTCTGGGCGATGCACCGACCGCCGGAGGCCGCCGCCTCGTCCAGGAAGTCGAGCAGGTAGCCCGAGCCGCGGGTGGCCACCATGCCGAAGGTCATCGGCACCCCGGTGTCGGCGGCCAGCGCCCGCATCCGGTCGAGGCCGAGGGCCCGCTCCTCGGGGTCCGGGGCGGACATGCCGGCGTCGGCCGCTCTCGAAGATGCCCACCCCGACGTCGCCCAGCACCCCGACCAGCGCCGCCACCTCGTCCCAGGAGGCCAGGCGGGAGGCCACCGGCCGGTCGTCGGAGGTCTCGTGGTGCTGGGTGCGCGAGGTGGAGAAGCCGATGGCCCCGGCCCGCAGCGACTCGGCCAGCTGGCCGCGCCATGGCGGCGAGGTCGTCCTCGGTGGCCTCCTCCTCGAAGGCCCGCTCGCCCATGGCCCAGGTGCGGAGGGCGGAGTGCCCGACCTGGGCGGCGAAGTTGATCCCCTTGGCGAGCCGGTCGACGGCGTCGAGGTACTCGGGGAAGGTCTCGAAGCTCCAGTCGATGCCGGCGGCCAGCGCGGCCGGGTCGATGTCCTCGGCCCGCTCGAGGTTGCGCACCACCAGGGCCCGCTGGTCGGCCCGGACCGGGGCCAGGGTGAAGCCGCAGTTGCCCATGACCGCCGAGGTCACCCCGTGCCAGCAGGAGCTGCGACCCGCTGGCGTCCCAGAACACCTGGGCGTCCATGTGGGTGTGGCCGTCGATGAAGCCGGGCGTGACCACCTGGCCCTCGGCGTCGATCTCGCGGGTCCCGGTCTCGCTGACCGGGCCCACGAAGGCGATGCGGTCGCCCACCACCCCCACGTCGGCCCGGTAGGAGCCCAGGCCCGGAACCGTCGACCACCGTGCCGTTGCGGATCACCAAGTCGTAGGACACGTAGGCCTCACTGCTCCCGGGGCGGGTAATGCGCGTATATTAGACCCCGATGGCCACATCCTCGGAGATCCGCCGGCGGCTCGGCCACCCGGTCATCGACATCGACGGGCACATGGCCGAGCACCTGCCCACCCTGGCCCCTTACCTGGAGCAGGAGGGGCTGTCCCTCGAGCACCCTTCGTTCCGACGTCTGGTGCCACCCTACGGCGGGACCGAGCGGAGCTGGCACGACCAGACCCCGGCCGAGCGGGCGTCCACCCGCACCCCCCGGGGCCCGTGGTGGAGCGCTCCGGCCGGCCGCACCATCGACCTGGCCACCGCGCTCTTCCCCGAACTGCTGTACGAGCGACTGGACGACATCGGCATCGACTTCGGGGTGGTCTATCCGAGCCTGGGCCTGGTCTTCCTGCACACCGACGACGAGCAGTACCGGCGGGGGACGTGCCGGGCCCTCAACCGGGCCAACGCCGAGACGTTCGCCCCGCTGGCCGACCGGCTGACCCCGGTGGCCGCCATCCCCATGCACACCCCCGAGGAGGCGGTGGCCGAGTTGGAGTACGCCGTCTCCGTCCTCGGCTTCAAGGCGGTGCTCTGCGCCGGCTACGTGCAGCGCCCCTTCGATGCCCTGGCCGGCGAGGACCCGGCGCGTGTCCCGGTACGCCTTCTGGCTGGACCAGTTCGGGATGGACTCGGCCTACGACTACGACCCGGTGTGGGCCCGGGCCCAGGAGCTCGGGGTGTCCATCGCCTTCCACTCGGGGTTCATCGGGATGACCCCGTACCGCTCGCCCACCAGCTACGTGTTCAACCACCTGTCCATGCTGGCCGAGGGCCAGCAGTCGCTGGCCAAGTCGCTCTTCCTCGGGGGTGTCACCCGGCGCTTCCCCCGGTTGAATTTCGCCTTCCTGGAAGGGGGGGTGGCGTGGGCCGCCGCCCTGTACAGCGATCTGGTCGGCCACTGGGAGAAACGCAACCTCCGGGCGCTCCGGGCCCACCTCGACCCCGCCCTCATCGACCGCGGTCTGATGGTCGAGATGATGGGTCGCTTCAGCCCGGGCACACCACGGCTGCCGGTGGACCCCACCCGGCGTCCGCCCGAGGACGACGCCATGCTCGACGAGTGGGCCGCGTGCGGCATCGGCGAGGCGGGTGACATCACGGCCCTGTTCGTCGACCGCTTCTCCTTCGGCTGCGAGGCCGACGACCCGCTCACCTCCATGGCCTTCAACACCGCGGTCAACCCGTTCGGGGCCGAGCTCAAGGCCATGATGGGCTCGGACATCGCCCACTGGGACGTGCCCGACGTGACCGAGGTGTTGGAGGAGGCCTGGCAGATGGTCGAGCGCCGGTGGATCGACGAGGCAGCCTTCGAGAAGTTCGTCTTCACCAACCCGGTGCGCTTCTACACCGGCACCAATCCCTCCTTCTTCAAGGGCACCGTGGTGGAGTCGGCCGTCGACCGGCTGTTGGCCGGGGACTGACGTGCTCGATCTCCTGCTCGCCGGGGGGACGGTGGTCGACGGCACTGGCGACCCGGCGGTCCTCGCCGACGTCGGCATCCGCGGCGGGCGCATCGCTGTGGTGGGGTCGACCACCGAGCCGGCGGATCGCGTGATCGACGTGACCGGCCTGGTGGTCTGTCCGGGCTTCATCGACCTGCACACCCACTACGACGCCCAGCTGCTCTGGGATCCCACGGCCAGCCCTTCGGTCCTGCACGGGGTGACCACGGTGTTGGGCGGCAACTGCGGGTTCTCCGTGGCCCCCCTCGGGCCCGGCGACGCCCCGTACATCCAGCGGATGATGGCGGTGGTGGAGGGCATCCCGCTCGAGGCCCTGGAGGGCGGCGGGCCCTGGGAATGGCACACCTTCGCCGAGTACCTCGACCGAGTCGACGCCGGCCTGGCCGTCAACGCCGGTTTCCTGGTCGGCCACTCGACCGTGCGCCGGGTGGTGATGGGGGACGACGCCACCCGGGCCGAGGCCTCGCCCGAGCAGCTGGCGGCCATGGTCGAGCTGGTGGGGAGGTCGGTGGCCGGGGGAGCCCTCGGCTTCTCCTCGTCGCTCGGCGAGGGTCATCTCGACGGTGAAGGTCGCCCGGTCCCCTCCAGCGCGGCGGCCCTGGACGAGTTCGTGGCCCTGGCCGGTGCGGTGCGGGACCATCCCGGAACGACCCTCGAGTTCATCCCGACCGTCGGGCCCATCCCCGAGGAGCGGATGCAGCTGATGGCCGACATGTCGCTGGCCGCCGACCGGCCCCTCAACTGGAACCTGCTCGGGAGCCTGGCCTCCGAGGAGATCTACGAGCAGCAGTTGGGGGCCTCGGACCTGGCCGAGGCGGCCGGGGCCCGCGTGGTGGCCCTGACCCTGCCGGACATGATGCGGATGCGGGCCTCGACCCTGCTCCCCGGCCTGCCCGGCTGGCGCGCCGTCACCGAGCTCGATCCCGAGTCGCGCCGGGCGGCCATCGCCGACCCCGAGACCCGCCGGCGGCTCCGGGCCGGGGCCGAGCAGGCGGCCCGGCGATCCATGGGGGTGCTGTCCGACTTCGCCCTCATGGAGGTGTCCGATCCCGACTCGGTCTGGGTGGGCCGCTCGGTGGAGGAGATGGCGCGGGCCCGGGACACCGACGTGGTCGACGTGCTCATCGACGTGGTGCTGGCCGACGGGCTGACCCTGTTCGCCGTCCTGCCCTCGCTCACCCCGTCGCTGGGTCGGACCGACGAGGGGTGGGCCGCCCGCACCGCCGTGTGGCGGGACCCACGGGTCATGCTCGGGGGGTCGGACGCCGGCGCCCACCTCGACCTCATGTGCCACGCCAACTACCCGACCGTGGTCCTCGGGGAGGTGGTGCGCCACCGCGGCCTGCTGTCCCTGGAGGAGGCGGTGGAGATGATGACCGACCGTCCGGCCCGCTTCTACGGGCTGACCGGGCGGGGCCGGATCGCCCAGGGTGCCCATGCCGACCTTGTGGTGTTCGACCCGGACCGGGTGGGGAGCCTGCCGGTGGCCCTGCGCCGTGACCTGCCCGGCGGAGGCGAGCGGCTCCACGCCGGGTCGACCGGGGTGGCCCACGTGCTGGTGGGCGGGCGGGAGGTGGTCGGCGACGGCGTCGTCACCGAGGAGCGCCCCGGGCGGGTGCTGCGGTCGGGACGCGACACCGAGACGGTGACGCTGGCCGACGCCAGGCGGTCGTAGACCTCAGGCCGTGGCGGCCCCGTCGATGACCAGCGTGGTGCCGCTGATGGTGGCGGCGTCGTCGGAGGCCAGGTAGGCCACGGCGCCGGCCACCTCGCCGGGGTCGATGAGGCGACCCATGGGGGACGAGGCCCGGGTGAGCAGGGCCAGGTCCGCTCCGTCGGGGAGCTGGAAGTTGCGGAGGAACGGCGTGTCCACCGAGGCCGGGCAGACGGCGTTGACCCGAACGCCGTCTGCCGCCAGCTCGAGGGCCATCGACTTGGTCAGCATGATGACCCCGCCTTTGGAGGCGCAGTAGGCGGCGTTGTAGGGCGTGGCCCGCATACCGGCCACCGAGCCCATGTTGACGATGGTCCCCCTGGCCTCCAGCAGGGCCGGCAGCGCGGCCTGGGAGAGGAGGAACGTGCCGGTCAGGTTGACGTCGATGACGTCGCGCCACTCGTCGGGGCTGAGCTGGCCGATCAGGCGCGAGATGCCGATGCCGGCCACGTTGGCCAGGATGTCCAGGCGGCCGTGGCGCTCGACCACGGTGGCCACGGTGGTGGCGCAGGCCTCTGGGTCGCGCACGTCGCACACGAGCCCGTCCACGGACTCGTCCCGGTCGCACCCCACGACCACGGCGCCCTCGAGGCTCAACCGCTCCGACACCGCCCGCCCGATGCCGCTGGCCGCCCCGGAGACGAGCGCCACCCTCCCGTCGAGTCGTCCCATGCCCAGAACGTACCCGCTGGCTCCGTCGGGGAACCCGCCGACCGGTACTGTGCACGCCATGGGAGCCCTGGAGGGGAAGGTGGCCGTCGTCACCGGCGCGGCCATGGGGATCGGCCGGGCCTCGGCGCTCGTGTTCGCCCGGGAAGGGGCCAGCGTGGTGGTGGCCGACATCGACGACGAGGGCGGACGCGAGACCGTGGCCCTGGTCGAGGGGGAAGGAGGACAGGCCTCGTTCGTCCACGCCGACGTCTCGTCCCAGCGGGAGGTGGCGGCCATGGTCCGCCATGCCGTGGACCATTACGGGGGACTCGACTGCGCCCACAACAACGCCGGGATCGCCGCCCCGCTGGCTCCGTTGGCCGACTATCCCGACGACGGATGGGACCGGACCATCGCCGTCATGCTGACCGGTGTCTACCGGTGTATGAAAGAGGAGATCCCGGCGATGCTGGCCCGGGGTGGAGGGGCCATCGTCAACACCGCGTCGGGGGTGGGGCTGGTGGCCTACCCCCATCAGGCCGCCTACACCGCATCGAAGCACGGGGTCATCGGCCTGACCAAGGTCGCCGCCCTCGACTACGGGGCCCGGGGCATCCGGGTCAACGCCGTCTGTCCGGGGACGGCCCGCACCCCCATGGTGGACCGGGCCATCGAGCGGGACCCCTCTATCGACGCCCATCTGAAGGCCCTGCACCCCATCGGCCGCATCGGCGAGGCCTCGGAGGTGGCCGAGGCCGCCGTGTGGCTGTGCACCCCGGCGGCCTCCTTCGTCCTCGGTGCCGCCCTGCCGGTGGACGGCGGGTACGTGGTCCCGTGAGGACGACGGTGACGTCCGACACCGTCAGCCGCCTGGCCCGACAGGGCCACCTGATCGGCGGGGGGTGGCGCGCCTCCGGGGCGGCCGGCACCTATCCCCACCCCTATGCCGCAACGGGCCGTGTGCAGGCGGAGGTGGGGCTGGCCGGGGAGGCCGACGTGGACGACGCCGTCACCGCGGCTCGGGCGGCCCAGCCCGGGTGGGCCGCCCTCTCGCCGAACCGTCGGGCCGGCATCCTGTTTCGACTGGCCGACCTGTTGGAGCGCCACGCCACCGAGGCCGCCGAGCTGGCCGCGCTGGACAACGGGACCCCGGTGAGCGTGATGCGGCCGGGGGTCTACACGGCGGCCTGGGTCCGGTACTACGCCGGGTGGTGCGACAAGCTCGACGGGGAGACCCTGGCCGGCGGGCGGGCGTCGGCCTCGGTCCGGCTGGAGCCCTACGGCGTCGTGGCGGTGATCCCGCCTTGGAACGGGTCGATGATGGGCATGGGCCAGAAAGCGGCCCCGGCCCTGGCCGCCGGCAACGCCGTGGTGGCCAAGCCTCCCGAGTTGGCTCCGTTCGGTGTCCTCCGCTTCGCCGAGCTGGCCGCTGAGGCAGGCCTGCCCCCCGGGGTCCTCAACGTGGTGGTGGGCGGGGCCACCACCGGGGCGGGGCTGGTCGGCCACCCGGGCATCGACAAGATCAGCTTCACCGGCGGCTCGGCCACCGCCCGCACGCTGATGGCCACGGCGGCGGCCCACCTGACCCCCCTGGCACTGGAGCTGGGCGGCAAGTCACCGCTCATCGTCTTCCCCGACGCCGATCTGGACCGGGCCGCCCTGGTGGCGGCCCAGGTGGGGACGGCCCTGTTGTCCGGCCAGGGCTGCGCCCTGCCCACCCGCGTCTACGTCCACGAGGACGTCTCCGCCGAGGTGGCCGACAAGGTGGTGGCCGCCCTCGGCGCCCTGTCGGTGGGGGACCCGCTCGACCCGGGCACGGTGGTGGGACCGGTCGTCACCCAGCCGGCCATGGAGCGGATCCTGGGAGTCATCGATCGGGCCGCCGCCGACGGTGCCACCCTCCTGGCCGGCGGAGTCCGACTGGGCGGAGAGCTGGCCGACGGGTGGTTCGTGGCCCCTACCGTGTTCGGCGACGTCGACCACGGGAGCGACCTGGCCCGCAACGAGGTGTTCGGACCGGTCCAGTCACTGCTCCGGTTCTCGTCCGAGGACGAGGTGCTGGCCCTGGCCAACGACAGCCCGTTCGGCCTGGCCGCCTACCTCCACACCTCGGATCCCCGGAGGATCGAGCGCTTCACCCGGGAGCTGGAGGTCGGGACGGTCATGCTCAACGGGACCGGTCGCATCTCCCCGGCCGCCCCTTTCGGGGGCACCAAGCAGAGCGGCTTCGGGCGCGAGGGGGGACGGGCCGGGATCGACGAGATGGTGCAGACCAAGACGGTGTACGTCGAGCCGTAGGGCCCGCCGGCCCGACCCCTGGGGCGGCCAGGCAGCCGGCGGTGCGGCCCGGTCCCACAGTCGTCCGACCGCCCGGCGGATCCGGCCTACGGTGAGCGGCGCCGGTCGGCCGACCCCGAGGAGGGCACATGGCATCCGGTGACAAGTCCCTCAGGCGTGACGTCGAGACGGTCCTGCGGGGCCGCGAGCACTGGAGCCTCCAGCCTTCGTCCTCGCCGGGGATGCCGTCACAGTGGTGCTTCCTGTCCGGACCGCAGATCGAGCTGTCGGTCACCGTCGACCGGGGTGCCGTCGTGGTCTACGTGATGGATCGGAACGCCGAGGTGTCCCTCGCCGACGCGGTGACGCTGACGGCCTGGCTCGACGCCAACGAGGGTCTCTTCCTGAACCGGCCGTCCATGGCCGCCGAGCTGTTCGACGACCTCTTGAGTGGGAGGATCGACCAGTGGGGCCGACGGGGACCCACCGAGACGTGATCGCGCCTCAGGGACCGGCGAGCAGGGTCTCGAACCGGCGGGCGAACAGGTAGGCGTCCCCGGGCCAGCGGGCGGAGAGGTAGTTGCCGTCCTGCACCACGAAGGCACCCCGGTCGTCGCTGGACGTCCCCCGCCGGAACGTCCGCGGCCCCTGCTCGAACTGCGTCGGATCGTCGAGGTTGTTGACCACCTCATCCTCCACGTAGGCCGGATAGGTCCGGTAGTACCGGCCCCGCCGCCAGGCGGTGGCCAGGTAGGCACTCCGCTCCATGTACTTGGGGAGGCAGGTGGTGCGGCGACCGGCCAGCAGGCTGCGCCCGGTGGCCGGGTCGGTGGCCCGGGCCAGCACCAACACGCCGTGGCAGATGGCGCCCACCGGTCGACCCAGCGACCAGAAGGCTGCCACGCGGCGCTGCAGCTCGTGGGAGCCGAGGTACTGGCGCATGCCCGGCGCATGGCCGCCGGCCAGGACCAGCCCGTCGAAGCGCTCCACGTCCACCGAGCCCCAACTGACCGGCCCGGTGAACTCCGGTGCGGTGGTCAGCCGACCGTAGAACTCGATGGGCTCGGGTTCGGCACCGAGCTGTCCGAACACCACCCCGGCGAGGAGGTGGGGATCGCAGGCGGGCGGTTGGCCTCCGCGCTCGGTGGCGAAGGTGACGGTGTGCCCCGCATCGGTGAGTAGCCGCCAGGGCACGGCCACCTCGGTGGTGTCGAAGTCACGGTCCGGCAATGGCATCAGCACTTGCATGACCCAGCTCCTCGGATGGTCCGGTGGTCGGGGGGACCGGAGTGGCGACAGTACTGTCGGGCAGGGCACCGGGCAAAGCGCCCGGACCGCCGGCCTTTCCCTCCCGTCCGGGGCCGCCGACCAGGTCCGGGGCCGCCGACCCGGCCCACCTGTGAGGATCGTTAGAATCTCATGATCGGGGCAGCAAGGAGGATCTCGTGTCCGTGACTGGCCTGGCCAACCTGGCCGTGAAGGTCGCGGATCTCGATGCCGCCTGCCGGTTCTACGAGGCGGCGGGGGCCGAGGTCCGTGATCGCATGCCGTGGGGCAACGGCGAGCGTGCCGACGCGTTCCTCGGTCCGGTGATGATCACCCTGTTCACCCGGGCCATCTACGAGGACGACGTGGACGTCCCGGCCGAGGGTTTCCTCCATCCGGCCCTGTTCACCGACGATCTGGACACCGAGCTCACCGGCCATGAGGTGGTCTGGGGCCCCACCGTGGTGACGGGCGCCTTCGGCACCCGGCGCATCGCCTTCGTCGAGGCGCCCGGCGGCATCCGCCTCGAGTTCATGGAGCAATTGGCCCCGCCCGACCCCGTCGACGCGGACGTCTCCTAGGCGGATCGATCCCATGGTCTACCTACTGTCCCTGGCCGCGGCACTGTCCAACGCACTGACCAGCCTGCTCCAGCGCATGGGGGTGGAGGACGCCCCCGATGATGCCACCCTCAAGCTGAGCCTCCTGACCCACGCCATGAAGCGCGGGGTGTGGCTGCTCGGCTTCGCCTTCATGGTGGGCTCGTTCCTGATGCAGGCCGTCGCCCTCCACCTCGGGAACCTGAGCGTGGTCCAGCCCATCCTGACCACCGAGCTCCTCTTCCTCATCCTCCTGCTGGCCACCTGGTTCCGGTTCCGCATCGGGCTGCGCGAGTGGCTCGGCTGCCTGGCCGCCGCCGGAGGTCTGGCCGGCTTCCTGATCTTCGCCCAGCCCGGCGGGGGCAACCTCACCCCGTCGAATCTCGGGTGGGCGGTGGTCGGCTCCATCTGCGGCGGCGCGGTGGCCGTGACCGTGCTCCTGGCCCTCCGGGGACCGCGGTGGTGGCGGGCGGCCATGTTCGGCGCCGCCGGGGCCATCGGCTTCGCCTTCACCGCGGCGCTGGTCAAGAAGGTGGGCGACTACGTCACCGGCGACTGGACGCAGATGTTCACCCACTGGGAGACCTACGCCCTGGCCCTGTGCGGTGTGGGGTCGCTGTTCCTGGCCCAGAACGCCTTTCACGCCGGCCCCATCGCCGCCTCCCAGACCGCCCTGGTGCTGGTGGACCCGCTGGCCAGCATGGCCATCGGGATCGGCCTGTTCGGTGACAATCTGCGGACGGCCGGCGCCTACGGACCGCTCGAGGCCCTGTCCCTGCTGATCATGTTCGCCGGCGCCGCCTTCGTGGCCCAGTCACCGCTCATCTCGGGCATGAAGGGCGACGACCAGCAGTACACCGAGATGCTGTCCCTACGGTCCCGCTCCAAGCGGCTCGTGGACGCCGTGCAGGACACGCTGCCCCCGGACGTCTACGACCACCTGCCCCCCGACGTCATCGAGCACCTGCCCACCAACGTCGTCCAGCACCAGCCGACCGACTGACCGCCGGCTCCGGCCCGCGCCTGGGGATCGGCCGACGCCAGCCCTCCGAGGCTGCCCTCCACCACCCAGGGCACCACCGCCTCGGGGAGGCCATGGGCTGTGACACGGGCAACCCGGTGGTGGTGGACGCCACGCCGACCCCCTACCTCTGGCCCCGTTCCGGACCATGCCCACCCAGGAGCGGGGCAGGGTGGTCAAGCGACTGGGGACCACGGCCTGACCGGGCCGTCAGCCGGCATCGGTCCGGTCAGGGACCAGGGCGGGCAGGGACCGGGCCACGCGCCAGGCCCCGCCGGAGGCCAGGGCCAGGCCGAGCACCATCAGCAGCGACGCCGCGGCCAGCGGGGCGGGGACCGGCGTGCCGGCCGCGGGCCGTTCCGGTCCTCCGTCGAGGAACCACGGGGCATGGGCGGCCACGCTCCACCACCAGGTGAGGGCACCCCCGAGTACCACGGCGATGGCCAGGGCCACCAGCACCGACAGCGCCCCGCACGCCCGCAGCACCCGGTCGGGAAGCGGCAACTCGACCACCGCGGCCGCGGCGACGAGGACCCACGAGGCGAGCGTGGTCGCCACCAGGGCCGCGCCGACGAGGGCGACAACGGTGTACGGCCAGAAGGACCCGTTCCGCTGGGGCCCGTCGAGGTGGTGGGCCCACACCACCGCGCCCACCCCCGTCAGCCCGGTGAGGATGGTGAGGACGCCGGCCCGCACGGTGGGCCGGCGGATCCGGACCCATCCGCCCTGCTGCATCCCGCGGACGAACGAGGGGAGGCAGAGGGAGGCGGCCAGCACCACGGCCGCCGCCCCGGTCAGGGCGGCCCCGAACACGGCGGCATAGCCGGCCGCGGGAAGTGACCGGTCGGCCGGCGGGGTCACTCCGTCCCAGTGCTCGGCGGTCTTGGCGAACACCGACCCGCCCACCACGACCAGCGCCCACGCCGCCAGCACCATGAGCGAGCCGGAGCGCACCCGTCCGTGGGCCCCGGCACCCCGGCCCAACCCGCACCGTCGCAGGCGCTCGACGGTCCCGGACCGCATCAGCGCCAAGCGGGTCCCGACGGGCAGGCCACCGTCGCCGTAGGTGTCCTCGAGGAGGGCCTCCAACTCGTCGCCGTACCGGGCACGCCACGACGCCGGGTACCAGCGGAGGACCGCGCCGTAGCGTCCGCGCCGCCTCATGCCGTCCACCCCGGGCGGGCGGGCGGGGCGGCGCCTCGGCCCAGCAGGTCGGTGAGCCCGAGCCTGGCCGCACCGGCGTCAGCCAGGGCCCGCATGTCCCGCACCGCCTCGGTCAGGGCCGCCCGGCCGGTGGCGGTGATCCGGTACGGGCGCCGCCGCTGCTCGCCCCCGACAGGCTCGATGAGGCCGCGCTCCTCCAGCCGGGTGATGGCGCCGTACACCGTGCCCGGCCCGAGTGCCACACCGGCGAACGCCTCGATGTCCCGGGTCAGGGCATAGCCGTGCTTCGACCCCGAGGCCAGGCTGGTGAGGATGAGGACGGCCGGCTCGTTGGGCCGATCCAGGGAGCCCTCGGTGGTCGGGTCGCGTTGCGCCATGCCGTGACGTTACTACGTCAGACGTAATAGTCAACCCGGGGGCCCGACGGTCAGTGGCGGCTCCGGCGGGCGCGCCCGGTGGTCCGACCGGAAGGGGAGGCCGCGCCGGCCGCCGCCGTGGCCAGTGCGGCGTCCTGGGCCCGGATCTGGCGACCGATGGCCCGGCGCTGGGCGGCCAGCAGGGCGTCGGCATCGGTCGGCGGCGTTGGGATGGTGGCGCGGCCGGGCGGGAGCGACCCGGCGGGCAGGTCGGTGCAGATGGGATGGAACAGGGCCAGGTCCTGGGCGGACAGCGAGTTGGGCGGGAGGGCGGCCGGGCTGGAGAACGGGTTCCTCGGCGCCCGGAGGACGGGCGGCTCGGCGAAGGGCGGTCGTTTGGCGTCGAAGTCGAAGAAGTCCAGCATGTTGTGGGCGTTGGCATCCCGATAGGTCAGGGCGGGCAGGTTCCACTTGGTCTCGATCAGCTTGAGGATCGAGGTGTG
The DNA here is from genome assembly GCA_963817005.1 of uncultured Acidimicrobiaceae bacterium. GTDB lineage: Bacteria > Actinomycetota > Acidimicrobiia > Acidimicrobiales > RAAP-2 > Bog-756. The sequence goes on from CAWFMN010000001.1 coordinate 546,706, forward strand.
GTCGAAGGTCTGGTGGGAGACGTAGGCCTTCTTGGCCCAGGGGGACACCACGCAGCAGGGCACCCGGAAGCCGGTGAAGTTGTAGGCGCCGGGCAGGTCGCCGGCCAGCAGGTCAGGCGGCACGTTGTCCGGCTTGATGGCCCGCTTGGGTGGCACGTGGTCGTACCACCCTCCGTGCTCGTCGTAGACCCAGATGAGCGCGGTCTTGTCCCACGCCGGACCCTGCATCACGGCATCGATGAACAAGGCGGCGTAGGCCTCCCCCACCGTGATGTCCCCGTTCTCCTCCGAGTAATTGGTGTACGGGTCGATCAGGCTGAACGCCGGCAGGTTGCCCGCGGCGGCGTCGATGAAGAACTGGGGGACGTGGACCACCTTGTCGGGATTGTTCAGGAACACCGGCGCGAACAGGGCACAGGTGGGGAGCTCGGGGTAGTAGTCCTTCCACGAGATGCCGTACTGGTTGAGCCGGTCGAAGATGGTCCCGTTGGGGGCGTCGACCTTGGAGATGCCGGACGCGTCGGTGCTGATGTTCCCGAGGGCGGTGCCGGCGATGAGAAACCGGCGATTGGGGTAGGTCTGGGCCATGACTGAGCAGAAGTAGCGGTCCCCGATGGGGAACTTGCGGGCCATGGAGTGGTAGTAGGGCAGGTCGTCGGCGTTCCAGTAGCCCATCGAGGCCCCGCCGCAGGCGGCCACGAAGCCCTGGTTGGTGCCGTTGGCCCAGCTCGTGTGGGACTTGTTCCAGTCCTGGCCGATGCCGGAGTCGGCCTCGCCGCAGGTGTTGGGGTTGTGGAACGAGCGGACGAAGCCCCCGGCCGGGTCGGGGCTGTAGTTGACCGGGCGGCCGTCGTGGCCCGGGGTCAGCCCGTCGCCGCGGCCGAGTGTGCCCAGGTGGTCGTCGAAGCTGTGGTTCTCCATCATGATCACCACGATGTGCTCGATCTGGGGCAGCGTGTCGACACCCGCCGGCAGGTGCGGGTAGGGCAGGGACCCGGGCGGGAGGATCGAGCCGCCGGGTCCGAGCCCGGTGGCCGCCGCCGCGTACGACTCGCTGCCCACGGCGGCGCCGAGCCCGACGGCGGCCAGGCCGGTGGCCGCCGCCCCGCCCAACAGGGTCCGGCGACTCATCCGGGCTCGGGCGTCCGGCTCGGGCGTGGGGTTGGCGTCGTCCCTCACCGGCCTCACGCTACCCCTCCGGGGGTCCGGGACGGACGGGTGACCACGTTGCGTGGGGACGAGTCGACACGGCGGGCCGGCGGCCGGCCCCGGCCTGCTCACTCGACCAGGAACCCGCCCGACTGGTGGTGCCAGAGCCGTCCGTAGAGGCCGTCCCCACCCTCGTCCAGCAGCTCGCGGTGGCTCCCCTCCTGGACGATGGCGCCATGGTCGAACACCACGATCCGGTCCATGTGGGCGATGGTGGAGAGGCGATGGGCGATGACCAGGGCGGTGGAGTGCTCCATGAGGCGCCACAGGGCCTCCTGGACCAGGTGCTCCGATTCGGAGTCCAGGGCCGAGGTGGCTTCGTCCAGCACCAGGATCGGGGCCCGCTTGGCCATGGCCTGGGCGATGGCCACCCGCTGGCGCTGGCCGCCCGAGAGCTTGAGGCCCCGTTCACCCACCATCGTGTCGTACCCGTCGGGCAGGGCGTAGACGAACTCCTCCACGTGGGCGGCCTCGCCCACCCGGTGGACCAGCTCGTAGTCGACGCCGGCCGGCGGACGGCCGTCGTCTCCGTCCGCGTCGGGGTCCAGCCCGTAGCAGATGTTCTCGGCGATGGTCCGGTGCAGCAGCTGGGGATCCTGGGGCACGTAGCTGACCTGACGCCGCAGGGAGGCCAGGGACACGTCCCGGATGTCCTGGCCGTCGACGAGGATGCCGCCGTCGTCGACGTCCATGAGGCGCAACAGGAGTTTGGACAGTGTGGACTTCCCCGAACCCGACGGGCCGACCAGGGCCACGTGCTCCCCGGGTCGGACGGAGAGGGTCAGCTCGCTGAACAGCGGCGGGCCGGACCGATAGCCGAACCCGACCCGGCGGAAGTCCACGCCGCCCCGGGGCACCCGGAGGCACTCGGCCCCGACCCGGTCGGTGACCTCCACGGGCTCACCGGCGATGGCCGTGAACTTGGCGGCGCGGCCGAGTGACCGGGCCAGGGACCGGAGATGCTCGAAGGACTGCTGCAGGCTCAGGGCCACCTGGGCCGAGTAGTAGAGGATCAGATAGAGCGCGGCCGTGGACGCCCAGTGGTGGACGGCCATGGTGGTGCCGGCCACCAGGGCCAGCAGGGTGCCGACCACGATGGAGGTCTCGAGCTCGAGTTGGGTGCGCATGAAGATGGACCGGGCCCGGAGGTCGGCGTCGACCGACAGGCGCATGAGCGACGCCACCCGCCGGCGCTCGTGGGCCTCGTTGGCCGCGGTCCGCACCGCCATGAGGTTGGTCACGGTGTCGGCCACCACGCCGGTGGCCTTCGAGTGGTGGTCCTCGAAGGCCTGCGACGCCTCCCTCACCAGACGGAGGCGGCGGATGATGACCCAGACGAACCCGCTCACCATCACCAGCAGGGCCAGGGCGGCGGGCCAGGCCACCACGGCCAGCACGCCGATGGCGGACAGGACCACCACCACCACGGGCAGCAGCCCCCAGGAGGCCACGTCCACCATCTCGGCGAACGCCCACGAGAAGTTGCCGAGCGACGAGATGACCTCGCCGGCCGGGTGGTCCATGTGCCAGCGGTAACTCAGCTCGAGCAGGTGGGCGTAGCCGTTGTTGAGACCGGCGGCGAAGGACCGGAGGCAGGCTCCCCACTCCAGCCAGCCCGCCACCCGCCAGCCGGCCATGGCCACCAGTCCGGCGATGCCGTAGGCCAACAGCAGGGGCCCGAAGGTGGCCCACTCCCCGCTCCCCGAATGGTCGGGCAGCGACGCCACCCGCTCGAGGATGGACGCGAAGATCAGCGGGCAGACGATGTCGGCCACCACGACGGCCAGCACCATCACCACCCAGGACGCGACCAGCTGCCGCTTGTGGCCTTCGACCTGCTTCCAGCAGAAGGCGATGGTGTCCTTGGCGGACGCAGAGGGGAAATCGGAGAGTGCAGCCATGGTGGCTTCCTTGCCGTGAGCGGGCGTCTCGGGGGTGCGGGGCCGGGCGGCCCGAGGACCGGGGGAGTGTGGGGCGGGCCGGGCATCGGCGATGGCCGGAGAGTGAGCCGGTGCGGCCGGCGCTCGGTGGGGTCGGCGTGCCGACCCGGGCCTAGCGCGGCTGGGGGAATCGGAGCGCCGCGGCCCCGAGGCTCCGACCGACGGTCACGCACGGGTCGACGAGCACAACGGAGAGCATGGTCGCTCCTGTGTCAGTCGATGCCATCGTGTACCACCTTCGGTCGTGCGGACACCGGCCGCGCGCCCAGGCGGGGCCGATCACGACATCGTAGCAAGCCCGCGCAGCGAGCTGGATCGTGCCGGCTCAACCGGCAGGGAGCGGGCGCCGGGCGTCCCGGCTGCAGGATGGCCCTGAGCTCGAGGTACCGGCGTCCCGGCGGAGAGGTCCACCACGGTGCCGGTGCGGTCCGGAGAGACTGGCACCGTCACAGTGGTCACGGACACCACCCGCATCCTGCGGGGGCGCAGACGGCGGCCGGGCGAAGTGACCATCGGCCCTAGCCCGTGTCCGGTCGCCGATCGACCATGGAGAGAGGATCGGTGGTGCCGCCTCGACGGTCGGCCGCCCACCGTGTCCGTGCTGTGCAGGCCACCGTGGCCGTGGTGTGCAGAAAGGAGTTGCCATGCAGGTGAGGCATCTGACCCGGAAGGAGCCGGTCTCGGTCGGTCCCGAGACACCGGTCCGCGAGGTGGCACGAGTAATGGACGAGAGGGTGGTCGGGGCGGTGGTGGTGGTCGATGGGGAACGGCCCATCGGGATCGTGACCGATCGGGACCTGGTGGTCCGACTCTTGGCGCGGGGCCTCCCCGACGATGCCCGGGTTGACAGTGTGATGACCGTCGACCCCGTGGTGCTGGACGCCGACAGCGTCCCCCACGCGGGCCGTGCACCTGTTCGAGCGGCATGCCGTGCGCCGCCTCCCGTTGGTGGATGCCGGCCGGTTTGTCGGACTGCTGGCCGTGGACGACCTGCTGGTGAACACCGTCGCCGACCTGACCGCCGTGGTCCGACCCATCACCGGTGAGGTGATCTTCGGACACCCCGAACCGCACGCCACACTGGCCGAGCAGTAGCCGTCGGGCCCGGGGTGCCGATGGGGATGGGTCCACGCGGGCGCTCGCCGCCGCTCGGTGCCCGATGTCGGACTTCGAGAGGCCCCCCAAGGCCGAACCTTCTGCCTTGGGGTCGGTCAGTGGAGCGTCGGCCGGTCCGACGAAATCCCCAGCATCGTAGCAAGCGGACAGGGCGGACTCGCAACGGCGCTCGGGTCGCACGCCTCGCGGTCGTACGCCACTTCGGGACGAGCCGGCTCAGAGCTCGAGGTACCACTGGTCGCCCGGGTGGAGTTCGACGATCTCGTCCCCCGACCCCACCCGGACCGAGTGGCGGCTGCCGCGGCCCGCCTCGACGGTGAGCTCCCGACCGGTCACCGTCAGGTCCATGCGCTGGGACCGGTACTGCAGACTGAGCTCCATCCGGCCGATCTCGGCGGGCAGGTGGGGGTCGAACCAGAGGACGCCACCCGCGGTGTGGATCCCCAGGTAGCAACGGAACAGCAGGTCCACCGTGCCGGCCATGGCCCCGAGATGGATCCCCTCCGCGGTGGTTCCCCGCTGGGCGTCGTTGAGGTCGCCCTGCAGCGCCTCCTCGAACAGGTGCCACGACACCTCGCGGTCCGACCTGGCCAGCACCCACGCATGGACCACCCGGCTGAGGGTCGAGCCGTGGCACGTCCGGGCCAGGTAGTACCCGATGGTACGGGGGACGACCTCGGGATCGATGTCGTAGCCCAGCCGCTCGAGCACCCCATCGAGCTCCTCGGCCGAGAGGAGGTAGAGCAGCATGAGCACATCGGCCTGCTTGGAGACCTTGTAGGCGTTGGTGGTGTCGCCCTCGCCCTCGAGGATCCGGTCCAGTCGGGAGATGTCGTCGTACTGCCGGCGGTACCTTCCCCAGTCCAGCTCGGCGAGGTCCTCGTACCCATCGAACTGGCTGAGGATGCCGTCGTGGTGGAAGGCGATCCGGATCTTGCGGCTGACCGCCTCCCACCGACCCAGCTCCTCGTCACCCAGGGACAGCCGCTGTCGGAGCACGTGCCGCCGGGGCTCGGGCAGCAGGTCCATGAGCTCGAGGGCCCGACACAGGACCCACACCACCATCACGTTGGTATAGCTGTTGTTGTCGAGTCCGGGTGCAGGGGCTCCCGGATAGCCGTCGTGATACTCGTCGGGCCCCATGATCCCCCGCACCTGGTAGCGGTCGGTGGTCGGATCGTACTGAGCCAGATCGGCCCAGTACCGGCTGATCTCGAAGATGACCTCGGCCCCGAACTCAGCCATGAACTCGAGGTCGTCTGTGGCCTGGAAGTACTTCCAGAAGCTGTAGGCGATGGCCAGGTTCACGTGCCGCTGGAGGTGGGAGGCGTCGTCGAGCCAGCGTCCCGAGAGGGGGTTGAGGTGGACGACCTGGGTCTCCTCTCGCCCGTTGCTGCCGCTCTGCCACGGGAACATGGCGCCGCGGCGACCGGCGTCTGCGGCCGCCTGTCGGGCCTCGGGCAAGCGGCGCCACCGGTACAGGAGGAGCGAGCGTGTCAGTTGCGGCTGGTGCAGGTTGAGGTAGGGGAAGACGAACAGCTCGTCCCAGAAGACGTGGCCCCGGTAGGCCTCGCCGTGCAGGCCCCGGGCCGGCAGGCCGACGTCGAGGTCGTGGGTGTTGGCGGAGACGACCTGGAGAACGTGGAAGAGATGGAGGCGAATGGCCAGCTCGGTCTGGGGGGTGCCGCCCTCGAGCACCAGGGATGCCTCGTCCCACACGGTGGCCCACTCCCGGACGTGGCGGTCGACCAGCTCCTCGAACTCGGGGAGCCGGTCGAGCCAGGTGACCGCCTCGAGCTGGGGCTCGCTGATGGCGCGGTCCCGGGAGGTGAAGAGGGTGACCACCTTCTCCACGGCGACCGACGCGGCCCGCTCGACGGCAACGGTGCACTCGTGGGCGATGGACCGCTCCCCACGCACCACCCGGTAGTCGAGCGACCCGGCCGGTTCGGCCCCGACCACGTGGGTTCTGGCCGCGATGGCCACGTGGATCTCCGACTGGTTGGTGTGTGCATGCAGGACCACCGTCTCGGCTCCGAACGGTTCCGCGCCGACCATGGTCAGATGCTCGCCGTCGAGCTCCCGGTAGCGGGCCACGCCGGCGTTGGTCACCGCCCCGTCGAGGCCGGAACGGACGGTCAGGAGCCCGGCCCAGTCCTCGGCGGTAACCACCATCTGGACGCCGGCCACGTGGGGATCGGAGAGGCTCACGAACCGGCGTTGGTGCACCCGGGTCGTCCGACCGGCAGCGTCGCGAATCCGCACCGTCCGGATGAGGATGGCCTGACGAAGATCGAGCCGCTGCTCGAAATCGAGCACCTCGACCCGGTCGAGATCGAACCAGTCCCCGTCGTCGATACGGAAGGTGAGTGGGAGCCAGTTGGGGAGGTTGACCATGCTCTCGTTCTCCACGGTCCGTCCCGCGATCGCGGTTGGCCGCCGGTTGAAGACCCCGGCCACGTAGGTACCCGGGTAATGGATGTCGCCGGCGGTGGACTCGGGCGCCGCTCCGCGTGTGGCGAAGTACCCGTTGCCCAGGGTGCAAAGTGTCTCGCGCTGGCCCTCCGAGGACGGGTCGTACCGGTCGTAGCGCAACGACCACTCGTCGACCCCCTCCTCCCGACCCGTCTGTGCCGTGTCGCTCATCGCGGGTCGACCGTGGGGCCTGGCGGGTCGCCACTTGGGAGCACCACGGCACCGAGATCGTCGACCACCACGTCGGCTCCATGCTCATGGAGTTTTCGTGCCCGGTCGGGACGGCCGGTCCGGTCCACTCCGACCACCAGAAGGAAGCCGCCTCGTCGGCCGGCCTCGACGCCGGCCAGGGCGTCCTCCACCACCACCGTGCGCTCGGGCCCCACCCCGAGCCGGCGGGCGGCCTCGAGGAAGATGGCCGGGTCGGGTTTGCCGGGCAGCCCGAGCCGCTCGGCCTCGACGCCGTCGACGGAGGCGTCGAAGAGCCCGGTCTCCCCGGCCAGTTGCAGCACGGCGTGGAGGTGCCGGCTGGACGAGATGACCGCGGTGCGCACCCCGGTGGCCCGCAGGGACCGGAGGAGGGCCACGGTGGACGGGAAGAGGGTCACGCCCAGGCGCCTGAGCGCCCGTTCGAACTCGAGGTCCTTCAGGTTGCCCAGGGCGCACATCGTGCCGTGCCCCGGGGCGTCGGACTCCACACCCCTGGGGAGCGAGAGGTGCCTCGACTCCAGGAACCGGGCCACGCCGTCGTAGCGGGGCAGGCCGTCGACGTGGTCCAGGTAGTCGCGGGCAGTGAACGGGCGAAAGGGCTCCCCGACCTGTTCGGCCCGGACACGGAGGAACGGGTCGAACACCGACTTCCAGGCCCGGGAGTGGATGCCGGCCGTGTCCGTTACCACCCCGTCCATGTCGAAGACCACCGCGCCCATCTGGCCCACCGGGAGGCGGACCGGGTCGCTGGCCGCCGGCTCGGCCACCGACGACCCGTCCTTCTGCTCCCGATCGTCCATCTGCACGTCCTACTCGGTTCCGAGTGCGTCCCGCTCGAGGCGGCGGCCACCTACGAGGGTACGGGTCCTGGTGCCGACCCACCAGCGGAACGGGTTCGTCGGGAGGTCGGTAGCCATCCGACGGGCCGAAGTGACCATCGGCCCTGGCCCTTCCCTTGGGCATGTCCGAGCATGGGAGTGTGATGGTGAGCGGGGGCGGCGATGAGGTGGGAGAACCGGCTCGGACCGGCGGTCGGGCAGAGCCCATCGTGACCACCGGGGTACCCTCGCCCGGATCGTGGTCGGGGGCCAGATTGGTTGAGACGCACGCCTCGGTCCTGGTCTTCGTGGGTGACCGCGTCTACAAGTTGAGGAAGCCGGTCCACTTCGGCTTTCTCGACTTCACCAGTCGGGAGGCCCGTCAGGCGGACTGTCAGCGGGAGGTGGATCTCAATCGTCGACTGGCGCCGGACGTCTACCTCGGGGTGGTCGACCTGCGCTGGAACGGACAGGACATCGACCACATGGTGCTGATGAGGCGACTGCCGGAGGAGAAGCGCCTGGCCACCATGGTCCGGGCGGGCGCCGACCTCGGTGCTCCCCTTCGCTCGATCGCCCGGCAGTTGGCCGGCTTCCATGCTGCGGGCCTCCGATCACCGGCCATCGATGACTCGGCCACCCCGGTGCGTCTGCTCCGGGGGTGGCAGAGCCACTTCGACGAGACCGAGCAGTTCCTCGGAGGGTTGCTCGACCCGGCGGTGGACGACGAGATCCGCTACCTGAGCCGGCGCTACCTGGAGGGACGTCACGAACTCCTCCGGGAGCGAATCCGGTCGGGTGCGATCTGCGACGGGCACGGGGACCTGCAGGCGGAAGACGTGTTCTGCCTCGACGACGGCCCAAGGATCCTCGATTGTCTGGAGTTCGACGACGAGCTGCGATGCGGGGATGTCCTCGCCGACATCGGCTTCCTGGTCATGGATCTCGAGCGTCTGGGCGGAAAGGCCTTTTCGCTGTTGCTGGTCGACGCCTACCGTGAGTTCTCGGGTGACCCGATACCCCGTTCGCTGCTCGCCCACTACTGCGCCAGCCGTGCCTATATCCGGACCAAGGTGTCGTGCCTCCGCGCCGCCCAGATCGGGGAGGACCACTCCAGCGGGGTCGGGGAGCTCCACCGCTTGTGCCGCGACCACCTCGAGGAGGCGCGGGTCCGGCTCGTGCTGGTGGGGGGCCTGCCCGGAAGCGGCAAGTCGACACTGGCCGGGCGCCTGGCCGACCGACTGGCGGCCGTCCACCTGAGCAGTGACGAGATCCGCAAGGAGCGCGCCGGAATCCCGACCGATGTGGCAGCGCCGACCGCGTTCGGCCAGGGGCTGTACTCGGCTGACTCCACCCGCGAGGTGTACCGGACCCTTCTGGACCGGGCGGAGATACTCCTGTCCCGTGGCCAGTCGGTGATCCTCGATGCGTCCTGGTCCGATGGCGGCCACAGGGCCCTCGCCACCGCTCTGGCCGAGCACACGGCCAGCGATCCCACCGGGTTCTGCTGCGCGGCACCGGAGGAGACCCTGGCCAGCCGGGTGGTCCGACGCCGACCCGGGGAAGCCTACGGTTCGGATGCCACCACCGAGGTGCTGGCGTCGATGCGCAGGCGCTTCGACCCGTGGCCCGAGGCCTCGGTCGTGGACTCAACCCAGACCGTCGAGGTGTGCCTGAATGGGATGACGACTGCACTGCGGGCCTGACCTCTGCTCCCCCGGTCGATCACGATCGGAACGCCGGCATCCCGGAGCGGATCTCCCCCGGACGCCGGGCGGGCCTTCGATCGCACAGCAGCGCGTCGTGCTCGTCACCCACACGCGCCTCGTTCACCTGGCCTTCGCCGTCGCTGGTTGCCCGGGGGCAGGCTCCGCTCCCCGTATCGAGATCGTCGAGCGGGCCAGATGCGGAGGGCCCGGCCGTTGGGGTCCTAGCCGGTCGCCACTTTCCGCCCCGATTCGTGTGCGAAGTGCTGCACCTTCGCATCGGGTCCGGGAAAGAAGAGGGTGACGTGCCCGTTGTCCGACCACTCAACCTCGTAGGGCGGGCTGCCGTTCTCGGTACGGACCTCCACAACTCTTCCGTCGCGGACCGGCTCTCCCTGCTTGTGACCCTCGATGATGATGCGATCTCCCACGCTGGCCTTCATCGCTCCTCCTTCGTGTTGTGCCGTCATTGTCGGGCACGCCTGACGGTCCGGCTAGGGCCGAAGGTCATCGGGCGTCCGTCAGATCGGCGTGGGCCAGTACCGCTCGGGTGCCCCCGCCACCAGGGAGTCGATCTCGCCCGTCGTCAACATGCCGGCCTGGGGGCCGACCGACTGGACCACGCTCATCGAGTTCACCGGGGCCCGTCGGAGGGCGTCCGCCATCGATCAGCCCTGCACCAAGGCGACGAAGGCTGGTCCTCTTGGGTCCCCGGCCTCCGGTGTCTTCGGACTCGGGGAAGGCCGGACCACCGCGCCGAGCCTCGGGACGGTCGGCTCCTTGGGACTTTCGGCCCTGCCCGTCTGTCCGCCGGAGGCGGAGCCTGGTCACATGGCCCACCTCTACGCCACGCCGACCGACCGGCTGAGCAGTGAGGATGTGGTGCCCCTCACCGGGGTGCCCTGGGACGATGATCGGTTGATGGACCTGGTCGGCAACCGGCGGTTCGTGCTGTTGGGCGAGGCCTCCCACGGGAGCCACGAGTTCTACCAGGCCCGGGCGCGCATCACCCGCAGACTGATCGAGGAGAAGGGGTTCGGCGCCGTCGCCGTCGAGGCCGACTGGCCGGACGCCTCCCGGGTGAACCGCTACGTGCAGGGTGAATCCGACGACCGAGAAGCCATCACCGCGCTGGCTGATTTCAAGCGGTTCCCCGGGTGGATGTGGCGCAACGTCGACATGGTCGACTTCGTCATGTGGCTCCGCTCCCACAACGATGCCCAGACCGGTCGGAGGGACAGGGTCGGCTTCTACGGCCTCGACCTCTACAGTCTGCAAGCGTCCATGGATGCCGTGGTCACCTATCTCGAGTCGGTGGACGCCGAAGCGGCCGCGCAGGCCCGGGAGCGGTACAGCTGCTTCGACCACGTGCAGGGCGAGGGGCCCGAGTACGGGCATGCCGTGACCCTCGACCTGATGGTCCCGTGCGAGAACGAGGTCGTGGCCCAGCTGGTCGATCTCCGTCGTCGGGCCGCCACTCTGCTGGCGCTGGACGGGCGTGCGGCCGAGGACGAACTGTTCTTCGCCGAGCAGAACGCCCGTCTGGTCCACGACGCCGAGCAGTACTACCGGATTATGTACCGGGGCCGGGTGGAATCGTGGAACCTGCGGGACCGCCACATGGCCGGCACGCTGTCGGACCTGGCCCTCCACCTCGATCGCCTGGAGCCATCGGCTCCGGCCAAGGTGGTGGTGTGGGAGCACAACTCCCATGTCGGTGACGCCCGGGCCACCGAGTTGGGAGCGTCCGGCGAGCTCAACGTCGGGCAGCTGGTCCGGTCGGCCTGGCCGGACGACTGCCTCCTGGTGGGCTTCACGACCGACCACGGGACCGTGACCGCGGCATCGCAGTGGGGCGGGCCCGCCCAGCGGAAGCGGGTCCGTCCGGCCTTGGCCGGGAGCTACGAGAGCATCCTGCACGGCGCCGGCGTGGAGCGGTGCTTCGTCCCCCTGGGCCGGGCCACGCCGGAGGCACTCAGGCCGCCCCGGCTGGAGCGGGCCATCGGCGTGATCTACAGGCCCGAGACCGAGCGCCAGAGCCACTGGTTCACCGCCCACCTGCCCCAGCAGTTCGACGCGGTGATCCACATCGACGAGACCTCCGCCGTGGAGCCGATCGAGCGGACGGTGCTCTGGGACGAGGGCGAGGCGCCCGAGACGTACCCGACGGGCCTGTAGGGGTCCGGCGCCCGAACGCCGCGGGTCAGGGGCCGGGCGGGGCCCGCAGATGGTCGAGGAACCAGTCGGCAGCCAAGTCGGCGGCGACCTGGAGCGTCCCCGGCTCCTCGAAGAGATGGGTAGCACGGGGGACGGTCACCAGCCGGTTCTGGCAGGTGAGCGCGGACTGGGCCTGACGGTTCAGGGCCAGGACCTGCTCGTCCCGTTCACCGACGATCAGGAGGGTGGGCGCCGCGACCTCGGGAAGCCGGGCGAGGGCGAGGTCGGGACGGCCGCCTCTCGAGACCACCGCAGCTACGCCGCTCCGGACCTCGGCGGCGGCCCACAACGCGGCGGCCGAGCCGGTGCTGGCCCCGAAGTACCCGACGCGCAGGCCGGTAGCTTCGTCCACGGTGGTCAGCCACCGGGTCACCTGCTCGAGGCGGTCCCCGAGCAAGGTCACGTCGAAGACGTTGGCCCGGTCCAGCTCCTCGTCCGGCGTCAACAGGTCGAAGAGGAGCGTGGCCAGGCCGACCCGGTTCAGGACCCGCGCCACGAAGCGGTTCCGCGGGCTGTGGCGACTCGACCCACTGCCGTGGACGAACACCACCATGCCCCGGGCGTCGGCCGGCAGGGTCACGGTCCCAGGCAGGCGCACCGCCCCGAGTTCGATCTCCACCTCCCGGAACCGGTCGGGCGTCTCGGGGGGATCGGGGGGGTCGGGGGGATCGGGGGGATCGGGGGGGTCGTCGTCCCCGTCCCCCCCGGCGGCCCCGCCTGCTCGGGCCGCAGTGGGCACAGGCTGGTCACGTACCGCGGTCAAGAGCGACTGCACCTCGCGGTCGGAGGTCTGCTGGAAGTCGAGATACCACTGGCCTACGGCATAGAAGGGATCGGGCTGCTCCAAGGCCACTACGTCGTCAGCGACCTGGCCGAGGAGGGCCACGGCCTGTCGGGACGCCACCGGGGCGGCCACGATCACCCGAGTGGCCCCGTGCGCCCGGGCCACCAGGCACGCGGCCCGGGCGGTCGACCCGGTGGCGATCCCGTCGTCGACCACGACGGCGGTGCGACCGGGCAGTGGGATCCTCGGGAACCTGGAGCGGTACTGGGCCACCTGCCGCTCCAACTCGGCCTCCTCCCGGGCCTGGACCGCCCGGACCTCGTCCTCGCCGGCACCGGACGCGGACACCGTCTCGGGGTCCATGACCCGTACCCCATCCTCGCCGATCGCACCCATGGCCAGTTCCGGTTGGAATGGGACGCCGAGCTTGCGCACGACGATGACGTCGAGAGGGGCGCCGAGGGCCAGGGCCACTCGGTACCCGACCGGGACGCCGCCCCTTGGCAGCGCCAGCACCACCGGGTCGCTGGTGGGCACCTCGGTCAGCCGGTCTCCCAGCAGCCGGCCGGCCTGATCACGATTGATGAAGGGCATCACGGAACTCCTTCCCTCTTCCCGTCATCCTGCCGGGGTCGGCACCACGCCGACCAGGGCCAATGGTCACTGCCCTCCGCCGGTCGAGGGTGCGGCCGCCACCTGTCCTCCTCGACCGGGGGCCACCGTCCGGCCCGGTCGGTCATCCGGCTCGTCCCGACCGGTCAGCGCGTAGACCGCCGAGCCGTCCACGGTCTCTTCGGCCACCAGCAGGTCCACCAGCCGGTCGAGTTGTTCCCGGTGGGCTCGGAGGGTCTCCACCGCCCGCTGTTCGGCCTCGCGGAGCAGTCGGGCCACCTCCGAGTCGATGGCGGCCTGGGTCTCCTCCGCGAAGGGGCGACTGGTGAACTCTGTGCCGCCGCCCCCGAGGAAGACCGATCCGCCCAGGGGATAGCCCACCGGTCCGAGCGACGGGGAGAGTCCGAACTCCCTGATCATCTTGGTGGCGAGCTCGGTGCCCTTGGCCAGGTCGTTGGCCGCACCGGTGGAACCCTGGCCCAGCACCACCAGTTCGGCGGCCCGGCCCCCGAGCAGTACGGACAGCGAGTCGGTGAGGTAGTCCTCGGCGTAGAGGTGACGCTCCACCAGGGGCAGCTGTTCGGTGACCCCGAGGGTCTGCCCGGCCGGAAGGATGGTCACCTTGGCGATGGGGTCGGCCCGATCGGAGTACGCCGCCACCAGTGCGTGCCCCGCCTCGTGCACGGCCACCGCGTGCTTCTCCTCGGGGATCAGCACGTTCGACCCCTCCCGACGGCCCAGGATGATCCGGTCCCGGGCGTCGGCGAAGTCAGACGCGATGAGCACGTCCCGGTCGGCCCGCACGGCGTTGATGGCCGCCTCGTTGACCAGGTTGGCCAGATCCGCCCCGGAGAAGCCGGGAGTCCCCCGCGCCACCACCTGGAGGTCCACGGCCCGATCCAGCTTCTTGCCCCGAGCGTGGACCCGGAGGATCTCGACGCGCTCGGGCAGCGTCGGGAGCGGGATGGTCACCTGGCGGTCGAACCGGCCCGGACGCAGGAGGGCGGGATCCAGCACCTCCGGCCGGTTGGTGGCCGCCAGTACCACGATGCCGGTGGCCGGATCGAAGCCGTCCATCTCCGAGAGCAGCTGGTTGAGGGTCTGCTCCCGCTCGTCGTTCGAGACCACCACCCCCGAGCCGCCCCGACGCTGCCCGATGGCGTCGATCTCGTCCAGGAAGATGATGGCCGGTGCCTGTTTGCGCGCCTCCTGGAAGAGGTCGCGAACCCGTGCCGCACCAACCCCCACGAACATCTCGACGAAGCTCGAGCCGGTGACGGAGAAGAACGGCACCCGGGCCTCCCCGGCCACGGCCCGGGCCAGCAGGGTCTTGCCGGTCCCCGGCGGCCCGACCATCAGGACGCCCCGAGGAGCCATGGCGCCGGCCCGCGCGAACCGCTCAGGCTGCTGGAGGAAGTCGACCACCTCGCGGACCTCGACCTTGACCCCCTCGTAGCCGGCCACGTCGGCGAAGGTCGTCTTCGGGCGCTCCTCGTCGAAGACCTTGGCGTTGGAGCGTCCGACCCCGAGCGCTCCCTGCATCCGTCCCATCGCCCCCTTGGAGAGGCGCCACCACAGGTAGCCGAGCACGAGGAATGGGAGGAACAGGAACACCCAGGAGAGGATCTCGGAGCCGAACGAGGTGCCCGAGGCCTCCGCCGTCACCTGGATGTCGGCCTTCTGGAGCTGGGCCAGGAACGCCTCGCCGGCCTGGGATGGGATCACCGTGGTGTAGTCGCCTCCCGCGGACAGCGTCCCCGAGGCGGTGCCGCTGGTCTGGATGGTCACGGTCTTCACCTTGTGGGCCGACACGTCCCCCATGAACTGGGAGTAGCTCAGCGTCACGGTCTTCTGGGCCTTGAACGCCGGGAGGACGAACAGGAGGGTGACGAATATCAAAAGCGCGGCCAGCCAGAGGAAGTGTCGCCACGCCGGCGGTGGCGGAGGCGCCACTGGGGCACCCTTGTCCTGGGTCGGAGGAGTGGAGACCTGCTTGCTCATGCCTGGGCGCGCCGCCCTTCAGGGCGTCGGTCGGATCGATCCATGGTGCAAGCCTGTCGGCCCGACGACCGCCAGGGAAGGGTCGAAGGTCCCTCCCGCCGGTGTCGGCCTCAGGCGACGGTCCGCACGGGCGCCTGGTCGAGGTGTTGCAGTGTGATCATGGCCCGGTAGAGATCGGAGAGAGCGGCATCGACGTTGACCCAGCCGTCACCGGCGGACAGCTCGGAGCGGTGGGCCGACAGCTTGTCGATGGTGGCCGCCACCTGGTGGACCAGCTCCTCGACGACCAAGTCGTCCACGGGCCGGGCCCCTCCCAACCCCTGCTCCCAGTCGGTCGATACCATGGCAGCCTCCCTTCATTCCATCCCCTCCTGTCCATCCTCGGCCGGGCCGCCGGCTCCGGAAAGTGCCAAAAGTCCCAGGATGTGCGGAGGTCCGGATGCCCGGGGTGTGCGGCTCGAGGTGCCGCGGGGACGACCGGGGCGGGCCGAGCGCCGG
This sequence comes from uncultured Acidimicrobiaceae bacterium, assembly GCA_963817005.1. Lineage (GTDB taxonomy): Bacteria > Actinomycetota > Acidimicrobiia > Acidimicrobiales > RAAP-2 > Bog-756. The sequence goes on from CAWFMN010000001.1 coordinate 562,292, forward strand.
TTCAGCGCCCGGCCAGGCCGGCGGCCACGGCCCGGCCGGTCCACCGGTTGTTGAGGTACGGCTCGGGGTCGTGGACCCGGTGGCCGTTGTCCACCTCGTACTCGATGACGTCCCCACGGAAGCGCCCGCCGGGGGTGGTCCGGGCGGCCGGGTCGTCGGGATCGGCGATGTTGGTCCACCGGAGGACCGATCCGGGCCACGGGCTCATGCCTTCGGCCGGGCAGGGGTCGAGTCGGTCCCGGATGACGTCACCGGCCAGCGGGCAGCCGATGGTGACGTAGTCGGTGACGGGCCACTCGGGATGGGCGCACAGGGCCTCGTACGAGACGACCGTGCCCAGGGAGTGGGCCACCACGACCCGGGTGTCGGCACCGACGGCGGCCTCCATCCGGGCCCGCGCGGCGAGGCGGAGGGACGGCTGCTGGAGGTAGGCGGCGGCCTGGGCCAGCAGCCGGTCGAAGTGGTGCTCGGTCAGCAGCTTGGTCAGCTCGGCCAGGTCGACGTGGGGGTCCATCCGTTGGACCAGCTCCTCGACGGTGGCGATGGCGGCGGCCGCGTCCACCGGCGGCTCGTACCCGTCTTCGGGGTCCCTGCGGAACACGTCGCCGTAGAAGGCCACCGTCACGTCGCGCTCTTCGACGACCACCCCGTGCCAGGCCAGGCCGTCGGCGAGGGCCGGGAACCACCGTGACTTGATGGAGGCCGGTCCCCAGAGGTCGTTGCCTGCTCCGTGCACCATCACGATCCGGGACATCGCTGCACTCTTCCACAGTCGCACCGCCCGGCGGCCGGCTGCTATCGGGAATAATGATTATCCACATCTGTTTCAACTGTTTGACAGATAAGGTACCCGCCCGGGACACTGGAGATGAAGGCGATCCGGCCCGTCGGAGGCCGGACTCACCAGCGAAGGAACGAACCCCATGTACGACGAGACGCACCGTCCCCACCACCATCTACGCCTCGAAGCTCATCGAGTGCACCGACCCGGCCTGGAAGCGCGTCCAGTTCCCGCTGGACGTCGAGGTGCCGGGGGCCCAGCTGACCATCTCCCAGCTCCGGCAGGTCCCCGTGGGCATGATCGGGTTCCCCGACGAGGCCCGCCGGGCCACGCTGCGATTCGGACGCCTGCGGACCCCGCTGAGCGTGGTCGTGGAGATGACCCGGTGGACCGACCGCTCGGTCGAGATCGGCATCCGGCCCCCTCGGCACCTCCCGTTCTGGGTGTCCGGCGACCGCTACGTCAGGGCCGCCTACGCCGTGCTGGACGGGCTGGGCCGTACGTTGACCTCGCACGCCTCCGACACCCGGATCGACCTGGAGCAGCTCCAGCAGTCGGCCTGAGCTGACCACCGGCCCGACCGGCGCCCGGGTCCGCGCCCGGTCAGTCGGCGGCGATGGCGGCCAGCACGTCGAGTTTGGACGCCCGCCGGGCCGGCCAACTGGCCGCGGCCAGCCCCAGCAGGGCGGCCAGTACCAGGAACACGACCAGGCTCCCGAACGGGATGACCAGGTCGGTGATGCCCTGCTGCTTCAGCGAGGCGGCGAACGCCACACCCAGGGCCGTGCCCACCACCACCCCGATGATGGCGCCGAACAGCGAGAGGATGACCGATTCGGACCGGATCATCGCCCGTATCTGGCGCCGCTTCATCCCGACCGCCCGTAGCAGGCCGATCTCGTGGGTGCGCTCGAACACCGAGAGCATCAGGGTGTTCACGATGCCGATGAGGGCGATGAGCACGGCCAGGGCCAGCAGGGCGTAGACCAGGCCCAGCAACTGGTTGACCTGGGCCTGCTGGGACTTCTGGAACTCGGCCCGCGTCTGGACCTTGAGGTTGGGATAGGCCGACAGGCCATCCTTGACCGCCCGGGTGGTGGCCGCCGTGCTCCCTCCGGTGTCGAGGAGCACGGCCACCGGCAGCGGCCGGTCGAAGTGGGCCAGGAAGAAGCCGTCACCCACGACGTAGCTGCCCAGGAGGGCGTTGGGCTTGAAGATGCCGCCGACCCGCATGGTCGAGGTGCCGGTCTGGGCGAACTTCACCGGCACCACCGATCCCACCACGAGGTGTTTGGTGTTGGCCGTGTTCGAGTCGATGAGCAGGCGGCCGGCGGCCAGGGCCGGGGGCCCCGTCCCGGCGTCCATCCGCAGGATGACGGTGTCGGACAGGCGATGGGTCGAGATGGCGGTGAGGGTGGCCAGCGAGCGCCGGACTTCGAACTCGCCGTTGTAGACGGTGGAGGTGGCCGACACGCCGGGGACGGTCGACGCCGCCTCGGCCACCGAGGCCGAGAACCCGCCGGTCCCCCCGGTCGACGAGCTGGTGATGATGTAGTCGGCCCGCACCGCGTTGTCGACGCTGCTGGTGGCCGACTTGGACAACGAAGCCCCGAACACGGCGATGGTCGACACCAGGGCCAGGCCCACCATGAGGGCCGACGAGGTCTGGGCCGTGCGCCGGGGGCTGCGCATGGAGTTCTCCCGTCCCAGCCGGCCCGGGATCCCCAGCAGGCGGGCCAGGGGCCGTCCGATGACGCTGGACATGGGGCGGGCGACCACCGGGGCCAGCATCCCGATGCCGAGGAAGATGGCCACCGCGCCGAGCCCGACCAGCTGGATGGCCGGTTTGGTCAGTCCCGAGGATCAGGGCGACGATGCCGAGCACGGCGACCACCGACCCGATCACGATCCGTCGCCGGGACGACTCGGCCTGGTCGCTGCGGTGGTCGGCCAGGGCGGCCACCGGTGGGATCCGGACGGCGCGCCGGGCCGGGCCGATGGCCGACACGACGGTGACACCGACGCCGACGACCAGGGCGGCGATGACCGTCCGGGAGGCGAAGACCAGGGGGCCGGTGGGCAGGGTGATGCCGAACCCCTTGAGCAGGGCCTCGAGGCCCAGGGCGGCCAGCACGCCCAGGCCCAGGCCCACCAGCGAGGCCACCAGGCCGAGGAGCAGGGCCTCGATGAGGACGGAGCGGAACACCTGGCGCCGGCTGGCCCCCACGATGCGGAGCAGGGCCAGCTCCCGGGTGCGCTGGCCCACGGTGATGGAGAAGGTGTTGAAGATGGTGAATCCCCCGACGAACAGGGAGATGAAGGCGAACACCAAGCAGCGCGGTGGAGAAGAACGAGAGGGCCTGATTGATGGAGTTGGTGGCCTCGTCGGCCACCGTCTGACCGGTGACCACCTCCACCCCGGTGGGCAGGGTCTTGGCGATGGCCCGTTGCAACTGGGCCTTGTCCGCCCCCGGTTGGGCCAGTACATCGACGGCGGACAGCTGACCGGGCTCCCCGAGGATCTGCTGGGCGGTGGGGAGGTCGAAGGCGGCCAGGGTGGCCCCGGCCAGGTTGTTCGCCGTCCCGAAGGTCACGATGCCCGAGATGGTGAATGTCCGGGGCGGCCCGATGAGGAGGATCCGGACCCGGTCGCCCACGTGGAAGTGGTACTTGGTCGCCGTGCCGGCGTCCATGGCCACCTGGTTCGAGCGAGGTGGGACCGTGCCCGCTCGACACCCGCAGAGCCGAGAGCTGCGGGTTGGGATCGAAGGACAGCCCGATGGTGGGGGCACCCCCGGTGGTGACGGCCTGGCCGTCAGGGGCCACGAACTGGGCGTAGCCGCCCACGGTGCCCTCGGCGTAGGCCACGCCGGGGATGCGGCGGACCTCGGCGGCGATCGAATCGGGGATGGGCTTGCGGACGGCGCCGCCCCCGCCGGTGTTGTCGGTGAAGGCGGCCTTACCCCGGATCTCGAAGTCGACGTTCTGGTAGATGTGGCCGAACAGCGTGGTGAAGGTGGCGTGCAGGGTGTCGGTCAGGACCAGGGTCCCCGAGATGAAGGTCACCCCGAGGACGATGGCGACGGCCGTCAGCGCCAGACGGAACTTGTGGGCCAACAGGCCCTTGCGGGTGACCTTCCACATCTCAGCTGCCCAGCAGTTTCATCCGCTCCAGCACCGAGTCCACCGTGGGTCCCACCAGCTCGTCGACGACCTTCCCGTCGGCCAGGAAGACCACTCGGTCGGCGTAGGCGGCGCCCCGGGCGTCGTGGGTGACCATGACGATGGACTGCTGGAACTCGGTGACCGAGCGGCGCAGGAAGGCGAGCATCTCCGCGGAGGAGTTGGAGTCGAGGTTCCCGGTGGGCTCGTCGGCGAAGACGAGGTCGGGCCGTCCGATGAGGGCCCGGGCACAGGCGGCCCGCTGCTGCTGGCCCCCGGACATCTCGTTGGGCCGGTGGGAGAGCCGGTCGGCGATGCCCAGCTGCCCGACCAGGTAGTCGAACCACTCCCGGTCGACCTTGTGGCCGGCCAGGTCGGCCGGCAGGGTGATGTTCTCCGAGGCGGTGAGGGTGGGGACCAGGTTGAACGACTGGAAGACGAAGCCGACCCGGTCCCGTCGCAGCTGGGTCAGGCCGGCATCGTCCAGCAGCCCGATCTCCTGGTCGCCGATGAAGGTGCGTCCGGACGTGGGGGTGTCGAGCCCGGCCATGCAGTGCATCAGCGTGGACTTGCCCGAGCCCGACGGACCCATGACGGCGGTGAACCGGCCCCGTTCGAACTCCACGTTCACCCCGTCGAGGGCCTGCACGACGGCGTCGGCGGAACCGTAGGTCTTGACCAGGTCGACGGCCCGGGCGGCCGGCAGAGCCGGCGGCACGGGCGCCCCGGTCGGCGATTGTTCAGTGAGCGTCATGGTGAACCCTCCTTGGCGGGTGGCGCCGGAGTTGTGGGATGGAGCCCTTTGGCCCGGGAGTGGTCGATGGGGTCGGTATCTGGTCGTGCCGCCCGAGCCCGGCAGGGGGCGTCGGGGATGGGGTGGCGTCTGTCGGCTCGCAGGGATCGGCGGGCCGCGGTGATCGGCCCGACGGAGCCGTCCCCGTCCCGCCCGATGCTATCGACCGGCGTCGTAGGGTGCGTGGCGGTGGCGGGTGCGCCCCCGCCGATGCCAGAGGAGCAGCCCGGCCACCACCAGCAGGAGCCACGGAAGGTGGACCAGCGACAGGGCGGACTCGGCGGCCACGGCCACCAGCGCCACCACGAGGAGGATCGGCACCAGCCGCCGGCGACGGGAGCGTGGCGGCGACGGTTCGTCGGCCAGCCGGGGCAGGTCGTCGAACAGGCCGGCGAGATCGCCGCGGGTCTTGGCCCGGGTGGCGCGATCCAGGCGCCCGCCGAACTCGGACTGGTCGAGGCGTCCCTCGGCGAAGTGCCGGGAGAGCCGCTCGGCCACCTCGTTCCGTTCGGCGTCGGACACCCGCAGGTGGGGGTCGGTGACCCACCCGGTGCGGTACCCGGAGCCCGACGCGCGGGTCGGATCGAATCGATGGTGCATGGTCGCTGCGCTCCCTTCGAGGGTCTCGTGGTGGTGGCGCACGCTCAGCGGGATCGCTCGCGGGCCAACAGCTCCTCGGCCACCGAGACGTCCGTGCCCTCCTCGGGGATGAGCAGCCAGGCGGCCAGATAGATGGGCACGGCCAGGCCGCCCAGTGCGCCCAGGACGGCGAAGGCCACCCGGACCAGGGTCGGGTCGACGTCGAACCAGTCGGCCAGGCCGCCGCACACGCCGGCCAACATGCGGCCGTCACGGCGCCGGCTGAGGCGCTCCACCGGCGGCGCGGGCCGGGCTGCGTCGGGCGGTGGGCCCTGGGGGTCCGATGGGGTCTGGAGTGGGGTTCCGGTATCCATACCCCTACGGTGCACCGGCGGGACCGCCGGGGGAATCCGGGAGGTCCCGGGTCGGACCCTGACCGCGCGGGCCGGGGCTCAGGGATGTCCCTGATGGATGCGGCCACCGGGGTGCGCGATCATCGGGGGATCGCCGAATTCAATGATTCCGGCACCACGGTGCCCGAGGCGCCCGATCCCCCCGGCCCCCCCGGGACGTCCACGGACGGCTGGCGGGGGCGTCGGTACCACGGGTCGTGGGGGGACCCACCCGAGGCGTGGCGCGCCCATCACGGCCGTCGACGGCGGGGCCACCGCCGGTTCCGTCTCCAGGGTCCCATCCGGCGAAGCACCGACACCCGGGTACTGGCCGGCGTGTGCGGCGGTCTGGCCCAGGCCACCGGCATCGACGTCACCCTGGTCAGGATCGCCTTCGTGCTGCTGTCCCTGGGAAGCGGCATCGGCATCCTGGTCTACGCCGTAGCGTGGCTCCTCCTCCCGCTCGACGGGGAGAGCACCACCATCCTCAGCCGCTCCGTGGCCGACCGGAGGGGCCTGCGTCTGGTGGTGGCCATCGTCCCGGCCCTCATCCTGGTGCAGGTGGTGGCGGGCGCCCTCCACCTCGGGTACGTCGGCTCGTTCAGTTGGCCGGTGTTCCTGGCCGCCGCCGCCGCCATCCTCATCCGCCGCAATGCCAGCGAGGACGAGCGGGTGTGGATCAACGACGACGTCCTCCCCATGCTCCGCACCGACAGCGGTCGCCACGGCCGGTGGTCGCTGCCCCTGCGCATCGTCGTCGGCGTGGCCCTGGGCCTGGCCGGCCTGCTGGCGCTGATCCTGGGCCACCCCACCGGTGCGGCCCTGCGGCCCATCGCCGGTTCCCTCCTGGTCGTGGCGGCCATCGTGGTGGTGTTCGGGCCCTGGTGGCTGAGTCTGGTCCGCGACCTCATCGCCGAGCGGCAGGCCCGGGCACTGGCCGAGGAGCGGGCCCAGATGGCCGCCCACGTGCACGACTCGGTGCTCCAGACCCTGGCCCTCATCCAGCGGTCGGCCGACGACCCCCGGCAGGTGGTGCGCCTGGCCCGGGCCCAGGAGCGCGAGCTCCGGTCCTGGCTGTTCGACGGACGCCCACCGGGCACCATCGGGGACGAGGCGGCCACCCTGACCGACGGTATCGACCTCCTCCAGCGCCAGGTGGAGAACGACCACGGCGTCACCGTACAGGTGGTCGTGGTCGGGGACAGTCCGCTGACCGACGGCGTACGGGCCCTGCTGGAGGCGGCCCGTGAGGCCACCGTCAACGCGGCCAAGTGGTCGGGCGCCTCGCAGATCTCGATCTACGCCGAGGTGGAGCCGGACACCGTCATGCTCTACGTGCGGGACCGTGGCTGCGGATTCGACCCCGACGCCGTCCCCGACGACCGCCAGGGCATCGCCCAGTCGATCCGGGCCCGCATGGCCCGGTTCGGGGGATCGGCGGTGATCCGGTCGGCCTCCGGACGGGGGGCCGAGGTCGAGCTGTCCCTGCCCCTGGGTCGGCCGTCCCGATGAGCGGCGGGAGTCGCCCCAGGATCTTCCTGGTCGACGATCACGCCATGTTCCGAGCCGGCGTCCGGGCCGAGCTGGGCGACGCGGTGGACGTGGTGGGGGAGGCGGACGAGGCCACCGCCGCCGTCGAGATGATCAACGAGCGGCTCCCCGAGGTGGTCCTCCTGGACGTCCACCTCCCCGGGGGCGGGGGTCAGGCGGTCCTCCGTGGGGTCACGCCCCAGCACCCGGAGGTCCAGTTCCTGGCCCTGTCGGTCTCCGACGCCCCCGAGGACGTGATCGCCGTCATCCGTGCCGGCGCCCGGGGCTACGTGACCAAGACCATCTCCGGGCCCGAGCTGCTGGCCGCGGTGGACCGGGTCGGGGCGGGGGACGCGGTGTTCTCGCCTCGTCTGGCCGGATTCGTCCTCGACGCCTTCGCCGCCGAGGGAGGCACGGCCGCCCCGACGGCGGGGATCGATCCCGAGCTCGACCAGCTCTCCCCCCGGGAGCGGGAGGTGCTCCGCCTGATCGCCCGGGGCTATACGTACAAGGAGGTGGCCAGGGACCTGGTCATCTCGGTCAAGACGGTGGAGTCCCACGTCTCGTCGGTACTGCGCAAGCTCCAGCTGTCCACCCGCCACGAGCTGACCAAGTGGGCCACCGACCGGCGACTGGTCTGAACTCGGGGCTCAGCCGGCCTTCCGGTGCCAACGCGAACGGTGCCCCTTGCGGCCGCCGCCGGCCGCCTCCGGCTCGGCGTCGGCGGTCGGCGCCGAGACCTCGGCGCTGCAGGTGGAGCACAGGCGCACACCCTCGACCATCCGGGTCACCCGCATGGAGCCACAGCGACCGCACTTGCGTCCCACGTAGACCTGGGCGATGGAGCCCGACTGCAACGAGGTCAGCTGGGACAGGCGCTCCTGGACCTCCTCGGGGATCTCGAAGGACCCCGACTCGGTCTGCCGGACGAGGTCCCAGGCGATCAACTCGTGCAGGAGGGGGGCCAGCCGGTCGAGCCGGCGGGCCGACTCGGCGGCCGAGAGGGCGACGACGGGCTCGTCGTCGGCGTGCGGGACGTCGAACTGGGTGGTCATTCGGGACCTCCTTCTGACTGCGATGGGCCGACACGTAGCACCGCGACACTTCTCCGGCCGGGCCGTGTCCGCCAACCAGCCTCCCCGTCGAACTGCCTTTTGATCGTGACGCAATTCGCTGCCCGTGTACAGGGCAGGTGGGCACATTTCTCGGAAGGCCCGACCGGGGGCCTCGACCCGGGGACGATCTGGGAGACTCCTCGGCATGGTGAGGACCGGAGACCCAGGCGACGGCGGCGGGGTCACGGACGAGGCGGCCCGGTCGCTGGCCATGCTCCCGGACCCGGTGCACCTGCCCGGTTCCGGGTGGCGGGTGACCCGGGACCGCACCTGGGTCACCGGCGAACTGGACCCGGACAGCGACAAGAGCCGCCGGGCACGTGAGGCCGGGGTGGTGACGGCCTGGCGCGCGTTCGAGCAGGCCGCCACCGGCCGATCGGCGTGGGCCGAGGTGGTGCCCTACGCCACGGCCGACGACGCCGAGCTCTCGCTCCGCCAGTCCCCCAGGTACTTCGTGGGCACGAACGGTCCCGAGGAGGAAGTGGTGGCCGCCGGGGTGGTCGACGGCGCCCTCCCCGGCGTGCCCAACACCTGGATCTACGAGAAGTCGGTGGCGGGGGCGGGCGCCGTGCGGGTGTCGCGCTACGCGGCCGGCACCATCGACCGGATCCTGTTCATCGCCTCCTGCTCGGGAGGCGCGGAGGCGTGGCAGCTGGACGAACTGCTGGCACTGGCCGCGCTCCTCGCCGACCGGGTCCGGTCCGGGTAGGGGTCTGATGGCCGGAGGCGAGACCCCCGATCCCGGCGTGACGTCACCCTCGGCCCACCGGACCCTGCTCGGGCGTTGGCAGCTGCGGGACCCCGGCCTCCGGGCCACCAAACGGTCGATCCGGGCCGCCGTGCTGGTGCCCGCGCTGTTCGCCGTCACCGACTTCGGCATCGGGAACGCACAGACCACCCTGTTCAGCGTCTTCGGGGCGTTCGCCCTCCTACTCTTCGCCGACTTCGGAGGCCCGACCCGGGTCCGGCTCCGTTCCTACATCGGACTCTTCGCCGCCGGCATCGTGCTGATCACCGCCGGGACGCTGTGCTCCACCCGGGCCGCTCCGGCCATCATCGGCATGGCGGTGTTCGGGTTCGCCGTCCTCTTCGCCGGTGCGCTCGGTCCGCAGGCCGCGGTGGGGGCCACGGCGGCGCTGCTCACCTTCGTCCTGCCCGTGGCCGTTCCCGTCGGCGCCTCCGCCGTGGGCAGCCGGCTGGCCGGGTGGGCCCTGGCCGGGGCGGTCTGCATCCCGGCGGCGCTGCTCGTGTGGTCGGACCGGTGGCACGACCCCTTGCGGAGGTGCCTGGCCAGTGCCGCCCGTGCCGTGGCCGAATTGGTCGAGGCCCACGCCGACGGTCGTCTCGATCCGGCGGCCAGGGACCGGGCCGACGCGGTCCTGCACCAGCTCCGCGCCCAGTACGAGGCCACGCCGTACCGACCGACCGGCGCCGGCCCCACCGACCACGCCCTGGTCAACCTGGTGTCGAGGATGGAGTGGGTGGGCAAGAACGCCCTGATCCCGCCGGAGGCCCGGTCCACCCTGTCGGCCGACGGTCCGGGTGCCACGCTCCTGGCTTCGATCGCCCGGGTGCTCCGGCAGATCGCTGACCTGGTGGATCGGGAAGACGGTCCGACGGCGACGGAGGTGCTCGACGGGTTGGCCGACGGCGTGGACCAGATGACCGCGGCCCGGCGGGCGTCGAGGGACGCGGCATGGCACCACCTGCTGGCCGACCGGCGCTCCGAAACCGGGCTAGCCGCCGCGGGAGACGGGTCCGACGAGCAGTCGCTGTGGTCGGTAGATCCGACGTACCCCGTGCGGATGCTGGCCGTGGCCACCGAGATGACCGCGGAGGTGGCGCTCGGCAGCGTGCCCCGAGACCCCGGCTCGGGCGGCCCGACCGGGTTCCGGGCCCCCCTGGCCGACTGGCTGCGAGCCGCACGGGTCCACCTCACCTCCCGCTCGGTGTGGTTCCGCAACAGCCTTCGGGGCGCAACGGCGCTGGCCCTGGCGGTGGCCGTGGTGGAGGCCACCGACGTCCGGCACGGCTTCTGGGTGGTGCTGGGCACGATGTCCGTGCTGCGGTCCAATGCCCTCGGCACCGGGGCCAACGCCCTGCGGGCCGTGGCCGGCACGGTGGTCGGGTTCGCCGTGGGCTCGTTGATCTTGGTGGCCCTGGGGCACCACCTGACGCTCCTGTGGGCGGTGCTCCCCCTGGCCGTACTGGTGGCCGGGGTGGCCCCCTCGGCCATCTCCTTCGCTGCCGGTCAGGCCGGATTCACCGTGGCCGTGGTGATCATCTTCAACATCCTCGAGCCCGTCGGTACCGAACTGGGCCTGGTCCGGGTGGAGGACGTGGCCATCGGCGTCGGGGTGAGCACGGTGGTGGGGCTCCTGTTCTGGCCGAGGGGGGCGGGGGCCGAGCTGGCCCGGGCCCTCAGCGAGGCGTACGCCGGCGCGCTGGCCTGGCTGGTGGCCGAGATCGGGATGGTGGCGCCGTCGGGGCGTGACGGTGCGACGGCTCGGAGGGCGGCGGAAGGAGCGGCCTACCGACTGGACGACGCCTTCCGCCAGTTCCTGGCCGAACGCGGGGCCAAGCCGGTGGCGCTGCCCGAGATCACCGGTCTGGTCACCGGCAGCGCCGAGGTCCGGCTGGTGGCCCGGACCCTGGCCGCCCTGCCCGAGGCCCCTCTGGCGCCCGACGAACCCTCGGCGCCGGCCATCCGGGAGGCCGGTCGGGAAGTGACGCAGGAATTCGCGGCCCGGGAGCGGTGGTTCGACTCGTGCACGGAGGCTTTCGGGAAGCGACCGGTCAGGGTCCCGGAGGTGGCGCCGATCGGTGGTTCGCTCCGATCGACCCTCCTGGCCGCGGTGGACGGGGCCCGCCGATCGGGGCGCACCGGTGGACTGATCGCCGCCCTCCGGCTGCTCTGGCTGTCCGAGCGGCTCGGCGAGGTCCGACGGATGCAGACGGCGTTGGCTCAGGTCGGCGGCGAGCGTCGGCGGTGAACACCGCTCGCCCGGGACGCCGGACCGACCAGGCGGGGGTGATGGGACTCGAGCCGGTCCGCCACATGGTGAGGAGACCCGCATGACCGTTGGGGCCCCCGGGGGTTCACTGCATCGCGGATCCGAATCAACCGACTTGTCGCCGAGGAGGCCCGACCGCGAGGCGCGGCCCCCCGGGGATCGATCGGCTGGAGGGGTACGCTTCTACCGTTGGTGTCGAAAGCGCGAAGGGGTGGAGGCATGCCGTACGCCACAGGACGGGTCATCCATGACGCCGACGCGCACATCATGGAGACCCCCACCTGGCTCCGGGACCACGCCGAGCCCCGCTTCCGTGACGCCCTGCCCGTGCTCACGTACTCGGGTGGTAACGAGTTGCGTCAGACAGGTAGCCCCGGGGAGCAGCAAACGGATCTCGTAGTGGCCTTCGACCGTCTGCGGGAGCGCCACGCCTCCACCGAGTACCGGACCGTCGAGGATGCCGAGATCATGTCACGGAAGAATTTCGCTGCCACCGGCTCGTTCATCGCCGAGGACCGCCCCCGGGCGCTCGACCTCCTGGGCTTCCGAAGCCAGTTGATGTTCAACACGTTCCACAACGGGCGCCTGCACGATCTCGAGCACAGCGGCGACCTCGACCTGGCCTACGCTGCGGCCCGGGCCCACAACCGGGGCATGCTCGAGTTCTGCTCCGTCGACCGCCGCCTGCTCCCGGCCTGCTATGTGCCGCTCGCCGACCCCGTGCGGGCCGTCCAGACTGCCGAGCAGGCCTTGGCCGACGGCGCGGCGGCGCTCCTCGTGGCCTCCGGTTGCCCGCCCTCGTGCTCGCCCAGCCACACCGACCTGTTCGGGGTCTGGGCCAGGGCGGAGGAGGCTGGAGTCCCCGTCGTCCTGCACGTTGGCGGGACCGGAAGACTGCTCGACCCCCACTACTTCGTCAACGGGCTCCCGGTGCCGCCGGACTTCCACGGGGGTGACGAGAATTTCCGTTCCGTCGACTACATGGCGATTCCGGGACCACCCGCCCAGACCTTGGCCACCCTCATCTTCGACGGTGTGCTCGAGCGGTTCCCGGGACTGCGGATCGGAGTGATCGAGCAGGGGGCGATCTGGGTTCCCTCGTGGCAGCGTCAGATGGAGTCCGCGTTCGAGGCCTTCGCCCGCCACGAGGACCGGTTGCGTGCGCTCGACCTGCGCCCGTCAGAGTACGTCCACCGCCAGATCCGCTTCACGCCCTACCCGACCGAGGACGTCGGTTGGATCATCGGCCAGGCCGGAGCGGACCTGGTGATGTTCTCGTCGGACTATCCCCATGTCGAGGGTGGTCGGCGGCCCATCGAGCGCTTCGAGGCCTCGTTGGGCGATGCCAGCGAGGATGTGCGCCGGCAGTTCTATGCGGACAACTTCCTCTTTTTGATGGGGACGGCAACCGCAGGACTCTGAGGTGACCTGACCGGCGGGCTGGGGTGACCAACAGGACTCTCCCCCGCAGGGGCCTCGTCGCGGGACGCCCTTCCGCCCGAGTCGATTCGCTCAGGCCGATGCCGAGCCGCGGTGACCGCGGACGAAATCGGCCGTTCCGCGGTTCGAACATCGCCTGTTGCCCTGGTTGGCGAACGGAGGCCAAATCCCGTCTATCGGGGGAACTTCGTAATTCGCACATCATCGGTGGAGGTGATGGTACTGACTGTGTTCGAGCCCCTCCTGGCCCGTTGACCTGGGGAACTACGGCTCGAGAAGCTGAGCTGGCGCGAAGATCGGCGGCGATGCACTCGCGGCAAGGACCACGGCCGAAGTCATGGGACTACGTTCGGACCCCGCTGGCCAACCCGCCCCTCTGGCGATCAGGGAAGTCGTGCCCCCGACCGGAGTCGGGCCTCCGACCTGAGCTACGCCCACGAGTTCTTCGGCACCAGGTCGACGTGACCGGGCCCGCCTGGGTGTTGCTATGCGATACTCGGCCGATGCGGGTGGGGTGTCAGGGCCGCGCGGTACTGGTTGTGGTCGTCGTGGCCATGTCGATAGTGGCACCGCTCGCGTGCGGCGGCGTGGCGGGAGCTACGTCTGGCCGCCCCGGGGCTCCGCTGGCGTTGACCGTGGACGACCTGGAGGCGCCAGTAGGCATTGGGCTGACCGACGTCTACTTCGGATGGCACGTCGGCGACCGTCGGCGAGACGCGGTCCAGAGCGCATACCGCATCGTGGTCTCCCGCCCCGCTCTCGGCGGCCCGGGACGCGGCGCGGCACCGGTGGTCTGGGACAGCGGCAAGGTCCTGTCCGCGGCGCAGGCGTTCGTGCCGTATGGGGGACGCGCCCTGGCGCCGGACACCACCTACCGGTGGACGGTTCAGACCTGGGACGGCTCGGGAGCTAGCGGGCCGCTGGCGCGCGCCAGAGACGTTCGACACTGGCTTGGACGACGGCGACTGGCACGCGGACTGGATCAAGCGACCCACGGTCGAGGAATTGGACACGCCAGAGACGTTCAACGTCCAGAACACCACCGGCGTCTGGGCCAACAAGGACGAGTACAGCTACGTCCGGAAGGAGGCGAAGCTCGGCGGCTCTCCTATCGTCCGGGCCCGTGCCTACGTGTCAGCCGACCAGCAGTACGAGCTCTATGTGAACGGGTCGATGGCCGCCAAGGGCGAGGCGTACGCGTACCCGGACTCGCAGTACTACGAGACGACCGACATCACCCACCTCCTCGAGGCGGGAAAGGCCAACGCCTTCGGGATCATCTACGACTGGCAGGGCCCCGGCAAGGGCCGACCGGAGGGTACGCCGGGCGTCATCGCCCGCATAACGGTGCTGCACGCCGACGGCACGGTCGACGTGATCACCACCGATGGCACGTGGAAAGTCCTGCCGGGTGCGTGGCTGCCGGGCGTCCAGCGCGACGAGGAGGGCGACCCCGTCGACTATACCGAGAACATCAACGGCCCGGCCGAGCCGATCGGCTGGGACAAGGCCGGTTACGGGCCTTGGGGTGGCAGCCGGCAATGGTGATCGGTCCTCATCCCACCGCACCCTGGACTCATCTGGTGTCCGTGCGGACCCGCATCGTCTACGAGCCGGTCCACGCCGTCTCCGTGTCCCGCCTCGCATCCGGCGCCGTCGTGGCCGACTTCGGGAAGGTCTACGCCGCCATCCCATCGGTCACCTTCAGCCACGGGCTGCCCGGCCGGCGGGTGACGATGCACGCCGGGTACCTCCTCGACCGGTCGGGTGACGTTTCGACCACAATGGGGACCCAGCACACGAACATGAGCTACTCCTACGTCGAGCGGGGCGGCGGTCCCGAGACCTTCCGCCCCTTCGACTACCTCGGTTTCCGGTACCTCCAGATCGACGACCCGGGCGAGACTCTCACCACGAAGGACATCGTCGTCCTCACCCGGCACGATGCTGTCCCCGACGAGAACGCCGGAACGTTCACATCGTCGAACAAGACGGTGGACGCGGTCTTCGACCTCGGCCGCCACTCGGCGTTGTTCACGATGCAGGAGCAGTTCGTCGACACCCCCACGCGGGAGAAGGGCCCGTGGCTCGGGGACGGAGCGAACGAGTCGGAGACGGCCATGGATGCCTTCGGCGAGACGAATCTGACGAGGAAGGACCTGCTCGAGTTCGCCCAGTCGCAGGCTCGCTTCTGGCCGAACGGTGCCATCAACAAGATCTATCCGACCGCGCTCGGGGCGCAGGAGATCCCCCAGGGGACTGCGTACTACCCCGAGTGGGTCTGGCAGTACTGGATCCACACCGGCGACAGGGCGTTGCTGACAGCGCTCTATCCCGTGGTGGTCAAGGTGTCGGACTTCTTCTGGAGCAACATCGGCTCCAACGGTCTCGTCGGGACCATCCCCGGTCCAACTGATGTCCCGCAGTTCCCAACCGACACGCAGCTCAACCTGCTGGCGGACAACGTGTTCAACCGCGTCGCCGACATGGCGGACGCCCTCGGCCGTCCGGCGGCCGAGGTGGCGAAACAGCGAGAGCGAGCCTACGAGCTGGCGACTGCCATCAACGCCCATCTCCTGCTGCCGGCGGGTTACTACACCGACGGACTGGACGCCCAGGGCAGACCGGTTGCGCCAGACGACGACCTGTGCACGTGCTCGGGCGCGGTCTCGCCGCAGGTCGACAACGCGCTTGCCGTGCAGTTCGGGGTCGTTCCACCGTCCGACGTCGACGACCGTGAGCAACTACATCCTCAGCATGCCCTTCTCCCCGCCGGTCGTCAGTGCCGCCGATGTTCTCGACGCGCTGCGGATCACCGGCCGGGACAGCGACATCCTGCATATCTTGACGGACGCGTCGGAGCCCGGCTGGGCCAACATCCTGGCCCAGGGCGGAACGTTCACTTGGGAGATGTGGCACCCCCAGGACAAGGATGTCCTCACCCCGCCCCTTGCCTCGCTCTTCGGCAACGGCGATAGCCGTTCACACGGCTTCGGCTCGAACGTGCTGGTCGCGATCCAGCAGACGATGCTCGGAGTCATCCCTACGGCCCCGGGATATGCCTCGTTCGACGTCACCGTGCCGCTGCATGCACTGCGCTACGCAGCGGGACGGGTGCCGACTCCCCATGGGGCCATTGCAGTGGCGTGGAGCCGACCGGCGGTCGCAACCCGGCCCTTCAAGGTCAACGTCACGGTGCCGGCCAACACGAAGGCGAGGGTCAGCATCCCAGCCGCCGCCCTGGACGACGTCCGCGAGTCGGGCATGGCACTCAGTCGGCGGGCAGGGGTCAGGTCGGCGTCCATCGACGGTGACTACGCCGTTGTCGAAGTCGGCGCTGGCTCCTATCACTTCACGAGCACCGACGTACCGGTGGCTGCGATCGGCACTGGCGATGGCTCCTCCAGTCGAGCCCACGCGAAAGTCCCGTCGCGCTGAGCGCGGTAGCCGCGCAGTGTGGGCCGGCGGTCCTGCGGGCACGCTTGGTCCGGTCACCCTGTCTCGGGGTCCGAACGTCGCCGTCTGCCTTGGGTTGCCAGCGACAGGCAATGATGCCCTTCGACCGGGGACAGCGATGCACATCTGACAACGGCGTGGAGGTGATGGGACTCGAACCCACGACTTCGACCTTGCAAAGGTCGCACTCTAGCCAACTGAGTTACACCCCCGAGCGGCGCGGGATTGCGCGGTGGCACGCTCCCGTCTACGCCAGCAACAGTGCCGCCATACCCTACTTCGTCGCTGCCTCCGCCTCGGAGAGGGCCGGCCGGGGTTCGCCATCCGGCAGGCCGGCGTCCATCCGGCCACGCTCCGGTGGGCCGGTGATCTCGGTGGTGGTTGGTTAGGGTGGCCTGCGGCATGAAGGGTCTTTTCGACCCCGGCATCGCCGCCCCATTTTCCGTGGAGACACGTCCGAACCGTGGAGGAACCGAATGCCCGTCTCAGCCGATACCAGCGGTGTCCTGCTCGGGGTGGCCCAGCACGATGCGAGCGTCCTCGAGGGCCTGTTCCAGGCCCGCCTGGACAACCTCGAGGCCTCGGGACTCGACGCCCGGACCTACTCGTTGTGCAACATCGCCGCCCTGATCGCCGCTGATGCCGCCCCGGCCTCCTATGTCTTTCAGGTGGCCTTCGCCCTCGAGGCCGGCGTGACCCCCGAGGAGATCCTCGGGCTGCTGGTGGCCCTCAACCCGACGGTCGGCAACGTCCGCATCGTGTCGGCAGCCGCCCAGATCGCCCTCGCGCTCGGCATCGAGCTCGATGCCGACGGGAGCTGATGGGGATCGCCGTGACCTTCGTCGGTCGACGCCCCCTGCTCCGGACGGCAGCGGTCGGGGGCGTCGCCCGAGCCTCGGGCAGGGCCCACGTGCTCGGCGGCTGAGCCCACGGTGCAGCCCGCCCGGCCGACCCGACCGACCGGTCCGTTGGCCCCGGTCGCCGCGGCGTCCTCAGGTCCCCGCCGTCCGGGCGCGTTCGAAGGACCGCTCGATCTCCTCCCAGGCCGCCTCGACTCCGTCGAAGCCGCCCACCTTGGTGAGCTTGTCGGGCTCGAGGTCCTTGTAGACATCGAAGAAGTGGGCGATCTCGAAGGTCAGGTGGGGAGGGAGGCCGTCGAGGTCGGTGACCGACTCCCACATGGGGTCGCCACAGGCCACCGAGATGATCTTGGCGTCGGGCCCCTTCTCGTCGGTCATCCAGAACACGCCGACCGGGCGGCACTCCACCAGACAGCCGGGGAACGTGGGCTCGTCCAGGAGGATCAGGACGTCGAGTGGGTCCCCGTCCTCGGCCAGGGTGTCGGGCACGAACCCGTAGTCGGCCGGGTAGAACGTCGCCGAGAACAGCCTGCGGTCCAGCCGCATCACCTGGCGCTCGTGGTCGTACTCGTACTTGTTGCGACTGCCCCGGGGGATCTCGACGATGACTTCGATGGTGCGATCGGTGCTCACATCCGCTGCCTTTCTGGCCCCCTGGTCCGGCGTCCATTCTGACCGACGCCAAGGGTGACGTCCGACGGGCGGGACGGTCGGTCCGAGCCCGCAGGGTCGTTCCGACGGCGGCCCTTCAGGTGGCCCGACGGGCGGTTGCTATCGTTGGCCGATGAGCGTAGACACCGCACGAGGTTCCCAGACCGGAAGTGGTCCCGACGCCCACCAGCGGTTCTTCGCCCGGCAGCTCTCCGACCTCGACTTCAACGACCGACTGCTCGATCTGGTGGCGGACACCGAGTTGCCCCTGCTGGAGCGGGTCAAATTCCTCATCTTGTTCAGCGAGCGGATCGACGAGTTCTTCCAGGTCCAGGTGGCCGGCCTCCGCCGCCAGGTGGTGGCCGGCATCAAGAGCCTGGCCCTCAACGGCGCCACCCCGGACCAGCTGCTGACCGACGTCCGCGACTCACTGGAGCGGATGGTCCGACGCCAGGAGACCCTCTTGTTGGACGAGGTCTCCCCGGCCCTCCGGGCCGAAGGGATCGAGCTGTGCGACTGGGACACCCTCGACGGGGGTGACCAGGCCTACCTGCACGAGGTGTTCGAGCGCCTGATCCTCCCCGTGGTCACCCCGCTCACCGTCGACCCCAGCCATCCGTTCCCCTACATCTCCAACCTCTCCTTGAACGTGGGGGTCGAGGTGCGCAACCGGAGTGACGACACCTCCCGGTTCGCCCGGGTCAAGGTTCCTCCCAACGTGGCCCGGCTCCTGCCTCTCCCCGGCGGCGACCGGTTCATCCCCCTGGAGCAGACCCTGGTGGCCTTCGTCGACGAGCTCTTCCCGGGCATGGACGTCGGGGAGCCCTGCATCTTCCGGGTCACCCGGGACGCCGACCTGGCCCTGGACGACGACGCCGCCGACGACCTCCTGCTGGCCCTCCAGGAGGAGTTGCGCCGCCGCCGCTTCCTGCCCGTGGTCCGTCTCGAGATCGACTCCCGTACCTCGGAGGGCCCGGTGGAGCGACTCACCGAGGAGCTCGGGCTCGGGCCCGACGACGTCTACCGGTTCGCCGGCCCGCTGGGCCTCGACTGCCTGTGGGCCATCCACGCCCTCGACCGTCCCGATCTCCACGACGAGCCGTGGACCCCGCTGGTCCCGGCGGCGTTCACCTCGGTGGAGCGGGACGAGAAGGCGAGCATCTTCTCGGTGGTGGCCCGCCAGGACGTCCTGGTCCACCATCCCTACGACTCGTTCTCGGCGTCGGTCGAGGAGCTGATCAACGAGGCGGCCGACGACCACAATGTCCTGGCCATCAAACAGTGCCTGTACCGGACCTCCGGCGACAGCCCGGTGGTGGCCGCCCTGGTCCGCGCGGCCGAGCACGGCAAGCAGGTGGCGGTGCTGGTGGAGGTGACCGCTCGCTTCGACGAGGAGGCCAACATCGGCTGGGCCCGCGCCCTCGAGGAGGCCGGGGCCCACGTGATCTACGGCCTGATGGGGCTCAAGACCCACGCCAAGACCACCCTGGTGGTGCGCCAGGAGGGCGAGGCCGTCCGCCTGTACTGCCACGTCGGTACCGGCAACTACAACCCCAAGACAGCCAGGATGTACGAGGACCTCGGGATCCTGTCCTCCCGGCCGGCGCTCGGGGCGGACGTCACCCGGTTCTTCAACTACATCACCGGATTCAGCCAACCTCCCCGCTACCAGGAACTCGTCACCTCCCCGGGTGGCATCCGTGACCGGGTGGTCGACTGCATCGACGAACAGGCCCTGGCCGGCCCCGACGGTCGCGTCGTGATCAAGGTCAACGGACTCGACGACGTGGCCGTCATCGACGCGCTCTACCGGGCGTCCCAGGCCGGCGTGCCCATCGACCTCATCATCCGCGGCATCTGCTGCCTGCGGCCGGGCGTCCCGGGGCTGTCCGAGACCATCCGGGTCCGGTCCATCGTGGGCCGCTTCCTCGAGCACTCGCGGATCCTCCGGTTCGGGGGGGGAGCCAACGGACCGGCCAGCTACTACATCGGCTCCGCCGACCTCCGCCGGCGCAACCTCGACCGCCGGGTGGAGGCCATGATCCCGGTCACCGACCCCGACGCCGTGGACCAGCTCGAGCAGATCCTCCAGCTCAATCTGGCCGACGACACCCAGGCCTGGTCCCTCCTCGCCGACGGTGACTGGACCCGAATCCCCACGGTGGTCGGGATCTCCACCCAGGAGGCCCTCCAGGTGGCCGCCCTCGAGCGCGGCTCCCTGCTCGACGAGATGCGCTGAGCAAGCCGGGCCGGCTCCGACCGGGCTTCCTGGCGCAACACTCCGCCGGCCGGGTCCGCGGCGGTCAGCCGTAGGCTGGGGGCGTGAGTCAGCGCGGGCCCGACGACCGACCGCCGGGGGACCTCCAGGCCGACGGCTCCCCGCCGGCGAGGTCGGAGGAGGCGCTCGTCGTCGGCCGCCACCGGGCCCACCGCATGGCCTGGCTGTACACGGCCGCCGCGGTGGTCCTGCTCCCGTGGATCGTCTACCTGGCCGTCACCCTGCCCAGCCGCAACCTCGACCGCCACTACCGGGCGGCGTGGGTCGGGTTCGACGTGCTCTTGGTGGTGGTCATCGTCCGCACCGCCTACATGGCCTTCCGGGTCGACCAGCGGGTGCAGTTCGCCGCCACCGCCACCGCCACCCTGCTCTTCGTGGATGCCTGGTTCGACGTCACCACCTCCAACGGGCGAGGTCAGGTGCTCGAGGCGCTGGTCCTGGCGGTCTGCATCGAGATCCCGGCGGCCATCTTCTCGCTGTACCTGGCCCGGCAGGTCAACCGCCGGGTGCTGGCGGCGGCCGATCTCGAGGGCACGCCACTGGAGGGGTCCGCCGCACGCCAGCGGTCCCACCGACGCCGGGCAACCCGCCGCCGCCCGGAGGAGTAGCGGTCGGGCGAGCAGCCTCAGCGGGTGATCTTGTCGATGCGGCCCATGACGTCATCGGTGAGCTTGGGGAGGACGTCGAGGGCGGCCAGGTTCTCGTGGACCTGCTCCACCCGGCTGGCCCCGGTGATCACCGTCGAGACGTGGGGGTTCTTGGCGCACCAGGCGATGGCCAGCTGGGCCAGGGTGCAGTCGAGCTCCTCGGCCACGGTCCGCAGGCCGCGCACCTTCTCGTTCCGCTCCCGGTCGGTGAGCAGGCCGGCCAGCCACTCGTAGCCGGGCAGGGTGGCCCGCGAGCCCTCGGGCACGCCGTCGAGATACTTGCCGGTGAGCAGGCCCGAGCTCAGCGGGCTCCAGGTGGTCAGGCCGAGACCGATGCCGTCGTAGAGCGGGGCGTACTCCTGCTCCACCCGGTCCCGCCACAGCAGGTTGTACTGGGGCTGCTCCACCACCGGTCGGTGCAGGTGGTTGTCGTCGTGCGAAGTCCCACGCCTCCCGAAGCTGCTCGGCCGACCACTCCGACGTTCCCCAGTAGAGGGCCTTGCCGGCGGTGATCATGTCGGACATGGCCCACACCGTCTCCTCGACGGGTGTCTCGGGGTCGGGTCGGTGGCAGTACACGAGGTCCACGAAGTCGAGTCCGAGGCGCTCCAACGAGCCGTCGATGGCCTGCGCCAGGTACTTGCGGTTGAGGGTGTTGCGCATGTTGACGCTGTCATGGAGGCCCCAGAACAGCTTGGTGGAGAGCACGTAGGTGTGCCGGGGCCACCCGAGGGAGGCGATGGCCTCCCCCATGATCCGCTCCGACTCGCCGGCCGAGTAGGCCTCGGCGTTGTCGAAGAAGTTGACCCCGGCGTCGTAGGCCGCGGCCAGACAGTCCTCGGCCAGACTGCCGGCCAGCTGAGGTCCGAAGGTCACCCACGAGCCGAACGACAGCACGCTGACCTTCAAGCCGGCCCGCCCCAGCCGTCGGTACTCCATCTCCATGGTCTCTCCTCCCGATCCGGTTCGGTCGGATCCTACGGCCTCGCCGGGCGACCGGCCCCGGCCGCCGGCCGGGCTGGTCAGGTGGGCGGACCCACCACCGTGACCAGGGTGCCGATGGGGGTGAGGGGCCAGACCTGGGCCGCCGTGGCGATGGGCATCTCGACGCAGCCGTTGCTCTGGGGCGAGCCGTAGGTGGCCCGCACGAAGCCATGGAGGGCGTCTCCCCCGTTGAAGTAGCTGGCCCAGGGCACGTCGGGATCGTCGTAGGTGGACCCGTCGGGGTTGGTTCCCTGCATCCGCGAGCTGGTCACGTGCTCGAAGACGGGATAGGTGCCGTCCACCGTGTCGGCCCCCGGCGCCCCCGTGTTGACCGCGATGCCGGTCATGGTGGGCGCACCGTTCTCATAGAGGGTGAGCGTCTCGGGAAGCTGCTTGGACACCAGGACGTAGCTGTAGGGGCGGGCGTCGGTCTTGCCGCTGCCGGTGGCGTCGAGCAGTGCGGTCCAGACCTTCTGCCCGACCAGGCCGTCGACGGTGAGGCCGTTCTGGTCCTCGAAGGTCATGACCGCGGCCTTGGTGAGGACGTTCTCGCTCCCCTCGGTCCACAGTGACGTGAGGTCGGGAGGAAGGCTGGTCCACCGCCAGGCGAAGGTGCCGGGCTGGGTGGAGGCGGCGCCGTTGGGGGTGGGGGTCCCGGTGGCGGTGAAGGTCAGCGGGAGATAGCCCAGCTGGGCCAGCAGCTGCTGCAGCCGTTCGGTGCTGGCCTGGGCCACGGCGAAGGTCACCGAGACCGGTGCGGCCAGCGCGGCGCCGCGGATGCTGGAGGGCCCGGCCGACCCGGCCGGGATGGTGAGGGTCTCGGTGGTGGTGGGGATGAACGGTGCGGTGGCGTCGAACACCAGCGTCCTCGGACCGGCCTGCCGCCAGGACCCGGCCACCGGCGGCGAGAAGGTGGGAGTGCCGATGACGCGGGAGACGGGCGCCGACAGGTTGACGGTGACCGCCTGGTCGGAGGGGACCTGGGTGGCACCCTGGGCCGGGATGGTGGAGGTCACGGTGAGGGGAGCGGCCGGCGCCGTGGTGGTGGACGACGAGCCGCTCCCGGCCGAGGCCGAGGCGCCGGTGGAGTGGCTGTGCCGGCCGACGAGAAAGGCCCCCACGGCCACGGCCAGGACCACGAGGGCCAGGCCACCGGCGATCCAGCGTCGTCGGTGGCGCCTGGGCGGGGGTACGAGGATCTTGTAGTCGGCCATGGCTCCTGGCTGGCGCTCGGGGGAGGCGGCGCCCCGCGCTGGAGGGCAGCCCCGTCCGACGATACCCACGGTGACCTCGGGATCGGGCGCGCCAACCCCGCCAGGAACGACCCGGCCTCGGCCTCCGGACCCGGGGACGTCCGGCGGCGCGGTCCGCCGCGGTACCGGCCGTCCGCGTCATGTGTCCGTCAGGTTTCGTGGCGAAGCTGCAGTGACCTCCCCGACGGTCGGTGCCGCCGACCGTCCCCGACCTCACGTGAGCATCGGAGTCTGATGGAGCATTTTCTCGAGACCTGGGGCTACCTGGCCGTCTTCGTGTTGAGCTTCATCTCCTCCATGGGCCTGCCGGTGGGTGCCGAGGTGGCCATCATCTACGGCGGGGTGCTGGCCAGCGGCCAGATCCCCAACGAGCCCCACCACCTCAACCTGGTGGTGGTGATCCTGGTCGCCACCCTGGCCGAGGTGCTGGGATCCCTGGCCGGCTACCTGATCGGCTACTACGGGGGCCGTCCCCTGGTCGACCGCGTGGGCAAGTACGTGCTGTTGACCCACAAGGACCTGGACCGGGCCGAGGCCTGGTTCGCCCGCCGGGGCGAGCCGGTGGTCCTCTTCGGCCGGTTCGTCCCCCTGCTCCGGTCCTTCGTGTCCTTCGCCGCCGGCCTGGGGGAGATGGCCCTCGGCAAGTTCCTGGTGTTCACCGTGATCGGCTGTGCCATCTGGTGCACCGTCCTGACCAGCGTGGGCTACTCCCTCGGGTCCAGCTACACCCATGTCCTCAAGGCCTTCAGCTACGCCGGCTACGTGGCCGCCGTGCTGGTGGTCATCGCCGTGGCCGTCCTCTTCTGGCACCGGCTCCGGGTGGTCCGGGAGGAGCGGAAGTGAGCCGGGCCCGCACGTCCGCGGTGCGCCCGGTCTGCGGCCCGAAGGGGACGCGGACGCCCTGTCGGCCCCGGGGGTCGACGGGACGGTGTCAGTGGGGCGGCGCCGGGGGGCCGGCCGGCCGGGGGTCGCCCTCGGTCGGCGTCAGGCGCCAGAGGTTCCAGGGCCAGACCCCATCGACCTCCACTTCCAGCGAGAAGCTGAGCACGATGCGGATGGCGACGATCATCCCGAGGACGGCGACGCTCTCGACGGTGGGACTGACGATGATGGTCCGTACGATGTCGCCGACGATCAACACCTCGAGACCGAGCAGGATGGCCCGGCCCAGCCGGCGACGGAGCTGCCGGTAGGCGTCGGGCCCGCTGTCCGTGAGCACCATCGAGCGCGCGTAGTCGGCAAAGGCCCAGGCCCCGCCCACGATCATGATGCCGGCACCGACGGCCTCCACCACCTGCACGACATCGGAGATCACGTGGTCGTAGGTCACCCGGCCACCTTGCCACGTGCCACCGTCCCGGACGGTGATCGCCTCGCTTCCGTCGGCGTCCGGGCCGCCGGGCCCGCCGCCGGCCGACTTTCGGGCTCCATCGGATGCCGCCCATTCCGCCACGCTCCGTGAGATGATCCTACTGATCTCACTCTTGGTGTTCACCGGCCACCGTGGAGACCTCAGGACCTGGTCCTACCCGCCGGGGGGCGGGATACTTGATCCACGGCAGGGTGGCCCGATCGGTCCGGAGCGGGGGGCGTGACATGGCAGACGAATGCGTGGGCAACAGAGCCAATGCGGCGGGACTGCGGGCCTCGAGGGCGTGGCTCCTGGGGAAGAGCCTGGCCGCCGAGGTCGAAGAGGTGCGGTTCCAGGGTGGCGACGACCCCATCCCCGCGCCCGGGCTCCCCAAGCTGCTGGACCGCCTCGAGCAGGACCTGCGGGACGTGCTGGCCCTCTCGGAGCGGGTGGACGTCCTCCTGGGCGGACCGGAGCAGGGGGTGGACCTCCCGGACATCATCAGCGTCGAGCTGCACGCCGCAGAGGAGGGGGCGGCCGAGGTCGAGCGGGTCACCCGCCAACTGGCCCAGCTGGCCCTCGGGGTCTCCACGGGACTGGTCCCGTCCAAGCGCGCCGAACGACTGGACAGCGCCGCGGTGGCGGTGCTGCACCCGCCGGACGACGCGGCACCGATGGCGGATCTGGTCGAGGACGGCCTCGAGCTGTTCAGCCACGACCGCGAGGAGCTGCTCGTGGAGCTCCGCGGGCTCTGCTGTCGGATGCTCCTCGACCGGAACGTCACCGTCCGCATCGGGGAGGTCGAGTTGCGGGTCGGATTCGACCAGACCCTGCACCTCGCCACGCAGGAGGAGGACACTGCCTGGGAGGCGCCGGTCGAGGTGACCGTTCCCGCCCGGGCCACCGGAGAGGCCCTCGAGTCGCTGGGCCTGTCCTGCAAGAAGATCCGGAGATCCGCCGTCGCCGAGTAGCGGCCGGCGGGCCAGACGGGGCTGTCGCCCCGCGCCGCTACTGGTTGGTCTTCACCGCCGCCCGGAGCTGACCGGGAGACGAGATCGACGTCCCGAGCGTCACCGTGGTCGACGTGGTCACGCCGGTCGGCTCCACCTGGAGGTAGACCTTGCCTCCGACGGCCGGCACCACCGTCGACGTCACGGTCGTCGTGGTGTTCTTGGCCAGGGTGCCACCCGCCTGGGTTCCCGCCCCGCCGCTGCACAGGTTGGAGACCCAGGCCACCGCGCAGGCGAAGACCTTGAAGGAGGGATTTCCGCCGGCCGGTTTGGACACGGTGACCTTGTAGCTGATGGCTGACAGGGTCACGGTGCCGGTATTGGTGATCGCCGACGTCTGGTCCGTGTTGGTGGTGAAGGTCATGGAGGTCACCGAGGCCGTCGCCCTCCACGTGGCGCTCGTAACCGACTGGCTTCCAGTCGCCGTCCCCCGGTGGGCGGCGGCGCCGGCGCCCACCGGGAACGCCAGCCCGGCAACGAGCAGGACGGCCGCCGTGGCGACCGTCCTGCCTGCCGTGTTGCCGAGGTACTGCATGGTGGTGGCCTCGACGCCTACTGGTTGGTGGTGACGCCGGTCCGCTGCTGCTCGGTGAAGGTGTAGGTGAGCGTGGTGGACAGGCCCTGGATGGTCGGGCTCGGGGCCACGCCGTTGACGGACGTCTCCGTGCCCACCAGGCCCAGGCTCACCTGGACGTGGGCCACCTTGCCGATGGAGGCGGCCAGGGCCGGGACGTTGGCCAGCGAGACGGCCGTGCCCGAGGTGTTCATGGTGCTGATCTGGGTCGAGGCCAGGATCGGGGTGGTGGAACCCGAGCAGACGCCGGTGGCCAGGGTCCAGGCCACCGAGCACTGGGTGGCCGTGACGGTGAGGCCCTCGCCCGGGGCGGTCCCGTTGGTCAGGGCGTTGCCCGGCGATCCGGCCACCCACAGGGTCATCCCGGCCGCGGTGGCCAGGGTGCCGGTGTTGTTCAGGTTGACGTACACGTTGTCGGTGTCGCCGGGGGCCATCGGGGCAACGAAGTTCGAGAACCCGGCGCCCACATCGGCGCTCAGGGTCAGATTGAGGGTCCCCGAGGTCACCGACTCCGACCCGGTGGCCACGCCGGACAGGGCCGCGTAGACGCCGGCGGTGGTCATCAGGCCGACCGAGACGGCGAAGAGCCCGGCCAGTACGGCCCGGCGCTGCCTCTTCGACGTGGTCGTGGGTGGCTGCTCACTCATGGCTGGCTCGTTTCTGTGAAATGGGAATGGACGGGTAGGGGACTGCATCGGTCAGGCAGCCCTGGCGGTGCAGACCGCACGAAGAGTGCCACCCTGGTTCTTCGTCCGGCCCGTGGCGGAGCTTGAGCGATTTGTCCATAGGCGTTGCGCAACGGCCATTGCCCAACACCCGGTAACAGGGTACGGCCCGGCCGGGAGGCGGGATCCGCCGGATTCGGACCTCATCCGCCATCCGGATTCGCCGGGCCGGTACCGTGGATCACCATGACCGAATCCGACATTCACCACAGCGACGGCGACCCGACGACGCCCTCCGAACGCCTCGACACCGCCCTGGCCGGGATCGCGCTGGTCACCGACGAGATCGTGCTCGCGTACAAGGAGTTCGATCGGTTGGCGTCCCGTTGGTCGCTGCTCGAAGCGGCGACTGCGTCACCGCGTCCCTGACTCCCGGCTCCGGGTAGTTGCCGGTCGGCGACCGGCTCAGCTCCCTCCGGGCCGGCTCGGCCGGAGAGCGACGGGGGTGCCCCGGTCGACGAACCGGTGGGTGGTCCCGGTGCTGAACCGGGTGAGCACGACTTCGTCGGCCAGCGGGACCTCGGTGGTGCCCCGCACCACCTCCACCACCAGCCCGTCGTCATCGTCGGCGGTGGCCTCGCACCGGAGGTGCGGGTCGATGGACCGGAGCATGGCATCCAAAGGAGCCAGATGGTCGCCGTCGAGCATCGACGGCCAGGCGCCGTCGACCGTCGCGTCGGTGTCGCGGCCCAGCCGGAGCACCAGGCGGTCGCCGAGCTCGACGTCGGCGCCGACGTAGTCGTACGGCTGGAGACCGGGATGCAGCGTGAGCAGCCGGGCCGCACCCGTCAGGGTCGGGGGAAGTCCCAGCGCGTCCCGGAGACGGTCCGCCGCCACCCCGGCCACTCCGGTGAATTGTCGCCGGCCGAAGTCCACTGCCGCGGCGGGCCCCCCTGCCCTCCGGGCCGTGGCGGCCAGGAACGAGAGGGCCAGCAGGTGGCCCTGGAGGCACACCTCGTCGATGATCCGCCGCAGCGCCGACGCCGACCAATCCGAGAACTGGAGGTCGGCCAGCAGCGGACCGGAGTAGTCGTGGCGACCGGGGTCGCCGGGATCGATCGGGGCCAGGTCGAGATTGGCTGCCCGCGTAGCCGCCAAGACCTCGGCCTGCGCCGGGACGGCGAGGGGCGGGTGGGTGTCGGCGATGGTCACCGTCCAGTGGCAGTGCGGGGTCCGGTCGGCGGGCACTCGAGGGGGGCGGTGGATCGGGCGGACCTGGGCCCTGGGGTTGGTGGCGATGGCGGTCGCCTCGAACGTCGGGTCCTCGATGTCGTGGCACATGGCCACGACGTAGTCGGGGCCGAGCGGCTCGACGTCCATCAGGGCCCCGCAGTGGTCGAGCCAGAACTCACCGTGATCGTGGTCGACGACCCGGTAGCGGAAGTCCATGAACTGGGGCGGTGCGCCGACGTCGATCTGCATCCCCTTGAACACGGTCTCGACCGAGTCGCCCTCGAATCCCAGGGCCCGCTGCATCCTGCGGGTGTAGACGGGGCTGGCCCCCATCCACTCCTCGATGGCGATGTCGCGCATGGCCTCCCGTCCGAGGGCTCCGATCAGGTGGGGCATGCCGGCGCGGTCGATCAGATGGCCGGCCAGCAGGTACTCGGGGGTGAGGAGGGCCAGCTCGTCGTGGTTCAGGCGGCCCAGTCCCGATCCGGAGGTCACGGTGCGCCGCCCTGGTTGGTCACCTGGCAATCGTAGGACAGAGTTGGACACCTGTCCAGAAGCTCCATTGGACAGGTGTCCAACTGAGTTTCCCCGGAGGCCGGCCCGATCGAGGAAGGCGCCGGTGGAAGCCGAGGCCGGCGCCACACGGCACGGGACCGACGCACCGGTCACCGGCGCCTGGAGTGGTCGGGCTGCCCGGATTTGAACCGGGGACCTCTGCGTCCCGAACGCAGCGCGCTAACCAAGCTGCGCCACAGCCCGTCGTAGGGCGGGGTATCCACACCGTCCCTGACCAGCGAGATGTTACCCGACCGCCGTTCAACGGAGTTCCACAGACGGTTGTCCTGGGCTTTCTGTGCCACTGCGGTGAATCCGGAGCTCGGGGAGGCCGGATTCACCTCGTCGCCCCGGCGTGATGCCTCAGGTTCGATGCGCCGCCCTAGCCCCGCGCCTGTCCTCGAGCGGCGTCAGCGCTCGATCAGCCGCATCTGCTCTTCGCTGTGGTGAGCGCCGGCCGCCGGGGTGATCCCGTCGAGGCGACCGAGCTGGTCGGGACTGAGCTGGACGGCGTCGGCGGCGACGTTCTCCTCGACCCGGGACACCCGTTTGGTCCCGGGGATCGGCGCGATGTCGTCGCCCTGGGCGAGTAGCCAGGCCAGCGAAACCTGCGCCGGTGTGCACCCGACCTCTGCGGCTACGGACGAGACCTCGTCGGCACTGCTCAGGTTGCGTTGGAAGTTCTCCGTGGTGAAACGTGGGTTCGTCCTGCGGAAGTCCGTGTCGGACAAGTCGTCGATCGAGCGCACCGTCCCCGTGAGCATGCCGCGGCCCAACGGGGAGTAGGCCACCAGCCCGATACCCAGCTCCCGGAGCACGGGCCGCGTCCTGGCCTCCGGGTCCCGGGTCCACAGCGAGTACTCGGACTGCAACGCAGTGATCGGGTGGACGGCGTGGGCCCTGCGGATGGTGTCGGGGCCGGCCTCGGAGAGTCCGATGTGCCGGATCGCTCCTTCGGCTACCAGCTCGGCCAGCGTCCCCACGGTGTCCTCGATGGGCACCTTCGGGTCGACCCGGTGCTGGTAGTAGAGGTCGATGTGGTCGACACCCAGCCTCCGGAGGGAGCCCTCCAGGGCCGTGCGGATGTTGGTTGGCGAGCTGTCGAGGGTGCCGGGGCCGCCTCCTGCGCCGTGGGAGACCATGCCGAACTTGGTCGCCAGGACGACCTGGTCGCGTCGGCCGCTGATGGCCCGGCCGACGAGCTCCTCATTGGTGAACGGCCCGTAGATCTCGGCCGTGTCGATGAGGGTCACCCCGAGCTCGAGCGCTCGGTGGACGGTGTGGACGGACTCGGCGTCGTCCAGGCCGGCCCCGGTGTAGGCGGTGGACATTCCCATGGTCCCGAGACCGATGCGGGCGACCTCGAGGGTGCCCAGACTGATGTGCTTCATGGTCGCTGCTCCTTTGGAATCGTCTTCTTGCGACGGTGGCTACCCGCTCCCCGGGCGACTCCCGTCGTTTCGCAGCCTCCGGGGCGCCCCCTCGAACCCGGCATCGCTCACGTGTGCTCCCCGATCGGCTGCCGTGGGATCGACGCCGTCCACCCAACCGAGTACCAGAGCCGTGCAGAATGCCTGCTCGACCGGCTCACGGGTCCCGAGGGTCCTCGACGACGCCCGTGCCGGTTCCCCGGCCGACGAGCACCGTGACACGTCGGACGGCCCCACCGACCACCGCCGGGCGACGACTTCGGTGGACCGGCTGCTGTTCTGGGTCCGGAGCGCAGGGCGCCGACTACCCGACGGAGGTGGGCTGGTTGCCGGCGGCGCTCTCGGGTCGTCCACCCTCCGGCGGGAGGACCGGCTGGTCGAGGCGCTTGGCCACCACCTTGGCGATCCGACGCTTGTCCATCTCGGTGACCAGCAGCTCCCATCCGTCGACGTCCAGGGACTCCCCCTCGGCGGGTATGTGGCCGAAGCCGTCGAACAGGAAGCCCCCCAACGTCACGTACTCGCCCTCCGGAAGGTTGATGTCCAGTCGGTCGCGCACGTCGTCCACGCTCATCCGCCCGTCAGCCAGCCAGCGGCTCCCGTCCACCCGCACCACGTCGGGCTCGTCGTCGGGGTCGAACTCGTCGGGCAGGTCCCCGACCAGTGCCCCGAGGAGATCCTTGACCGTGAGTACCCCTTCGACCCCTCCGTGCTCATCCACCACCACGGCGAAGGCTCGACGCTGCCGGCGCATCTCGGCCAGCACCTCGAGCACGAGGTGGGACTCGGGGACCAGGAAGGGCTGGCGCAGCCGTCGGGAGATGTCGATCGGGTCCGGAGCGGCCGGTCTCCCCACCGGGTCGGAGCTGTCGGCCCCGCCGACCTGCCAGCCGGCCCGGAACAGGTCGTTGACGAAGAGCACCCCGATCAGGTCGTCGAGGTTGTCGCCGTGGACCGGGAAGCAGCTGTGGCCCGACTCCCGCACCGCCTGGGTCACGGCGTCGACGGTCAGGGGGATCGACAGGGCCACCACGTCGACCCGGGGAGTCATGACCTCGCGGACCACCGTGTCGTGGAGGTCGTGGAGGGCGTCGATGATGAACTGCTCCTGGGCGTCGGCCCCGCCGTCGGCCCTCGACCCGGCGCCGCGGCGCCGCATCCGGCTCTCCCGGCCCGATGGCGGAGGATCGTCTTCGTGGCGTCGGAACACGGACACGGTGGTGACGCTGTCTCTTGGGCCGGAGCCGTCAGGCGCCGGCGGATACGGGCGTGGAAACCACAGAGAGAGGCTGGTAGGACTCGTCGTAGTAGGTACCCCCGTCGAGCAGGGAGGTCACGGCCCGGCGGAGTCGGATCGGGTCGAGAGGCTTGACCACCCATCCCTCGGCGCCCGACCGGCGGGCCAGGAAGACGTCCGGGCGCCGATCGAGGAGCATCAGGACCGGTACGTGCCCGAGCTTGCCGTAGGAGGCCTCGAGGCGGAGCTCGAGGCAGACGGCCATGCCGCCCATGTTGCCCATCTGGAGGTCCACCACGACCAAGTCGGGGAGGGACTCGGCCACCTCGGCCATCACCGCCGGCCCGGACCGGGCCTCGCGGATGGTGACGTCCGGTCGGCCGGCGATGGCCGCCACCTCGGCCCGTACCGACGGGGCGTCGCTGGCCACGAGGATGGTGCGCACCGGCACAGGTTAGCGCTCCTCAAAGGGTACGCCCACGGGCCCGGGGGGGACCGCGTCCGACGGCCCCGACGACGTGAACAGGAGGTCGGCGATGGTGCCCAGGCCGTCGAGGTCGTGGACGTCGCTGTTCAGCAGGGGTACCCGGTAGACCGGCGCCGGCGCCACCTTGGCCACCAGATCGGCGAAGGCCTGCTCCTCGCGATCGGAGGCCGCCGTGTACCCGGCGAGGTTGTCGACCAGGTCTCCCAGCGCGGTGCCCGTGGCCCGGGCGGCCTGGCGGCGCACCGCGTCCAGCTGGGCGTCCTCGGCGAACCGGGGCTGGACCCGATTGACCACCAGGGCGGTGACCGACATGTCCGACTCGGCCAGCTTGCCGGCGAAGTGGACGGCCTCGTCCACCGAGTCGGCCCGGGGCGAGGCCACCAGCACGAAGGCGGTGCCCGGCTGGACCAGGAGTTCGCGCACCCGGGCCGCCCGGGTACGGAACCCCTCCTCCATACCCTCGAAGGCCTGGAAGAAGGAGACGGCGTCGCGGACGATGTCGGCCCCGGCCACCTTGGCGATGGTGCGAAGGAGGGCCTGGGCGGCGACGCCCATGAACTTGAGTCCCGCCCGGGTGGGCTTCATGAGGGCCTGGAACAGGCGGTTCTCCAGGAAGTGGGTCAGACGCCTCGGAGCATCGAGGAAGTCGAGAGCGTTGCGGGTCGGCGGGGTGTCCACCACCACCAGGTCGAATCCGCCCTCCTCCACCAGCTCGTAGAGCTTCTCCATGGCCATGTACTCCTGGGTGCCCGACAGTGTCCCGGTCAGGTTCCGGTAGATCCGGTTGACCTTGATGTCCTCGGCCTGTTCGGCGGAGTCCGAGTAGCGGCGGACCAGGTCGTCGAAGGTTCCCTTGGGGTCGAGCATGAGGGCGTGGAGCTCGCCGGGCCAGGGCCCGTCGATCCGGGTGGGCTGGTTGGTGAGGTCGTCGAGGCCGAGCGCGTTGGCCAGTCGTCGGGCCGGGTCGATGGTGACCACGCAGGCCCGCCGGCCCAGCCGTGCGGCCTGGAGGGCGAAGGCGGCCGCCGTGGTGGTCTTGCCCACCCCGCCCGATCCGCAGCAGATGACGATCGATCGCTCCCGGGCCACCCGGTCGATGGTGGTCCCCGGCCCGGCCGTGGTGGTCTCCGTCGTCACGGTGAGACCGGCGCCGCGTCGTGGAGGGCCTCGACCCCCGAGGCCAGGGCGGTGCTCAGCACGTCGAGCTCAGCCGGCCCGATGGAGGCGGTGAACAGGTAGGGCACGCGCAGCTGGGCCAGGGGGAGCTCGTGGGCCAGCCGGCGCAACTGCTCGCCCTGGAGCTCCTGACGAGTCCGCCGGAACCGCCGGGCCTGCTCGAGCGCCTCCACCAGCTCGGGCTCCAGTCTGACCCCGGCGTCGCGACGGCCTGGTCCGCCGAGGTCTCCACGGCGTCGAGGGCGGGATAGCAGCCGTTCACGATGACCGGGCCGAGGGCGATGCCCACCTTGTCCTCGAGCTGGTAGGCGGCTTCGATCACCTCGTTGACCGGCATCTCCTCGGGCAGCGTGACCAGGGCGACCTGGCAGCGGGCCGGATCGGAGAGCAGGGCCACCACGTCGGCGGCCTGGGACCGGATGGGCCCGCCTCGGGCGGCGTCGAGCAGGCCGCTGGCCGAGGACAGGAAGGTCATGGTGTGACCGGTGGCCGGGGCGTCCACCAGGACCAGGTCGGCGATGCCGCTGCGCTCGATCTGCTTGACCTTGCCCAGCACCAGGATGTCCCGGATGCCGGGGATGGCTCCGGCCACGATGTCGACGATCCCCGAGGACAGCAACCGCTTGGAGATCCGGCGCATGCCGTGGTCGGCCAAGTACTCGAGCAGGGCGTCGTCGGGGGTGATGGTCCGGGCCCGCACGGTGCCTCTGGGGATTTTCCGGCTGATGTCGTCCCCGTCGTCCGCCTCCGCCCCCGCGGCCCGGAGCACCGATCCGGCGTAGTCCAGCGGCTCGTCGCTGCCGAAGGCCGTGGCCACCCCGGAGCGGCCCTCGAGCTCGACGACCAGGACCGACAGACCGGCCAGGGCGGCCATGTGGGCCAGGGCGGCCACCATCGTGGTCTTCCCCACACCACCCTTGCCGGCCACGATCAGGACCCGGCTCTGACTACAGAAGGTGCTGATCTCCATGACCCCCAGGAGCGTAGTGTCCGCCCCCCTGGTCGGGGCCCCAGCCAGGTGCGGATTCTCACGATCCGTGTCGGCGGCCGTCCTCGGCGTGGGCACCGCGAGCCGGTAGCTGAGAAATCCTGGTCAGACCCCTTGTTTCCGCTCATGGGCGCGAGTACGTTCCGTTCGTGGAGGATGCCAGGGGGGCTTGAAGGGGGAGTAGGGCACGTGGAGCATGCGCTGGACACATGGCAGCTGAGGGCTGCGTGTCGCGGGCCGGAGGCGGAGATCTTCTTCCCGCCGGCCCATGCGGAACGCAAAGAGGAGAAGCTGCAGCGCGAGGACCGGGCCAAGTCCATCTGCCAGTCGTGCGTGGTGCGGGCCGAGTGCCTCGACTACGCCATCCGGATCCACGAACCCCACGGCATCTGGGGCGGGCTCAACGAGATGGAGCGCAAGCAGATCTCTGACCGGCGCGCCGGCTGAGCCCGGCGCGGCGTCGGTCCGGTCGCCGACCGAGCCGAGCCTGAACTAGCCCATCCCGAGCGAGGCCGCGGCGTCGCGGACACCCCTGCTGGTGCAGACCGAGGCGGGCTGCTGCCCGGTGACCGCACACATCCCGGCGGTCAGTTGATTGGCCGAGGCCACCACGGCCTGGGTGATCGGATTGTCCGCCTGGCTCAGGCCCCCGGCAATGGCCGCCTGGGACTGCTTGATCAGGACGGCGGGGCTGAAGGCCGAGGTGGTCGTGACCATGCGGTTGCCGACGTCGACGAACGGGTAGGTGCCCGATGCGGCCCCGGCCGCCGACCGCCCGCCGTAACGGGCCACGGTGAAGGCCTGGACCGGAGTCAAGGTGGCGATGCGGGCGAACGAACCCCGGCCGTTGACGGCGTCCGAGTACAGCTCGACGCCGCTGAACGCCAGGTACCGGCTGGCATAGCCGGCACCCACGAAGCTGAAGGTCTGCGTCCCGGGGAACACCGAGAGCGGGGCCGACTGCATGTTCTTCAGTCCGGTGAAGCGTCCGAACCGGGACAGCGCCACGATCAAGGGCCAGCGTTCGGCCCCACAGAACGGGCAGTACTCGGCGCCCACGTAGAGGACCTCGGGCTTCCCGGCCGACTGCAGGGGGGGCTGCCCGGACAGCACGGCGGGGGCGGCCAGAGTGGTGTCCGGGGCGGCGGCGCCGACGGTGTCGAAGACCGAGGCCGGGACCTTGGCCAGCTGGGCCACCACCTCGGGCGCGGCGGTGGTGCGCTGGACCGTTTCCAGGGTCACCGGGGGGTCGGTGAGGGCGTACGTGACCAGGCCGATCACCGCCACCAGGAGGACGGCCAGCGAGCCCCAGGCGAATCGGGCCGTCCGGTTGCGGGGAGGCCGGGCGGAGCCGGGGGTCCCGGCCGTACCGCGTGCCGCGGGGTCGGCCGGGGCGACGTCGTCGGGGGGACCGGGCCCCGCGGCGGACGGCTCCTGGCGGTCGGTCATGGCGCTCCGCCCGGACGGCCGCCCCTACCCCTCGTCGTCGTACTCGTCGTACTCGTCACCGGCGTCCGTTCCGTAGCCCGGGGCCAGGACCACCGGTGATGCCGTCACGATGACGACGAACAGCAGGAAGGTGATCACGTGCACCCCCGAACACCACAGGCAGATGGCCTTGATGATGAACAGCTCGGCGATGATCAGGTAGATGATCATGCCCACCCCGGTCACCGAGAGGATCAGCCGGGCCAGATGGATCCGACGGTCGGCACTCCGCCAGGCCGGCGGCAGGCACAGGGCGATCATGGGAATGAAGAACGCCAGCCCGAGCATGGCCACGGGGATCCCGAAGATCACCGACTGGGGGCTGGTGGTGACCTTGGTGCAATTGATGGCCCCGCTGTCCGAGCAGACCAGGGCCACCTTGTCGAAGTGGGTGATGGTCAGGTAGGTGGCGATCCCCAAGCCGGCGACGCTCAACACCAGGGTGGCGATGGGCTGCCACCGCAGCGTGGTCACCGTCGTCCTCCTCGGCTGGACCGATCAGCCCAGCTTCAGGGCTTTGGCCGCAGCCTTCACCCCGGAGCTGGTGCAGACCGAGGCGGGAGCGTGGTCGGTACTGGCGCAGATGGCCGCCGACATGTAGTTCGCCGTGGTGACGATGGCCTGGGTGGCCGGGTTGGACGGATCGCTCAGCCCGCTGGCGATCTGGTCCCAGGTCTGCCCGGCCAGGACGCCCGGACTGTAGCTGGCCCCGGAGAAGAGGGCCACGTTGTTGATGTTGACGTAGGGGAACGAGACCCCGCCGCTGGAGGTGGCGTTGGGGTTGAACTTGGAACTGCTGTACTTGAGGATGTTGGCCTTCTCCTGGGGCGTGGGGTTCTGCAGGTTGGTGTAGGCGCCCGGGGTCGACGTCGGCACGTTGGTGTACTGCTCGACGCCCTTGAAGGTGATGTACTGGCTGGTGAGGGTGGCCCCATGGAAGCTGAAGGTGTGGGTCTCCGGGTTGACGTCGGTGTGCGACGACGCGGTGATCTTGAGGTCCGACCACGTACCGAAGCGCGACAGGGCTGCGGTGATGGCCCACCGCTCGGCGGCGCAGTAGGGGCAGTACTCGGCGCCGAAGTAGAGCATGGCCGGTGACTTGCCGTCGAGGGTCATCGGGGGCTGGTTGGACAGGATGGTGGGAGGCGTCACCGGGACTGACGGCGAGTTGACACCGACGGTGTTGTAGACGGACTCGGGGATGTTGGTCACGTCGTGCACCACCGAGGCCGGCGCGGCGGTGACCGGTGTATAGGCGGTGTTGTTGCTCGAGTTGCTGCTGGCCTTCACCACGACCAGCACCACGATGATCACGACCACCAGCCCCACCGCCCCCCAGGCCATCATGGCCCCGGACACCCGGCGGGGGGCGGGGGTGGCCGCCGGCCGGCCCCCCGGCTTCGGCTTGGGCTTGTTGCCCCCGGTCTTGTTGTTGGCGCTGGCCTTGCCCGACCTTCCGGCGGGAGCCTTGCCCGACACCGGGCGGCTCTGGGCCCTGCTCCGGTCCTTGGCGCTCTGTCCCCCGTTTCCGCCGGAGGTGGTGCCGGGCTTGGGCTTGTTCCCCCCGCTGGGGTTCTTGATTTGGTCCTGTGCCATGGTTCCGCAGTCCCCGATTCGTGGAGTTGTCGGAGGAAGCGTAATCGCCAGGTCCGCCAGGCCGGGGTCGGCCGGGCCTGGTGACCGGGGCACGGGGCGGGCCGGCGGGGGAGACCGGACGCCCACTGACCGTGGCGGTTAGGCGGGGGATCGGCTGCTGGAGCGGTGTGAGGGCCTACACTGACCGGCCATGTCGGGAGATGGACAGGGGCGGGGGGAGTTGGTGCCACCGCAGCCGTCCGCGGGGGCCGGCGCTGCGCCGGGGATCCGTTGGGAACAGGTGGAGGTCGACGGGCACCGGGTCAGCTACGGCGTCAGCGGCACCGGACCGGCCGCCCTGTTCCTCCACGGCTGGGGGCTCCGTCCCAATGCCTATCGGGCGCCCGTCCAGGCCATGGCCCAGGCCGGCTGCCGGGTCTACGCGCCGGCGCTCCCGGGATTCGGCGGGACCCATGAACTGGCCCCGGAACACCGCACCTTCGCCGGGTACGCCACCTGGGTCGGCCGCTTCCTCGACGCCGTGGGCCAGAGTGACGTGGCACTGGTGGCCGGGCACTCGTTCGGGGGAGGGGTCGCCACCGCGTTCACGTACGAACAGCCGTGGCGGGTCGCCGCCCTGCTGCTGGCCAACGCCATCGGCAGCCCGACCTGGGCCCTCTTCCCCAACGAGATGCGCACCATGGTGCAGCGACCGTTCTGGGACTGGGGGCGGCACCTCTCGACCGACCTCCTCCACTCGCCGCGCCTGCTCCGTCTGCTCCCCGTGCTGCTGGAGGACTTCATCCCCAATCTGGTGAGCAACCCGCTGGGCATGTTCCGTACCGGTGAGTTCATCCGTCGGGCCGACCTGGTGCGAGAAGTACGGGCCATCGCCCGATGGGGCATCCCCGTCACGGTGGCCTGGTCCGACCGGGACGGCCTGGTGCCCCGGTCGGCCTTCGACGACCTCCGCCACGCCGCCGGTGTGGACGGAGTGGTGGTCGACGGGGCCCACGCGTGGCTGATCGCCGATGCGACCGGGTTCGGCGAGTTGGCCATCAGCGCCCTGGTCGACTCGGGAGCCCTCACCCCTCGGTCGGCCCGAGCAGGGGCCTAGGAGACACGGCCGTCACGGCCGGCGTCACGCCCACCGGTCCGGCCGGGAGGGGCGGCGGTAGCCTGAGCCGGTGCCCGTTCCCATCCAGCCTGCCGCCACCCTGATGCTGATCCGGGACGCCGTGGACGAGGAGGGTGGCTCCACGGTCGAGGTGTGCATGCTCCGCCGGAACCTGGCATCCGAATTCGTGGCCGGCGCCTTCGTGTTCCCCGGTGGATCGGTCGACCCCGAGGACCACGGTCCCGGCGTCGAGGCACTGTGCCGCGGTCGGACCGACGCCGAAGCCAGCGCGGTGCTCGGCGTCGAGTCCGGGGGCCTGGCCTACTGGGTCGCTGCGCTGCGGGAGTGCTTCGAGGAGGCCGGGGTGTTGCTGGCCCGCCACCGCAGCCACGGTGGGGCCGGAGGGCCGCTGTTGGACACATCCGACCCCGAGGCGGCCCTCCGTTTCGCCACCTACCGTGACGCCGTCAACCAGGGCACACTCGGCCTCCTCGATATCTGCCGCCAGGAGGACCTGGTGCTCGTGGTCGACGCCGTGCACTACGTCAGCCACTGGATCACACCGGAGCTGGCCCCGCGACGCTACGACACCCGCTTCTTCATCACCGCCGCGCCGGTCGGTCAGGTGGCCCGCCACGACGATGCCGAGACCATCGCCACCATCTGGGTGCGACCCCACGACGCCCTGGCCCGTGAGGCGGCCGGTGAGATCGAGCTGCTGCCGCCGACCATTGCCAACCTTCGGAGCATCGAGGGGTTCACGTCCGCCGGCGACGTCGTCGCCTGGGCCAGTCAGGTCACCCACGTCACCACGGTGCTGCCGATCGTGCTCATCGAGGACGGTCACATCCTCATCCTGCGGCCGGGTGATCCCGGCTATGAGGAGGCCATGGCCGACCGCATGGCGTCGGGATCGCAGATCGACCCCGCGCTGGCCGAACTGGCCCGGCAGGCCTGGGGTCCCGGGACCGGATCCGCCTGAGCGGCCACCGGCCTCGCCGTCAGGAGCCTCGCCGTCAGGGGGCGCCGGCCTCCACCGCCGCCTCCACCCGTTCGAGCAGGCGGACGCTGCAGCCGTCCATGGGGACCACCGGGACGATGGTGATGACCGACTCGGCGATGGCGTCGAACACCTCGGCCAGGGGGCTGCCCCTCGTCGAGGGCCACCGGGGTCCCGGCGTCGCCGCCGGCCGCCACCGAGGGGTGCAGGGGGATCTGACCGATCAGCGGCACCCCGACGTCGGCGGCCAGCCGGGCACCCCCTCCTGAGCCGAAGAGGGCGTAGGAGGTGCCGTGCTCGCAGACGAAGTCGCTCATGTTCTCGATGACGCCCGGCCACCCGCAGGTAGCCCTTGCGGGCCATGTCGGCGGTCCGGGCCGCCACCTTCTGGGCCGCCACCGGCGGCGTGGTGACCACGATGACCTCGGTCCGCGGCAGCATCCGGGCCAGGCCCATCTGGATGTCGCCCGGTGCCCGGGCGGCATGTCGATCAGCAGGTAGTCGAGGTCGCCCCAGTGGACGTCCTCGAGGAACTGCTGCACGGCCCGGTTGAGGATCAGCCCCCGCCACATGATGGCGCTGTCCTCGTCGGCCAGGAAGCCCATGGAGAGCACCCGCAGCGTCCCGTCGCCGACCCGGCGCTCGAGGGGGACCATCTTCTTGTCGCGGGCCTCGACCTCGCCCGTCCATCCCGAGCAGCCGCGGCACCGAGAACCCCCAGATGTCGGCGTCGAGCACCCCGACGGTCAGCCCCCGGCGGGCCAGGGCCACGGCCAGGTTGACGGTGACCGAGCTCTTGCCCGACCCCGCCCTTGCCCGAGGCGACGGCGATCACCCGGGCGGTGTCGGGGATGTCGGTGACCGGCGCCGGGTCCTCGGGCCAGCTGCCGGGCGCGGGCCATGACCGCCTTGCGCTGGTCGGCGTCCATCACCCCGGTGTCGACCGAGACGGTCCGCACGCCGGGGACGGCACCGACGTGGGTCTCCACGTCGCTCCGGATCTGGGTGCGCGAGCGGGCACCCGGCCACGGTGAGGGCCACCTCGACGGCCGACCTCGCCGCCGTCGCCGATCCGCACGCCCGCTGACCATGCCCAGTTCGACGATGTCCGCCCCGAGCTCGGGGTCGACGACCCCCCGGAGGGCGGCCAGGACCGCCTCCTCGGTGACCGCGGCCCCGCCTGTCGGGGCACGGCTGTCGGGTTGGGGGGCGTCGGACCTGCTCACCTGCGGAATTCTACCGGTCGGGACCCGCGGACCACCCGATGGGTTGTACCGCTCCCCGGCGGACGCGGGTACGCTTGTGGACAAGGCGTCGAGGTGGGCCGGGGGCGACTCCCGGGCTCGGTCGCCGCCACAGCTTGGAGTCGAGCCCGCCGTCCGGCGAGGACCGCAATCGAGCCGCAATCGAAGAGGAGCGCCGATGAGTGCCACCATGCAGACCGTGAGCATCGGGAAGAAGCCGCAATCCGGTCACGCTGACGCGACGTCGCCGCGTCCAAGGTGGCCGAGCTGCTGGCCCAGGAGGACATCGACGGCCTCGCCCTGCGCGTCGCCGTACGCCCGGGCGGGTGCTCGGGCTTCAGCTACGAGATGTTCTTCGACGCCGACGTGGCCGAGGACGACGTGGTGCGCGAGTTCGGCACGGTCAAGGTCGTGGTCGACCCCACCAGCGCCGACCTGCTCAAGGGCTCGACCCTCGACTACAGCGACGGCCTGCAGGGAGCCGGGTTCCACGTGACCAACCCCAACGCCTCCCGCACCTGCGGCTGCGGCTCGTCGTTCAGCTGATCCGCTGAATCCCTGATCCGGCTGCGCGTCGACGGCGCCGACGTCGAGGTAGCGTGACGACGGCGCCTCCCTGCTCGACGTGCTTGCGCGACGAGCTGGGCATCCGGTCGGTCAAGGACGGCTGCAGCCCCCAGGGCCAGTGCGGCTGCTGCACGGTGTGGGTGGACGGTGCCCCCCGGGTGGCCTGTGTGACCCCGGTGCGGCGACTGGCCGGGCAGGGAGGTGACCACCCTCGACGGCCTCCCCGAGGACACCCGTCGCCGGTGGGCCGAGGCGTTGGTGGCCACCGGCGGCAGCCAGTGCGGCTTCTGCACCCCGGGCATCGTGATGCGCCTGGCCGCCCTGGCCGGCGGCGCCCCCGTCCCGACCGGCGAGGGTCGACCAGGCCCTGCTGGCCCACCTGTGCCGGTGCACCGGCTGGCAGACCATCGAGGAGGCCGCCCGCGCGGGTGCTCGGCTTGGGGGCCGGGGACCCGACGGTTCCCCGGCGCCCACCGTGACCTCGATCGGGCCGTCGGTCCGGGCCGGGATCGAAGGCGGGGTGGCCCAGCGCGTCGGGACCGCCGGTCGTGCTCGGCGACGGCCGGCTTCGCCGACGACGGCAGCCCGCCCGACGCCCTGGTGGCGGTGCCCGACGGCCGCGGCGGGTACGCCGTGGCCGACTCGCTGGCCGAAGCCCGGGCCCGGGCCGGCAAGGTGCAGGGACGCAGCACGCAGCCTGCCCCTCGGCCACCCGGTGGCGGTGCCCGAGGGCCGGTGGGCTGCTGACCCTGCGGACGACCTGGGTCGAGCCGGCCTACGTGGAGCCCGACGCCTCGTGGTGCCGACCGGGCCAGTCGCCCGCCTCCCCCTACGGCAACGGCGGGGCGTTCGGCGGCAAGCTGCACTCGCCGGTGGCCGACCGACGCCCGTCGGCTGGCCGACCGCTATGGCCGTCCCGTCCGGGTCCTGTGGTCCCGGGAGGACGTGGTCCGTCTCGGGCCCAAACGGCCGCCGGTGGGCGCTGGGATCGACGGCCGACGGAGCGGGGGTCCTGCGGGTCGGTGTCGGCCCCGACGGTGTCGATCCGGGGCAGTGGGCCGCCATGACCGCCCGGGTGGCATCGGTGGCTCCCGGGCTCGACGTCGAGCCGGTGCCGCTGGCCGGCCCCCCGACCGCGCTCTCGACCTGCGGGCGGCGGTGTGGGCGGAGGCCGCCGTGCTGACGGCGGCGGCCCGGGCCCTCGACGCCCACGGTCCCGGGGCCCACCGCGACGTACCCGTCGAGGTGGTGGGGCCGACCGGGGGCAGGGCGGTGGCCCGCTGCCGCACCGACGACTCCGTCGAGGTGGCGGTGGAGGCCGGCGAGGTGCTGGACGAGATCGTCCTGCGCTCCTACTGCATCGGCGCCGCCCACCAGGCCCTGGGCTGGGTACGGACCGAAGGGATCGCGGTCGACGCCGAGGGCACGGTGCGGGACCTGACCATGCGCTCCTTCGGCATCCTGGCGGCCCGGGCCATGCCCGCCGGTCACGGTGGCGCTCGACCCGGCCCCGACGGGCCGGCGGTCAACGGCTCCGACGCGGTGTTCGCCGCGGTGGCCGCGGCCCGGTGGCTGGCCGACGGGCTGGTCGGGGCCTGGCCGGTCGACCGCGCGGGCTCCGGGCGGCGCTGAGTGGGGCTCCGGCCGGACCGGGACGGGCCTAGGCTGACCGTCCGTCGGCCCAGCCCGCCCCATCAGAGGTCCCGTCCATGAGCACCCCGATCGGTCCCTACACCCCCATCGTCTCGGCCGGGCCGTGGCTGATCACCTCCGGTCAGCTGGGCCTGGCCGCCGACGGGGTCGGACCACCGACGCTGGTGGAGGGCGGGGCCCCCGAGCAGCTGACCCAGGCCCTGGCCAACGTCGAACGGCTACTGGCCGAGCACGGGGCCGGCATCACCGACATCGTCAAGACCACGGTGTTCGCCACCGACCTGGCCGAGCTACGCCGCCGTCAACGAGGCCTACGTCGCGGTTCTTCGGCGACCACCGCCCGGCCCGGTCGGTGGTGGGCGTGGCCGCCCTGCCGATGGGGGCCGCCGTCGAGGTCGAGGTGTGGGCCCACCGCCCGGCCTGACGACGGGGCCGACGGCCCGGCTACGGGCGTCCAGTTGGTCTGGCCGAAGCGGTAGCCGACCGACCGGACGGTCTGGATCAGGTGGGCGTGCTCCTCGCCCAGCTTGGCCCGCAGCCGCCGGACGTGGACGTCGACCGTGCGGGCGCCGCCGTAGTACTCGTAGCCCCAGACCCGGCTGAGCAGCGTCTCGCGGGTGAACACCTTGCCCGGGTGGGCGGCCAGGAAGCGGAGCAGCTCGTACTCCATGTAGGTCAGGTCGAGCACCCGGCCGGCCACCGCGGCCTGGTAGGTCTCGAGGTTCAGGACCAGCGGGCCGTACTCGAGAGGTCGGGCCGCAGCCCGCGGCCGGTGCGCCAGAACAGGTGGGCCAGCCGGGCCGCTGAGCTCGTCGGGGTTGACGGGCTCCAGGCACAGGTCGTCGAAGAGGTCGTCGCGGAGCTCGAGCTCGCCCAGCTGCTCGGGCGGGACCACCACCATGACCGGGGCCAGGGGCACCTCCCGCTTGCGGAGGTGCCGGCAGAGGAGGAAGGCCCCGACGGGGTCCACGCCGCTGCAGATCACCGCGCCCGACCACCCGTCCTCGGGCTCGTCGATCTCGGCCGCCTCGGGCTTCGTCGATGCCCCGCCACGCGGTAGCCGGACCGCGCTCGAGGACGCCGGTCACCGACGGCGGGCGGCACGGCGGGGAAGCAGAGCAGCGGTTCCATGGCGGTCTCCCCCTTCCTGTTCGGGATGCCGGTCGGACGGTCGGCCTGGTTACAGCAGCGGCAGGTAGCGGTCCAGCTCGAACTGGGTCACGTGGGCCTTGTAGTCGGCCCACTCCGCCCGCTTGTTGCGGATGAACCACTCGAAG
Source organism: uncultured Acidimicrobiaceae bacterium (assembly GCA_963817005.1). GTDB lineage: Bacteria > Actinomycetota > Acidimicrobiia > Acidimicrobiales > RAAP-2 > Bog-756. The sequence goes on from CAWFMN010000001.1 coordinate 605,854, forward strand.
ACGTGCTCCCCGAGGGTGTCGGCCAGGAGCTCGGAGCCCTCCATCGCGTCGACGGCCTCGTGCAGGCTGCCGGGCAGGTGGAGCGATGCCCTTGTTGGCCAGCTCCTCGGGGGTGAGGGCGAAGAGGTTGTCGTCGGCCTCGGGAGGCAGCGTCGTAGCCCTTCTCGATGCCCTCGCAGGCCGGCGGCCAGGATCACCGCGAAGGTCAGGTACGGATTGCAGGCGCTGTCGGGCGCGCGGTACTCGACCCGGGTCGACTCGGACTTGCCCGTCTTGACCACCGGCACCCGCACCAGGGCGGAGCGGTTGTTGCGGGCCCAGCTGACGTGGACCGGGGCCTCGTAGCCGGACGACCAGCCGCTTGTAGGAGTTCACCCACTGGTTGGTGACCGCGGTGATCTCGCGGGCGTGGCGCAGCAGGCCGGCGATGAACCCGTCGGCCACCTCGGAGAGCCCGTACGCGGTCGCTCGTCGTCGACGAAGGCGTTGGTGCTCGCCCTCGCCACAGGGAGATGTGGGTGTGCATGCCCGAGCCCTGCACGCCGGCCAGCGGCTTGGGCATGAAGCTGGCGAACACGCCCTGCTGGCGGGCCATCTCCTTGACCACCAGTGCGCACCGTCATCACCGTGTCGGCCATGGTCAGGGCGTCGGTGTAGCGCAGGTCGATCTCGTGCTGGCTGGGCGCGTCCTCGTGCTGGGCGTGCTCGACGGGGATGCCCATCTCCTCGAGCGTGAGCACGGTGCGCTGGCGCATGTCGCTGGTCCGGTCGGCCACCGTCAGGTCGAAGTAGGAGCCCGAGTCGAGGGTGACCGGGCGGCTTGGCCGGGTCGGCGTCGGCGAAGTAGAAGAACTCGATCTCGGGGGCGGCGAAGAAGGTGAACCCGCGGTCGTGGGCCCGCTCGAGGGTCGCGGCGCAGGACGTGGCGGGGATCGCCCTCGAACGGCGACGCCGTCGAGGTTGACGATGTCGCAGAAGACCCGGGCCACCTGGCCGTGCGTCCGTCGTGCGTGCCAGGGCAGCAGCTGGAAGGTGTTGGGGTCCGGTCGGGCCAGCACGTCGCTCTCCTGGACCCGGCTGAACCCGTCGATGGCCGAGCCGTCGAAGGTCATGCCCTCGTCGAGGGCGTTCTCCAGCTCGGCCGGGGTGATGTTGAAGGCCTTGGGCGTCCCCAGCACGTCGGTGAACCACAGCTGGACGAAGCGGATGCCGCGCTCCTCGACCGTCCGGAGCACGTACTCCTCTTGGCTCCTCATGGCGTCGGGTACCCCCGAGCGCGTCGGGCCGGCGGGGCGGTGTTCGGTGCTGATGCAGTCATTGTCGCAGGCCGGAGGGGGGTCGGGCGATCGGGCGGCGACACGGGCGAACAGAACCGGGTCGTGAGGCCCGGCGCTGTTCGCCAAGGCTGACGACGGCCCGGGCGGCGGGGCGTGCCCTGGGGGGGAGGCAGCCCGCGGTCCCGGTCGTCGTCAGCCCCCCGCCGCGTCGGTGCAGACGGTCTCGGTGATGACGGCGGTGACCTGGTAGGGGTCCATGTTGGCGTTGGGCCGCCGGTCCTCCAGCCAGCCCTTCTTGGCCTTGGCCACGGCCCACGGGATGCGGATGGAGGCGCCCCGGTCCGAGGTCCCGTAGCTGAACTTGGTGAAGTGGGCGGTCTCGTGGGCGCCGGTCAGCCGGCTCTCGATGCCGACGCCGTAGACGGCGATGTGCTCGTCGATCTTCTTCCCGAGGGCCTCGCAGCCGGCGATGATGGCGTCCCAGCCGCCCGTCCTCGCGCATGGCCTTGGTGGAGAAGTTGGTGTGGGCGCCCGCGCCGTTCCAGTCGCCGAGGATGGGCTTGGGCTCGAGGGTGGCGTACACCCCGAAGTCCTCGGCGATGCGGAACAGCAGCCAGCGGGCCACCCACAGCTGGTCGGCGACGTCGAGCGGCGAGAGCACGCCGACCTGGAACTCCCACTGGCCCATCATGACCTCGGCGTTGGTGCCCTCGATGCCCAGGCCGGCGTCGATGCAGGCGGCCGTGTGGCGCTCGACGATCTCCCGCCCCGGCATCTTGTCGCCGCCCACGCCGCAGTAGTACGGGCCCTGTGGGGCGGGGTAGCCGATGGCCGGCCAGCCGAGCGGCCGACCGTCCTTGAAGAAGGTGTACTCCTGCTCGATCCCGAACATCGGCTCCTGGTCGCGCGAACTTCTCGACCACGGCCGCGCAGCTTGGCCCGGGTGTTGGTGGGGTGCGGAGTGAAGTCGGTCAGCTCGACCTCGCACATGACCAGCTTGTCGTTCGGGCCGCGCAGGGGGTCGGGGACGACGAACACCGGCCGGAGGACGCAGTCGGAGTCGTGCCCCAGGGCCTGGTTGGTGCTCGAGCCGTCGAAGCCCCAGATGCCCGGGCTCCTTGCCGTCGGCGACGACCTTGGTCTTGCTGCGGAGCGAGCGGGGACGGCTCGGTCCCGTCGATCCAGATGTACTCAGCTTGGTACGGCACATGCACTCCTTCGTCACTTCTCGATTGCTGTGCTGCCACTGCTTCTACTACTGCCCGACGTCCCGTGTCGTCCAATGCTCCCCGGCGGCGCCGGGTACCGGCCTCGCAACCCGCCTGGACACCCCACGATCCCACCCCGTGCACCCCCGCCGGTAGTCGGCCGTTCGCCGAACAGACCGTCTCGGGGCCACGACAGGGTGGCCGTCGAAGGACCAGACCACTATCGCAGCGGGCCATTTCTGCGCCGTTACCCTATTGTGAACGGAGCATGAACAACGCGGGCAGGACGGTCCGGGTTGGGGGTGCGAGCCGCTCGGACGGGGGAAAAGACCAGGCAGCAGCCCCGGTAGGCTGGGACGATGGGTCGAGTGCGCGTCGCCGCTGCCAGATCAACACGGTGGTCGGCGACCTCGGCGGGAACGCCGACCGGGTGCTGTCCGCCCTGGCCAGGGCCGAGGCGGCCGGGGCCGACCTGGCGGCGTTCCCCGAGCTGACCATCACCGGCTACCCGCCCGAGGACCTGCTCGAGCCGGCCGGCCTTCGTGGCCGACAACCTCGAGCCGTGTTCGCGCGGATCGCCGCGGCCACCGGAGCCTGCGCGGCGGTGGTCGGCTATCGTCGACACCGACCCGGCGGGCCATCTGCTCAACGCCGCCGCGGTCTGCGCCGGAGGGCCGGGTACTGGGCCGCTACGCCAAGCGCCTCCTCCCCAACTACGGGGTGTTCGACGAGCAGCGCTGGTTCACGCCGGGCCACGGGCCCGCCGACCGGCTTCGTGGTCGCCGGGGTGCCGGTCGGGGTGTCCATCTGCGAGGACATGTGGTTCGCCGGCGGGCCCATGGCCGACCAGGCCGCGGCCGGCGCCGGGCTCGTCGTCAACCTCAACGCCTCGCCCTACTCGCAGGGTCGGCGCCAGGAGCGCCTGGCCGTGCTGGCGGAGCGGGTGACCGAGACGGGCTGCGCCATCGTCTACGTGAACCAGGTCGGCGGCCAGGACGAGCTGGTCTTCGACGGCGCCTCGTTGGTCGTGGGGGCCGACGGCACGGTGGTGGCGTCGGCCGGCCAGTTCGCCGAAGAGGTCCTCGTGGTGGATCTGGACGTCGAGGTCGCGGCGACCGGACGGGGAGCCGGCCCGGGGCCACCGTGGTGAGCACCGAGACCCGCTCGCCGGCCGGCGCGCCACGGACGGGCGCGGGTGGCTCCGCTGCTCGGCCCCGAGGCCGAGGTCTACGCAGGCGCTGGTCCTCGGCACCCGCGACTACCTGGCCAAGAACGGGTTCACCGACGCGGTCATCGGGCTGTCCGGCGGGATCGACTCCTCGCTGGTGGCGGCGGTCGCCGTCGACGCCCTCGGACCCGACCACGTCCACGGGGTGACCATGCCGTCGCGCTACTCGAGCGAGCGGTTCGGTCGACGACGCGGTGGCGCTGGCCGCCAACCTGGGCATCGACCTCGTCACGGTGGCCATCGAGCCGGCCCACCAGGCCTTCGCCGCTTCGCTGTCGCCGCTCCTCGGGCGACGAGCCCACCGGCCTCACCGACGAGAACCTCCAGTCCCGGATCCGGGGCGTGCTCCTCATGGCGCTGTCCAACGCCAGGGGGTGGATCGTGCTCACCACGGGCAACAAGAGCGAGATGGCGACCGGCTACTCCACCCTGTACGGCGACTCGGCCGGCGGGTTCGCCGTCATCAAGGACGTGCCCAAGACGCTCGTGTACGAGCTGTGCCGGTACCGCAACGCGGATGGCCGGTTTCGACCTCATCCCCGAGCCGTGCTGAGCAAGGCGCCGTCGGCCGAGCTGCGGCCCGACCAGCGCGACGACGAGTCGCTGCCGCCCTACGAGGTGCTCGACCCGGTGGTGGCCGGGTACGTGGAGGGCGACCGGTCGGCCGACGACCTGGTCGCCGACGGGTTCGACGCCGACGCGGTGGACCGGGTGGTCGGGCTGGTCGACCGGGCCGAGTACAAGCGGCGCCAGATGCCCCCGGGGGTCCGGATCACGGCGCAAGGCCTTCGGCAAGGATCGTCGCATGCCCATCACCAACCACTACCGGTCGAGCGCCGCACCGGGTACGCCGGTGGGCGACCGGGCAGCCGGCTCCGGGACCGAAGCCGCGCCTTCGGGCGGTCCGAGCGGGGAGGCCCCGGCGGTTGTCTGACCTCACGAGCCCTGTCGACGGCGGAACTGTGCCGCTCGGTCCGGTCGGCGCCGGGTCGCCGGTCGTGTCCCCCCTGACCCTGGACGCCGCGGCCGGTCTCGTCGGGGAGTACCGGTGGATCGAGCACGCCCTCTACCGGCTGCTGGGCGAGTGGGTCACCGACATGCCCATCGCCGCCGTCCAGGTCCACCTGGACGCCCAGAGCATGCGCCACGCCTGGCACGCCGAGCTGTGGGCCGAGCGCCTGCCGGTGCTGGCCGGAGCCGACCCCGACGGGTGGACCACGCCGTCGGCCCCGACCACCGCCCTCTTCGCCGCCCTCTCCGGAGTGGCGCCGCCCGCCCACGGCCCCGGCTCCCTGTGGCCGCCGGCCGAGGAGGACGATTTCGGGCACCCCGGGGCCCTGCCCCGGCTGGCCGGGCTGTACCGGGTCGTCCTGCCCAGGCTGGTGACCAGCTACGAGCGTCATCTCCGGGTGGTCAGCCCGATGACCGACGCGCCGGTGGCCCGGGCCCTCCGTCTGGTGCTCAACGACGAGACCGAGGACTGGCACGCCGGCGAGCGCCTGGTGGAACGCCTGGTCAGCCGACCCCATGACGTCGCCGCCGTCTACGAGTTCCTCGAACGACTCGAAGCGGTGGTGGTGGGGGCCGGGGCGACCTCCGGTCTGGTGGCCATTCCGGGGCCCGTACCAGGGGAGTGACCTCGTCAATGGGGTCGTCCCCGGCCAAAACCGACTGAAGGGCTTGACGCGTCCGGTAAACTTCGAAAGCAGCAATCGTTGCGCCCGAAAGCGCCAGACCCGCTGCATCGACCACCGGTTGCGACCGAGGGGCACCGCTGAGGGTTGGCCGTCCCCCACTCTGGTGGGGAAAACGAAGGACCCGGTGAAGTTGGCCAAGGAGCGCCTCGAGCGAGACGACGAAGATCTGGTCCGGCTCTATCTGACCGACATCGGCCAGTACCCGCTGCTGACCAAGGACGACGAGGTCCGCCTGGCCCAGGCCATCGAGGCCGGCCGGGACGCCGAGGCCGACGTGGCCACGGCGCCCAAGGGCCTGACCCCGGCCAAGAAGCGCGAGCTGCGCCGGACCGCCCTGGAGGGCGAGCAGGCCCAGCAGACCTTCGTGCAGTCGAACCTCCGTCTGGTGGTGTCGATCGCCAAGAAGTACCAGGCCTCCGGCCTGCCGCTGCTCGACCTCATCCAGGAGGGCAACCTCGGCCTGATGCACGCCGTCGAGAAGTTCGACTGGCGCAAGGGCTTCAAGTTCTCCACCTACGCCACCTGGTGGATCCGCCAGGCCATCACCCGGGGCATCGCCAACACCGGGCCGGACCATCCGCCTCCCCGTCCACGCCGGCGACACCCTGGCCCGGGTGCAGAAGGCCCAGGCCCGCCTCGAGCTCAAGTCGGCCGGCCGGCCACGCTGGCCGAGCTGGGCGCCGAGGTCGAGATGCCCGAGGACAAGCTGGTCGAGGCCCTGCGCTTCCGGGCCGAGCCGCTGTCGCTGTCCGAGCCGCTCCGCGAGGACGGCGACGCCGAGCTGGGCGACGTGGTCGAGGACCGCTCGGCCGAGTCGCCCTTCGAGGTGGCCGCGGTCTCGCTGCTGCCCGAGGAGATCGGCCGGCTGCTCTCGCCGCTCGACGAGCGTGAGCGCGAGATCCTGCGGCTGCGCTTCGGCCTCGACCGGGGCGAGCCGCGGACCCTCGAGGAGGTCGGCGAGCACTTCAACCTGACCCGCGAGCGGATCCGCCAGATCGAGGCCCGGGCCATGTCGAAGCTGCGCCACCCGTCCTCGGACACCGGCGCCCGGGACCTCCTCACCGTCTGAGCCCGGCCGGGCCGCCGTCGGACCGCCGCGGTCGGCGACGGCCCGATCGGGGCGGCGCACGCCGTCGGAGCGCGATACCATCTCGCTCCATGAAGAAGCTTCTGATCCTCGCCATCCTGGTTGCCCTCGGCGTCGTCGCCGCCAAGCGGCTCCGCCCGACGCCTGAGCAACCCGGGCGCCCGGCGCCGAGCAGCTGCCTCCGGCCGGTCGGTCCGGCTGGCCGACGGCAGCCGGCCGGCTCAGCCGTCGCGGCCGCCGCCTGGTGGCGCGGCCAGCCGCCAGGCCACCAGCGCGCCACAGGATGAGCGGCCGCGGCGACCCCGGCCGCGGCTCGGCGTCACCGACCGGCGTGGGCACGCCCACCCGGTCGCGGAGCCGGACCGGCTTGGTGAACTGCACGCACCTCCCAGCTCGCGCTCGCGGGCCACCTTGGCCAGGACCCGGTCGGGGTTGACCGCCACCGGGTGGCCCGACCGCCTCGAGCATGGGGAGGTCGGTGTCCGAGTCCGAGTAGGCGCGAGGACTCGGCCAGGTCGAGCCCCTCGCGCTCGGCCAGCTCCCGCATGGCCTCGGCCTTGAACGGGCCGTAGGCGTAGAACTCCATCTCGCCCGGTGTAGCGCCCCTCGCTCGTCGACCACGGCCCGGCTGGCAGATGGCGCCGTCGACGCCGAGGTGCTCGGCCAGCGGCAGGACGATCTCCTCGGGCGAGGCCGAGACCAGGTAGACCCGGTGGCCGGCGGCCCGGTGGGCCTCGATGAGCTCGAGCGCCTCGGCGTAGATGATCGGCTCGATCGTCTCCTCGCAGCGTCTCGCGCACGATCTCGCGGACCTGGTCGCGGTCCCAGCCCTTGGTCAGGGTGAGCATCGACTCGCGCACCCGGGCCAGCTTCTGCTCGCTGGCCCCGAGGTGGAGGTAGATGAGCTGGGACGACGAGGGCCCGGGCCACCAGGCGCCGGTTGATCAGCCCGCCCCGGTAGAGAGGGCGGCCGAAGGCGGCGATGGAGGCCTTGGCGATGACCGTCTTGTCGAGATCGAAGAAGGCCGCCTCCATCACCGGTGCTCAGGCCGCCCCGACCAGCAGACGTGCTGCGACCGCGTCCTCCGGCGTCGGCGGTGACCAGCACGAGCACCTCGTCGCCGATGGCCAGCGCGGGTGTCGCCCCGGGGCACGATCAGGCGGTCGTCGCGCACCACGGCCACCACGGTGGCGTCCCGGGGGAACGCCGAGGTCGGCGAGCGGCAGCGCCGCTGGCCGGCGAGTCCTCGGCCAGGGTGACCTCGACCAGGTGGGCGTTGCCGCCCTCGAACTGGAGCAGTCGGACCAGCGAGCCCACCGAGACCGCCTCCTCGACCAGGGCGGTGAGCAGCTGCGGGGTGGACACCGAGACGTCGACGCCCCAGCTCTCGTTGAACAGCCACTGGTTCTTCGGGTGGTTGACCCGGGCCACCACCCGGGGCACGGCGAACTCCTGCTTGGCCAGCAGCGAGATGACCAGGTTGTCCTCGTCGTCGCCGGTGGCCGCCACCACCACGTCGACGGTGGCCAGCCCGGCGGCGTCGAGCGAGCGAGACCTCGCAGGCGTCGGCCGCGACCCAGGTGATGTCGAGGTCGCCGCGGATCCGGGCTCACCAGCTCGGGGTCCTGCTCGATGACCAGCACGTCGTGGCCCCCGGCGTGGAGGTCGGTGGCGATGGCCGTGCCGACGCTGCCGGCTCCGGCGATGGCGACCTTCACGACGGCCGCCGCCGGGCCGTCGGCCGCGTGCCCGGCCGCGTCGCCGGCCGAGCAGGTCGCGTCGAGCTCGCTCCAGGGCGTCGTCGAGCGACCGGCAGGTGGAGCACGTCGCCCTCCTGGCCGACCAGGTCGCGCGCAGTCGAGCCGGGGCACGCCGGCCCGGGTGACCGCCACCACGGCTGAGCCTCGCCGGGCATGCTCGAGGTCGGCCAGGCGCTCGCCCGGCCCAGTCGCTCGGGCAGCGACGCGCTCGACCAGGGACGAGCGTCCCGGTCGGGTCGGACCACTCCGCCGTCGACCTCGTCGGGCAGCAGGCGCCGGCGGACCTGGTCGATGGTCCACGTCACGGTGGCCACGGTCGGGATGCCGAGGCGCTGGTAGATCTCGGCCCGCCGGGGGTCGTAGATGCGGGCCACCACGTTGGGGATCTCGTAGGTCTCCCGGGCGATGCGCACGGTCAGGATGTTGGAGTTGTCGCCGCTGGTCACCGCGGCCAGGGCACTCGGCCTCGCCGGCCCCGGCCCGGTCGAGGTCGTCGCGGTCGAAGCCCGAACCCACGATGCGTGGTCCCGGCCCAGTCCGTGGGCAGGCGACGGAAGGCCTTGGCGTTGCGGTCGATGATGGCGACCGAGTGGCCCTGCTCGACGAGCCCCATGGCCAGGCCCGAACCGACCCGACCACATCCCACGATGACGATATGCACCTGAACCATGCAACACGCATCGTGGGGAGATCACAACTCACCTCGGGCCGCCGGTCCGTCCACTCGGGCGGGCACGGGCACTCCGGGGATTCCCGGAGTGGGGAGGGGCCCGGCGCCCATGATTTACTGATGGGGTGGAGCCATCGGTGACCGGCGGTGCGGATCCGGTCGCACCGGCACCCGAGGGGTCGGGGGAGCCTCCCCCGCCGGCGGTGCGTGCCCGGGGGCGCGGATGCGGCCGGCGGTGACGCCCACGGCCACCGTCGACCTCCCCGAGACCCTCCGCTACCGGCTGAAGAACGTCCTGCTCGGCCCGCCGCTCGCCTCCGACCGCCAGACCTCGGAGCGACTGGGCAAGCCCACGGCCCTGGCCGTCCTGTCCTCCGACGTCATCTCGTCGTCGGCCTACGCCACCGAGCAGATGCTCATCCCCCTGGTCACCGCCATCGGGGTGGCCGCCTTCTCGCTGGTCGTCCCGATCACCATCGCCGTCATCTTCGTGCTGTTCTTCGTCACCCTGTCGTACCTCGAGGTGGTGAAGGTCTACACCAAGGCCGGCGGCGCCTACGTGGTGGCCCGCGAGAACTTCGGCCTGACCGTGGCCCAGGTGGCGGCCATGTCCCTGCTCATCGACTACACGCTGACGGTGGCGGTGTCGGTGGCCGCCGGGGTGGCCGCCATCACCTCGGTCGTTCCCGGGCCTGACCCCGCACACCGACCCAGATCGCCATCGCCCTCGTGCTGCTCCTCGCCTACGGGAACCTGCGCGGCATCCGGGAGGCGGGCCGGGTCTTCGCCGTCCCCACCTACTTCTTCATCGTCAACATGGTGGCCCTGATCGTCGTCGGGCTCGTACAAGGCGATCGACGGCACCCTGCACGCCCACGCCATCCCGGCCAGCACCGCCGACCAGCCCGACGGTGCACGATCGGGCACGCCGGGCAGCGGGCTGCTCTACGGGGCCACCATCTTCGTCGTGCTGCGGGCCTTCGCCATCGGCGGCTCGGCGCTCACCGGCACCGAGGCCATCTCCAACGGGGTGAGCATCTTCCGCCGACCGGAGTCGCGCAACGCCCGCATCACCATGGTCGTTCATGGCGCTCGATCCTCGGCTCGCTGGTCCTCGGGGTCTCGCTGCTGGCCTCGGTGACCCACCCGGTGCCCTACGCAGTCGGGTACGCCCACGGTCATCTCCCAGATCGCCAAGTTCGTCTACGGGACCAGCGGGCTGGGCAACCTGTTCTACGGGATGCTCCAGGTCGGCACCACGCTCATCCTCATCCTGGCCGCCAACACCAGCTTCACCGGCTTCCCCTTCCTGGCCAGCTTCGCCGCCGAGGACTCCTACCTGCCCCGCCAGCTGACCAAGCGGGGCCACCGCCTGGTCTTCTCCACCGGGATCATCGTGCTCACCGGTGGTCTCCATCATCCTGCTCGTGGATCACCAAGGCCAAGGTGGACAAGCTGATCCCGCTGTACGCCATCGGCGTGTTCACCGGCTTCACCATGGCCGGCGCCGGCATGGCCAAGTACCACCTGAACCACCGAGAGGACCACTGGCGCCGTCGGCTGGCCATCAACGGCACCGCGGCGGTGCTCTCCTTCATCGTCCTGATCATCATCGCCGTATCCAAGTTCACCGAGGGGGCCTGGGTCATCCTGATCATCCTGCCCGTCGGCGTCCTGGCCCTCCTGGCCCTCCACCGCCAGTACGCCGACGAGGAGCAGCAGCTCGAAGTGGGGGCGGCCGAGGCCGCCGAGGCACCGGTGCTCAACCGGCACGTCGGTCGTCGTGCTGGTCGACCGGCTGGACATGGCCACGGCCCGGGCCCTGCAGTACGCCCGGACCCTCCATCCCGACGAGCTGCGGGCCGTGCACTTCACACTGGACAGCCGGGTGTCGGCCGAGCTCGAGGCGGAGTGGGGCCGGCTCGGTCTGACCCGGCTGCCCCTCGACATCGTGGAGTGCGAGGACCGGCGGCTGACCCGGGCCGCCCTGGAGCTGGCGGCCGAGACGGTGGCCGACGGCGAGACCGAGCTGACCATCCTGCTGCCCCGGCGCGGCTTCGCCGCCGGCTGGCACCGCCTGCTGCACGACGCGCACCGCCGACGAGATCGCCGCCGCCGTCGGCCAGCTGGCCCACGTCAACGCCACCGTGGTGCCCTACCAGCTGACCGGGGGCTGGCTGTCCCGGCGACGGGAGTGGCGCCGGGTCCCGGTGGCCGCCGACACGCGGCCGACCGGCGGCACCACCAAGGCCACCGCCCGGGCCGCCGCCAGGGCGGCCGCCCGGGAGGCCGAGCGGGAGACGTCCCGGGGCGCTTTCGACCGGGCCGCCTTCGGCGAGCGAGGGGCGGGCACCACCCCGATCGCCGAGGCCCAGTGGCGGCACCGGGTGCGGGTGGCGGGCCGGGTCAAGTCGGTACGGGTCCAGCCCCGGGCCGGGACGTCCAACCTGGAGTGCGTGCTGGCCGACGAGACCGGCCGGCTGCTGCTGGTCTTCCAGGGCCGACGCCGGATCCCGGGGATCCAGCCCGGGGCCCGGCTGGTGGTCGAGGGCATGGTCGGGGACTGGGCCCGTCGCCAGGCCATCCTCAACCCCGACTACGAGCTGATCGCCGGTCCCGAGGCCGACGTCGAGCCGTCCTGACCGGAGGCCCCGACGGGCACCCGGACCGCCCCGGGAGGGCTGGTGGCGGGCCCGCGCCGGGCGCTTCCTTGCTCCGGAGGCCGTTTTGTCAGTATCTTCTCCCCCCGTTGCCGGAAACGGCGTGCCGGAACGGCGCGCCCCGGCGTACGGCCTCCAGGCCGTGGCCTCGCAGGGGGACGATGTGTCTTGACGCCTGCGATGGGCCGCGGTCGGGAATGCCGCCCACGATGTCCACCATGACCACGCAGTACACCGAAGGGAGCCACACCGATGACCCACCTCCTGGCTGAAGGGGGTTACCAGATCTTCACGCTGCACGGCACCGAGAAGACCTGGCTGTACTTCGCGCTGCCTCTGTGCCGTGGCCGCCATCGTGGTGGCCCTGCTGCTGGTGCGGGGCGTGCTCGCCGCCGACCAGGGGACGGCCTCGATGAAGGAGATCGCCAAGGCCATCCAGGAGGGGGCCGAGGCGTTCCTGGCCCGCCAGTTCAGGACCATCGGGATCATCATCATCCCCCTGGCCGTCCTCATCTTCTTCACCGCCACCAAGGTGGTGCGGCCCGACGGCGTCGGTCGCCCTGACCTTCCCCCAGGCCGGCATCTACCGGGTGATCTGCTTCCTGGCCGGCGCGCCTGTGCTCCGGCCTCACCGGCTTCATCGGCATGAGCATCGCCGTGCGGGGCAACGTGCGCACCGCCGCCGCCGCCCGGGAGGGCAAGATGGCCCCGGCCCTCCAGGTGGCCTTCCGCACCGGTGCCGTCACCGGCCTGCTGTGCGTCGGCCTCGGCCTCCTCGGGGCCACCGTCATCGTGCTGATCTTCCAGAACACCGCCACCTCGGTGCTCATCGGCTTCGCCTTCGGCGCCTCGCTGCTCGCCCTGTTCATGCGGGTCGGCGGCGGCATCTTCACCAAGGCGGCCGACGTCGGCGCCGACCTGGTGGGCAAGGTGGAGGCCGGCATCCCCGAGGACGACCCCCGCAACGCCGCCACCATCGCCGACAACGTGGGCGACAACGTGGGCGACTGCGCCGGCATGGCCGCCGACCTCTTCGAGTCCTACGAGATCACCATCATCGCCGCGATCATCCTCGGCGTACCGCCTTCCGCTCCATCCACCGCGACGCCGACGCGGCCAGACGGTCCTCTTCCCCCTCATCGTCCCGGCCATCGGGATCCTCGCCTCCATCGATCGGCGTGTTCGTGGTGCGGGCCCGGACAAGGGACAAGCAACGCCATGGCCCCCATCAACCGGGGCGTTCTGGACGGCGGCCGTCCTGACCATCGGTCGGTTCGGCCTTCGTGGCCGGCAGTTCTACGTCCACAACCTGAAGGTGTTCTACGCCGTGCTGACCGGCGTCGTCCTGCTCGCTGGTGGCCAGCCAGATCACCGAGCACTTCACCTCCACCGAGCGGGGCCCGGTCAAGGAGATCGCCGAGTCGGCCCGCACCGGACCGGCCACCACGCGTCCTCGTCGGGCATCTCCATCGGCCTCGAGTCGTCGGTGTGGGCCATCATCGCCATCGCGCATCGCCATCGGCGTGGCCATCGGGCTCGGGCGGCGGCAACATCGAGCTCACCTTCTACCTGGTGGCGCTGATCGGCATCGGCCTGCTGTCCACGGCCGGCATGATCGTCTCCGAGGACAGCTTCGGCCCGGTCTCGGACAACGCCGCCGGCATGGCCGAGATGTCCGGCGAGTTCACCGGCGAGGCCGAGCGGGTCATGGTCAGCCTCGACGCCGTGGGCAACACCACCAAGGCCATCACCAAGGGTGTGGCCATCGGCTCGGCCGTCATCGCCTCGGTGGCCCTGTTCGCCTCGTTCATCGAGACGATCGGCGAGCAGCTCAAACTTCACGCAGCTGGGCAACGCAGCTCTTCAACCTGCCGTCCACCTCAGATCAACGTCTCCAACCCGACGACCTTCATCGGCCTGCTGATCGGCGGGTCGATCGCCTTCCTCTTCTCCGTCGCTGGCCATCCGGGCCGTCGGCCGCTCGGCCGGCACCGTGGTCCAGGAGGTGCGCCGCCAGTTCCGCGAGCACCCGGGCATCATGGACTACACCGAGAAGCCCGAGTACGGGCGGGTCATCTCCATCTGCACCGACGGCCGTCGCAGCGGGAGCTGGCCACGCCGGCCCTGCTGGCCATCCTCACCCCGGTCATCGTCGGCTTCGGCATCAACTACTTCGCCCTCGGCGCCTTCCTGGCCGGGGCCATCCTCACCGGCCAGCTGATGGCCAACATCCTGTCGAACTCCGGTGGGGCGTGGGACAACGCCAAGAAGTACATCGAGGACGGCCACGAGGGGGGCAAGGGCTCCGAGGCCCACAAGGCCGCCGTCATCGGCGACACCGTCGGGCGACCCGTTCAAGGACACGGCCGGCCCGGCCCTCAACCCGCTGATCAAGGTCATGAACCTGGTCTCGCTGCTCATCCTCCCGGCGGTCATCACCCTGCGCCACCACACCGGTGCCCGCCTGGCCATCGCCGGGGTGGCCCTGGTGATCCTGCTGGCCGCCATCGCCTTCTCCAAGCGGAAGACCGAGGTCCATGGACAGCGAGCTGCCGGCCGGTGAGCAGGCCGCCCTGGACGAGGCCGCTACGGTGGCCATGGAGTCTTCCCACGACTGAACAACGCCTGGTCATAGGAGCCGTGGGGCCCCGGTGACCCGGCGGGAGGGGTTGACAACGCCTCGCCCCACCGTTCACCCTGTGCCCACAGCCATGCCATCCACCGACCTGACAGAGACGGCCCCCGCATCGGGCACCGGCGACGGTGCCGCCGCCGGCCGCGCGCCCGGGCCGGAGCCAAGCCCCTGGTCATCGTCGAGTCGCCGGCCAAGGCCAAGACCATCGCCGGGTTGCTGGGCTCGGACTTCATCGTCGAGTCGTCGATCGGCCACATCCGGGACCTGCCCGCGGGGTGCCGACGAGGTCCCGGCCGCCTACAAGGGCGAGCCGTGGGCCCGCCTGGGCGTCGACGTCGACAACGGCTTCAAGCCGCTCTACGTGGTCTCCTCGCAGAAGAAGTCGGTCAGGTGGCCAAGCTGAAGCAGCTGGTCAAGGAGGCCGAGCGAGGTCTACCTGGCCACGGACGAGGACCGCGAGGGCGAGTCGATCGCCTGGCACCTGCTCGAGGTGCTCGTCGCCGCAGGTGCCGGTCAAGCGGATGGTGTTCCACGAGATCACCCGTCCGGCCATCGAGCGGGCCGTCGACGAGTGGCGCGACCTCGACCGGCGCCTGGTCGACGCCCAGGAGGCCCGTCGCATCCTCGACCGCCTCTACGGCTACGAGGTGTCGCCGGTCCTGTGGAAGAAGGTCATGCCGCGGCTGTCGGCCGGTCGGGTCCAGAGCGTGGCCACCCGCATGGTGGTCGAGCGCGAGCGGGCCCGCATGCGCTTCCGTTCGGCCGGCTGGTGGGGGATCGAGGGCACCTTCACCGCCGACGGGGCCGCCGCGGCCGGGGCCACGCCGCGGTCGTTCACCGCTTCGCTGGCTGCGGTGGACGGGATGCCCCTCGCCTCGGGCCGGGACTTCGACGCCACCGGGGCCCTGACCAACCCGGGGTCGGTGCGGGTGCTGGGCGAGGAGGAGGCCCGGGCGCTGGCCGCCGGGCTGGCCGGCTCGCCGTTCACCGTCAGCTCGGTGACCGAGCAAGCCGTTCCGCCGCTCGCCCGTCGGCCCCGTTCATGACCTCGACGCTGCAGCAGGAGGCGGGGCGCAAGCTCCGGTTCAGCTCCCAGCGGGCCATGCAGGTGGCCCAGCGCCTCTACGAGGAGGGCTGGATCACCTACATGCGGACCGACTCGACCACCCTGTCCGAGCCAGGCCCTCGACGCGGCCCGGGCCCAGGCCACGGCGCTCTACGGTGCCGAGTACGTGCCCGACGCAGCCCCGCCGCTACGAGCGCAAGGTGAAGAACGCCCAGGAGGCCCACGAGGCCATCCGGCCGGCCGGCGAGACGTTCCGCACTCCCGAGGAGGCCGCCCGCTCGCTGTCCGGGGACGAGCTCCGGCTCTACGATCTGATCTGGAAGCGCACCGTCGCCTCCCAGATGGCCGACGCCACCGGCACCAGCGCCCAGGTGCGCCTGGTGGGCACGGCCACCGGTCCCGAGGGTGTCGAGGGGCGACCGGCCGAGTTCTCGGCCGTCGGGCAAGGTCATCCAGTTCCCCGGGTTCCTGCGGGCCTACGTCGAGGGCGAGGACGACCCCGAGGCCGAGCTGGCCGACCGCGAGGTCCAGCTGCCCGCCCATGGCCGAGGGCGACCCGGCGTCGGTGGCGCGACCTCGAGCCGGGCTCGCACACCACCCAGCCGCCGGCCCGCTACACCGAGGCCTCGTTGGTCAAGGCCATGGAGGAGCTCGGCGTCGGGCGGCCGTCGACCTACGCCAGCGTCATCGCCACCATCCTCGACCGCGGGCTACGTGTGGAAGAAGGGGACGGCGCTGGTCCCGTCGTTCACCGCCTTCGCCGTGGTCGGCCTGCTCGAGCGGTACTTCGCCGACCTGGTCGACTACGGGTTCACGGCCGCATGGAGGACGACCTCGACGCGATCGCCTCGGGCGACCGAGGAGTCACTGCCCTGGCTGACCCGCTTCTACTTCGGGGGCACCGAGCCGGCCACGGCTCGAACGGAGGCGCCGGCCACGGCAACGGGGAGGGCGCCGGCAACGGCCGACGACCGGCCGTCGGCACGGTGGGGACCACGCGCAGCGGCCTCGGGCCTCAAGCGCGAGGTGAGCACCTACCTGGGCGAGATCGACGCCCGCGAGATCAACTCCATCCCCATCGGGGTGGGGACCGACGGCCAGGAGATCGTGGCCCGGGTCGGCCGCTACGGGCCCTACCTCCAACGCGGCGAGGACCGGGTCTCCATCCCCGACGACCTGGCCCCCGACGAGCTGACCGTCGAGCAGGCCGAGGAGCTGCTGGCCGCCCCCTCCTCGGACCGGGTCCTCGGGTCCGATCCCGACACGGGCCTGGCCGTGCAGGTCAAGGCCGGTCGCTTCGGCCCCTACGTGCAGCTGGGCGAGCTGGTCGACGGTGGGCCCAAGCCCCGCACGTCGTCGCTGTTCGCCTCGATGTCCCCGGCCACACTCACCTTCGAGCAGGCCCTCGAGCTGTTGCGGATCCCCCGGGTGGTGGGCACAGGATCCCGACGACGGACGAGGAGATCGTGGCCCACAACGGGAAGTTCGGTCCGTACCTGAAGCGGGGGACCGACACCCGCAGCCTGCTGACCGAGGACCAGATCCTGTCGGTGACGGTGGACGAGGCCCTGGCCCTGTTCGCCCAGCCCAAGACCCGGGGACGCAACGCCAAGGGGCCCGCTGCGCGAGCTGGGGGCCGATCCCGACACCGGACTGCCCATGGTGGTCAAGGACGGACGGTTCGGGCCCTATGTCACCGACGGGACCACCAACGCCTCGCTGCGCCGGGGCGACGAGGTGGAGGCGTCTGACCATGGAGCGCGCCGCCGAGCTGCTGGCCGAGCGCCGGGCGGCCGGCCCGTCCGACCCGCAAGAAGGCCGCGGCCAAGAAGAAGGCGCCGGCCAAGAAGAAGGCCGCGGCCAAGAAGCCACGGCCAAGAAGGCGGCGGCCAAGAAGGCGGCGGCCAAGAAGAAGGCCCCGGCCAAGAAGGCCGCGGCGACGAAGCCGGCGGCTCGACCCTGCCGGCGGCCAGCGGCAGTGACCGAGGATCGCACCCTTCTGAGGTGATGGCGAGCGCACCGGGTCGCCTCATCGCGCTCGAGGGGATCGACGGCTGTGGCAAGTCCACCCAGGCGCGGCTGCTGGCCGACCGGCTGGGCGCCGTCCTCACCTTCGAGCCCGGGGCCACGACGCTGGGGTCATCGCTGCGCCGGCTCCTCCTCGACCCGGACCGGCCGACGGTGGCCGGGCGCACCGAGGCCCTGCTGATGGCCGCCGATCGGGCCCAGCACGTGGCCGAGGTGGTGCGGCCTGCGCTCGACGAGGGGACCTGGGTGGTGACCGACCGGTTCTCGGCGTCCACCCTGGCCTATCAGGGGTACGGGCGGGGACTCGACCTCGCCGGGCTGGGTCTCCTCATCGAGTGGGCCACCGGCGGGCTGGTCCCCGACCTCACGGTGCTGGTGGAGGTCGACCCGGTGGTGGCCCGGGCCCGGCGCCGCGGCTCGGTGGAGGATCGCATGGAGCTGGAGGGCGATGGGTTCGGCCAACGGGTGGCCGACGGGTACCGGTGCCTGGCCGAGCTAGCGGGCTCGGGCTGGCTGGTGGTGGACGGCAGCGGGACGGTCGAGGAGGTGGCCGCACTGCTCTGGGCCGGCGTCCAGGATCGGCTGGGCGGACGGTCATGACGGCGCACGCCGGACCGCCGGACACGCCGGTCCCCGAGCTGTTCGAGGAGGTGGTGGGCCAGCCCCGGGCGGTGGCCCAACTGATGGCCGCCGCCCACCGGCCGGTCCATGCCTACCTACTGCACGGGCCGTCCGGGTCGGGGAAGCGGGCGGCTGCCCGGGGGTTGGCCGCCGCGCTGCTGTGTCCCGACGGGGGATGTGGCGCGTGCAACGTCTGCCGGCGGGCCCTGGCCGGAACCCACCCCGACCTGGTGGTGGTGGAACGGACCGGCGCGTCGATCACCGTGGCCGATGCCCAGTACATCGTCACCCGGGCCCAGCGGCGACCGCTGGAGGCGTCCCGCCAGGTGCTGATGGTGGCGGACGTCCAGTTGGCCCGCGACTCGGTGCCTGCCCTGTTGAAGACGGTGGAGGAGCCTCCGCCGTCCACGGTCTTCGTGCTGCTGGCCGACGACCTCCCGCCCACCCTGGCCACCATCGTGAGCCGCTGCGTGCAAGTGCCGTTCGATGCCGTGGCCACCCGGACGGTGGTGGGTTGGCTGGTGGAGCACGGGGTCGATCCCGAGCACGCCGAGGCGGTGGCCCGGGCCTCGGGCGGGAGCCTCGACCGGGCCCGGCTGCTGGTCAGTGACGCGGGGTTCGTGGCCCGCCAGGAGCGGTGGCGGTCGGTGCCGTCCCGGCTGGACGGAAGCGGCGCGGCGGCGGCCGCCGTGTCTTCGGAGCTACTGGCCGCCGCCGATGACGCCCTGGCCCCGTTGCGACAGCGGCACGTCGCCGAGCTCGAGGCCCTGGGCGACCAGGCCGAGGCGATGGGGGCCAAGGGCATCCCCGGACGTCGGCAGGTGGAGGAGGGCCACAAGCGGGAGGAGCGGCGGTGGCGCACCGACGATCTCCGGTTCGGGCTGGCCGCGTTGGCCGAGGTGTACCGCGCCCGGCTGGTGGATACCATCGGCGCCGACCAGGGCTCCCACTCGGCGGGGAGCGCGGCCGAGGGCCGACGGGCCGTCCAACAGGTGGAGGCCATCCACCTGGCCTCGGCGGCCCTGGTCCGCAACCCCAACGAGTCGTTGCTCATGGACGCCCTGATGGTCGAGCTGTCGGGCATGGTGGACTGACGGAGCCCATCGGCCGAGTGGCCGGCCGACGGATCCCGGCCGGCCCAGAGGGTCGGGCCGCTTCGGATAGCGTGTTCCCTCGCGCCTGGGTAGCTCAGTCGGTAGAGCAACGCACTCGTAATGCGTAGGTCAGGAGTTCGATTCTCCTCCCAGGCTCCATAGAGCAGGGTCAGGTTGGACCAATTGTGTGACGCGTTGCTGAGGGCGGCAACGTGGAATCGTGGAGGTGCTCCAGACGTCACCCGATCGGCCCTCCGGGAGACCGAATCGATCCCTGGATCGTTGCGTGTCCCTCGCCGCGAGCACCTGCCTCTCCGTCAAATGGGGCCCGGCCGGTCATCCCCCCTCGTGGGGACGTGTGACCTGTCCATTGACCGCCATCACTCCGGGAGGACGAACTCCCGGTGCAGTCGGGTGAGCGCCAAGGAGGCGATGCGCCATCCGTCCGCTGACCTCTCGTAGGTCTCGTGGTAGTGCCCGTACCCGTGCAGGTGCCGGATCGGGCTCCCCTCCGGCCACCAGAGGTGGTCCTCCATCGCCCACACGCCTGTCGCGGTGGTCGGTGACGTGAGTGTGACCTCGGGCATGTGCCCGTGGTGGACGGAGACGGCCTCCTCGAGGCTGGACCGGACGGTCGACACGAAGTCGAGCGCACCCTCGGTCCGCGTTCCGCCCTCACCGGTCATGTCGATGATCACGTCCGGGACGAACACCGAGAGGAATCCATCCCAGTCCTTGGTGTCGAGGGTCCGGAAGTAACGAGCCTTCAGCTGCTTGATGGCCTCGACGTCGTCGACCGGACTCATCCGACCCCACTTCCCGCCGTCGCCACCGGCACGGTGGGGCGGTCGACGGCGGTCGAGTCGGGCGGGAGGTCCATCCGAACAGTCTTCCCTGTCGGCTCGCCGAAGGCACGCAGGGGCGTGGGCCGTCCTCGGTCCGGTCGCCGGCTCCCGCAGGGCCACAGTCCTGTGACCGCCCGTGCCGTTTCGCGCGCATCGTGACAGGAAACGCGCGTTCGGCGGGATTCGGGGGGTGAATCCCGACCGTGGGCCGGGGGGCATTGCGCCGTCTTTTGAGCGCCGGTACCTTGCCCTTACGGGTGGCGTCGAGGCAGGGTGCAGGGGTGCGGTGGTGAAGCGGATCGCAGCGGTGCTCATCATGGGCGTGATCGGTCTGGCCCCGGTGGTCGGGACCGCACCCTTCGCCGGGGCGGCCACCGATGTGCCGATCGGCGTGGTTCCGTACTCGGGAGCCGACCCCAGCCTCACCCGGGCACCGTACGTGACCGATCTCACCCAGACGTCGGCCGCCGTGACCTGGGCCACGGCCGCCTCGGCCGGGTCGACGCCGGGCACGTTGACGTGGGGCACCGGGACCAACTGCACGGCGAACACCGTGCCGGTGCCCCAGAGCCTCCCCACCCTGGTCCCGGCGTCGGCGTCACCGTCGAGCGCCACCGGCCGCCAGTTCACCGTGGGCTCGACCAGCGAGTTCCAGTCGACGGTCCAGGTGTCCGGACTGCAGGCCGGCACGACCTACTGCTACCGGATCTTCTCCGGCGGCACTCCCGCCGTCGACCTGCTCGGCTCCAACGCCTCGCCCTCGTTCACCACCCTCGACCGGGTGAACCTGAGCTCGACCTCGCCGGTCACCTTCGATGTCGTAGGCGATCTGGGTGAGACCAATTACTCCAGCGGGACGGACTTCGCCAACTACCTCAACACCGACCAGGCCGCCATCGACTCGCTCATCGGCCAGTCCGCCTCCGCGGCCGGTGCCCGATTTGTGGTCACGGCGGGCGACGTGGCCTACAGCGGCGGGACCGAGACCAACTACGGTGACCTGCAGCAGACCGGTTCCGAGGTCAGCGACATCTTCGGGCCCTCGGACTGGCCCCTGACCGGGGGCCTCCCCACCTTCGGCGTGGTGGGCAACCACGGGCAGAACGTGGACAGCCTCCGGGTGTGGCCGGAGTCGACCTCCGCCGCCAACTCGTCGGGCACCTACGGTTACGCCTCGTATCCCCCGGTCCCGGCCGACGGGGTGGGGACCAGCACCGAGCCCGCCGCCTGGTACGCCATCTCCACCGGCAATGTCCGCATCTACGTGTTGGACGCCTCGTGGGCGGACGGCAATGTCGGGACCTCCAACCTCTACCAGGTCGACTACGACGAGCATTGGACGCCGGCCTCGCCCGAGTACCAGTGGCTGGCCGCCGACCTGGCCAGCCACCCGGGTGGGGTCAAGATGGCCGTCTTCCACTTCCCCCTCCGCTCGGACAACTCGACCCAGGGGAGTGACCCCCTGCTGCAGAACAGCACGGCCAATCCCAACGCCACCACCAGTCTCGAAGCGTTGCTGGCCGGCAATGGAGTGTCCATCGCCTTCAACGGGCACGCCCACACCTATCAGCGGATCACCCCGCGCCAGGCCGGGCAGATCACCAACTATGTGACGGGCGGCGGCGGCGGCGTGCTCGAGCCGGTCACCCAGGGGGGCACCTGCACCAGCCTGCTGACCACCGAGGACATCTACGCGTTGGGCTGGAGTCCGAGCGGGGCGGGACCCACCGCCGGGACCGGATCGTCCTGCGGCCCGGGGACCTCGACCCCGCAGTCGGCCGCCGACGTCTACAACTTCCTCGAGGTGAAGGTCTCGGGCACCACGGTCACGGTCACCCCGGTGAACGCCGCCGGCCGGTCCTTCGACATCCAGACCTACACGCCGACCAGCGTCACGGCCAATCCCTCGACCCCGGCCAATGTCACGGCCACCGCGGCATCCTCGTCGACGATCCAGGTCAACTGGAACGCCTCCAACGAGACCGGTGGTGCCATCGCCAGCTACGCCGTCTACCGGAACGTCAACGGGGGGAGCTACAGCCTGTTGGCCAAGGTGGCGTCCCCGGCCACCACGTACACCGACAACGCCGCCGATCCCGGGGCCCAGTACGCCTACCGGATCACGGCCACCGACAACGGCAGTCCGCCCCAGACCTCCACCGCCGGGACCTCCAACAAGGTGGCCACCCCGTCGGCGCCGGGGGTGGTGACGGCCACGGCGACCTCGGCGGCGTCGGTCGACCTCCAATGGACGGCCTCGTCGGAGGCCGGCAACGGGACCATCGCGTCGTACCAGATCGGCCGGGACGGGGTCCCGCTCGGCTCGGTGACCGGGACCACCACCTACACCGACGAGACCGTGCAGCCCGGCACCACCTACACCTACTCGGTGACGGCCATCGACGGGACCGGCGCTCCTTCCACCCCGACCAGCTCCAACCCGGTGACCACCCCCGGGCCTCCGTCCCTGCCGTTCAGCGGCCCCCCGCTCGGGCCCGTGGTCAACACCTGTACGAACCGGCTCCCCGCCGGCTCGGTGGTGGGCGCGGCGGCCGTCCCCGACGGGAGCGGCTACTACGAGGTTGACGCCCAGGGCGACGTGGCCGCCTTCGGAGGGGCGGTCTGTTACGGCTCCCTGACCGGGACGCGGCTCAACCGGCCCATCGTCGGGATGGCGGTCGACCCGGCCACCGGCGGCTACTGGCTGGTGGCTTCGGACGGCGGGATCTTCGCCTTCGGCGGAGCACCCTTCTTCGGCTCCACCGGCAACATCCACCTGAACCAGCCCATCGTGGGCATGACCGGGGCTCCGAGCGGCGACGGCTATTGGATGGTGGCTTCGGACGGGGGGATCTTCGCCTTCGGCGGGGCACCCTTCTTCGGCTCCACCGGCAGCATCCGTCTCAACAAGCCGGTGGTGGGCATGGCCGTCGACCCGGCCACCGGCGGCTACTGGCTGGTGGCTTCGGACGGCGGGATCTTCGCCTTCGGCGGGGCACCCTTCCTCGGCTCCACCGGCAACCTCCGTCTCAACAAGCCCGTCGTGGGCATGACCCCGCTCGCCGACGGCAGCGGCTACCGGCTCATCGCCTCCGACGGGGGAGTGTTCACCTTCGACGCACCCTTCCTCGGATCCACCGGGAGCATCCACCTGAACCGGCCCATCATCGACGGACTGGACGATCCGGTCGGCGACGGCTACTGGCTCATCGCCTCCGACGGCGGGGTGTTCTCGTTCAACGCGCCGTTCCTGGGCTCGGCGGCCTGACCGGTCGGGCAGGGCTCAGGGCGTGCTCCCGTAGGAGCCGACGGGCGTTCCCGGGGTCGACACCGGGGGCTCCACACAACGGTCCCCGATGCCGGACAGGAACTCCTGGAAGGCCGGCGAAGTGGTGAGCGGGTTCGTATCGCCGTCGAGCGTGGCCACATGGACGAAGCTCACCCCGTCGTCGAGCCGGGTGGCGATGTAGCGAAACCCGTCCGGTCGACGCTCGGCCAGCTCGGCGAAGACCGCTCGGATCAGCCGCTCGTTCTCGTCGGCCTGCTCGGCGTGCGTGGTGTAGCGGACGATCACTGCGTCAGGCACGGTCGGCCTCCGTTTCGGTATCCGTCGTGGGCGGTGCGCCCCGGGTAGTCAACTCGATGCCCGCATCCGGTTGTTGCGGGCGTCGTGGGTGACCTCGGCCAGACCGAGGGCCTCGAGCAGGGGCGGGAGATACATGCCGAAGCGGCCCCGGTATCCCTTGCGCAGCCCGTACCAGCCGCCGACCGGGTTGTCGGGTGAGCGTCCCCAGGCCTCCACCGTCCCGGCGGCGGCCTCCTTCTTCTCGTCGGCCGCCCCCAGGGGCACCCAGTCATCCCGGGTGCGCAGCCAGGCGTGGAGGTCCTCGACGGCCCGGAGCCGATAGGACAGGGTGGTGGTGCCCACCTGGCACACGAGGGCCGGGGGGTCGGCCTCCTCGTCGCGGTAGACGGTGTACTCCGACGAACCCGGGGGCGTGGTGAGGACCCAGGGGTCCTCCTTGGTACCTGCGGCCATGGGTGCGGTCCTCTCGGTCGGTGGGGGGCGGTGGAGGTCGGGGCCCCTCAGGAGGCCGCGGGCACCCGGTCGGGGCCGGCGTCCCCGCCGGTGGCCACCACGGCCAGCCGGCTCAGGAAGTGGTCCCAGCCGTGGCGGTGGTCGGCGTGGGCGTCGGCGGGCAGCCCGGAGTGGACGAGCTGTACCCGGGTCTTGTCGCCGTCGGGGATGAGGGTGATGGTCACCGTCGTCGACCCCGCCGGGATGGGGTGTTCGGGGACGTCCCATCCGAACGTGAAGACCACTCGCTCGTTGGGGACCACCTCGACGAACTCACCGGACCCCAGGTGCTCGCCCCCGACCAGGACCCGGTAGACACCGCCCGGTCGTGGGTCCAGCTCGGCCTCGGTCCCCATCCACCGGAGATGCTCGGTCGGGTCAGTCAGGAACGGGAAGATCGTCTCGGGTCGGGCGTCGATCACGATCTCGCAGGTCAGGTCGTCCATGGGTCAGTGCTCCTTCGCTCGTTGCTCGTTGTCTGGTGGTTCGACGTGTTCACGGGCCCGCTCGGCGGCTTCGGCAGCGTCCCGCAGGCGCAGCAGTCCGTCGGTCCAGTACCGGTCGAGGTTGTCCCGCAGGCGGGCCATCTCCCCGTGGTCGGCCCGGTACAGGCGGCGGGTGCCGTCCCTGCGCTCGCTCACCAGCTGGGCCTCCCGCAGTACCCCGAGGTGTTGGGAGATGGCCGAACGGGTCACCTCGGCGAAGTGCGAGGCGATGTCGGTGGCCGCGAGCTCTGCCGACCACACCAGCCGCAGGATCTCCCGGCGCCTTGGTTCGGCCAGAGCCTTGAGCGCGGCGTCCATGTCGTTAAGTTAGCTAATACTTACGTAAGTGTCAACTAACTTATGAGAGAGCCCCGGCCCCCGCCGGGCCGGCCTCCCGCCGCCCGCAGGAGGGACCCGTCGGGCGGAGGGGACGGACGTCCGACCGGTCAACCGCGGCGGCCCGGGGCGATGCTCCGGATGTCGCTACCGCTGTGTAGGGTGCATCCATGGCCGACCAGGCACTGTTCTCTGATCTGGCGATGGAGTACATGCCCGCGCTCTATACGGCCGCCCTCCGGATGACGCGCAATTCGTCCGATGCCGAGGACCTGGTCCAGGAGACCTACCTGAAGGCCTACCGGGCCTTCGCCAGCTTCGAACAGGGCACCAACCTGAAGGCCTGGCTCTACCGGATCCTCACCAACACCTACATCAACACCTACCGGGCCAAGAAGCGACGGCCCGAGATCGCCGACGTCGAGGACGTCGAGGACCTCTACCTGTACCGGCATCTCGCGGGCGACCAGGCTGCGGGGCTCGGGCGGAGTGCCGAGGACGAGGCCCTCGACCGGTTCACCGACACCGATGTCAAGGCGGCCATCGAGTCACTCCCCGACACGTTCCGGATGGCCGTCCTGCTCGCCGATGTGGAGGGATTCTCCTACAAGGAGATCGCCGAGATCACCGAGGTGCCCATAGGCACGGTGATGAGTCGGATCCACCGAGGAAGAAAAGCGCTGCAGAAGGCGTTGGTCGATCGTGGAAGCACGAGGGGCCTCGTAGGGGCGACCGACAAGGCCAGGTAGGGAGCGCCACCAGTGGGAGACAGGGAAGGGCCGGGCGAACCGGCAGGGCCGCAGGGCGAAGAGCGGATGGCGGGTTTCGTCGGTTGCGACGAGACCATCGAGCGGCTCTACACCTATCTCGACGGTGAGCTCACCGAACAGCGGCGGATCGAGATCACCCGCCACCTCGACCTGTGCGGGCCGTGTGTCGGGGCCTACGGGTTCGAGGCCGAGCTCCGCAAGGTCATCGCCAGCCGGTGCAAGGACCACGTGCCCGAGGACCTGATCAACCGGGTCGCCGCCGCCCTCGAAGAAGAGCACACCCGGCAGAGCAACTGACCTCCGGTCCGGGCCGCCGTTCGGATCGGGCTCGGGATGCAGGCGGGGCGCTCCGCCGGACCCGTCCACGGTGGTGTCCCGATCAGCTTCTGGCCTCCCTGCCCGGTGGCGCCGCCCGCCCGGTAGCCCCGCGATCGCCGCCGATCGCCGCCGATCGCCGCCGCTCGGCGCAGGTCCCTACACTGGTCGGCGTGACCGATACCGTGATGGTGCCGTCCCCGGAGCCAGCCAGCGCCGAAGCCGGCGGGGAACCGGCCGGTGGCGCGGTGGCGTGGGACACCGCCGAGCGGGTGGCTGGCTGGGTGGGCGGACGCAGCAGGGTCCCGGCTCCCTACCGTCCCGACCTCCTCCAGCGGGACTTCGAAGAGCTGACGGCCCAGGCCGAGGAGCTGGTGGCCGAGTCCACCGGCCTGCGCTCGGCGTCCGGCCCGGCCCGGGCCCGGGTCACCGATCGGGCCGGGTGGGTGCACGCCAACATCTCCAGCTTCCAGCGACTGGTCGGCCCCCACCTCGACCGGCTCGATCCGACCAGGCTGTCGGGGGCCAACCGGGTGACCGAGCGCCTGGCGCTGCCGCTGGCCACCGCGGGACGGCTGGCCACCGGCGCCCAGATGGGGCTGGTGCTGGGCTGGTTGTCCACCCGGGTGCTCGGCCAGTACGACCTCCTGCTCACCGAGGAGGCCGTCGAGGACCAGGACCTGGTGTACTTCGTGGGCCCCAACGTGGTGGCCCTGGAGCAGCTCCACGGGTTCGAGCCGCGCGAGTTCCGGCTCTGGCTGGCCCTCCACGAGGTCACCCACCGCTGCCAGTTCACGGCCATTCCCTGGATGCGCGACTACTTCGTCTCCCTGGTCGAGGAGGGCATCGGCTCGCTGGAGCCGGACCCGTCCCGCTTCGCCGAGGCCCTCCGCAGGATGACCGACGAGATCCGGGCCGGTCGGAACCCCCTGCGGGACAACGGGGCCCTCGGCCTGGTGGCCACGCCCGAGCAGCTGGAGGGCCTCCACCGCATCCAGGCGCTGATGAGTCTCCTGGAGGGCCACGGGGACGTGACCATGGACCGGGCCGGGGCGGCGGCCATTCCCAGTGCGGCCCGTTTCAGCGAGGTGCTGCGGCAGCGCCGCAAGCAGACCCGGGGACCGGCCCGGCTGCTGCAGCAGCTGATCGGGATCGAGGCCAAGCTGCGCCAGTACGAGGAGGGCGAGAGGTTCATCGCCGCAGTGGAGGACTCGGGCGGGCCCGAGCTGCTCGACCGGGCCTGGCGGGGGCCGGAGTGGCTGCCCTCGCTGATCGAGATCCGCAACCCGTCGGCCTGGATCTCCCGTGTCGGTACCTCCCCGGCCCTCTCGGGCTGATCCGTCCGTCGGCGTGCCGCGCCGCCTGGAGGGCGACCACCTCGCCGCCTCCCTGCTGGAGCGGTGCGCCTTCCCGCCGGAGGGGACCGAGCTGGTGTGCGGGGTGTCGGGAGGCGCCGACTCCCTGGCCCTCCTGGTCCTGGCTGTGGCGGCCGGCTGCGCGGTCACGGCGGTCCACGTCGACCACGGGTTGCGCCCCGGATCGGCGGCCGAGGCCGGGGTCGTGGCCGGTGCCGCCCGACGCTTCGGAGCCTCCTTCCGATCGGAGCGGGTGGATCTCGGCCACGGCCCCAACCTCGAGGACCGGGCCCGCCGGGCCCGTCGCGAGGTGCTCGGTCCCGGTGCGGCCACCGGTCACACCATGGACGACCAGGCCGAGACGGTCCTGGCCAACCTGTTGCGGGGGTCCGGGGTCCACGGACTGGCCGCCATGCGGGTCGGTCCCCGCCACCCGCTGCTCGGGCTGCGCCGGTCCGAGACGGTGGCCCTCTGCGGACGCCTGGGCCTGGACCCGGTGGTCGACCCGTCCAACCGGGATCCCCGACACCTGCGCAACCGCGTCCGTCACGAACTGGTGCCCTTGTGCTCGGCGCTGTCCGGGCGCGACATCGTCCCGGTGCTGGCCCGACAGGCCGGCGCGCTGGCCGGCGACGCCGACCTCCTCGACGCCGTGGCCTCCCTGGTGGACCCCGAGGACGCCGCCGCCTTGGCCTCGGCGCCCGAGGCGCTGGCGCGCCGGAGCGTGCGGGCCTGGCTGCTGGGCGAGGGCGCCTACCCGCCTTCGCTCGGCGCGGTGGATCGGGTCCTCGAGGTGGCCCGCCAGCAGCGCACGGCCACCGAGGTCACCGGGGGCCGGCGGGTGGGGCGGTCACGAGGGCGTCTCTCACTGGGCCCGGCCCCCGACCGGCCTGGAACCGACGGAGCCGACGGAGCTGACACTCCGGTACAGTCGCGCCGTGGTCACGGCTGAGGAGGAGGCGCCCGGAGTGCCCGACGGACCCGAGCGCCTGGAGGACGGCCGTGACGTGGGACGGGTCATTGTCTCGGAGGCCGATCTCCAGGGCCGGATCACCGAGCTCGGCGGACAGATCACCGCCGACTACGCCGGACGGCCCCCCCTGCTGGTCGGGGTGCTGAAGGGCGCCTTCATGTTCATGAGCGACCTGTCCCGGGCCATCTCGCTCCCGGTCGACGTGGACTTCATGGCCGTCTCCTCCTACGGCAGTGCCACCCGGACTTCGGGCGTCGTCCGCATCGTGAAGGACCTCGACGTGGACCTGGCCGACCGGCACGTGCTGGTGGTGGAGGACATCGTCGACAGCGGCCTCACCCTCAGCTACCTGCAGCGCTACCTGTTGGCCCGCCATCCGGCCAGCCTCGAGGTGTGCGCCCTGCTGGTCAAGGACGGCCAGCAGCGGACCGAGCTGGACCTGGCCTATGTCGGGTTTCACATCCCGGCGGAATTCGTGGTGGGATATGGGCTTGACGTCGACGAGCGCCTGCGCAACCTCAAGGCAATCCACGCCTTTGCCGGCGCGCTGTCGTAGGCCCTAGGCCCCGAACCGGACCGAGCTGATCCCGTGAGCGTCGACACCCAGCGCATCGAGCGAGCCGTCTTCGAGCTCTTGGACGCCCTGGGCGAGGACACGTCCCGGGACGGCCTGCTCAAGACGCCGCACCGGGTGGCCAAGATGTACGAGGAGCTCTTCGCCGGCTTCGGCAAGAATCCGGCCGACCACCTCGAGGTGACCTTCGCCGCCGACCACGACGAGATGGTGATGGTGCGGGACATCCCCTTCGCCTCGCTCTGCGAGCACCACCTGGTCCCGTTCATCGGCAAGACCCATGTGGCCTACATCCCCGGGGACGACGGGCGGATCACCGGCCTGTCCAAATTGGCCCGTCTGGTGGACGGGTACGCCAGGCGGCTGCAGGTGCAGGAGCGGATGACCACCGAGATCGCCGACGCCATCGAGAACGCGCTGGCCCCCAGGGGCGTCCTGGTGGTGGTGGAGGCCGAGCACCTGTGCATGTCCATGCGCGGGGTGAAGAAGTCGGGCACCTCCACGGTGACCTCGGCGGTCCGGGGCCTGTTCCGGAGTGACGCCTCCACCCGCATGGAGGCCATGGAGTTCGTCCGGGGCCGCTGACCGATCGGGAACCCGACCACGGGCCAGTCCAGGCTGGTTTACTCTGTGTCGTCATGCCCGTTCCCACGCCCGAGCAACGCCCCTTGGTGATGGGAATCCTCAACGTCACCCCGGACTCGTTCTCCGACGGCGGGCAGTGGTTCGAGCAGGACCTCGCCGTCCACCGTGGCCGCCAGATGATCGCCGAGGGGGCCGACATCGTCGACGTGGGGGGCGAGTCCACCCGTCCCGGTGCCGAGCCGGTGGCCGAGGGCGAGGAGCTGTCCAGGGTGATCCCCGTGGTGGAGGCCCTGGCCGGCCAGGTCCGGGTGTCCGTCGACACCACCAAGGAGGCGGTGGCGGACGCCGCCGTGGCCGCCGGGGCCACACTGATCAACGATGTCTCCGCCTCGCTGTGGCCCACGGCCGCCCGTCACGGGGTGGGCTGGGTGGCCATGCACCGGTTGGGGACGGCCGCCACCATGCAGCATCACCCCCACTACGACGACGTGGCCACCGAGGTCGCCTCCCTGCTGTTCGAGCGGGCCACCCGAGCCACCTCGGCCGGGGTGGACGAGGTGTGGATCGACCCGGGCATCGGCTTCGGCAAGACCCTCGAACACAACCTCTCGCTGCTCGGGGCCCTCGCCGATCTGGTCAGCGGGGCGTACCCGGTGATGGTGGGCACCAGCCGCAAGAGCTTCCTCGGCGTCCTGTCGGCCCGGCCGGGCCAGCCACCCGTCCCGGTCGACGAGCGGCTCCCGGCGTCCCTGGCCACCGCCACCTGGGCCATGGTCCAAGGGGCCCGGATGGTCCGTGTCCACGACGTGGCCGCGACCGTGCAGGCCGCCCAACTGGTGGGCGCCTGTCGATCGGGGTCGACGTGGTGAAGGGCAAGTGGGCGGCCGGAATCCCGCCGCGGAACTTCACGTGGGTGATCAAGGACCGCCTGGCCATGAGCGAACGCCCCGGGGGCTTCGCCCCCAATCACCGCAAGGTGCGCCGGCAGGAGGAGATCATCTGGCTCCAGGTCCAGGGGTTCAGCCGGGTGGTGTCGCTCCTGCCTTCCTCGCACAACCTGCAGGCCTACGAGGAGAAGTCCATGGCCAGCGTGCACTTCCCCCTGCCCGCCTCGGGCGACGCCCGGGGGGTGCTCGGCGACCTCTACCGCGACCTCCACGGGCGGCTGACGGCGGGGGAGCGGATCCTCATCCACCAAGAGGAGCTGGGCGACCGGGTGGCCGGGGTGGTCGCCGGCTACCTCCTGTGGTCCGACCGGCTCCAGAGCGGCCCACAGGCGATCACCGTGCTCGAGCACATGACCGGCCACCCCATGGGTCCGAGCGGTCGCGAGCTGGTGGCTTTCGCCAGCCAGCTCGCCCCGGCCTCGGTCCCACCGATGACCGGGGACACGCCCGCGGGCGGGTGACCATCCTGACCAGTGGGGCCGCCGGCGGCGGTGACGACGACGGCGACCGGATCCAGCTGCGGGGACTCCGGGTGGTGGGGACCCACGGGGTCCTGCCCGAGGAGCAGGATCGCGCCCAACCCTTCGAGATCGACCTGGACCTGACCGTCGACCTGGCCCCGGCCGCCGGCAGCGACCGGCTGTCCGACACGGTGGACTACGGGGGGGTGGCCACCCGGGCCGCCGGGGTGGTAGCCGGTCGCTCGTTCGAACTGCTGGAGTCCCTGGCCGATGCCGTGGCCGAGGCCACCCTGGCCTCGGACGCCCGGATCACCGCGGTGACCGTCCACCTGCGCAAGCTCCGGCCCCCGCTGGCCCTCGACCTCGGCACCGTCGGGGTCCGGATCACCCGCCGCCGGTGAGCGCCCCGCCGGCCGGGCCGCATACGGCGCGGGCGTTCGTCGGCTTGGGTTCCAATCTGGGCGACCGCTGGTCCCACCTCCGCCGGGCCGTGGACCAACTCCGGGCGGGCAACCGGGCCCCGGTCACCGCGGTGTCCCGGGTCTACGAGACCGAGCCGCTGGGCGGACCCGAGGGCCAGGGCCCCTACCTGAACGTGGTGGTGGAGCTGGCCGTGTCCCCGAGCGCCGATCCCTACCGGCTGCTCGAGGAGTGCCGCCGGCTGGAGGCCGCCGCCGGACGGGTCCGGGCCGTGCGCTGGGGCCCGAGGACACTGGACGCCGACGTGCTGTGGATCGACGGGGTGGCCCTCGACGACCCCGATCTGACCGTCCCCCATCCGCGGTGGCGGGAGCGCCGGTTCGTGCTCGCCCCGCTGGCCGAGCTGGCCCCCGACCTGGTCGGCCAGGACGACCTGGCGGCCGCTGGTGGCGTGGTCGTCGTCGTGGGTACACTGTGACCCGCAGCACCAAGATTCTCTGACGCGAACGGCACCCTCCGGGGCTGGAACGTAACAGAAGGGGTCTCGTGACCACATTCCGAATCATCGGGCCGGGCCGGGCCGGACGGTCGTTGACGGCAGCCCTCGACGGGGTCGGGGGCTTCGAATCCCAGGGTGTCGTCGGACGCCATGACTGCCCCGCCGACGCTTCGCGGGGGGTGGACCTCCTGGTCATCGCCACACCGGACGACACCGTGGCCCGGGTGGCCTCCCTGGTCGCACCGGTGCCCACCACGGTGGTGATCCACCTGTCCGGCTCGCTCGGGCTCGACGTGCTCGCCGGTCACCCGCGTCGGGGTTCGCTCCACCCGCTGATGCCCCTGCCCACCCCGGCCATCGGGGCGGCGCGCCTGGCCTCGGGGATCACCTTCGCCGTGGCCGGCGATCCTCTGGTCCGGACGGTGGCCGAGGCCCTGGACGGCCGGGTGGTCGAGGTCGAGGACGGCAGCCGGACCACCTATCACGCCGCCGCGTCGATCGCCGCCAACCATCTGGTGGCGCTCATCGGCCAGGTCGAGCGCGTGGCCGCCACCATCGGTCTCCCCCTCGAGGCCTTCGCCGGCCTGCTCCACGCGGCGACCGACGACGCGCTGGCCCTGGGTCCGCGCCGGGCCCTCACCGGGCCGGCGGCCCGGGGGGACTGGGACACCGTGGAGCGGCACCGCGCCGCCCTGGCCGGAATGGCCGGCCACCGCAACGAGCTGACCGCCTATGACGCCATGGTCGGGCTGGCCCGGCGGCTCTCCCTCGACCCGGCCGTCCCGTCGCCTGAGACGGTCGGGCCGCCGGGAGCGGTCGAGCCGGGCGCGGGTGGGGTGGCGGCAGCAGTGGGCGAGGAGCAGGTGGCATGAGCACCGTCGTCGAGGCCCCGGCCCCCGGGACCACCACGCTGGTCCGTCCGCGGGTCGTCGAGACCGTCGCCGAGTACGCCGAGGCCCTCGACGCCGTCCGGCTGTCGGGACGCACGGTGGGCGTGGTCCCGACCATGGGGGCGCTCCACGACGGCCACCGCTCGCTCATCCAGCGGGCGGCCGCCGAGTGCGACGTCGTGGCCGTGTCCATCTTCGTCAACCCGACCCAGTTCGGGGATCCCGCCGACCTGGCCAACTACCCGCGCACCTTCGACACCGACGTCCGGGCCATCGCCTCGTCCGGCGGCCGGCTGGTCTTCGCCCCGTCGGTGGTCGAGATGTACCCCGACCCGGCGGGCACCGCCCCGACCACCGTGTCGGTCCCCGCCCTCTCCGCCCGCTGGGAGGGAGCGTCCCGTCCCGGTCATTTCGACGGCGTCGCCACGGTGGTGGTCAAGCTGCTCTCGGCGGCCGGCCGGTGCCGGGCCTACTTCGGGGAGAAGGACTTCCAGCAGCTGGCCCTGGTCAACCGCCTGGTCCGCGACCTGGCCCTGCCCACCCGCGTGGTGGGGTGCCCGACGGTCCGGGACCCCGACGGGCTGGCCCTGTCCAGCCGCAACCGCCGTCTCGACCCGGACCAGCGTCGTGCGGCCCTGGTGCTCAACCGGGCCCTCCGGGCCGGAGCCGACCGGTGGGCCGACGGGGCCGGGGCGGACGAGGTGGAGGCGACCATGGCCCAGACGGTCGCCGTCGAGCCCCGGGTCGACCTGGACTACGCCGCGCTGGTCACCGCCGACGATCTCCTGCCGGCCCGGTCGTCGGTCACCGAGCGCCCCCTGCGGCTGATCGTGGCGGCCACCGTCGGCCCGGTGCGGCTGATCGACAACCTCGACCCGCGTCGGGGCCACTGACCGGGCCGTGGCCGACCCGGACGTAGCATCGGCCGCCCGGGCCGATCCCGAGGTGGCGCCCGTCGCCCTCGACGTGCTGGTCCTCGGGAGCGGCGTGGCCGGTCTGTCAGCCGCGGTCCGGCTGGCCGCCCCGCCGGCCCCGACCGGGACCGGGACAGCGCCCAACGGGTTGCGCGTGGGCGTGCTGACCAAGGCCGAGCTGTCCCAGTCGGCCACCCGATGGGCCCAGGGCGGCGTGGCGGCCGTTCTGGGCGGGGACGAGGACTCCACCGACCTCCACCTGGCCGACACCCTGGCCGCCGGGGCCGGTCTGTGCGACACCGATGCCGTGCGGGTGCTGGTGGACGAGGGCCCGGCCCGGGTCAACGAGCTCATCGCCATGGGCGCCGTCTTCGACCGCCAGCCCGGCGGGGCCCTGGCCCTGGCCCGCGAGGGCGGCCACTCGACGGCGCGGGTGGTCCACGCCGGCGGGGCGGCCACCGGGGCCGAGGTGGAGCGGGCGCTGGTCGACGCCACGCGGGCCACGGCCGCCGCCGTGCTGGAGGAGTGGTTCGCCCTCGACCTGGTGGTGGAGGGCGGCCGGTGCCGGGGCGTCGTGGCCCTCAGCGCCGAGGGTCGCCTGGTGGAGGTCCGGGCCACCCACACGGTGCTGGCCACCGGCGGGGCCGGCCAGCTGTTCGCGGTGACCACCAACCCGGCCGAGGCCACCGCCGACGGGCTGGCCATGGCCCTGCGGGCCGGCGTGCCCGTGGCCGACGTGGAGTTCATGCAGTTCCACCCCACCGCGCTCCACCACCCGGCGATGCCCCGGCCCCTGCTGTCCGAGGCGCTGCGCGGGCACGGGGCCCTGCTCCGCGACGCCGACGGGGAGCGCTTCGTCGACGAACTGGCCCCCCGGGACGTGGTGAGCCGGGCCATGGCCCAGCGCATGGCGGCTCAGGGGGTGGACAGCCTGTGGCTCGACGCCACCGGTCTGGCCTCGTTCGATTCCCGGTTCCCGACCATCGCCGCCTCGCTCCGGGCCATCGGGCTCGACCCGTCCCGGGACTGGCTACCGATCGCCCCGGCCGCCCACTACCTCTCGGGCGGGGTGGTCACCGACCTGTCGGGGGCCACGGCACTGCCCGGGCTGTGGGCCGCCGGCGAGGTGGCGTGCACCGGCGTCCACGGGGCCAACCGGCTCGCCTCCAACTCGCTGCTGGAGGGCATGGTGTTCGGCGCCCGCCTGGCCGAGGCGGTGCAGGGCGGGGCGGACCGTCCGGAGGCCACCGGGGTGATGGCGGCCCTGCTCGGGGGGACCAGCGAGCGGGTGGATCCGGCGGAGGCGGCGCCGTGGAGCGGGGCCACGGCCGGGACGTCGGCACCGGTGGTCCCCACCTGGCCCGACGTCCCCAAGACCCGCGACCGGCTGCAGCGCCTGATGATCGAGGGGGCCGGGGTGGTCCGGAGCGCCGGCTCCCTGGCGGCGGCCGGCACGTCGCTCGAGGCCCTGGCGGCGGAGATGGGGGAGGGCACCCCCGCCGACCGGGCCCACGGCGAGCTGGCCAACCTGGTCACCGCGGCAGCCAGCCTCCTCCGCTCGGCCACGGTGCGCCGCGAGACCCGTGGGGCGCACGCCCGCCGCGACCATCCCGAGGCCTCCGGCCGCTGGCGCCGGCGCATCGTCCACGACGCCGACGGAGTGGCCGTCCTGGCCGGGCCGGCCGCGCCGCCCCGGGCCGGACGTCCCCGGCCTTGACCGCCGCAGACGGCGCCCTGGGATCCCACGCCGAGTCCCACGACCTCGACCCTCCCCGAGTGTCCGTGGTCGACGCGGTGACCCGGGCCCTGGCCGAGGACCTGCTGCCCCTGGGCGACCTGACGGCAGCCCTCGTCCCGGTGACCACCACGGCCCGGGTGGCCATCGTCAGCCGGGCCGCCGGCGTGGTGGCCGGCCGGGCCTGCGCCCTCGAGACCTTCCGACAGATCGACCCGACCCTGGAGGTGGCCTGGCGGATCGGCGACGGCGGCGCCGTGGCCCGGGGGGACCACGTGGCCGAAGTCATCGGCTGCCTGCGCTCCATCCTCACGGCCGAGCGGACCGTCCTCAACTTCCTCGGGCACCTGTCCGGGGTGGCCTCCCTCACCCGGCGGTACGTCGACGCCGTGCAGGCCGCCAACCCCGCCACCCGGGTGCTCGACACCCGCAAGACCACGCCGGGACTCCGGGCCCTCGAGAAGGCCGCCGTCCGGGCCGGCGGTGGGCACAACCACCGGGGGAGCCTGTCGGACGCCGTGCTGGTCAAGGACAACCATCTGGCCGGGCTGTCCATCGGGGACGCCGTGGCCCGGGCCAGGGCGCTGTGGCCGGGACGCCTGGTGGAGGTGGAGTGCGACCAGCTGTCCCAGGTGGACGAGGCGGTGGCGGCCGAGGCCACGGTGATCATGTTGGACAACATGTCCCTCGAGCGGGTGGCCGGCTGCGTCTCCCGCCTGCGGGCCGACGGAGTGGAGACGCTGGTGGAGGTGTCGGGCGGGGTCGGCCTGGAGGACGCCCCGATGCTGGCCACGGCCGGCGCCGACCTCATCTCGGTGGGGGCCCTCACCCACTCGGCCCCGGTCCTCGACCTGGGCTTCGACCTGGCGCCGGACGCCGGCGGGAAACGAGGCTGACCGTGCTGCTCGCCATCGACGTCGGCAACACCGAGACGGTCGTCGGACTGTTCGCCGACGACCCCACCGAGGCCGCCGGGGGCACCGGGCCCCGCGACGGCAACGAGCCGACCGGCCTGGCCCACCACTGGCGGCTGTCGACCGTGGCCGAGCGGACGGCCGACGAACATGCCCTGCTCCTCACCCAGCTGCTGGACCTCGACGGACTGGAGATCACCGACACGGTGTCGGGTATCGCCGTGACCTCGTCGGTGCCGCTGGTCACCGCCAATCTCCGCCAGATGGTGGCCCGGTGGTTCGACGCCCCCTCGGTGGTGCTGGAGCCCGGGGTGAAGAGCGGGATGCCCATCCTCTACGACAACCCCAAGGAGGTCGGAGCGGACCGGATCGCCAACGCGGTGGGTGCCTACGACCTGTTCGGCGGCCCGTGCGTCGTCGTCGACCTGGGCACGGCCACCACCTTCGACGCCATCTCGGCCGCCGGCGAGTACCTGGGCGGCGCCATCACCCCGGGGGTGGCCATCAGCCTCGACGCCCTGTTCGCCCACGCCGCCGCTCTGCGGCGGGTGGAGCTGGTCGAGCCGCGCAACGTCATCGGCAAGTCGACCGTGGAGTCGATCCAGTCGGGCGCCCTCTACGGCTTCGCCGGGCAGGTGGACGGTCTGTGCCGCCGGTTCGCGGCGATGCTGGGGGAGTGCACGGTGGTGGCCACCGGCGGCCTGTCCGAGCTGATCTCCCCCTACGCCGAGGAGATCGAGTACGTCGAACCCTGGCTCACCCTCCACGGGCTCCGGATCATCTTCGAGCGCAACCAGCCCTGAGCCGGCCGTCGGCCTCCCCGGCTCAGACCGGCGCCTCCAGGGCCAGCCGATGGCTCCGCATCGGGGGCTGGTGGTCCCAGAGGTCGGCCACCAGGTCGCTCCTGACTGCGGCGGTGGCCGGGTCGTCCCAGCGGTTGACCTGCTGGAGCGGGTCGTCGTCGAGGTCGTAGAGCTCGCCCTCGGTGCCGTCGTGCGAGGTGCCCGGCCGGTAGGCGGTGCACACCCAGTGGTCCCGCATGAGGGTGCGCAGGTGGACCTCGGTCCCGAACAGCTCGCTGTCCCACTCGGTGAGGACACGCTCGAAGCCGCGGGCTCCGGCGTCAGCGTCGTCCACCGGCAGGGTCCGGCCCTGCATCCACTCCGGGACCTCGATCCCGGCGATGGAGCAGAGCGTCGGGGCCAGGTCGACCAGGCCCACCGGCCTGGACACCACGGCGGGCGGGGTGGCGGCGCTGGGGGCCGGACGCCAGACCAGGGGGAGGCGCATGAGGGCGTCCACGTGGTACGGGCCCTTGAACAGGAGTCCGAAATCGCCCTGCAGCTCACCGTGGTCGGTGGTGAACACCACGTCGAGGTCGTCGGCCCACCCCCGCGCGGCGATGTGGTCGAGCACCCGGCCCAGGGCCTCGTCGATGAGCTCGCACTCCACGGCGTTGCGGGCATTGACCTCCCGCACCTGGTCGGCGGTGAGGG
This sequence comes from uncultured Acidimicrobiaceae bacterium, assembly GCA_963817005.1. GTDB lineage: Bacteria > Actinomycetota > Acidimicrobiia > Acidimicrobiales > RAAP-2 > Bog-756. The sequence goes on from CAWFMN010000001.1 coordinate 643,478, forward strand.
TGGCCGGCACCCAGTCGGCCGGTGCCTCGTAGTTGGACACCAGGGTCCCGTCGTACCAGAGGCGCCAGTGCCGGGGTTTGGCGTCGAGGACGGCCTCCCGTGCGGCGCGGTCCTCGCCGTAGCCCGCCGGGAGCGGGACGTCGCGCCAGTCGATGCGTCCCACCTCGGCCTCGGGCGGGTCCCAGGGGTGGTGGGGGTCGGGGAAGCTCATCCAGCAGAACCAGTCCTCATCGGCCCCGAGGGTGTCCAGCCAGGCCGTGGTCCGATCGGCCACCCAGTCGGTGTGGTACAGGTCGCGGTCGACCGGGTTGACCTTGACCTGGGGGGCGCCGGTGTCCCCACCGCCGGCGGCGTTGACCTGGAGCGAGCCGTCGAGGGCCGGGTAGAACCCACCCAGGGCCTCGGGGTGCTCGGCCGTCAACCACCGGGCGTAGTGGAGCGGCCCCATGACCCCGTGGGTGGCCAGCTCCAGGTGCTCGAACCCCCGGTGGGGCCCGCCGGGGGGCCGAGTGCCCGTCTGGGCCAGGCGGTTCTCGCCGAAGCGGAGGAAGGGGTCGAGGAACGGCTCGAAGTGGGCCTTGCCCACCAGGGCGGTCCGATAGCCGGCCCCGTGGAGCTCCCGTGCCACCGAGGGGGCGTCGGCCGGGAGGGGCACGCCGTTCATCCACACCCCGTGGGTGCTCGGATGCTGTCCGGTGAGGATGGTCGACCGGGATGGCATGCACACCACCGACTGGGGATGGGCCCGCTCGAAGCGGACGCCCTCGGCGGCCAGTCGGTCCACCACCGGGGTCCGGCCCAGCGTGCCCCCGTTGCACCCGAGGGTGTCGTACCGCTGCTGGTCGGTGGTGACCAGGAGGATCTTGCGGCCCATCAGCGCGGTCCCCTCATCGGGCGGAGGCGGTGGTGGGCCGTCCGGCGCCGGCGCCCGGGCCGCCGGCCGCCTCCAGCAGGGCGGCCAGGCCCTCCAGCCCGGCCCGCGCCGCGCCGACGATGACCAGGGCCAGGGGGGCCGGATCGGCGTCCACCGAGTACACGGCCAGACAGGTCCCGTCGGCCAGGTCGTGGACGTCGATGGTGCTGAGGTGCTCGGTGAACAGGGGCGCGGTGATCCGATACTGGAACCGGCGCAGGACGGGGTCGACGGTCAGCAGCTGCTCGGGCAGCGGGATGCCGGAGCCGGTGACGACGACCCGTTGGTCGCCGTCCACGGTGCACGAGGCGATGCCGGGAAACCACTCGTGGACCCGGCCGGGCGCTCCGAGCAGCCCCCAGGCGTCGTCGGGGGCGCACCTGAACCGTGTCGCGTGGCGAGCGCTGCCCCGCTTGACCGTCACGGCGGGCCGCCGTCCCGGTCGGAGCCCGACCGGGCGCCGTGCTGGGGTTCGAGTGAGGTCATGGCCAGGCCGAGGCTAGCGGTCGCCGGGCGGGTACCTCCCGGCCACCAGCGCGGCGGCCCTCATCCGCCCCTAACAACGGCATCACGCATCGCACATGCGGCCGGGGGACAACTGGTGGTAGCCGGAACCGCCGGCACGTTCAGGAGGTACGTTCAGCAATGAAGCACATGATTCCCACCGCCAAGCGAGTGGTCGTCGGTGTGGTGGCGGTCGGGGCCCTGTCCCTCGGCGCCGCCGGGATGGCCGGCGCGGCCACCACCGGCTCCACCGCCCCCACCCCGGCCAAGCTGGCCCGGTTCAACTGCGCCAACGCCACCAAGGTGTTGGACCGCATCCAGACGGGCGAGGCCCACATCGCGGCCGGGCTGCCCAAGCTCACCGCAGCCCAGGCCCAGGCCGCGGCGGCCGGCCACACCAAGCGAGCCGACCGGCTGCAGAAGCGGATCACCCGGCTGGAGAGCGCCACGTTCAAGTCCCGGCTGGACAAGGCGGCGTCGGCCATCGAGGCCAAGTGCAACGTGGCCGCACCCGGGTCCACCGGCTCGGCCGGCTGACCGGGGGCCGGGCCCCGCTCCCTGGGACGGTCGGTCGACCCCGCGTTCGGCCGGCCGTCCCGGCGCGTCCGGCCGGACGGCGCGATGCACACCGGCCGTCCCGGACCGCTACGTTCGGGGGGTCGGGCGTGAGCCAGCCGGACAGTCGGGCTGAGGACTCGGTGAACGAGCGCACAGGGGGAGATCCATTCATGGCACTCATCCGCATTCCAGTGAAGAAGTACCTGGTCGCCGGGGCAATTTCCGGAATGATGGCTGTGACCGGCGCCGGCCTGGCCGGCGCCGCCGGCACTGCCCCCACCACCGGGGCTCCCCCCGGGTCGGGCCACGCCATGAAGTGCACGACCGTCCAGGCCGACCTGGCCCGGATGCGCCACCGCCAGGCCGAGCTCTCGGCCAAGGTGGCCAAGCTCAGCCGATCCGAGTCCTTCGCGGCCAGGGCGGGGAAGAAGAAGGCCCATCGGGCCGCCGTGATCCGCCGGAACCTGGCGCACTGGGAGAAGGTCCAGTCGAGGAGGATCGACGCCCGGTTCCTGCGCAAGGAGGCCAAGCTCGCCGCCCTGGCCGCCGGCCAGTGCCAGGGGGCCACGCCGACGGCCGCACCTCGGGCCACGGCGTCGGTCTGACCGAGTCGGACGGTCCGGGGTCCCGACGGCCGGTGACCGGAGCCGGACCCGGTCGGCGGACGGTCAGGAGACGGGTAGGTCGTCCACCAGCGAGTGGGCCAGGTTGGTCAGGCCGACGGCCAACCCGGGGGACGGGCCTGACCCTGCGGCCACGGCCGCCTGCTCGGCGTAGCGCCGAGCCACCTCGGCCGAATCCCCGATGGCCCCGGACTCGGCCACGATGGACCGGGCCTTGTCGCGCTCGGGCTGGCCCGAGGGGCTGCCCAGCAGCGGGCGGAGCTCGCGGCCCGCGCTCGGGGTCGGCCAGGGCCAGCAGCACCGGCAGGGTGTAGATCCCCTCGGCCAGGTCCTGGCCGGCCGGCTTGCCCAGCTCGGCCGTCGGTGCCGATCACGTCGAGGATGTCGTCGCGGATCTGGAAGACCATGCCGAAGCGAGCGCCCGAAGTCGGTGAGGGCGTCGACCTCGGTCGCGGGGCAGGCCGCCGGTCAGGGCCCCGATCCGGCACGACGTGGCCATGAGCGAGGCCGTCTTGCCGGCGATGGCCGTCGAAGTAGTCGTCCTCGGCTGCGCCCGATCTGGAAGGCGGAGCGCACCTCGGCCACCTGGCCCTGGCACAGCTCGCCCAGGGTGGCGGCCAGCAGGCCGGCGATCTCGGTGCCGAGCGACGGCGGCGATCTCGGCCGAGCGGGCCAGCAGGAAGTCGCCGGCCACGATGGCCACCAGGTTGCCCGAAGCGGGCGTTGACGCTCTCGACGTTGCGCCGCACGGTGGCCTCGTCCATGACGTCGTCGTGGTAGAGCGACGCCAGGTGGACCAGCTCGACGGCCACCGCCCCGAGCAGGTCGTCCCGGGTGGCGACCGTGGCCCCCGGTGGCCGTGGCCAGGGCCAGCACCGGCCGGAGCCGCTTGCCCCCGGCGGCGATGAGGTGGGTGGTCACCTCGTCGAGGAAGCCGTCCCCGGTGACCACCGAGTCCACGAGCAGGGGCTCGAGGCGCTTCAGCTGCTCTTCGAGTGCGGGAAGCCCGAGGAGCTCGACGACGTTCACTTCCTACAGACGATAGGCCAGCGATGCCGATGACGGGACGAAAATGGAGTCCGGAATCGATGGGTGCCGTGCGGGTGCGGGTACGCACCGGCTACCTGTAGACTTCGCTTCAGTTACTGACCGCGGATGGAGGCGGTCAGAGTGTTCGAACGTTTCACCGACCGAGCCCGACGGGTCCTGGTGCTGGCCCAGGAGGAGGCGCGCCTGCTCAACCACAGCTTCATCGGCACCGAGCACATCCTGCTGGGCCTGATCCACGAGGGCGAGGGCGTCGCGGCCAAGGCGCTCGAGTCGCTCGGGATCTCGCCTCGAGGCCGTGCGCGAGAAGGTCGAGGAGACCATCGGCCTGGCCGGCACCGCCCCGACCGGCTCCCCGCCGTTCACCCCCCGGGCCAAGAAGGTCCTGGAGCTGTCGCTGCGCGAGGCGCTGCAGCTCGGCCACAACTACATCGGCACCGAGCACATGCTGCTCGGCCTGGTCCGCGAGGGCGAGGGCGTGGCCGCCCAGGTGCTCGTCAGCCTCGGCGCCGACCTGCCGCGGGTCCGCCAGCAGGTCATCCAGCTCCTGTCGGGCTACCAGGGCAAGGAGTCGGTGGGCGCCGGCGCCCCCGGCTCGCAGTCGTCGGACGCCCCCACCGGCTCGCCGGTGCTCGACCAGTTCGGCCGCAACCTGACCCAGCTGGCCCGCGACCGCAAGCTCGACCCGGTCATCGGGCGCGAGAACGAGATCGAGCGGGTCATGCAGGTGCTGTCGCGCCGCACCAAGAACAACCCGGTCCTGATCGGCGAGCCCGGCGTCGGCAAGACGGCCATCGTCGAGGGCCTGGCCCAGCGGATCGTGGCCAACGACGTGCCCGAGACGCTCACGGGCAAGCAGCTCTACACCCTCGACCTCGGCGCCCTGGTGGCCGGCAGCCGCTACCGCGGCGACTTCGAGGAGCGCCTGAAGAAGGTGCTGAAGGAGATCCGCACCCGCGGCGACATCATCCTGTTCATCGACGAGCTGCACACCCTGGTCGGTGCCGGCGCCGCCGAGGGCGCCATCGACGCCGCCTCGATCCTCAAGCCGATGCTGGCCCGGGGCGAGCTGCAGACCATCGGCGCCACCACGCTCGACGAGTACCGCAAGCACCTCGAGAAGGACGCCGCCCTCGAGCGCCGCTTCCAGCCCATCAAGGTGGAGGAGCCCACCGTGGCCCACACCATCGAGATCCTGAAGGGCCTGCGCGACCGCTACGAGTCGCACCACGCGCGTGACCATCACCGACCAGGCCCTGGTGGCCGCGGCCAACCTGGCCGACCGCTACCTCGCCGACCGCTACCTGCCGGACAAGGCCATCGACCTCATCGACGAGGCCGGCAGCCGCCTGCGCATCCGCCGCATGACCACCCCGCCGGACTACAAGAAGCTCGAGGAGGAGATCGCCCGGCTCCGCACCGACAAGGAGCCGGCCATCGAGAAGCAGGACTTCGAGCAGGCCAAGAAGCTGCGCCGAGCAGGAGAAGGAGCGCCTCGACCGCAAGGCGGCCAGGAGGCCGAGTGGCGGGCCGAGGGCGTCGACCTCTTCGACGTGGTCGACGAGGAGGTCATCGCCGAGGTCCTGGCCAACTGGACGGGCATCCCCGTCTACCGGCTGACCGAGGAGGAGACGGCCAAGCTGCTGCGCATGGAGGACGAGCTCCACAAGCGGGTCATCGGCCAGGAGGAGGCCATCAAGGCCGCTGTCCCGGGCCATCCGCCGCACCCGGGCCGGCCTCAAGGACCCCAAGCGGCCGAGCGGCTCGTTCATCTTCCTCGGCCCGACCGGCGTCGGCAAGACCGAGCTGGCCAAGACGCTGGCCGAGTTCCTCTTCGACGACGAGGACGCGCTCATCCAGCTCGACATGTCCGAGTACATGGAGAAGCACACGGTGAGCCGGCTGGTCGGCTCGCCCCCGGGCTACGTCGGCTACGAGGAGGGCGGCCAGCTGACCGAGGCGGTGCGGCGCAAGCCGTTCTCGGTGGTGCTCTTCGACGAGATCGAGAAGGCCCACCCCGACGTGTTCAACACGCTGCTGCAGATCCTGGAGGACGGCCGGCTGACCGACGCCCAGGGTCGCTCGGTCGACTTCAAGAACACCGTGCTCATCATGACCTCCAACCTGGGGACGGCCGACCTGCGCAAGTCGTCGGTCGGCTTCGCCAAGACGTCGGAGGCGGTGACCTACGAGCGGATGAAGGACAAGGTCAACGACGCCCTCAAGGCGCACTTCCGGCCCGAGTTCCTCAACCGCATCGACGAGGTCATCGTCTTCCACGAGCTGTCCAAGGACGAGGTCATCGAGATCGTCGACCTGATGATCCAGCGGGTGTCGCAGCCAGCTCGGAGCTCCAGGGCCTCGGCCTCGAGCTCACCCCGCCGGCCAAGTACCTGCTGGTCGACAAGGGCTACGACCCCACAGCTGGGCGCCCGGCCGCTGCGCCGGGCCATCCAGCAGCTGGTCGAGGACCCGCTGTCGGAGAGGATCCTGTGGAAGGAGTTCCGGGTCCGGCGAGACCATCGTCGTCGACGTGGAGACCATCACGCCCGAGGCCGCCGAGGCCTACGACGTGAAGGGCGCCCCGCCGCTGATCGCCGGTGAGCAGCAGCTCACCTTCACCGCCATCGAGGGCGTCGAGCCCCCGCCGCCGGTGGAGCTGGCCGACGCCTCCGCCGACTGACCGGAGTCCCACCAGTCTGACTGCGACCGCCCCGTCGTCTCCGACGGGGCGGCGTCGCGCCGGGGGTCGGCGGGGCCGGCGTCGCCAGCGGTCACCCCGGATGTCACACCCGGTCCCTACGATCGGGGGCATGGCCAAGACGGCGAAACGCCACCGCTGCATCGACTGCGGATCGACCACGGCCCGCTGGGCCGGCCGCTGCCCGACCTGCGGCGAGTGGAACACCCTGGTCGAGGAAGCCCAGCTCGGTTCCCTGGTCCAGGCGGTGGACGCCCTTGGGCTCTCCACCATGCCGGTCCAGCTGTCCTCGGTCGACGTGTCCGAGGCCGCCGCCGTTCCCACCGGGTCTGGCGGAGTTCGACCGGGTGCTCGTCGGGTGGACTGGTGCCCGGCTCGGTCACCCTGCTCGGTGGCGAGCCGGGCATCGGCAAGTCGACGCTCCTCCTCCAGGTACTGGCCGCCCGGGCCGCGGCCGGCCACCGGGTCCTGCTCGTCTCGGCCGAGGAGTCGGCCCACCAGGTGCGCCTGCGGGCCGAGCGCCTGGGTCCCGGTCCCGCCGGGACTGCTCATCCTGCCGGTCACCGAGATCGGGGCGGTCGTCGCCGCCGTCGCCGACGCCGAGCCCGCCCTGGTGGTGGTCGACTCCATCCAGGCGGTGTCGATCGGCCCGTCCCCGCCGGGCGAACGGCGGACCACCGGTGTGCCGGGCAGCGTGACCCAGGTGCGCGAGTGCGCCGACCAGCTGGTCGGCACTGGCCAAGTCCAGAGCGGTGGCCGATCGTCCTGGTCGGCCACGTGACCAAGGACGGCTCGCTGGCCGGTCCCCGGACCCTCGAGCACCTGGTCGACACCGTGCTGAGCTTCGAGGGCGACCGGCACCACGCCCTCCGGCTCCTCCAGGCGGTCAAGCACCGGTTCGGGCCGACCGGCGAGCTCGGCCTGTTCGAGATGGGGGACCAGGGCCTCAACCGGGTGTCCGATCCCGGGCGGCTCCTGCTCGGCGACCGCCTCGCCGGGCGTACCGGGCGGCGTGGTCCTGCCGGCCATGCAGGGCCGGCGCACCCTGCTGGTCGAGCTCCAGGCCCTGGTCGACGCCCATGGGCCAGGCCCAGCCCAAGCGGGCTGCAGTGGGTCTGGACGGCGGTCGCCTGGGGATGACCCTGGCCGTGCTCGAGCCGCTACGCCGATCTCCCGGTGCTCGGGGTCGACGTGTTCGCCTCGGTGGCCGGCGGGATCAAGGTGACCGAGCCGGCGGCCGACCTGGCCGTGGCCCTGGCCGTGGCCTCGGCGACCACCGGGGCGTCGCTGCCCCCGACCTGGTCGCGGTCGGGGAGGTGGGACTGGCCGGCGAGGTCCGCCAGGTCACCAACCTGCCCCGCCGTCTGGCCGAGTGCGCCCGCCTGGGCTTCGACCGGGTGGCTGGTGCCCGCCTCGTCGCCGGACGGGCCTCCGGGGGTGGAGCTGCTCCGGGTGGAGACGGTGGCCCAGGCGGTGTGGCGGCTGGCCACCCTGCCGCAAGACGGCTGAGCGGACCCGCCGGTCATCGGGGCTGGTGGGGCCGGACCGATGCGACCCGGCCGGGTACCATGCCTCTGTGATTGCCCGCCAGAGCTCGCCGCTCAGTGACGCCCTGGCCATGGTCGCTCCGGGCCGTCCGCTGCGGGACGGCCTCGACCGCATCCTGCAGGCCAAGCGGGGGGCCCTGGTGGTGGTGGGCGACGGGCCCGACGTGCTCTCCATCTGCTCCGGGGGTTTCCTGCTCGACGCCGAGTTCAGCCCCCAGCGGCTCTCGGAGCTGGCCAAGATGGACGGCGCCATCATCCTGGCTCGCCGACGCCTCCCGCATCGCCCGGGCCAACGTCCACCTGATGCCCAAGGCCACCATCCCCACCACCGAGACCGGCACCCGGCACCGGACGGCCGAGCGGGTGGCCCGGTCCATCGACGTGCCGGTCCTCGTCGGTGTCGGCGGCCATGTCGGTCATCGCCGTCTACCGCAACGACCTCAAGCACACCGTGCAGCCCACCGGCTGGCTCCACGACCGTACCGACCAGGCCCTGGCCACCATGCAGCGCTTCCGCAGCCGATTCGACGTGGCCCTCTCCGGTCTGTCCATGCTCGAGGTGGAGGACACGGTCTCGGTGCGCGACGTGGTCGCCGTGCTCCAGGCCGCCGAGATGCTGCTCCGCATCGCCGAGGAGGTCGAGGGGTACCTGGTCGAGCTGGGCGACGACGGCCGCCTGGTGGGACTGCAGTCGGCCGAGCTGGTCGACGGGGTCGCCCCCGCCCTCAACCTGGTGGTCCGGGACTACTGCCGGCTCCCCCCGGTCAGGGGCCGGGACCGGCTGGTGGTGGTCGACCGGGTGGTCGACCAGCTGACCCGCCTGTCCTCCGACGAGTTGCAGGACTCCCAGCGGGTGGCCGCAGATCCTCGGCCTGCCCGGCTCGTTCCACGACTCCGAGTCGGGCGTCGAGCCCCGCGGCTACCGGCTGCTCTACCGCCTGCCCCGGTTCTCCGACGCCATCATCGAGCGGATCGTGGAGCGATTCGTGAACCTCCAGCAGATCATGCGGGCCTCGCTGAGCGACCTCGAGCAGGTCGAGGGGGTGGGCGCGGCCCGGGCCCACTCGGTCAAGGACGGGCTGGCCCGCCTGGCCGAGGCCAGCATCTTCGAGCGCTACCAGTAGCGACCAGGTGACCCGTCGGCCCCCCAGGCGGGGACGACCGCGGTCGGGGGGCGTCCCGCCACCGTGTACCATTACATGCTCCCTACGCGGTCCCGATCGAGCTCACCAGCCCGGGACCAGCACGCAACGCCAGGAGGAACGGTGTTCGACATCGGTGACAAGGTCGTCTATCCGCACCACGGCGCGGCGGTCGTCGAACGACGTGAGACCAAAGAGGCCTTCGGCAAGAAGCAGGAGTACCTGGTGCTCCGCCTGGCCTACGGCGACCTGACGTTGATGGTCCCGGCCGACAACACCGAGGGCGTCGGCCTCCGCGAGGTGATCAACGACGAAGAGGTCGAAGAGGTCTTCGCCGTGCTCCGCAAGAAGGAGGCCCGGATGCCGACCAACTGGTCGCGCCGGTACAAGAACCACTCCGAGAAGCTGCGGTCGGGCGACATCTACCAGGTGGCCGAGGTGGTGCGGAACCTCTCCATCCGGGACAAGGACAAGGGTCTGTCGCGCCGGCGAGAAGCGCATGCTCCAGCGGGCCCGGCAGATCCTGGTGTCGGAGCTGACCTTCGCCCTGGGCGTCGACGAGGAGACCGCCGAGGAGCGGCTGAACGAGGCGCTGCCCTGAGCCGAGCCGGGTCCGTCTGGGCCATCGTGGTGGCCGGCGGATCGGGTCGTCGCTTCGGCGGACCCAAGCAGTTCGCTCCAACTGGCCGGGCAGCCCGGTCGCGGCCTGGTCGGTGGCCGCGGCGCGCTCGGTGTCCGACGGCGTGGTCCTGGTGGTGCCCGCGGGCGAACCGGCGAGCGGCGTGCCGGCCGAAGCCGAAGCGTGCGGTGCCGACCGGGTGGTGACCGGCGGCGACGCCCGGGCCGACTCGGTGCGGGCCGGACTGCGCGCCGTGCCCGAGGAGGCCGAGGTGATCGTGGTCCACGACGCGGCCCGACCGCTGGCCGACGCCGTCCCTGTTCGATCGCCGTGGTCGGGCGCGGTCCGGCGGAGGGCGCGGACGGCGCCATCCCGGTGGTGCCCGTCGCCGACACCCTCAAGCGGCGGACGTCCGGCGGACTGGTCACCGCCACCGTCGACCGGGACGGGCTGGTCGCCGTGCAGACCCCCCAGGCGTTCACGGCCGTCGGTCCTGCGCCGCGCCCACGCGGGCGAGGGCCGAGGCCACCGACGACGCCGGGCTCGTGGAGGGGCTGGGCGCTCACCGTGCGCACCGTGGCGGGCGACCCGAGGAACCTGAAGCTCACCCGCCCCGAGGATCTCGCCCTGGCCGAGGCCCTGATGGCCGGGGCCGGCGGTGAGCACGAGCGGACGGGGCCGGGCCGGCGCTCCGGATCGGCCAGGGCATCGACGTCCACCGGTTCTCCGACCGGGCCCGACCGGCCGCTGGTGCTGGGCGGGGTGACCATCACCGGGGACGGTGCCCGGGGCCTCGACGGACACAGCGACGCCGACGCCGTCGCCCACGCCATCGCCGACGCCGTGCTCGGGGCGGCCGGGCTCGGCGACCTCGGTCGTCACGCCCCCGACACCGATCCGGCGTGGCAGCGGCGCCGACAGCATGGTGATCCTGGCCCGGACGGTGGCCCTGGCCGCCGCCGCCGGCTGGGTCGCCGGTGAACGCCGACTGCACGGTGGTGGCCGAGCAGCCCCGCACTGGCCCCCTACGTCGACCGGATGGCCGAGCGGCCTGGCGCGACGTGCTGGGCGCGCCGGTCAACGTGAAGGCCACCCGGGCCGAGGGGCTCGGTGCCCTGGGCCGGGCCGAGGGGATCGCCTGCATGGCGGTCGTGCTGCTGGCCGAGTCGCCTGCGCCGAGCGCCGGCGGGGACGCCCGGTGAGCCCGTCCCCGAATCCCGGGGGCCGGGGGAAGCCGGCACGGGGTGGCTCCGGACGGGGCCGGTCCGGGGGAGCTCGCCGCGTGGCACGGGCTCCAGGGGTGCCGGGTCGAGGGGCGCCCCACCGCGGGGCGGGCAGGCGGGGAGCGGCGGCCGGTCGATCCCGGTGCCGCGGGCCCGGCGGCCGTCGGGCCCCGCCGGACTCGGCGGCGAGCAGGTCGAGGGCCGCCAGGCGGTGCGGGAGCTGCTCGGGGCCCACCGGCGCTCGGTGACGTCGCGTCCTCATGGCCGACGGGCATGGACGCCTCGCCCGTCCTGGACGAGATCGAGGCGCTGGCCGCGGCCCGGCGGGTGCGGGTCGAGTACGTGTCCCGCCGCCGGATCGACTCGCTGGCCCGCACGGACGCCGCCCAGGGCGTGGTGGCCCTGGCCCGTCCCGTCGAGGAGACCCCGCTCGAGGACCTGGCCGGGCCCTCCCGCCGGGGCCGGGTGCCGTTCCTGCTGGTCGCTGGACGGCATCACCGACCCCCACAATCTCGGCGCACTGCTCGCGCAGCGCCGAGTGCGCCGGGGTCACCGGCGTGGTGCTGCCACGGCACCGATCGGCCCACCTGTCGCCCGACGGTGGCCAAGGTGGCCGCCGGGGCCATCGAGTACCTGCCCATGGCCCTGGTGGCCGGGGTGCCGACCGCGCTCCGGAGGCTGCGCCGAGCTCGGGGTGTGGTCGGTCGGCCTGGTCGGGGAGGCCGACCAGTCGCTCTACGAGCTCCCGCTCGGCGACCGGCCGGTGGCCCTGGTGCTGGGCTCGGAGGGGACGGGACTGGCCACCGTTGACCAGGAAGCGCTGTGACGCGCTGGCCTCCATCCCCCAGCACGGGACGCTCTCCTCGCTCAACGTGGCCACCGCCGGGGCCATCGCCTGTTTCGACGTGGCCCGGCAGCGGTCCGCCTGACCGGCCTCCTGGTCGACGGGTCGCCGGCCGGACCACGCCGTGTCGCGGGCCCGTCGGACGTCGGGACCGAGGGTGCAGGATCGGCCGGTAGCGGGTAGAACCGGTGCCGCCGGCCAGTGGGTCGGGCCGGACGGATCGGACCCGCGGGTCGGGGGCGGACGGCACGGACGGGAGGGACGACCGAGGAGCCGGGATGAGTGAGCGGGCCGACGTGATCGTGGTGGGGATGGGGCCGGGCGGCGAGGACGTGGCCGGACGGCTGGCCGAGGCCGGCCTGGACGTGGTCGGGGTGGAGGCCGAGCTGGTGGGCGGGGAGTGCCCCTACTGGGGCTGCGTTCCGTCCAAGATGATGATCCGGGCCGCCGACCTGCTGGCCGAAGCGGGCCGGGTGACCGGCATGGCCGGCACGGTCTCCGTCCATCCGGACTGGACCCCGGTGGCCCGACGCATCCGCGACGAGGCCACCGACTCGTGGGACGACACGGGCGCCGTCCGGCGGTTCGAGGAGCGGGGCGGACGCCTGGTACGGGGCTGGGGCCGGCTGGAGGGCCCGACGCGGGTGGTGGTGGGGGACCGGAGCCTCGAGGCCGATCGGGCGGTGGTCCTCAACATCGGCACCCGGGCGTGGATCCCCCCGGTGGCCGGCCTGGCCGACACCCCCTACTGGACCAACCGCGAGGCGATCGAGACCGAGGAGGTGCCCACCTCCCTGGCGGTGATGGGGGGCGGGTCCGTCGGTGTCGAGCTGGCCCAGGTCTTCCGCCGCTTCGGCGCCGAGGTCGCCGTGCTCGAGGCGGGCCCCTGGCTGGTCGGTCCCGAGGAGCCGGAGGCCGGGGCCCTGCTGGCCGAGGTGTTCGAGGCCGAGGGGATCGATGTCCGCACCGGGGTCGACATCGAGGCGGTGCACCACGACGGGCACCGCTTCGCCGTGTCCCTCGGTGCCGGCGAGGCGGTGGTGGCCGACCGGCTGTTGGTGGCCACCGGCCGCCGTCCCGACCTGGTCCAACTCAACGTAGGCTCCATCGGCCTCGACGCCTCGGCCCGGGCCCTGCCCGTCGACGACCACCTGCGGGTCGAGGGCACCACGGGAGTATGGGCCGTCGGTGACGTCGGTCGGCCACGGCGCCTTCACCCACCTCTCGATGTACCACGCCGACATCGTGGTCAACGACATCCTGGGCCACCTGGTGGTGCCGGCCGACTACCGGGCCGTGCCCCGGGTCACCTTCACCGACCCCGAGATCGGCTCGGTGGGCCTGAGCGAGCGGGACGCCCGTCACCAGGGCATCGAGGTGCGGGTGGGGACGGCCGCCATCCCCGAGTCGGCCCGGGGGTGGATCCACAAGGTCCGGCAACCAGGGCTTCGTCAAGCTGGTGGAGGACTCCGAGCGCGGGGTACTGGTCGGGGCCACCTCGGCGGGACCGGCCGGGGGCGAGGTGCTCGGCCTCCTCACCCTGGCCGTGCACGCCGCGGTGGCCACCACCGAGCTCCGGCACATGATCTACGCCTACCCGACCTTCCACCGGGCCATCGAGACCGCGGTCAAGGACCTCCTGGACAGCTGAGGACGGGCCGGCCAGCGGGCCAGTCGTGGCCGGCGACGCCCCCCGTCAGGACGAGGGCCGGGCCATGGTGAGCAGGAATTCGTCGCCCTCCGAGCGCCACATGCTCTCGACGATGAACCCGCACTCGCTGAGCTCCAGGTCGAGGGCGTCGGGCGAGAACTTGGTGCTGATCTCGGTGAGCATCTCCTCACCGGACTCGAAGGTCAGCTCGAGGTCGAGGTCGGCCACCCGGATCTGCTGGTCGCCGGTGGAGCGCAGCCACATCTCGATCCGCTGGTCGGCCTCGTTCCAGCGGGCCACGTGCTCGAACCGGCTCGGGGTCGAAGTTGGCCCCCAGCTCCCGGTTGAGCACGAACAGCACGTTGCGGTTGAACTCCGCGGTCACCCCGGCGCCGTCGTCGTAGGCGTCGACCAGCCGGGTCCGGTCCTTGACGAGGTCGGTGCCGAGGAGCAGCCGGTCGTCGATGGACATCACCTTGCGCCGAGCTCGGATGAGGAACTGGCGGCGCTGGCCGGGATCGAGGTTGCCGATGGTGCCGCCCAGGAACGCGACCAGCCGGCGTCCCGTCGTGGGGCAGGCGGTCGAGGTGCTGATGGAAGTCGCCCACCACGGCGCTGACGGCCAGCCCCGGGGTACTCCTCGGACAGGGCCGTCGCCGCCTCCCACAGGGTGGTGTCGCTGACATCGAGCGGCACGAAGCGTTGGAGGAGGCCGGTCGACTGCATGGCGTCGAGGAGCAGCCGCGTCTTGGCGCAGGTGCCGGCGCCGAGCTCGACCAGCGTGTCGGCGCCCGACCGCCGCGGCGATGTCCCCGGCGTGGACGTCGAGGATCGAGCGCTCGGCGCGGGTCGGGTAGTACTCGGGGAGCCGGGTGATCTCGTCGAACAGCCGGCTGCCCCGGTCGTCGTAGAACCAGACGGGGGGCAGCGCACTTCGGGTCGGCCGTGAGACCCGTTGCGCACGTCGCGCTCCATGGACTGGCGCAGGTCGTCACCGGACAGGTGCACGTCGATGGTGGGCGGGATGACGGTGGTCATGGGCTGAGGGTTCCTTCGGCGCGGTGGTCGGTTCGGATGACGTGCCCTGCTCAGACGGTGCGGGCCAGCCGCAGGCCGGAGAAGGCCCAGCGGGCGGACGGCGGGAAGAAGTTGCGGTAGGTGGTCCGCACGTGGCCGGGCGGGCGTGACGCACGCAGCCGCCCCGGAGCACGTGCTGGTTGACCATGAACTTGCCGTTGTACTCGCCGACGGCGCCCGGCGCCGGCTCGAACCCCGGGTAGGGGCTGTAGGCGCTCGGACGTCCACTGCCAGACGTCGCCGAACAGCGACGGCGGCCGGCCCGGGCCGGCCGGGGAGGGATGGAGACGGGATTGGTCGAGGAAGTGGCCGTCGGCCGGGTGCTCGGCGGCGGCCACCTCCCACTCGGCCTCGGTGGGCAGCCGGGCACCCGGCCCAGCGGGCGAAGGCGTCGGCCTCGTAGTAGCTCACGTGGCACACCGGCTGCGCCGGGATCGACGGTGACGAGGCCCCCCAGGGTGAACATCGTGCCACTCGCCGTCGATCCTGGACCAGTACAGCGGCGCCTCCCAGTCCTCGGCCTGCACGGTGGCCCAGCCGTCGGACAGCCACAGCTCGGGACGGTGGTAGCCGCCGTCGTCGATGAAGGCCAGCCACTCGCCGCAGGTCACCGGCCGGTCGGCCAGGGCGAAGGGCTCGAGCGAAGCGTCGGGTGGCGGGGCAGCTCGTTGTCGAAGCTGAAGCCGTCACCGGCATGGCCGATGTCGACGGACGCCCACCGGCGAGCTCGACCCAGGCGGCAGCGGCGGTCGGCGCCGGGCGGCGACCGGGCGCGACGGTCGTCGTAGGCGGGCTGGAGCGGGTTGCGGGACAGCACGTGCTTGATGTCCATGAGCAGCAGCTCCTGGTGCTGCTGCTCGTGGTGGAGGCCGAGCTCGACGAGGCCGACGGCGGCCTCGTCGGGGGCGATCCGTCGAGCAGCTCGGCCATGGCCTCGTCCACATGACGGCGGTAGGCGGCGATCTCGGCGATCCCGGGCCGGGACACGAGGCCGCGGTCGTGGCGCGGGTACCGGGCGCCGACGCCCTCGTAGTAGGAGTTGAACAGGTAGCCGAAGGCGGGGTCGAACGGCCGGTAGCCGGCGAGCGTGCGGGCCGAGGAGGAAGGTCTCGAAGAACCAGGTGGTGTGGGCCCGGTGCCACTTGGTCGGGCTCACGTCGGGCATCGACTGGACCGTCTGGTCCTCGGCCGACAGGGGTGCGGCCAGGGACTCGGTCAGGCCCCGGGTGGCGAAGAACCGGTCCGTGAGGGTCCGATCCTCGGTGGTCGTCAGTAGGTCGGTCATCCCCGCTCCTCCCGGTCTGCGTGGGGATCGTCAGAAGGCCGGCCGGTCGACCCGGTCCGTCTTCGGGAGAGAACTTACCCGGAAGTCCTCCGAATAAGCGCGGCCAGGTGCAACGGCCGGTGGCCGTGGCGACGGCGGCGGGGACCGGGGCTCATGGCCCGCTGCCCCCGTCATCCCTAGTCAGAGCGGTGGCCACCACGACAGCCGGGTGCGGTCGCGGCCAGTGGTCAGCCACCCATCGAGGCCGCCGAGCGGCGCCCATCCGAGGGCGCCTCCGGTGAGAGGGCGTTCGACGCCGCCACGTCACTGCCGCCGCGGCGTCGGGTCGGGCACCGCCCCGTGCCGCTCGGTAGCCGGCGTCGGACCTGCCGCCGCCTCCGCTCCGGCTCGCGGTCTGGTCAGGACGATCTGGACGGAGGCCACCACCAAGACGATGACGGTGACCACCCGCTCGCTCCTCCCGACCTCCTCGAAGACGGCGTAGATCTGGATGCCGATGGCCAGTGCCTGGGCGATGAGGGCCAGGGCGATGGCCCGAATGCCGGTGACTGGGTCGCCCCCGTCGTGGGTGCTCGGTGCCCGTACCCAGGCGGCATAGGCCATGACCAGCGCCCCGATCGTCCACAGCACGTCGTAGTTGCCGCCGACGACGACTCCCCGTGCCTGCTGCACCGCGAAGGCGGCGTCGCCGCTGGTCATGGCCAGGATGGCCATCCCGATGAGGACCCACATGGCGTCCGGCCGCCAGCCCAGCAGGCCGTAGACGCCGAGGATGGCCCCGATGAGCAGGATGTCGAGGACGGGGTAGCTGAAGTCAACAACGGTGGCCAGCCATCCCTGCGAGGACTCTTCGGTGACCGGCTGGACGACGAGGGCGAATCCGGCCGTTAGGACGATCAACATGACAGCGATGCCGTCCATCCAGCGATGGAGCTCGAACCGTCGGAAGCGCACTCGGATCAGCAACACGAGGCCCGCCACCGTCAGCGGATACCAGAAGAGCCAGAACACGTCGGCGAAGGTGGGGTAGGGCGGATGGGGCTGGCCGCCGTAGACCAGGCTCCACAGGATGGTGCCGACCGACCAGACGACCATGGCCATGCCCAGGGCCAGCCACGCCCGTCGGGCGGTCGGTTCGAACGCGGCGCGGGCCAGCATCAGCGCGGCCGCGGCGACCAGCACGGTGTCGTGGAACCAGAGCTGGTAGAGCGAGGACGGTCCGCCGATCCAGCCCAGCTCGCTGGCCGCTTCCAGCGCGGTGAGGACGGCCAGGACGAGCCAGACGGCGATCAGCCTGGTCGGGGCGTCGATCAGCTCCCCCTCGGCGTCGGTGCGACGCCGAGACCTCGATCGGAGGAGGGTGCTTGGAGTCCGTTGCATGGCTGGGGTGCTCGCGGTCGGCCCACGGTGGGAGGACGGGTGGTCGGTGCCATCCAAGCAGGGGGCACGCCCGCTGGGAAAGTCGGTCCTCCGGCCGGGGACGACCGGTCGGGCCGTCATCCTCCCAGGAGAGGCGCAACGAGCTGGTCACCTACCTCCTTGAGCGCGCGTAGTAGGTGACTGAACTGGGTACCTGGATTGAGAGGTGTTGGCGCTATCGCGTGGCCAGGATGAGACCAGCGGGCGTGCTCCGGTCCCCAGCAAGGAGGGCAAGTGTCTCGGCCACCGAAGAGAGGAAGAACCTGGACTCTTGGCGGTCGAGTTCGAGAACGGCAGTAGCAGCGAGGTCGGGTGGGATACGGCCCTGGTCCCGCAAAGTGAGCACAGCTTGGGCGAGCTCGACCCGGCGGCTGGGCGAGTCAACTTCAGCCACCACCCTGTCGATCGCCTGATCGAGAACCTCGACATCGTCGTCCTGGATGGCGTTGATGGCCTGATCGATGGTGGGCGTGAAGATCCCGAGATGCAGCTGTAGTGAAGTGTCGATCTCCGGGAGATAGAGCAACTCGTCGAAGAGGGATCGGAGCTCGATCTCGTCGATGCCTCTCAGATCTGGGACCACCTCTTCGCAGAGCTCCGTTGGGAGGCAGTGGATCCATTCGGCTTCGTCGTTCCCGTGACAGCAGCGCTTTGCTTTGCTTCCGCTCCCGCATGGGCAGGGTCCGTTTCGTCTGATCTTGGCCATGGCGACCTCCTCTCCGGCCATTGTCACCGCCGGGTGTGTCGCGAGGGTGGACCACCCGTGAGCAGGCAAAAAGGGTCCACCGGTCGTTGTGTCGGACCGGACATGATCCGGCTGCGCCCCAACACCAACGAACCAGTGGAGGTTCCATGCTTGCACTCGAGCCCACCGTCGTCGACGCCGTCTGGCAGTCCTTCGCCGCCTACCTGCTCGAACGCGGTCACAGCAACCATCCGCTGGGCTGTCACCGACCCAGGATCTCGGACCGTGACTGCTTCGAGGCCATCTTGTTCCGGCAAGTCACCGGGTGCTCCTGGGACGTGGCCGGAAGGCTGGGCAAAGGGGGTGAGACCACCCTGCGGCGCCGGCGTGACGAGTGGGTGGCCGCCCGTGCATTCCAACATCTGGTCGAGGAAGCTATCAAGGCGTTCGACAAGGTGATCGGCCTTGACCTCTCCGAAGTGTCGGTCGACGGGTCGCTCCACAAAGCACCCATGGGAGGAGAGGGCACCGGGCCCAACCCGACTGACCGGGGCAAGACCGGATGGAAGTGGTCGGTGGCCACCGACACCAACGGTGTGCCGATCGGCTGGGTCACCGAAGGAGCCAACCGCAACGACTCCGTCTTGCTCGGTCCCACCCTGGACGACGTCAAGACGCGTGGGATGCTGGCCGACATCGAGACGCTATGGCTCGACCGAGGCTACGACTCGGCCCTCACTTGAACCCGGCTCGTCGAACGAGGTATCACGGATTCACTGATTGCCAAGAAGCGCAAGCGGGGATCAGCGTCCGGCTTGAAGCGTCAGCCGATGGGCCTCCGGTGGCCGGTCGAGCGCACCGACTCCTGGCTGAGCAACTTCGGACAGTTGAGGAGAAACACCGACAGGCTCACCGCCCACCGCCTGGCACAGTTCGCCCTGGCAGTTGCCCTGATCATCACCGTCAAACTGGTCAAGTGGGCCAAACGATGGGGGTCATTGGCCCTGGCCTAATGGCGCGCGCTCTTAGCTCCTAGTGCGGAGGTAGGTGGGGCCGAGGTGTCAAGCATCAACCGGAACTGTGTCAAGCAACTACCGAAACTCAGGTAGGGATCACCCGGAACCAATTCCTCAAGGATCACCGGAGTTACACAGAGGCTCGGAGCCGGCGGTGGGAATCGAACCCACGACCTGACGATTACAAGTCGTCTGCGCTACCAACTGCGCCACACCGGCCGGTGCCGGGGCCTACCCGGTGCCGTCGCCATTCTACGGCCCTTCCGCCCCGTCCCGAGAGGATCGGCCCCGCCTCGGCCGTGGTCAGGGTGGTCCGGGATCGGAAACCCTTGCTTCCGAACCCCCTGGTTGGCAGGCTGGCACGTAGTGGCCCAGCCCCCCGACCGACCTGCACGGCCCGACCCGGCCCCCGGGGGCGGCGGCTCCGGTGGCACCGTGGTGAAGGCGGCCATCGTGTTGGTGGCCTTCGTGGTGACCACGGTGCTGGTCCTGGGGGTCATCCACCCGACCACCTCGACGTCGGGCACCGGTGCCCTCTCCGCGGTGTCCACCACCACCAGACCGGCGGTTCCCACCACGACCACCACCACCGCGCCCCCCGACGTCCCGGTGCTGGCGGCCAACGCCTCGGGAGTGCCCGGGGCCGCCGGGTCGGTCACCACCCAGCTCCAGACGGCGGGTTGGGACATGCTGCCCCCGGTCAACGCCCCCGCCCGGGTGACGGTCACCAACGTCTACTACGTGGCCGGCCAGAAGGCGGCCGCCCAGTCGGTGGCCAAGGCCCTGATCCTGCCGCCCACCTCGGTGGTCCCGTACACCACCTCGGCACCGGTGAGCTCGATCGGCACGGCCGAGGTGCTGATCGTGGTGGGGCCGGACCTGGCCAACCGAACCAGCACCAGCACGACCTCGTCCACCGTCAACTGATCCTCGGCCGATGCCCGCACCCCGGAGCGCCGCGGATGCGCCGTCACCGGCCGTCCGGGCCGCGCTGGCGCCGCTGCTGTCCGACCCGGGATCGACGGCCGTCCTCACCGACTTCGACGGGACGCTGTCCCCCATCGTGACGAACCCCTACGAGGCCCGGCCCCTCGACGGTGCCGCCGAGGTCATGGCCATGCTGGCCCAGCGGTTCGCCGAGGTGGCGGTGGTCTCGGGCCGGTCCGTGTCGTACCTCGAGGAGCACCTGGCGCCGACCGAGCCCGCCGACCCGGCCCACCGGGTCCGGTTCGTCGGCCTCTACGGCCTCGAGCAGTCATGGGGTGACGGCCGGATCACCGTCGAGCCGGCTGCCCAACCGTGGCAGGAGGTCGTCGACGCCGCCGTGGCCGGACTGCAGCGGGGCGCTCCCGTGGGGGTCCTGGTCGAGCCCAAGGGGTTGGCGGTGACCGTCCACTGGAGGCGGGCCCCCGAGGCCGCGGGCTGGGTGGCCGATGCCGTCGCCGCCGAGGTGGCGCGCTCGGGTCTCCGGGCCCATCCGGGTCGCATGTCCGTCGAGCTCCGGCCGCCGCTCGACGTGGACAAGGGCTCGGTGATCGTGGCCCTGACCGCCTCGTGTTCGGCGGCGGGCTACTTCGGCGACGATCTGGGCGACCTGCCGGCCTACGCCGAGCTGGCCCGCCTGTCCCGGGACCGGGGGATGCGCACGGTCTCGGTGGCGGTGGTCGACGACGAAAGCGACCCTCGGGTGGCGGCGGCGGCCGATCTCACGCTGTCCGGCCCACGGCGGGCGCTCGATGCCCTGGCCTGGTTGGCCCAGGCCCGTCCGCCCGGGTCCGGAGGCTGACCGGGCCGGCCCACCCGACCGGTTCGACCGGTGCTGCGGTCAGCGGGCCTCGTCGAGCTGGCACTGGAGCCAGTCGGCGGGGTGTCGGGACCGGATGATCTGACGGAGCTGGTGGGCGCGGGCCGCCCGCCCCGGCGCGTCGAGGTCGAGGGCCTCGGCCATCACCGCGGCGGTGCCGGACACGTCGAACGGATTGACCTCCAGCACGGCGGGGGACAGTTCGTCGAAGGCGCCGGCCTCCCGGGACAGGGCCAGCACGCCGTCACGGGTGTTGATGAGCGGGCCCTCCTTGGCCACCAGGTTGAGGCCGTCCCGCACCGGATTGACCAGCAGCACGTCGTAGCGGGTGAGGGCGGCCACCGATCGCGGGTAGTCGTCGTCCACCTCCAGCACGATGGGGGTCCAGCCCGGAGTGCCCCAGCGGTGGTTGATCCGCTCCACCGTGGACTCGACCTCGTTCTGGTAGGCCAGGTACTCGGGGAGCCCCTGTCGGGTGGGGTAGGCCAGCGCCACGAAGACCACCCGCTGGCGCCGGTGCGGTTGCTGTTCCAGCAGCTCGTCGAAGGCCCAGAACCCCCGCAGGAGGTTCTTCGACAGCTCCATCCGGTCCACCCGGACCATCACCTGCCGGTCCGGATCGCCGATCTTCTCCTCGATCCGGGCCAGGGCCCGCCCGACGGCCGGCTCGGCGGCCACCGCCTGCAGCCGGGCCGGATCGGTGGAGAGCGGTGAGACGAAGGTGGGGCTGTCCCGGCCGGCCGGCCGCACCAGGGCCTGGTTGGCCCGGTAGGAGGACGCCCACCGCTCGGTGTGGAACCCACAGGCTCCGAACGCGGCCAGAGAGGCCAACAACTCATTGCCCACCGCGGTGGGGAGCATGCGGAGCACGGACGGGTCGGCGAAGGGGGTGTGGGTGAAGTGGGTGGTCCGCAGGTCGGGGCGCAGCCGGGCCAGCTCGGTGCCCATCAGGGCCAGGTGGTAGTCCTGGACCAGGACCCGCCCCCTCTCGGGCGCCACCTTGGCCACCCGTTGGGCGAACTGCTGGTTGAGCTCGCGGTAGGCGTCCCAGGCCTCCAGCCACCGCTGATCGGGGCGGGGACGGCGGGCGGCGTCGAAGAGGTGGTGGTGGCAGAACCACAGCATGGCGTTGGACACCACGTTGTAGGCCAGGTTGTAGACCTCGGGCTCCGGTTCGACCAGCTCGATGTGGACGCCGCCGTCGGACATCATCCCGGCGGCGGCGGCGGCCCGGTCGGCCTCGCCCAGGGCCGAGGCCACCCAGGTGGCGTCCGACCCGACCACCAGGGGACGCATGGACCCGGCCAGTCCGCCGGCCGACGTCCCGGCCACCGGGCGCCCGTCCTCCAAGTGGAAGGCCAGCGGCCCCCGGTTGGACACCAGAACGGTGTCGGACAGCGAGCCGTCGCCCCAGCGGGGGGTGCGCTCCTCGGCCATGCAGGGACGCTACCCGGTAAGGAGGAAGAACCGAGCAATCTGACGACCGGCTTGACAAGTTAGTGAGTGACCAATCACAATGTGACCATGATGGTTCCCAGCCGACAGACCGCAGGCGAGCGCCGGACGGCCGTCCTGGCCGCCGCCATCACCGAGTTCGCCCGATCGGGCTACGCCGGGACCTCCACCGAGGCCATCGCCACCCGGGCCGGGATCTCGCAGCCGTACCTGTTCCGCCTGTTCGGGACCAAGAAGGACCTGTTCGTGGCCACGTACGATCTGGTCGGGTACCGGATCATCAACGAGCTGACCCGTGCCAGCGAGGGTCTCGAGGGCGAGGACGCCAAGATGGCCATGGGCGAGGCCTACCTCGAGCTCATGCAGGATCCCGAGATCCTCCAGGTCCAACTGCACGGCTTCGCCGCCGCCCCGGCCGACCCCGACATCGCCCGGAGCTGCCGCCGCACCTTCGAGGTGCTGGCCGACGTGTTCTACGACCGGACCCACGGCACCGAGGACGAGCTGCGCGAGTTCTTCGCCATGGGGATGCTCATCAACGTGATGTCGGCCATCGACCTGCTCTCCGTCACCGAGAGCTGGGCCCAGACCCTCTGTCAACTGCCCGAGAAAGCCGAAGCCATCAGATCCGCCAGCCAGGCCCTGGCCGACCACCGTAAGGCCGACCAGGCCGAGAACCAGGAGGTTCCAGCATGAACCAGCCCCTCACCATCCCTCTTTTTTTGCCCCGTAAAGCTAGTGATCACTCACAAGTAAGGCCGGGCCGGACGGTGACGTCCAGGCGCTGGGCCGGGCTCCGGCGGTCGTCCCCCGCCCGGGGCGACGTCGCCACCGAGCACGCCGCCGGGGTCCGGGCCGACCCGGCCCCGGGTGCCGCGGCGGACCAGTCGGTCGCCGCCCTCGACGACCGACCGACGAGGACGGTCGCCGGCGCCGAGGGCGACCGGTCCCGGTCCCGGGCCGTCTGGGCCGTGGTCATCACCGGCATGGCCCTGTTCATGGCGTCGCTGGACAACCTGGTGGTGTCGACCGCACTGCCCGTGATCCGCGAGCACCTCCACGCCGGCCTGTCCGGCCTGGAGTGGACGGTCAACGCCTACACCCTCACCTTCGCCGTCCTGCTGATCTCGGCCGCGGCCATGGGGGAGCGCTTCGGACGTCGGCGCATCTTCGTGCTCGGAATCGCGGTGTTCACCGCGGCCTCGGCGGTGGCCGCCCTGGCCCCGAGCATCGAGGTGCTGGTCATGGCCCGGGCGATCCAGGGAGCCGGTGGGGCCATGATCATGCCCCTGTCCCTGACCCTGCTGAGTGCCGCCGTCCCCCCCGAGCGCCGCAACGTCGCCCTTGGGATCTGGGGTGCCATCGGCGGGGCGGCCGTGGCCCTCGGACCCCTGGTCGGTGGGGCGGTGACCAGCGGGTGGTCGTGGCAGTACATCTTCTGGCTCAACGTGCCGGTCGGACTGGTCCTGATCCCCCTGGCATGGTGGAAGCTGTCCGAGTCACGTGGGGCCCGGGCCCGCCTCGACCTCGTGGGTGTGGTGATGGTCAGCATCGGCCTGCTCGGCGTGGTACTCGGCCTGGTCGAGGGCAACAGCCATGGATGGACCAGCGCCACCGTGCTGACGTCCTTCGTCGTGGGCGTCTCGGCCCTGGTCGGCTTCGGTGCCTGGGAACTGCGGTCCGACCACCCCATGCTGGACATCCGCCTGTTCCGCGACCGCGGCTTCACCTCGGTCAACGTCACGGCCCTGCTGTTCAGCTTCGGGATGTTCGGGGCCATCTTCTTCCTGGTCCAGTTCCTCCAGGTGGTCCAGGGGCTGTCCCCGCTGGCTGCCGGAGTGCGGATCCTGCCCTGGACGGCCATGCCCATGCTCCTCGCCCCGGTGGTGGGGCAGCTGGCCGAGCGGTGGGGGGGCAAGCCCCTGGTGGTCACCGGACTGAGCCTGCAGGCCGTCGGGCTGGCCTGGCTGGCCTCGGTGACCACGCCGACCACCCCCTACGCCGATCTGGTCGCCCCCTTCGTGGTGTGCGGGATCGGCATGACGCTGTTCTTCGTGCCCCTGGCCTCGCTGGTCCTCGGGGCGGTGCCCCGCTCCCTCGAGGGCGTGGCCTCGGGGGCCAACGCCGCCTTCCGTGAACTCGGCGGGGTGCTGGGCATCGCCGTTCTGGGGGCCATCTTCAGCTCCCACGGCGGCTACGCCTCGGGCCAGGACTACGTCAACGGGATGACCGTCGCCGTCTACGCCGGCGCCGCCGTGGTGGCCGTCGGGGCCATCACCGCCCTGCTGGTCCCCAGCCGTCGCACGGGACGGTCCGAGATCGACCTGGTGGCCCCCGAGGTGCTGCCCGACCTGACCGCTGGTTCGCCGGCCGGTCCCGCCGGGGCCGAGGTGGTCGAGGCTCGCCCCGCTCGCCCGGCGTACGAGTCCACGCCGGCGTCCGCCTGAGCGGCGCGGGTGCGGCCGCGCCCGGTCCCGCCGATCCCTCAGTCGGGGGTGATGAGGCGGGCCCGGGCCAGCGCCGCGGCCAGGATGTCGGTGGCCTGGGGCCGGAGCTCGGCCAGGGGCCGGTTCCGGTGGATCCGGACCCCGAGGTCGACCTGGGCGATCGAGGCCACGCCGTAGAGCGAGGCCACATCGATCAGGAGGGCCAGCTCGACGGCGTACCCGTCGGCCAGCCCGCACTTCTCGAGAACCCATCGGGGGGCGGCGGTCTCACCGGCCAGCGGCTGCTCGATGCTGGCCAGGTGGGGGAAGAGGAGGTCGATGACGGGTCGGGCCATGAGCTCGGTGACCCGACCGCCCCCGTCGGGTGCGCCGTGGAGGGGCCGTTGGTAGTACCCCTTGACCAGGGTCACCGAGTCGTCCACCAGCAGGGGCCCGAGCAGGTCGCTCACGAAGTGGGGCCCGAAGTTGGTGACGTCGGCATCCACGAAGACGATGAGGTCGGTGTCGGTGGCCATGAGGGCGGACCGCATGGCCTGTCCCTTGCCTCCGGTCGGGGCGGCCGACTCGATGACCCGGGCGCCGGCCCCCCGGGCCCGCTCGGCCGTCCCGTCGTCGGAACCGTCGTCCACCACGACCACCTCGTCGACCAGCGGCGCCCCGCCGGTGCGATCGGTGAGGGCGGCCACGATGGTGTGCACGACGGAGCCCACGGTGGCCGCCTCGTTGCGGGCGGGGATGCACACGGCCACGGTCCGCCCGCCTTTGGCCGCGGCCAGTGACCACGCATCCGCTGTCGGCACGGCGGCGTAGCCGTCGTCCTCGCCGGATGTGGCCGCGATCGACATGCTGCCATCATCGCTCACCGGGACGAGGTGCGCGACTGCGGGCAGTGCCGGTGCCGGCTCCGGATGGGTGGTCCCGCATTGACGGAGGGCCGGGATTCGGCAAAACTAGGGTCATCATCCAGAGCGGCTGAGGGACCGGGCCCAGCGACGCCGCGGCAACCAGAGCGACACCTGCCCCCGGCAGCCGGACTCGTACCAGGTGCCAATGCCCGAGCGATGAGGAGATTGCTGTGGACTTCGTTTCTGGGCTGCGATGCCGTGAATGTGGGCGTGCCTACCCTGCGGAAGCGCTCCACGTGTGCGACTACTGCTTCGGGCCGCTCGAGGTGACCTACGACTACGAGGCCGATGGCCGCCACCATGACCCGGGAGCGGGTGGCGACGGGCCCGCGGTCCATCTGGCGCTACGCCGACCTGCTGCCCGGTGTACGACCCCACCCCGGTGGACCTGGGCGCGGGGTTCACCCCGCTGGTCCGGGCCGACCGGCTGGCCGCCGAGCTCGGGCTCGGCGAGCTGTGGATCAAGGACGACACGGCCAACCCCACCGGATCGTTCAAGGACCGGGTGGTGTCGGTGGCCCTGACCAAGGCCCGGCAGCTGGGCTTCAAGGTCGCCGCCTGCGCCTCGACCGGCAACCTGGCCAACTCGGTGGCCGCCCACGCGGCCCGGGCCGGCATGGAGTCGGTGGTGCTGATCCCCCACGACCTCGAGGCGGCCAAGATCACCATGACCTCGGTCTACGGCGGCCGGGTCATCGCCGTCGAGGGCAGCTACGACGACGTCAACCGGCTCTGCGCCGAGCTGACCAGCGAGCAGCCGACCTGGGCGTTCGTCAACGTCAACGTACGCACGTACTACGCCGAGGGGTCGAAGACGCTGGCCTTCGAGGTGGCCGAGCAGCTGGGGTGGCAGGCCCCCGACCACGTGGTGGTGCCCATCGGCTCGGGCAGCCAGCTGACCAAGGTGGCCAAGGGCTTCGAGGAGCTGTGGACGGTCGGACTGCTCGACGAGGAGCCCCACGTGCGGGTCTCGGGGGCCCAGGCCGCGGGCTGCTCGCCGGTGGCCACGGCGTTCGCCGAGGGGACCGACGCCATCCGGCCGGT
This sequence comes from uncultured Acidimicrobiaceae bacterium, assembly GCA_963817005.1. Taxonomy (GTDB): domain Bacteria; phylum Actinomycetota; class Acidimicrobiia; order Acidimicrobiales; family RAAP-2; genus Bog-756. The sequence goes on from CAWFMN010000001.1 coordinate 669,987, forward strand.
CAAGCCGGACACCATCGCCAAGTCCCTGGCCATCGGGAACCCGGCCGACGGTTGGTACGCCCTGGACGACCATCCGGACGTCCGGCGGGGCGTGCGCCGCGGTGACCGACGACGAGGTCCTCGAGGGCATCAAGCTGCTGGCCCGGACCGAGGGGATCTTCGCCGAGACCGCCGGAGGGGTGACCATCGCCACGCTGGCCAAGTTGGCCGCCCAGGGCGTGGTGCGGCCCGACGAACGGGTGGTGGCGCTGGTCACCGGGCACGGCCTCAAGACGGTCGAGGCCCTGTCCGGCTCGGTCGGACCCACCGCGACCATCGCCCCCACGCTGGAGGCCTTCGACGAGGCCATGGCGACCCCGACGAACCGGCCGACCCGTGGTCACAAGGAGCCCCCGATGAGCATCAATGTCCGTATCCCCACCCAGCTGCGCACCCTGACCGGCGGTGCCGGTGAGGTGGCCGTCGAAGGTTCGACCGTGGGTGAGGCCCTGAAGGCCCTCGACGCCGCCCACGCCGGCTTCGCCGAGCGCATCTTCGACGAGCAGGGCGGTCTGCGGCGGTTCGTGAACGTGTTCCTGGCCGACGAGGACGTCCGGTTCCTCGACGGCCTGGGCACGCCGGTGATCGACGGGCAGACCCTGTCGATCGTGCCGGCCGTCGCCGGCGGCTGAGGTCGGCGGGACACCAGCAGAGCAGCCGGCGGGACACCAGGGAGCAGCCGGCGGGCGACCAGCAGGGCGGCGCCGGTCGGCCCGGTCCCCACTACGATGCTGGGCGTGTCGACAGAGCGGGTGGACCTGGCCATTGCGGCCATCCGGGCCTCGGGGAGCAGGGTCACCGTCGACCGTCGTGCGGTCGTCGAGGCGCTGGATCGGAGCGGCGACCACCTCACGGCCGAGCAGTTGGCCGACGCCGTGTGGGTCCACTATCCCGACATCAACCTGGCCACCATCTACCGGACCCTGGAGCTGCTCGAGCGGCTCGAGATCGCCTTCCACGTCCACCTGGGCCACGGGCCTTCCCGCTGGCACCTGGCCGATGACGTCCATCACCACCTGGTGTGCGAGATCTGCAACCGTGTGGTGGAGATCCCCGACGCCACCTTCGACCCACTCCGGAAGCGGCTCCTCGCCGACACCGGGTTCGTCATCGACCCCCACCACTTCTCACTGAGCGGCGTGTGCGCCGAGTGTGCGGCCGCCGTCGTGGAGTAGGGACCTTATTGCGAGTTACTCGCAACTAACGTAGTCTCGCAAGTGATGCGTGACCGCCAGCTCCTCGGGGTCGAACCATGATCGGGACTCCGGGTCGGGCGCGTCGGATCCGGAACTCCCTCAACCCGTCCGAGTGGCGCCGGGTGGCCTGCATGGTGGCCACGGTGGTGGGGCTCACCGCCCTCGGGTTCGCCCTGCTGGTGGCGGCGGTTCCTCACCACTACCACGTCAACCGGACCGAGCTCTTCGGCTTCGGGACCGGGATCCTGGCGTACACCCTGGGCATGCGACACGCCTTCGACGCCGACCACATCTCGGCGATCGACAACACCACGCGCAAGCTGATGGCCGAGGGAAAACGACCCCTGAGCGTGGGTTTCTGGTTCTCGCTGGGCCATTCTTCGGTAGTGTTCGCCCTGGCCGTGTTGCTCAACGTCGGCATCCGGTACCTCGACGGCCAGGTGAAGAACAACAGCTCGGGGCTGCACCACTGGACCAACCTCATCGGCACCTCGGTGTCCGGCACCTTCCTCTACCTGATCGCCATCCTGAACATCGTCATCCTGGTCTCGATCACCAAGGTGTTCTTCAGCATCCGTCACGGCGCCTACGACGAGGACGCCCTCGAGCTCCAGCTCAGCCAGCGGGGTCTGATGAACAGGTTCTTCGGGTCGATGGCTCGTCGGGTCGACGAGCCGTGGAAGATGTACCCGATCGGGGTCCTGTTCGGGCTGGGATTCGACACGGCGACCGAGGTGGCCCTGCTGGTCCTCTCGGGGACGGCGGTGGCCAGCGGCCTACCGTTCTGGGCCGTCCTCTCGCTCCCGATCCTGTTTGCCGCCGGGATGAGCCTGTTCGACACCCTGGACGGCTGCTTCATGAACTTCGCCTACGGATGGGCCTTCTCGCGGCCGATCCGGAAGGTCTATTACAACATCGTCATCACGACGCTGTCCGTGGGCATCGCCCTGTTCATCGGGTCCATCGAGCTGTTCGGACTACTGGGCCAGGAGCTGCACCTCCGGGGCGAGGCGTGGGACTGGCTGGGCAACTTCGACATCAACCAGGCCGGCTTCATCATCGTGGGGGTCTTCGTCGTGGTCTGGGCCATTGCCCTGGCCGTCTGGAGGTTCGGTCGGGTGGAGGGTCGGTGGGAGGCGGCTGCCGAGCGCTCACGCCGGCGAGACGCGATCGAGCACGTCCTCACCGCCGGGCTGGACGAGCTCGAGGAGCTGGGTCAGCGGGAGCCCGAGCCGGTCTGACCGGCGCTCAGGTCCCGAGGCCCCGAAGGAGGAAGTCGCAGATCTGGCCGGCAGCCCCCGAGGCCTCGGGGGGCAACGGCTCGGCGGCCCGCACCGACATGGCGCCGTAGATCTGCTGGCCGATGAGTCTGACGGCCTGATCCGGATCCATCTGGCGGAAGATGCCCGACGCCACCCCGTCGACATAGAGGTCGGTGAGCAGCCGGGCGATGTTGAGACCGATGAGCGCCAGCTCTGTGCCCACGGCCTCGCCCCCCTGGCTGACCGTTCCCTGGGTCAGCAGGGCCAGGCGGAAGAACGCCGGGTTGTCGTCGATCCGCGCCAGCATGGCCTCGACGAGCCGCTGGAGCCGGTGCGCGGGCTCGGCGTCGAGCTCCCAGGTTCCGGCGATATCCTCGAGGAGCTGGTCGTGCATCCCTTTCAGGCACGCCCGCAGCAGTTCGTCGCGGTTGGCGAAGTAGACGTACACGGTGGAGCGGGCCACGCCGGCTTCGGCCGCGATCTCGTCCATGGAGACGTCGGTCGTTCCCCGCTCGCCGAACAGCCGCCTGGCCACCTCGATGACCTGGTCGCGACGGAAGTCCCGGATGACCTCCTTCAGATTGCCGGCCGGCCGGCGCTCGACGGTCAAGACGAGACGCGCGCGGCCGACGGGAAGGCCACCGGTATGTGCTTCACTCCGCTGATGAACGCCGACTGCAGCCGTTCCACCTCGCCGTCGAGGGTGATGTCGGGCATGCGATCGAGCAGGTGCTCGAACATCACCCGGATCTCCATGCGGGCCAGATTGGCCCCCAGGCAGAAGTGGGGCCCCCCGGCCCCGAAGGCCATGTGGGGATTGGGGTCGCGGGTGATATCGAAGGTCTGGGGGTTCTCGAAGACACGCTCGTCCCGGTTGGCCGAGACGTGAAAGAACACCACTTTGGTGTCCTCCTCTATGTGCTGATCGCCGAGATCGAAGGCGCTGGTCGTCTGGCGCCGGAAGTTCATCACCGGGCTGACGTAGCGCAGCATCTCCTCGGTGGCCGACGGGAGGAGGGAACGGTCCTTGCGGAGCATCTCCCACTGGTCGGGATGGTCGAAGAAAGCGGCCATGCCTCCGGAGATGAGGTTCCGGGTGGTCTCGTTGCCGGCCACGGTGAGGAGGAGGAAGAACAATTCGAGCTCGACCGAATTGAGCTTCTCGCCCTCCACGTCGACCTCGGTGAGCACGCTCATCAGGTCCTCGTGGGGGTCGATCCGCTTGGTCTCGAAGAGGGCCGATGCATAGGCATAGAGCTCCATGGCCGCCTGCTGGGGAACTGACTCGTCGGTCTGGTACTCGGGGTCCTCGCTGCCGATCATCCGGTTGGACCAGTTGAACATCCGGTGGCGGTCCTCGTTGGGCACACCCAGCAGCTCGGCGATGACCACGAGGGGGAGTTCGGCGGCGATGTCGGTGACGAAGTCGGCGCTGCCCTTCTCGATGACCGAATCGATGATCTCGTCGGCGGCGGCGTCGATCCGGTCGTGGAGCTGGTTGACCATCCGCGGGGTGAAGCCCTTGTTGACCAGGCGCCGGTAGCGGGTATGCAGCGGCGGGTCCATATTGAGCATGAGCATCTGCTGCTGGGCCAGGTCGTCAGGTTCGAGGTCCCAGAGGAACGTGGCCTGCTTGGACGAGGAGAAGTGTTCGTAGTCACGGTTGACCGTGGTGGCCTCGGCGTGGGTCGTGACCGCCCAGAAACCGGGGCCGTTCTCCTCCTCCTGCCACCATACCGGGGCGTGTTTGCGCAGGTAGGCGAACCACTCGTGGGGCACGCGGTCGGTGAAGGCCTTGGAGTCCAGCAAGTTGATGTCGTCGAAGCTGATCCCGCTGATGTCGATCTCGTCCTGTGGCATGTCGGATGCTCTTTCCGTTCGATCGGACAGCATGTCCGACAGAATGGATAGTACGTCCGAAGCTGACGGTGCGTCAATGGGGTGGGGCGGGCGAGGGGAACGGTGCTCAGGGGACGGTGCTCTGGGGACGGTGCTCTGGGGACGGTGCTCAGAACCGCCCGGCGGTGACCGGGGCAGCCAGATGGTCGGGGAGGGGGAGCGTGCCAGGGTGGATGATGGCGGCCAGCGCCTCGACCCCGTCCACCAGACGGGGCCCGGGTCTCACGAAGGCGGCGTCGGCGTCCACGGCCCACACCGGGGTGCCCTCGGGCAGGCGCCCCGAGGCGACCAGCTCCCCGGCCAGCGCCACCGCACCTCGGAGTCGGAAGCCGCACGGTGCCACCACGATGAGGTCGGCCGCTGCCTCCGCCACGTCGTCCCAGCTCACCGGCTCCGACCTGGTCCCCGATCGTCCCAGCACCGAGCGGCCCCCGGCGGCCGTCACCATGTCGGGCACCCAGTGGCCCGAGGAGAAGGGTGGGTCGGTCCACTCCAGCACGGCCACCCGGCGCCGGGGCGCATGGGCCACGGCACCGGCCACGGCACGGAGCCGGCGACGGAGGTCGGCCACCAACCGGTCCGCGGCCCCCCGGCGGTCGGTCGCCCGCCCTACCGCCCCGATGGACTCCAGCACCTGGTCAAGGGTGGCGGGGTCGAGGGTCAGCACCTCGGCTCGGCAGCCCAGGTGGGCCAGGGCCACGTCGAGCTCGGTGCTGTCCAGGGCACAGACGCCGCACAGATCCTGGGTCACCACCAGGTCGGGGTCGAGCTCGCGCAAGGCGCCTTCGTCGAGGGTGTAGAGGTCCTCGCCGTCCGCCAATCTGGATCTCACCTCGGTGTCGATCTGGGCCGGGGTGAGTCCGACGGGAAGCTCGGTGCTGGAGACGATCGTCCGGCGGCGGGCCTCCTCGGGGTAGTCGCACTCGAAGGTCACGCCACACACCTGGTCGCCGGCGCCGACGGCGAAGAGGATCTCGGTGGCCGAGGGGAGCAGGGAGACGATGCGCACCGTCCGACGGTAGCAACGGGACACGGCCGAGTCGGGGCCGGGCGCCGGTGCGCCGAGGTCAGGCGGCGGTCACGCCGTCCAGTCGATCTCGCCGTCCATGATCACCCGGGGCTCCTCGGTGAGCACGAACTCGAGGTGGTCGATGTCGAGGAATTTGGGCAGGTCCTCGAACATGGCCGGGGAGTCGACATCGCTCATGTGGGCGTTGTAATCGTCCATCGAGGCGAACCACTGCACGGTGACCCCGTCGTATCCCGACCGGTCGTCGTCGCCCCGGTAGTCAGTGAGGGCCCGGGGGTTCTGCTCGTAGCGGATCACGTGGCTGCCGCACTGGCTGGAGGCTATGAGGGGGCCGTGGTTGTTCTTCCAGTAGTCCTGGAACTCCGCCGGGGTCATCCCCTCCCTGCGCTTGAGCAGACACGTGAGCTTGATCATCGGTGGGTCCTTCCTGGACGTGTGGCCCGGACGCGGCGACGGCCGATGAAGAGGCTCCCTCCCGCGACGGCCGGTTCGCAAACCATGCCACGGTGCGCCCGCGACCGGGTGGGCGCGCCACGGTGTGCCGGTCACCGGGCCAGGCGGGCACAGAACAGATCAGTGATGTACGGCATGGCGATGGGCCGGGGGAGCGTGGCGCCGAACGCCTCCACCTGGTCGAGCAGGGCCCGCCGGTCCCGATCCGGGAGCACCTGCACGTAGCTCCGGGAGGCCACCTGCTCGACGAAGGCGGCCAGGTCCAGTTCCTGGACGAACGGGAACTTGGTCCGCCGCACGGGGCCGAACCGTCCGCTCCGGTCGATGACCACTCCGAAGTCCATGCCCACCGGGTAGGGGGCCGAGACATCCCACTTGGAGATGCCCACCAGCTCGTTGACCATGGCGTCGGACTCGTCGCGCTCGTTCCAGACGAGCGCCAGCCACCCACCAGGTCGGAGGACCCGATCGATCTCGGCCAGGGCCACCTCGGGGTCGAACCAGTGGAAGGCCTGGGCCGCCACCACGGCGTCCACCGTGCCGCCGCCGAGAGGGATCCGTTCGGCGGTAGCCCCGACCACGGGCACCCCGGGCACGACCCGGGCGAACACCTGGCGCATGGTGGGCGACGGCTCGGCGCCCACGCACCGCAACCCCCGCGCCTGCAACTGCCGGGTCAGCTTGCCGGTCCCGGCCGCCAGGTCCAACACCCGGCTGTCACCGGTGAGGCCGGCGGTGGCGGCCAGCACGTCCACGGCCTCGTCGGGATAGGTGGGCCGGGCCCGCTCGTAGACGTCCGACCCGCTCTCGAACCCCGTTCGTCCGAGGTGGGCCCGGATGGCGGCATGGCGCTGCGGGTCGTCGGGCACAGCGCAACACTATGCACGGCGGGGAGCCCCCTTGGCCGGGTGGGACGGCCATCAGTTAGCGTCGCGGCGTGACCCCTGGCAGCCCGGGCCCTGATCGAGGAGGAGCGTCGGACGACCTGCCCCTGATGGTCGTCGGTCCGGACACGCCCACGCGGCATCCCTCACTTCCCGCCCGGTCGCCCTCCCCCCGCCACCGGCGGTGGACCAATGCCGCCATCCATGCCTGCTGGAACTGGATGGCCCGCCACGGGGCCACCGGCCCCGACGACCGGCTGGCCCACCGGTTCGGAGCCTTCGGTTCGGGGAGCTGCCTGGCCTTCCCGACCGGTGCGGTCTTCGGCGAGCGGTGGATCCACCTCGGCCAGGACACCCTGGTCGGCCCCCACGTGAGCATCTCGGCCGGGATGGTGCCGGGACAGACGATGGTCACCGATCCGGTGGTGCGTATCGGCGATCGCTGCATGATCGGACGCGGCAGCCACATCGTCGGCCACTTCGAGATCGACATCGGCGACGACGTCCACACCGGTCCCTACGTGTACATCACCGACCAGAACCACGGCTACGAGAACCCCGACGAAGCCGTCCATCTCCAGTGGCCGAGTGACGACCCGGTCCGCATCGGCACCGGCAGCTGGCTGGGTACCGGGGTGGTCGTCCTTCCGGGAAGCCGCCTGGGTCGGAACGTGGTGGTGGGTGCCGGCGCCATCGTGCGGGGCACCTTTCCCGACCATTGCGTGATCGCGGGGGTGCCGGCCCGGATCGTCCGCCGCTACGTCCCCGGGTCGGGCTGGATCGAGGGACCACCGGAGCCGGGGTCGGCGCCCACGGCCAGTCCTTCCCCGGCCGCCTCCGGGTTCGGGTCGGGATCGGCCGGGAGCACGGTCCCGACCGGCGCGGCGGTGGATTCGACCGCCCGCGGGGTGACGTCTGATTCCGGGACCGGCACGGGCCCCACCCCCGAAGCAGTGGCGTCGACCGCACCGGGCCGGCCGAGGCCGTAGCGCCGGACCACCTCGGCCGCCTCTTCCCTCCCCTGGGCGATGAGGGCCTCCGTCGTGGAGAAATCGTCGAAGTCCCGAGTCGCCCAGTCGCTCCCGGTGCAGACGATGACCTCCACCCCGGGGGGCAGCTGGGCCATGTCCCGGGCGAAACGGGCGTGGATGGAGATCATCAGTGCGTTGAACATGGCCTCCACCGGCCGCTTGGGCGACGCCGGCGTGTAGACGGGCGGGGCGCAGAGCAACACCACGATCCGGGTGGCGCCGGCGTCGATGGCCCGGCGGATGGGCACATTGTTGACCACGCCCCCGTCGATGAAGCGCTCCCCGTCGATCTCCACCGGGGGGAAGATGGCGGGGACGGCCGAGGAGGCCAGCACCGCCTGGGCCGCGGGACCGTAGGTGAACCAGCGCTCACGCCCGTCGGTCAGCGAGGTGGCCACCACCTCGAAGGGGATCACCGCGTCCTCCAGTCGTTCGAAGCCGATCCCGTCCTCGATGACCTTCCGGAGCCCGGAGTTCGCGAAGACCGAGTCCCGCTGCTGGAAGTAGAGCCAGGGGCCGTGCAGCCGACCCTGGGGGTAGACCGACTCCCGGGTGAGGCCCCGCCAGATCTCGGTCATGCGCTCCACACCCCGGCGCGTGGGGTCCCCGGCGAAGGCGGCGCCGTTCACCGCGCCCACCGACGCGCCGTAGATCCGGTCGGGGACGAAGCCGTGCTCGGTGAGGACCTGGAGCATCCCGATCTGGAGCGCCCCCCTCGTGCCGCCCCCGCCCAGGACCAACGCGGTCCGGGGACCCGCCTCGTCGGGTTCGTCACCGTCCTCCTGATCGGCCAGCCATGCGGTCCGGGAGGCTGCCGCCCGCTGGAGCGTGAACCGGATGACCAGGACCAACAGCGCCACGGTGACCACGATGAAGACGGTGAACACCACGGCGAACCAGGTGTCGGCGGCCACGGGCATCATCGGGGAAGAGGCTACCGGTGCCCCGGCCCGATTCCGCTGTCACACCCGTCGTGCAGCCTTGGAGCCATGGTCGTACTGGACATCGAGCGCCCGAGGCGTGCGTCAGGCCCCCCCGGGGCTCCCGTCCCCTGGCCGGCAGCCGGTGCGGCAGGCCCGGCGGCCCCGGTGGACCGTCGGGCCGGTTCCCTGACCCGTTGGGAGCCCCTGTCGGGCGACGCCCTGCTCCAACGCCTGCGGATCACCGGCCGGCCCCGTCCCCGGGCCCATCCCGATCTCGTCCAGAGCCTGCGCACCGGACTCGAGTCGGAGCTGCAGGGTGACGGGGCCGGTCGTCCGGCCCTGCTGGTGACCAAGGGCCGGCTCCACCGGGTCCTGGCCTGCGAGGCCCACGCCTCGGCCACCCGATACGGCGAGCAGCCCTTCTCGGTGGCCATGGCCTGCGGGGCCCTCGTCAACGTGCTCTTCCGCCAACTGGTGACCGTGGGTTCCCTCGGGGACCCGATGACCGACGGTCTGGCCGCGCTGGCCGTGGACGACCGCCAGGCCGACCTGTGGTCGTGGATCGAGCGCCTGGCCGGTCCGGAGCGGGACGAGCTCAGGGCCGAGGTGGAGCGGCAGGCCGACGGGTTCCGCCGGCGCTGGCCGGGGCTGGATCCGGCCTGGCTGCCCCGCACCCGGGAGGCCTTGCGCGTCCGACTGGCCGGCGGGACCGTCGACCTGTCGGCCCGCGTGGACCTGGCCATCGGCCGTCCTGCCCGTGACGAGGCCTCGGTGGCCCTCGTCGAGGTGAAGTCGGGATCCCGGCGTGTCGAACACCGCACGGACCTCCATTTCTACGCCTTGCTCGAGGCGTTCCGGAGCCCTGCTCCCCCCTTCGTGGTGGCCACGTACTACACCAGGACCGGCGAGCTGGACGTGGACCCGGTCACCGACGAACTACTGGTCGGGGCGGCCCGGCGGACCCTCACCGGTGCCCGGCTGCTCCGGCGGCAGGCTGACGGGGCCGAGCCCGGTCGGGGCCCCAACCCACTCTGCGCCGGGTGCTCGGTCCTGCCCGCCTGCGATCTCGGACCGTGGTCGGTGGACGGCCATGACGGCAACGTCACACTCCCCGGAGCGGAGCGGTGACCGTGGTCGAGGATCGGACACGGGCCCTGGTGGCGCCACCCTCGACCTCGGTGGACGGGGACGCCCGGACCGCTTTGCGCCGGCAGCTGGTGACCCGGCTGAGTCCGCTGGTGGCACCGTTGCCGGCGGCCGTCCCGCTGACCGTGTCGCTGCCCCTCCTCCGCCTGATCCGAGCGACTCCCGAGGCGCTGGGTGCGCCGGAGGAGCCCTTCGTGTGGCGTCCGGCCTTCGTGCGCAGGTCGTTGGGCCTCGCCGTGGTGGAGGCCTGCGCGGGCGGCCGGTTCCGGACCCCACTCGACGCGGTGGGACCGGTGGCCGCCGAGGCCGTCGACCGGTGGGCGCAGACCGGGTGGCGCACCTTCCATTGGGAGCCGTGGATGGCCGGGCTGGCCCCCGGGTCCCGGGCCGTGGCCCTGGCCGAGGCGGTCAGCTGGGCTTCGTCGCTGTGGTCGTCGCTGGACTGGACCGAGCTGGGCCCGAGGGCCCAGTTCGGAGGGGAGGACGACCAGTGGGCCTGCCCGTCCACTCACACCGTGCGGCTGAGGGCCCGTTCCGAGCTGCGCGTCCCTCTGGATCGACGGGGGCCCGGACCCGTGGCCGCCAGCAACCGCGGGAGGGTGGTGCTGGTTTCGGTGTCCGGGGGCTGCCCGGGCGAGGCGTGGCCGGCGGAGCTGGCCTACCTGGCCCTGGTGGCCTCGCTGCGGTCGCCCTCCCGACCCGTCCCGGCCCGGGTGACGGGCATCTGGCCCGACTCCGGGGAGGCCCGGAGCATCGAGATCGACGAGCCGGCGCTGGCTGCCGCCGTCGACCTGGTGGTGGACGGCGTGGCCGCCGTGGTCGACGCCCGATGGCCGGTGCCGGCCTGACCAGGTCGTCGAGGGCGGACCGGACCGGTCAGAAGAGGGCCTTGGCCGCCTTGGCGTCAGGCTTGCCCGACGCGGTCAGCGGGACCGCCTCCACCACCAGCAGCTGGCGGGGGATCTTGTAAGCGGCGAGATGGGCACGGCAGTGGTCCTGGAGCTCCTCGAGGCTGGGGGCGGCGCCCGGGTCCCTCGGACGGACGGCCACCGCCACCCGTTCTCCGAACCGCTCGTCGGGGATGCCGACCACGATGGCGTCGAACACGCCGGGGTGGGTTTTCACTGCCGCCTCGACCTCTTCGGGGAAGACCTTCTCGCCGCCGGAGTTGATGGAGCCCGAGCCCCGGCCGTGGACCACGATGGTGCCGTCGCCCTCGACCGAGGCCAGGTCACCCGGGATCGACCAGCGCACCCCCGAGGCGTCCACCGGGAAGGTGGCCTCGGTCTTGGCCCGGTCCTTGTAGTAACCGATGGGGATCCGGCCGGTGCGGGCCAGTCGCCCGATCCGGCTGTCGCCAGGGGTCAGGGGGAGGAGGTTCTCGTCGAGCACGGACGTGTCGTCCTTCATCACGAAGCGCGGCCCGGCGGTCCCGTCCTGCACCGACCCTTGGGCTCCGCTCTCGCTGGACCCGAAGCTGTCGAGCACCATCACCCCGGGCAGCCGCTGCTGCAGCTCCTCCTTGACGGTCTTGGACAACATGGCCCCACCGGAGCCCACCACGACCAGGCTGGAGGTGTCGTAGGTGCCCGAGGGCGCCCGGGCCAGGGCGTCGGCCAGAGGACGGGCCATGGCGTCGCCCACCAGGCCCACCGACTGGACCCCTTCCTCGCCGACGAGTCGCCACAGGGCGTCGGGGTCGTAGCGGTGCCCGGTGTAGAGGACGGCGGTGCCGGCCATCATGAAGGCGTTCCACATGACCCACTGGGCGTTGCCGTGCATGAGGGGCGCCACCACCAGCATCACCGTGCGGCCGGTGGTGTCGGTGTTGAGCCGACCGACCAGCTCGTCGGGGTGGCCGATGGGCTCGGCCCCCCAGCCGCCCCCGCCCATGGCGGCGAAGAAGATGTCCTCCTGGCGCCACAACACGCCCTTGGGCATGCCGGTGGTGCCCCCGGTGTAGAGGATGTAGATGTCGTCGGGTGAGCGGGGCGCGAAGTCACGATCGGGTGAGGAGGAGTCGAGGGCGAACTCGTAGGACGTCACGACGAGGCCCGTGGGGTCGACCCCCGACCCGTCGTCCACCATCACCAGTCGCGGCGGCGCGTCCGGGCCGGCACCGTCCAGCGACTCGGCCACCAGTGGGGCGAGGGCCTGCTCGAACACCAGGACCTCGAGGTCGGCGTCGTCGATCACGTAGCGCAACTCGGGGGCCACGTAGCGGTAGTTGAGGTTCACCGGCACGGCCCGGGCCTTGTAGCAGCCGATCATGGCCTCGGCCCACTCGGACCGGTTGTAGGCCAGGATGCCCACGTGGGCGCCGGACCCGATGCCCTGGTCGAGGAGGTAGTGGGCGAAGCGGTTGGCCCGCTCGTCGAGCTGGCGGTAGGTCAGGCGGTCGGGACCGGCCACCAGGGCCAGCCGGCCCGGGACGGTGTCCACCACCACCTCGAACAGGTCGGCCAGGCAGAACTGGCGGTCACTCATCGCAACTCTCCTCGTGTGGGCCCTGCGGAGGGCCGGGCCGGAGCCGGTCCCGTAACATGCTGCGTCGAACCGACACTCTGTAGCACGTCCCGCTCGCCGAGCGGGCACCGGGCCGCCGATCGAGCCAGAGGAGCACGCCAGTGAGCAGCGAGCCGAACCCCCAGCTGGGCATCGCCGGATACGCCGCGCTGGTCACCGGCGGTGGCAGTGGCATCGGACTGGGCACCGCCTGCCGCCTGGTCCGGGACGGGGCCCACGTCACCATCTGCGGGCGCACCGAGGAGAAGCTGGCCGCGGCGGTGACCGTCCTGGAGCAGGTGGCCGGTGACGCTGCCGGCACGCCGACCGCCGGGGGGACGGCGCGCTACGTGGTGTCCGACGTGACCGTCGAGGAGCAGGTGGTCGAGGCGGTGGCGGCGGCGTCGTCGGAGCGGGGTCGGCTCGACATCCTGTTCGCCAACGCCGGAGGATCCCTGCACATGGGTCCGATCGTCAGTGCCGCGCTGGACCAGGTGCGGGCCACCGTCGACGTCAACCTCATCGGGACGTTCCTCTCCATCAAACACGGCGCCCCGCTGATGGCCGCCGGCGTGGGCACGGGCGTGGACGGTGGGGAGGCCCCCGGCGGGTCGATCATCGGCATGTCGTCGGGGGCCGGCGGCTTCCCCCACCGCTACCTGTGGGCCTACGGGTCGGCCAAGGCCGGGATCGACACCTTGTGCCAGTACGCCGCCGAGGAGCTCGGGCGCACGGGGGTCCGGGTCAACTCGGTGCAGCCCGGGATCGTGGACGACGAGCTGATGGCCCCCATCACCGCCGGCGGGCCGCTGCTCGAGGACTACCTGGCCGAAATGCCGATCCGGCGACTGGGCACGGTCGAGGACATCGCCGCCGCCGTGCGGTACCTGGCCGGGCCGGAGTCGGGTTGGGTCAGCGGGGTCAACTTCCCGGTCGACGGCGGGCACCACCTGCGCCGGGGTGCCAACTACGGCCTCCTGTTCGGGGAGTAGGCGGCCGTCCGGCCCCACCGGGCGCCGTCGGCGGGTCCTCGGGTAGGCTCTCAGCCTCATCAGGGACGCCGTTCGAGGTCGTGCTCGATCGGGGGGGCCCGTCACAGGGGTCGGTCGTCATGACCGGGGGACACCGGGCGGGGCGGAGCGACGACCATCGGAGGACCGCATGGCCAGGCAGGACCGTACGGATCGGGGGCCGACGTGGCCGGGCGCCGGGCGCCGACCGGGGAGGGCGGTGCTGGTCGCGGCCCTGGCCGTGGTCGCCGGAGCCGCGCTGGCCCCGTCGGCGCGCGCCGGCGCATCGACCGCCCGGGCCGCCCGCCTGGTGTCGGCCACCGCCGGACCGGGCCTGACCGACCCCACCGGCGACCACCACGGGTTCCGGCACGGGGCGGTACCCCGCATCATCTCGCCCGGCGGGCCCGTCGGTCACTTCGCCGTGCCGGAGCAGGCTCCGGCCGTGGCCGGGGGCCGGCTCCTCCACTACGGGGGCGGGCTCACGGCCGGCGGCCTGGTCGGGGCGGGCGTGACCACCGGCCCGCCCCGCGTGTACCTGGTCTTCCTGGGCAGCCAGTGGGGGACCGAGGGGACCGGACCGGCCGGGCGGGCCACCTTCGGCAACGACCCTGAAAGCGAGGCCGGGGCCCTCCAGGTCCTCTACGGGGGACTCGGCACCGACGGGGAGCTGTGGAGCGGGACGGTCACCCAGTACTGCGACGGGGTGGCGGTCGGTGCCACATCGTGCGGTTCGGCGGGCCAGGCCGTCCCCTATCCGACCGGCGACGTGCTGGCCGGCCTGTGGTACGACAATTCGGCCATCGGCACCGCCCTGGCCACCGCAGGCGCCACCGGCCACCAGCTGGCCCTGGAGGCCGAGGCCGCGGCCACCCACTTCGGCAACACCAGCCAGGCGGCCAACCGCGACGTCCAGTACGTCATCGCCTCGCCCACCGGCAGCAACGCCGACGGGTGGGACGATCCCCAGACCGGGTACTGCGCATACCACGACGACACCCACGACCCGACCATCGACGGCGGCGGGCCGGTGGCCGGGCCCATCGTGGCCTTCACCAACCTGCCCTACGTGCCCGACGCCGGCGGTTCGTGCGGGGCGGGCTCGGTCAACCACCCCGGTCTGCTGGACGGGGCCACCGAGGCGGCCAGCCACGAGTACGCCGAGACCGTCACCGACCAGTTCCCCGAGGCCCAACCGCCGGGGGGTTGGGCCGACACCGGTGGCTCGGAGATCGCCGACCTGTGCGCCTACATCGCCCCACCGGCCGCCGGGGCCGCCTACAACCTGACCCTGGCCACCGGCACGGTGGCGGTGCAGGGGCTGTGGTCCAACCTGGCCAACGGGGGCTCGGGCGGGTGCGTCCAGTCGTCACCCGTCGACCTATTCGTCCCGACCATCACCTCGATCGCCCCGGCCTCGGCCGCGGTGGGATCCTCGGTGACCATCGCCGGCACCAACCTGTCCGGGGCCATCCGGGTGGCCTTCGGTGCGGTGTCGGCCACCGTGGTCAGCGACACCCCCGAGGCCGTGGTGGCGCAGGTGCCCGGCGGGGTGAGCAGTGGCCCGGTGTCGGTGACCACGCCGTCGGGAACGGCCGTCGGTGTCCAGCTCTTCACGGTGGCCGCCCCGACCATCAAGAGGTTCACCAGCGCCGCGGTGGGTCAGGCCGTGACCATCGCCGGCACCAACCTGTCCGGGGCCACCCGGGTGGCGTTCAACGGCACCTCGGCGGCGGTGCTGTGGGACACCGTGACGACGGTGGTGGCCGTGGTGCCGGCCGGTACCACCCCCGGTCCGCTCACCGTCCAGACCCCGGGCGGCACGGCCGCCAGTACCAAGTCGTTCGCTCCGGTGCCCACCGTGTCGTCGGTCGCACCGACCTCGGGCCCGGTGGGTTCGACGGTCACCGTGACCGGGACCGGACTGGCCGGTGCCAGGAAGGTGGCCGTCCACGGCAAGCGGGCCACTGTGGTCTCCGACGGCCCGACCGCCATCGTGGTGGTGGTGCCGAGGAAGGCGACCACCGGCCCGGTGACGGTGGTGACCGCCGGGGGCAAGGTCACCAGCACCATGTTGTTCACCGTGGACTGACCGCGGACCCGCCGAAGGGCCCGGGGGCGCGCCGGTAGGGTGGACGGTGTGGATCCACCCGAGCCGACCCCTCCGGCCGCGAAGGGCACCCGTCTGACCGGCTCGGAGGCGGTCAAACTCCACCTGACCCTGGCGGCCGTGCTGGCCCTGTGCCTGGCCGCCTTCTGGTTCGAGGTCCGCCGGGCCCTCGGGGGCAACGAGCTGAGTTGGGCCTATGTCTTCGAGTGGCCCATCTTCGGGGTGTTCGCCGTCTACATGTGGTGGACCACCCTCCACCAGACCCGGGGCCGGAAGCCCGCCGTGTCCCAGCCCAGGGTGGTGGCACCCGAGCACGTCCAGATGCTCAAGAACTGGCAGGACCACCGCCGCTCCATGGCGGCGGCCGAGTCCGAGGCGTCGGCCGCCCCGGAGCCGCCGTCCCCCGGGGCCGGGTCGGCGCCGTAGGGGCCCGGGCGCGGTAGCTCCTGGTCAGCGCGGACCTACACTCGGGCCCACCGAGCCCCGGGGCTGCGCCATCGGGACGACCGGGACCCCGGTCGGGGTCGGGCCCACAGGGAGTGGTGACGAGATGCCAGGAATGGGGCATGGACTCCAGACCAACAACCCCACCATCGCCGCGGCGTTCCGCGCTGCGCTCGACCACCAGCTCGTGATCCTGGTGGCCCTCGGGGTGCTCCTGGCCCTGGCCTGGAACGTGGCCCGCACCGTGCACTATCGGCGGGCGGTGGCCGCGGGCACGTTGGGCGCGACCGTTCCCAGCCCGTGGCCCTACGCCGAGCCGCCGGCCCGCCGGCTGCTCCGGCTCGCCTTCGGGCTCCTCTGGCTGTTCGACGGGCTCCTGCAGATCCAGGGGGCGATGCCGCTGGGCCTGCCCGGGTCGGTCATCACGCCCGCGGCCAGCTCGTCCCCCGGCTGGGTCCAGCACCTGGTCGGCGTGGGGACGACCATCTGGTCCGACCACCCGGTCACCGCGGCCACCGCCACGGTGTGGATCCAGGTGGGCATCGGCGTCTTCCTGCTCGTGGCTCCCCGGGGGTACTGGTCCCGGGCCGCCGGCGGCGTGAGCGCCGGGTGGGGCCTCGTGGTCTGGGTGTTCGGTGAGGCCTTCGGCGGTGTCTTCGGGCACGGCAGCAGCTGGCTGTTCGGGTCGCCCGGAGCCGTGCTCTTCTATGTGGTGGCCGGCGCCCTCGTCGCCCTCCCCGACTCATCGTGGGAGACGCCACGACTGGGCAAAGGGCTCCTGCGGGGGATGGGGGCCTTCTTCGTGGGCATGGGCGTCCTGCAGGCGTGGCCGGGGCGCGGCTTCTGGTCCGGCCGGGCTCCGGGGTCGGGGCCGCCGGGGACCCTCACCGGCATGGTCCGGGAGATGTCCCGGGTGTCCCAGCCCTCGGTGACGGCCTCGTGGGTCCGCTCGTTCGGCTCGTTCCAGGCCGGGCACGGCTGGCTCGTCAACGCGGCCGTGGTGGTCCTCCTGGTCGGGGTGGGTACCTGCTTCCTGAGCGGCAACCGCCGGTCCGTCCGCATCGGCGTGATCGTCGGGGCCGTGCTCTGCCTGGCCGACTGGATCCTCGTCCAGGACTTCGGGTTCTTCGGCGGGGTGGGCACCGATCCCAACTCCATGGTCCCCATGGCGCTGGTGTTCACCAGCGGCTACGTGGCCACGGTGCGGTTGCCGGTCCGGGCACCGGTGGCCGCCGGTGCTCCCCTGGCCACGACGGCGCCGGCCGGCGGACTTCCCGACGGCCCGCCGGCCGCCTCCGGCGGCCGGGGTCGGCTGGTTCGACCGGCTCGGCCCCAACTACCTCCTGCGCTCGCTGTTCGCCATCGGGGCGATCGGGATCCTGCTGGTCGGCGCGGCCCCCATGGCCGTGGCCGCCACCGACCCCAACGCCGACCCCATCCTCATCGAGGCGGCCAACGGGACCCCCAACCTGGTCGACATCCCGGCCGCCCCGTTCACCCTGACCGACACCAGCGGTCGATCGGTGTCGCTGGCCTCGCTGGCCGGCCACACCGTGGTGCTCACGTTCCTCGACCCGGTCTGCACCTCGGACTGCCCCCTCATCGCCCAGGACCTCCGGCTGGCCGACCAGAGGCTGGGCGGAGCGGCCGCCCACGTCGAGCTGGTGGCCGTGGTCAACAACCCGCTGTACACCACCACCGCCGTCACCGCCGCCTTCGACCGGCAGGAGGGGCTCGAGCGCATGGCCAACTGGAGCTTCCTGACCGGCTCGCTGCCCCAGCTCCACAGGGTGTGGAACGACTACGGGGTCCAGACCCAGGTCACCCCGGCCGGTGCCATGGTGGCCCACAGCGACATCGTCTATCTCATCGACAAGGACGGCCACACCCGGGTGATCCTCAACTCCGATCCCGGGACCGGGAGCGCCGAGGGGTCCTCGTTCGTGGACCAGCTGGTCAGCCAGATCCGTCACGTCGCCCGATCGTGAGGCCCGGGCCACGGCGTTCCCACCACCTCGGGACCCGGTGGCGTCTGGCGGCCGGGACCGGGTCCCTGGCCCTGGTGGCCGCGGTCCTGGCCGGCTGTACCTCGTCGACCGGCACCACCCCGGCCGCGGACGCGGCGGGGCGGGCCGTCCCGCTGGCCAGTTCCACGGTGGCCGCCACCACCACGTGGGCCACCCTGGCCATGGGCCGTCTCGACGATCCCCTCAACACCTTCTGGCAGCTCCTGGCCCTGACCGGTGGGTCCTGGGAGCTGGCGACGCCGCCCGGGGTGGCCAGCAACGGCGGCCTGATGGTGGCCGCTCAGCCGCAGTCGGTGCTGGCCGGCTTCGGACCCTCCCAGGACCTCCGCTTCTCACCCCTGGCCCACAGCACCGACCAGGGGTCGAGCTGGGACCCGGGTGTCCTCCCGGCCGGCCTGGCCCGGGTGCCCGACGCCCTGGTGGAAGGGGCCGATGACTCGCTGGCCCTGCTCCGCTCCGGTCGGGGCACGGTGGTGGTGACCACCGGTGACCTCTCGACGTGGCGGACGGTGACCACCACGCGGGCCCTGACCCGGGTGCCTGCCCTCTCCGGCTGCCGGGTCGACGCCCTCACGGCAGTCACTCTCGACCCGAACGGCAACGCGCTGCTGGGTGCCTCGTGCGCGCGGGGCGGGCAAGCCGGGGTGTTCGCCCCGTCGTCCACCGGGTGGATGTCGGCCGGACCGGGCATCCCCGGTGTGTCCGGCGGACCCACCGAGGTGATCCGTCTCGACCAGACCCCGGCGGGGACGGCGGCCCTGGTCAGCGCCGGCACCGGTGTGGCCACCCAGCTGTTCGCCATGTGGAGCACCAACGGGCTCCGGACCTGGACGGTCTCGCCCGGGCTGCCGCTCGACGGTGCCAACCTGCTGTCGACCGGCGTGACCGCGGCCGGGGGCTTCGTCGTCGCCACCGACGGTGGCGGGGCCACACCCACCGCGTCGGTGGCCGCGCCGACGGCCGTCGAGTGGGAGGCGCTGGCGTCCCCGCCGGCCGGCACCGCCTCGGTCACCGCCACCCCGGCCGGCGGGTTCGACGCCCTGGTGCCGGCGCAGTCCACGCTGTCGGTCTACGGACTCGGCAGCCTGGGATGGGGCCGGGTCCAGAGGCTGCACGTGGACGTCCAGTACGGATCATCGGGGTAGCCACCCGGTCGGGGGCCGGTGGTGCGGGCTACCGTGGGGCCGGTCCGCGCTCGCCCGGCGGACCCCGTGGAGCCCGAGGCAGCAGGGAGCGCGGCGGGCAGAGGAGAATGACCGTGGACTACATCACCCAGCACTGGTCGTTCGACCCGTTCCTCGTCGTGGTGGCGAGTGCTGGTGGTGGCCAACGAGATCGGGCTGGCCCGGCTCCGCCGCCGGTCCGACCCCCGCCGGACCCGGAGCCGCCGGCTCCACTCCCTGGCCTTCTACGGCGGGCTCGGCGTGCTGCTGGTGGCCGTCGACTCGCCCATCGACTACTGGGCCGACGACTACTTCTTCGTGCACATGATCGAGCACATGCTCATCGCCTTCTACGCACCGATCCTGATCGTCGTCGGGGCACCGTGGATCCCGCTTGCTCTTCGCCCTGCCGGTCGGGGTCCGTCGGCAAGGCTGGGCCGCGCCGTCCTGCTCGGGTCGTGGTCGCCGGTCGCTGCGGCCGGTCGGGCGGCTGGTCACGAGCCCGTGGATCGCCCTCGTCTCCTTCAACGCGGTCATGGTGCTCTGGCACGTCCCGGCCCTGTTCGACTGCTCGCGAGAACAACCAGGTGGTCCACATCTGGCTGATGCACGGGAGCTTCTTCGTCACCGGGGTCCTGTTCTGGCTGCAGATCATCCCGTCGCACCCGTTCCGGCTCAAGGCCAGCCCCGCTCTGGCAGGCCGGGGCGATCATCGCGCACCAACGTGGTGATGTTCGTCCTGGCCATGTCGCTCAGCATCTTCATCGGCCACCAGCTGGTACCCGGTCTACGCCCACGCTCCCGGGCGTCACGCTGTCGCCCGTTCGCCGACCAGCAGATCGGCGCGGCCATCCTGTGGGTGTGCGGCGACTTCTGGGCCGTGCCCGCCCTGGTGGTGATCATCAAGCGGGCCGTGGACCAGGAGGGCTCGCTGTCGGGCGTCCTGGAGCGACTCGCCCACCGTGGTCCCACCGCTCCTCCCGACCTCCGACCCCAGCGGGCCGGGACCTCGACCGGTCCTGACCGGAGCCGGCGGAGGAGCTGACCCGCGGCGACCGGCCGGAATCGCACCGGCGCCGGGCATGGCCAGCGGCGTTGCCCAAAGATGCTTGACCCGGCAGCGACGCGGACCTACTGTCAACGATGCCTTACAGATGCTGCTCGTGAGACATCTATCGAGCCGTGTGGCTGGTCACCGGGGAGCGGGTCGGTCGCCGGGACCGGTGGCTCATGTGCCTGGCGCGGCGAGGAGTGGACATGTCATTCGGCGGAAGGCTTTCAGTGGTCCTGTGGCTCCTCATCGTGGTCATCGGGTTCGCCGTCTGTGGCGTGGTCGGCTTCCTCCTCCGCAGCCGCCCACCGTGTCGACTTCACCTCGGCCATCGCTCGGGCGCACCCGATCGACATGACCGTGCAGACGGTCGGCGGCCATCGGGTTCGGGTATCCAGCCCGTACTGGGTGTCGTACCTGGTGCGAGACACCAGCAGGGCCAGTGGGTCCACACCACGGTCTGGCAGGTGCCCGCCCACACACGCATCAACGTGACGATCGACCAGTACGACTCGGGCAGCCCGCTGCGCAACCAGCAGCTGGGTCAGGTACCGGGCACCATCGGCGACGCAGGCGACCTACAACGGCAAGCCGATCTCGGTCTATCGACTCCAACACCGGGAACAACGGGGTGGGCCACACCTTCACGATCCCGACCCTCGGCATCAGCGTGCCGCTGATCGGCGTGAACGGGAACGCCACCAACCTCGTGCGGAGCGGCTCCGTGCACCACCAACTTCGACCGCACAACATCATCAAGTTCTCCTTCGTGACGCCCGGGCCCGGCAGCTACCGCTGGCAGTGCTTCGTCCCCTGCGGAGGTGGGTAGCTCTACGGCAACGGTGGGCCCATGAGCACGCTCGGCTACATGGGTGGCTTCATGAAGGTCGTGACGTGACGCGTCGATACGCGGCGACCGCCGGACGGTCCGGCGGACGCCGAGCCGTCTCGGCGGCAGGCAGCCCCGCCACATCGTGGCGGATCGTCACCATCTGGGTGGTCCTGTCCGTCGTCCTCGACGTGCTCTTCTACATCCTGGTCGGGCCGCACGTGCCCGCCGGGGACGATGACCGACAGCGCCCAGTCGGCAACCAGTTCGACTTCAACGTCCTGTTCGTCATCGCCCTCCCGGTGCTGCTCGGCGTGTGGATCTACCTGGCCTACTCCCTCGATCATGTGGCGGGCGTCCCGCAGGGCGGCGCCCGACCCGGTGGGCGGCGCCGAGGCCCGCGGCCATCTGCGGGGTCCAGGTGGGCTGGATCGTCACCACCACGGTCCTCGTGCTCGGCCTGTTCGGCTTCGGGACGTACGAGCTCGATCAGCCGGCGACGGCGCGGGCGGCGGCCAGGGGCCCAGCCCGATCTGGACGCCGACGTCGGCACGACATCCTGCCGGTCCAGGTCATCGGCCAGCAGTGGAAGTTCACCTACCGGTACCCGACCTTCGGCGGCTTCGAGACCAACGCAGCTGGTCCTGCCGGTCGACACCACCATCGCAGTTCCACGTGACCTCGCTCGACGTGATCCACAGCTTCTGGGCCTACCAGCTCGAGCGTGAAGGCCGACGCCAACCCCCAGCAGGACAACGTCGCCTTCACCGACGACCGAGGCAGACTCGGCAGCGTTCACCGTCCGCTGCAGCGAGCTGTGCGGGATCTGGCACGGGGCCATGTTCAACTACGGGCAGGTGGTGTCCAAGGACGCAGTTCGAGTCGTGGGCCACCGACGACCGAGGCAAGCTCACGCCGAGAACACGCAACCTGCTCCCGCCGTATCGCGCTGCACCTACGTCCCCGACGCCAACGGCGCCGACGGCGGGTACTACCCCGACAACGTCGATCCCTACAGCAACGCCGAGAGTCTACGGCGCCACAGCCCGGAAAGCCGACTCCGGCCGGATGACTGAGACAGTTGATGATCCAGCGATGACCCTTGCCGCCGAGCGCGACTCCGAAGTCGTCTACCCCGACCCCACTCCGCCGGTCCGGGGCGGTTTCCAGGGACTGCCGGCCCGACCGGGGATCTTCAGTCAGCACGCTGGGCACCGCGGCCATCGCTGGCCGTCGGGGGCTACCTGCTCGGCCACTGGCTCGGGCAACGTGATCGCCAGCGGCTACGACAACGTCCAGGCAGCCGGCGTCGAACGCCGTCGCCACGTGACCGCCGGTCTGCTGCTCGGCGTCCTGGGCTGGCTGCTCGGCATCGGAGCGCTCAACTACCCGCTGGCCAAGATCGTCGGGTACGGAGCCCCGCCCCGACTACGAGTCGACCAGCTGGACCCGGTACTTCCGCTACACCGCCGACCACAAGGTCGTCGGGCTGCAGTACGTCGTCGGCGTGCTGCTGCTTCCTGTTCACCGGCGGGCTGCTGGCCATGGCCATCCGCACCGAGCTGCTCACGCCCGACCAGCCACGTCTTCGGCCCCGGCACCTACATCTCGGTCGTCAGCGAGCACGGCACGATCATGATGATGATGGCCACCTCGGTCGTCGTCGGCCCGCTCGGCAACTGGCTGGTCCCGCTCATGATCGGCTCCCGGCGCATGGCCTTCCCCCGGGTCGAGGCCTTCTCGCTTCTGGATCTTCATCGCCGGCTACCTGGTCATCCTGATCGGCCCTGCTTCTTCGGCGGCTTCCCGACCGGCTGGACCGGGCTACGCCCCGCTCCAGACCCAGGCCGGCGGCGGGCATGGATGTCCTACCTGGTCGGATTCGCCGTGATCGGCATCGGCATGATCGACGGCCGGCTTCAACCTGGCCGTCACCATCATCAACTACCGGGCCCCGGGCATGACCTGGGGCCGGATCCCGATCTTCGTCTGGGCCATCCTGGCCACCGCTGCCCTCCTCACCCTGGCCACACCGACCCTGGTGGTCGCCGGCCTGTTCGGCATCCTCGACCGCACCGCCCAGACGGCCTTCTACGTCACCGAGCACGGGGGCAGCACGTTCCTGTGGCAGAACCTGTTCTGGTTCTTCGGCCACCCGGAGGTCTACATCATGGCCCTGCCCGGGCTTCGGGATCGTGGTGGAGATCCTGCCGGTGTTCACCCGAAAGCCGCTGTTCGCCTACCGGGTCGCCGCCGCCGGCATGATCGGCGTGGCCCTGCTGTCGTTCTTCGTCTGGCAGCACCACCTGTTCCAGAGCGGGATCAACCCGGACATGCGGCCGCTGTTCATGCTCACCACCGAGCTGATCTCCATCCCGACCGGCTTCATCTTCCTCGTGACGCATGGGCACGCTGTGGAAGGCCAAGATCCGCTTCGAGGTGCCGATGCTGTTCTGCCTGGGCATGTTCTTCAACTTCCTGATCGGCGGGGTGACCGGCGTCTTCCTCTCCGACGTCCCGGTCAACGTCACCGTGCACGGGAGCTTCTTCGTGCTGGCCCACTTCCACTACACGATCATGGGCGGGCTGATCTTCGCCTTCTTCGGCGGCCTCTACTTCTGGCTGCCCGAAGATGACGGGCAAGACGCATGAACCGAAGCTCGGGCAGATGCACTTCTGGACGATGTTCATCTTCTTCAACCTGACCTTCTTCCCGATGTTCCTCATCGGCCTGCTCGGCCAGCCGCGGCGCGTGTTCGAGTACGCCAGCAACCTCCAGACCCTGAACGACTTCGCCTCGGTGAGCGCCTTCTTCCTCGGCGCCTCGTTCCTGATCTTCGTCGCCAACTTCGTCTGGTCCATCTTCATCGACGCCGACCCCGTCGCCGGCCAACCCCTGGGACTCGCTCGGCCTCGAGTGGCAGACACCCACACCGGTGCCGTGGTACAACTTCGAGCGGATCCCGGTCGTGCTCAGCGACCCGTACCACTACGGCGAAGACGATGCCCCCGCCGTGGCCGACCTGGGTGAGGGGCCACTGGTGCCCGCCGGAGGACCGTCTGCGGCCTCGGTGGACGAGGACCCCCGACCGCCGGCCCAATGAGTGGAGAGAACACGGTGACCGACACAGCCAAGCCAGCGCTCTTCACCGAGACCCCCGAGGAGCGGGAGTACGAACTGCGGTCGGCGGTCGGCGCCTACTGGACCGGTGGCCGCCTGCTGATCGGGATGTTCACCTTCCTGTTCGCCTCGCTGGCCTTCGCCTACTTCTACCTGCAGTCGGCCAACTCCGGGCAGCTGTGGCGGCCCAAGGACATCACCGCACCCACCGGGATCGGCTGGGCCATCTTCGCGGTGGTGCTGGCCTCCGCCCTGCTGGTGATCTACGGGCAGTACCGCATGCGCAGGGACTCCCTGCTCGACTGGGAGGTCTCGGGCTGGGTGGCGGTACTGGGCATCCTGGTCGCCATCGGCCTCCAGATCTGGCAGCTCACCGAGCTGCCCTTCTTCCCGGGCTCCAGCGGGTACGCCTCGTGCTTCATCGGGTGGGCCGTGATGAACCTGATGCTGCTGTTCGGGGCCGTGTTCTGGCTCGAGACCAACCTGGCCCTGTGCATTCGGCTCAAACGGCTCGACGCCGAAGACGGTGGCCCGGCCACGTCGGCCGGGTCGTCGGCCCAGCTGTTCCGGGCCAACGTCGAGTCGTGCACCTACTTCTTCGGGTTCGTGGCCGTGGTCAGCGGCCTCTTCTGGGTCTTCTTCTACCTCATCTGACCAGGTGATTGATCGTGCACCGATCGCCTGAGTACCATGGTTCCCACATAGCGACAGCAAGGTTGGTCGGCCAGTGAGTCTCGCCACAGATACGTTCATCGGGCCCCAGGTACTGACAGTCGCCATTCCGTTGGGCACGCTGTTCGTGGTCCTGCTGTGGGGATTCTTCCAGCGGCGCACCGACCGGTGAGCACCGGGACCGGTTCCGACCGGTCCCCTCTGCCCGTCCAGCCCGAGCGACACCGCACCGCACGCACGGTGATCCTGGCCGCCGGCCTGGCCCTGTTGGCCCTGTGCCTGGTCCCCCCCTTGTCGTCCGAGGCCCGGCGCTACGAGTTCGTCGAGGCCATCCAGTACTGCCTGCTGGTCGTGGTGGTCCCGGCGCTGGCCGTCATCGGGGCCCCCTGGCGTCCGCTGGGCCTGGCCTCTGCCGATGCACTGCCTGTCGACGTCGGCGGGGACGCAGCCCAGGCGCCGGCCGGGCTGCGGCCCGTGGACCGGCTGGCCCACGGGCGGCGTCGCCATCCCGAGGCATTCCGCAGCGCGTGCTTCGTCGCCCTCTACCTGGCCGGTGCCGTGCTGTGGCGGACGCCGGTCGGCGTCAACGCCCTGGCCCGGCACCCGTGGCTGGTGGCGGTGGAGGCCGTCACCCTGGTGCCGCTGGGCATGGGCCTCTGGCTGGAGCTGGTGGATTCACCCCCGTTGACCCCGCGCCTGTCCCGCCCCCACCGGGTGGCGCTGGCCGCGGTCTGCATGTGGACCATCTGGGTGCTGGCCTACCTGGTGGGCCTGTCCCACGCCTCCTGGTATCACGCCTACGTCCACCACGCAGGCTCGGGCCTCAGCCTCTCGGCCGACCAGCAGCTGACCACCGGCGTCATGTGGTTCATCTCCGGCTGCGCCTTCGTCCCGGTGGTGTTCTGGAACCTGATCCGGTGGCTGCAGTCCGAGGAGGACCCCGACGAAGAGCTGCACCGGCTCCTCCGCCAGGAGCGCATCCGCGGTCGGACCGTCGACGGCGGTTCGTCCCCGTCCTGAGCCCGGCGGGCCCGGGGTCAGCCGTTCGGCGTGGGCAGGTCGAGGGTGGGCAGCCGGGGCATGTCCGGCGCCGGGAGCTTGGCGTGGAGGATGTGCTCGGCGGCCCGCACGTAGCCGAAGGCCTGGGCCCGCCCCTGGGCCAGGGCCGCCTCCCGCTCGGGGAGGTCGGCGATGGCCTTGGCGTTGGCGGGGTCGGTGGACAGGGTCTGGATGTCCTCGATGGCCGCCAGGGCATCCGAGGTGGCCCACAGCGTGGCCACGTTCACCACCAGGCCGATGCTCTTGCCGGCCGGGGTGCTGGTGCCCTGGACGTTGGACAGGTCGTAGATCGAGCTGCTGGTGAACGAGCAGGCCGACTGGTCGTCCCGGAGCATGGACGGGGTCAGGGAGCGGTCCGAGGCGGTGAGGGTGCCGGCCCGCTGGCCCTGGTAGATGGTGAAGGTCTCCTTCACCCCGTAGGAGCAGCCGGCCAGGGCGGTGTTGATCTGCTTCATGACGGCCGACTGGTCGGCGGTGTCGGTGGCCACCGTGGTGTGGGTGGGCAGGTCGACCAGCACCGAGGCCACGATGAGGGCCACCACGGCGGCCGTGACCAGCACCCAGCCGCGCTTGTACCAGACCGGCCTGACCGGCTCCTGGGCGATGATCCCCTCCAGGGTGAACGGGTCGTGGGGCAGTGGGGGTCCGGGGACGCCCCCGGCGCCGTCCGGTCCGTCGGTCACGGCTGCCTCGGAGCCAGGCCGTCGGCCGCGGCGGCCACCCCCTGGGCGAAGGCGTGCACGGTGGCGGGGTCGAGGCTGTAGGCCCCCAGGGCGCTCTCGTCGCCGAACGGCGTGGCCTGGAGGGCCAGCCGCCCGACGGGGTCGATGAAGTCCATCACGTCGTTGTGGGTGACCAGGCGGGTGGTGTTGCCGACGGCCACAGTCACACCGTAGGCCTTCCAGACACGGCTCAGGTCGGGGAGGGACCCGGTCAGGTAGATCACGTTGGGGAGGCCGCCCAGACCGGTCCGGGTCAGCACCGGTGGGGTGACCACCAGGGACGTCTCCAACGGGTCGGTGTTGACCACCACGAAGTCCACCGAGGCGGCCCCGGGCCCGAGCAATCGGTCGGCCTGGGCGATCTCGCCGGCCAGTACCGGGCAGATGTCGTTGCACTCGGCGTTGACGAAGGTGAGCACCACCACCTTGCCCCGGGCCTGGCCGAGGGTCCACGACGCCTGGTGCTGGTCGGTCAGGTCCAGGGCCGGGGCCGGGGCCACGGCCAGGTGCTTGAGACCGATGACGGCAGCGGGCGAAGCGCCCACCGACGGCCCGGTCGGCGCCGCCGGGATGGACGGAGGCGCCGCGCCGGCCAGGGTGGTCAACGGAGTGGTGATCGCCGACTCGACCCCGGCGTCGCCCACGACGTGCTCGGCGATGAGGCCCCCGAGTCCGAGCACGGCGAATCCGACGATCACCCACAGGACGAACTTGCGGGGGACGGGGACGCTGCCGGCCCGGAGGGCGGCGGTGCGGTCGACGGGGGCCCGACCCGACGAGAAGGCCGCGGCCCGCTCGGCGTCGGAGAGCCCCGCCCGGGTCGGGGGGTCCCCCGTGCCGGCCGGCACCTCGGCCGGCACCTCGGCCGGCACCTCGGCCGGCGCTGACTCTGACTCGGCGCTCACGGGTCCACCGTCGAGCCGGTGACGGTGCTGAGGGTGTCGGTCCACCGATCCAGGGCTGCCCGCGTCTGGGTCCCGAAGCTGACGTGGACGACCCGGCCGGCCGCGTCGAGGAAGTACGTCACGGGCAGTGCGTCGAGCAGGTACGCGGTGGCCACCTTGGCGTCGCTGTCCACCCCCACCGGGTAGGTGGCGTCGGCTCCCGTGAGCAGCCTCCGGGCAGCGGTCCCGTTGCCGTCGTTGGCGTCGACGCCGATCACCTCCACCCGACCGGAGGTCCGGGTGGCCAGGCCGGCGAACGCGGCCAGCTCGGCCTTGCAGTCCGGACACCAGGAGGCGAAGAAATTGACCACGACCGGGGTCCCCCGCATGGCGGCCAGCGACACCGGGGGCCCGCCACCCAGTCGGGGGAGGGTGAAGCCCGGCGCCGTGCTGTCGAGGGGCAGGGTGGCCGCACTCGCCGTGGGGAAGGCCACGGCCCGGGTGTGACGGGGCCGGGTGGCCACGTAGACGATGAAGCCCACCAGGGCCAGGGCGGCCACCGCGGCCAGGATCTTCCATACTCCGTCGTGTCCGGAGGTGGTCGGTGCTCCGGGCACCGGCCTGGTCAGGGTGTCGGAGGGGGCGGGTTCGTCGGTGGAGAGGTCCATAGAGAGACGTGCGTGCGGCGAGCAGGCCTGCCCCCCGGCCCGGAGATTAGTCGTCGCCCTGCGACGCCGGGGCTCGCCTCGTCGACGCTGGGAAGGTCGCCTGGCGCGCCGGCCGTGTCCGCGCCGTCCGGGGTGCCGCGTCGGCGCCGGGCCGTCCATCCGGGCGCCATGGGCTAAGACGGGGATGTGCACGTGCGGCCGGGCGACCAGGGGGACGAGCGGCCGCGGCGGCGGGCCCGAGGGGCTGGTTGACGTGGCCTCGGTCCTGGTGGCCCCGGACAAATTCCGGGGCACGGCCACCGCCGCCCGGGCCGCCGAAGCCATGGCGCGCGGCGCGTCCGCCCTCGGATGGTCGGCGCGTCAGCTGCCGCTGGCCGATGGGGGGGAGGGCCTCCTCGACGCGCTCGGCTCGTTGGGCGGTGAGCGCCGGACGGTCGAGGTCGAGGGGCCGCTGGGCCGGCCGGTAGCGGCCGAGTGGCTGTTGGTCGGGAACCTGGCCGTGGTGGAGATGGCACAGGCCTCCGGCCTGTTGCTGGCCGGAGGAGCGGCGGGCAACGACCCGCTGGGCGCCACCACCCGGGGCACCGGCCAGCTCATCGTGGCCGCGGCCCGGGCCGCGGCCGCCGCCGGTGGGCCGGACGGTGCCGACGGTGCCTCGCCGGCGGTGGTCGTGGGACTGGGGGGCTCGGCCACCACCGACGGCGGGCGGGGTGCCCTGGCCGCCGTGGAGGAGGCAGGGGGACTCGGGGGTGTGACCCTGGTCGGGGCCTGCGACGTCGACGTCGGCTTCGTCGACGCTGCCGTCCGGTTCGGCCCTCAGAAGGGCGCCGGCCCGGCCCAGGTGGTCGAGCTCACCGCCCGGCTCGAGGACGTGGCCCGTGGCTACCGGCGGCGCTACGGGGTCGACGTGCGGGCGGTGGCGGGGACCGGGGCCGCCGGTGGGTTGGGAGGGGCCATCGCCGTCCTCGGCGGCCGCCTCCGGTCGGGCTACGACGTGGTCACCGAGCTGCTGGGCTTCAGCGGGGCCCTGGCCTCCAGCCAGGCCGTGGTGACCGGTGAGGGGGCCTTCGACGCCACCTCGATGCTGGGCAAGGTCGTCGGCTCGGTGTTGGGCGACGCCTCGGCGGCCGGCGTGCCGGCGCTGGTGGTGGCCGGCCGGGTGTCGTCGGAGGCCGCCTCGGCCGCCGCCGGACTGGGGGCGACCGTGGTGTCCCTGGTCGACCGGTTCGGCCGCGAGCGGGCCATGGGGGACACCGCCGCGTGCATCGAACAGGCGGTGGTGGAGGGACTCGGCACCCCCGGGGCCGGCCGGGGGCCGGGCTAGTTCAGGATGTTGACGGCACGGGCCACCACCAGGATGGCCACGATCAGGGAGATGGCCTCCTCGGACATCATCATGAGCTTGGCCCACGGTCGGATGGCCGAGACGTCGGTGGGGCTGAACGCGGTGGCCGCGGTGAAGGAGAGGTGGAGGTAGTCCACGAACTTCGGGTACCAACCGTCCCTCACGTAGCGGGCGTTGACCATCTCGGGGAAGACGAAGGCGGGATGGGCCACGGGCCCCCGGGCCCGCGCCGCCGCCCCACCCCCGTCGACGTCCCAGTACCAGAGGCCGAAGGCGATCACGTTGGTCAGCCAGATGGCCCCACCGCTGACCAGGAGGATGTGGGCGTTGTTGGTGAACTTGTCTGTCTGGTACTGGGTGGTGGCCAGGATGTCGACGACCAGTTTGACGGCGGCGATGCCGTTGACCACGGAGATCAGCCCGATGAGGGAACCGGTGGTCACCCGGAGCCACCGCTTGTCGCGGTCGATGCGTCCCGGGTCCCCGATGATCAGCACGCCGAGCAGGATGGTGATGACCACCAGGTAGAGCCACCTCGAGTCGCCGGCGCGGAGCTCCGGTGGGAGGACGGCCCGGAGGAGGCCGGTGGCCAGGACGGCCAGGGCCATCGGCCAGCGCGGCTCGCCGGAATCGCCCGCCGACCTCCGGCGCAGGTCACCGAGCAGCCACCGCCTGTCGGCTCCGTCGTTGGTATCCGGGTCCTCAGGCGCCACCGTGTCCACCCATCGAGTCATCCTGGCCCATGGGCCGCACGTCCGTCGGGGATGCGGCCCCACCGCCCCCGGGGGATACTGGGGACCCCCACCGACCGTCCCCGACCGCCGCCGGTCGTCCCGACCGACGACCACCAGGAGCCTCCACCCCATGAGCCAGTCGCCCACCCCGCCGCAGTCGGTCCCCGCCCTCACTCTCAACGACGGCCACACCATCCCCCAGCTGGGCTTCGGCGTCTTCCAGGTCCCCCCGGCCGACACGGTGGCGGCCACCACCCAGGCCCTCGAGATCGGCTACCGGCACATCGACACCGCCCAGATGTACGGCAACGAGCGAGAGGTGGGCGAGGCCGTGGCCCGTACCGGGATCGACCGGTCCGAGGTCTTCGTGACCAGCAAACTCAACAACGGGTTCCATCGGCCCGACGACGCCCGACGGGCCTTCGACCGGACCCTGGCGGCCCTGGGCTTCGAGTACCTCGACCTGTTCCTCGTCCACTGGCCGCTCCCCACTCTCTACGACGGGGACTTCGTCTCCACCTGGCGGACCCTGGTCGAGTTCCAGCGCGACGGCCGGGCCCGGTCCATCGGGGTGTCCAACTTCCAGCCCCACCATCTCGACCGCCTGGCCGACGAGACCGACGTGGTGCCCTCGGTCAACCAGGTCGAGATCCACCCCTACCTGACCCAGGACGCCCTCCGTCGCTACGACCGTGACCACGGCATCGCCACCGAGGCCTGGTCGCCCATCGCCCAGGGTCTGGTCCTCGACGATCCGGTCATCGCCTCGGTGGCTCGATCGGTCGGTCGTACCCCGGCCCAGGTGGTGCTGCGGTGGCACGTCCAGCGCGGTGACATCGTCTTCCCCAAGTCGGTGCGCCCGTCCCGCATGCGGGAGAACTTCGAGCTCTTCGACTTCGAGCTCGACGACGGGGCCATGGCCGCCGTCACCGGGCTCAACCGCGACGAGCGGACCGGGCCCGACCCTGACACCTTCGACTACGTGCCGTCGTAGGACGGGCTCGGTCGGGCCGTCGGGTCAGGGAGCGGTGGCCCGGGTGGCCGGCTCCGGTTCGAGGTAGGCCCCGATGGAGCCCGCCCCCACCTCGGCCATGGCCACGTCGCCCACCCCGGCCAGGCCTTCCTCGGCCTCCTCGGCCACCGAGTGCATCTGCACGGTCTGGCCGGGACCCCGGAGCCACGAGAACACCGCCCCGAGGAAGCACATCGTGGCGGCCATCACGAAGGCCAGGCGCAGGCCCCTGCCGAAGGGTCCGGCGATGAGGTTGGGGAAGAAGCTCTTGCCGGTCAGGTAGGTGGCGTGCACCCCCGGCTGGGCCAGCAGGTGGGCGCCCAGCAGTTCATGGATGGGGTTGATCCCGAGGAAGGCGGCGAACAGGCTGCCGATGGGGGACAGGTGGGAGATGGAGCGGGCCGCCTCGGTCGGCACCCCCTGGGCGGTGAGCCCGGAGAACAGCGCGTGGGGGAGGGCGGAGGCCAGGCCCAGCGTGATGAGGGTGAAGAAGAACCCGATGGACAGCACGCTGGCCGAGTTCTGGAAGGTGTTGAGCATGCCGCCCCCCGCCCCCCGCTGGTCGGCCGGGAGGCTGTTCATGACGGCGCTCGTGTTGGGGGCGGCGAACATGCCGAGCGAGAGGCCGAAGAGCAGGAGCATGAGGGCGAACAGGGGGTAGGGGAAGTTCATGGGCAGGGCCTGCAGGCCGAGCAGGCTGATCCCGGTCAGTACCAGTCCGGCGGTGGCGAATGGGCGGGGACCGTAGCGGTCGGCCAGCCGCCCGGACAGGGGCCCCGAGATGAAGAAGCCCACCGTCAACGGGACCATGTAGATCCCGGCCCACAGGGGTGTCTGCTCGAAGCTGTAGCCGTGGAGGGGGAGCCAGATCCCCTGCAGCCAGATGATCAGCATGAACTGCAGGCCACCCCGGGCCAGGGCGGCCAGCAGGCCGGCCAGGTTGCCCATGGTGAAGGCCCGGGAGCGGAACAGGTGGAGCTGGAACATGGGGTCGTCCACGTGGTGCTCGATGACGATGAACCCGGCGAGGACGGCTGCGCCGCCGACCAGGCAGGCGAGGACGAAGGGGCTGGTCCACCCCATGGTGTGGCCCCCGTAGGGCTGGAGCCCGTAGACGATGCCGGTGAGCACGGCCACCAGCCCGAGGGCGAAGGCGATGTTGCCGATCCAGTCGATGCTGGCCTTGATCCGCACGCCGTTGTCGTGGAGACGGAAATAGGCCCACAGGGTGGAGAACACACCGAAGGGCACGGACACCAGGAAGACCAGGCGCCACTCGACGGGGGCCAGCAGGCCGCCCAGCAACAGGCCGATGAAGGAGCCGCCGATGGCGGCCACCCCCTGGACGCCGATGGCGAAGCCCCGTTCGCCGGCGGGAAAGGCGTCGGTGATGATGGCCATGGAGTTGGCGAAGATGAAGGCACCGCCCACGCCCTGGCCCACCCGCATGACGATGATCCAGAGGGCGGCGTCCGGTCCGGTCATCCAGGTCACCGACAGGAGGATGGAGAAGACGGTGAAGATGGCGAAGCCCAGCGTGTACATCTTCACCCGCCCGAAGATGTCGCCGACCCGCCCGAAGCTCACCACCAGCACCGAGGTCACCAGCAGGAAGCCCATCAGGATCCACAGGAAGTACGAGGTGTTGCCGGGGGAGAGCGGGTTGAGCCCGATGCCCCGGAAGATGTCGGGCAGGGCGATGAGGAGGATCGAGGCGTTGATGGTGACCATCAGCGTGCCGATGGTGGTGTTGGTGAGGGCCACCCACTTGTAGTTCTTGGACTCGACCTGTCCGGGCATCCGGTCTCCTGCGGAGCCCCCGTGGCCCGGGCGCCGGCGCACGGGGGAGGGCAGATAGATAGTTGTGTTTAACTAACTATACTGGTTGCGGGCGACGATGGTACAAGGGGGAGTGGTGAGGACGACGATCGAGCGGGACCAGGGGATGGAGGCGGTCGAGGAGGCATCCGACCTCCGAGTGGCGCTGCTCCGGATCCAGCGGCAGCTCCGCACCCGGACCGGCTCGGACATCACCCCGTCCCAGTCGTCGGCCCTCTCCCGGATCGAGCAGTTCGGCCCGGTGCGGCTCGGGTCGCTGGCCGAGCTGGAGGGGACGACGGCGGCCACCATGAGCCGGGTCATCGACAGCCTGGCCGACCGGCAACTGATCGAACGGGTGCCCGACCCCCACGACGGCCGGGCCAGCCTGGTGCAGCTGAGCCCCGAGGGCGGGGCCCTCCTCCACGGCCTCCGGGCCCGCTACACCGAGGCCCTGCGTGGTGCCATGGCCGAGCTGAGCGACGGCGAGCACCGGGTGGTCCGGCGGGCCATCCCGGTCCTCGAGCGGCTGAGCGACCTGCTCCAGGCCGCCGACCGGGACGACCCCTGAGCCGGTCCCCGGTGACCGCGGCCGGCTGAACCCGACCCCCTGTGCCCCGACGTCGGGGGTCGCGGCGCCGGTACCGTCCCGTAGTGTCAGGGCCATGACCGGACCCCAGCCCAGCGTGGCCGAGCTCATCGTGCGCTGTCTCGAGGTCGAGGGGGTGACCCATGTCTTCGGGATCCCCGGCGAGGAGAACATCCATCTGGTCGAGGCCCTGTCCCGTTCGCCCATCCGCTACGTCTTGGTCCGCCACGAACAGGCCGCCTCGTTCATGGCCGAGACCTACGGCCGCCTCACCGGCCGGGCCGGGGTGTGCTCGGCCACCCTCGGCCCCGGGGCCATCAACCTCCTGCTCGGCGTGGCCGACGCCACCACCAACTCCACCCCCCTGGTGGCCCTCAGTGCCCAGGTGGGCATGGACCGCAGCTACAAGGAGTCCCACCAGGGCGTGGACCTGGTGTCGATGTTCGCGCCGGTCACCAAGTGGTCGGCGTTGATGGCCACCCCGGGGGCGGCGCCCGAGATGGTCCGCAAGGCGTTCAAGCTGGCCCAGACGGAGCGGCCCGGAGCCGTCTACCTGGCCGTGCCCGAGGACGTGGAGACGTCGGTGGCCCCGGTCGATGCCCGTCCCCTCCCGGTCAACGTCCCGCGGCCCGATGAGCCGTCCCGCGACCAGGTGGCCCGGGCCGCCGCCATCCTCGGGCGGGCCGCCCACCCGGTGGTGCTGGCCGGCCACGGCGCCGCCCGGGCGGGTGCCGGTCCCGCGCTGCGTCGCTTCGCCGAGAAGCTGGGGGTGCCGGTGGCCACGACGTTCCACGGCAAGGGCGTCTTCCCCGACGACGACCCCCTGGCCCTCGGGGCCATCGGGTTCATGCGTCACGACTACGTCAACTTCGGCTTCGACCAGGCCGACGTGGTGGTCACCGTCGGCTATGAGCTGCAGGAGTTCGACCCGGTGCGCATCAACCCGCGGGGGGACAAGGAGATCATCCACATCCACCGGTTCCCGGCCGAGGTGGACCGGCACTACAACGTGTCGGTGGGCCTCCAGGCCGACATCGGCGCCAGCCTCGACGCACTGGGCCGGGCGGTCGACCGGCGCTTCGCCCCACCGGCCGGCCAGTTGAGCATCCGCGGCCTGCTGGCCCAGGAGATCGAGCGGGGTCGGGCCGACGACCGTTTCCCCCTGGCCCCGGCCCGGATCGTGGCCGACACCCGGGCGGCCCTGGGCCGCGAGGACATCGTGCTGGTCGACACCGGGGCCCTCAAGATGTGGATGGCCCGGCTCTACCCGACCTACGCCCCCAACACCTGCCTGATCTCCAACGGTCTGTCCACCATGGCCTGGACGGTGCCCGGGGCCATCGGGGCCAAGATCGCCCGGCCCGGGGCCAGGGTGCTGGTGGCGACCGGCGACGGTGCCTTCCTCATGAACAGCCAGGAGATCGAGACGGCCCTCCGGGAACGGATCGCCATGGTCGTCCTCGTCTGGGTGGACGACGCCTACGGGTTGATCAGTTGGAAGATGGACCTCGAGCTGGGCCACGACGTGGACACCACCTTCGGCAACCCCGACTTCGTGGCCTACGCCGAGAGCTTCGGCGCGGTGGGCCGCCGGATCACGCGGGCCGAGGAGCTGCTGCCCACCCTCCGGTCGGCATTGGCCGCCGATACCGTGACGGTGATCGCCTGCCCGGTCGACTACTCGGCCAACCTCGAGCTCATCCGGTCGCTCGGGGAGCTGGACGAGTCGCTCTCCTGAGGCCCGGGCGGCCCGTGATCCACCGACCCGTCGAGCCGGTCCCGGGGATCCTCGCCGGCCCAGCCGACCGGCGGGTCGCTGGCCGGAAAGGACTCCTCCACCCGCTCGTCGATCAGGAGGTCGTCAACGGACGGCCCGGGCCGAGCATCGCTCGACGGCTGCGTGGCGTGCTCCATCACACCTCCTCGGGTCCGGCCCCGCACTCAGGCTACCGGGACGGGACGCGGGAGTGGCCCCCGGTCCGGGCACCGCGTGCCGAACCGGGGACCACCTGTCCGGGTGGTCGAAGCGTGCGGACGTCCCCCGAGGCCCGCACGCTCCCTGCCCCATCACCACCCGAAGTTGTCGCGGGTGCCGTCCGTGTCGATGACGGCGTACCCCGGGCCACCCGGTGAGGTGATCAGCCCCACCGCGGTGCGCCCGGTGCTCCCCTCCGATCCGTAGAACCCTGCATCCCCGAAGGCGAAGACCCCGCCGTCCGAGGCCACCAGCCAGTAGCCGCCGCCGGTCCGGTCGGCGGCCATGCCCACGACCGGCCGGCGCAGCGTGAGACTCCCGGTGGACCCGTGGAACTGGGCCGTGCCGAACCCGAACACCCCGCCGTCGGAGGCCACCAACCAGTAGCCCGTCCCGTCGGGCGTGGCGGCCATGCCCACGATGGGCATGTTGAGCCTGAGACCGCCGGTGGAGCCGTAGAACGCGGCGTCCCCGAAGCTGAACACCCCACCGTCGGAGGCCACCAACCAGTAGCCCGTCCCGTCGGGGGTGCCGGCCATGCCCACGATGGGCATGTTGAGCCTGAGATCGCCGGTGGAGCCGTAGAACGCGGCGTCCCCGAAGCTGAACACCCCGCCGTCGGAGGCCACCAGCCAGTAGCCGAGACCGTCCGAGGTGGCGGCCATGCCGACCACGGGACGGTTGAGGGGGTGGCCGGCCATCGACCCGTAGCTCACCGCGGTCCCGCAGGCGGTCACGGAGCCGTCGGCCGCCACCATCCAGTAGCCCTGGCCGTCGACGGCGGAGGCCAGCCGACCGCCACCCGCCGACGCCGAGGAGGACGCGGGGCCGGTGGCGGTCGGAGGCATCCCGACCGGGGAGATGGTGCCGCCGCTGATCGGGGCCGGAGCCACGGTCAGCACGAACGACTGGACGGCGGTGCCGGAGCCGTTGGTGGCCCGGATGGTGATCGGATGGGCGGTCTCGGTGGTCACGGCACCCGGCGTGCCGGCCAGCGTGGCCGTCCCGTTGCCGTGGTCGGTCCAGATGACCCCGCCGGGCAGGTCACCGGTCTCCTCCAGCGACGGTGCCGGGTGGCCGGCGGTGGTGACGGTGAAGGTGCCCGGGGCGCCGGCCACGAAGATGGTGGAGACGGGGCTGGTCACCGCGGGTCCGGATGACGGAGCGACCGGGGACGCCGCCGCGGCACGGGCCCAGGGCGGCAGCGTCGGCGCCACCACCGAACCGGCCAGGACGACGGCGCCGACGAGGGTCATGGCCAGCCGATGCCGTGGTGCCATGCGGTGTGCCTCCTTCCGACCCGCGGGTCCGTCCCTGTGGTGCTGCACAGCACGCTAAGCCCCGAACAGTCGCCCCACTACCCTGCACTGGGCCCCGGACCCCCTGTTTTTGGGTGGACCTACCCGGGCCGTAGGCCGGACCCGGCGTCGTCGGCGCGTGGCCGTCCGGCGGGTGGTCCCGTCGCCAACCGCCACGCAGCAGACCCAGTCACGCCTGGGGCGGTAGCTCCGGACGAATCGGTGGTCGACGCCCAGGGTTGGCGCGTGAAAAGTCCGGGGTATTCACGTCCACCCGCCCTCCGTATCGTCGTAGTCGATGGTGCCGACGACCCGATCCCGCTCCGGAGCCCACGCGCCGGGTGGCTACCTCCTGTTCGGGGCCGACGGCTTCCTGGGGGACCGGGTCCGGGCGGGCATCGAACGGAGAGGTCTGGCGTCGCACCTGGTGGCGGTGGGCGGACCCTGGTCGAGGCCCCCGGCGGACAGTGCCTGTCGGTGGGGGACGATCGACGCCGCCCGGGCCTCCGCGGCCGACCTCGCGGCAATTCTCCGCAACGTCCGACCGGCGGTCGTCGTCAACGCCGTGGGTGCCACCCCGGACACCGCCCGCCGGCGCGAGTGGGTCGACCTCGCGTTCGCGGTGACGTTGGTCGAGGTGCTGACCCGTGTCGGTGCCGGCCGTCTCATCCAGTTGGGATCGGCGGCGGAGTACGGTGACCAGTCGGCGGGGTCGGCGATCGCCGAGACCGCCACCGCCCGACCGGTGGGTGATTTCGCCACGACGAAGCTCCTGGCCACCGACCTGATCACGTCCCGAGTGGAGCACCAGGCCATCCGGGCCAGCGTGCTCCGGGTCTTCGACGCCGTCGGGCCGGGCGCACCGGCCGACTCGTTGGTCGGGACGGCCCACCGTGCCCTCCGGCATGCCCAACGGGTGCACTCGGCCCGGGTGACCGTCGGCCGGCTCGGTCACACCAGTGATTTCCTGGCCGCCGCCGACGTCGCCGATGCGGTGGTGCGGGCGGCCGCCCAGGAGGAGGTTCCCTCCGTGCTCAACGTGGGCCGTGGGGTGGCCATGTCCGGCCGCTCGATGGTAGAGCTGCTGGCCGCGGCCGCCGGCTTCACCGGCGAGGTGATCGACGCCGACGTGGGTGTCCGGCGGCCGGCCGCCGCTCCCGGGCAGCAGGCCGACGTCTCACTGCTGCGCAGCTCACTGCAGTGGCTTCCCACCACGCCGATCGCCGATGCGGTGGCCGACCTGTGGCGGTCAGGGGTGTCGCTGCCGTGGGCGTACGGGCGGAGGTGCCGGGGCCAGGGGATCAGCCGGGCGCGCTGCTGAGCGTCGCCCGGTCGTCGCGGTCTCCGCGCTCGGTGTCACCACCGTCGCCGTCACCGTCGTCGCCACCGTCGCCGCCACTGCGGACGTCAGGGGCCAGGGCTCCCGCCAGCTCCCGCCGAGACTCGATGCCCAGTTTCCGGTAGGACTTGGCCAAGTGGCCTTCCACGGTCTTCAGGGTGACGTAGAGCGTGTCGGCGATCCCCTGGTTGGTCATTCCGCCGGCGGCCAGTCCGACCACGCGCCGCTCGGCCGGCGTCAGCGACTCCAGGCCGACCGCGCCCAGGCGCCTCGGACGGCCCCCCGCGGCGCGGAGCAGCTCTCCGGCGACCTCGACCAGACGGTGGGCCCCGCACTGTGAGGCCAGGGTGGCCCCCCGGCGGAGCGTGCCCCGGGCCTCCTCCTTCTCGCCCCGCTCGACCAGGACCGCTCCCAGCTCGACCAGGGCGTGGGCCGTTTCGAGCCGTGCCGGGGACGGCTCGAGCACCAGGAGAGCCTCCCCGAGCCAGCGGGTCCGATGGACCGGATCGGGTGATGCCGCGGCCATGGCCCGCAGGGCGTTCCCGGTGGTGCGGGGGGCGCCGATCCCCTGGGCCAGACGCAGGTTCTCCTCGGCAAGACGGCCGGCCTCCTCCCACTCGCCCAACGCCGAGAGGGCCATGGCGGCGTCGGCCCGCCAGGGGACCAGCGCCGGGTTGTGCACGCCGGCCTGCACCAGCTCGGCACCGACGGCGACCAACTGGTCGACTCCCTCCTGCCGGCGTTCCTGGGCCACGAGGAGGCGGCTGCGCTCGGTGAGGGCCACGGACCGGAGCAGCGGGTCGTCGAGCCACTCCGGATCCGTCGAGTCGGCCAGGTGTTGGGCGTCCGCCATCCGGCCCTGTTCGACTAGTGCGTCGATGGCGCCGATGGCCGGCGGGGACGGTTCACCGGGCCGTACGGGATCGGTCTCCTGCCCGTGCCGGTACGCCTCCTCGGCCTGGGTCAGCGACCCCCGCCAGAGCATCGACAGGGCCGAGAGATCGGCGAGTCGCCGAGCGAGCACAGCCTGGCGGTCGTCCGTAGCGCCGTCGGGCGCGGTGACGAGGTGGCGGTCCACGGACGGGAACCGGTCGGTGCACAGGAGCCCGAACAGGGCCAGCGAGCGGACCCGGTTCGCCATCGGGCCGGCATCGTCCAGCAGGTCGGTCCGGACCGCTCGCTCGAGCACGACCGAGGAAACGTCGGCGGGGACCGATGCCGAGGACAGGACGCGCTCCACCTCGAGCAGGGTACGGGCCAAGCAGTCGCCCGGCTGGCCGCTCCCCGACCCGGTCTCGGTGACCATGGACCGGAGCCTCGTCATTCCCTGGGCCCGGTCGAGGGGCCGAGCGGCGGTCAAGGTCAGTGCCACTTCGAGTTCGACCCGGAGGGGGTGGGCCATCCCCTCGAACCGGCTCCTCGAGGCCTGCAGTAGCCCGGCCACCTCGGCGCGGAGGCCGGGCAGGCCGGCTACCCGATCGAGCAGATCCACTCCCACCCGGACGGCCCTGGCCGTCTCGGTGCCTGTCAGCTCGAGGGCCTGCCGGAGGTGGGCCAACGCCGAGCTGGGGTCCCGACCCCGCTCGGTCCCGGCCAGATCGAGGAGGAGGCCGACCCGCTCCTCGGCTGGTGGGCCCTCGGCCAGGGCCCGGTCGAAGCAGGCCAGCGCCAGGTCCTCCTGACCGGACCGGAGGGCCCCGCGCCCGATCTCCTGGAGGCGGTGGGCGGCATCCCGGTCACCGACGGGCTCCGTGGCCAGGAGGTGCCGGGCCACCAGGGCGTCCTCGGCCCCGCGTTCCCTGAGGACCTGTGCGGCACGGGCGTGCAGCGCGGAGCGTCGCGCCGGCGGGATGTCGTGATACACCGCCCAACGGACGAGCGGGGAGGTGAATGTCAGGGGAGCGCCCGGTCGCAGCAGCCCGATCTGCTCGGCGGCTCCGGCGGCCCGGAGCGAGGCAGGGCCGTCGATCTCGGCCACCTCCCGGACCACCCCCCGGTCGGCGCCGTCGTCGAGAACGGCACCGGCCTGGAGGAGCTCGGAGGCCGTCACCGGGAGCTGGGCCAAGCGACTGAGCACCGACTGGGTCACCTTCGGGGCGCGTACCTGGGCGACGTGGCCGGCCGTCGCCGCGGTAGGGGCCATCCCACTCCGCCGCAGGGCGGGCAGCAGGGCCTTGAGGAGAAAGGGGGACCCGCCCGTGGCCTCGCGGCACGCCGTCACGAAGTGGCGGTCGGGCTGGTCGTCGAAGAAGCCGGCCAACAGATCGGACACGCTGTCGTCGTGGAGCGGCTCGAGGACGAACTGTCGGACGTCCGGCCCGGCGAGCAGTGCGTCCACGGGCCGGAGGCCTACGCCCGGATGGAGCGGCCGGGTACCGAGGACCAGCCAGATCTGCTGATGTTCGAGACGGCGGACCAGGTACTGCAGGACGGCCAGGGTCTCCGGATCGGCCTGGTCGGCGTCGTCGACCACCAGGAGCACCGGCGCCAGACGACGCAGGCTCAGGACCAGCCGGTGGAACCCGGTGGCTGCCCGGGTCGCATCGCGGCGATCTCCGGTCAACGTCGTCTCCAGCCGGAGGGCCTCTACCCGGACCGACTCAGGAGCGGAGGACTGCGCGCCGGCCGACCCCACCAGCCGAGCCAGCCCGGCGAAAGGGGTCTGCTGCTCCCACCCACCCCCGGCGGTCCGGAGCACCAGGCAGCCGGCCAGGCCGGCCAGGTCGGCGGCCGCGTTGAGCAGCGCGGTCCGGCCCGAGCCCCACGGCCCCTCGACGGCGATGCACCGGCTGGGCACGGCGAGCGACTGGCTGAACAGGGCGTCGAGCTCGTCGAGGAACTGGCCGCGCTCGAACAGTCGCGGTCCGTGCTGGCCCCCTGAGCGACGGTCCGGCGTGGGCGCCGGGGCCTCCGTCACCATCGGGACCGAGCCTGACGGCCGGCCGCACCGGCCGCACCCGCCGCACTGACGGCGCGGCCGATCGAGCCCGGGAGACCTGTCACTACGAGAACGCTTTGCATCTCAAGCAGCCCTGCCCCTGCTGGATCACTTGCACAATGGGTAATCAAATGGTGAGACGGTGGGCCTGCTCTCGTTGAGTGGTCAGTTGACCACTCAAAGCGCCCACTGTGCATGGTATGGCACGGAATGAGCCTTAGGCAACGGGAACAGGAGGGGGACCACGAAGGCGGACGGCCGCCCTCCGGCGGGAGTGCTGGGGACGGTTAGCGTGCGGACGATGACCCCGGGGAAGCCAACGGCCGAGGTCGGGCTGTGCCGTCGGGTTCCACCCGTGGAGGCGGTGGGCCGTCCCGTCCACCGCCCGGAGCGCCCGGACCGGTGAGTCCGACCCGGTCGGCCCCCGACCGCGGGCTGTTCGCCCTGGCCGTCGACCTCGGGACCAGCGGGCTCAAGGTCGGCCTGGTCTCCCTGGCCGGGACGATCGTCTGGCACGAGCACACGCCCCTCTCCACCCGCGTCGACGGTGACGCCGCCACCCAGGACGCCACGTTGTGGTGGGCCATCGTCCGGGACTCGGCCCGACGGGCGCTGGGCTCGGGGGCCGTCCCGCCTGATCGGGTGGTGGCGGTCAGCGTCACCGGGCAGTGGGCCAGCACGGTGCCCGTGGACGCCGGTGGCCTCCCCGTCGGCCCCTGCGTGCTGTGGATGGACACAAGGGGCGCGCCCCACTCCCGGGGGGTCATCGCCGGCCCGGTGGCCGGCTATGCCCCGCGGGCCGCCTTCACCTGGATCAGACGATCCGGCGGGGCCCCTTCCCCCTCGGGGGCCGATCCCATCGGACACATGCGCTTCCTGCAGGCCGACGAGCCGGGGAACTCGGCCGAGGCCCGGTGGTTCCTCGAGCCGGTCGACTACCTGTCCATGTGCTTCACCGGCGTCGCGGCGGCCTCCCACGCTTCCATGGCCGGCGCCTGGCTGACCGACAACCGGCACCTCGACGTGCTGGCCTACGACCGGGTGCTGGTGGGCCGTTCGGGCGTCGACCCCGAACGGCTGCCCCCGCTCCACCGCACGGGCACGGTGATCGGAACCGTCCTCCCTGGGGTGGCGACCGATCTCGGCCTCCCGGCCGGCGTGCAGGTGGTCACGGGCACGCCGGACCTCCACTCGGCGGCGTGCGGGTCCGGTTCGGTGCTCGAGTACCAGGCCCACATGGCCGTGAGCACCAGCGCCTGGATCGGTGCACCGGTGCCGTTCAAGAAGACCGATGCGCGGCGGCAGGTGGCCAGCGTCCCGGGGCTGGGTACCGGCGGGTACCTGATCGCCGACAACCACGAGGCCGGGGGTGTCTGCCTCGACTGGCTGTGCGGCGTGGTGCCGGGTCTGGCCGGCCCACAGGGCCGGCCAGACTTCGACGCGGCCACCCGGCTGGCCGCGGCCGCGGCGCCCGGGTCGTCCAACGTGGTGTTCACACCGTGGCTACGCGGCGAACGGTCGCCGGTCGACGACCGGCACGCCCGGGCCGGATTCCACAACCTCTCACTCACCACCGGCCGACCCGAGCTGGCCCGGGCGGTCCTCGAGGGCGTGGCCTTCAACAACCGGTGGCTCCACGAGGCGGTGGAGCGGTTCGCCAAGCGCCGGCTCGACCCGGTGCGCATGGTCGGCGGCGGGGCGCTGTCAGACCTGTGGTGCCAGATCCACGCCGATGTGATGGACCGGACCATCGAGCGGGTGGAGGCGCCGCTGGCAGCCAACCTGCGCGGTGCGGCCATCTTCGCCGGCCTGGCCCTCGGCGCCGTGCGCCCCGAGGAGGTGCGGGGGCTCGTGCCGGTGGACCGGGTGTTCCGTCCCGATCCCTCCCACCGGGCCACCTACGACCGCCTGTACGCCGAATATCCCAAGCTGTACTCCGCGCAGCGCGGCATGTTCGCGCGGCTCAACCGACGTCGAGCGGCCGACCGGTCGGACTGAGCAGCGGGGCCGGGCGCGGGCGCGGGAGGCGTGGTGTGGCCGCCGGCCTGGCTACCATGGCAGGCGGCTCGTTCGGAGCCCGGCCCAGTCGGACCGGGGCCGCAACACACCGAAGGGGGGACGGGTGGCGCAGGGTCGACGGTGGGTATTGCTCGCAGTGGTGACCTCGGTGCTGACTGCAGCCTCGCTGGGGTGGTCGGGAGCCGCAGGAGCATCGGCCGGCCGCACCCATGGGCTGGTTCACGTCCCGGAGGCCAACGCTGGGGCCGATTTCACCGGGCACGGCTCCATCGACCAGGCCTATCTGCTCGGCGGATCGCCCGGCACCACCGCACTGCTGGTGGACAGGTCGGGACACCGGGTCGGCAGCGGGACCATCGACAGCCAGGGAAGCCTGATCGTCCGCGACGTCGCCCCGGGCCGTGGCTACACCTTCCGGACCGTGACCGGGACCTCGGTCACGGCCACGGCGCGTTTTCGGGTCCTGTCGACCCACGACACCCCTCCGAGCACCTTCTACTCCCATCAGCACCTGGTGGCGGGGTTGAACTACCTCACCATGCGGGACGGTGTGTCGCTGGCGGCCACGGTCCGCCTCCCACCGGGCAAGACCCTGGCCGACGGCCCGTTCCCCACGGTGATCGAGGAGTCGGGCTACGCCATTGCCGCGCCCCACAGCCTCATCGACGCCGAGCTGGGGCAGAACGGCGAGAGCACCTCGGACCCGCTGGTCCCCGATTCGGCCACCATCGTCGGATCATTGATCGCCCCCCTGCTGGGGTTCGCCACCATCAGCCTCCAGATGCGGGGGACCGGATGCTCGGGCGGAGCGTTC
This sequence comes from uncultured Acidimicrobiaceae bacterium, assembly GCA_963817005.1. Classification (GTDB taxonomy): domain Bacteria; phylum Actinomycetota; class Acidimicrobiia; order Acidimicrobiales; family RAAP-2; genus Bog-756. The sequence continues at coordinate 713,996 of CAWFMN010000001.1, forward strand.
GACCTCTTCGACCTACCCACCACCTACGACGGGTTCGACGCCGTGCAGATCGCCGCCGCCCAGCCCTGGGTGGCCAACCACAAGGTGGGCATGGTCGGCATCTCCTTCTCGGGCATCTCCCAGATGTTCGTGGCCGGGACCCGCCCCCCGGGTCTGGCCGCCATCGCCCCGATGAGCCTGACCGACGACCTCTACTCGACGGGCTTCCCCGGCGGTATGTTCAACAACGGCTTCGCCGCCTCGTGGCTGGCCGAGCGGCAGGCCGACGCCGAGCCGGCCCCGGCCGGCGGCCAGGAGTGGGCCCGGGTGCTCATCGAGCAGGGGGACCGGCAATGCCTGGCCAACCAGGCACTGCACGGCCAGACCCAGAACATCCAGACCCTGCTGAGCCAGGCCAGCCACTACGTGGACTCCTTGTACCGGCAGCGGGCCCCGTCCACCTGGGCCCGGCAGGTCGACGTGCCCGTCTTCGTGTCCGGCGCCTTCCAGGACGAGCAGACGGGCGGCCAGTGGCCGGCCATCATCGGGGCACTGGCCCACGACCCCCGGGTGTGGGCCACCATCACCAACGGCACCCACATCGACTCCCTGGGCCCGGGCGCCATCACCCGGTGGCTGGAGTTCCTCGACCTCTACGTGGCCGACCGGGTCCCCACCCCGTCGCCCACCCTCGTCGCCCTGGCGCCACTGCTCTACCAGCAGGCGGCCGGCGTCCCTGCCGGGGCGGTGGCCCCGGTGGGGTTCACCGACGAGCCGAGCCTGGCCGCGGCCAGGACCGCCTTCCAACTGCAGCCCCGGGTGCGGGTCCTGTTCGACAACGGCGGGGGGAGCGCGGGGGCCGGGGCCATGCAGCCCGTATGGAGCCAGGACTTCTCGGCGTGGCCCCCACCCCAGGCCACGGCGGTCAGCTATCGACTGGGGACCGGCGGCAGCCTCTCGCCGAGGCGGTCGGCGTCGGGCACCGTGTCCTTCCGCCCCGACCCGTCGGCCCGCCCGCCCGCCGACCTCCCGTCCGGCAGCGCCTGGGCCGCCCTCCCGGCGTACCAGTGGGTGCCGGCCGCCGGCTCCGACGGGGTCGGGTTCATCTCGGCGCCGCTGACCGAGGACGTGGTGGCGGTCGGCCCGGCCAGCCTCGACCTGTGGGTGGAGAGCACGGCGGCCGACACCGACCTGCAGGCCACCGTCTCGGAGGTGCGCCCGGACGGGAAGGAGCTGTTCGTCCAGACCGGCGAGCTGCGGGCCAGCGACCGGGCCCTCGACCGGTCGGCGTCGACGGCGACCGGTCCCGTCCCGACCTTTGCCGCCAAAACCGCTTCCCCGCTGCCCGGCGGCCGGTTCACCGAGGTCCGGATCCCCATCGTGCCCTTCGCCTACGCGTTCCGGGCCGGCTCCAGGATCCGGATCTCCATCACCGCCCCGGGGGGTGACCGCCCGGCCTGGCAGTTCGACACCTACCCGACCGGAGGCACGGTGACCGACGCCATCGGACTGGGGGCGCATCACCCCTCGGCCCTGGTGCTGTCGGTGGTGCCGGGCATCACGCCCCCGGATCCCCAGCCGGGCTGTCCCTCCTTGCGGGGGCAGCCGTGCCGGACCTACGTGGCCGCCGCCAACGGGGGATGACGTCGTCGGCGGCCGGGCCGTCCCGGTCGAGCCGGGACTGACCGTGCGTCCGTGGCGCGACCATCTGTCCTCGGGTCGGGACGTGACAGTGGCCGACCTGACGTCGGAGGGCACGCTGATTCGGGCCTGGACCCGGGGCTGGGAGGAGGCGCCCGGCGCCCGGCTGTGGCTGGAGCCCGCCGCCGCGTCGCCTTCCGCCGGCGGGGTGTCCCGCGCCCCCGGTTCCTGGTGGACGGCGGACGAGTTCGAAGCTGCCACCCGACGCGCCGCCGGCCGCCTCCGCACCGCCGGCCTCGAGCCGGGGGACCGGATGCTGTGGTCGACGCGGTCGTCGGTGGCCTCCTTGGTGGCTCACGTCGGCGCGTTGCGCGCCGGCCTGGTCGTGGTGCCGGCCAACACCGCCTACTCCGAGCGGGAGCTGGCCCACATCGTCAGCGACGTGGAGGCGTCGGCCGCCGTCGTCGAACGTCCCGACCAGGCCGAGTGGGTGCGCCGGGCGGCCACCCGACCCGTCGTGGTCACCGGCCCGGGTCTGGATCTGGCCGACGGCGACCCCGGACCCCTGGATACCGCCGGCCCGGACGACCCGGCCCTGATCTGCTTCACCTCGGGGACCACCGGTGTGCCCAAGGGGGCGGTCCTGCGCCACCGCAACCTGTTGGCGGCCACGGCGTCGGTCACCGAGGCATGGCGGTGGACGTCGGAGGACCGTCTGGTCCACTGCCTTCCTGTCTTCCATGCGCACGGCCTCGCCGTTGCCGCCTACGGGACCCTGCTGGCCGGGGCGTCGGCCGTGTTGTTGCCCGGCTTCGACCCGACCGCCGTGGTGGACGCCGCCGCCGACCACCGGGCCACCCTCTTCTTCGGGGTCCCCACCATGTTCCACCGCCTGGTCGGTTCCGGGCAGATCGGCGGTCTCGCCGGCCTGCGCCTGTGCGTCTCCGGCTCGGCCCCCCTCCCCGGCGAGCTCCACGCCGAGGTGCAAAGGGCCGCCGGCATCGCCGTCCTCGAGCGGTACGGCATGACCGAGACCCTGATGAACGTGTCCAACCCGTACGAGGGCGAGCGACGGGCGGGCACGGTGGGGTTCCCGCTCCCCGGCGTCGAGGTCCAGCTGGCCGACGACGGCGAGATCCTGGTGCGCGGGCCCAACGTCTTCGACGGCTACTGGCGTCGTCCCGAGTCCACCGCCGAGGTGTTCGTGGCCGACGACCGGGGTGCACCGTGGTTCCGCACCGGTGATCTGGGCGAGGAGTCCGACGGCTACCTGGTGATCCGAGGCCGGTCCAAGGAGCTGATCATCTCCGGGGGGTACAACGTGTACCCCAGTGAGGTCGAGGATGTGGTGGCCGGCCATCCCGGTGTGGCCGAGGTGGCCGTCACCGGGACACCGTCGGCCGAGTGGGGGGAGGTGGTCACTGCATGGATCGTCCCCGACGGCACGGCGCCGTCGGCCGACGAGTTGGCCGAATTCACCTCGGCCACGCTGGCCCCGTACAAGCGGCCCCGGCTGGTCCACGTGGTCGAGGCGCTGCCGCGCAATGCCCTCGGCAAGCTGGTCCGGAGCCAGCTGGGCACCTGAATCGGTCGGTCGACCGGTGCGGCACCGGCCGCCTCGGTCGTTCCGTCACGCCCTTCCTCGCTGACCGCCGGCGCCGGGGAGTGGAGCGGCGCGGCGCGGCGTCGAGCGTGGCACCCCGCGGAGTCACTCGGTGAAGTCGCCCGCCGAGATGCGTAGCTTCCGGATGATCCGCATCAGGTGGCGGAGGTCGCCGGTGCTCAGCCCACCCAGGCCGAAGGCCACCTGGTTGACCGCCTTGGTGGCCCGTTTGGCCAGGCCACGACCTTCCTCGGTGAGCTCGGCCAGTGTGGTCCGGCCGTCGGTGGGATGGGGGAGCCGGCGGACCAGCCCCTGCTCCTCGAGTCGGTCGATGATGTTGGTCACGCTGGTCGGGTGGATCATCAGGCGCTTCCCCATCGTGCCCAGGGGGAGCGCCCCTCGGCGGCTGTGGAGGAGGAGCACCAGGCCCTCGTAGCGGGCGAAGGTGAGCCCGTACGGTCGCAGGGCCCCGTCCACCGCGGCCAGCACCACCTGCTGAGCCCGCATGATGGAGGTGGCCGCGGCCATGGCGTCACTGACGTCCGGTGTCCATCGGGCCGACCACTGGGATCGGGCCTCGTCGATGGGGTCGAAGGGGAGGGGCACTCGGGTCACCGGCCCGACCGGCCCGACCGGCCCGACCGACCCGACCGGCGGTGGGTACGCTGACGGCGAGGAGGACGGTGCCGACACTCGAGGACGACCGTGGTGATGCTGTCCCGTTGCGGGGCTCCCCGGACCGGGTGGTGTCCCTGGTGCCGTCGATCACCGAGGCCCTGGCCTCGACGGTGCCCGACCGCCTGGTCGGGGCCACCGAGTGGTGCACCCACCCGCCCGGTCTCGACGTGGCCCGGGTGCGGGGGACGAAGAACCCGGACCACGCCGCCATCGGACGACTGCGTCCCGACCTCGTGGTCGCCAACCAGGAGGAGAACCGCCGGGTGGACGTCGAGCGGCTGCGGTCGGCCGGCATCCCGGTGTGGGTCACGGTGACCGAGTCGGTCGACCAGGCCCTCGGTGCGCTCCGACGGCTCCTGGTCGACGTGCTGGGGGCCGAGCAGCCGGGGTGGTGGGGAGAGGCCACGGCCGAATGGGCCCGGCCGCCCGACCTGCCGGCGGCGCGGGTGGTGGTCCCGATCTGGCGGGACCCGTGGATGGTGGTGGGCGCCCGCACCTTCAGCGGGGACCTGCTGGCGCGCCTGGGGCTCAACCATCTCCTGGCCGGCGACGAGGAGCGCTACCCCAAGATGGCGTTGTCCGAGCTGGTCGACCGATCGCCCGAGCTGGTGCTGCTGCCCGACGAGCCGTACCCGTTCGCCCCCGACGACGGACCCGAGGCGTTCGCCGGCATCCCGACCGCCCTGGTGTCGGGCCGGGACCTCACCTGGTACGGACCGTCCATGACCACCTCCCGCGCCGCCCTGTCGGCCCGCATCACCGAGGCCCTCGAGGCGGGCTGACCGGGCCACGGCGCCGGCTCAGACGTTCCGGCGGTAGGCCCCGCCCACCTCGAACAGGGTGGCCGTGATCTCGCCCAGGGTGGCATGGCGCACGGTGGTCATGAGCTCGGCGAAGACGTTGTCCCCGCGGAGGGCGGTCTGGCGGAGGGCGTCCAGGGCCGCCTCCCGGTCGAGGGCGTGACGGCCCTGGATAGTCGCGCAGTCGGGCGAGCTGTCGCCGCTTCTCCTCCTCGGTGGACCGGGCCAGCTCGATGGGCTCGATGGGGCCGTCCCCAGTCGGGGAGAGGAAGGTGTTGACCCCCACGATGGGGAGCGAGCCGTCGTGCTTCTTGTGCTCGTAGAGCATGGAGTCGTCCTGGATCCGACCCCGCTGGTAGCCGGTCTCCATGGCCCCGAGCACGCCGCCCCGCTCGCTGATCCGCTCCAGTTCGGCCAGGACCGCCTCCTCGACCAGGTCGGTGAGCTCTTCGACGACGAAGCTGCCCTGGAGTGGGTTCTCGTTCAGGCTAGCACCCCACTCCTTGTTGATGATCAGCTGGATGGCGAGGGCCCGGCGCACCGACTCCTGGGTGGGGGTGGTGACGGCCTCGTCGTAGGCGTTGGTGTGGAGGCTGTTGGCGTTGTCGTAGATGGCACAGAGGGCCTGCAGGGTGGTGCGGATGTCGTTGAAGGCCATCTCCTGGGCGTGGAGCGACCGGCCCGACGTCTGGACGTGGTACTTGAGCTTCTGTGACCGCTCGTCGGCCCCGTAGCGCTCCCTCATGGCGATGGCCCAGATCCGCCGGGCCACCCGTCCGATCACGGTGTACTCGGGATCCATCCCGTTGGAGAAGAAGAAGGAGAGGTTGGCGGCGAAGTCGTCGACGTGCATGCCCCGGGCCAGGTAGGACTCCACATAGGTGAAGCCGTTGGCCAGGGTGAAGGCCAGCTGGGTGATGGGGTTGGCCCCCGCCTCGGCGATGTGGTAGCCGGAGATGGAGACGGAGTAGAAGTTGCGGACCTGGTGCTCGATGAACCACTCCTGCATGTCGGCCATCACCCCGAGGGAGAACTCGGTGGAGAAGATGCAGGTGTTCTGGCCCTGGTCCTCCTTCAGGATGTCGGCCTGCACGGTGCCCCGGACGGTGCGGAGGACCTCGGTGGCGACGGCCTCGGCCTCGGCGTCGGTGGCGTCCCGGCCGTGCTCGGACGAGAAGCGGTCCAGCTGCTGGTCGATGGCTGTGTTCAGGAACATGGCCAGGATGGTCGGTGCCGGGCCGTTGATGGTCATCGACACCGAGGTCGTCGGGATCGCAGAGGTCGAACCCGTCGAACAGCGCCTTCATGTCGTCGAGGGTGGCGATGGACACCCCGGACGTCCCGATCTTGCCGTAGATGTCGGGGCGCTCGTCGGGGTCGAAGCCGTAGAGGGTCACCGAATCGAAGGCCGTGGACAGCCGGGTGGCCGGCTGGCCCTCGGCCAGCAGGTGGAAGCGGCGATTGGTGCGGAAGGGGTCGCCCTCGCCGGCGAACATGCGGGCCGGGTCCTCGCCTTCCCGTTTGAAGGGGAACACCCCGGCGGTGAAGGGGAAGTGACCGGGCAGGTGCTCCTCCCGCAACCATCGCACCAGCTCGCCGTGCTCGGTCACCCGGGGGAGGGCCACCCGGGGCACGCGGGTGCCGGACAGCGACGTCCGCCACCGTGCCGGTCGCCGGTCGCCGTCGGTGGCTCCGGCGTCGATCTCGTCCGGGCCGCCGTCGGCGTCGCTCACAGTGGGTCGCAGCGCCTCCCACTCCTCCAGGAGTCGCCGGCCTTCGCCGTCGCGCTCAGATTCGATCCGGCCGACCAGGGTGGCCAGGTCACCGGTGTCGACCCCGCGCGCCAGGCCCAGGGATGTCACTGCGGCCACCTGCTCGGCCCGGCGGGCCTCGTCGGCCAGGCGGGCCGTGGTGGCGTGGTAGCCCTGGACTGTTTCGGCGATCTCGGCCAGGTAGCGGCGGCGGTTGGCCGGGACGATGGCCGACGTCTGGGTGGACTGTCGACCGGCCACCGGAGCCAGCACCCCGTCGGTGACCGCCAGGCCCTCGACGACCAGCTGGTCCTTGAGCCGGTGGAACAGCGCAGTGACGCCGTCGTCGTTGAAACGGGAGGCGATGGTCCCGAACACGGGCTCGGCGCCCGCGGTCACCGTGGCGCCCCGATGGTCGCGGCCCCACTGCCGGCACACCTGGCGGAAGGCGTCGTCGGCGCCCCGGCGGTCGAATTTGTTGATGGCCACCACGTCGGCCAGTTCGAGCATGTCGATCTTCTCGAGCTGGGAGGCAGCACCGTACTCGGGCGTCATGACGTAGAGCGAGACATCGGCGATCTCGGTGACGGCGGCGTCGCCCTGGCCGATCCCGGGGGTCTCGACGATGACCAGGTCGAATCCGGCTGCCGCGGCAGGCCGCCACCACCAGCGGGAAGCGGTCGGGCAGTTCGGACGACGAGCCCCGGGTGGCCATCGAGCGGAAGTAGACGTTGGGGGCGTCGATGGCGTTCATCCGGATGCGGTCCCCGAGCAGGGCGCCTCCACCGCGACGGCGGGTGGGGTCGACGGCCAGGACGGCGATGGCCAGCTTGTCCTCCTGGTCGAGTCGGAACCGTCGGACCAGCTCGTCGGTCAGGGACGACTTTCCCGAACCGCCGGTGCCGGTGATCCCCAGTACCGGCACCGGGTGCTGCCCGAACCGCGACCGGAGTGCATCGGCGTCGTCCTGGTCGAGTGCGCCGGCCTCGATGCAGGAGATCCACCGGGCCAAGGCGCGGTGGTCGCCCGCCTCGACCGAGTCCAGGGGCGGCGAGGGGTCGGCGGCCAGGTCGCGGTCGCACTCCTGGATCAGGAGGTTGATCATGGCGTCGAGGCCGAGCCGCTGCCCGTCGGCCGGCGAGAATATCCGTTGCACGCCGTAGGCCTCGAGCTCCTCGATCTCGGAGGTGACGATGACACCGCCTCCACCGCCGTAGATCCGGATGTCACCCCGGTCCTCGGCCCGCAGCCGGTCGACCAGGTACCGGAAGTACTCCATGTGGCCGCCCTGGTAGGAGCTGATGGCCACGCCCTGGACGTCCTCGGCGATGGCCGCCTTGACCACCTCGTCCACCGACCGGTTGTGCCCGAGGTGGATGACCTCGGCCCCCTGCGCCTGCAGGAGCCGCCGCATGATGTTGATGGCGGCGTCGTGTCCGTCGAACAGGCTGGCCGCCGTCACGAACCGGACCGGGTGCACCGGCTTGTACAGCTGGGTCATGTCTCGTCCCTCGACGGGCCCGCCGTGGGACGGTTCGGGGAGTGGCGCACCGTCCCAGATTACTACAACGTCCTACTAAATGTCGCCGGCCTCCCCGGCTCGGCGTGAGCCTGGACGGCGGCCGTGCGATGGCCAGCGGGAGTCCGTGGGCCTCGTCCTCGTCCCGTGGGGGTCGGGCCTTCCGGCGGGTCGTCCGACGGGTCCGACCGGGCGTGGCACCACCGGATCCGACGGAACGAGGGGATAGTGTCCTCTGGCTGCCACACGGCCCCGTGGGGCGCGGGGTCGGTCCGTTCACTCCGGCCCCCCGACCTGAACCGAATCGAGAGGTGAGGACCATCGTGAGGACCATGGAGTTCGAAGAGATCGGGTACTCGGTGGCCGACGGCGTCGCCACGATCATCCTCGACCGCCCCGATGCCCTGAACGCCTTCACCGCCCGGATGGTCAATGAGCTGTTGGCCGCCATCGACGAGGTCGACCGGGACGACGACGTGAGGGTGGCCGTCCTGACCGGGGCCGGAAGGGCCTTCAGCGCCGGGGCCGACATGTCGGCGGGAGCGCAGACCTTCGACTACGACGACGACCGGAGCGGTGGGGCGGTGGGCGCCGAACGGGTGGGCCGGACGGTGGCACCCCGGGACGGGTGCGGGAGGATCACGCTCCGTCTGTTCGACTGCCTCAAGCCGGTTGTCTCGGCGGTCAATGGCGCAGCGGTGGGCATGGGGGCCACGCTGCTGCTGGCCACCGACATCCGGATGGCCGCGGAGGGCGCCCGCTTCGGATTCGTCTTCACCCGCCGGGGCATCGCTCCGGAGGGGGCGTCGACCTGGTTCCTCCCACGACTGGTCGGCGTGGCCCAGGCGGCGGAGTGGCTGTACACCGGGCGGTTGTTCGACGCCGACGAGGCCCTGGCCGGCGGTCTCGTCCGCAGCGTCCACCCCGACGGCGAGTTGCTCGAGGCGGCCGGGACCCTGGCGGCCGAGATCGCCGAGACGGCCCCGGTGTCGGTAGCCCTCACCCGCCGAATGCTCTGGCGGATGCTCGGTGCCGACCATCCCATGGCCGCCCACCGGGCCGACTCCCGTGCCGTCTATGCCACGGGGGCCGAGCCGGATGCCCGCGAAGGGATCATGTCCTTCCTCGAGAAGCGCCCACCCCACTTCGCCGGCCGTCCTTCGACGGACCTTCCCGAGGTCTTCCCGGACTGGGTCGACCCCCCGTACTCCTGAGTCGGCTTCGACCTCGCCCGAGGAGGGATACCCATGGGAAGCAGTGATGGCTCGCCCGCCACGATGGTCGTCACCGGCGGGAACACCGGGATCGGACTGGAGACGGCCGTGGGCCTGGCCGCGTACGGCGCCCGGGTGGTCATCACCGCTCGGGACCCGGAGCGGGGGGCGAGGGCGCTGGCGACGGTGCGGGAGCGGACGGGGTCCGACCGGGTGGACGTGCTGCCCCTCGATCTGGCGTCGTTCGGATCGATCCGCACCTTCGCCGATACGCTGCTCCGCCGGTACGACCGGCTCGACGTGCTGGTGAACAACGCCGGCCTGGCACCCGACGGGCGAAGGTGGGAGACGGCCGAGGGCTTCGAGGCGGCGTTCGGGGTCAACCATCTCGGGCACGTCCTCCTCACCCAATTGCTCCTCGACCGCCTGAAGGCCGACGCGCCGAGTCGCATCGTCGTGGTTTCCTCGGACGCCTACCGGGTGGCCCAGCGGGGGATCTGCTTCGACGACCTTCAGCACCAGGGCGAGTTCCACTCCCTGGGGGTCTACGCCGAGTCGAAGCTGGCCAACATCTACTTCACCCTGGTGCTGGCCGAGCGACTCGCCGGCACCGGTGTCACCGTCAACGCCCTCAATCCCGGGTACGTGGCCACCGAGCTCGGCCGGACCAGGCCGGAGGACGTGGCCCGCGCCGTGGTCACGGCACCGAGGTCCGACCGGGTCGACGCGGTGCTGGGCCCGCTGCCCGAACCCATGAGCCCGGCCGACGGCGCCCGCACCTCGGTGTACCTGGCCACCTCCCCGGAGGTGGACGGGGTCAGTGGCTCCTACTTCTCCCGCCGCCGCGTCGTGCCCCTCACCGAGGTGGCTGCCGACCGGGTGGCCGCCCGGCGGTTGTGGGACGAGTCCGAGCGCCTGATCGCCCAGCATCCAGCACCCGCCTCCGGCTAGCTCGCGGGGGTCACTTCCGCCACCGACCCGGGTCCGCACGCCGACGGGCCCCGGGCTCCCGACCACCCGTACCTTCCCTGCTGCTAGAACGTCTCCTGTCCGCTCGATGTCGATAGCAGGAGGGTCCCGATGACTGACGTCATGAAGGGTGTGCGCATCCTCGAGGTTGCCGAACACACCTTCGTCCCGGCCGCTTCGGCCATCCTGGCCGACTGGGGGGCGGAGGTCATCAAGATCGAGCATGTGGAGCGGGGCGACGCCATGCGGGGCCTGGCCTCGAGCGGGGTCATGTCGATGGGTGGCTCGGTCCACGTCCTCCTCGAGCACTCCAACCGGGGGAAGAAGAGCATCGGCGTCGACCTCACCACCGAGAAGGGCGTCGAGCTCGTCTACCGACTGGCCGCCACCAGCGACGTGTTCCTGACCAACAAGCTCCCCGGAGTCCGGAAGAAGCTCCGTATGGAGGTCGACGACATCCGGGCCCACAACCCTGACATCATCTACGTGGCCGGCACCGGGGGAGGGGAGCGTGGGCCCGACGCCGACCGCGGTGGCTACGACTTCCTGAGCTACTGGTGCCGGGGGTCCAGCGCCATGGGCTGCACCCCGCCCGACGCCGAGAGCCTGGCCATGCAGCCCGCCCCCGGCTACGGCGACTCGATCGGCGGGATGACCATCGCCGGCGGGATCATGGGTGCCCTGTTCCACCGAGAGCGGACCGGCGAGGCGGTGTCCGTGGACGTCTCGCTGCTCGGTGTCGGGCTCTGGGCCATGAGCCCGGCCGTGGCGTTGTCGCTGCAGACCGGGTTTCCCTGGCGGCCGCCGGCCGCCGGCTCCGGCGGCGGCGGACCGTCCAACCCCCTGGTGGGCACCTACAAGACCGAGGACGGCCGGTTCCTGGCCTTCACCTGCCTCCAAGGCTTCCACTACTGGCCGGCAGCGTGCCGGGCCATCGGCCGCGAGGAGCTGATCACCGACGAGCGCTTCACCTCCCACGAGCTGCTGTCGGCCAACGCCGGTGAGGCCCGGGACATCCTGACCGAAGTGTTCGAGGCCGCACCGCTGGCCGAGTGGCAGGAGCGGCTGGCCGGCTTCGAGGGACAGTGGTCGTTCGCCCAGGACAGCCTGGAGGTGGTCGACGACCCCCAGGTGGAGGCGAACGGGTACGTGGGCGAGACGAGCACCGCCGCCGGCGTGCCCTTCCGGCTGGTCACGACGCCCGTGCAGTTCGGCGGCACCCCCGCCGTACCGAAGCGGGCGCCCGATTTCAACGAGCACTGCGAGGAGATCCTGGCCAGTATCGACTGCGACACCGAGACCATGCTCGAGCTCAAGATCGAGGGAGTGGTGGCGTGACCGGCGAAAGCGGCGGTGCGGGGCCGGCCGTGGGGCGGGGCCGGCGATGAAGGAACAGCGCCGGTCCCGGCGCATCGCCATGACCCCGGAGGAGCGTGACGCCTTCCTGGCCGAGGAGCGCACCTGCCGGGTGGCCACCACCGGCGCCGCCGGTCCCCATCTGACCGCCCTCTGGTTCGTGTGGGACGGCACCGCGTTGTGGCTGACCTCGATCGTCAACAGTCAGCGATGGACCGACATCGGGCGGGACGGACGGGTGAGCGTACTGGTCGACACCGGCGAGGGGTTCGGCGAGCTGCGAGGAGTCGAGCTCAGGGGCCGGGCCGAACCGGTCGGCGAGATCCCCCGCACCGGGGAGCCGGACGACCGCCTGGTGGAGCCTGAGCGTCTGTTCGGGGCCAAGTACGCCGGGGGGACCTTCGGCCACGACGGACGCCACGCCTGGCTCCGGGTGGTGCCCGAGAAGATCACCAGCTGGGACTTCCGGAAGATGGGCCTGGGCTGAGCCTCCGTCGCGGGAGCTAGCCCACCCGGTGCACCGGGACGTGGGAGTACCCGGCGACGTTGGACATGTGGACGCGGGCGCAGCGTTCCTCGTCCACGGCGAACCGCGGCCACCGCCCGGCCAGCTCCTCGAGCGCGATGCGGCTCTCCATGCGGGCCAGCGCCGCACCCAGACAGCTGTGGATGCCGTAGCCGAAGCCGATCGAGAGACTGGGCGGCCGGTCGACGAGGAAGTCGTCGGGCCGGTCGAAAAAGCGCTCGTCCCGGGTGGCTGACCCGGTGACCAGGATGGTCGGGTAGCCGGCAGGGATGGTCACACCGCCCACCACGGCCTCCTTGACCGAGAACCGGCCCTGGTACTGGGACGGAGGGTAGTAGCGGAGGATCTCCTCGACGGCGCCCGGGAGGGTGCCCGGGTCCTCGACGACCTTGCGGTACTGGTCGGGGTTCTTGTGGAAGAGATAGACGGCGTTCCCGATGAGCTTGGTCACCGTCTCCGCTCCCGCCCCGCCCAGGAGGCCGGCGAACCCAGCGATCTCGTCGCTCCCCAAACGGGTCATCTCCCCGTCTCCCCGGTCGACTTCGACCTGCGTGAGCCGGGTGACCATGTCGTCTGCCGGGTGCCTGCGCTTCTCCTCGGCCAGCTCGTACCAGTAGGCACCGCTCTCCAGCTGGGCCTGGTGGCCTTCGGGCGTGGGATCCATCCGGCCCGGCTCGCGGTGCAGGCCGATGTCGAGCCAGTGGCGGATCTGCTGGCGCTCGCCTTCGGGAACGCCCAGCATGCGCGAGATGATCTCGACGGGGAACAGGGCGCTGAAGTCAGCCACCGCATCGAACGAGTCGGAGCCGTCGAAGGGCGCGAGGAACGAGACGATGACGTCTCGGACCATCGGCTCGAGGGAACTGATGGCCCTGGGGGTGAACACCCGGCTGACCAGGGCCCTGAGCCGGTCGTGCTCCGGCGGGTCCATCATGATCATCGAGCGGTACATCTTGATGGTCTCCGGGTCGGTGTTCAACGTCGACAGATCGACACCGTGGGCGCTCGAGAAGGTCTGCCAGTCCTTGTGGGCCGCGCAGACATCGTCGTAGCGGAACAACGCCCAGAAGCCGTACTTCTCGTTGAAGAGGACGGGGGCCTCGTCGCGCAGCCGACGGTACAAGTCGTAGGGGCCGTTGAAGTACTCGTCGGAGAACGGGTCGAACTCGAGCGGGCTCTCGTGCAGTGTCGTGTCGGTCATGGGTTTCCCCTTCTCCTGCGTGTCGGAGTTGTCCCCGAGGCTAACCGGCCCTCCGCTGGTTCGAGATGCCTCAACGTGACCTCGACGCGTGGGTCCTGCTGCGCGCCGACCCCCTTCGCCTCGTCGGCCGCTGTCCGCCGTACCGTTCGGGACCGTTGGTGGTGGCGGCCGTGAGCACGCCCACGTCGGGAGGTCCGAGGTTCGGCCACAATGGCATCCCATGGAATGGCCGACCGAGCTCCCGATCGTCCAGGCCCCGATGGCGGGCGGACCCTCGACCCCCGAGCTCACCGCGGCGGTGTCCGCGGTCGGCGGCTACGGCTTCGTGGCCGCCGGCTACCTGTCGGCCGCCGGTCTGCAGGGTGCGATCGCCGCCACCCGGGCGCTCACCGCGTCACCGTTCGGAGTGAACCTCTTCTGTCCGTCGTCACCCGGCGACCCGGATGAGGTTGGTCGCTACGCCGAGCTCCTCGAGCCCGAAGCGGCCCGGCTCGGTGTGGCCCTCGGGGAGCCGTTGTGGGAAGACGATGCGTTCGAAGCGAAGCTGGAGATCGTCGGGTCCGCCCACGTCGATCTGGTGACCTTCACCTTCGGGTACCCGGACCAGGCGGTGGTGGAGCGCCTGCATCGGGCGGGCAGCCGTGTCGGCGTGACCGTCACCTCGGTGGCCGAAGCCCAGGTGGCCGAAGGCGAGGGGGTGGACCTCCTGCTCGTGCAGGGGACCGAGGCCGGCGGGCATCAGGGATCGTTCCTGGACCTCGCGCCCAACGTCCGTCCCCTGTTGGCGCTGGTGGACGACGTTCGTTCCGTCACCACGGTCCCCATCGTGGGGACCGGGGGCATCATGACGGGGGCGGAGGCCGCCGCCGTGCTGGCCCACGGCGCCGTCGCCGTGCAGCTGGGCACGGCGTTCCTCGGCGCCCACGAGGCGGGGACGGCCGAGACCTACCGGCGGGCCCTCCTCGACGGCACCTACTCCGACACGACGGTCACCCGGGCCTTCAGCGGTCGCTACGCCCGGGGCCTGGCCAACGAGTTCGCGCTGGCGCACAGCGGCCAGGCCCCGCAGGCCTATCCGGAGGTGCACCACCTGACCCGACCTCTTCGAGCAGCGGCCTTGCGGGCCGGGGACCCGAGCGTGCCCAATCTGTGGGCGGGACAGGGCTGGCGGCAGGTGACGGCCGAGCCGGCCGGGGCGATCGTGCGACGGATCGCCGCCGAGGCCGGCTGCTGAGACGGGTGCTCCGGTGGGGCGCCGGCCCGTCCCGAACCGGCCGTCGCCGAGGTCGTCGAGAACAGCGGAGGGAGTGGGATTCGAACCCACGGAGGCTTGCACCTCACGGCTTTTCAAGAGCCGCGCATTCGTCCGCTCTGCCATCCCTCCGAGCGCCAGTCAGGGTAGTCGGCGCCCGCCCCCGGCAGCGGACGACGACGCCTCAGGGCTGCTCGCCCGAGCCGACCTCGGCCCGCAGGGCGTCGACCCACATACCGGCCTCGGTCCATGACGTCTCGGCCTCGCGCCGGAGGGCGGGACCGGCCGGTCCGGCCGCCGGATACGAGCCGAGGAACTTCACCCCGGCCAGACTGGCGTGGAGGTCGCGTAGGCAGTCGCTCACCACGTCGTCGGCGATGTGGCCCTCGAAGTCGATGATGAAGCAGTAGTCGCCCAGGGCCTGCTTGGTGGGCCTCGACTCCAGCTTGGTCAGGTTGATGTTGCGGGCGGAGAACTGGCCCAGGATCCCGTGGAGGCTGCCGGGATGGTCGGCCCGCTGGAAGCAGACGATGCTGGTCCGGTCGTGACCGGTCGGAGCCGGGATCCCTGTCCGGGCCAGGGACACGAACCGGGTCTGGTTCTCCGGATGGTCCTCGACGTCCTCGACCAGGATGTCCAGACCGTAGAGGGTGGCGGCCAACCGGGGGGCGATGGCCGCGGTGGGACGGGCCGACATGGCCGGGTCGTGCTGGCCCACCAGCCGGGCCGCATCGGCGGTGGAGTTGGTGGCCACCAACTCCACCGCGGGCAGGTTCTCGGTGAGGAACGCCCGGCACTGGGCGGTGGCCATGGGGATGGACGCCACCCGCTCGATGTCGCCCAGGTCCGTCCCCGGGGTCGCCATCAGGTGGAGGTGGATGTCCAGCACCACCTCCCGCTGGATGCGGAGGTCGAAGTCGAAGACCAGGCTGTCGATGATGTCCCGCACCGTGCCCTCGATGGCGTTCTCGATGGGGACGAAGCCCAGGTCGAACCGCCCGTCCCGGACCGAGTCCAGCACCTCGACCAGCGACCCGAGGGGGATGACCTCGGCCGCCGCGTAGACCGCCTCACCCAGGAGGGCCTCCTCGGTGAAGGTGCCCTCCGGGCCCAGGAACCCGATCTGCGGGTCGGCCCGTCGACGGGGTCTGAGGATGCGTCCGGGGCCATACCCAGGCAGGATAGTGAACATCATGGACGAACCCGGACTCCAGCGCCTGCTCGCCGACGTGCGGTCGGGGGCCGTCTCACCCGACGACGCCGTGCACCGGCTGCGCCGGCTCCCCTTCGCCGACCTGGGCTTCGCCAAGGTCGACCACCACCGCTCCCTCCGCCAGGGACTGCCCGAGGCGGTCTACGGCCAGGGCAAGTCGGGAGCCCAGTGCTCGGCCATCGTCGGCGAACTGCTGGCCGACGGGGAGGGGCCGGTCATCCTGACCCGGGCGGACCCCCAACAGGTGGAGCTGGTGGTCACCGAGCACCCCGGCGGGGAGCGCACGGTGACCGGGCCGGCAACCGGGGCCGACCGGGTCCGGGGCGAGCTCTCGGTGGTGGTGTGGCGCCCCGCCCGGCAGCGGGCGGCCCGCACCCTGGTGGTCACTGCCGGCACCTCGGACCTGCCGGTGGCCCGCGAGTGCCAGGCCACGCTGACCTGCCTGGGCCTGCGCCCCGCCCTGCTGGCCGACTGCGGCGTGGCGGGCGTGCACCGGCTGCTGGCCTCGGCCGACGAGCTGGCCGATGCCGACGCCGTCGTGGTGGTGGCCGGGATGGAGGGGGCCCTGGCCAGCCTCGTCGGCGGCATCACCCCCGCGCCGGTGGTGGCCGTGCCCACCAGCACCGGGTACGGCGCCGCCCTCGAGGGGGTGACGGCGCTGCTGGCCATGCACGCCTCGTGCGCGGCCGGGCTCACCGTGGTGGGCATCGACAACGGCTTCGGTGCCGCCTGCGCCGTGGCCCGGATGCTGCCGTGAGCCGGCCGGCGTCGTGAGGCTGGTCCACCGGGCCGCCCCGGGTGTGGGGGCCGGCGGCCCGAGCGGGGACGGCCCTCGGGCGGTGGCGTGGTTCCACTGCTTCGCCGGGATTGCCGGGGACATGGCCCTCGGGAGCCTGCTCGACGCCGGGGCCGACCTGCGTGAGGTGCTCGCCCTGCTGGAGCGACTGCCCCTCCGCGGATGGTCGCTCGAGGCCGAACCGGTCCTGCGGGGCGGGATCGCCGCCACCCGGGCGGTGGTGAGCGCCGAGGACACCGTGGTGGTGCGCACCCACGCGCACATCGTCGGGCTGGTCGGCGAGGCCCGGCTGCCCGAACGGGTCACCCGACGGGCGCTGGCCACCTTCGCGGCCCTGGCCGACGTGGAGGCGAGGCTGCACCGGCGGCCGGTGGACCAGGTCCACTTCCACGAGGTGGGAGGCCACGACACCATCGTCGACGTCGTGGGGACGGCGGCGGCCCTCGAGGTCCTCGGCGTCGACGAGGTGCAGGCCAGTCCGGTGGCCACCGGACTGGGCATGGTGCGGGCGGCGCACGGTCTGCTGCCCAATCCGGCACCGGCGGTGGTGGCCCTGCTGGAGGGAGTTCCTACGTGGGGCCGCAACGTGCAGGTGGAGCTGACCACGCCGACGGGCGCCGCCCTGCTGGCCGCCCTGGCGTCGGGGTACGGCCCCATGCCGGCAATGCGGGTCACCGGACAGGGGTTCGGGGCGGGGTCCCGTGAGCTCGACGAGCTGCCCAACTGCACCCAGGTGGTCATCGGCGTGCGGGTCGACGGCCAGCCCGGGTCGGGCACCGAGGCGGATGCCGGACAGCCGGTGTCCCTGCTGGAGGCCAACGTGGACGATGCCACCGGCGAGCAGCTGGCCCATGCCGTCGGGGCGCTGCTCGAGGCCGGGGCCCACGACGCCTGGCTGACCCCGGTGGTCATGAAGAAGGGTCGACCGGGGACGGTGATCCATGTCCTGGGTGACCCCTCCCAGGTGGCCCGGCTCCGGGCGGTGCTCCGCGAGGCCACGGGATCGCTCGGCGTCCGGGTCACGGCCGGCCAGCGGTGGCCGGCGGCCAGGGCCGTCCACTCGGTGTGGGTCGACGGCCAGATGATCAGGGTCAAGGTGGCGCCGGGGAGGATCAAGGCCGAGTACGACGACGTGGCCCGGGCGTCGCGGCGTAGCGGTCAGTCACTGCGTGAGGTGGCGTTCCGCGCCGAGGCACAGTGGCGGGAGGATCAGGGTGGCCGAGCGGGTACCGGGACCGGGGGGGACGATAGCGGTCCTGACGACGGGGGAGGCGGGGTCTCGGCCTGACGGCCGGTGGAGCGAAGGGCGCGGCGCGCTCAGCCCGACCGCTGGAGGGAGAAGGCTCCGCCCCGGGAGTCGTCGGGCACCAGCCATCGCCACTCGGAGCCGGAGCGCTCGATCCGGTGACGCTGATGGGTCTTGAGGTAGTGGTGCCAGTGGCACAGGCGCACCAGGTTGGCCAACGTGGTCATCCCGCCGTCACCGACGGGGCGGATGTGGTCGATCTCGAGCGCCTCCCTCACGTCGCAGCCCGGCACGGCACAACACGGGTCCCGTTCCATCAGGGCCCGGCGCAACGCGGCAGGGATGGTCCGGCCGGCATGGGCCACGGACGTGACGTCCACGCCGTCGGTGACCAGGATGCTGAGGACGGAGTCGACGGCGAGCGCGCGGGCCACCTCGACCGGGATGGGCCCGATGCCGGGAACCTCACACAGTTCGCCGACCTCGGCGTGGCCGCGCATCAGGGCGGCATGGTCGACCCGCACGTGGACCATGGCGGTCGGGCCGGACGTCGCCGCTCCCGGCCCGCCCGACCGGGTTGCGGGAGGGGTCCCGCTGCAGGCCAGTCGCAGGAGCGCGTCGGCGGCCAGCGCCTTCCTCGGGTCGTGCACGCCTGCCCGCCGGGCCTCGGCCTCCAGGCGGTCGGTCTGGTCCTTGACCACGGCGACGAGGCGGGCCCCCTCGTCGGGGGTCAGCCGGGCATCGAACCGGACGGCGCCGTCTCGGTCGGTCCAGTTGCGCAGGTACCGGCCGCGGTGGATGGCGTTGTAGCCGCCGGCCCCGTCGGGACCGGTGGCCTTTACCCGGCGGCACCGCAGTTTGAGCATGCTCATGGGCTGGCGGCCGGCCGCGTCGACCAGCTCCTCCTCGGCGTCGGGTCGGACGGCGGCGGCCCCGGCGATCTCCTTGACCTGGGACTCCGACAGGCGGCCGTTCCGCATGGCCTCGTCGGTGGTCGGCAGAGAGCCCAGTTGACGGGCGGCCTCGAGGGTGGTGATGGCCGGACCCAGACCGGTCCCGGTGGCCTCGGCCAGATGAGCGGCGGCCGAGCGGTGGCCGGCCTTTCGCCAGATGTTGGAGGACTCGACCCGGCGGGCGGCCAGGAGTTTGCCCGCGGCGGCCAGCCTCTCGATCTCGGCGTAGGCCTCGAGCACCTCGGCGGCATCGGAGCCGCTCACCCGTTCGGGGTCGAAGCCGGCGACCTCGGACCGGAGCGTGTCGGCCACGGATTTCAGCGTTCTCAGCTTCACGGGTCCCACCCTGACACGGGGGTGTCACAGTGGGGCCCGTGGCCCCGGGGCGGGCGCGAGTCCTGGGGTGGCGTCAATTCACCGTCGGGGCCGAGTACCGTCTGGCCTGCCGGAGGACCGCCCAGAGGCGGACGAGTGGTCCCCGCCCTCACCCCTGGAAAGGAAGCCCATGTCCCGTACGCGCACCCTCACCCTGGTGGTGCTCTCGGCCGCCACCCTCGGTCTGGCCGGGTGTAGCAGCGCTTCGTCGAGCCCGACCGCCACGACCCCGGCCGCCCCCACCACCACGGCCGCACCGCCGGCTCCCATCCCGGCCGCGGACCTGTCGCCGGCCGGGACCGCGGGCACGGCACCCACCGTCACCGTGCCCACGGGGACGCCGCCCGTCGGCCTCGAGTCAGCCGACCTCATCCACGGGAGCGGCCCCGCGGCCCAGGCCGGCGACTCGGTGACCGTCCAGTACGTGCTGGCCACGTACTCCTCGGGCAAGACCATCCAGTCGTCCTGGACCAGCCAGCCGTTCTCGTTCACGCTGGGAGCCGGTCAGGTCATCCCCGGGTGGGACGAGGGTGTCGCCGGCATGCAGGTCGGCGGCCGTCGGGAGCTGATCATCCCGCCGAGCCTCGGGTACGGGGCCCACTCCCCGGGAGCGGGCATCGCCGCCAACGACACCCTGGTGTTCGTGGTGGACCTCCTCAAGATCAACTGACCGGACCGGGCCGGCGGGCTGGCCGTCACCGCGGGCCGGTGACGGCCAGCAGCCCGAGGGCGGCGGCCATCGACAGCGGTGCGGAGACCAGGCCGATGGCCACCGCACGGCGGACCGGAGGAGCCGAGCCGGCCGACCGCGCCGTCCGCCACCACAGGACCCAGGCCAGGGACCCGGTGACGAACAGGTTGGGACCGACATTGAGGCCGACCAGCAGGGCGAAGGGATGAGGCGGACGGCGGGAGGCCAACAGGGCCGCCGCCGGCAGGTTGTTGACCACCACCGCGGCCAGAGCGGCCACTGCGGCGGTACCCACCGCGTCGAGGTGGGAGAGGAGCGTCGCCGGTCCGGACCACGCCCGGCCCAGGGTGCCGAGGGCCAGGGCGATCCCGAACAGGCCGACCAGCACCGGCACCCCAAGTACCCCCAGCACGTCGTCGAGCCGCTGGCGTCGGGCCACCAGGCGGGCGGCGATGACCAGCAGGCCCAGCCCGGCCACCGGCAGGGCCGGATTGGCCAGGACGACGACGAGCACGGTCACGGCCACCACGGCCGCGCTGCCCAGTCCCACGGAGGCCGGGGCCGTTGCCGCGCCGGAGGGGGGGTGCATGGAGGCATGGGGGCGGCTGCCGTCACCGAGCGTGCGATGCTCAGCCGCGGCGATGACCACGGTGGTCACGACGATGGCACCCACCCAGGGCAGGGCCATGTGGCCGAGGTACTGCCCTCCCGACAGATGGAGGTGCCCGAGGACGATCAGGTTCGTCAGGTTGGAGCCGGGCAGTAGCAGGCTGGCGGCGTTGGACAGCAGGAGACACCCGACGAGAAGGGCGGTCTCACCCTGGCCTCGGCTGCGGGCGGCGTGGACCAGCACCGGGGTGAGAAAGACCACCGCGGTGTCCAGGTTCAGTAGGGCCGTGACCCCGGCCACCAGCACGGCGGCCCCGGCGAAGAGGGCGAGACCGTTGGGAGCAGCATCGGCCAGCCGGTGCCCGGCGGCCGCGAACAACCCGTCCTGGTCGGCCACCAGACCCACCAACAGGAGCCCAGCCACCAGCACGAACGGGGACCACACCTGGGAGGCGGCCGAACGAGCCTCATCGGCGTCGAGTGCGAAGGCGGCCACTGCGGACACGATGCCCACCCCGGCCAGGCCCCAACTCCAGGAGGGGCCCACCGGTCCGGTGGGTGGGGCCGGCGTGGCCGGGGAGGAGGCGGTGGCGATCATCGACCGACCAGCATGCCCGACGCTCCGGTCGGCCTGCCCGACGCCGGCGGTGGCCATCTGGCCCTTGACTCCGGAGATGGTAAGTTTATACTTACGGTTAGCCATGACTAACGCACTGGCCCTGGGGGCCCTCGCTGACCCGACCCGACGGGAGCTGTTCGAGCGCCTGGCGGAACGACCCCAGGCAGTGGGGGAGCTGGCCGGGCAGATGCCGGTGAGTCGCCCGGCCGTCTCGCAACACCTCAAGGTGCTGAAGGACGCGGGCCTGGTGGTCGACCACCCGGAGGGCAACCGGCGCATCTACCGGCTCGACCCCGACGGGATCGGCGCGTTGCGGGCGTACCTCGACCGGTTCTGGGGTACTGCGCTCCTGGCCTTCAAGGACGTGGCCGAGCAAGGCGGCGGCACTGTCGAGCAGAGAACAGTCGAGCAGAGAACAGTCGAGCAGGGAACAGTCGGGCAGGGAACAGTCGAGCAGCGCACTGTCGAACCGAGAGCTGGCGAGCAGAGAGAGGAACACGCTGATGGTTGAGACCCAGAGCACGGCTGTCCGGTCGTCCATCGTGGTGGAGGTGCCCATCGACCGTGCCTTCGCGGTGTTCACCCGGGAGATCGGGAGCTGGTGGCCCCCCGAGCACCACATCCTGGAGGGCGAGTTGGCCGAGATGGTCTTCGAACCCCGGGTCGGTGGACACGTCTACGACCGGGGGGTGGACGGGTCCGAGTGCCGATGGGCCCGGGTACTGGCGTTCGAGCCACCCCACCGGATCGTGATCTCGTGGGACATCAGCCTGCAGTGGCAGGTGGAGTCCGACCCCACCCGGGCCAGTGAGGTCGAGGTGCGCTTCGCTTCGGAGGCGCCCGGCCGCACGAGGGTGGAGTTGGAGCATCGGAAGCTCCACCACCACGGCGAAGGGTGGGAGCAGATGCGTGACGCGGTGGGCTCGCCCGACGGCTGGGACGCCGGGCTGGCGGCCTTTGCCACCCGGCTGGCGACGACGTCGTCACTCGGGGGTTGACGCCCCGGGCCACCTCCTTGCCGTGCGGGCATGGCCGTCGGGCAAGGTGCAGCTGTTCTCCCTCCCGGTGACCGACGAGAGCCGCGCCCGGACGTCTACGTGGGTGTGCTGGGACTCGAGCTGGTGGCGGACGGGTCCATGGCACCCGACCAGCGGTGGGTCAGGAGCCCCCGGCGGGCGCCGAGAGCCCCGGACGGCAACGAGCCGGTCCCTGAAGGAGACGGCCGGGCGCCCGAGCTGACCACGGCGGCCGCCACTCGGGGCCACTGCTCAGCGCTCGACGTCGGCGAACCGGGGGACGCCGTCCTCCAACGGCACACCGGCGCCGTTGGCCGCGAAGCTGATGGCGTGGTACCAGCCGCACAGGAGCATCAGGTCGAGGCGCTGAGCCTCAGTGAGCGAGTGCTCGAGGCGGATCCAAGTGGGATCGTCGAGGGTCGAGTCCTCGTGCAGCTGGTCGACGGCCCGGATGATGTCCCGCTCCCGTTCCTCGTCCCAGCAGGCGTCGTCCGGGCCCCCGTGGGTCAAGGAGGTGACCTGGGCCGGAGTCAGTCCCACCCGGTCGGCGAAGAAGGCCACGTGCACGCCCCACTCGTATTCGCAACGACAGCGGGCACAGGTCCGGTCGATGACGAGCTCGCGATCCCGCATGGACAACGACAGCCGCCGGCTGAGCTCGTAGGTGCCCCAGCCACCCATGGCCTCGGCCATGGGCAGGTGCTTCACGAACGTCCGGAACAGGGCGATGGGTGGCACGCCGGCCGGCATCATCTGCTCCAGCTGCCGGCCGATGGCCTCGGGGTAGGGGGGTTCCACCGGCACGATCCTCGGTCCGGCGATGGCTCCGGGATGACTGGGTCCTGTGGTGGTCGACACGGTAGCCTCCATGTTGTGGATTCCGAAACACCCTACCCCAATGTTTCGGAAAACGGAACACCCGGTCGGGGGCCCTCGTGAACCCACCACGTACGCCGTCTCCGGGGCGACCGGTCCGGGGGTCGACCACCGGTCGTCCGCTGATGGCGGCGATGGACCTGTTGGGGCGGCGGTGGGCTCTCCGGGTGTTGTGGGAGCTGCGTCACGATGCCGTGGGGGCCCGGGGACTGCTCGATCGGTGTGAGGGACTGTCCTCCAGTGTCCTCTACGACCGGCTGCGGGAGCTCACCGCCGCCGGCCTGATCGCCCAGGACCCCTCCGGTCCCTACCGGCTCACCCCGGTGGGTCGCTCCCTCGGTGCCGCCCTCGACCCGCTGGACTCGTGGTCGAAGGGGTGGGCCCGGTCGCGTCGGGGGGCTGAGGACCGGACCAGAGGGGCGGGCCCGGCCGCGTCGGGGGGCTGAGGACCGGACCGGAGCGGACGGGGCGGGGGCGGAGTCGGCCGGTGTGGGGCGCTCGATCCCTGGGGCAGAATGGCCTCGCGGATCGGAACGCCCCGGTCCCGGACCGGGGAGGGTGTCGAACCATGCGGGTCTCGATCCTCGACGACTATTTCGACACGCTCAGGACGCTGGACTGCTTCGCCAGGCTGGACGCTCACGAGGTCACTGTCTGGAACGACCACGTGCAGGACACCGACGCACTGGTCGACCGGCTCGCCGACACCGAGTCCCTCGTGCTGATCCGTGAGCGGACCCTGATCCGCACGCCGCTGCTCGAGCGTCTGCCCGAGCTCCGGCTGATCAGCCAGCGCAGCGTGTTCCCCCACATCGATGTCGACACCTGCACCCGGTTGGGCATCGTCGTCTCCTCGGACCTGCACCAGGGATCGCCGTCCTACGCCACCGCCGAGCTGACCTGGGGCCTGGTCATCGCCGCAACCCGCCGCCTGCCCCAGCAGGTGGCCTCCATGAAAGCCGGTCGCTGGCAGGACGGGGTGGGGACGTCCCTGGGGTCCAAGACGCTCGGGATCCTCGGGTACGGACGCATCGGCCGGGTCGTGGCGGGCTACGGCCGGGCCTTCGGCATGCGGGTGGTCATCTGGGCCAGTGAGGGGGGCCGGTCGCGGGCGGGAGCCGACGGGTTCGACGTGGCCCCCAGCCGCCAGGCCTTCTTCGAGCAGTGCGACGTGATCTCCCTCCACCTGCGGTTGGTGGAGGCCACCCGCGGCATCGTGACCGCCGCCGATCTGGCCCGCATGAAGCCCTCCTCCCTCCTGGTCAACACCAGCCGTGCCGGACTGGTCGAACCGGGGGTCCTGGTCGAGGCCCTGCGGGCGGGGAGGCCGGGCATGGCCGCCCTCGACGTGTTCGAGACCGAGCCTCTGGTCGACGCGGCTCATCCCCTGCTGGGCATGGACAACGTGGTGTGCACGCCCCACATCGGGTACGTCACACGCGAGGAGTGGGAGCTCCAATTCGGCGACATCTTCGACCAGATAAACGCCTTCGCCGCCGGATCGCCGACCAATGTGGTCAACCCGGAGGTCCTCGACCGCCGCCGTTGACTCGTGCGCCGCTCCGCCGCCGAGCGTGGCCCGGCTGGGGCAGGCGTCGCCGCGGTCTGGGAACGTGCTCCTGGCCGCTGAACCGAATTGCCCCCTTCTCAAAAGGGCCCGGACTTGTTACGATGTCAACTCGGACTACACGCCTCCACGAAAGGAGATGCCCCAATGACCATCACCGTCGACAGCGCCATGCCCGGCATCCTCGTGGATCGGACGTCGTTCCCGAAGTCGCCCCTCATGGCCTGACCCCTCAGGGGTTCTCGACCGTCGGCCCGACACGGGCCACCCGGGCCACACCGCCACTTCGGCGTCACCCTGCCCGCTCGCACTGAAGCATTTCCGCGTCGCGGGACTGCTCGCCAACCGCTCCATCGGGCCTCCGCCCGGTGCCGTCCGCAAGGTCTTCCCATGAATCCGCAACTACTCCACCAGATCGCCGACGACCGGGTCATCCAGCGTCGCCGGTCATTTGCAGCTCGGAGTCACGCCGTGCGACGCTCGCCTCGCGGCGCGCGCGTCTTCACGGCCAAGCTCCGCGCCGGCGTCGGTGGCCTGCTCATCACCGTGGGCACCCACGTGGCCGGGGCGCGTTCCGTCCCGGTCGAACTGGGCCGGCCGTCGACATAGCCGGGGACCCGGTCGTCCCGTGCGGGACTCAGGGTTCCCGGCTGTGCCGGTACACGTTGGTGGTGCGCAGCTCGAAACCCATCCGCACGTACAGTCGGTTGGCCGCCTCGCGGCTGGGCCGCGAGGTCAGGTCGACCGTCCGGGCCCCGAGGGCTTCGGCTTGCTCCACCGCCGCCAGCACCAGCGCCTCGCCCGCGCCCGCCCCCCGGGCCGACGCGTCGACCACCACATCCTCGATCCAGGCCCGCAATCCGGTCGGCACCCGGAAGAGGGCCAGGGTCAGGGAGCCGACCAAGGCGCCCGAGCCGTCCCGGGCCATCAGCACGATCGAGGCCGCCGAGCCGACCATCTCGGCCAGTTCTGCCCGGCCCGGTGGGGGCGAGGACGACGAGAGTTGCGGGATCAGCCGGGCGAACGCCTCGACCAGCTCGTCGGTCACCTCGGTGGCCTCCGTCACGGTGACCCGGGGGCTCGAGCTCCCGTTCGATGCTGCGCCACTGGCGGGTGGGTGGGGGCGATCCTCGGGGGGCACAGGGTGGGAGTGTAGCCATCACCCGCGGAGGCCACCGGGAGACGCCGTCGCCACCGGGGACGGCGCCCGGCCTCAGTGCTTGTCGGGATCGCCGCGCCAGATGGGCGAGCGCACCGAGTCGTAGAGCACCTCGATGGGATTCCCCCGCAGCGCCGAGAAGACGTGCTCACCCCACCGTTCCGCTCCGGCCAGGGGGAAGGGGAGCTGGTCCAGGGCGAACCATCCGACGTCGGCCGTCTCCAGCGGGTGGGCCTGGAGCTCGCCGCCGACGGCCCGACACTGGAACACCAGGGAGTACAGGGGGATGCGGCTCATGCCGATCCGGAGTCCGTCCAGCACGGCGATGAGCCGGACCACCTCGACCTCGATGCCGGTCTCCTCCTCGACCTCCTTCACCACCACCTCGGCGGCGGAATAGCCGACGTCGGCCCACCCGGTGGGGTAGAGCCAGACGCCGGAGTCGGCTCGCTGGACCAGCAGCATCTCACCCTTGTCATTGCCCACCGCCGCCCCGACAGCCACCTTGGGGGTCACATAGCCGGGGACGCCCTTGCCCACCGAGCCCAGCCACTCCTCCACCAGTCCCTCGGCGTCCTCGGCACCGTGGGCACCGTGGTCGGCGGCCACCCGGATATCGGCCGCCACCCGGAGCACCTCTTCGAATCGCTCCTGCTCGTAGAGGGACTCGGTGAAGCCCAGCCCGGTCCGGGCGATGCCGGCCAGAGCCTCGCTCCAGCGGAGCAGCTGCTTGGCGGAGGGAGCGGGATCCACAGGGACGACGCTACCCGCTGCCAACGCTGAGCCGCATCCATCGGGCAGACTGTGGTGTGCCCGTTCGCGAGGATTGCCGCCACTACGTCATGCAGACCACCGCCCACGAGGAGAAACTCGAGCGGTGCCGGGTGGGGGCCAACGAGCAGATCCCGTTCGCCTGCCCCGAGGGGTGCCTGTTCTACGAACCACGCAAGGTGTCGGGTGCCGGGTGGACCATCCGGGACACGGAGTAGCCGGGATCAGACACGGAGTAGCCGGGGTCAGACACGGAGTAGCCCGGATCAAGGGACCGGCACCCACCGGAACGGTCGCCCGGGCTCAGCTCTCGACCACGTCACCGAGCAGGTCGACCTGCACCCCCTCGCCCCGTAGCCACTCGACGGCCCGGTCGATGGTGGCCCCGTCGCCGTCCAGCTCGCAGATGATCCATCCGTCGTCCTCGCCGACGTCGGCCCGTCGGATGTTGGGCACGATGTCCAGCTCCTTGACCATGCGGGCGATGATCGGCTCCCGCACCAGCTCCTCGGGAAAGGTCAGCTTGACCCGGACCTCGATCATGCTCGGCTCCCGGCGGCACGGGCCGCGGCCGGCAGCTTCGCCTCCAACGCCTCGTTGAGGTTGCCGGAGCGGAATCCGTCGAGGTCGAGCGTGACGTAGCGGTAGCCGGCCCGGTGCACCGCGGCGCTGACCTCGTCACGATGGGCGACCACGGCGGCGAGGTCCTCGGCGGGCACCTCGATGCGGGCGGTGTCGCCGTAGTGCCGGACCCGGAGCTGGCGTGAAGCCCAGCGACCGGAGGGCCGACTCGGCCTCGGCCACCGATCGCAGCGTGCCCAGCGTGACCGGGGTGCCGTAGGGGACGCGGGAGGCCAGGCAGGCGGCGGCGGGCTTGTCCCAGGTGCGCAGGCCGAGCCGCCGCGACCACTGCCGCACGTCGGTCTTGGTGAAGCCGGCCTCGACCAGCGGGAAGCGGGCACCGCGCCTCGGCGGCGGCCTGCTGGCCGGGACGGTGGTCGCCCAGGTCGTCGAGGTTGACGCCGAGCACGACGGTGGCCCCGGGGCCGTCGGCTCGGCCCTCGGCCAGCGGCACCAGGGCCTCCATGAGGGTGGACTTGCAGTGGTAGCAGCGCGAGCCGTCGTTGGCCGAGTAGGCGGGGTCGGCCAGCTCGTCGGTCTCGACCTCGGTGCAGCGCAGTCCCCACTCGTCGGCCAGGGCCGGCAGTCGGCGAGCTCCTCGGGGGCCAGCGACGGGGACACGGCCGTCACGCACCGGACCTGATCGGCCCCCAGGGTGTCGGTGGCCACCCAGGCCAGGAAGGCCGAGTCGGCCCCGCCGCTGAAGGCCACCACCATCGGGCCGATCCGCCCCAGGCCGGCCCGCAGCCCGTCGAGGTCGCCGCCCGGGCGGCGACTCACCCATCGGCGGCCACCTGTCCAGGACCTGCTCGACCGGGGCCACCATGCCGGTGTAGAACGGTCCGAACTCGGCGAAGCGGGCCGAGGCCTCGTCGAAGCGCATCGTGTAGACGCAGTCCTTCAGGTCGTCGGGGTGGACGCCGAACAGGGTGACGCCCCACTCCCAGTCGTCGAGGCCGGTCGAGCCGGTGATGAGCTGCACGATCCGGCCGGCGAAGGTCCGCCCGACCGCGCCGTGGCCGAGCATGAGCTGCCTTGCGCTCCTCGAAGGCCAGGGCGTACCAGTTGTGCCGTCGGCTCGCCGCGGCGCTTGGACATCGGGATAGAAGCAGAAGGCCGGCATGCCCTCGGGCGGCAGCTGCGGGTAGAGCCGGGCCTGCATCATCTCCTCGGGCAGCCCTGGGCGTACTCGGACACCTCGGTGAGCGAGACGTAGGAGTCGACCACCTCGAGGCCGGCGGCCTGGAGCGCGGACTGGAGGCCGCGCAGCCGCCACAGGTCGGGGCCGAGGGCCATGAAGCCGAGGTCGGCCTTGTGGCCGAGCATGGCGAACGGTGACCACCTGGTGGTCGCTCGGCCTCGCGCCGCCTTGACCGCCGCCACCACCGCCTCGCCGATCCGACGCGCCGGGCCGAGCCTGGCAGAACAGGTGGAGCACCCCCCACCCGACCGACGGGGACGAGCGGTCCGGTCATCGACCGTCGAGTCTACGGGGTCGCCGACCACGGCGACGCCGGCACGAGCGCGCCGGTGCGCGGCACGACGGGGCGCCCGGTGGGCGCCCGTCGTCAGACGGCTGCCCAGTCGCCGGCCGGAGGCCAGCCGCCGGACGGCCTAGAAGTCGTCCATGCCCGCCGCCGGGCATGGCCGGCGGCGCCCTTCTTCGGGCTTGTCGACGATGACGGCCTCGGTGGTGAGGAACAGGGCCGCGATCGAGGCCGCGTTCTGCAGGGCCGAGCGGGTCACCTTGGCGGCGTCGATGACACCGGCCTTGACCAGGTCCTCGTACTCGCCGGTGGCGGCGTTGAGGCCCTCGGCCGGCTTCTTCAGGTTGCGGACCTTGCTCGACGACGACGCCACCCTCGAGGCCGGCGTTGACGGCGATCTGCTTGAGCGGCTCCTCGACGGCCCGGGCCACGATGCGGGCACCCGGTGGCCTCGTCGCCCTCGAGCTTCTCGGCCCGGTCGAGGATGCGCGGCCTGGGCCCGCAGCAGGGCGACGCCACCGCCGGGGACGACGCCCTCCTCGATGGCGGCCTTGGTGGTGGAGACGGCGTCCTCGATGCGGTGCTTCTTCTCCTTGAGCTCCACCTCGGTGGCGGCGCCGACCTTGATGACGGCCACGCCGCCGGACAGCTTGGCCAGGCGCTCCTGGAGCTTCTCCCGGTCGTAGTCGGAGTCGGTGTTCTCGATCTCGGCCTTGATCTGGTTGATCCGGCCCTTGATGTCGGCCTCGTCGCCGGCGCCCTCGACGACGGTGGTCTCGTCCTTGGTGACGACGACCTTGCGGGCCCGGCCCAGCAGGTCGAGGGCGACGTTCTCGAGCTTGAGGCCGACCTCCTCGGTGATGACCTGGCCGCCGGTGAGGATGGCCATGTCCTGGAGCATGGCCTTGCGGCGCTCGCCGAAGCCGGGGGCCTTGACGGCCACGCTCTTGAACGTGCCGCGGATCTTGTTGACCACCAGGGTGGCCAGGGCCTCGCCCTCGACGTCCTCGGCGATGATCACCAGCGGGCTTGCCCGTCTGCATGACCTTCTCGAGCAGCGGGCAGCAGGTCGCGGACGGCGGAGATCTTGGAGCCGACGAAGCAGGATGTAGGGGTCCTCGAGGACCGCTTCCATGCGCTCGGGGTCGGTGACGAAGTAGGGGGAGATGTAGCCCTTGTCGAAGCGCATGCCCTCGACCAGGTCCATGTCCATGCCGAAGGTCTGGGACTCCTCGACGGTGATGACGCCGTCCTTGCCGACCTTGTCGATGGCCTCGGCGATCATCTCGCCGATCTCGGTGTCGGCGGCCGAGATGGACGGCCACCTGGGCGATCTGCTCCTTGGACTCGGTCTCCTTGGCGATGCTCCTTGAGCGAGCCGACGGCGGCCTCGACCGCCGGCCTCGATGCCCCGCTTGAGCGACATCGGGTTGGCGCCGGCGGCCACGTTGCGCAGGCCCTCGTGGACCATGGCCCAGGCCAGCACGGTGGCGGTGGTGGTGCCGTCACCGGCGACGTCGTCGGTCTTCTTGGCGACCTCCTTGACCAGCTCGGCGCCGATCTTCTCGTACGGGTCCTCGAGCTCGATCTCCTTGGCGATGGAGACGCCGTCGTTGGTGATGGTGGGGGCGCCCCACTTCTTCTCGAGCACGACGTTGCGGCCCTTCGGGCCGAGGGTGACGCGTACGGCGTCGGCGAGCTTGTTCATGCCGCTCTCGAGGGCCCGGCGGGCCTCCTCGTCGAAGGCGATCAGCTTGGGCATCAGGTGTTCCTCCGTGGTCGTTAGCACTCTGCAAGGTCGAGTGCTAATAGCAAACCACGTGGCGCGGGCGCGCGCAACCGCGGCACCGACCCTGGGCAGGTGCAGGCCACCGGTCTGGTCGCCGCTCACCCCTTACGTCCCTGCTCAGCGCCTCGTCCGGTGGGGGCGGCTCCGGTCGGCCGGGCGGATCGGGCGCCGAGGCCGGTCCGCTCGACGAAGCTGTCGAACAGCTGTGCGGTCTGTTCGTCGGGTCCCCGTCCGCCGGCGTCGAAGCCGTCCAGGAGCGCCTGGGCCTCGCCGGGATCGAGATGTCCCCGCGACCCGGGCAACGTCGACCCAGTCACCCACGATCTCCCTGGTGACCTCCGGATGGAACTGCACGCCGGTGTGGACCCCGGAGACGAAGGCCTGGAGGGAGACATCGGTCCAGGCCAGGGACTCAGAGCCCGGGGGAGCGGTGAAGGCGTCCTCGTGCCAGACCAGCCACGGCCCCGACGGGAGCCGCACCGGATCAGCCGAGCCGACCGCTCGCCAACCGATCTCCTTACGGGTGGCCCGGCTGACCTCGCCCCCCAGGACCTGGGCCAGGAGCTGGCCCCCGAAGCACACGCCCAGCACCGGCGTGCCGGCCGCCACCACCTCGCTGACCAGGGCCCGCTCAGGCCCGATCCAGTCCACGGTGGGATCGAGGGTCGACTCGTCCGAGCCCAGGACCACCAGGACGTCGAACGACCCCACGGTGGGCAGTGACGAGGCCCCCCGGTCGGCCCGGCTGGCCCCGACCTCCCAGCCCCGGTCGAGTGCCAGACGGCCGAGGACGCCGGGGACGTCGTGCTCGCTGTGCTCGAGGAAGTGGATGCGGGCCGTCATCGCTCGATGTCCCCTCCCTCGTGGATCCGGCCCGGGTCGACGGATCCGCCACGATGGCGGTCTCCGAAGTGTAGACATGGGGAGCCCCGCCGCTCGCCCGGGCGGAGGCCTCTGTACGAGGCCGTCGGCGCTCCGGGGCGAGCGAAGCAGGGTGTCGCATGCCCCGAAGTACCGGGGCGTCGGCCGAAAAGGTGCAATTCGCACCCAGCAGAGGAACATCCAACGATGGCCCAGGTCCAGACGTCCAGCCGGCGGGAGCGGAAGAAGGCGGAGACGCGTGCCCGGATCGTCCGCTCGGCCACCGACCTGTTCAACCTCAAGGGCTACCAGGCGACGTCCATCGAGGACATCACCGAGGCGGCGGACATCGCGCCGAGGACCTTCTACTCCTACTTCGAGGCCAAGGTCGACGTGGCCATGGTGCAGTTCGACCACTGGATCGAGCAGTTCATCGGGGCCATGTACGCCCGACCCTTGTCCGAGCCGCCGGATCAGATGCACCGCAACGCCTTGGCCGACCTGGGTACCCGCGGCTACGTCACCGGCCGCCGGCTGCGGGACGAGTCGGGCAGGCCCTTCCCCCCGATGGGCGTGGGGGTCCTGATGGCGGAGACCGAACCCGAGGTGGCCGGCCGGATCTACCAGACGCTGGTCGCCCTCCAGGCGTCGATGGCCGACCTGTTCCGCGAGCGTCTGCACTATCCCCCGGGGTCGATCGAGCCCCATGTGCTGGCCGGCGCCGTCACCGGCTCGTGGTACGTGGCGGTGCACGGTTTCGCCGAGGTGGCCGCGGTGGACCAGGACCCCCCTTCGACCGACGAGCTGGCCATCGAGGGCATGGTTGCCTACACCTCGGGTATGGCCCGACTGTGGGAGGGCCGGCTTACCGAGTAGCCACCAGGGGCCTGGACTGCCGGTGCCCGACCTGCTTCACTATCGCCAGGGAGGGAGACTGCTGATGACGCAGGTGGAGGTACCCAACCGCCGCGAGCGCAAGAAGGCGGCGACTCGCGCTCGGATCATCGCGGAGGCCTCCGACCTCTTCCGTGAGAACGGGTATCAGGCCACCACCATCGAGGACATCACCGACGCGGCGGACGTGGCCCCCCGGACCTTCTACTCCTACTTCGACGCCAAGGTCGACGTGGCCCTGGCCCAGTTCGAGGAGTGGGCCGCCCACCACGTCGAGGCCATGGAGGCCCGACCGCCCGGCGAGACGCCGCTCGAGATGGCGGCCGGGGCCCTCGAGCAGCTCACCGAGCTGGGCTACGTCACCTCGCGGCGGCTGCGGGATGCCGACGGGCATCCGTTCCCGCCCGTCGCCGTGGCCGTGGTGCTGTCCGAGACCGAACCGGAGGTGGCCGGACGGGTCTACCAGGTCATGGTGGCGTTCCAGGCCCGCATGACCGAGCTCTTCCGGGGACGGCTGGGCTATCCGCTCGGGGCCATCGAGCCCCGGATCATCGCCGCCTCGGTGACGGCCACCTGGTTCGTCGCCGTCTACGGCTTCGCCGACGTCTGTGCCGGTGATGACGATCCTCCCTCCACCGACGAGCTCGGGCTGACCGGACTGCGCGCCTACAGCGAAGGCCTCTCACGCCTCTGGGAGGGTCGGCTCGACGGCTAGCCGTGCGGGCCGGCACCTGCGCAGAACCGGGACCCGGTCGGTGCCACAGAGAGGCGAGAAGAAGTACCTGCCAACGGGCTGCTGCACGTTCGCATCGGACCGTACCGCCGACTTCGGATCGCTCTGTATCGCCGACTTCTGTATCGCCGACTTCTGTATCGCCGACGGGAGCAGCTTGCCGCGCAAGGTGCCGATGGTGTTTCCGAGACCCGACTCGGACCGGAGAGCCGAGGATGCCGCCAGGGCGGGCGCATCGCGTGACCGGGTCGGGGGTGGGCTCATTGATGCGTGAGCCTGCAAATTAAATGCGCCTCTCGCTGTAACGGACGGACGGGGTCGCTCGTTGGATCAGGTGAGTAGGACGGAACGTTTGTCATGGGGGAAGACCTCCACTGAGTTCCGGGATCCGAGCGAGTTGGGGAGGGCACCATGATCAAGAAGCTCCTTGTGGCGGTTGTTGCGATCGTCATGTCGATGGGGACGGCGCTAGCCGTCGACGTCGTGGGGTCGAGCGTCGCCGGCGCCACCACGCCACCTCCGACGAACTACAACTGCGCGGTCAGTGGAACGGTCACCTTCCAGAGCCCGGGGCTCTCCGCCGGTGGAGCACTCACCGCCAACTCGATGGTGAACACCAAGACGGCTGTCACGCCGACGGGATCGGGCTGCTCGGGCGCGCCCATCAAAGTGACCATCCCGAGTGCCACCACCCCGTGCCCGCAGACCGGCGGGGTACCCAACTCGGGCGACCCGTCCGCCTGCCTGGCCTCGAAGACCAAGAACGGCGTGACCACGTACGCCATTGCCCTGAAGCCCAACTACTACAACACCACCACCTCGTTCGCCACGAGCGGTCTGGCCGACCTGCAGGCTGCCCTGCAGGCCAAGCCGATCAAGACCACGATCGACTCGATCGCGGTCGTCCTGGCCTACGGTGCGGCCGCTCAGGTGTTGCCGGGGGGCGTGTGCGGTTCGGACGTCGGATTCCACCTCACGGGGAACGTGTTGTCCGGGACCACCCCGATCTCCACGTACACCTTCAACGTGTGCCTCTCCGGTGATACCGGAACGGGCACCTCGGGGAACTTCTTCACCGACCTGGGCTCGTCGACCGCCACCATCCAGACGGCCACGGTCGGTGGCGCCAGCTCGCTGACCGTCGCGCTCCCGAATGTCAGCTGCACCAGCAGCGGCACGGTCACCTTCCAGAGCCCCGGGCTCTCCGCCGGTGGAGCACTCACCGCCAACTCGACGGTGAGCACCAAGTCGGCGACGACGCAGGCAGGGACGGGCTGCTCGGGCGCCACGATGAAAGTAACCATCCCCAGTGCCACCACTCCGTGCCCGCAGACCGGCGGGGTGCCCAACTCGGGCGACCCGTCCGCCTGCCTGGCCTCGAAGACCAAGAACGGCGTGACCACGTACGCCATTGCCCTGAAGCCCAACTACTACGGCACCACCGCCTCGTTCGCCACGAGCGGTCTGGCCGACCTGCAGGCTGCCCTGCAGGCCAAGCCGCTCAAGACCACGGTCAACTCGATCGCGGTCGCGCTGGCCTACGGTACGGCCGCTCAGGTGTTGCCGGGGGGCGTGTGCGGTTCGGACGTCGGATTCCACCTCACCGGGAACGTGTTGTCCGGGACCACCGCGGTCGGCACGTACACCGACAACGTGTGCCTCTCCGGTGACACCGGAACGGGCACCTCGGGGAACTTCCTCACCGACCTGGGCTCATCGACCGCCACCATCCAGACGGCCACCATCGGGGGCGCCAGCTCGCTGACCGCGACCTTCAATCCCTGAGCGGCAGTTAGAGTCGAAACCAAGGCCCCGTTGCCGCTCGGTTGTCCAGGTGCGGCGTCGGACCCGTCGCCGTCGACCAGCGGCTGACACACCATCGTTGGTCCCCCCCAACGGACGGAGTCAGGGTGGAGCGCTTACCTACCGTTCCCGCTCCACCCCGCACTCCGCTACCTGGAGGGTGGCCATGACTTGGCATAGGAGTGGCCGGGGCCCTAGACCCGGCCACTCCTGTTGCCGCGTCTCCTCCGGCGCAGGCTCTCCCAGCTGGTGGACGAGCAGTCCCGGCGTACCACCGTGTCTCTCGGCCACTTGCTGGGTGAGTCGCCGATCGAGTTGAGGATGCTGTCGAACCCGCGATAGGTACGGACAACGACGGTCTCGAGGTCATGGGCGGCGAGTCGTCGGCTGCCCGCCCGACCGCCGACGAATACGGTTCTCGATCGCCAGGCGGTTCTCGACAAGATTCTTATTGGCCTGACCGCACCACTCACAACGGTCATCCATTCGTAGAGCGGGGCGTCGAAGGTCGTCGGGCGTCGGCGACCACGGGCGGCGCCTCGGACGCTTCGAGCGGCCCGGGCTGGTCGGCTATCGCCCGGAGCTGCTCACGTTTGACGGACCCGGTGCCTCGAACCGTCCGTTCGACGGTCGGTCCGTTCGCCCATTGCTGCAACCGCCAAAGCCCCGGGGCCTTCTCGGTCATGCTCCCGGCCCCGTATGCTGCCCTCTGTGCCTTCGTCACCGTCTGCCCCTTCTGTCGGCCTGCCCTCAGGCTGCAACATCAGGGGAAGATCGGGGAAGGGGTGCACTACCGGGTCGGCCGGCCACCTAAAGAGGCCTGTGACCAGGTACGGAGAGGTGCGAGAGCGGCCGAATCGGACTCACTGCTAATGAGTTGACCTGGGTAACTGGGTCCGAGGGTTCAAATCCCTCCCTCTCCGCCACTGTGCTGTCGGGAGACATCGAGAACAAGTGGACCCGGCGGCTCGCCCGCCGCCGGGGACGTCCTCGTCGCCGTTGGAGTCCGACCGGGGGCTCGCCGGCCACGAGCGTCCCGCCATCCCCGGTCCCGTCCCGGGCGAGGCCTCCTCTGACGTCCGGACCCCGCGGCATCCAGAGCCCGGCACGGCGACCCGCCGGACCGTCACGGCCGGGGTGCCACCGCATTCAGGGAACGTAGGCGCCCAGGAAGGCCAGCAGGGCGTAGCCGAACATGGTCACCGCGGAAAGCACCAGCACGGTGACCTCCACCCTCCGCGAACGCAGCAGCGTCGCCCCGGCGAGGAGGAGCGGGAAGGCGCTCAGGGCGTACCGCTCGAACGAGTCGAGGTTGGAGCCGGACGCGGCGACCCCGATGATGGCCACCGAGTACAGCCCGTAGGAGACGGGCAGCGTCCGGAACGCCACGATGACCATCACCGCGCTGACCACCACCCAGGGCAGGTGGAGGTCGGTGCCCACGTGGTGGCCCCCGAGGAGGTTGAGGGCGTCGTGGTACAGCGTGACCACCGGATCGGTGAGCCCGCCGTGCCGGGTGGGGTCGGTCTGGAGGGTCAGCGGCTTGGTGAAACTACCGAACTCGACGCTGGTCCAACTGAGATAGGTCAGCAGCCCGGCCGGCGGGGCCACGACGGCCACCAGTCGCATCCATCGCTCGCCCCAGGCGGTGGCCCGGATCCCCCGGAGCCCTTCGCACAGGGCCGGGACGAGCAGGAAGCAGCCGAGGGGTCGGGCGGTGCCGGCCAGATACCCCACCAGTGCGGCCCACAGCCAGCGCTGCCGACGCAGGAGGAAGAAGCACGACACGACCAGCAGGATCAACACGGGGTCGGAGTACCCCATGACCATCACGAAGGCCGGCGGCACCAGGTTGAGCAGCCAGACGGCCGACCGGGCCACGCCGGCGTCGCCGAGCTCCGATTTGGCCAGGCGGTAGAGGACGAGACTGGCGGCCAGGGCGCAGGCATTGGCGATGATGCCGGTGACGGCGTCGACGGGCAGGAACGTGACGCGGTGGATGACACTGGCCGTGACCGGCAGCAGGGGGAAGAACCGCAGGCCCTGAGGGCCCACGGCGTGGTAACCGTGAGCGGCCAGGTCCGAGTACCACCCGGCGTCCCAGCTCCACAGCCCGGCATGGGCGTCGGCCACGGCCTTGGCGTTGTGGATGTCGAGATGGGAGATCTCGAACTTGGCCAGGGCCAGAGCGGCCAGCGTCACCGCCCGGCCGGTCAGCCACGGTAGCCACGACGCCGAGACCGCCTCCTTCATCCCGCTCCGATCTCGGCCGCGGGTGGGGGCTGTGGCCGTGTCGGTGTCCAAGGTGGGTTGCGGCCTTTGCGATCCGATCGGGGAGGCGCGGGACCGCTCCTCCCCCCGGCCGTGGGCTGGGCCACACTACCAAGCAGGGGCCGGCCGACCCCGGCTTGGTAGTGGGGGTGACGACCCCGGCGGGCGGTGCCGACGGGGCCGGGGGCGCCTCGACCCGGGGCACCGGTAGATTGTCTTGGTGGCCGAGCGGTACTGGATCGAGACGTTGGGCTGCCCCAAGAACCAGGTGGACTCCGACAAGCTGGTCGGCACCCTGGTGGCTGACGGCTTCGAGGCGGCCCGGACCCCCGAGCAGGCCGACTTGGTGGTGGTCAACACCTGCGCCTTCATCGAGGCCGCCCGTCAGGAGTCGGTCGACACCGTGCTGGCCCTGGCCGACACCCGCCGGGACGGGGCCCGTCTGGTGGTGACCGGGTGCATGGCCGAGCGCTACGGAGACGAGCTGGCCGAGGCCCTTCCCGAGGTGGACCTGGTGGCCCCGTTCGGGGTCTCGCTGACCGGTCTGCCGGCCCCGACCTCCGCACCCTCGGAGGCCGCACCGCACTCGGCGACTCCGGTGCTGCTGGGTCGCAAACCCACCCCGGCCGTTCCGTCGTTCGACCTGTTGAACCTGCCCCGCCCGCCATCGACGCGCACCGTGGTCCTACGTCAAGGTGGCCGAGGGATGCGACCGCAACTGCGGCTTCTGCGCCATCCCGTCGTTCCGGGGCAAGCAACGCTCCCGCTCCACCGGGTCGATCCTGGCCGAGGTGGACCAGCTGGCCGGTCCCGACGGCCTGCTCCGGGAGGTGGTCCTGGTGGCCCAGGACCTCTCCTCGTTCGCCCTCGACCGCTCCACCGACCGGATGCAGTCCCGGCCGGACGGCCGGCGTCGCGGGCGGCCACCGCCCGATCGTCGACCTGGTGGAGGCGGTGGCCCGCCGGGTCGACTGGGTCCGGCTGCTCTACCTCTACCCGTCCGACGCTGGACGACGCGCTGGTCGAGGCGGTGCTGGCCACCGGGGTCCCGTACTTCGACCTCTCCCTGCAGCACGTCTCGCGCCCGCTGCTCAAACGGATGCGGCGATGGGGCGAGGGAGACCGGTTCCTCGACCGGATCACCTCCATCCGGGCCTCAGAGCCGACGGCCGCCTTCCGCTCGTCGTTCATCGTGGGCTACCCGGGGGAGACCGAGGCCGACCACGACCGGCTCCTCGAGTGGCTGTCCGCCGCCCAGCTGGACTGGGTGGGGTTCTTCCCGTTCAGCAACGAGGCCGGCACCCACGCCGCCGGCCTGCCCGACCAGGTCGACGCCGACCTGGTGGCCGAGCGGCTCCGCGAGTGCGCCGAGGTGCAGGACGCCATCACCGCCCGGCGCCGGGACGAGCTGCTCGGCGCCACCGTCGAGGTCCTGGTCGACGCGCCCGGCGAGGGACGGACCTACCGGGAGGCACCGGAGATCGACGGCATCGTGTCGGTGCCGGCCGACCTGCCTGTGGGGTCGTTCGCCGAGGTAGTGGTGACCGGGGCCGACGGCCCCGATCTGCTGGCCGAGCCGGCCCCGGGCTCCGGGGCTAAAGGTGTCCGGCCCCTGGCCGTGCCGGCGGGCGCGAACCCATGAGCGACGGAGCCGTGCACCCACCTGGTCAGATGTCGGCCCGCACCACCTTCGGGCCCTCCGCCCTCATGACCCCGGCCAACGGGATCACCGTCGCTGCGCCTGCTGGCCACCCCGGTGGTCATCGCCCTCATCATGCTGTGGGGGGCCAGCTGGTTCACCTTCGTCTTCGGGGGCCTGCTGGCCATGTCCGACGGGGTCGACGGCTGGCTGGCCCGCCGACAGGGCACCACCCGCTCGGGCGCCTTCCTCGATCCTCTGGCCGACAAGGTGGTGGTGCTCGGTGCCCTGGTCGCCCTGGTGGCCAAGGGCATCGTCTGGTGGCTGCCCGTGGCCATCATCGCCATCCGGGAGATCGCCATGTCGCGTCTACCGCTCGGTGATGGGGCGGCACGGCATCTCCATTCCCGCCCGGAACTCGGCCAAGCTCAAGACCCTCCTCCAGGACATCGCCATCGGCATGTGCCTGGCCCCGCCCCTCGCCGGCCACGAGTCGATCCTGGCCGCCGGCATCTGGGTGGCCACGGGCATGACGGTGTTCACCGGGGCCCAGTACTTCGTCGACGGACGGCATGCGGCCCAGGCCCGGGCACTGGCCGCCGAGGCCTCGCCGGCCAGCGGGTCCGTCGACGGCACGAGCTCGGCGGCCTGACCTCGTGCGGGTCGAGATCGTGGCGGTCGGGCACCGAGCTGCTGCTCGGGCCAGATCGCCGACACCAACTCCACATGGTTGGGTGAGCACCTGGCCGCCATCGGCGTGGCCTCGCACTTCCACCAGGCGGTGGGGGACAACCACGAGCGGATCGTGCTGGCGCTGCCGGACCGCCCTGGCCCGCAGCGACGGCGTCATCGTCTGCGGCGGGCTCGGGCCCCACCCACGACGACATCACCCGCGAGGCCATCGCCGAGGTGATGAACGTCCCGCTTGCACCGGGACGAGGAGATGGTGGACCGGATCCGGGCCATGTTCAACGTCCCGCGGGCGGGCGATGTCCGACACCAACCTCCGCCAGGCCGACGTGCCCGACGGTGCCACCGTCATCCCCCAGACCACGGGCACCGCGCCCGGGCTCATCTGCCCGGTCGGCCACAAGGTGGTCTACGCCGTCCCCGGCGTGCCCTACGAGATGGCCGAGATGTTCGAACGGGCCATCGCCCCGGATCTGACGCGAGCGCATGGCCGAGCGCGGCGAGATGGCCGGGGTCATCGCCAGCCGGGTCATCCGCACCTGGGGCATGAGCGAGTCGGCACTGGCCGAGACCCTGGCCGCGCACATCGCCCATCTCGACGGCGCCCTCGACGGCGCGGCCGCCGCCGGCGGTGCAGACCGGGCTCCGGCCACCGTGGCCTTCCTGGCCAGCGGGATCGAGGGGATCAAGGTGCGGGTCACGGTCCGGGCCGACGACGCGGCCTCGGCCGCCGCGGCACTCGACACCGAGGAGCAGGCGATCCGACGCATTCTGCACGACGCCGCCGGCGACGTGGTGTTCGGGATCGACGACGAGGCCATCGAGGACGCGGTGGCCCGGACGCTGGCCGCCGACGGACTGACCCTCGGCCTGGCCGAGTCGCTCACCGGGGGCCTGGCCGCCTCCCGCCTGGTCAACGTGCCCGGGGCCAGCCGCTGGTTCCGGGGCTCGGTGGTGTCCTACGCATCGGAGGTCAAGTTCGACGTCCTCGGGGTGCCCGAGGGCCCGGTGGTCTCCGAGGCCGCGGCCCGGGCCATGGCCGAGGGAGCCCGGTCGGGTGCTCGGCGCTGACGTCGGTCTGTCCGTCACCGGGGTGGCCGGGCCCGACTCCCAGGACGACCAGCCGCCCGGCACGGTGTTCGTGGGCCTGTCCCGGCCGGGCCGGGCCACCGAGGCCTTCGCGCTTCACCGTGCCCGGGGACCGGGACCGGGTCCGCCAGTACGCGACCATCGCCGCCCTCGACCTGCTGCGCCGGACGTTGGGGAGCTGACGACCCGCCGTCGGGACGGCTATCCGGCGGTGGTCTTCGCGGTGGTCTGGGGGGTGGCGGCACCGGCCGGCGCAGGAGCGGCGGTCGGGGTGACCGGGATGCCGACCGGGGCCAGCTCCACCCAGCTGCTGCCGGGTTGGAGGGTGATCGGTGCGCCGCTGGAGGTCGTCAACGTGGCCGGCTGGGTCAGGGACGTGCGGGTCCAGGTACCGGTGACGGCCGCGCCGTTACGCATCACCGTGACCGGACCGGAGCCGGTGAGGGTGACCTCCACCTCGTGTCCGCCCTCGCTGTTCTCCACCCACGGTCCGGTGATGGTCGGCACGGTCATGATGACCACATCGGCCGCCGCGGTCTGGGCACCGTCGAGCAATTTGTCGGGTTGGCCCGAATAGAAACGCAGATAGGTGCCGGTGGTGGGGTTCCACTGCCAGGTCACGTCGGAGGACGACGAGAACGGGATGTGGACGCTGGCCCCCGAGCCGGCCGCCGAACCCGCGGGCATCGTGGCCGAGTACTGGAAGATCGGGGCCGGCGGGGTGGTGTCGGAGGGATCGAGGGCCCACAGGGTGGCCGTGTTGACGAATGTCGAGTACGGGGCCACCCGTCCGGGCTGCTGGATGATGGCCGACCCGTTGCTCCCCGAGTAGAGGTTCTTGTCGATCAGCGGCGACGCCTGCATCAAGGCGATGACCGGGTCGATGCCTCCGGCGTGGACGAACAGGGGATTGGAGAATTGGGAGAGGATGCCGGCGTCGGGCTGTCGGGCCGAACGGATGTCGCCGACCAGCGGCGCGGTCTGGCACTGGAACACCGCCACCAGGCGGGTGATGGCTCCCTCGACGGGCTCCTCGTACACGATGTCGGCCTGATTGAGACCGGAGGACGGCCGGTCGTCGGGATAGTTGCCGATCTTGATCCCGAGGGCCGGACGGGCCGGGACCGTGCCGCCCGGGGCCGGCCCACCGGTCAGCGGACAGGTGGGCGCCGGTGCGGCGGTCGTCGTGGTGACGGCCGCCCTTGCCGCGTCCACCTTCTTCCCCTGGGTGGCCACCACGGCGACGACCACGGCGACGGCCACCACGGCGAGCGTCCCGAGGACGTACCACCAGGGGCGCGAGCCACCACCCCTGGACTGCTTGCGCAGCTCCTGTCTCGAGAGGACGGGGGGGCCCGTGCCGGACGCACCCTCGGGGGCGCCGCCGGAGTCGGATCCGGAGGGGTACTGATCGTCAGGCATTGGCGGAAGAGGCTACCGCGCACCGGGCGGCCAGAGGTCGATGGCGGCCGGCCAGGATCGTTCCCCGTGGCCGGCCGTGCGGGCCGGCCATCGAGGCGGCCAGCTCCCCCTTGACGCCGGGGGCCGCGAGGATCCATCATCGAACATGCGTTCGGGTCTAGAGTGATCTCGTCGTGCAGCAGTAGCCCGCAGTACTCGGCCCCGGACCTCGTTCCGGACCCACCAGACGACCTGTCACACCCTCTCCGTAGGGTCGGCACGGTCAAGTGAACACCGCATCGAGGAGAGTAGAGGACATGGAACGAGACAAGGCACTGGACATGGCCCTGGGTCAGATCGAGAAGCAGTTCGGCAAGGGCTCCATCATGCGCATGGGGGAGAACCTCCACATGAACATCGAGGCCATCCCCACCGGGGCCCTGGCCCTCGACCTGGCCCTCGGTATCGGCGGCCTCCCCCGGGGCCGGATCGTCGAGATCTTCGGCCCGGAGTCCTCGGGGAAGTCCACCCTGGCCATGCACGTGGTGGCCGAGGCCCAGCGCAACGGCGGGCATCTGCGCCTACGTCGACGCCGAGCACGCCATGGACCCGGTCTACGCCAAGGCCATCGGCGTCAACATCGACGACCTGCTGATCTCCCAGCCGGACACCGGTGAGCAGGCCCTCGAGATCTCCGACATGCTGATCCGGTCGGGTGCGCTCGACGTGCTGGTCATCGACTCGGTGGCCGCCCTCACCCCCCGGGCGGAGATCGAGGGGGAGATGGGCGACACCCACGTCGGTCTGCAGGCCCGCCTGATGTCCCAGGCCCTGCGCAAGCTGACCGGCACGCTGTCGAAGTCCCGCACCATCGCCATCTTCATCAACCAGCTCCGGGAGAAGATCGGCGTCATGTACGGGTCCCCCGAGGTCACCCCGGGTGGGCGGGCGCTCAAGTTCTACTCCTCGGTCCGCCTGGACATCCGGCGCATCGAGACCATCAAGGACGGTGCCGACCAGGTGGGCAACCGGACCCGGGTCAAGGTGGTCAAGAACAAGTGCTCGCCCCCGTTCAAGCAGGCCGAGTTCGACATCACGTTCGGCCGGGGCATCAGCCGCGAGGGATCGCTGCTCGACGTCGGCGTGGAGCTCGGGTTCATCAAGAAGTCGGGTGCCTGGTTCACCTACGAAGGGGAGCAGCTGGGCCAGGGCCGGGAGAACGTGAAGACCTTCCTGATCGAGAACCCCCAGCTCATGGCCGAGATCGACGAACGGATCCGGGAGCACCTGGCCACCCTGAACGCCGTCGAGGCCGACGAGGCGTCGGCCTCGCTGCCGGGCAACCCGGGCGAACCGGGCGACCTCGACCTCGACCTCGACGACCAGCCCATCACCCTCAACGAGTAACCGGAGCCGGGTCCCTCCCGTTCGCCCCACCGTCCCGACGGTTTCGTGACGAGAGGGAGCGGGTAGTTCATCCACCGTCGCCGGCCCGGGACGCATCCCTGCGTCCCGGGCTGCTGCGTCCGGACCCATTCGTTCCCGGAGCGATAGCTGCGCTTGCCGAGGGCCCGGGCCGGCCGACGGATTTAGGCGGCGTTGACCGTGTTGGGCGCGGCGGCGGACGGAGAGCCGGGGGAGTAGGCGGCGGCCCACGTCCCTTGCGAGGGACGGGTGGCGCCGGCCGGGCCGATCCCGATGACCGAATAGACGTTCTCCATCATCCGCAGGAGCAGGTCGGTGACGCCGGCCGCGGCCGCCGGGACCACATTGGGCGGGACCAGCGTGCTGTTGGACATGCCGCTGACCCAGTTGGCGTTGCCGGTGGCGAAGACCCCGCCCCCACCGGGGACGGTGTACCAGGTGACGTCCGAGAAATTGTTGCCCCGGTTGGGCACGATCGAGTGGGCGATGACGTCGAGGTTTTCCGGACCGGCGGCGTTGGGGACGTAGCGGTCGAACTCGCCCTGGACCGCGCCGGGCAGACGCCGGTCGGCGGGGAGGGCGACACCGG
The DNA here is from genome assembly GCA_963817005.1 of uncultured Acidimicrobiaceae bacterium. GTDB lineage: Bacteria > Actinomycetota > Acidimicrobiia > Acidimicrobiales > RAAP-2 > Bog-756. Next base: position 757,668 of record CAWFMN010000001.1, read on the forward strand.
CGAGGACCCAGGAGGTCGGGTCGGCCACCACCAGGTCGGCCTGGGCGCCGATGTCCTGGTAGGTACTGCCGATGAGCTCGGCCTCGGGACGCGACACCGGCGCCTGCGGCCAGTTGACGGTGACCAGGGCATCGTCCTGGCTCAGCATCGGGTCCTCGTCCGCCGCCTTGTAGCAGACCTGGTGCCGATCGGGCCCGAGCGGCGACGGCTCGAACCGCACCTGCCGGTAACAGGCGTTGGCGCCCGAGGAAGGCCAGGTTGACCCCGGAGGCCAGCGACTGGGCGGCGCCGTCGCGCATCTCGGCCGACCAGTACTCGTCGTGGCCCAAGCTGATGAGGGCCCGGTGACAGTCGAGGAGCTGGGGCCGGGCGTGCAGGTCGACGTCGGTCCAGTAGGTCACGTCCAGTCCCAGCTGCTCGGCCTGGTAGATGACCGGGAACTCGTTGCCGATGAAGTCGGCCGCCCCACTGGCCCAGTCGTGGTCGTAGGGGCGGTCGAACGAGACGATCCGGGCCCGGTCCGCGTAGTTGCCCCCGGTGGGGTCATGGGTGAAGCTGAGGGCCTGGTCGCGGTTGCCGTAGTAGAGGCTGTAGCCACCCCACCGGTTGTAGGCCTGCCAGGTGGTCACGCTCTGCTGGATCACGAAGGCCGCCCTGGAGGTGTCGTCCCGAACGCACAAGGGGATGAACTGCTGCTCGCCGGTGGCGCCGACCAGCTTCAACAGGTACGCCCCCGGCGGCCAGCCCTGGTCGATGGCCACGTTCAGGGACGGGGCCCACTGGCACTCGATGGTGTTGACGAACACGGTCAGGGTCGGCGGGGGCTGACGGACCCCGACCACCTCGGGCGATTGCCACACCAACCGGCCCCCGATGCCCCCGTAGTACCCCATGCGGTACGCCTCGACATGGAACGAGGCGGCCCGGGTGCTCACGAACAGGGTGACGGTCTCTCCTGCGGTGGCGCTCACCTGGCTGGCGTAGCCCTCGATGTCCCCGGCGGCCTGGGGCGTGGTGACCCACCACAGGTGACCGGGCTTGGCGTTCTCGGCCACGATGGCCTCCGAGGTGGGCAGTGGGACGCCGTCAGCCGAGCGGGTGACCGACTCGGTGCCCCGGACCGGGACGATGGCCTCGCCCGGGGCCAGCCCGGCGTCGGCCGACGCGTCGGCCGAACGCACACCGGGCCGCAGCGTGGGGCCGGCCGCGGCCGACACCCCGTGGGCCGGAGACTCGGCCATGGCCAGGGTCGCGGCGGCGGTGGCGGCACCTCCGGCCGCGGTGAGGCCGATGAACGTCCGGCGGGAGAGCAGCGGTGATCGGCCGACGGCCCTGGCCGAGTGGGCATGGACAGACCGCCGTTGTCGCGGAGACGGCCCCGGTGGAGGTTCGGGAGGAGCTGGGGACCGGTCGTCGCTGCTCGCCACGGGAATCAGGCGGGCGTCGGTGGCGGCGAGGGGGTCCCGGCCGTCCGACGAGCTCCGCCCTGGTCGTGCATGATCACCCACTCACCATAGTGATCCGGTGGCCCCGAACCGGGTTACCCCAGTGGGTCCTGGCGTCCGGCCGGGGCCACGCTTACGCTCGGACGGGCCCGTCGGGGACACCGACGCCCCGCTCCGGGGCCGACCCCAGCTGACGACCGAAAGTGAGCAGGCCATGCAGTTCGGAATCATCCCCCCGGTCCGTCTGGGCGTCACCGCCGACGCGGCCTGGATGACCTCGTTCGCCCGTCACGCCGAGGCCTGCGGCTTCGAGTCGGTGGTACTGGTGGAGCACGCCGTGGTGATCTCGGACTACCAGAGCACCTACCCCTACTCCTCGTCGGGGAAGATGCCACTGCCCGACGACTGCCGGATCCCCGACCCCCTGGACCTCATGGCCTACCTGGCCGCCGTCACCGAGCAGATCACCCTGGCCACCGGTGTGCTGGTGGTGCCCAACCACCAGGCCGTCGTGCTGGCCAAGCGCATCGCCACCGTCGACGTCCTCTCCGGTGGCCGGGTCCGCATGTGCGTGGGAGTGGGCTGGATGGACGAAGAGCTGCGGGCCACCGGCGCCGACCCCCGCAGCCGTGGCCGCCGCACCGACGAGACCATCGCCGCCATGAGGGCCCTGTGGGCCGATTCCGGTCCGGGCGGGGCCGACTTCGACGGTGAGTTCGTCTCGTTCCGCCACGCCCACTCGTTTCCCAAGCCGGTCCGGCCCGGAGGCGTGCCCGTGCACATCGGGGGACACAGCGAGGCCGCCGCTCGGCGGGCTGGGCGCCTGGGGGACGGCTTCCAGCCCCTGGGCCTGGCTCCCGACGTGCTGTCCACCCGTCTCGACCAGGTCCGGGAGGCGGCGGACGCCGCCGGTCGGGACGCGGAGGCCATCGAGCTCTCGCTGTCGGGCTTCCTCCCCACCACAACCGAGCAGGATGTGGCCGACGCCGAGTCGGCCGGGGCATGCCGCCTGGTGGTGTCCACCTCGATGACCGGTGAGCTCGACCAGGTCCACGACGAGATGTCCGGGTTCGCCGACCGGTTCGGACTCGGGTAGCCGGAGTGACCCCGCACGCGGAGGACGCCGGGCCCAGGAGCCTCCGGGGCCGCGACGAGGGAGCGCTCCTGGCCCTGTCGGTGGCCTATGCCGCCGCCGTCGACGCCCGCGACGGCGACGGTCTGGCCGAGCTCTTCGTTGCCGAGGGTGAGCTGGTGGTGCCGAGGTACCCCTCCGACCTCCGACCGGTCGTCACCCGGTCGGGCCACGACGCCCTCCGCCGGGTGGCCGAGACGCTCCGTCGCTACCACCTGACCTTCCACCTGGTGGCCAACGCCCGCTTCGAGGTGGAGGGGGACGAGGCGGGCGGCGAGGTCCAGTGCGTGGCCCACCACGTGACCGCCGGAGACCCGTCGGGCGCCCCCGGGGGCGTCGGGTCGGGTCCGGTCGGGACCGACACGGTCTGGTACATCCGCTACCGCGACCGGTACCGGCGATCCGGTCCCGACTGGCGCTTCGTGCGCCGGGAACTGCACCTCCAGTGGGTCGAGGAGCACGCGGTGGCCGCAGTGGGGGCGGCGCCCGGCGACCCCACCGGACCCGGTACTCAGGGGTCCGGCACCGGCTGAGGGGGAGGTGGGCCCACATACCGGGCCGCCGGCCGGATGAGGCGGTTGTCGGCGGCCTGCTCCATGACGTGGGTGGCCCACCCGATGGTCCGGCTGCAGGCGAAGGTGGGGGTGAACATGTCCCGGGGGATGCCACAGGTGTGCATGACCACGCCGGCGAAGAACTCCACGTTGGTGTAGAGCTGCCGGCCCGGCTTGAGCTCGGCCAGTATCTCGACGGTGGTCCGCTCCACCTGCTCGGCGAAGTCCACCAGATCGCCCCCGAGGGAGCGGGCCACGCCCCGGAGGAAGACCGAGCGAGGGTCGTCGGTCTTGTAGACCCGGTGGCCGAACCCCATGATGCGGTCGCCCCGGACCACCGCGTCCCTGATCCAGGCCTCGGCCCGTTCGGGTGAGCCGATGTCGTCGAGCATGTCGAGGGCCCGGCTCGGGGCGCCCCCGTGCAGCGGCCCCGACAGGGCCCCCACCGCCCCGACGACGGCCGCGGCCAGGTCGGCGCCGGTGGAGGCGATGACCCGGGCGGCGAAGGTGGAGGCGTTGAAACCGTGGTCGATGGTGAGGATGAGGTACTGCTCGACGGCCCGCACGTGGTCCTCCGCGGCCTCCCGGCCGGTGAGCATCCACAGGTAGTTGGCGGCAAAGGAGAGGTCCGGCCGGGGCGGCACGGGAGTCAGGCCGTGGCGCAGCCGGTGGGCGGCGGTCAGGATGGTGGGCACCACGGCACCGAGGCGGAGGGCCTGGGCCCGGCGTTGCTCGGCGTCGATGTCCAGACCCGGGGGCCAGCCGAGCTCGGCGCCGAGCAGCGACACGGCGGTGCGGAGAACGTCGAGGGGTGAGCCGATCGGGGCCAGGGCGGGCAGGAGTCCGGCCAGCCCGGGGGGCAGATCCCGGAGGCGGGCGACCTCGGCGGCGAAGGCGGCCGAGGTCCGGCGGTCGGGGAGGGACCCCTCGAACAGCAGGTGCCAGACGTCCTCGAAGGACCGGACGGCGGCCAGGTCGGTGGCCGAGTACTGCCGGTAGTGGTAGAAGCCCTGCTGGCCGCGTACATCCCCGACCGCCGTCTCGGCCACCACCACCCCTTCGAGACCGCGGGGGACCTCGGCCCCGGCCTCGTCGGCCGGCCGGATCTGGGCCACGCTGAGCAGGTCCCGCAGTGAGACCACACCGACCAGGTCTCCGTGGTCCACCACCGGTAGGTGGCGGTAGTGGTGGTGGGTCAGGCCGGACCAGGCCGCGTCGACCCGGTCATGCACTCCGACCACGTCCGGATCGGCGGTCATCCACCGCCGGACCGACTCGGCGCGGGGGTCGATGGCGGTGGCGGTCGCCCGCATCAGGTCGCGCTCGGTCAGGATCCCGACCACGGCGTCCCGTTCGGTGATGACGACCGACCCGATCTGGCGGTGGTCCATCAGCGCGGTGGCCTCGGACAGTGAGGCATCGGCCGGGCAGGTGACCGGGGGTGACGACATCAGGTCCTCGACGGCGGTGGGCATGGCTCGCTCCTTGGGGTGCCGGCGCGACCCTGTGCCGCGCCTGTCTCGGTTGTTCTCGTGATTCCAGTGTGCCTGCCCCCGACGCCCCGTGTAAATATTGATCAAGTCAATGTATATGGCTGTCCCCGACGCCGGGCGGGGCGCCGGACTTCGGGGTGGTGGGAGGACGTCCGGTGCGGGTCGGGACGGGCCGTTGGTTACGTTGGGTGCGGCGCCGCGTGCCTGCCACCGGGGCGGGGGACGGACGGTTCCCGAGGGAAAGGACCTGCACCATGTCGATCGGACTGCGGCGCCCCTGGGATGCCGTCGACTTCGGGGAGCTGGCCCGACTGTTCCCGCCGCCCCCGGAGTACTTCGAGGAGGCCTGGTTCAACCCGCCCGAGACCATCGACCGGGTCAAGTTGGTCCGGGCCCGGCACCGGGCCGACCGGGCCGGCCGGGTCCCGTTCTTCCGCCGGCTGTGGGACGAGCACGGCTTCGACCCCCGGGACCTGACCCGGATCGAGGATCTGGACCGCCTGCCCACGTACACGGTCGACGACCTCCGTCGGAGCGTGGAGGAGCACCCTCCCTACGGGGACTATCAGGGGGTGTCGGTGGACGACGCCCTCCGGGAGCCGCTGCGCATCCACCTGTCCGGCGGGACCACCGGGGAGCCCCGGCCCACGCTCTACACCCGGTGGGACCGCGGGGTCTCGGGGGTCCTGAACGCCCGGGGCATGTACCTGCAGGGCCTGCGTCCGGGCGACGTGGTCGTCAACAGCTGGGCCTACGGCCTGCACAACGGGGCGTTCAGCTTCGACGAGTCGCTGCAGCGCTGGCTCAACTGCCTGGTCATCACCGCGGGCGCGGCCACCGGTACCCGAAAGCAGGTCGAGCTGGCCCGGCAGTTCCGGGCGGCGGCCATCCTGACCACCGGGGACTACCTGCTCCGCATCGCCGAGGAGGCCCAGGCCATGGGCCTCGACCTCCGGCGCGACCTGTCCATCCGGGCGCTGGCCACCAACGTCGGCCAGGAGGAGCGGCTGGAGGAGCTGTTCGGACTCACCGCACTGGCCACCTACGGCTTCCATGAGGTGGGCACGGTGGCCGTGGAGTGCCCGGCCCAAGACGGTCTGCACATCTTCGAGGACGCCTTCCACGTGCGGGTGGTCGACGTGGAGACCGGCGAGCCGCTGCCCGACGGCCAGACCGGGGCCCTGGTGGTCAGCGAGCTCTACAAGACGGGGAGCCCACAGCTGGGCTACAACATCATGGACCTCTCCTACCTCCACCCACGGGAGCAGTGCGAGTGCGGCAGCTGGCTCCGTCGGATGGGCCGGTTCGCCGGCCGGGGGGACACCATGGTCAAGCTGCGGGGGGTCAACGTGTGGCCCGAGGGGATCGGCGCCATCGCCACCTCGGTGGAGGGGACCTACCCCGACTACGTGGTGCGGGCCGTCACCGTCGACGGGCGGGACGAGCTCGTCGTCATGGTGGCGAGCGACGCGTCGGCCGACCGGCACCCGGCCATCGCCGAGACGATCGGGGCACGCCTGCGTGACCGCCTCGGGGTACGGATCGGGGTCGAGATCGTGGCCCTCGGGTCGCTGGACGCCGTCACCGGTCAGGACCGGGCCAAGGCCAAGCGGTTCCTGGATGAGCGGGCCCGGTGACCACGGCCACCGGGCCGATGGATGCGTTCGGGAGCGAGGGCAACCAGGCCTTGGACTGAGGCCCGGCCCGACGCCGGATCCGTCGCCCGGCCGGCCCCGGGGTCGGAGGCCCCCGTAGGCTGGCCCTGTGGACCGGATGCTGGAGAGCGACGAGGCGGCCCGCCGGCTCGGGGTCAAGGTCACCACCCTCTACGCCTACGTGAGCCGTGGCCTGTTGGTCTCCCATCCGGCCCCCGAGGGGAGGCGGCGCCTGTTCGCCGTCGACGACGTCGAGCGTCTGGCCCGCCGCTCCCGCCAGGGCAAGACGGTGGAGACCCGCATGGCCACGGTGACCACCGCCGTGACCCAACTCACCGACGACGGGCCGGTCTACCGCGGCGTGCGGGCCGTCGACCTGGCCACCACCGAGCCGTTCGAGGACGTGGCCGACTGGCTGTGGCGGGGGTCGGCCCGGTCCGACGGGCCCGACGTGACCGGGGACTTCGAGCCGTGGATGCCGCTCGATCTCGGGCCGCCGCCCACCATGTCGCCGTCCGACCGGATGCGGTGGGTGGTGGTGATGGCCGGGGCCCGGGATCGGCTGCGGTCCGATCTCCGGCCCGAGGCGGTCACCGCGACGGCCAGGCGGGTGGCGGCGTCGATGGTGGAGGCGCTGCCCTGGCCCGACCCCTCCTCCTCGTCGTCACGTCCCGAGGTGCCCCTGTCCCTCGCCGACGGCCGGGAGCGACCCGGCGCCCTGGCCGCTCGGCTGGCGGCCAAGTTGAGCCGGGAGCCGAGCGCGACCCTGGTCCGTGCGCTCAACGCCGCCCTGGTGCTGATGGCCGACCACGAGCTGGCCACTTCGACCATGGCGGTGAGGGTGGCCGCCTCGACCCGGGCCGACCCCTACGACGCCCTGCTGGCCGGTCTGGCCACCCTGGCCGGGCCGCTCCACGGCGGGGCCAGCCAGCAGGCCTACACACTGCTGCTCGAGGCCAAGCACAACGGGGCGGAGCAGGCGCTCAACGACACCCTCCGCTGGCAGGGCGTGCTCCCCGGCTTCGGCCACTCCGTGTACAAACGCGGCGACGCCCGCTACGCCGTGCTGATCGACCTGTTCGAGGAGCTGGCCCCGGCGGAGGACGTGGCCATGGTCCACACATTGGTGGCACTGGCCGCCGAGCACAGCATCCCACCCCCCAACGTGGACCTGGCGCTGGCCGCCATGACCTGGGCCGCCGGGATGTCCCCCGACGCCGGCCGCACCACCTTCGCCGTGGCCCGGGTGGCCGGATGGACGGCCCACTATCTCGAGGAGCTGGATGAGCGGCCCCTGCGCTACCGGGCCCGGGCCGTCTATGTCGCACCCGGCCGGCCCGTCTCGGGCCCCACCGGACCTCGGGTGCAGGCGGGCACGGTCGGTCCGGGGCCACCTACGCTCGGGGCATGACGCTCCCCACCCCCCACCCCGATCGGACCTGCCTGGTGACGGGAGCCTCGTCGGGCATCGGCGCGGAGATCGCCCGCCTGCTGGCCACCCGGGGACTCGGGGTCACCGTGGTGGCCCGCAGCGGGGCCAAGTTGGCGGACCTGGCCTCCGAGCTGGCGGCGCGGTTCGGGGTGCGGGCCGAGGTGGTCGTGGCCGACCTGACCGACGAGGGATCCCGGGCCGCCCTCCCCGACGAGGTGACGGCGCGCGGCCTCGAGGTGAACGTGCTGGTCAACAACGCCGGTCTGACCACGATGGGCCCGGTGTTCCGTTCCGACCCGGCCAAGGAGCTGGCCATGGTCCGCACCGATGTCGAGGCGGTGGTCCACCTCTGCTCCCTGTTCCTGCCGGGCATGGTGGAGCGTCGCAGCGGCGCCGTCCTCAACGTGGCCTCGACGGCGGCGTTCCAGCCACTCCCCGGCCAGGCCGCCTACGGGGCGTCCAAGGCCTTCGTGCTCTCCTATACCCACTCGTTGCGGGGCGAGCTGCGTCCCACCGGGGTCACCGCCACCACGCTGTGTCCCGGACCGGTGGAGACCGGGTTCGCCGAGGCGGCCGGGATGACCGATGCCGAGGCGGCCGAGTCCCTGCCCAAGGTCATGTGGGTGCCGGTGGCCGATGTGGCCCGGCAGGCGGTGGCCGGCCTGGACGCCAACAAGGCCGTCGTCATCCCCGGGCTGCCCAACCGCATGGCGTCCGCCTTCGGTTGGCTGTCCCCCCGGGGGATGCTCGTCCCCATGCTGGCGAAGCGCCATCCCGCCCTCCGTCCCTGAGGTGCGGTCGCCGTCCCGTCCGGCCGCGACGGCCGGGGCGCTCGACGTGGCTACCGTCCTCGTCTTCGTGGTGATCGGCCGCTCCTCCCACGACCACGGGATCACGCCGTCCGGGATGGCCGTCACGGCCTGGCCCTTCCTGGCCGGACTGGCCGTGGGTTGGGCGGCGGCCCGGGCCTGGCGTCGACCGTTCGAGATCGCTCCCACCGGGGTGGTCGTGTGGGTCACCTGCGTGGCGGTGGGGATGGTGCTCCGCGTGGTCGCCGGCCAGGGGACGGCCGTGGCCTTCGTCGTGGTGGCCCTGGCCTTCCTCGCCCTCGGGCTGCTGGGCTGGCGGGCCCTGGCCCTCGTCGGGACCCGACGGCGGCCGGGCGGACGGTGAGGGTGACCAGTCGGCCGGCCCGGGGCCGGCGCGACCGGGCCGCCGTTCGCGGCTCCTCCCCGGCGTGCGCCGGTTCGCTCGCCTCAGGTCTCCAGCACCCCGGCGGTGGTGGCGTCCCCCGGGAAGATCGAGAAGGCCACCGCGCAGGTGGCCGAAAGCCGCCCGGTCCCCATGTCGAGGATGTCCACGTTGACCACGGCCCGGCTCCGGCCCCGTTGGACGACCCGGGCCCGGGCCCGGGCCGGCCCGACGGTGAGGGGGCGCAGGTAGTGGATGGTCAGGTCGGAGGTCACGCACACGGACCCGCCCGGGACCCCGTTGAAGACGGCCCGACCGGCCACCACGTCGGCCACGGTGGCCATCAGCCCGCCCTGCAGGCCGCCCCTCGGATTGGTGATCCGGGCGTTCAGGTCGAGTTCGATGGTCAGGTCGCTGTCGTCGTCGGGAACGTCCCGGAGGCCGAGCTCTTGGATGAGGTGGTTGCCGGATTGGATGATGGCGTCGTGCTCGGACCGGGCCAGCCGGCGCGCCTCCGCCGACTCCGACGAGGTCACTTCCCGACGGCGATGGTCTTGGTCTCGAGGTACTGCTCGAATCCTTCGATCCCGTTCTGGCGGCCGATGCCACTGGCCTTGTAGCCGCCGAACGGGGATGCGGCGCTGTAGTAGATGCCGCCGTTGACACCGACGGTGCCGGCCCGGATCCTGGACGCCACGGCCAAGGCCCGCTCCTCCGAGGCCGAGGTCACCGCGCCGGACAGGCCGTACTCGCTGTCGTTGGCGATACGGATGGCGTCCTCCTCGTCGTCGGAAGGGGATGAGCACCAGCACCGGGCCGAAGATCTCCTCCCGGGCGATGGTCATGGAGTTGTCCACGTCGGCGAAGAGGGTGGGCTCGACGAAGTAGCCCTTCTCGAGGTGGGCCGGTCGGTGGCCACCGGTGACCAGGCGGGCGCCTTCGGCCACACCCTTGTCGATGTAGCCCATGACCCGGTCCCGCTGCTTGGCGCTGACCTGCGGCCCCTGGATGGTCCCCGGATCGGTGGGATCCCCGTAGGCCACGCCCTCCATGGACACCTTGGCCAGCTCGACGGCCTCGTCGTAGCGCGACTCGTGGATGAGGGTGCGGGTGAGCATGGCGCAGCCCTGGCCGGCGTGCATGCACATGAAGCCGAAGAAGGCCATCTTGGTCTCCACGTCGCCGTCCTCCAGGATGATGTCGGCCGACTTGCCGCCCAGCTCGAGGAAGAGGCGCTTGAGGGTGGGGGCGCCGGCGGCCATGATCCGTCGGCCGGTGGCCGTGGAGCCGGTGAAGGAGATCATGTCCACCCGGGGGTCGGTGACCAGCTGCTCGCCGATCAGGTGGTCCGACGACGGGACGATGTTGACGATCCCGGCCGGGATGTCGGTGTGCTCGGCGATCAGGCGGCCGATGCGGGTGGCGCTCCACGGCGTGTCGGGGGCGGGCTTGATGACCATGGAGTTGCCGGTGGCCAGGGCCTGGCCCAACTTGGCCATGATGATCTCGAACGGGTAGTTCCACGGCAGGATGGCCCCGACCACGCCGACCGGCTCCTTCACCACCTTCTGCCAGCTGGGCTGGCCGAAGGCGTTGTTGTCGGGCAGGGGCCGCTCCCACTGGAAGTGGTCGATCTGCTCGGCCGGCCACAGGAGGCTCTCCTCCAGCGGCGCGTCCAGCTGGGCCATGTAGGTGACCATCACCGGGGTGCCCACCTCGGCCACCAGCTCGGCCCGGAACAGCTCCTGTTCGGCCACGATGGCCTCCTGCAGCTGACGCAGGCAGCGCTGGCGCAGCGTCCGGTCGGTGGACCACCCGGTCTCGTCGAAGGCCCGGCGGGCGGCGATGATGGCCCGCTCCATGTCGGCGGCGGTGGCGTCGGTGGTCTGGCCGATCACCTCCTCGGTGGCCGGGTTGATGTTGTCGAACCCGTTGCCGGCCGACGACTCGACCAGCGCTCCGTCGATGAGCATCCGGGACTCGCTGCCCAGTTCGGACTGCGTGGATGGAGAAGCGGTGCTGGTCATGACCCTCCCTGGTGTGTGTCCGGTTCCCCCGTCCCCGCAGGGCGGCGCCGTGTCCGGGACACGGCCGGCGGAGGGTGGGACGCTCTTTGCCCCGGGACGAGATCCTACAGCGCACCACCCGAGAGCGACATTTCCGAGTCCCGGCCGTCCGGCCGACCGGCGGCGTCCGTCGCCGGTCACCCCACTCCTTCGGGGCTCACACGATGCGGGAGGAGCGCCCCTCCCAGTAGGGGTCGCGCAGGAGCCGCTTGAACAGCTTGCCGCTGGGGTCGCGGGGCAGGGCGTCGATGAACGTCACCGCCCGCGGACACTTGTAGGTGGCCAGGTGCTCGCGGCACCAGGCCAACAGCTCGTCGGGTCCGGGGGATCGGCCGGGTCGTCCGGCTGGACCACCGCCAGCAGGGACTCGCCCATCTCGTCGTCGGGCACGCCGAAGACGGCCGCGTCGGCCACCCGGGGGTGGGCGGTCAGCGCCAGCTCGGCCTCCCTCGGGTAGATGTTGACCCCGCCGGAGACCACCATGTCCGAGGCCCGGTCGGTCAGGTACAGGTACCCGTCCTGGTCGAGGTGCCCGACGTCGCCCAGGGTCCGCCACCCCTGGGCGTTGCGCATCCCGGCCGTCTTCTCGGGGTCGTTGTGGTACTCGAACGGGCGCCCGCCGGCGAAGTACACCGTCCCCGTCTGGCCCACGGGCACCTCCTCGTCGTCGGGCCCCACGATGTGCACCTCGCCCAACGGTCGCCCCACCGAGCCCGGGTGGGTCAGCCACTCCTCCGGGGTGATCTGGGAGGACCCGATGTCCTCGGTGCCGGCGTAGTACTCGTGGATGATCGGACCCCACCAGGCCAGCATCTGCTGCTTGACCGGGATGGGGCAGGGGGCGGCGGCGTGGACCGCCCACTCCAGGCTGGACAGGTCGTAGGCCAGCCGCTCCTCCTCGGGCAGGCGCAGCATGCGGGTGAACATGGTGGGCACGAACTGGGCGTGGGTGACCCGGTAGCGCTCGATGGCACCGAGGCACTGTGCCGCATCGAACGACTCCATGACCACGCAGGTGCCACCCAGCCGGTGGACGGCCATGCAGTAGACCAGCGGGGCCGAATGGTAGAGCGGGGCCGGCGACAGGTAGACGGCGTCGTTCCCGATGCCGCGCGCCCCGATGAACGTGGCGATCTGCACGGGGGCCGACTCCGGATCGCCCGGCGGTCCCGGGGTCAGGGTCTTGCGGACCCCCTTCGGGACCCCGGTGGTGCCCGACGAGTAGAGCATCTCGCGACCCTCGGCCTCGTCGTCGACGGGGGTGGGGACCCCTCGGGCCAGCACCCGGTCGTAGGGCTCGAAGCCCGGGACCTGTCCGCCCACCGCCACCCGGAACCGGACCCGGTCGAGCGTCAGCCGCCCGGCGACCTCACCGAGGCGGGCCGACACGAAGAAGGCCTCCGCCCCGCAGTCGTCCAGGATGTGCTGCACCTCGCCGTGGCCCAGATGGCTGTTGAGGGCCGTGTAGTAGAGCCCGGCCCGCTGGGCCGCCCAGGTCACCTCGAGCAGGGCCGAGCTGTTCTCCATCATGACGGCCAGGTGGTCGCCCGTGCGCAGTCCCGCCTCCCGCAGTGCGTGGGCCAGTCGGCTGGACCGCTCGTCGAGCATCCGGTAGGTGGTCACCACGCCGCTGCCCGACATGATCACGGCCGGCCGGTCGGGATGCTCGGTGGCCCGGTGACCCAGGTGGTACTCCAGGGCCGGGCCACCGGCCGGGACCGGCGGGGTTGCCGCGGCGTCCCGTCCGGGCCCGCTCATCGGCCTCGGAAGACGGCGTCCCGCTTCTCCAGGAACGCCGTCGCACCCTCGGCGGCGTCCTCGCTCCCGAAGATGGCGGCGTTCTCCTCGGGGGTGGCCCGCCCGACTTCGGAGCCCTGGTCCACGGCCCGGCGCATCAGGCGTTTGGTCAGTCGGACGCCCAACGGGCCGTTGGCCGCCACCTCGGCGGCCAACGCGTGGGCCGCCCCGAGGAGCTCGCCCGCCGGGACGACCTGGTTGACGAGGCCGAACTGGGCGGCGCGCTCGGCGCCGATGAGCCGTCCGGTGAGTCCCATCTCGAGGGCCAGGGTCTGGGGGATGCGCTGGGACAGCCGGGTCCCGCCGCCGGCTGCGTACAGCCCCCGCTTGACCTCGGGCAGGCCGAACCGGGCATGCTCGGCCGCCACCACCAGGTCGCAGGCCATCACCATCTCGAGGCCCCCGCCCACGGCGGCGCCGTTGACGGCGGCGATGAGCGGCTTCTCGTAGTGGCCGTCGAGGAAGCCGGCCACGGTGGCGGCTCCGTCGGGATCGGCCGTGGTGGCCGGGTCGCCGCCGAACTCGCCGAGGGCGCTCAGGTCCATGCCGGCGCAGAAGATCCGGTCCCCGGCCCCGGTGATCACCACGGCCCGCACGTCCCCGTCGAGGAGGATCTCGTGCAGTGCCGTCCCGAGCTCGGCCATCAGGGGCGGGTTGAGCGAGTTGGCCGCTTCGGGACGGTTGAGGGTCAGGGTCTCGACCCGACCGGTGCGCTCCCGGATCACCAGCACCGGGGTCGCCTCCTCGGGGCCGGGGACGTACCGGGGGGCGGATGGGGGTTCGGTGGCATGGGGCCGCTTCCTTTCGGGCTGGGGTGCGGGAGCAGCGGGCGCGGGCCCGACGATCGTTCGCTTGAAGATGACGTATGTGCCATCATGAGAACGCCAATTTCAGGGCACGAGGAGCGTACATGGACGAGACACCGGCTGCATCCGAGGAAGGGGGCAGCGACAGCCCGTTCGCCGCCATGGACCCCGAGACGGCCAGACATCCCCAGCCCATGTTCAAGGAGCTCCGGGACTCCATGCCGGTCATGTCGGTGGAGGGCATGGGCGTGGTGGTCACCCGCAAGGTCGAGGTGGACGAGGTCTTCCGTCATCCCGAGATCTTCTCGTCCAACGTCGATGCTGTCGACCTCAAGAACCATCGGCCCATGATCCCGCTGCAGATCGACCCGCCGGAGCACAAGAAGTACCGCAAGCTGCTCGACCCGATCTTCGCCCCCCGCCAGATGGCCCTCATCGAGGACTCGGTGGCGACCACGGTCAACGATCTGATCGACGGCTTCATCGACCGGGGCGAGGTCGACTTCGCCAAGGAGTTCTCGGTCCCCTTCCCCTCCCAGGTGTTCCTGACCCTGCTCGGCCTGCCCCTCGAGGAGCTGCACGCGGTTCCTGACCATGAAGGACGGGATCATCCGGCCCGACCGTGGTCACCGGCACCCGGTTCGGCAGCAAGACGGCCAACGACTACCAGCAGGAGATCGCCGACTCGGTCTACGACTACTTCAACGAGGTCCTCGACGAGCGCGAGCAGAAGCGGCGAGGACGACCTCCTGTCGCCGGTTCCTCGACGCCGAGGTGGACGGGGACCAGGCTGACCCGCGAGGACATCCTCGACATCTGCTTCCTGTTCCTGATCGCCGGGCTCGACACGGTGACGGCCACGCTCGACTGCATGTTCGCCTACCTCTCGGCCAGCATCCCGACCAGCGCCGGCAGCTCGTCGACGACCCCGGCGTCATCCCGACGGCCATCGAGGAGCTCCTCCGCTGGGAGACCCCGGTGATGGGCGTGGCCCGGGTGGCCATGGAGGACACCGAGCTGGCCGGGTGCCCCGTCCACAAGGGCGACAACGTCATGGTCATGATCGGCTCGGTCAACACCGACGAGGCCGACGTGCCCGACGCCGACGTGGTCCGCTTCGACCGTGAGGTCAACCGGCACGTCGCCTTCGGGGGCGGCGTCCACCGCTGCCTCGGCTCCCACCTGGCCCGCCTGGAGCTGCGGGTGGCCCTGCGGGAGTGGCACCGGCGCATCCCCGAGTACTCGGTCGTGGAGGGCCACGAGCTGATGTATACCGGCGGTATCCGGTCCATCGACTATTTCCCGATGGTCATCGCACCGGCCGCCGGCTGAACAGGCCGCCCGGACGTCCCGCCCCGCTCACCGGGGTACGCCGACGCCCCGGTCGAGCCTCGCCCACGGCCACCAAACCCTGAACCGCACCGAGCCCGAGGAGTACAACCATGCAGTGGAACGAACGGTCCGCCATCGTCACCGGAGGGGCCGGCGGCCTGGGGGCCGCCACGGTCCGGCGCCTGACCGCCCTGGGAATGCAGGTGGTGGTGTTCGACCGCGCCCTCGAGGCCGGCCAGGCCCTGGTCGAGGAGCTGGGCGGCGGCAGCGCGGTGGGCGGCGACATCAACAGCGAGGCCGACGTCACCGCAGCCCTCGACGCGGCAACCGCCCTGGCCCCCCTGGCCGTGCTGGTCAACGTGGCCGGCGGCGGTGCCGGGGGCCGGACCCTCTCGCGCGACAACGAGCCCATGGACATCGAGGCCTTCCGGTTCACGGTCGAGCTCAACACGGTGGGCACCTTCAACGTGACCCGGTTGGCCGCCGCCCGGATGGCCACCAACGAGGCCGACGAGTACGGCCAGCGTGGCGTGGTGGTCAACACGGCGTCCATCGCCGGCTACGAGGGCCAGACCGGGCAGGTGGCCTACGGCGCCTCGAAGGCCGCGGTGCTGGGCATGAGCCTGCCGCTGGCCCGTGACCTGGCCCCGGTGGGCATCCGGGTCTGCGCCATCGCCCCGGGCACCATGGGCACGCCGCTCATGGAGAGCGCCCCGGAGGCCCTGAAGGAGAAGCTGGTGGAGAGCATCATCTTCCCCAAGCGCATGGGCCTGCCCGACGAGTTCGCCCGGCTGGTGGAGAGCATCGTGACCAACCCCTACCTCAACGGCGAGAACATCCGGCTCGACGGGGCGTTGCGCTTCCCGCCCAAGTAGCCGGTGGGCGTCGCCGGTTGCGACGCCGGGCCGGCGGGCGTCAGAGGATGGCGCCCGACTCCTTGTGGGCGATGATCTGGTCCCAGTCCAGGCCCAGCTCGAGGAGGATCTCCTCGGTGTGCTGGCCGTGCTCGGGGGCCGCCACCAGCTGATCGGCGGTCTCGTCCATCTGGACCGGGTTGGCCACCAGGTCGTAGGACTTGCCGTCGGCCCGCTCCACCCGGGACAGGTACCCGTTGGCCTGCACCTGCACGTCGTCGACCAGCTCGCTGGCCATCTGTCCCGGGGCCCACACCCCGGCCAGGGTGGCCAGGGCCTGCTTCCACTCCTCGAAGGTCCTGGAGGCGAAGACCTCGTCGATGATGGCCACGCACTCCCGGCCGTTGGCGTAGCGGGCGGCCCCGTCGACGAACCGGGGGTCGGTGACGAGGTCGGGCCGGCCGATGTGCTCGCAGAAGTCGGGCCAGAACCGGTCCGACTGCAGCATCATGAGGGTGATGAAGCGCCCGTCGCTGGTGCGGTAGTTGCCCACCAGCGGGTTGGGGGAGGCGCTGCGGTCGAACTTGGGCATGGGATCGCCTCCGTAGAGGCCGGAGGCCACGATGTCCGGGGACAGCTGCCACATGGCCAGGCCCAACAGCGACACGTCCACGACGGGGGCCACCCCCGAGGTGGCCCGCTGGAGGAGGCCCGCGGCGATGCCGCCGGCGATGGCCATGCCGCCGGCCAGGTCGCCGAAGGCCGGCCGGCCACCCACCGGCCACTCGCTGTCCGCCGGGGTCAGGGCGTTGGCCACCCCGCCGCGGGCCCAGTAGGTGGCGCCGTCGTAGCCCCCCTTCTGGCGGTCGGGTCCGTGCGGACCCTGGCCGGTGCCCCGGGCGTAGACGATGTCCGGGTTGACGGCCCGGATGCTGTCCACGTCGATCTTGAGCCGCAGGAGGGTGTCGGGCAGGAAGCTGGTGAGGAAGACGTCCGCCGTCTCGACGATCCTGTACAGCAGTGCACGGCCCTCGTCGGTGCTGATGTCCAGCCCGATGCTCCGCTTGCCCCGGTTGGGCTGCTCGATGATGTAGTTGACCGCATCGGGTCCACCGGGGACGAGGCCCATGGAGATGAGCCCCCGTTGGGGATCACCGCCGACCGGATGCTCGACCTTGATGACGTCGGCGCCCCAGTCGGCCATGACGGCGCCGGCAGCCGGGACGAAGGTCCAGGCCGCCACTTCGAGCACGCGGAAACCGGCCAGTGCGTCGGCCATGACGGCGTTCCCCCTTCAGGTGGGTGTGGTGGGCGGCCGCCCCGAACCGGCGGCCGGCGGACCTAGGACGAGTGCAAGCCGGACATCAGGTCGACGGACTTGGTCCCCCGCTTCCCGATGCTGGCCATGTTCCGGGACTGGATGGACACGTCGTGGCCCATGGCCTGCCGGCGCAGGGCACCGACCGTGCAGTGCTCCTTGCCCCCCGAGCACCGTGAAGGGGTCGTAGTGGAAGTGCCGCATGGCGTTGAGGTGGGTGATCCGGTCGATGTCGTCGTCGGAGACCCCGTCCAGCTACTTCATCAGCGTCTCGGGCGCGGTCGGCCAGGTCGAGTCGGAGTGCGGGTAGTCGCACTCCCACATGACGTTGTCCATGTCCAGGAAGTCGCGGCTGGCCACGCCGAACGGGTCGTCGATGAAGCAGGTGAGGACGTGCTCGTTGAACACCTCGCTCGGCAGCTGGTCGCCGAAGTCCTGCCCCGTCCAGGCGTGGTGGCGGTCGTAGATGTAGTCGATGCGCTCGAGGAAGTAGGGATCCAGCCGATGCCGCCCTCGGACAGCGCGACCTTGCAGGTCGGGGAACTTGCGCAGCACCGGCGACCACACCAGGTCGGCGGCGGCCTGCACGATGTTCATCGGGGTGAGCGTGATGAGGCAGTCGATCGGGGCGTCGGGCGACGGTGATCACCATCTCGCGACGACGAGCCGATGTGCAGGCACACCACGACCGCCTCGTCGCTGCAGGCCTGCCAGAACGGGTCCCAGTGGTCGGAGTGGAAGCTCGGCCAGCCCAGCTTGGACGGGTTCTCCGAGAAGGTGACGGCGTGGGCGCCCTTGGCCGCCGTGCGCCGCACCTCGGCGGCCAGGACCTCGGGGTCCCAGATGGCCGGGATGCGAGCAGGGGATGAACCGGCCCGGGTAGGTGCCGCACCACTCGTCGATGTGCCAGTCGTTGTAGGCCCGGATCATGGCCAGGGCCACGTCCTTGTCCTCGGTCCGGGCGAAGAGCTGGCCGCAGAACTGCGGGAACGACGGGAAGCACATCGAGCCGAGCACGCCGTTGGCGTCCATGTCCTTGACCCGCTCGTCGATGTCGTAGCAGCCGGGCCGCAGCTCGTCGAAGGAGGTCGGCTCGATGCCGTACTCCTCGCGGGGCCGGCCGGCCACGGCGTTGAGGCCGACGTTGGGGATGCTCGTTGCCCTCGTAGAGCCAGACGTTGGTGCCGTCGTCGCTGGTGATGAACTTGGGGGCCAGGTCCGACGTACTTGGCCGGCAGGCGGCCGTCGAACAGGTCGGGCGGCTCGACGACGTGGTCGTCGACGCTCACCAGCACCATGTCGTTGATCTCCATCTCGAACCTCCTCCTCCGGTCTCCCCCGGACTTCGGTGCCCGGGGGCACCGAACGCGACCCGTGCTGCCCCGTCGGAAAGAATCATATCGACCGGGACGTATTCCGTAGTCCTGGAGCGAGAATGGCACTTCCGTCCCGGCGCCGGGCGTCCCGTGCGCGTCCCGGATCACCCCCCGGCCAGGGAGGCGAGCACGGCCTCGGTGTCCGCCCCGAGATCCCGCACCTCCGGTGTCGAACCGTCGCCGGGGTCGGGCGGCGGGTGGGCGGGCAGCCCGGCCACGGGGAGGCCCGGGCCGCCGCAGAGGCCGCCGGCGACGTCGGCCATGGAGGCGTCGAGGACCCAGGCCCCTCCCTCGGTGAGGGCGGTGAGGGCGGCGACGGCCAGGGCCAGGCCGGTGATCGGGTCGGCGACGGCGTCGCCGCAGAAGCACGGGCCCTCCCCGTCCCAGGCCACCAGGCCCCCGGCCACGGCGGCATCGTCCCCGAAGGCCACCCGGGCGCCCGATGGGCCCTGCATCCCGTACCCGCTGACGGACAGCCAGAGGCGGGTCGGCCCGCCACGGACCCGGTCCTCGAGGTCGAGGCCCAGCTGCTCGAGGGCCCGGGGGCGGGACCCGGTGATGACCACGTCGGCCCGGGCCACCAGTCGGCCGAGCTGTCGACGCCCCGAGGCCGAGGCGAAGTCGAGGGCCACGGACTCCTTGCCCCCGTTGAGGTGACGGAAGAAGCGCGGGGAGCCGCGGCGGGCTCCGTCCGGGCGCGTGGTCGACTCGACCTTCACGACCCGGGCCCCCGCCCGGAGGAGCAGGTGACCGACCAGCGGACCGGCCCACAGGGACGAGAGGTCCACCACCACCAGTCCGGCGGCGGTGGGGAGGGGGGGCGCCGACCGGAGGTGCCGGGCGCGTATCCCGTGGATCCCGAGCGCATCGCCCGAAGAGGCCGCGGCCGACCCTCGGTCGGGGCGGCGTTCGCCGAGCACCCCCACCGGCAGCCCCAGCAGCTCCGCCCCGGCCCGCAGTTCGGCGCTCTCCGAGCGGGCCACGGCGGCGGACACGGCGGCCCAGTCACCCTGGTCCACCGGCTGGGCCCGGCCCAGCCACGCCGCCACCAGCTCCCAGTCGTCCTCACGGGTCAGGGACACCGCCACCCATCCGTCGGCGCAGCGCAGGAGGCGGGTGCCGCCGCCGCAACTGATGTCGCCGCCCCGGGTCAGGCCGGTCATGGCGGCCCGCGCCGCCAGCAGGGCCAGGGGATGGACGGCCACCGGAGCGCCCAGCGCCGAGGAGGTCGCGGTCAGCCGGCCGGCCCAGGCCCCGATCCCCTCGACCAGGGCCAGTGGAGGTCCCAACGCCGGGCCGCCGGGCCGTCCGGTGAGGGCCAGCAGCCCCGAGGCGGCCCACGCCGCCGCGTCGGTCCGGGCCCCGGCGGACGCCCGGACCGGGCCTTCCCCCCTCACTGCCGTGGGTCGATCACTGCTGGGCACCGCGGTCCCTCGTCTCGGTCGGTCACCCCCCCCGCCGGGGGCGACGACTCGTTACCATCGGCTCATGGACCCCGTGCGGCTCTCCGGATCGGAGTTCGTCGCCGTGCTCGAGGCCGGAGAGGCGTTCGAGAGGATTGTAGGGCTCGAGTCGGCCTCGGTCCTGGTGGCCGGAGACGAACTCTCCGACACCCTGGCCCCCGGGCCCCTGGGCCGCCTGGCCATGCTGCCCGCCGTGGTGGTGGCGGTGGTGTCGGACCCCGGCCGGCGGCCCAAGTGGGCCGACCTGGTCGTGGCGCCCGACAGCCCCGAGCTGGCGGCCGCCCTGGAGACGGTGGCGGCCAACCCGCTGGCCTCCATCGCCCTGGCCCTGCTGCTGCGGGGCGGCGAGGGCCGGACGGTGGCCCAGGGGCTGGTGGCCGAGTCGATGGCCTACGGACTGCTCCAGGCCGGTCCGGAGTTCACCGCATGGCGAGGCGGTGCCCCGGCCCGGGACCACCCGGGCGAGGAGGGTCCACCGGTGCTGGTGGAGCGCCGGGGCCACGAGCTTGCCGTCACCCTGCATCGCCCCCACGTGCTGAACGCCTTCAACGCGGCGATGCGGGACGAGCTCGTGGCGGCGCTCCAGGTGGCGGTGGCTGACCCCTCGGTGACCGCCGTCGTGGTGCGGGGGGCGGGGGACTCCTTCTGCAGCGGCGGAGACCTCGACGAGTTCGGCTCCCGCCCGGACCCGGCCACCGCCCACCTGGTCCGGCTGCAGCGCAGCGCGGGTCGGATGCTGGCCGACCTGTCCGGCCGGACCACGGTGCACGTCCACGGCTCCACGGTGGGATCGGGCGTCGAGCTGGCCGCCTTCGCCGGACTGGTGGTGGCCGACCGGTCCACCCGCATCTCGCTGCCGGAGGTCCGTCTCGGGCTCATCCCCGGGGCCGGGGGCACCGTCAGCCTGCCCCGCCGCATCGGCCGGCACGCCACCATGCAGCTGGCGGTCGGGCGACCGTGGATCGACGCCGAGACCGCCCGGTCCTGGGGCCTGGTCGACCGCCTCGAGGGGTGAGGGCGGCGGCACCGGACACCTGCACGGCGCCGGTGGCAATTGTCCCGCGGTGACCCGGCTCATTAGGGTGACCACGCCCATGCTCTCCTCTGGACGCCCACGTTGAACATCGCCATGCTGCTGGACCTGGTGGCCGACACCCTGGGCGACCGTGTCGCGCTCACCGAGGGAGGAGAGCACCGCACCTACGACGAGCTCCGCCTCCTGGCCCGGGCGGCGGCCGGTGAGCTGACCGCGGCGGGGGCCGGCACCCTGGCCTACGCCGACGTGAGCTCCGCGGCCGTCCCCACCGCCCTGTTCGGCGCGGCGTGGGCCGGAGCGTCCTACGCCCCCCTCAACTTCCGGCTGCCCGCGGAGTCCCTGCGCAACCAGGTGGGCCGGCTCGACCACCCCGCCGTGGTGGCCTCGACGACCCTGGTCCCCGAACTGTCCGACCCACCGGCCACCGAGCGGTCGGCGTGGCTCGACCGCCTGACCTCGGCCGCCGACGGCGAGCGCCCCGCCGGCGAGTACGAGCCCGAGCCGGAGCGGGCCGCCGTCATCCTGTTCACCAGCGGCTCGTCGGGCTCGCCCAAGGCCGCCGTGCTCAGCCACGACAACCTGCTCTCGTACGTCATGGACACCGTCGAATTCGCCGGGGCCGGCGAGGACGAGGCCCTGGTGCTGGCCGCCCCCCCGTTCCACATCGCCGGAGTGGCCGCGGTGCTGAGCTCGATCTACTCCGGCCGCCGGCTCCTTCCGCTCCCCGCCTTCACACCGGAGGCGTGGCTCGAGCTGGCCAGGGACCAGGGGGCCACCCACGCCTTCGTGGTCCCGACCATGCTGGCCCGGATCGTCCAGTGCATGGAGTCGGACCCCGAGCTGCGGGTGCCCACCCTTCGCTCGGTCTCCTACGGCGGGGCCCGTATGGCGGCGCCCATCCTCGAGCGCGCCCTCGAGCTCTTCCCCGACGTCGGCTTCGTCAACGCCTACGGGCTGACCGAGACGTCCTCCACCATTGCCGTGCTGGGGCCCGACGACCACCGCCTGGCGCTGTCCAGCGACGACCCGGATGTCCGGCGCCGACTGGAGTCGGTGGGCCAGCCCCTCCCCGGGGTGGAGGTGCTGGTGGTGGGCGAGAGGACGGGGGCCGAGGTGGCCGTAGGGACGCGAGGCCTCATCCGGGTGCGGGGACCCCAGGTGAGCGGGGAGTACCTGGACACGGCCTCCGGAGTCGACAGCGGCGGCTGGCTGGTCACCGGCGACGTCGGCTTCGTGGACGAGCACGGGTACCTGTTCGTCGAGGGCCGGGCCGACGACGTGATCATCAAGGGCGGAGAGAACCTGTCCCCGGCCGAGATCGAGGACACCCTCCTGCGCCACGCCTCGGTGCGGGCCGCCGTGGTGGTGGGCGTACCCCATCCGGAGTGGGGCGAGTCGGTGGCCGCCGCCGTGGTCCTGGCGCCCCACGTCGGGGAGGGCGGGGACGAGGCGGTCGTGGAGGAACTGACGGTCTGGGTCCGCCAGTCCCTGGGATCCCTCAAGACCCCGAGTGTCATCGAGGTACGCGAGGAGCTGCCCACCACGGCCACCGGCAAGGTGCTGCGCCGGGTGGTGCGGGACGAGCTGGCCCCGCCGGCCGTACCCTGAGCGGCGTCACCGGACCGACCGCATCGACGGGACCGATCCGGAGCGCCGCCGCCCGAACCCTCAGTCCGACGGCACCACCAGGACCTTGCCCAGCGCCCGTCGCTCGGCCAGGTCCTCCAGGGCCCGACCCGCCCCCTCCAGGGGATAGCGGGCCGAGATGTGCGGGGTGAACCGCCCCGAGCGGTAGAGCTCGGTCAGCTCGTCCTGGTCCCGGACGAAGTCGTCCGGCTGGTGGACGGCGAAGCCCCCCAAGGTGAACCCGGTCACCACCACACCCTTCAGGAGCACCAGGTTGAGCGGGATCCTCGGGATCTCCCCCGAGGCGAAGCCCACGGTGACGTACCGGCCGCCCCAGGCCAGGGCCCGGAGCGCGGCCTCGGCGGCCGGGCCCCCCACCGGGTCGACGACCGTGTCGGCGCCGCCCCCGGTCAGCTCCTTGATCCGGTCCTTCAGGTCCTCGGTGGTGTAGTCGACCCCCGCCACCGCCCCCCGCTCGGCGCACAGGGCCAGCTTCTCCGGCGTGGACGCGGCCGCCACCACCCGGGCCCCGAGCAACGTGGCCAGCTCCACTGCGGCCAGCCCGACCCCACCGGCCGCCCCGAGGACCACCACCCACTCCCCGGGTTGGACCCGGGCGAAGCTGCGTAGCGCGTGATAGGCGGTGCGGTGGGCCACGCCGGAGGCCGCCGCCGACACCAGGTCGATGGCCGGGTCCACCGGCTGCAGGGCGCCGGCCGACACCACCACCTGGTCGGCGAAGGCGCCGAACAGCGTGGAGCCCATCACCCGGTCGCCCACGGCCAGGCCCTCCACCCCCGGCCCGAGCGAGGCCACCGTGCCGGCGAACTCGCTGCCCACGGTGAAGGGCACCGGGATGGTGACCTGGTACTTGTCCGCCACCACCAGGACGTCGGGGAAGTTGGCGGCGGCGGCGGCCACGTCCACCACCACCTGACCCTCGCCGGCCACCGGATCGTCGACCTCGGCCACCACCACCGAGGCGGGGGGGCCGTACTGCTCACACCGGACGGCGCGCACGGACCCGGCTCACGAGTTGCCGATGACGTGCTCGAGGTGGGCGGCCAGCTTGCGCCGGGCCTCCTCGCGCTTGGCCGGCAGGTGGGC
Source organism: uncultured Acidimicrobiaceae bacterium (assembly GCA_963817005.1). Classification (GTDB taxonomy): domain Bacteria; phylum Actinomycetota; class Acidimicrobiia; order Acidimicrobiales; family RAAP-2; genus Bog-756. The sequence goes on from CAWFMN010000001.1 coordinate 781,351, forward strand.
CGTGGGCCACAGGCCCGGGGACGGTTGGTAGTCCTTCAGCACCTCGCGGGCCACGGTGACTTTGTGGACCTCGGTGGGGCCGTCGACCACGCTCATGACGGGGGCCATCATCCACATGCTGCCGAACGGCATCTCGTTGGACACCCCCAGCGCCCCGTGGGCGTGCATGGAGCGCCACACCGCGTCGTGGGCCACCTTGGGGGTCAGGGCCTTGATGGCGGCGATGTTCTTGCGGGTGCGCCGGTAGTCCTTGACCTGGTCGATCTCCCACGCCGTGTACAGGACCAGGAGGCGGAACTGCTGGAGCTCGGCATAGGAGTCGGCGATGTCCCCCTGGATGAATTGCTTCCGGGCCAGCAGGCTGCCCTGGGTCTCGCGACTGAGCACGCGCTCGCACAGCAGGTCGAGGGCCCGCTGGCAGGTGGCCACCGTGCGCATGGCGTGATGGACCCGCCCCCCGCCCAGCCGGGTCTGGGCGATGGCGAACGCCTGGCCCGCCCCACCCAGCAGGTTCTCGGCCGGAACCCGCACGTCCTCGTAGTGGATGAGGGCGTGCATGCCCTCGTCCTCGGACTCACCGGCCAGGCCGATGTGGCGGGTCATGTTGACCCCGGGGGTGTCCGTCGGGACCAGGAACATCGAGGCGCCCTGGTAGATGCTCACGTCGGGGTCGGTGATGGCCATGACGATGAGGAAGGACGCCGTGCGGGCGTTGGACGAGAAGAACTTCCAGCCGTTGATGACCCACTCGTCGCCATCCTTCACCGCCGCGCAGGTGAACTGCTGGGGGTCGGAGCCGGCCTGGGGCTCGGTCATCGAGTAGCAGGAGAAGACCTCGCCGTCGAGCAGCGGCTGGAGGTACTTCTCCTTCTGCTCCTCGGTCCCGTAGTGGGCGATGATCTCGGCGTTGCCGGTGTCGGGGGCCTGGGTGCCGAACACGATGGGGGCCCAGGCCGACACGCCCAGGATCTCGTTGAGCAGGGCCAGCTTGACCTGCCCGTACCCCTTGCCACCGAGCTCCGGCCCGAGGTGGGCGGCCCACAGGTCGTGGTCCCGCACCTCCTGCTTCATGGGATCGACGATGGGCCGCAGCTCGTCGTCGAGGGGATGGAACTGCTTGTGCGGATAGAGGATGTCGAGCGGCTCGACCTTGTCGGCGACGAACTGGCGAGCCCAGTCCAGCTTCGTTTGGAACTCCGGTTCGGTAGAGAAATCCCAGGCCATCGGGGGGTCCTTTCGGTCGTTGCTTCGGTGTGCGTTCGGTGTCGCTTCGGTGTGGGTCGGTGATGCGTGGTGTCGTGGCGGGTCAGTCGGATGGGCCGGGCGGGTGCACCCCGAGCCCGGAGAGGAACCGCTCGCTGCAGGTGCCGACCTCCCGCCGGGCCGCTTCGGGGTCCTCGGCGTGGGCCACGTAGAGGGCGGCGCCGGTGCCCAGCGCGGAGAGCAGGTGGGCCAGCGGCTCGACGGGTTGGGGTTCGAGCACCCCTTCGGCCACGGCGTCGCGCAGGTAGCCCATGATCTGATGGGTGGGTCCGTCCCCCCGCGCCGAGAGCGAGTTCCAACCGAGGACCGCCGGCCCGTCGATCAGCACGATCTGCCGGTAGGCCGGATTGGTCGAGGCGGCGTCGAGGTACACCTCGCTGTTGGCCTGGAAGAGGTCCCAGGCGCTGACGTGCCGGTCCTCCGACCGTCGCCGCAGCGAGGCGGTGACTTCGGCGGTCACCTCGGCGTACACCGCCCGGAACAGGTCCTCCTTGTCGCGGAAGTGGTGGTAGAGCGCCCCCCGGGTCAGGCCGGCCCGTTGGACGATCTCCTCGGTGCGGGTGGCCTGGAAGCCGTTGGCTGCGAACAGCTCCCGGGCCGCGGTCAGCAGGGCCCGGCGGGTGTCCCGCACGTGGGCCGCCCGGAGGCCGGGGGGATCCACGACACGCGCCCGCCCGTCGGGGGCCGGATCCCCGGGGGGACCGTCCCGAGGTGGCCGTGGCACCGCCTGAGAGCTGCCGGCTTGATTCATGACGTATCCAACATACAGAATGTTTGTGCTCGGGGCGAAGTGACGCACCGAGGACCCGGGGCGGCGAGTGCCCGACCCCTGGGAAGGAGCCCTGTGGACGATCTCGACGGGAAGGTGGCCCTGGTCACCGGGGCCAGCCGGGGCGTGGGCGCGGCCACCGCGGTGGCGCTGGCCGAGGCCGGCTGTCATGTGGCCTGTGCCGCCCGGTCCACCCGCCAGCAGCCCCAGCGCACGGCGGGCACCATCGACGAGACGGTGGCCCGGGTCGAGGCGGCCGGACGGAGGGCCCTGGCCGTCCCCACCAACCTGGCCGTCGACGCCGAGGTGGAGGCCATGGTGGCCACCACCATCGACCACTTCGGCCGCCTGGACGTCCTGATCAACAACGCCGCCATCACCTTCGTGGGCGACCTCGACATCCCCCTGCACCGGTTCGATCTGGTCATGCAGGTCAACATGCGGGCCCCGATGATCGCCCTCCGCCAAGCCGTCCCGGCCATGCGCGCCGCCGGGGGCGGCTCGGTGGTCAACGTCTCCTCGGTCGCCGCCCTCTACCCCCATCCGTCCCTGATGGCCTACGGGATGTCCAAGGTGGCGCTGGAGCGCATGACCGTGGATGCCGCCTCCCAGCTGGCCCACGACCAGATCGCCGTCAACTGCTTCCGCATCGACGTGGCCGTGGCCTCCGAGGGGTTCGTGGCCAACACCCCGGGCGCCGACCACTCGGGCTGGGAGCCCTCGGAGGTGGCGGCCGAGGGCATCGTCTGGATGGTGGGCCGGCCGACCTCCTACTCGGGTCGACGGGAGAGCATGTTCGCCCTCCGCCGGCGGGAGGGCATCATGGCCTCCCGGGTGGCCCATCCGGTCACCGAGGCGCCACCGGTCGAGCTGACCAACGGCCTGGTGGCCGCCACCCAGAGCGCCTTCGTCGAGCCGTATCCCGACGACGCCGCCCCGGCGGGATGAACCCGATGTCCGACGACGCACCATCCCCATCCGACGCACTGTTCGCACCCCGAGACGCAGTATCCGCACCCCCTAAAGGAGCATGAGCCCGTGGCCAAGCGCACCCCAGAAGAGGAAGCGGCCATCGCCGCCCGCACGGCCGGACTGGTGCACGTCGAACGCCTGGGCCAGTGGATGGACACCCAGGACCTTCCGGGCCAGGGCGAGCCGGTGACCTCCTCGTTCATCAGCGGCGGGGCGTCCAACGAGATCTTCGAGATCCGCCGGGGCGACTTCCACGCCGTCCTGCGGCGTCCGCCCCGGGTGGTGCCGAAGGGCCGCAACGAGACCATGCTCCGCGAATACCGGGTGCTGCACGCCCTCAACGGCACCGACGTGCCCCATCCCGAGGCCTACGCCGCCTGCAGCGACGACTCGGTCATCGGATCGTCCTTCTACTTGATGAGCCTGGTAGACGGCTGGTCGCCCATGAACATGGACGGGTGGCCGGCACCGTTCGACGTCGACCTCCAGGCCCGTCACGGACTGGGCATCGAGCTGGTCGACGGCATCGCCCGCCTGGCGCGGGTGGACTGGAAGGCACAGGGCCTCGAGGGCTTCGGCAAGCCCGACGGCTTCCACGACCGGCAGGTGGACCGGTGGATGGCCCACCTGAACGCGGTCAAGTTCCGGGACATCCCGGGGCTGGACGTGACCGCCGACTGGCTGAGCCGGCACAAGCCCAGCCAGTGGGAGCCGGGCATCATCCACGGCGACTACCAGTTCGCCAACGTGATGTTCTCCCACGGGGCCCCGGCACGGCTGGCGGCCATGGTCGACTGGGAGATGTCCACGGTGGGCGACCCCCTGCTCGACCTGGCCTGGGTGATGAACGGCTGGACCGAACCGGGTGAGGACCGGACCAAGGGGTACGTCGACACCACGGGAATGCCCAGCGGCCGGGAGATGCTCGACCACTACGCCACCGTCAGCGGACGCAACGTGGACGAGATCGACTACTACGTGATCCTGGCCCGGTTCAAGCTGGCCATCGTGCTCGAGGCCGGGTATGCACGGGTGGTGGCCGGCGACGCCGACAACCCGGCCATGGCCGCCTACGAGTACGTGGTGCTCGACACCATGGCCGCCGCCGCCGAGCTGGCCCAGACCACCGCGCTCGGGAGGTAGAACGTGGGGACCGGTCCCCGGTGACCGGTCCCAGCACCCCACTCCTCGGCCCTGGAGGCGGCTCCATGAAGATCGGCATCTCACTCGGAATGCTCCGCCCCTCGGCCTGGGAGGAGATCACCGTGGCGGCCGACGGCCTGGGCTACGAGTCGGTGTGGATGCCCGAGCACCTGGTCATCCCGGTGCGCTCGGAGGGAAGCCCCTTCGCCGGGTCCGACCACCCTCCCATCCCGCCCGACGTCCCCATCTACGACGTCTTCGCCTATCTGGGGTATCTGGCCGGCAAGACCCGACAGATCCGCTTCGGCACCCAGGTCTACAACATCGGCCTCCGCCACCCCTTCACCGTGGCCCGCTCCGTCACCACCCTCGACGTGATCTCGCGGGGCCGGGTGGAGTTCGGCATCGGGGCCAGCTGGCTCGAGTCCGAGTGGGAGGCGGTGGGCCTCGACTTCGCCACCCGGGGCCGACGGGTGGACGAGGCCATCGGGGTGTGCCGGCGACTCTGGAGCGAGGAGGTCGTCGAGCACCACGGGGAGTTCTTCGACTTCGGCCCGGTCATGTTCGAGCCCAAGCCGACCCACAGGCCATGGCCCAGCCTCCACATCGGCGGGGACGGTCCGGCCGCCCTGCGCCGGGCCGCCCTGCTCGGTGACGGGTGGATCCCGATGAACCACACGGTGGAGCAGATCCCCGAGCGGGCCGCCTACCTGGCCAGCCTCCGGCGGGAGGCCGGTCGACCCGGGGTAGTCGAGATCACACTGGGGGCCGGCGGGGTCGGGCTCGAGGACCTCAAGGGCTATGCCGATGCCGGCGTGGCCCGGGTGCTGGTCAAGCCGTTCCGGAGCACCAAGGACGCCGTCGAGGGGATCACCGATTTCGCCGAGCACGTCCTGCCCGAGCTCCGGGACTATCCGGTGGCCCAGCCGTCCTGAGCCGTCACTCCGGCGCTCCCTGGCGGGCGCCCGCGGACGGGTGCGGGAGTTAGGCTGGCCCATCGTGCGCATCGTTCTCGACTCCGAGCTGTGCACCGGCCACGGCCGGTGCTACTCACTGGCCCCCGAGCTGTTCGACACCGACGACGAGGGACACAGTGTGCTCCTGGCCTCCCTGGTGCCCGACGGACTGGAGAGCCAGGCCTGGCTGGCCGCCCAGAACTGCCCGGAGCGCGCCATCGCCATCGAGGAGTAGGGCCCGGCCGATGGAGGTCTGGGAGCTGGCGGCCCGTGAGGGGATCCGCGACCTGGTGGCCCGGTACAACGCCAACGCCGACTCCGGTCGGTTCGCCCAGGTCCTGGACCTGTTCGCCCCTGACGCGGCCATGGAGCTGGTGGACGCCGGCGGGGACGTACAGCGGTACGAGGGCCACGATGCCATCGCCACGGTCTTCAGCGGCACCAAGGGCCGGTGGGACGCCGCGGCCAGCGTCCCGGGTCGGACGCACCACGTCCGGCACTTCGTGGCCACCCACCAGATCGATGTCGAGGACCACACACACGCCAGCGGCCGGAGCTACTTCGCCGTGCTGATGGCCCACGGGCTCGACCACTGGGGTCGCTACCTCGACCGGTACGAGGAGCGGGACGGGCGTTGGCTGTTCACGCTCCGCCGTACCCTCCCCGACGGCCGCACGGAGCACGCCGTCGAATGATCCTGCCGACCCCTGCCTGCCATGGCCCGGCGCCACCGGCGCCCGGCGCTCCACCGACCGGTGCCGGTACCCGGTACCATCCGACCCGGGGAGGCCGAGAGATACGGTGAGCGCCACCCGGGGAGAGTCAGCATGTCCGACACCACACTGAACAGGCCGCCGGTGGAGTTCGACCCGTTCTCGGCCGAGTTCTTCAACGACCCGACCGAGCTCTACCGACGGATGCGCGACGAGGCTCCGGTCTACTTCAACGAGAAGTACGGGTTCTACGCCCTGTTCCTCTACGAGGACGTGTGCACCGCCCACAAGGACTGGCCCACCTTCACCAGCACCCACGGGGTCGACCTGTCCATGCTGACCAAGGATCCCGAGCTCATCGGGATGTACCTCTCGCTCATCATGATGGACCCGCCCGAGCATGACCGCATGCGGGCCCTGGTGAGCCGGGTGTTCACCCCCCGGGCGGTGGGCGCCCTCGAGCCCATGGTGCGCGAGGTCATCACCTCCTATCTGGAGCCCTTCGACGGCGCCGATCACTTCGACCTGGTCAAGGACTTCAGCGGTCCGTTCCCCGTCGAGATCATCTGCCGCATGCTGGGGGTCCCCGAGGGGGAGCGCCAGAGGCTCCGCCACCTGCTCGATGCCATGCTCCACCGCGAGCCGGGGGAGATGGACCCGACCCCGGAGGGGTGGGCGGCGGGCCACGAGTTCGGCGCCTACTTCTGGGAGCTGGCCGCCGAGAAGCGAAAGAACCCCGGCGACGACATGATCAGCCGGCTGACCCAGGTGGAGGTGGACCGGGGCGACGGCCAGATGACCCGGCTGACCGACGAGGAGATCGCCGGGTTCGCCGCGCTGCTGGGGGGCGCAGGGGCCGAGACGGTCACCAAGCTGGTCGGCAACGCCGCGGTCCTGTTCCATCGCCATCCCGACCAGTACGGCAAAGTGGTGGAGGATCCGGGCAAGATCCCCGGGGCGGTGGAGGAGACGCTCCGCTTCTACCCCCCCTCCCAGTACCAGGGCCGTTTCTGCACCCAGGAGACCGCGCTCCGCGGGGGCACCGTGCCGGCCGGGTACCCGACCCTGCTGGTGACCGGCTCGGCCTGCCGCGACGAGCGCTTCTACGACGAGCCGGATGCCTTCGACGTCGAGCGGACCCCCAGCCTGGCCGTCGGGTTCGGGTACGGCATCCACAGCTGCCTGGGCGCCGCACTGGCCCGCATGGAGAGCCGGATCGCCATCGAGGAGCTGACCCGGCGCTGGCCCCGGTTCGAGGTCGACGAGGCCAACACGGCCCGGGTGACCATGGCCAACGTGGCCGGCTACGCCAGCGTTCCCGTGCACCGTGCCGGCCGAGGGTGACGGCCGACGCGGCAGACGGCTCGGTCGGCCACGAGGACCGGCCGTGGGTCGGATAGGTGTGTCCGGTCGGGCGGCGGTCCCGACTCAGACGGCGCCGGACAGCATGGTGGTGATCTGGCCGAGGTCGAAGTAGTCGCGCCACGCGCAGATCTTGCCGTCGCGCAGCTCGAAGGTACCCATGACCAGGAGCGGCGCCACCACCTCTCCCACGGTGAAGGTGTCGATGCGTTCGGTGAGCACGACGTCGCCGCGGACGGCCAGGTGCACCGTCTCGATGGTCATGCTCTCGCACATGCCGAAGAAGTTCTCGATGAAGGCGATGGTGGCGTCGATGCCGACGGCAGGATCCAGAGGGATGTTGTGGTACACGACGTCGTCCGTGAAGTACGGACGGAGCGCCTCGGCGTTCCTTCCGTCGAACGCGTCGCAGAACGCACGGACGATCCGTTCGGCTTCCTCAGCACTCCCCACAGCACACCTCCGAGTTGGACGAGGCCCTCAGGCTAGCGAACGCCCGAGGGGCCGGCTCGGGGACACCCACGAGGACAGGGCCGCACCGTGCCGCCGAGAGCCGATCACCCGGTCGCTTCGGTGCGTCCGCCCAGCAGCGCACCGGCCTCCTGGTCACCGACCGTGGCGGCGAGCAGTTCCCGGAGTACCTCCTCGGACAGGAAGTTGCACCGACGATCGAACGCCGAGAGGCAGAGCAACCAGTACACCGTGCGGCACCCCACCGGGCGCCACCGTCGCACGACGGCCTTCCGCCGGCCGCACCGCGGGCAGACCACGCGGACACCGGCCAACTCGTCACACCAACTCCAGAACCCCCGGCTCCGGGTGATGACCTCCTCGTCGACCCCGGGGCGGACCCGCAGCCTCCACCGCGTGTCACCGGTCCGGACCGTTGACCGCTCGGGCCCTCCCGCCATCGCTGGCTCCACCTTTCGTCGAGTGCCGCCGCCGGATCCGGACCACCCTACTGTGGCGACAAGGAGTGTTGCCGAGCGCTGAGGTGGGCGAGGGCGAGCCGGCCCGACGCGGATCGCCGGCCGGGCGGCCGGCGCTAGTCGACGATGGTGATGGCGACCTTGGGGCAGGACTTGGCCGCCGCCGTGACCTTCTCCCGCAGCTCCTCGGGCGGCTCCTCGTCGAGCACGTAGAGGAAGTCGTCGTCACGGACCTCGAACACCTCAGGAGCTGCCGCCATGCACAGGGCGTTCGATTCACAGAGGTCGTAGTCGACGATCACCCGCATGGTCGGAGTGTATCCAAGGCGGGCGTGGCGGGTGAGCGAACGAGCTGGGCAGGGCTAGATGGCTCGGGGTTCGCGGGGGAGCCCGAGCCCCATCTCGGCCACGATGTTGAGGTTGATCTCCGTGGTGCCACCGGCGATGGTGGCCTGGCGGGACGCGGCCAGGTTGGTGGCCCACTCGTCGGTGGTGGCACCCATCCCGAGGACGTCGAGGGCCAGCGCCGAGAGCTTCTGCTCGGCCCGACCCCAGGCCAGCTTGGTCATGCTGCCGTCGGCCCCGGCCGGCTGGCCGGAGCGCATGCGGGCCAGCGACCGGTTGGTCATCCAGCGCATGCAGGCGATGTCGGCGTAGATCGACGCCACCCGGTCACGCAGCCGGGCGTCGCCCATGGCCGCGGCGGCCCGGGGATCGGCCAGCAGCCGCTCGAGCTTGCGGGACAGGCCGAGGTGGAATCGGGCCACGCCGGCCCGCTCGAAGCTCAGCGTCGTCATGGCCACCGTCCACCCACCGTCGATGGGGCCGAGTGCCGATGAGGCCGGGATGTGCACGTCGGTGAAGAACAGCTCGCTGAACGTGCGATCGCCGGTGATGGTCTGGACCGGCCGGATCTCGATGCCCGGCGTGCGGAGGTCGACCAGGAAGCAGCTGATCCCCTTGTGCTTGGGCACGTCGGGGTCGGTCCGTACGTAGAGCTGACACCAGTCGGCGATGGAGCCCATGCTGTTCCAGGTCTTCTGCCCGTTGATCACGAACTCGTCCCCGTCGGCCACGGCCCGGGTCCGGAGCGAGGCCAGGTCGGAGCCGGCGTCGGGTTCCGACATGCCCTGGGACCAGATCTCGTCCCCTCGCAGGAGGGGGCGGAGGAACCGCTCCTTCTGCTCAGGGGTGCCGTAGGTCATGATGGCCGGGGCGATGTTGGCGACGCCGATGCTGTTGATGGGGCCCGGAGCGGACCAGGCGCTCATCTCCTCGAGGTAGGCCAACTGCTCGTCGATCCCGGCGTCACGGCCGCCGTGCTCGCTGGGCCAGGCCGGGGCGGCCCACCCGGCATCGGCCAGACGGCGGTTCCAGCGGCGGTAGGCGGCCAGGTCCTCGTGGTCGGGCGCCCCCCGACCCAACCGGACGACCTCGGGGGTCAATGCAACCTCCAGCCAGCGCCGCAGCTCGGCCCGCAAGGCCCCGGCCGGGCCGGCCCCGCTCGGAGGGTCGGCCACCGTTCCGGGCATCGGCGGATCAGCGAGGTCTGTCATGGGAGTCGGTCTCCTTGGCCGGGTACCCGGACGGCCCGTCGGCCGTCAGGTGAGAAGGTGATTCTAACCACCGGAGAGTTCTGTTCCAGGCCAAGCCCCTTCCACGCGGGTCGAGTGGGCGGCCGACGACGACGCGCGGGTAGCTAGGCCGACGGGGCGGGGGCCATCACCCCGGCCAGGCACCAACCGACGAGGTCGTCCTCGTCGATGACCCGGGGCGACATCTGCACCCCCAGGATGCGCATGTCGAACACCGACACCACGGTGTGGATGACCAGGCCGGCCAGCACCGGCACCTCGATATCGTCCCGGAACACCCCGGCGGCCACCCCGGCGGCGAGGATCTCGGCCACCATGGTGACCTGGGGGGTGAAGATGGCCGAGAACTCCTCGGTGCGCGAGTCGGCCAGGTGCCAGGAGAACAGGACCATGCCTCGGGACGACGAGCTCGACAGGTCGGCCGAGCTGAACATGGTCTTGACCAGCAGCCGCAGCATCTCCACGGGGTCGGACACCGGCTCGATGCGGGCCCGGATGTCGGCCACGTAGTCCGTCACCGCCTCCTCCACCAGGGCCAGGAGGAGGTCGTCCTTGGTGGCGAAGTACTGGTAGAAGGAGCGCAGGGACATGCCCGAGGTCTCGACCACGTCCTGGACGGTGAAGTCGGCCTTGCCGGTCTTGCGGATGAGCTCGTTGGCCGCCCGGATGAACTTGCCGCCGCGGGAGATGGCCTTCTGGCGCGCCTCCTTGAGCGAGTGCTCGACGGTCCGCTCCTGCCACTTGCTCGATTGGCTCATCTCATCGCTTCTCAGTCGGGAGTCGGTTCCGGTCCGCCCCCACCGTGGGGTGCGCTGAGGGTGACCCTGCCCGTCCAGGACCGTGAGTATAGAGGGCGACCCGCACCGTACCCTGGGGTTCTGCCGGAGGCCTCCCGGTGGTCGCGCCGGAAACGGTGGTTTCCCGCAGTGAGAGGGGGACTGGGGACCGCCGAGTGCCGTGGTAATCTTCTCTGCCGATCGGTCGTCCCGACGACCGTGGCACCCGTCACGAGAGTGCAGCACGAGCGAACAGGGCCAGGTGGTCGAGCGGTGAATCTCAAGCCAGGCCTGCGCCTGAGTAGCCAGGCATGCGAGACCGAATTCGTGGTCATCAAGGGCACCGGCGAGCACGAGCTGGAGTGCGGCGGGGCCGGCGCCGTGCCCGTGGGTGACCCGGCCGCCCACCAGGGAGGGATTGCCGAGGAGCTGGCCGGCGGCACCCTGCTGGGCAAGCGGTACACGGACGACGACGGCACCGTCGAGATCCTCTGCACCAAGCCCGGAGCCGGCACCCTGTCCTTCGACGGTCAGGTGCTCACGCTGAAGGAGAGCAAGCCGCTCCCGGCCTCGGACTGAGCGGCGCCCGATGGCCCCGACCGAGGACCGTCCGCTCCCGGTGATGGTGGCCTACCATCGTGGGTCGTCCCATCCCCGAGCGGCAGACGGAGCGTAAGAACATGGCCAACGTACACGCGGTCGACTTCGTCCTCCTGGTCTTCCGTTGCGCTATCGGGGGTGTGTTCCTCGCCCACGGCGTGAACCACATCATCGGCGGCGGCAAGATCGCCGGCACCGGACGGTGGTTCGAGAGCCTGGGCATGAGGCCCGGGTGGTTCCACGCCTGGACGGCCAGCATCACCGAGATCGGCGCCGGTGTCCTGCTGGTGTTCGGCCTGCTCACGGCGGTGGGCGGTGCCGGGGTGGTGGGCGTCATGGTGGTGGCCTGGGTCACCAACCACCTGAAGAACGGGTTCTTCATCTTCCGTCCCGGCGAGGGCTGGGAGTACGTGATGGTGTTGACCATGTCGGGGTTCCTCCTGGCCACCGTGGGGCCCGGGGAGTGGAGCATCGACAACGCCGTCGGCTCCCATCTCACCACGCTGTGGGGCTGGAAGGGACTGCTGATCGCCGCCGTGGCCGGACTGGGGGGCGCCGCCCTCCTCCTGCTCACGTTCTGGCGGCCCGTGCCCAGCACCTCCGAGTAGGTCCCCGCAACAGCCTCGGCACCGGGCGCTGACCTCGCTCGCCGGTGACCGTCAGACGGGGAGTCCGGTGGGGGTGTGGCCGCCGCTCGCCGGGGCCTCCTCGCCGACGATGACGCCGTCCTGCATCTCGATGACCCGATGCGCGTGCCGGGCCACATCGGGGGCGTGGGTCACCATGACGATGGTCATCCCCTGGCCCCCCATCCGCTCCAGCAGATCGAGGAACCGGGTGGTCGACGCCGAGTCGAGGCTGCCGGTGGGCTCATCGGCGAGGAGGATGCTCGGGTCGTTGGCCAGGGCACGGGCGATGGCCACGCGTTGGCGCTCGCCGCCGGAGAGCTCGGTCGGCAGGCGGTCCTCGCAGCCTCCGAGCCCTACCTCGGCCAGGAGCTCGGCGGCCCTCGCCCGGCGCTGGCGTCCCGTCCGCCGGGTGCCGAACATCGGGATCTCCACATTGGAGCTGGCCGTGAGCTGGGGCAGCAGGTTGTGGAACTGGAAGACCAGCCCGACCTGGTAGCGACGGTAGGCGCCCAGGTCGCGGCGGGTGGCCAGGTCGTGACCGGCCACTGTCACCGTCCCGGTCGTCGGCGAATCGATGGCGGCCAGCAGGTGCAACAGGGTGGACTTGCCGCACCCCGAGGGGCCGGTGATGGCCACGGTCTCCCCGAACGAGACGGTCAGGTCGACACCGGCCAGGGCGTTGACCCGACCCGGGTAGACCCGGGTCACCCCCTGCACGTCGACGGCCGGCGCCCCCTCCACCGGCGCGACCCCTGCCCGCTCACTCATAGCTGAGCGCCTTGAGCGGGGAGAGGAGCGCGGCCCGGATGCTGGGGTACAGCGAGCCGATGAGGGTCATGGCCAGGGCGGTGAACAGGGCCCGCCAGAAGGCTCCCTGGGTGAAGTTGGGGTGCAGGATCCCCTTGAGCTGGGGTAGTTGGGACAACGCGGCGGCCACTGCGAACGACAGGGACACGCCGATCAAGGCGCCGAGCACGGCCAGGAGCAGGCTCTCGCTGAGCAGGAGGGAGACGGTCCGGCGCCGGGTCCATCCGACGGCCCGGAGCAGACCGAACTCCCGCGTGCGCTCGAACAGGGAGAGCAGCATGGTGTTCCCGATGATCACCGCACCGATCAGGACGGCCAGGACGGTGCTGCCGTTGACGGCGGCCTGCAGGTAGACGAGGTTGCGGTCGGCCCGCCCGAACTGGGAGGCGGTCCGGATGGTGGTGAGCTCCGGCTGGGCGTAGTCGATGTGGTTCGCCACCTTCGCCGGCGAGGCACCGGGTGTCACCTTGACGAAGGCCAGCGTGACGATCCCGGGCACCCGGTTGTACCCCTGGAGGGCGGGGAGGGGGAACATGGCTCCGGCATCGCCGAACGAGTTGCCCGTCGAGTAGATGCCCACCACGGTGTTCGAGGTGCCGTTGGCGTCGAACCGGTCGCCGACCCCGAGGCCGAGGTTGGCCGCCGCTCGCCAGCCCAGCAACACCTGGTGGGCCGCGGTGGCGGAGTAGGCGGAACCGCGGACAAGCTTGACCCCGAAGGCGGCCAGGTCCCCGGGGTTGATTCCTATCTCGATGAAGACAGGATTGTCGGCGTCGAGGTGCTCGGTCTCCACGAGGACGCCGACCACCCGGCCCACTCCGGGTGTCTGTCCGAGCCGGTCCAACTCCTGGCGGTCGATCGTGCTGGACAACGTGTCCGAGGCGCCCTTCTGGGCCACCGTGAAGTCGGCCTTGCCCACCGAGATGACCGCGGCGGCCGACTGCTCCAGGCCACTGCTGGTGACGTCCAGCGTCACCACGGCCATCACGGCGATGGCGACGGCGAAGGCCAGGCCGAGCGAGCGCGCCTTCTTCGACCAGAGGTTGTGGAAGATGAGTCTGATCATCGGGATCCCGGTACGGCGTCACCGATCGGCTCATCGGGACGGCACGGGCTGGGCACCCGACCATCCTGGCCCGGAAGCCCCGGCCGTGCCAGGGTCAAAGGTCACTGCAGAATGGGCGGGCCCCGTGGCCCGTCCCGGCTCAGGTGGGCGTGTGGTGCACCAATACCGGACAGTGGGCGTGGACCACACAGTGCTCGCTCACCGATCCGAGCAGGAGGTCCGTGGCCTCCCGGCGCCCCCGACTACCGACGGCCAGCAGATCGGCACCGTTCGAGGCCTTGACCAAGAGTGGGGCCGGCGCTCCCTCGATGGCCACCGTCTGGATGGTGATCTCGGGGTGTCCGTCTCGGATGGGCGCGACGGCCCGCTCCAACTGCGTCTCGCAGTCCTCCTGCGGGTCGTACTCGAGCGGCCCGGGCGACCAGCCGTACATGGTCGGCCAGTCCCAGGACATGAGCACCTCGAGCAGCGCTCCGGTCATCGAGGCCTGGTCGGCGGCCCACGCCAGGGCGGCTGCCGAGGACGGGGATCCGTCGGCCCCGACCACGATCCGGTGGGCCGGCGCGTCATCCAGCGCCTCGCCGGTCCGGGGCTCCCGGCGCCCCGGACCGTCACCGTCGGGCGGGCCGTGGACGACCACCACGGGCACGGTGGAGCGGTGCGCGCACTTCCGACCGACCGATCCCAGCAGCAGCCCCCGAAAGCCGCCCAGGCCCCGCGAGCCCACCACCAGCAGCTCGGCGCCGGCGCTCTCCTCCACCAGCACCTGGTCGGCCCAGCCCCGGCGGGCCCGGCCCGTGACGGTGATCTCCGGTGCGACGCCTCGCACCCGTCGGGCCGCTCCCTCGAGCACCTCGTCGGTGGCTTTCTGCTCCTCGAGCGGCGTGACGAAGACGTACTCCGGACCGAAGGTAGTGAGGACCTCGAGCTCCGCCCCCGTCAAGCCGGCCTGTCGGGCCGCCCAGTCCAGGGCGGCGTCGGCGTGCTCAGATCCGTCCACGCCCACCACGATGCGGTGCGCGGGGCCGGTGGGCCCGGCATGTTCGGTGTGCGTGCTGGGTATGGCTCCTGTCGGCATGGCTCCTCCTCGTTGGTTCTGCTCGATGATCGTCAACCACCAGACGACCGATGACCGCCCGGCCCCGGTGGCCTCGACGAACCGGCAGGTGGTCGACCTTCGGCCCCATCGAGCCTGACGGGAACGGCTGGGCCCAGAGACATTGGGTGATGTCCGCTCGATGGGGTGGGCGTGGTCGGTACCGAACTCAGACTCGACCTTGTCCCACGTCGGCGGGCAAGAGCAGGGAGTCCGCCCCGAGCTCCCTGGACATCAGAGCCGTGGTGAGGACCTCGCCCACAACGGCCTCCAGGCCGAGGGAGCCCGCCGTCGGCTCTGCGCTGCACCCGGGTTGGCGCTTCCGCCGGCGCAGATCACCACCGCTCGGTCGGCCAAGAGCACCCGAGTGGTGGGCATGCCGACCGCTGCCCGGGGGCAGGCCCAGGGCCTGGGCCTCGTGGCGGTTCCGCGGTGAGTGCGGTCGGTCACCGTCGTACGGTTGGCCGGAACCGCCGGCAGTCTCGGTTGCCGGCCGATCAATGGTGACTGACATTCGCAACCCCTTCCGTCGATATCCGAGTGGCCCGGTGGCCGACTCTGGGTTGCACGGTACGAAAAGGAGGAAACGGCCGGTAGGGGAGAAGGTCCCAACCATCTGCGCCGCGCCGTCAGGAGTCGATGGGGACCCGCCAGGTGAGCACCGTCCCGCCCGAGGCGGGACTGTCGACGGCGAAGGTGCCGTGGAGCTTCTCGGCCCGTCGGCTCAGATTGTTCAGTCCGAGCCCGCCCGAGCTGGATCCTGACCCGTCGATCCCGCGGCCGTCGTCGACCACCCGGAGTTCGCAGGTTCCCTGGTCCACGCGGACGGAGAGGGAAGCCGCGGTGGCCTGGGCGTGGCGCCCGATGTTGGTCACCGCCTCCCGGATGACGGCCAGCAGGTGTTCCAGCACCTCGTCCGAGACCGACGTGTCCACTGGGCCCTCGAAGGTGGCCCGGACGTCAAAGCCGACAACCGGCCGCAACTCGGCCAGCAGGTCGAGGACATTCTGCCGCACCCCGCGGCCCAACCCCTCTGGACCCAACTCGAAGATGCTGGTACGGACCTGGCGGATGGTGTCGTCGATGTCCTGGATGGTGGTCCTGAGCCGATCGGCGTTGCGCGCCGCGGCAGGGTTGGCCGCCATGCTCTGCAAGGACAGACCGATGGCGAACAGCCGTTGGATGACCGTGTCGTGGAGGTCCCGGGCCAACCGGTCGCGTTCCTCGAAGACGGCAACTTCGGTGACCCGCTTGTGGAGCCGGGCATTCTCGATGGCTATCCCTGCGGCGACGGCCAGGGCGCCGATGAGCGCCTCGTCGTCCGCGGTGAACTCGGACCAGCCGATCTTGTCGGTGAGGTACAGGTTCCCGTAGACGGCACCACGCACCTTGATGGGTACGCCCAGGAACGACGTCATTCGTGGATGGCCGGTGGGGAATCCGTGGCTCTCGGGATGGGCGCCCAGCCGGCCGATCCGGAGCGGCCTGGGGTCACTGATGAGCAGGCCGAGCACCCCGAGCCCGGTCGGGCGGGGCCCGATGCCCGCCTCCTCGTCGGGGTCGAGCCCGACGGTCACGAATTCGATCAGGGCCGTCCGGTCGTCGTTCAACACGCCCAAGGCGCCGTACCGGGCGTTGGTCATGGAACACGCTTCGTCGACGATGTGCCGAAGGAGGATCGGCAGGTCGAGATCGGCCTCGATCAGCAGGGTGGCCTCGAGCACCCGCCGGAGCTTGGCCGGGTCCTCGATCGAGTGGTAGGGCACGCACGCCTCCTCGGACCCTCACTTTAGGACCGGGGATACAGGTCCGTCTGGCTGACCCTAGCGCACTAGGGTAAAGCTGGTCCGGTGCAGGCGTGGCAACGGTTCGGAGCACCGGCGAGGTCCGTTGCCGAGCAGGAGGAGCCGAGACGAAGTGACGTGGTGTCGATGACTCAGACCATAAGGGTGTTCCTCCTCGACGACCACGAGATCGTCCGGACCGGGCTGCGGTCGTTGCTCGAGGCCGAGGACGACTTGGAGGTGGTCGGCGAGGCGGCCACGGCCGCCGAGGCCTTGGACCGGATCCCGCCGACCCGCCCCCACGTGGCCATCCTCGATGTCCGCCTGCCGGACGGCAGCGGGATCGAGGTCTGCCGCGAGGTCCGCTCCGCCTTGCCGGAGGTGGCGTGCCTCATGCTGACCTCGTACGCCGACGACGAGGCGTTGCTCGCCGCCGTCATGGCCGGCGCCTCGGGCTACGTCCTGAAGCAGGTCGGCGCGACCAGCCTCGTCGACGACGTGCGGAAGGTGGCGGCCGGGGGCTCGCTGCTCGACCCTGGACTCAACGACCAGGTGATGCGGCGGATACGGGAGAAACCGGACGAGGACCCCCTGCTGGCCACACTCACCGCCCAGGAGCGGCGCATCCTCGACCTGGTGGCCGAGGGGCAGACCAACCGGCAGATCGCCGCGGAGCTGTTCCTGGCCGAGAAGACCGTCAAGAACTACGTGTCCAACCTGCTCTCCAAGCTGGGCATGGAGCGCCGGACCCAGGCGGCCACCTACGCCACCAAGGTCGCCGAGCGCGCCGCACAGGCTCACCGGAAGGACGCCACGGGCACCTGAGGTCCCGATCTGCGGCACCGGCACCGGCACCGGGACCCGGGCTACGGCAGGTCGATCCCGCGGGACACCAGAAGCTCCTCGATCCGCCGCCGACCGGTGTGGGGCCATCCGAAGGCGCGGGTGTCGCACTCGACCCCGAGGGAGCGGGCATACCGCACCAACGCCACGTCGTAGGCCACCTCATCGGCCAGGACCGCATCGACACCCTGGCGGTCGGCCTCCCGCCACCCCGCCGTGTCCAGCCGGTGCCGGCACCGTACGACCTCGGCCACGGCCCGGCCGGTGGAGCCGCGGTCGTCAGTCCCGCCCGGATCGGCCAGTGCGGCCTCGATCAGGTCGGAGTACATGGAGACCGAGGGCACAGGTCAGCCCTTCATGGCGATGGGCACGCTGTAAGGGGACGCCGGAGGGCGCCGGCTACTTCGACCCACCGCGCCGGACCGCCGCGTCCGCCGCCTGGTAGGCGCTGCGCAGGTCATCGAGGACCTTCTCCAACCCCTCTCGCAGCGAACTCAGGTTGGACCCGTTGTCCCTCCGGGCGGCATCGACGCGGCTGCGGGCGGCGAGGAAGGCGTTCTGGGCGGTGTCGACCCGCTTGCGAAGCTCGTCCCGGACATCGAGGTCGGCCAGGTCGAGCTGGACCATCAACTCGTCGATCTTGGCGCGCAGCGTATCGAGCAGCCTGGTTGCCTGCTGGATGATGTCCCCCGCTGGTGCTCCGTTGTCGTCCTCCGTCGGCACTGCGCCGCGCTCGTTGGCAGTTGTCTTGGGCATGTCGTTCTCCTTCTCGAGGCCTCCGTCCCACCGTGAGGCTGATCGTCGGGGAGTGCCAGGGCCAAACGTCCCGAAGGGCCGGATCGAGGACCGCGGGACCTTCGGCCCTACGCCGATCGGGCGCCGGGTGGTGCAATAGAGCCGTTGCGCGGGGTCCGCCCGGAGGGTGACGGCGGGCGGACCGGGTCATCACATCGGAGGGACAGGAATGCCGACAACCGAGGGCACCATCGCAGAGTCAATCGAGACGGGCGCAGTCGTAGTGGGGATCGACGGCTCGGAACGCTGCCGGTTGGCCGTCAAGTGGGCGGCCGACGAGGCCCGTCGGCGCTCGGCCCCGCTGGTGGTCATGTACGGACAGCTCCACGAACCGGAGGCACCGCCCGCCTGGTACAAGGCCGGCGACTCAGTCGGGTCGTCGGGTCAGGCCGTCGTGGACGACGCCGTCGGCCTGGTGGCCACCCGCCATCCGTCCCTGGCCGTCCGGGGCGTCGTGGTCGAGTGGCCCGCGGCGATGGTACTCACCAGTGCCAGCCGGACGGCCGAACTGCTGGTGGTGGGGGCCCGGGGAATGGGTGGGTTCGGGGAGCTCCTCCTCGGTTCGATCGGCGACCAGTGCATCCAGTACGCCCACTGTCCGGTGGTCGTGGTGCACGGGGAGTCCGATGATCCGGCGTTCGAATCGGCCAGCCCGCGGATCGTGGTCGGCGTGGACGGATCGCCCGGGTCGGTCCGGGCGCTGCGGTGGGCCCTGGACGAGGCCCGGACCCTGTCGGCCTCGGTCGACGCCGTCTTCGCCTGGCACTATCCCGCCTACTACGCCGCGGTGGTCGGCCCGGCCAAGCGGTTCCAGGTGGCCGCCGAAGCCATGGTGGCGAAGGCCGTCGAGTCGGCCGCTCACTGGGCTCCCGACGTGTCCTTCCGGGCCGCCTCCGTGGCCCAGGCGACCGTTCCCGCCTTGCTCGACGCATCTCGGGGAGCCGACCTCCTCGTCGTGGGATCGCAGGGTCACGGCGGTTTCCGTCAGGCCCTGCTGGGCTCGGTCGCTCATCAGAGCGCCCGCCACGCCACCTGCCCGGTCGCCGTCGTACGCCCACGGATCGCCGAAGAGGACGCCGAAGCCGGGGCCAACCTGTGGACCGGCATCTCCGCCGAGCACGAGGTCTCCCCTGCCGCTGCGGTGGGGGTGCAGGGCCGGTGACCGCCGCGGACGGTGACGGTGCCGGCTCCGGCAGATCAGGGGCGCGGGGGCGGGGCTGATGACCGACGTCGGGGACCTGGGACGTCGTGTGGCGGAACGCAGGCTGGAGTTGGGTCTGAGCCTGACCGAGCTGGCCGACCGGGCCGGCATGGATCCGCGCTATCTCGAGAGCGTGGAGGCCAGTCCGTCGGCTCAGCTGACCGGCTCGGCCCTGTGGCGCCTGGCCGCAGCCCTCGAGCTGTCGGTCGGCGACCTGACCGGGCAGGGCCTCCTCGAGCCCCCGGGCCGGGCCCGCCCCCGGGGCCGGCCCGTCCTCGAGCCCATCTCCGTCGACGAGTGCCAGGCGCTGGTGGCACCCGGAGGCGTGGGCCGAGTGGTGTTCTCCGACGCCCGCGGACCGGTGGCGCTTCCGGTCAATTTCCAGATGCTCCACGGCGATGTGGTGTTCAGGACGGAGCCCCAGGCCGGCGTGGTGACGGCCCTGGACGCCGGGCCCATCACCTTCGAGGTCGATCATCTGGACGAGGCACTCACCGAGGGGTGGTCCGTGCTCCTCCGGGGCGAAGGTCGGGTCGTGGTCGAGCCGGCCGAGCGGCAGGAGGCCCTGTCGGGCGGGGTCACACCCTGGGCGGCCGGGGACCGCTCGTCGGTGGTGAAGATCACGGTCACCCAGTGGTCGGGGCGTCGCATCAGGGAGCGGGCCGGTCATGCCTAGCGTGAGCCGGGTCGTCGTGGGGGTGGACGGATCGGCCGCCGCCACGGGGGCCCTCGACTGGGCCGGTGGGGAGGCGACCTCGGCCGGCGCCGTACTCACGGTGGTGGCGGCGTGGACCCAGGGGGGCCGCCTCGGTTCCGTACCCTCACCGGCGGACCGGGCCCACCTCGTGGTGGAGGAGGCCAAGCACCGGATGGCGGCGAGCTTCCCGACGATCGTCGCCCGGTACGAAGTACACGAAGGCACGCCCGCCTCAGTACTGATCGACGCCGCCCGGGACGCCGACCTGCTGGTGGTGGGGTCCCGCGGGCTCGGCGGTTTCCGAGGCCTGCTGTTCGGGTCGGTGGGCCAGCACTGCCTGACCCACGCCCCGTGTTCGGTGGCGGTAGTGCGTCCATCACCGACACCGGCACCCTCCGGTCAGGGGCCGTGGTCACGCCGGATCGTCGTCGGGGTGGACGGCTCTCCTGGAGCGCGGCGGGCCCTGGAGTGGTCGGTGGATCAGGCCCGCAGATCAGGGGCCGAGATCGAGGTCGTGGCCTCCTGGGTGTTCCCCGGCACGGCCGGATACGTGTTCAGCGTTGACCCGAGGATCCTCGACGACGCCCGGAACGTGGCCCGCGAGGCGGTGGCCCAGGCCGAGGCCATGGCGCAGTCCGTGGAGGTCCGCAGTGAAGTCAGCGAGGATCCGGCGTCGGTGGCCCTGGTCGAGGCCAGCCGGAAGGCCGACCTCGTCGTGGTGGGGTCCCGAGGTCGCCAGGGCTTCCGTGGCCTGCACCTCGGATCGGTCAGCCGGCACGTGGCCCAGCACGCCCACTGCCCGGTGGTGGTCGTCCGGGAGCGCGCCGACCAGTAGGAGCGAGGTCGGCGTCTCGGGGCGCGGTGAAGGTCGGTGGCCGTACTCCGCTGGCCCGATCGCCTCAGGAGCGACGCCCCAGCATGTTGGCGTTGGGCGCGGCGCGGGCCACCAGGTCGGGCACGATCGAGCCCAGCTCGGCGCTGTCCCACCGGTCCTTCTTGTCGGCGGCCGGACCCTCCACCCAGCCCTCGGCCACACTGATGTGGCCACCGAAGACGTTGAACACCCGGCCGGTGATGTCCTTGGACTCGGGGCTGCCCAGCCACACCACCAGGGGGGCGATGTTGTCAGGGTCGTTGGGGTCGAACTCGTCCGGCTTGGGCGTGGCGTCGAACCCGCCGCCGAGGTTCTCGGTCATGCGGGTCAAGGCGGCCGGGGCGATGGCGTTGACGGTCACGCCGTAGCGCCCGAGTTCCATGGCGGCGATGACCGTCAACGAGGCGATCCCGGCCTTGGCCGCGCCGTAGTTGGTCTGGCCTACGTTGCCGTAGATACCCGAGGGCGAGGTGGTGTTGATGACCCGGGCATCGTTGGTCTCCCCGGCCTTGGACCGGTTCCTCCAGTAGTCGACGGCCGCCCGCATGGGGGCGAAGGTCCCCCGCAGGTGGACCCGGATGACGGCGTCCCACTCCTCCACCGTCATGTTCACCAGCATCCGGTCGCGCAGGATCCCGGCGTTGTTGACCAGGACGTCGAGCCCGCCGAAGGTCTCGACAGCCGTGGCGATCAGCCGTTGCGCCCCCTCCACGTCGGAGACGTCGTCCCCGTTGGCCACCGCCTCACCGCCCATGGCCTTGATCTCGTCGACCACCTCGCCGGCGGGCCCCTCGGACCGACCGCTACCGTCCACCTCGGCACCGAGGTCATTGACCACGATCTTCGCACCCTGGCTGGCGAACTCGATGGCGTGGGCCCGGCCGATGCCACGGCCCGAGCCGGTGATGACGACCACCCGTCCCTCGTTGATGCCGGCCATGTCTCTCACTCCTTGCTGTTCTGGATACTGACGACGAGCGCTGTTTGCTGGTTGGGTCCGTCCGGACAGTTCTGTTGTAACACGCCGGTCGGGGTCCTCGGTCGGGTCAGACGTTCTTGGGCAGCTCGGAGAAGGGCGTGGTCCGGTCGTGGTTGGGCTCCTTGGGCAGCCCGAGCACCCGTTCGCCGATGATGTTTCGCTGGATCTGGTCGGTGCCGCCGTAGATCGAGGGCGCCTGAGCCAGAAGGGCCAGTTCGGTGATCACCGGCAGGGTGGGCTCACCGGTGGCCCGGACGATGACCTCCCTCCCCTCGGGGTCGTAGGAGTGGAGCATGCCCGACGCCCCGGCGATCCGCAGACCGAGGTCCCGGGAGAGGCGCATGATGTGGCTCATGGACAGCTTGGAGATGTTGGGCATGCCGGGGATGTCCCGGCCCGCCTCCTTGGCCGCCTTCATGCGCAGCCCGTTCATCCGACCGAGTTCGCCCCACGTGTAGAGCTCGGCCAGGCCTTGGCGGATGCCGGGATCGGTGTGCTTGCCGTTGCGCTGGGCCAACTCCCGGAGGATGCGGGGGTCGCTCTGCATGGCCTGGAGCATGCTGGAGGATCGGCCCTTCCCGTTCCCCTTGCCCGACGAGGACCCGCGGGACCGGCCGGCCACGAAGTCCCCGGCCCGCCGGTCCAGGTCGCCGCCGACGGTGCCGGGGACGGCGACCCCGCCGGCGCTGTTGCCGCCTCCCGAGCCGAGTCCGGCGCGCTCGTTGGCCAGCGTGGTGTTGGCCGCCGCCCATCCCTGGTTCTCCCCGCCGATCACCGCGTCGGCCGGGACCCGGGCGTCGGTCAGGAAGACCTCGTTGAACAGGGCCCGGCCGGTCATCTCCCGCAGGGGTCGGATGTCCACGCCGGGCTGGACCATGGCCAGGGCGAAGTAGGTGATGCCCTGATGCTTGGGCACCTCGGGATCGGTCCGGGCCAGCAACATGCCCATGTCGGCCTTCTGCCCGTTGGAGGTCCAGACCTTCTGGCCGTTCACGATCCACTCGTCCCCGTCCCGGACCGCCCGGGTCTGCAGCCCGGCGAGATCCGAGCCGGCCGACGGTTCCGAGAAGAGCTGGCACCACGACTGCTGCCCGGTGACGATGGCCCGTACGTACCGGTCGATCTGCTCCTGGGTGCCGTGGGTGGCGATGGTCGGTGCCGCCAGCATCAGGCCCAGCCCGGCCGGGGCCCCGAGGGCGCCGTAGGCGGTGATGGCCTGGCCGATCCGCACGCCGTCGTTGCGGTTGAGGGCCCTGCCGTAGGCATGGGTGGGGAGGATGGGGGACGACCATCCGGCCAGTCCGAGCCGCTCCCACCACTCGCCCACGGTCAGGTCGGGGTCCCACGCCGAGCCCAGCCATTCGTGCAGCTCGTCGAGGACCTGGTCGGTCGATGGGTTCAGTGCGGTGTCGGTCATCGTCTCCTCCAGGAGGGGCAGCGGGCGGTCGATGCGCTGCCCAGGGATTGACGGTAGTGGGGAGTGGGCCTGTTGTGCCAAGCTCGGGCCGATCGGAGTCGCAGTGCCGGACCGGGTGGACCGGCCCCGGGACCGCCCACACCAGGGGAGGGGCCATGAGCACGGTCGAGACGGTGCGGGGTCCGGTGGACTCGACTGACCTGGGTACCACCCTCATGCACGAGCACGTCTTCGTCCTGAGCCCCGAGATGCTGACCAACTACCCAGCCGGGTGGGACGAGGAGGAGAAGGTCGGGGAGGCCATCGATCGGCTGGCCCGGCTCAAGGCCCTGGGAGTGGACACCATCGTCGACCCCACCGTGGTGGGTCTGGGTCGTTACATCCCCCGGATCGAACGGATCAACGCCTCGGTCGACATCAACATCGTGGCCGCCACCGGCCTGTACACCTACACCGACCTCCCCTTCGCCCTCCGTTTCGCCGGGCCGGGAACCCCGATGGACGGCGAGGAGCCCATGGTCGAGCTGTTCGTCGGCGACATCACCGATGGCATCGCCGGCTCTTCGGTCAAGGCGGCCTTCCTCAAGTGTGCCATCGACGAGGCGGGCCTCACCCCGGGCGTGGAGCGGGTGATGCGTGCGGTGGCCCTGGCCCATGTGGAGACCGGAGCGCCGATCACCGTGCACACCAGCGTCCACAACCAGGGAGGCACGACTGCGCAACGGGTGTTGGCCGAGGAGGGGGTCGACCTGTCCCGCGTGGTCATCGGCCACTGCGGCGACTCGGCCGACATCGGGTACCTGACCGGACTGGCCGACGCGGGCTCCTTGCTCGGGATGGACCGGTTCGGGCTCGATTTCCTACTGCCCTTCGAGCAACGGGTGGACACGGTGGTCCAGCTGTGCCGACTGGGGTACGCCGCCCACCTGGTCCTGTCCCAGGATGCCTCGTGCTACATCGACTGGTTCCCCGACGGTCTGATGGCGCGGTTCTCGCCCAATTGGCACTACGAGCACGTCGTGAGGGACGTCGTCCCGGCCCTGGCCGATCGGGGGGTCAGCCCCGAGCAGATCACCGCCATGCTGGTCGACAATCCCCGGCGGTACTTCGAGGGCACCGGCGGCTGACCGGCTGGTCCGGCCCGGCGGCCGGTACTGACGGCCCGGTCCGGCCCGGCGGCCGGTACGGTGGGGATCAGAGCGACAGAAGGTGAGGACGCCATGACTCCTGCCGATACCTCCCTGCGGACCGGGACGAACGGTTCGACACCTGCCGGCCGGGAGCCGGCCCGGCCCGGCGGGACCGCCCCCGACGTGGCCGCCACCTTCGACCGGCTGCGCCAAGCCTACGGATCCGGCCGCTCCCGCCCCCTGGCCTGGCGTGTTGCGCAGCTCCGGGGCATCGAGCAGATGGTCACCGACCGCGAGCCCGAATTGCTTCAGGCCATGGCCGACGACTTCGGGAAACCGCGGTTCGAGGCCTGGATGTCCGACCTCATGCCGGTGGCGGCCGAGGCCGCCCACGCCCGCAAGCAGCTGCCCCGTTGGGTGCGACCCAAGATGACCTGGCCGGGGCGGGCCAATCTGCCCGGCCGGTCGTGGACGGTGGCCGAGCCCAAAGGGACGGTCCTGGTCATCGCCCCGTGGAACTACCCGGTCCAGCTGGCCCTGTCCCCCCTCGTGGCGGCGGTGGCCGCCGGCAACACCGTGGTCGTCAAACCGTCCGAGCTGGCCCCGGCCACCTCGGCCGCCCTGGCCCGCCTTCTCCCCCAGTACGTCGATCCGGAAGGGGTGGCCGTGGTCGAGGGTGGTGTCGACGTGTCCACCGAACTGCTCGACCTGCCCTTCGACCATCTGTTCTTCACCGGCAGCACCACCGTGGGGAAGGTCGTGATGGCCGCGGCTGCACGTCACCTGTCCTCGGTCACCTTGGAGCTGGGCGGGAAGAGCCCGGTGGTGGTGACCAGGGACGCCGACATCGAGGTGGCCGCCCGCCGCATCGCCTGGGGCAAGCTGCTCAACGCCGGCCAGACCTGCATCGCACCCGACTACGTGCTGGTGGAACGTCCCGTGGCCGACCAGCTGGTCGACGCCCTCGCCCGGTCGATGGGGGAGATGGAGGGCCAGGACCCCACGCTCACCCGCACCCAGATCGTCAACGACCGTCACCTGGTCCGGCTGGAGTCCCTGTTGGACGAAGGTGGTGGCCGGGTCGCCGCCGGCGGCTCGGTCGACCACGATCGGCGATGGATCGAACCCACCCTGGTGGTCGACCCCGCTCCCGGGTCCGCCCTGATGCGTGAGGAGATCTTCGGGCCCATCCTCCCGGTCGTCACCGTCGACTCACCTGCCGAGGCCGTGGAGTTCATCAACCGGCGCGACAAGCCCCTGGCCCTGTACCTGTTCACCGGCTCGAGGACCACTGAACAGGAGATCATCGACTCGACCTCGTCCGGCGGCGTCTGCGTGAACCACACGGTGATGCACTTCCTGGTGCCGGAGCTGCCCTTCGGGGGCGTGGGGGCCAGCGGCACCGGTGCGTACCACGGCCGGGCCGGGTTCGAGGAGTTGAGCCATCGGAAGCCAGTGCTCCGGCGCGGGGTGCGGCCCGACCTCTCGCTGACCTACCCGCCCTTCACCGAGGCGAAGGAACGGCTGCTCCGCTGGATCCTCTGACCCCACGGATCTGACCACACGAACCGCCTGCCCGCCGTCTGCTTGAATGCCTTGTGTGGCCGACACCTACCGACGCATGCTGCTGGTCTCCCGCCCCCATGGCCTGGTCGACGAGGGGAACCTCCGACTCGACGACTCGGCCGTGGTGCCCGAGCCGGCCGAGGGCCAGGCGCTGATCAGGGTCCGGTACTGCTCCATCGACCCCACCATCCGGACCTGGATGGACGACGCCCCCGGCTACCTTCCGCCCATCGGGATCGGCGAGGTCGTGCGCAGCGGAGGGGTGGGGGAGGTGATGGCCAGCCGCAGCGATCGCTACCAGACCGGCGACCTGGTCTTCGGCATGCTCGGCTGGCAGGAGTACGTCCTGGCCGATGAAGTCGAAGCGGCCATGACCGTCCTTCCTCCCGGGCTCGATCCCACCGTGGCCATCGGCGTGCTCGGGGTGACCGGCATGACCGCCTACTTCGGGCTGTTCGATGTCGGCCAGCCCAAGCCCGGTGACACCGTCGTGGTGTCGGGGGCGGCCGGGGCCACCGGCTCGGTGGTCGGACAGCTGGCCCGCATCGAAGGGGCCGGCACCGTGGTCGGCATCGCCGGATCGGCCGAGAAGTGTGCGTGGCTCACCGACGAGTTGGGTTTCGACCACGCCATCAACTATCGGGACGAGGACGTGGGGAAGCGGCTGCGGGCCACGTGTCCCGACGGCATCGACGTCTACTTCGACAATGTCGGCGGTCCGATCCTGGACGACTGCCTGGCCCAGCTGGCCATGAAGGCTCGGGTGGTGCTGTGCGGCGCCATCTCCCAGTACAACGAGGATCGCCCCGAGGGCCCGCGGAACTACCTCAACCTCATCATCAAGCGGGCCCGGATGGAGGGCTTCTTGATCCTCGACTACCTCGACCGGTTCACCGAGGCCCAGCTCCGCATGGCCGGCTGGGTGATGGAGGGCTCGATCCGTCATCGCGAGCACCTGGTCGACGGGCTCGAACACGCCGGGGACGCCCTCAACCTCCTGTTCAGTGGGGGCAACACCGGCAAGGTGATCGTCCGACTCTGAGTCCCCGGCCGCTCCCGGGCCGTTGACCCCGGGTGAGTCCTCCGGTTACCGTCGCCCCGGTGCCCCCCGAACCCGCCGCGTCGACCCCGGTCCCGGATGTGAACCCACTGGTCCGTCTGACCCCGGCCGTGGGAGCTGCGTACGCCGAGCTGTACGCCCGGGTGGGGAGGGCGGCCCGGCCCGAACGGACGGAGCTGGTCGACCGGCGCATCGGCCAACTGCTGCGTGACGACCGCCCGCCCCACGGCCTCGTCACCTCGTCGGTTCCGGCCGAGAAGCTCGACCAGCTGCCGCGGTGGTCGAGCTCGCCGCTGTTCTCGGACGAGGAGCGGGCCTGTCTGGGCTTCACCGAACAGTTCGTGATCGACGTGGCGGCCGTCGACGACCAGCAACGCGCCGAGCTGTCGTCGGTGCTCGGGCCGTCCGGCGGACTCGATTTCGTGGCCGCCCTGTTCGCCCTGGATTACGGTCGGCGGGTCACCCTGGCCCTCGGCCGGCTGTTCCCCGACGGTCCCGTCCTCGAACCGGCTGGGGAGACCGACGGAGGCGCCTCGGAGGTCGGTCCGTCCGACGGCACGGCGGTACTGGGAGCCTTCGATCAGCTGTCCCGAGCTGTCGCGTTGCTCGACGCACTCGATCCGGTGACCACCGAGCTGGTCCGCCTCCGGGGCGCCCGCCAGCACAACTGCCGACTCTGTCAGTCGACGAGATCGGTCCGCGCCCTCGACGCCGGGGCCGACGAGGTTCTGTTCGACACCACCGAGCGGTACGAGGCCAGTGACCTGCCCGAGGCCCAGAAGGTGGCCCTACGACTGACCGATGCCATGATCACCCAACCGACCTCGATCGACCGCGTCCTGGTCGACCAGGTGCACGGGTGGTACACGCCGCGCCAGGTGGTGGAGCTGGTCATGGACGTGATGCGCAACAGCGGTCAGAAGATCGCCGTGGCGCTGGCCGCCGATGATCCCCACGTCGCCTCGGGTGTCGAGCGGTTCGTCATCGGTGCCGACGGGAGTGTCGAATACCTGGCCTGATCCGGCCGGGGACCCGAGGTCAGGACTGCTCGCGGACCTCTTTGGCGAAGCGGGCGGCCAGCTGGCGGGAGACGCCGAACGCCCGGCCGATGTCACCGATGGACATGCCCTCCTCGAGGCCGGCGGCGGTGATGGAGATCCGGAGCTGGTGGCGGCACTCGTCGAACTCGTTGAGCATGTCGGTCATCCGCAGGCGGCGCTCCGCCGTGTTCAGATCGGCCAGGGCCTGCTTGAGACTCACGTCGCTGTCGAGCAGCTTCAGCCCCTTGGTGAAACCCTTCCTGCTCTCGAGGATGAGGTCCCGCAGCTCCTGCCCGCAGTCCATCAGTCGGCGCACGTCACTGATCACGGCCTCACGCGCTTTGGACACGGGGCGATCCTAGGTCGACGGGACTCGGATCGATATGCACTCGGGTGCAAACGGGGAGCCGTCTGGGCACGTGCCGGGCGTCGGGCCGGCCCGAGCCGCCGACCTGGTCCCCCGAATCACCCGAATCACCCGGGCCCATAGACCTACTAGGTCCGGCAGGGATAGAGTGGAATAGAGCGCCCGGGAGCACGAACTGGCGGTCGAGGGGGAATGGTGTCGATCGATCCGTACATCGTCTTGGGGAGCGCCGTCGTCGGATTCCTGGTCGGTCTGACCGGCGCCGGTGGCGGCGCCCTGATGACGCCGATGCTGATCCTGCTGTTCGGCATCAAGCCGTCGACGGCCATCTCCAGTGACCTCGTGGCCGCGGTCCTGATGCGCCCGGTGGGAGCGGCCGTCCATCTCAAGAAGGGCACGGTCAACCTCCGCCTGGTCGGCTGGATGGTCCTGGGTTCGGTGCCCATGGCCTTCGCCGGGGCGTACCTCCTGCATCTGATGGGCGACGCCAAGAGCGCCGAGAAGACCATCCAGACCATCCTGGGTGCGGCCCTGCTGGTCGGAGCGGCGGCCATGTTGGTCCGCTACGCCCTCGACCGCCGCGCCGGCCACGACCGTCGGGCGCAGGTGCACCATCTGGAGGTCCGCCCCCTGGCCTCGGTCCTCATCGGAATGTTCGGCGGGCTGATGGTGGGGATCACGTCGGTGGGGTCCGGTTCCCTCATGATCGTGCTCCTGCTCTTCGTCTACCCCATGCTGGGAGCCAACCAGCTGGTGGGTACCGACCTCACCCAGGCCGTCCCCCTGACCATGGCCGCCGCCCTCGGAGCCCTGGCCTTCGGCCACGTCGAGTTCGCCGTGACCACCTCGCTGATCCTCGGGAGCGTGCCCGCCGTACTGATCGGCTCCCTCCTCTCGTCGCGGGCGCCCGACCGGTACATCCGGCCGGCCATCACCTTCGTCATCTTCGCCTCCGGCCTGAAGTACGTCGGCGTGGGTACGACGGCGCTGGGATGGATCCTGTGCTCGTTGCTGCTGGCCGCGGGGGTCATCTGGCTCTTCTACGTGCGCCCCCGCCAGCTGGCCCGGGAAGCCGGCGAGGAACCGGTGGTCGACGACCCGCCTCGGGTCCAGACCACCTGATCGTCACCTCGCACCGAACGCCCTCAGACCTCGAGCTGCCACAGGTCGCTGGCCACCACCACGGTGCCGGGGAACCCCGTCCGGGCCTCCGCCTCCCACTCGGGCTCGGAACCCGCCGCCGGAGCCGGAACCAGATGGGTGAGGACCAGCGTGCCGACCCCGGCGCGGGCGGCGGTGGCGGCGGCGTCCTGGATCGAGGAGTGGTAGTCGAGGATGTCCTGGAGCCGGGCGAAGGGGATGCCCTCCACCAGCGAGCGCCGGATGACGGTCTGCACGTAGACATCGGCCCCGGCGCACAGGCGGTCGAGACCGGGGCAGGGCACGGTGTCGCCGGCGATGACCACCGCCTTCCCCTCGGCTTCGACCCGGTAGCCGACGGTGGGACGGACCGGGGCGTGGTCCGTCGGGGCGGCCATGATCCGCACCGTTCCGTCGTCATAGGCGACGCCGTCGGTGACCTCGGTGACCGAGCAGGTCGGTTCCCAGTTGAGATCGTCGTGGTGGGCGATCCGATAGCCGATGTCGTCGGACAGCATGGCCAGGGTGCGGTCGACCAGTCCCTGGGTGCCCGGTGGGCCGATGACCGGCAGGGGATTGGGCTCGGCTGAGGCCACCCATCGCATGGTGATGACGTCGTTGAGATCGGTGGTGTGATCGCTGTGCAGGTGGGTGAGGAGCACCGAGGCGAAGGCGGCCGGCCCCGACCAGGCCGCCGCCGCCCGGAGGAGCACGCCGCGACCGCAGTCGAAGAGGAAGTCTTTCCCGCCGGCGCGCACCAGCGTGGAGGGTCCGGCCCGGTGGGGGTCGGGAATGGGGCTGCCCGTGCCCAGCGTGACTACCTGCATCGAAGGCCTCCCCGCGTCGTCGACCGGATCGCCGCGTCGTCCTCAGGATGAGGGAGCACCGGTCGGTGCGCTGTCCGTCATCGTAACGATGCACCGGCACCCGCTCCAGATGGGCCGCCGCCCCGGGCCCTCCTCAGAGCTGATGCAGGTAGAACGGGGTGCCCTGGTCGTCCTCGCACAGCGACTCGAGACCGTACGGGCGCCGCGTCGCCTGGCCGGCCCGGCCGCCGGCGTGCTCGACACGCAGGACCGCCACTCCGATGTCGTCGACCCGGTAGCACACGATCACCCCCGGTGTAGCCGGCCCCGCCTCCGGTCCGGTGGTCATCCCCACCTGCGGGGCGACACCGGTCACCTGGGCTCCGCCGGCCCGACCGATGGCGAAGGTCCAGCCGAGGACGCCACCGTAGAACGCGCGCGCCGCATCGAGATCGGGGACCACCATGGTCAGGTACGACACGTCACCTTCGACATCGCCGTTGTGGAAGGCCCGGCCGGCGGTGCCGGTCACCATGGTTGGGGGCATCTCATGCAGGTACAGCGGGATGCCCTGGTCGTCGTGGCCTTCGGCGGCCAGGGCGTACGGCTCGCGGTGGGGATCGCTGATGTGTCCACCGCGGGCCCGGACCGCGGCGACCGCGGCGGCGATGTCGTCGACCCGGAAACCGAGCACGGCCCCGTGCGTCCGGCCCCCGGCCGGCTGCTCGCCTTCCCACAGCCCCATCATCGGGACGATGTCCTCGACCTGCGCTCCGTGTTCGCCGCGTCCGGGGCTGAAGCGCCAGCCGAGGACGGCCCCGTAGAACGCCCGGCCTCGGGCCAGGTCGGGCAGCCCCAGCGTGATGTACGACACATCGCCGTGTCGGACGCCGTTTCGGGGTCGAGTGACCGGGTCACTGCTCATGGAGGGCTCCTCGGTGGTCGGTGCGAGCAGGGCTCGCAGTTGTTCACGAAGTTGGCTGGCGAATCCCTGGTCGGGCGCCTGGGGGATGACGGGGGAGTGCAGCGCGTCGAACGGGTCGGTCGACGGGTCAGCCATCGTGGCTCCCCTCGTAGATGTGGCGGAACTCCCGACGAGCCCGGACCAGCAGCGCCTCCGTGGCGGCGACGCCGCGATCCAGCACGCCGGCGGACTCGGCGACGCTGAGGCCGTCGAGGTAGCGCAGGGTCAGCGCGGCCCGATGCTGAGGTGCCAGCCGGCCGAGGACCTCTCGAGCACGCCAACGGTCCAATTCGACGTCCCAGGGGTCATCGGTGACGAGTGACGATCCCTCGACCGACCGGAGCAGGCGTTCTTGACGAGCCTGCCAACGCCAGTGGTCGACCAGTTTGTGCCGGGCCACCCCGATCAGCCAGCCGACGGTCAACGGGAAGTCCTGGGGACCGGCGGCCACGGCCAGGAACGTCTCGGAGGTCAGATCCTCGGCCACCGACCGGTCGCCGCAACGGGACACGAGATAGCCGTACACCTGCGGCAGGGCCCGGTCATAGAGGGCCAGCAACGTGACGTCAGAGCGATCCGGAACAGCCATTACACCCGTATCATCGTCCGGCGGCACCGGACTCCTACGGCGTGCCGGCCACAATGATCGGGGCACTCACCGGACCGGAGCCGGGTTCGAGCACCGCCGGGAGGCCCGGTCAGACCCGTTCCCCGACCCGCACGAACGAATTCACATACAGGATCCGGAGAGCGTCGTGGAAGCCCCAGGCCCGGAACTCCGGGGTCAGGCCGGAGGTGCGGGCCTCGAACTGCTCGGAGCGGGAGGCGTCGGCCGAGTCGAGCAGGTCGGCCAGCGGCGTACCCCCGGCGTTCAAGAGGCGTTCGACCCGCGGGGTCATGGCCCGGAAGGCCGCCTCGGGTTGGTCGGTGTCGATCTCGTAGAAGTGCAGGAACCGCGGATCCCCGCCGGTGGCGTTCTCGTACGGGGTGATCATGGTGTAGCCGGGGACGTTGGCCTCGGCGATGTACCGGAGGTGCACGAAGTCCCCCCAGTCCCGCAGCTCCTGGGCCCGACCGGGCTCGGTGGGGGAGATCAGCACCAGGGACAGACCCAGCGTCCTCCGGCCGGTGAGCCGGCCCTGACCGGGGCGCGGGTAGTGGTGGAAGAGGTGGCCGGTCACCCCGGCCGGTGTGCCCGGGGCCTCGAAGTGCCCGTCCACCTCGTAGACGACCAGATAGTCGAACTCGGGGAGTTCGCGGGGGAGGTCGTCACGGTCGCGGTGGACGTTGCGCCACCAGGTGGCCCGGTCGGCGCCTTCGAGCTCGAGGACTTCGGGCACCCGCTGGGCCACGTAGCCATCGATGGGTCCCTCGGTCATCTCGAGGTAGAGGCCCGGGGTGATCCTGTCCTCCATGGCCTGCGTCGTAACACGGGGACGCCGGGGCCGTCAACGGTCCGACCACGGCCGTCCGGCGAGGAGCTCGGGATCAGCCCCTTCCGCCGCCGGTGGCTCAGTGCGCCGCCGGGTCGCCGGTGTGACTCCTTCGGGCCGAGGTGCCGCCGGCCCACTGACGTCCGCGGGGGACGTGCAACGGCGACGGCGCGGTCAGCACCGGAAGGTCGGTGTGACGGACGATCCGCTCGCGGGTCCGGCGGCCGAAGGGCCGGGCCAGTCGGTACCGGCCGGCCCGGCGGGCCGAGCCGATGACGATGGCGTCACACCGCCGGGCCTGGGCGGCGTCCGCCACCACCTGGCCGATGGTGATCGAGGTGGCCCGGGACACCGAGCCGGTGGCGGTGACACCCTGTTCGAGGAGCTGCAGGACGGCCGCGTCGACGAGTGCGGTGGCGGCCGCATCACTGAGTTCGGTCTGCCCCCGCCCGCCGACCACCAGTCGGTTGACGTGGACCACGTGCACCGACGAGTTCCCACCTCGGGCCAGCGCCGTGGCGAAGCTCAGAGCCACCGGGGCCGAGTCGGTGTCGTCGATCGCAACCAGGAGCTGCTGGAACATAGGATCTCTTCGGCTGGACGGTCCCCGACTGGAGCAGTCGGAGTGGTCTGCGCTGTTTCGACAATGGTAACGCCCGGTTCGCCGGCGGACGGGACGCGGCCGGGAGGTCGCTGTCCCGCGGGTGGCCCGGGGGCGTCGCCGCAGGCCGCGACACCCGCCCGCCCGGGGACGGGGTCGGGGATGGTAGGAACGGGAGGAGCAGGACGGGCCCTCAGGGTGGGCTCGTCGGACGACCGGTCGCAGAGGAGTCGCAGCCCATGGATGAGCAGTCGGCAGTAGCGTTCCAGTTCGCCGGGCAGGACATCCCCTGGCTGTTGCGCTTCTGGGCCGAGAAGCAGCCGGACAAGACCTTCCTCGTCTGGGAGCCCCGGAGTGGGGACACCACCCGGTGGACCTACGCCGAGTTCTGGTTGGACGTCCGACGGGTGGCGGTGGGCCTGGCCGGCCGGGGGGTGAACCGGGGTGACAAGGTCCTGATCCACGCAGACAACTGTCCCGAGATGGTGGTGGCCTGGTACGCCTGTGCCACCCTCGGCGCGGTGGGGGTGACCACCAACACCCGGTCGGTCCGGGCCGAGCTCGAATTCTTCATCGCCAAGACCGGATGTGTGGGCGCGGTCACCCAACCCCAGTACGCCGGTCTGGTCGCCGAGGCGGGCCCCGAGCTGGGTTGGACGGTGGTCACCGTGGACAACAGCGGCGACCCGGCCACCGCCGAGCAGGCCGCCCACGGGACGGACCGGTTCGACACCCTCTACGGATCGGCCGACGATCTCGTCGAGCGGGAGCCCGAGCCCATGGCCCCGGTGGGCATCCTGTTCACCTCGGGCACCACATCGCAGCCCAAGGCCGTGGTCCACACCCATGCCAACGCCCTGTGGGCCGGGCGGGTCGGTCCGGCCAACATCTCCATGGGGCACGGCGACACCTACCTGGTGTTCCTGCCGTTCTTCCACGTGAACGCCCAGAGCTGGTCGTTCTGGACCACGTTGGGCGTCGGGGGGACGGTCGTCCTCCAGCCCAAGTTCTCGGCCTCGCGGTTCTGGGAGGTGGTGGTCAAACACCAGGTGACCCACCTTTCCCTCATCCCCTTCGTCTACAACGCGGTGGCCGGCCAGCCCATCCCGGAGCACTCGGTGAAGGTGGGGGTGTTCGGGCTCATCGTCCCCGAGCTGGAACAGTGGCTGGGCTTCCGGGTGGTGCCGGCCTACGGGATGACCGAGACGGTCATCCACGCCACCAACGACAATCCCGGGCGGATGGTGCCCAAGGGGTCGATGGGCAAGCCCACCCCGGGCTACGAACTGCTGCTCGTCGACCGCGATACCGGCGAGGTGTGCCGGGACGGGCAGCCGGGCGAACTGTGGGTCCGGGGGACCCGGGGGATCCAGCTGTTCTACGAGTACTAC
The DNA here is from genome assembly GCA_963817005.1 of uncultured Acidimicrobiaceae bacterium. Taxonomy (GTDB): domain Bacteria; phylum Actinomycetota; class Acidimicrobiia; order Acidimicrobiales; family RAAP-2; genus Bog-756. The sequence goes on from CAWFMN010000001.1 coordinate 816,115, forward strand.
GACAATCCCGAGGCCATGGCCAAGGGCTTCACCGAGGACGGGTGGTTCAAGACCGGGGACATCGTCCGGCTGGCTGAAGGCGGTAACTACGTCTACTGCGACCGGGACGGTGACGTGTTGAAGGTGGGCGGAGAGAACGTGTCCGCCCGGGAGGTGGAGGACGTGTGCCGTCAGGTCGCCGGCCTGGCCGACGTGGCGGTGGTGGCCCAGTCCCATCCCATGCTCAACGAGGTGCCGGTGGCCTTTGTCGTCAAGGGACCGGCGGCCGAGGCCGACGACGGCCTCCTCGAGAAGGCGATCATCGAGCAGTGCGCGGCGAACCTGGCCGATTTCAAGGTGCCCCGGGCCGTCTACGTGGTCGACGAGTTCCCCAAGGCGACGCTGGACAAGGTGGCCAAGAACCAGCTCCGGTCCATGGCCGACGGGCGGCTCCCGGCCTCGGCCAAGGGCGGCTGACCCGGCGGGCCCGGCCTCGGGGGTCGGGACGGGCCGCACCGGGCTCGGGCCGAGGGTGGCCGGTCCCGGGCCCAGCGGGTACGGTGGCCCCGTGAGAAGTGTCACGGTCACTGACACTGGCTCCTGCGGGGAGGGACCGACGAAGTGTTCGAGGTCGATCTCATCCACTCCTGGACGACGGAGACGGCCCTGTGACCGGGGCCTCGGGCGGGCCGGACGACGGCCACCGGCCGGCCCCGGCCGCCGAGCGCGCCCTGGTGGACGGCCGCTCGGCCATCCGGGACCGCAATCGGAACGCGGTGCTCGACGCCGTGCTCGCGCTGTTCTCGGAGGACAACCTGTCACCGGGCCCCGAGGAGGTGGCGCTACGGGCCGGGTTGTCCGCTCGCTCCGTCTACCGCTACTTCGAGGACCGCGACGCGCTGTCGCGGGCCGCCATCGAGCGACAGGTGGAGAGGGTCCTGCCCCTGTTCCGGATCCCGGCCATCGGCCAGGGCGACCGGGTGGAACGGATCGATCGCTTCGTGACGGTGCGCCTCCGGCTGTACGACGCTGTGGCGGCCACCGCCCGGGCCACCAGGATGCGGGCCACCTTCGACGACGTCGTCCGCCGTCAGCTGGAGGTGACCAGAGCCGCACTGCTCGACCAGGTCGAGCGGCATTTCGCTGCGGAGTTCGGTCTATTCGACCCCGCGACCCGACGGTCCCGGGTGGCCGCCGTCGACACACTCACCCAGTTCGAGTCCCTCGACCACTGTCGACTCCACCTCGACCTCAGGCCGTCAGACATCCGAGCCATGCTCACCGACACCCTGGCCACCCTGCTGGCTCCCTGACCCCGGCCCTGGCGCCCACCGGGGTGGCGGCCAACGGGGCGGCGGCAGGGCCCGACCGACCGACCAAGGGGAGGACCCATGCGCATCGAAACCGAAGGAGTCGGACTGGACGTGACGGTCGAGGGGGACGGCCCTGCCGTCGTCCTGCTCCACGGCTGGCCTGACACCCACGACGTCTGGCGACACCAGCTGCCTGCGCTGGTCGGTGCCGGGTACCGGGTCATCGCACCCGATCTGCGCGGGTTCGGGGCGTCGGACCGACCGGAGGGCGTGGACGCCTACAACATCATCTCGTTGGCCGGGGACGTGCAGGGCGTGCTCGACCACCTGGGGGTCGGCCGGGCCCATGTCGTCGGACACGATTGGGGTGCGGCCCTGGCCTGGGCGCTCGGTGCCTTCGTGCCCGACCGGGTGGACCACCTGGCCTGCCTCAGTGTGGGGCACCCCTCGGCGTTCACCGGAGCCGGATTCCCCCAGCGGGAGAAGAGCTGGTACATGCTCCTCTTCCAGTTCGAGGGGATCGCCGAGGAGTGGCTCTCGATGGACGACTTCGAGAACCTGCGGGCGTGGTCGGCCCACCCGGATCTCGACACCATCATCCCTCGGCTCCGCGAGCCGGGCGCCCTGACCGCGAGCCTCAATTGGTACCGGGCCAACGTGCCGCCCTCCTCGCTGGTCCAGCCGGCCATCGAGTTTCCGCCGGTCCAGGCTCCGACCCTCGGCGTGTGGGGAAGTGCCGACTTCGCCCTCGCCGAGCAGCAGATGGTCGGTTCGGCCGAATTCGTGACCGGGCCCTGGCGCTACGAGCGGTTGGACGGCCTCGGCCACTGGATGACGCTCGAGGACCCCGCGGGGGTGAACGCCCTCCTGCTCGACTTCCTGCCGACCCCCTAGGTCCGCCGCCGACCAGGCGGGACGGCCCTCGGGCCCGACGGGTAGGTTACGGGGCCGGAGGGGGCGCTCCGCCTCCGACGAGAGGAGGCGGCCCGTGCAGCGCTTCGAGACCACCTTCGCCGTGGATGCACCGCCCGGCCACGTCTGGGCCCTGTTCCACGCCCCACCGCCGCCGGGGGCCAGGACGCCACGGGTCGTCACCTATCCCGGCGGCCAGATGGAGATCCTGGTAGAAGGAGACGACCGCGGCCAGGGGCTGGTCCGCACCTGCCAGTTCGCCGTGCCCCGATGGCTCGGCACCGGAGGGGTGGCCCGCTCGTGGGAGGTGGTCACCGAGGTGCGGGTGCACGAGTACGCCAGCTACCGCGGGGTGTGCAAGCCGCTGTGGGCGGCGATGGACGGGTTCCACCGGCTCGAGGAGCGCCCTGACGGCGGGACCCGGCTGACCTTCGTGGAGCGTTACGAGGCCGTCAACCCCGTCCTCCGGACACTGTTCGAGCGCCGGGTGCACCGGTTCATCTCCCGGGACAACGAACGCCTGTACCGGACGCTGCTGGGTCATGTCGGCACCGTGGGCCCGGTCCCCGCCTCGGACGGCGTCGGAGGGCCATCCCGTGCATGACCTGGTGATCCGGGGCGCCACGGTGGTCGACGGTACCGGAGGGCCGCCGCGGCCCCTCGACGTGGCCGTGTCGGGGGCTGCCATCGCCGAGGTGGGGACCGACGTGGGCACGGCCCACCGGGTGATCGAGGCCGAGGGGCTGGTCCTCACCCCCGGATTCGTCGATATCCACACCCACTTCGACGGTCAGGCGACCTGGGACCCCCACCTGACCCCCTCGTGCTGGAACGGGGTCACGACGGCGGTGATGGGCAACTGCGGCGTCGGCTTCGCCCCGGCCCGCCCCGGGGGCCACGAGGCGCTCATCGAGATCATGGAGGGGGTCGAGGACATTCCCGGCTCGGCCCTCTCCGAGGGGATCCGATGGGACTGGGAGACCTTCCCCGACTACCTCGACGCCCTGGAACGCTCGGGGAGGAGCATGGACCTGGCCGCCCACGTCCCCCATGCCGCCGTCCGCGCCTTCGTCATGGGGGAACGCGCCCTGGAGGATGCCACGGCCGAGGACCTGACGGCCATGAGCCACATCGTCCGTGGTGCCGTTGAGGCCGGCGCCGTCGGCTTCGCCACCGGCCGGACGGCGGGCCATCGGGACATCCGGGGCCGGCCGGTCCCGGGAACGTACGCCCCGGAGGCCGAGCTCGCCGCCATGATGGAGGCCATGGCGGCCGGCGGCGGCGGGGTCTTCCAGTTGACGCCGGCCGGGGTCGGCGGCGAGATGGCCGGCGACAGCCGGGGGGCGATGGCCGACGAGGTGGCGTGGATCACCCGCCTCGGTGCCCGGAGCGGGCAGCCGGTCACCTTCCTGGTCATGGAGCAGGGTGGCCCGGAGCCCGAGGACTGGCAACCGTGGTTCGACGCCGTCCACGCTGCCAACGCGGCCGGTGGACGCATCCATCCCCAGGTCGGCTCCCGCTGCTTCGGGGTGCTGATGGGCCACCAGTCCAGGCTCAACCCGTTCCGGTACCGGCCCACCTACGCCGCCCTGGCCGACCTGCCGCTCGACCGGCGGATGGTCGAACTGCGGCGGACGGAGGTGAAGGAGCGGATCCTGGTGGAGCACGCCGATCGGAGCGGCCCGTTCGCCATGGACCGATTCGGGCGCAGCGGGTTCGAGAACCTCTTCCCGCTCGGGGCCGACCTCGACTACGAGCCGGCCCCCGAGGCCAGCGTGGCCGCCCGGGCCCGGCGGGAGGGACGCGACGTCTGGGAGCTGGCCTACGACCTCCTGCTCGGCTTCGACGGCCGGGAGTTCCTCCTCCTGCCGCTGCTGAACTACGGCGGTGGCTCCTACCAGGGTCTCCACCGGATGATGCTGGACCCCTTCAGCGTGCAGGGCCTCGGTGACGCCGGCGCCCATGTCGGCCTGGTGTCCGACGCCAGCATGACCACCTACCTCCTCACCCACTGGGCCCGGGACCGTCGGCGAGGGCCCACCCTTCCGCTGGAGACGGTGGTGCGGCGACTGACCCACGATCCGGCCCGACTGTACGGATTCGCCGACCGAGGCCTGGTCGCACCGGGGCAGAAGGCGGACCTCAACCTGATCGACCACGACCGGCTCCACCTGCTCCATCCCGAGCAGGTGTGCGACCTGCCCGGCGGCGCCGGACGCCTGGTGCAGCGGGCCGACGGCTACGTGGCCACGTTCGTGAGCGGCGTGCAGGTACTCGACCACGACGAGGTGACCGGGGCGCTGCCGGGCCGAGTGCTGCGGGGGCGCCCGGCCGCCTGAGCGTCCCGACGACGCAATGCGCCGGACCGGGCCGGGCGGGTCCTACCATGCACCCATGCCGGGTCTCCGACGGGTGGTCGTCGCCCTCGCCGCGACCGTGGCCCTCGGGAGCATCGTCGGGGCCTACGCGGCCTCCACCGGCAGCGGTCCTGCCGCCTACTCCGCTCAGGACGTCGCGGTACGGGGCCCACTGTCCGCCCTGGGCGGGCCCTATCTGACCGACCGGGCCGGACGGGTGGTCTTCCTGCACGGCGTCAACGCCGTCTACAAGCGGGCCCCCTACGAGCTCTACGCCGATCCCGGCAAGGGGTGGAGCTTCACCCGGGCCGACGCGGCCCGGATGGCCTTGCTCGGCTTCAACGTGGTGCGCCTCGGGGTCATCTGGCAGGGCCTGGAGCCCGGCACCCTCGGTCCCGACAGCCCGGGGATCTGCACTCCGGGCACGCCGCGAGATCCCCACCAGTTCGACGCCCGGGTGGCCTCGGCCTATCTGGCCAGGGTGGCCCGGACCGTCGACCTGCTGGGCCGGTTCCATATCTACACGCTCCTCGACATGCACGAGGACGTCTACAGCTCCGAGTTCGGGGGCGAGGGGGCGCCGTCCTGGGCGGTGTGCAGCGACGGCCACCCCATCGGCACGCTTCCCGGCCGGTGGTCGAACACGTACAACGATCCGGCGCTGATCGCCTCGGTCCGCCACTTCTGGACCAATGACGTGGTCGGCGACCTCCAAGGCGAGTACATCCGCTCGTGGAGGGCGGTGGCCGCCTACTTCAGCGACAACCCGTGGGTGGTGGGTTTCGACCCCATCAACGAACCCTTCACCAAGACCCTCCAGGCGGGCACCCCCGAGGTGGCCGCCCGACTGGAGTGCCTGTACACGGGGACGTCCGACCCGGGCCGGAACATCATCGACGGCACCGTCCTCACCTGCCCGGCCGATGACCCCTCGGTGGGGCTGATCGACACCCTCCGGACGGTGGCCCCGGACAAGCTGGTCTTCTTCGAGCCGGACATCTACGCCACGAGGGACCATGCCAACGACATCGGGCCGATGGACTTCGCCGGCCTGGTGTTCAACTTCCACGACTACTGCGGACTCCGGAGCGGGGTCACCGGCAACCCCACCGATCTGGACGCCTGCGCCCTCCAGGAGCTGCACACCATGCAGCGCCGCAGCGAGGAGCGGCCCGACATCGCCAGCGTCAAGCAGCCGGAGGGGCCGGCCTGGTTCATGAGTGAGTTCGGTGCCACCACCAGCGAGGCGCTCATGCAACGGCTGACGGCCATCGCCGACGAGCTCCAGCTGGGCTGGACCTACTGGCAGTGGAAGTACTACGACGACCCGACCGGGAGCTCGGCCGAGGCCCTGGTCGGGGCGGACGGCGCCCTCTCCCCGACGGGCGCCGCCCTCAGCCGTGCCTATCCCCAGGCGGTGGCCGGCGTCCCCGTCTCGTACTCCTACGAACCCGGGACCGGCGAGTTCCACCTGCTCTACGTGCCCGAACCCCGGGTCGACGCGCCGACCGTGGTCTTCGTGCCCACCACGGCGGCCTATCCGGACGGCTACCAGGTGGACGTGGTGGGCGGCCGGGTGCAGTCGGCCCCGGGGGCCGATCACCTGGTGGTGGCCAACGACCCCGGGGCCACCTCGGTGTCGGTGACCATCGTGCCCTCCACCTGAGCCGGGGCGCGGCCCACGCCCGAGGCCGGGCCGGGCCGGCTCCCCCTTGCCGCCCAAGACGGGAACGGGGAGGGACGGCGGGCGGTACGGTGGCCGACCGGGGCCCGGACCGGGGGAGTGGAGCATGCCCGACCAGCACCAGTCCGCGGCGTCGTCGGGTCCGACGTCGAGCGGGGCGCGCATCCTCGACGGGATCCGGGTCATCGACTGCTCGGAGGGGCTCGCCGGCCCGGTGGCCGGCCTGCTGCTGGCCGAGGCCGGGGCCGACGTGGTCAAGGTGGAGCGGCCCGGCGGGGACCCGGCACGGGCCACACCGGCCTTCCTGACCTGGAACCGCAGCAAGCGGAGCGTGGTCCTCGACCTGGCGTCGGAGACGGGCCGACGGCAGCTGCACCAGTTGCTGGCCGCGGCCGACGTCCTCATCCACAACTTCGGTCCGACGGCGGCCACGGACCTGGGGCTCGGTGACGGCGCCCTCCGCGAGGTGCACCCCCACCTGATCCACAGCGCGGTACGGGCCTGGCCGGCCGGCCATCCCGGTGCCGACTCCGCCGTCGACGACCTGCTGGTCAGCGCCCGGCTCGGCCTGTGCGACGAGCAGCAGGGCCACCGCCCGGGCCCCGTGTTCCTGCGGTTCCCCGTCGGCAGTTGGTGCGCCGCCTACCTGGCCACCATCGGGGTCCTGGCCCGCCTCCTGCACCGGGAGCGGGGCGCCTCCGCGGGGGGAGCCGCCCACACCAGCGTGGCCCAAGGGGCACTGCTGCCGACCATGATGCACTGGGCCCGGGCGGAGCGTCCGGGGCCCATGTTCGCCTTCGGGCTGCCCAAGGCGCTCTGCCCCTCGCTCTTCGAGTGCGGCGACGGGGTGTGGATCCACCTGATGCGGTGCGCCGACACCGACGCCCCGCTCATGCGCGAGGGCCTGGCCGCGCTGGGCGAGGCCGGGGTCGCCCGGGCCAACGGGGTGTTCTCCGGGCTGGCCATGCCCGGCTACCCCAACTTCGGGGCCAACCAGGAGGTCTTCCTGACCCGACCCAGCCACGAGTGGCTCGAGGACTTCTGGAGCCACGACATCCCCGCCCAGCCGGCGGCCGCCTTCGGCGCCATCCTGGCCGACGAGCAGGCCCGGCTCAACGGCTACGTGACCACGGTCGACGACCCGCGGCTGGGCCCGATCGTCCAGGCCGGCACGCCCTTCTCGACCGACCCGCCATCCCGGGTCACCGGCCCGGCCCCGGCGTTGGGCCAGCACACCCACGCCGTCGTCGGTCGGCCCCGACGCGGGGAGGCCATCCGTGCCCCGCTCCGGGGGGTCGCGCCCGACGGCGCCCGCTCACCGCTCCAGGGGCTGCGCGTGCTCGACCTGGGCAACTTCCTGGCCGGGCCGCTCGCCCCCATGCTGCTGGCCGACCTGGGCGCCGATGTGGTCAAGGTGGAGGCCACCACCGGGGACCAGATGCGACCCATCCAGCGGGTGTTCGCCTCCTGCCAGCGGGGCAAGCGCGGCGTGGCCCTCGACCTCAAGTCGCCCGAGGCCCGGCCGGCCCTCGAGGCCCTGGTCGGCTGGGCCGACGTGGTCCACCACAACCTGCGCATGCCGGCGGCCCGCCGGCTGGGGATCGACTACCCCACCATCGCGGGCCATCGACCCCGGGGTCGTGTACTGCCACACCAGCTCGTACGGTCCGCGGGGGGAGCGGGCCGACTGGCCGGGGTACGACCAGCTGTTCCAGGCCTGCGCCGGATGGGAGGTGCTGGGGGGCGGTGAGGGCAACGATCCCATGTGGTTCCGGTTCGGCTTCATGGACCACCTCTGCGCCCTGGGATCGACGGTGGCGACCCTGCTGGCCGTCCTGCACCGCGACCGGACCGGCCGGGGGCAGCACGTGACCGGGTCCTTGCTGGGCGGCGCGGTACTGACCAACGGCGAGACCTACCTCGACGGGTCCGGCGAGGCGGCCGAGGTGGCCACGGTCGACCACGGCCAGACGGGGACCTCCTCGGGCCACCGCCTCTACCAACTGGCCGACGGCTGGCTGGCGCTGGCCACCCGGTCGGCGGACGAGCTGGCCACGGCCTGCTCCGTCCTCGGGGCCCCGGGTCCCGACCAGCTCGAGGCCGCGCTGGCCCGGGTCCGGTTGGCCGGCACCGTCGCCACCCTGCAGGAGGCCGGCGTTCCCTGCGAGGCCGTGGCCCTCGACCAGGGCGAGTCCTTCCTCGACGACCCCCTGGTCCGCTCGCTGGACCTGGTCGCCTCCTATCCGCAGGCGGAGTGGGGGGCCCTGGAGCAGATCGGTGCCTTCTGGGGCTTCGACGACCTCGAGGTGGCGCTGGACCGGGCGCCCCCGGCCCTCGGGCAGCACAGCGTCGAGGTGCTGACCGAAGCGGGGATGGACAGGCCCGCCATCGAGGCCCTCCTGGCCCGGGCCGTCGTGGTGCAGGCCCCTCTCTGAACGGCGCCGAGTCAGCCTCCGCTGGTGAAGAGGAAGCAGCCGCCCGGGGTCCCCCCGCCGGTGCTGACCACGGCGACCTCGGCTCCCTCGACCTGCCGATCGCCGGCCTCCCCCCGCAGTTGCACCACCGCCTCGTGGATGAACCCGTAGCCGTGGGTCCGTCCCGCCGACAGTTGGCCGCCGAAGGTGTTCAGCGGCAGCTGGCCCCCGAGGGCGATACGGGTGGGATCGGCCAGGAAGTCGCCGGCCTCGCCGATGCCGCAGAAGCCGAGGGCCTCGATCCAGCTGAGGCAGTTGAAGGTGAAGCCGTCGTACAGCTCGGCCACGTCCACGTCCTCGGGCCGGAGGGAGGACCGCGACCAGAGGTGGGCGGCCGGCCCGATGGTCTGGGGCTCGTGGCTCAGTGTGCCCTGGTCCCAGCTGACCCGGTCGATGATCTGGGTGCCCACCGAATCGACCAGGACCGGGGGATGGCGGAGGTCGCGGCTGACCTCCCGGGCCGACACCACCACGGCGATCGACCCGTCGCAGGGGACGTCGCAGTCGTACAGTCCGAAGGGGCTGGTGATCATGCCGGGCGCCGTAGTAGTCGTCCATGGTCATGGGGTCGCGGTAGACGGCGTCCGGGTTGAGCCCGGCGTTCCGACGGGCGTTGACGGCGATGGCCGCCAGGGCGTCCCGGGTGGTGCCGTAGCGGTGGAAGTGGTTGGAGGCGTTCATGGCGATCCAGTTGGCCGCGCTCATGGCTCCGTAGGGGAGCCGCCAGGCCGAGAAGTCGCCCTCGACGCGACCGCCACCGGCTCCGGACGGCCGGGGGTCCGAGCGCTGCCGGTCGATCCAGGTCGACTCCCAGACGGTCCGGAAGCACAGCACGTGGCGGCACAGTCCGGCGGCCACCGCCAGCATGGCCGCCACCACCGAGCCGCCCTGGCCCGGGGTCTCCGACCCGCCGTTGAACCAGGTGGGTCGCAGGCGCAGGCTCTCCTCCAGGGCGGTGACGCCCCCCTCGGAGTGTCCGCCGGCCGCCGCCCCGCCCGGGTAGGTGGACAGGCCGTCGATGTCGGCCATGGTCAGCCCGGCATCGGCCACGGCCTTGCGGCAGGCCTCGATGGTGAGGCTCAGGGGATCGACCCCGAGCCGCCGGCCGATCCGCGACATCCCGATGCCGGTGACGGCCACCTTGGCCTCGAACTTGTCGGTGGTGACCATGGGCCGGACATGGTCGGCCGCCGTCTCGTCGGACGGGAGGGGGCCGTCCCCGGCGACGCCCGGCCGGGGGGTGAACACCGGGAGCCACACGTCCTCCACGTGCTCGAAGCGCACGTGCACGGGCAGGCCGACGCGCACCTCTGCCGGGTCCACGTCCACCAGATTGGTGGTCAGCCGCACCCGGGGGTCCTCGTCGATGGCCACGATGGCGATGACGTAGGGGAGGGCGAAGTCGGGATGCCACGGGTGGTGGTTGACCGTGTACCCCACCACCACGCCGGTCCCGGCCACCACCGATGGGGCCAGGTCGTCCGAGCCACAGGTCCGGCAGACGGGACCTGGGGGTTGCTGCAGGGACTGGCACACCGCACACCGGCGGAAACGGAGGACGCCCTCGGACCCGGAGGTCCAGAAGAACTCGTTCTCGGGGGTGAGCTTGGGCAGGGGACGGGTCATCGAGTCGGCCCTGCCCCGGGGGAGCAGCCTCGGGGGAGGTCGCCTCCCGCTCGTGTCATGGCAAGCACATCGCCCTCCTTCGGATGGAGCCCCGACCGTATCCCGTGCCGGCCGGACCGGGCCTACTCGAAGGGGTGCAGCGAGCTCCCGACGGCCCAGGTGCTGAAGTACTGGTTGTTGGCGCCGTAGGCCATGCCGATGGCCACCTCGGCCCCGTCGACCTGGTGCTCGCCGGCGGCGCCCCGCACCTGGTTGGCCGCCTCGGCGAAGCGCAGCAGGCCCGAGGCGCCGATCGGGTTGCTCGAGAGGACGCCGCCGGAGGCGTTGACCGGCAAGGAGCCGCCGAGCTCGGTCGTGCCGTCGTCGACCAGCTTCCAGCCGTCCCCCTCGTCGGCGAGGCCGAAGGCCTCGAGCCAGATGGGCTCGTGCCAGGAGAAGGGCACGTACAGCTCGGCCATGTCGATCTGCTGGCGGGGGTCGGTGATGCCGGCCTGGGCGTAGACGTCGGCGGCGCACTGGAGCGCGGCGGCCGGCCGGACCGGATCGCGACCCGGGAAGCTCGGCGGCTCGGAGCGGGACGACGACCCGAGGATCCACGCCGGCGGCCGCCCGTCGGCCGGCCGCCGCGTTCCCGCCGGCCTCGTCGGTGAGGACCACGGCACAGGCGCCGTCGGACGACGGGCAGGACTCGAGGAAGCGGATCGGCTCCCACATCATCGGCGACGCCTTGACCTTCTCGATGGAGATGTCCTCGATCCTGCAGGTGGGCGTAGGGGTTCTTCAGGGCGTTCAGCCGGTCCTTGACCGCCACCTTCCAGCCGATGTGCTCGGGGGCGCCGCTGCGCTGGATGTAGGCCCGGATGAACGGGGCGAAGGCGCCGCCCGCACCGAGCGAGGCACCCTTCCCGCTGCCCAGGGCGAACTGGGCGTTGCCCTCCGACTGCTTCTCGAACGCGACGGCCAGCACCGTGCGGTGCTTGCCCGCCTGGACGTGGGAGGCGGCCACGATGGCGGTCGTGCCGCCCACCGAGCCGGCGGTGTGCACCCGGAACATCGGCTTGCCGACCGCACCGAGGGCGTCGGAGAGGTAGAGCTCGGGCTTCATGACGCCCTCGAAGAGGTCGGGCGCCTTGCCGAGCACGACGGCGTCGATGTCGGCGATGGTCATGCTGGGCGTCGTCGAGGGCCCGGAACACCGCCTCGCGCACCAGGCCGCCGAAGGACACGTCGAGCCGGCGGGACTTGTGGTGGGTCTGGCCCACCCCGACGACGGCGCAGGGCGGCGCGCTCATGGTCGGCCCTCCAGGATGCAGACGAGGTTCTGTTGCAGGCACGGTCCGGACGTCGAGTGGGCCAGGGCCCGGTGGCCGCCGCCCGAAGACGTGGTCGGCGGCGTAGCCGATCCGGCAGAGGCCGGTGGCCATGATCGGGATTGGCGCGCAGGGCCCCGCCGGACGGGTTCACGGCCACGTCGTCGCCCAGGTCGAGCACCTGGCGCAGCAGCAGCTCCTCGTGGGTGAAGGCGGCCTGCAGCTCGGCCACCTCGACCGGGCCGTCGCCGAGACCGGCCGCCTCGGCGGCGATCCGGGTCGACGGCGAGTCGTCGAGGGCCCGGAACGACGGGTTGTGGCACTCGGTCCGATGGTCGAAGCCGGTGATGTAGGCCGGCCGCTCGACCAGCTGACGGGCCCGGTCGCCCGTGGCCAGCACCATGGCCGCCGCACCGTCGGTGATCGGCGGCACGTCGTGCCGGCGCAGGGGCTGGCGCACGTACTCCTCGGCCAGCAGGGCCTCGACGTCGCCCTCTGCCCCGGGACCGCACGGCCACCTCGGCCATCGATGCGCTCGTCGGCGATGCCGGCGGCGATCACCGCCCGGGCCTGCAGGGCGGCGAACGTCAGCGGGTCGGCGCCGAGCGGCGCCAGGAAGTACGGGTCCATCTCCATCGGGTAGATCAGCGCCGGGTCGCCGGTCGAGGAGCGCCCGGAGCCGGTGACGACGGCGATCTCGATGTCGCCCTCCTGCAGCCGGAGCCAGGCCTCGTACAGGGCCCAGGCGCCGTCCATCTCGACGTGGGAGTCGCGCTTGGGCGGCCACGCCCCGATGGCGTCGAGGTTGGAGACGAACGAGAAGGCCTGGCCGGTGATGTAGTCGCAGCTGCCCAGGCAGGTGAAGTCGACGTCGGCCCGGGTGAGCCCGAGCGGCGTCGAGGGCGTCGGTGATGACCTCCATGAGCAGCTGGGTCTCGGACTTGTCGGTGTGCCGGACCATCGGGGTCTGGGCCCAGCCGACGACGGCGATGTCGGTCGACGTCGGTCGGCCATTCAGAAGATCCGGTTCACGAGGTCGGGGTCGTCGACGTCGGGCTCGCCGTTCGGGATCCAGCCGAGCAGCGATCCCCAAGCTCCCGCCCATGCCGCCGCCCTCGTCGGTCTCCTCGGCCGGCGACGCCCAGACCGCGTCGACCCGCTGGCCGACCCGCACCTGGTCGGCCGGGCAGCTCGATCACCGCCGGGTAGGGGATGATCACGTCGGTGCCGTCGAGCAGGACGAAGGCCCGGACGAACGGCTCGGTCTCGGTCTGGCCCGGGTACTGCACCGGCGTGACGATGGCGAAGTTGGTGATGGTGCCGGTGTGGGGCAGGTCGACCTCGCAGTCCGGCCCGAGCTCGACGGCGTCGATCGGGCAGTAGCCCCGCCCGCCGGCGTAGACCCGCCCGCAGGTCGGGCAGTGCAAGCCCGAGCAGCCGGTGCTCCCGGGACGCCTCGACGGCCCGGTCGGTCGCCTCGGGGACCGGGTTCCGGTAGGTGATCGAGGCGAGGTAGTCCATGCGGGTCACCGGCTCCGCCGCCGGCCCGGCGTCGTCGCCCTCGGTCTCGGGGCCTCGCCGGGCACGAAGCAGACGATGTCGTCGATGCGCCCCTCCCGGGTGCCCCTCCAGCGCGGCGCCACCCGCATCCCGTCGACCATGGCGCTCGGGCGCACCGGCGTCCACCGCGTGCAGCAGCGGGGTCGTGGCGCCGTCGAGCCGGATGAGGGCGAAGGCGAAGGGGTGGTCGAGCGGGTGCTGCTCCGACGGGGTCGGCACCCACGTCCACGACTCGACCGTGCCGGCCGGCCCGACCTCGACGAACTCGTGGGGCAGCTCGGCGCCGGTCGCCGGGTCCCACTCCATGGGCGGCACCAGCACGCCGTCCCCGCTGCGGATGCCGAGGATCCGCTTCTCGGTCAGGGCGGTCATGAACGCTCCGACCACCGGCCCGAGGGACCGCTTGTAGGGGAAGGTGATCGTGCTTTCGACGAAGCGAGCCATCTCAACCCCCTGGTGTCAGCCGGCCGATCCAGCAGAACCAGAGCACGATAGCGCGGGGAGTTCGAGCGGCCTCGAGCCGGATCGGCCGCCGCCCACCAACATGACGGTGGTACCGGCGGGGAGGTCGACGCCCCCGACGGTGGTGGCTACCCGGGACAGGCGGAAGTCGCCCTTGATCGGGCTCTCCATCCGGAGGGTCTCCTCGATGAAGTTGGGTATCCGGTCCCGCTCCTCCCGGAGTTGCTGCTGGAGCTCGGGATCCTCGGCGATCAGCTGGAGGGCGGAGCCGAGGAGCCGGACGGTGGTCTCCTGCCCGGCGGCGAACAGGTTGGCGGCCACCCGCACGACATCGATGACCTCGGGGGTCGAGCCGTCGGGGAAGGTGGCCGAGGCCAGACCGGTCAGGACGTCGTCCCGTGGCGTGAGGCGTCGGTCCTCGACATAGGCCGTGAACTGCTCGGACAGGTACTCGAGCGGGGACAGGGCCAGGGTGTCCTCGCCGGTGCTCCCGAGGGTCCCGTGTCCCGCTTGACCGTGGAGGAGCGCGGCTACGAACCGCGGGTGGTCGTCCTCGGGTACCCCGAGCAGGTCGGCGATTCCGACGATGGGGGAGTTCCAGGACTACATCACCACCATGGCCTGGGGCGCGTGGACGCGCGGAGGGGCGCTGAGCCCACGCGACCGGAGCCTCCTGGTCCTGGCCATGACCGCGGCCCTCGGGCGGATGGACGAGTTCCGTCTTCACGCCGGCGGCGGCGCCCCAGACCGGGGTGAGCGAACAGGAGCTCGACGAACTGCTCTTCCAGGTGGCCGCGCTACTGCGGTGCGCCGGCCGGTATCTCCGCCAAGCGGGCCCTGCAGGCCGTCCGGTCCGAGCGGGAGGCCAGCCTGACGGCGGAGACGCTCGGATTCGTCGGTCTGGGCAACATGGGGAACGCCCTGGCCGGCAACCTGGTCGCTGCCGGCCACGACGTGCTGGCCTACGACGTCGGTGGTCCGGAGCGCTGCCCGGACGGGGCCAGGTTCGCGTCGGACGTGTCCGCGGTGGCCGCGGGAGGCCGGTGTCGTCGTCTTCAGCCTGCCGACGGATCGTCTCCGCGCAGGTCGGTCGTCGAGCTCCCCTTCGGCCAGTCGGTCGGGCTCGACATGGGCACCATGCTCGAGGTGCTGAACGCCTCGAGTGGCCAAAGCGCCGCCACCACGGACAAGTTCCCCAACCACGTGCTCACCGGACACTATGGCTCCGGCTTCGCCAACTCGCTGATGAGCAAGGACCTCGACCTGTACCTCGGGGCCGTCGAGGCACTGGGCGGCCCCACGGCCATCGGCCAGGTCACCGCATCGGTGTGGAAGCGCTTCGCGGCAACCGAGCCCGACGTCGACTTCACCCGCATCTTCCCGTTCGTCCGGGGCTCGTGACCACCGGGGTCGCCAACCCCCTGCGGCCGGCACCTGCGTCACCGGGTTGGTCAACCGGTGGTGCCGATAGGCCCCGATCCCCCCTTCGCCGCAGGGCGGCGTGGGTACGCTGGGCCGGTGAGCAGAGCCAGCAGCCCGACCGTGCCGGACGGCGGCCGCGTCCCGTGAGCATGGTGAGCGTCGAGACGGACGACGCCGACGGGGTCCTGGTGGCCACCATCGACGACGGCAAGGCCAACGCCCTCACCGCCACGGTCATCGACGGGGTCCGGTCGGCCGTTGCCGACGCCTCGCGGCGCGGTCGGCCCCTGGTGATCACCGGCCGCGACGGCTGCTTCTCGGGTGGGTTCGACCTGGCCGTGATGCGCAGCGGGCAGCCGGACCTGGTCGCTGCGCTCTTCGCCGAGGGCACCCACCTGTATCGCGACGTGGTCGAGGCGCCGGTGCCCATCGTGGCCGCGTGCACGGGCCACGCGCTGGCCGGTGGGGCGCTGCTCCTGCTCGCCGCCGACTCCCGCATCGGGCGGGCCGGGCCCTATCGCATCGGACTCAACGAGGTGGCCATCGGCATGCCGCTACCTCCCATCGCCGTGGCCATGGCCACCCACCGGCTCGAACCACGCTTCCTCACGGCGGCGACCATGTTCGCCGAGATCGGGTCGCCCGAGCGGGCGCTGGCCATGGGGTTCTTCGACGAGTTGGCGGACGATCCGCGGTCCGTCGCCTGCTCGTCGGCTGCGTCGCTGGCCCAGCTGCCGCAGGAGGCGTTCGCCACCACCAAGCGCCGGATCCGGCGCGGACTGGCCCAGGAACTGGCAGCCCTGGACCGACGCTGATCCCGACGGCAGGGATCGGGTGGGCTGAGCCGGCGTGCCGTCCGGTTGCCGTCAGGGCTGGTTCACCCGGGGCCCGGAACGTGCCGCGATCGCTCCGGTCATGCGTTCTCCCGATGGGAGAACGTTCGTTCCAGGGGCGCGTACCCGGTGCCCGGTGCCGGTTGCTACTGTGACCCGACGGACAGGCAACCGTTGGGCAGGAGCGGCGAGTTCATGGAATCGGCTGGGGGTCTTGGGAATGGCAAGATGCGACGGGGGTTGTCGGCCGTCCCCGATGCCGGGACCAAGGCACCATCTGCGCGTTCCACTGGGTGGCGCCGGGGCTCGAGTTTCGTAGACATCATCCAGAATCTCGTATACGCTCAACGCAACGCGGATGGCTTCTGCGCGGAAGGCCAATGCTGACAAAAAGAGAACACCGATCGTGGTGCGCTCCTGAGAAGGGGGAATCGATGAAGGGGGAACCAATGAGGCGCAAGGTTCGAGTCGGGGCGGGCGTCCTCCTGGCGGTACTTCTCTCGGCCGCGGCGGTGGGGGTGACCACCGGACAGGCCGGTGCGGCCACCCGTGGCTTCGACGGGAAAACGCTCACCATCGGCGGGATCTGGTCGACGGCCAACTTCGCTGGTGCCCAGGTCGGCGTCGAGGGGTACGTCAAGCAGATCAACAAGACCAACTACCTGCACGGGATCAAGCTCAAGTTCGCCGGCTACGTCAACGACGACAACGACCCGGCCACCGCCCTCTCCGGGGCGCGGCAGCTGGTCAACCAGTACAAGGTGTTCGCCATCGTCCCCGACCTGTCGGCGGAGAACCCGGGCACCTACCTGACGTCCCAGAAGATCCTGTACGTGGGCGGTGGCTTCGACTTCAGCTACTGCTCCAACAAGGTGACCACCAGCCTGTGGGGGTACTCGGCCGGCGGCTGCCTCGTGCCCCAGAACCCCCCGGTCATGCCCAACACGTACGGCCAGTACTACTCCTACGTGAAGGCGAAGACGGGGAACGCGCACCCCACCATGGCCATCTTCTCCAACGACAACGCCTCGGGGTCCAACTCGGCCAAGCTGTCCACGGTGTCGGCCAAGGGCACCGGGTTCAACGTGGTCTACAACAAGGCGAACATCCCCACCGCGGCCAGCGACTACACCCCCTACGTCCAGCAGCTGCTCACCTCCAACAAGGGTAAGCAGCCCCAGGCCATCGGCTGTCAGCTGACGGCCCAGTGCATCCCCATGTGGACGGCGCTCAAGAACGCCGGGTACACCGGCTCCTACTGGACGCCCCTCGGGGCCATCGCCGCCCTCAACTCCTCGATGCAGGGGACGGTCACCATCGCCACCTTCAACAACGCGCCGAGCGCGGGGCTGACGGCGATGCAGAACGCCATGAACTCGGTGGTGCCGGACACCCAGCTCACCTCGTACTCCAACGTGCCGTCGTACATCGACACGGCAATGTTCGCCACCGCGGTGCACACCGTGCAGGCGAAGAAGCAGGCCATCACCCCCGAGAACGTCCGAAAGGTCCTGTCCACCATCAAGTGGGGCATCCCGAACCTGGTGGGGCCGATCTCGTACCCGGCCTCGACGGTGGCCGGGACGCCGTACTGCACCGAGTTCCTGGCCTACACCGGTGGCGCCACCCAGAAGGTCTACCCGTACTCCTGCAGCACCAAGGTCTACAAGGTGACCCCGGCGGCCGAGAAGGCCAGTTGACCGGTCGGTCGTGCGAGGCGGGCGCGACCGGGTCCCCGTCCCGGCCGGGCGGTCGGTGACGGGAGTACAGACACGACGGGTCCCGGTGGTTCGACGGCCCGTCGTGTCACTCGCCGGCCGACAGCCGGTGCGGTACGGTCATGAGCGAGTGAGGCCTCGCCTATGAGTGATGTGGATGTGCGCCCGACGCCGGCAACGCCCCCGTCCCCGGCGGACACGCCGACCCTCGATCTGACCGACATCTGCGTGCGTTTCGGGGGGATCATGGCGGTCTCGAGCGTCTGCCTGCAGGTGCCCGCCGGACAGGTCTGCGGTCTCATCGGGCCCAACGGCGCCGGGAAGACCACGCTCTTCGACGTGGTCTCCGGGGTGCGCCGTCCCCAGTCCGGCCGGGTGCTCCTGGACGGACGGGACGTCAGCGGCACGGATCCGGTGAAGCGGAGCCGCCTGGGGGTGCGCCGCACCTTCCAGCGGGTGCAGACCTACGGCTGGCTCACCGTCGAGGACAACGTCCTTGCCGCCACCGAGTGGCACGGCGGGGGCGGCGGCGTGGTCGGGGACCTGGTGGGCTGGCACGGCCGGCGCCGCCGGGAACGCGAACGCCGGATGCTGGTCGACGCCGCGCTCGAGCGTTGCGGCCTGGAGTCGGTGCGCACCGAGTTCGCCGGCTCGCTGCCCATCGGCACCGCCCGAATGGTCGAGTTCGCCCGGGCCACGGTGGAGCCACCGACGCTGCTGCTGCTCGACGAGCCCGCCTCCGGGCTGCACGCCGATGACATCGGGCGGCTGGGCCAGCTCATCCAGGACGTCCGGACCTCCACCGGCTGCAGCGTGCTCCTCGTCGAGCACAACGCCGGCTTCGTCATGACCCACTGCGACCGCGTGGTCGTCCTCAACCTGGGGTCCACGCTGGCTGACGGCACGCCGGCCGAGGTGCAGAACGACCCGGCCGTGCGCAGCGCGTACCTGGGCCACGTGGTCTGAGCGAGGGGCAGGCAACCGACGCATGGACAAGTTCCTGAGCCTGGTCATCTCGGGCACGGTCACCGGCGGCATCTACTCGATCATGGCCTCCGGTCTGGTCCTCACCTACACCACGTCGGGGATCTTCAACTTCGCCCAGGGCGCCATCGCCTTCGCCGTCGCCTACTTCTACTACCAGCTCAACTCGGGCGGGATGCCCATCGTGCCGGCGGCCATCCTGTCGATCCTCATCTTCGCCCCGCTCATGGGCTTCGCCCTGGACCGGCTGCTCCTGCGCCGCCTCGGCGAGGCCCCGGTCTACGCCAAGGTGGTGGGCACGATCGGCCTTCTGGTGGCCATCCCGAACTTCATGCAGTGGATCGTCGTCACCGTCGGCAACGGCGTGTTCCACATGGGGTGGGTGGCCAACAAGGCTGACGACCAGGGACTGTCCACCCCCGGCCTGGGGCCGACCCCGGCCAAGGTCTTCCACGTCATGCAGGGCGTGGCGCTCACCTCGGACCAACTGGCCGTGTTCGCCGCCGCGCTGATCTCGGCCGTCCTCTTGTGGATCGTCCTCCGCCACACCCGGATCGGCCTCGAGATGCGGGCCGTGGTCGACCGCCGTCATCTGGCCGGTCTGAAGGGGGTCAGCGCGGCCAAGACCTCGGCGGTGGCCTGGGTGTTGACCACCATGCTGGCCGGGCTGGGCGGGATCCTGATCTCCCCGCTGTTCAGCCTGGACCCCATCATCTTCACGCTGGTGGTGCTGGGCTCCCTGGCCGCCGTGGTCCTCGGTGGGCTGCGCTCGATTCCCATCGCCTTCGTCGGCGGTGTGCTGCTCGGCGTGGTCCAGAACCTGGTGGCCGGCTACTCGACGGCGTACCCCGGGTTCATCGCCAACCTGAACGGCCTGTCCAGTGCCGTGCCCTACGTGCTGGTCATCCTCCTCGGGCTCATCGTGGGCCGCGACCGCTCCCGGCAGGCCGGTTCGGTGGCCGAGGACCGACCGCCGACCGACCACCGGGCCGGGATGTCCCCTCTCCGTCGGTGGTGGCCGTGGCTGACCTTCCTGTTCCTCCTGTTGGGCTACGCGCTGCACTGGTTCCCCTCGTGGTTCCAGGCCACCGCCACCGCCCAGACGGCCATCGCCCAGGGACTGGCCATCTCGATCATCCTGCTGTCCTTCATCGTGGTGACCGGCATGGGCGGGATGGTCAGCCTGGCCCAGGCCACCTTCGTCACGGCCGGTGGCTTCGCCGCCGGATGGGCCCTCAACCGAAATTGGGGAGTCAACATCCCCTTCATCGCCTCGCACGGTCAGCTCAACTTCCTGTGGGCGGTGGTCATCGGCGGCATCGTGGCCGGCGTCATCGGGGCCCTGATCGCCTGGCCGGCGACCCGGCTCGGCGCCGTCTATCTGGCCATCTGGTCCCTGGCCGCCTGTCTGTTCTTCAGCCTGGTGCCCTTCGACACCCAGGCCATCGGCAACGGCCAGTCTGGCTGGAACATCCGGAGCCCCGCCGTCGACCTGTTCGGGTGGCAGCTCAACTTCGCCAACCTGAACGATCAGATCGTCCTGTTCATCGGGGTGTTCGGCCTGATCACCGGGATCATCTGGCTGTTCACCCACTCGGCCACCGGGCGGGCCACGCTGGCCGTCCGCAGTTCGCCGACCGCGGCCATGGCCGCGGGCATCCGGGCCAACCGCAACCGGATCCTGGTCTTCGCCCTCGCCGCCGGGATCGCCGGCATCGGCGGGGTCATGCTCAGCCTGTTCTCCTTCGCCGCCTCCAACTCGACGGCGCCGCCGCTGGAGGGGCTCACCTGGCTGGCCTTCGTCGTGGTCTTCGGGGTGCGACGACCGGGCGGGGCGCTCCTCGCCGGACTGGCCGTGGCCGCCGGCAGCCCGCTGCTCAATCAGCTCACCAACTGGCTCCCGGGCCAGACCATCAACACCCTGATCTCCTCGCCCTACTTCCTGCCCATCCTGTTCGGCATGGGCGCCATCTCGCTGGCCCAGGAGCCCGACGGCATCCTGGCCCTGCGGGGAGGCAAGAAGCTGGCCAAGCGCCGGGCCCGGGCCCGGACCAAGGCGGAGCAGGCGGTGCCGGCCGCCGAGGCGGGGGTGCCGGCCGTGCCGGCCGAGGGCGGGGCCGCTGCGCTCGACGGGGTGGGAGCCTTCGAACCCGAGGCCCCCCCGATCACCCTCCCCGTCTCGCTGGACGCCGCCCTGGCCGTCCAGGGGGTGGTGGCCGGCTACGACGACGCCGAGGTGCTCCACGGGATCGGGCTCGAGCTGCACGCCGGGGAGATCGTGGGCCTGCTCGGAGCCAACGGTGCCGGCAAGTCCTCGCTCTGCGCGGTCATCGCCGGCCTGCTCCAGCCGACGGCCGGTGTGGTCTACCTCGGTGGCGTCGATCTGAGCAGCCTGCCCGCCTACCGTCGGGCCCGGGCCGGCCTCGACCTCGTACCCGAGGCCCGCGGCATCTTCCCCGGACTGACGGTCGAGGAGAACCTGACCCTCGCCCTCCCCGAGGAGGAGGACCGTCAGCGCGCCTATGCCCGCTTCCCGGTGCTCTCGGAGCGCCGCCTCCAGGTGGCCGGCCTGCTCTCGGGCGGGGAGCAGCAGATGCTGGGCCTGGCCCCGGCCCTGGCCCGGCCCCCGAAGGTCTTCGTGGCCGACGAGCCCACCTTGGGTCTGGCCCCGTTGGCCGCCGAGGAGGTCATACGGGCCATCATCGAGCTGCGGGACAAGGGCACCGCGGTCCTGCTCGTCGAAGAGAACGCCGAGAACGCCGTGGCGGTGGCCGACCGCTTGATCTTCATGGAGCTCGGCACCATCACGTGGGCCGGACCGGCCAGCGCGCTCGACGTGGACCAGCTGTCCGCCGTCTACCTGGGCGGCAGCCAACCGGCCTCGGTCGGGGCGGTCGACGCCGGGCCCCCTGGCACCCCCGGCCTGACCCCCGACGGGTCGGTCGACGCCCCGGGGGGCGCTGCTCCCCTGCGGTGACGACCGGCCGGTCGCCGTACAGCCGGGGCCGGGATAGGATCGTTACGCAGTTCAAAGAACAGCATTCTCGGGAGGGAAGCCATGCGCGAGGTTGATGACCTCATCCTGATCAGCGTCGACGACCACGTGATCGAGCCGCCCGACCTCTTCGTCGGGCACCTCGACGCCAAGTACCAGGATCGGGCACCCAAGCTGACCCGCAACGCCGAGGGCAACGACGTGTGGACCTTCGGGAAGGTGGTCATGGAGACGGCGGCCCTCAACGCGGTGGCCGGGCGACCCAAGGAGGAGTACGGCCTCGAGCCCCAGAGCCTCGACGAGGTCCGACCGGGCTGCTACGACGTCCACGAGCGGGTGAAGGACATGGACGCCGGGGGCGTCCTGGCCTCGATGAACTTCCCCTCGTTCCCGACCTTCACCGCCCGGGTCTTCGCCAGCGACGACGCCGACCTCTCCCTGGCCCTGGTGCGCGCCTACAACGACTGGCACATCGACGAGTGGTGCGGGGCGTACCCCGAGCGCTTCATCCCCATGGCCGTCCCGGTGATCTGGGACGCCGAACTGACCGCCGCCGAGATCCGTCGGGCGGCGGCCAAGGGCTGCCACTCACTGAGCTTCACCGAGAACCCCGCCGCCCTCGGCTACCCGAGCTTCCACGACGAGTACTGGGACCCGGTCTGGCGGGCGTGCTGCGACACGGGCACCGTGCTCTCCATCCACCTCGGGTCGTCCGGCCGGCTCTCCATCCCGGCCGTCGACTCCCCGCCGGACGTGATGATCACCCTCCAGCCCATGAACATCCAGTCGGCGGCGGCCGACCTGCTGTGGTCCCGGGTGCTGAAGAACTTCCCCGACCTGCGGGTGGCCCTCAGCGAGGGCGGGACCGGGTGGGTCCCGTACTTCCTGTCGCGGGTCGATCGCACCTTCGAGATGCACCACGCCTGGACGCTGCAGGACTTCGGCGGCCGGCTCCCGAGCGAGGTCTTCCGCGAGCACTTCCTCACCTGTTTCATCAGCGACCCGGTGGGCATCCAGCTGCGCGAGGCCATCGGCATCGACAACATCGCCTGGGAGGCGGACTACCCCCACAGCGACTCCCTGTGGCCCGACGCCCCCGAGGAGCTCGAGTCGGAGTTCACCAGGCACGCCGTCCCCGACGACCAGGTGCGCAAGATGACCCACGAGAACGCCATGCGGTGGTACTCCTTCGACCCCTTCTCCCGCATCGCCAAGCCGGAGGCCACCGTGGGCGCGCTGCGACGCCGGGCGGCGGGCCATGACGTGTCCACCATGTCCCGGAGCACCCGGGTCCGGACGGCCGACGAGAAGTTGGAGGGCTTCCGCACCCGGGCCCGAGCGGCGGTGGCGGCCGCGTCCTGAGGCCGTCCCGACCGTCGTCGGGTCAGGCCACGGGCGACCCGTGCTCCATCTCCCTCGTCCTGGCCCGCAGCCAGTCGCCCAGGGCGGCGCCGGCATCGAGGACGTGGGACTCGGTGAGGGTCCGTGCCGTCGGGGCATCGCCACGATCGATGGCATCGAGCAGGACGGCATGGTCGGCCCGGCTCCGACGGACCTGCTCGGGGAAGAGCTCGAAGTAGCTGGCCGGCACCACACGGACGGCCTGGCGCAGGTAGGTCATGAGTCGGGGCGACCCGGCGGCCAGGTTGAGGGCCCGGTGGAAGCTCCAGTTGGCGGCCACCACGTCGTCGGCCTGCACGACGGCCAACGCCAGCTCGTGGAGGTTGTCCAGCTCGGGCCGCGTGATCCGCTCGGTGGCCCACTCGGCGGCCTTGCCGGCCAGGGTGGCCAGGACGGCGAAGTTGTCCACGGCGTCCTCGGGCGTGATGCCGAGGACGGTGATCCCGCTGCGAGGCGTGACCGAGACCAGGCCCTCGTAGGACAGTTCGAGGAGCGCCTCGCGCACCGGCGTGCGACTCGTCCCGAACTCCCGGGTGATCTCGTCGAGGTCGAGCCGCGAGCCGGGCTGCAGCCGGCCGGTGAGGATGCGATCGCGCAGTTCGCCGGCGGCGCGGGCCCGGACCGTCCCGCCGATGGATTTGAAATCTGACATATCACATATTACATTTCAAATGACCGGCGGCGCCAGCGCAACGGCGGCCCGGCAGTGACGAGGAGAGTGGTGGTGGCCATGGCAAAGCGGCAGATGTCCTTGGTGGGGTTCATGCAGGCGGGGAGCACGACCGTGTACGCCGGGTCCTGGCGCCATCCTGCCACCGAACACGGATTCCTCGACGCCAGCTACTACCAGAAGCTGGGCCGGACCCTCGAAGAGGGCTGCTTCGACATGATGTTCTTCGACGACCGTCTGGCCATGCCCGGGATCTACGGCGGCTCGGTGGCCGACGCCGTCCGCCTCGGGGCCCGGCCGGTCAAGCTGGATCTCAGCATCGTGCTCGGCGTCGTGGCCGCGGCCACCGAGCGGATCGGCCTCGGCGCCACCTACTCGACCACCTACTACTCGCCCTTCCACGTCGCCCGCACCTTCGCCACCCTCGACCACCTGTCCGGCGGCCGGGCGGCCTGGAACATCGTCACCTCGGTCAACGACAGCGAGGCCCAGAACTACGGCGTGCGGGAGCACCTCGAGCACGATGCGCGCTACGACCGGGCCGACGAGTTCCTCGAGGTGGCCACCGGGCTGTGGGACACCTGGGAGGACGACGCCCTGGTGCTCGACCGGGCGGGCGGCACGT
The DNA here is from genome assembly GCA_963817005.1 of uncultured Acidimicrobiaceae bacterium. GTDB lineage: Bacteria > Actinomycetota > Acidimicrobiia > Acidimicrobiales > RAAP-2 > Bog-756. Next base: position 840,440 of record CAWFMN010000001.1, read on the forward strand.
TCGCCGACCCCGACAAGGTCCACGAGCTCGACCACGAAGGCGAGTGGTTCAGCGCCCGCGGGCCGCTCACCGTGCCCCGGTCCCCGCAGGGCCGGCCGGTGCTGCTCCAGGCCGGCTCGTCGGGGCGCGGTCGTGACTTCGCCGCCCGCTGGGCCGAGCTGATCTTCACCGGTGACCCGGGCCTGGAGGTGGCCCGTTCGCACTACAGGGACCAGAAGGAGGCCATCGCCGAGGCCGGGCGGGACCCGCAGTCGGTGAAGATGCTGCCCATGGTGTACACCGTCGTGGGTGAGTCCCATGCCCACGCCGAGGAGCGCGAGGACCTCTTCCTCCACTCCCTGGTCGATCCCCAGGCATCCCTCTGCCTGCTCTCGGAGCTCATGAACTACGACTTCTCCGGACTGGCCCTCGACGCCCCGATCACCGACGAGCTCATCGGGTCGGTCTCGGGCATCCGCGGCCTGGTCCAGAACCTGAGGAAGCACATCGGCGGGGACACGGTGACTCTCGCCGACCTGGCCGGCCACCGGGCCACCCTGCTCCAGGGACCCCGCTTCGTCGGCACCGGGACGGAGGTGGCCGACCAGATGGAGGAGTGGATCGAGGCCGAGGCGTGCGACGGCTTCACCGTGGCGGCCACCCACTCGCCCGGCGCCTACGAGGACGTGGTGCGGCTGGTCGTGCCCGAACTCCAGCGCCGCGGCGTGTTCCGCCACCGCTACACCGGCGAGACCCTGCGAGACACCCTCGGGCTGGCCCGCCCGGAGCCGGTGGCCCATGCCTGAGGCGCACGGGCCGCTCCACGGTGTGCGGGTCGTCGACGCGGCCACCCTGGCCGCCGGCCCGCTGGTGGCCACGGCCATGGGCGAGTTCGGCGCCGAGGTCATCAAGGTCGAGCAGCCGGGGGTGGGTGATCCCCTGCGGACCTGGGGCGACCGGAGGGACCAGGTGGGGCTGGTGTGGAAGAGCATGAGCCGGAACAAGCGCTGCGTCACCCTCGACCTCCGCCAGGCCGACGGCCAGGAGCTGTTCCACGGGCTCCTCGACGTGAGCGATGTGCTGGTCATGAACAACCGGCCCAGCGCCATGGCCCGCTGGGGGGTCGACTACGAATCGGTCCACGATCGCCACCCGCAGCTGGTCATGCTGCACGTGAGCGGGTACGGCCGGGGCGGGCCGAAGAGCGACAGCCCCGGCTTCGGCACCCTGGCCGAGGCCATGAGCGGGTTCGCCCACCTGACCGGGCAGCCCGACGGGCCGCCCACCCTGCCGCCGTTCATGCTGGCCGACGGGGTGGCCGCCCTGGCGGCGACGTACGCCGTGATGATGGCCCTCTACCACCGGGACGTGCACGGCGGTGGCGGCCAGCTCGTCGACGTCAATCTCATCGAGCCGCTGGCCCGCCTCATCGAGTCCTCCACCCTGGCCTACGACCAGCTGGGCATCGTCACCGGCCGCGTCGGCAACCGGTTCGACGCCAGTGCGCCGCGCAACGCCTATCGGACCTCCGACGACAAATGGCTGGCCGTCTCGAGCGCATCACCGAACATCGCCGCGCGGGTCTACCGGGCCATCGACCGCCCCGACCTGGCCGACGACCCCGACTACGTCGACCCCGTCCCCCGCCAGCAGCGGGCCGGCGAGGTCGACCAGTTGGTGGCCGCCTGGGTCGGCCGCCGCACCTTGGCCGAGGCCATGGCCACCTTCGAGGACGCCTCGGTGGCCGCGGCACCCATCTACGACGCCGAGCAGCTGCTGGCCGACCCGCACCTGCGGGCCCGCGGCACCTTCGTGCGGGTCGACGACCCCGACCTCGGCGCCATGACCGTGCAGGCTCCGGTGGCCGTCCTGACCGAGACCCCGGGGCGGATCGACCATCTCGGGCGACCGCTGGGAGCCGACAGCGACACCGTCTTCGGCGAACTGCTCGGCATCGAGCCCGACCGTCTGGCCGCCCTCCGGGCGGCGGGCGTCATCTGACCGCCACCACCAGGGAGGTAGCCGTGCGAGAACCCCGTGCCCGACGATCCGAGCTGGCCACCCCGGCCAGCAGCGAACGGATGTGCGAGAAGGCGGCCGGCTCCGGCGCCGATCTGGTCTTCTTGGACCTCGAGGATGCCTGCGCCCCGGTGGCCAAGGAGGCGGCCCGGGGCACCGCGGTGGCCGCCCTGACCAACTTCGACTGGGGCCGCACGGTCCGGGCCGTCCGGGTCAACGGCCTCGAGACGCCGTGGTGCCACGGCGACATCATCGAGGTGGTCACCGGAGCCCGGGAGTCGCTCGACGTGCTGATCGTGCCCAAGGCCCGGTCGGCCCGGGACGTCTGGTGGGTCGACGTCCTCCTCACCCAGCTCGAGACCAAGCTGGGCCTGACCAAACGCATCGGGCTCGAGGTCCTGATCGAGGAGGCCGAGGGGCTGGCCAACGCCCCGGCGATCGCCCGGGCCAGCGACCGGCTGGAGGCCATCATCTTCGGAGCCGGCGACCTGTCGGCCTCGTTGCGGGCGCGGGTCGACGGCAACTTCGACCCGATCAGCGAGTACCCCGGTGACTTCTGGCACTTCGCCCGAGTGCAGGTGCTGGCTGCGGCCCGGGGCGCGGGCATCGACGCCGTGGACGCGCCCCATCCGGCATACCAGGACCCCGAGGGCTTCCGGCGCTCCGCCGTCCACGCCAGCCTGCTGGGCTTCGACGGCAAGTGGGCCATCCACCCCGACCAGATCGCCATCGCCAACGAGGTCTTCGCCCCGACGGCCGCCGAGATCGACGAGGCCCGCCAGTCCATCGAGGCCTACCGCAGCTCGGAAGCGGACGGCGTGGGGGCCATCGGCCGCGACGGCAAACTGGTCGACGCCGCCCACATGCGCCTGGCCGAGAACGTGCTGTACAAGGCATCGCTGGCCGACGGCGCCTCGACCACGTGAGCGGAGCAGAGGAGTCGACCGGCATGGGTGACCGTGACCACAGCACCTACCGGGTGGTCCAGTGGGCCACCGGCAACATCGGTGCCCGTTCCCTCCGGGACGTGATCGAGCATCCCGACCTGTCACTGGCCGGACTCTACGTCTACTCGCCGGACAAGGCGGGCCGCGACGCCGGCGAGCTCTGCGGTCTCGGTGCCACCGGGGTGCTCGCCACCGTCGACCTCGACGAGATCCTGGCCCTCGGCGCCGACTGCGTGCTGTACATGCCGCGGGCGTGCGACATCGGGGAGGTGTGCCGGCTCCTGGCGTCGGGGGCGAACATCGTGACCACCCGCGGCGAGTTCCACCATCCGGGGAGCATGGACCCCGAGACCCGGGACCGGATCGAGGCGGCCTGTCGGGCCGGCCACTCCTCGATCCACAGCACCGGGAGCAGCCCCGGGTTCATCTCCGAGGCGGTGCCCCTGGTCCTGTCCTCGATCCAGCGCGAGCTCGAGGGCCTGGTCATCGAGGAGTTCGCCGACCTGTCCCGGCGCAACTCGCCGGAGCTGCTGTTCGACCTGATGGGCTTCGGGACCGACCCGGGCGCCTTCGACCCTGGACGCTGGTCACACGGGGCCCAGAGCTTCGGACCCTCGCTCCGGCTGGTGGCCGAGGCGCTGTCCCTCCCCCTCGAGTCGGTGGAGGCCGGCGGCGAGGTCGCCGTGGCCCGACGAACGACAGAGCTGGCCGCCGGCCGGCTGGAGGCCGGTACGGTGGCCGCCCAACGCATGCGGGTCGCCGGCCTGCGGCGGGGCCGTGCCCTCCTGGCCTTCGAGGCCAACTGGTACTGCACCGCCGACCTCGAGCCGGCGTGGGATCTCCGGCCCACCGGCTGGCGGCTCTCGATCCGCGGCGACGCGCCCCTGGACATCGAGATGCGCTTCGCCGTCCCGCTCGAGGACATGGGCGCCTACTCGCCCGGGTACACGGCCAACCGGGCCGTCAACGCCGTACCCGTGGTCTGCCGGGCGGCGCCGGGGATCCGCACGACCGTGGACCTGCCGCAGGTCATCGGGACACTGCGGGACCCGGCCCGGTGAGCCCTCTACCGGAGCTCACTCGGGCCACCGCGTGGTTCTGGACCTCGGGGTCCGATGGGTCAATCCCCACGGCGGCCAGCCCTCCGAGAGGCGGACTACGGCTTCGGCTTCCTCTACGAAGCCGTCCGGCAGCTGCGGCACGATGCCGCCGAGCGTCAGGTGGCCGGGGGCCGACACCGCCGTGGTCACGTCGGGCGGTGGCGTCCCCTCGGGGGCGCTCCTAATCCGACGACCCCTCCCGAGTGCCCGGGCTCCGGAGGAGGCGAGTTGGTCTAGGGATCCTCTCTTTTTTCGGAAGTGATGCATCCACATGGACAAAACATCGTTTTCAAGGTAACTTTCTCGGTCGGCGTCGCAGCCCGCGACGCCGACCGAGGACAGAGGCCACCGATGACGGGGGAGCAGGTCGAACCATGTTGCTGGCGCTGAGCTCCGACCAGGAGCTCTTCTCGGAGACCACAGCGAAGTTGCTCGACGAGCTCGTGCCCGTCGCCGAGCTCCGGCGCCTGCGGGAGGACCCGCTCGGCTTCGACCGGGACTACTGGCGGCGGGGAGTCGAGCTCGGGTGGACGTCGCTCCTCGTCGGCGAGGACCACGGTGGAGGCTCCATCGGGGACCAGGGGCTCGTCGACCTGACCCTGGTGGCCTACGAGTTCGGCCGCCACGCCGCACCGGGGCCGCTGGCCGTGACCAACGTCGTGGCCGCCACCCTCAGTGAGACCGGCCACGACGAGCTGATCCCCGGCCTGCTGTCGGGGGCGTCGATGGCCACGTGGTGCCTCGGCGAGCCGCCACCGGACGACCGGCTCGGGAGCGTCGCCCTCGAGGTACGCGTGGAGGGCGACGACGTCGTCCTCAGCGGAGTCAAGCGCCCGGTCGAGTCGGCCGCCTGCGCCGACCATCTGCTGGTCACCGGTCGCACCGGGGCCGGGCTCACCCAGGTGCTCGTGCCTGCCGGCACGGCCGGCATGTCCCTGGCCCCCATGCACTCGTTCGACATGACCCGTCGGTTCTCGGTCGTGACCTTCGACCAGGTCCGACTACCCGTCACCGCCGTTATCGGTGGCGTCGGGTCGGCCGACGAACAGGTCGAGCGCCAGCTCGAGCGCGCCGTGGCCATCGCCTGCGCCGAGTCGGTCGGGGCCATGCAGGCCGCCTTCGACATGACCGTCGAATGGGCGTTCGACCGGTACTCGTTCGGCCGGCCCCTGGCCTCCTACCAGGAGCTCAAGCACCGGTTCGCCGACATGAAGACCTGGCTGGAGGCCAGCCATGCGGTGAGCGACACCGCCATCCGTGCCGTGGCCAACGGGTCCCCCGACGCCCGGGAGCTCGTCGAGCACGGCCAAGGCGTTCATCGGCGACTACGGCAGTGAGCTGCTCCAGGACTGCGTCCAGATGCACGGCGGGATCGGGGTGACCTTCGAGCACGACCTCCACCTCTACCTCCGTCGCCACACGGTCAACCGGGCTCTCTTCGGCACCCCGGCCGACCACCGGCAGCGGCTCTGTGCCATCGCCGAGAGCCAGGGGGCCCTGGCGTGACCACTCCGGACGTGGAGGACCTCGAGACCTTCCGGGCCCGGGCCCGGACCTTCGCCCGCAGCAACCTCCGGCCGGCCGACACCACCCAGATGGTCGGCGCGCTGCGCAACGAGCGGACCGACGACGAGGAGCTGACCGCGGTGGCCCGCGACCGGGAGGTCCAGCGGATGCTGTTCGACGCCGGCCTCGCCGGCATCTGCTTCCCGCGGGAGTACGGCGGCCAGGGGCTCACCCCCGCGCACCAGCACGCCCTCAACGAGGAGTTGGCCGGGTACGAGTACCCGTCCCGCATCCAGGCCCCGACCTTCTCGCCCTGTGCCGCCGTCCTCTCGGACTTCGGGACCGAGGAGCAGAAGCTCCGGCACCTTCCGGCCATCCTCAAGGGCGAGGAGATCTGGATGCAGTTCCTGTCCGAACCGAGCGGCGGGTCGGATGTGGCCGGCGCGCTGACCACGCGCGGTGCGGGACGGCGAGGAGTGGGTGCTCAACGGGTCGAAGATCTGGACCACCGGGGCGTGGTGGTCCGACTGGGGTCTGTGCCTGGCCCGGACCAACTGGGACGTCCCGAAGCACCGAGGCCTGACCGTGTTCATCCTGCCCATCCGCCAGCCGGGCCTCGACGTCCACCGCATCGAGATGCTCAACGGCTCGAAGGAGTTCTGCCAGGAGTTCCTGACCGACGTCCGGGTCCCCGACTCCGACCGCGTCGGCGAGATCGACGACGGCTGGACGGTCGGCACCCGGTGGATGTTCCACGAGCGCATGCTGACCAACTCCCCGTTGGTGACCGTCCCGGCAGGCCAGACCCACGGCGGCTCGGCCACGCCCATGGACGCGGTGGCCCGCGACGCCGGTCGTCTGGGCGACCCCTACGTGCGCGACCTGGTCGGCGAGGCCCGCATGCTCGAGATCGTCGACCGCGAGCTTCGACGGCGCATCGGCGAGGGGATCATCACTGGGGCGATGCCCGACCAGTCGGCGGCCATCGGGCGGCTGTTCTCCGGGGTCACCGCGGGCCGGATGCGGACCATCGCCTTCGAGATCGCCGGTGCGGCCGGCGCCGCGTGGACCGACGACGACGGCGAGCTGGCCTTCTGCGGTCCGGACTTCCTGATGCGGCAGGTGGCGGGCCATCGGGGGCGGCACCACCGAGATGGCTCGGAACGTCATCAGCGAGCGGGTCCTCGGCATGCCCCGGGAGCGCGCCCTGGACCGGGACGTGGCCTTCCGCGACGTGCCCCGTGGCTCCTCGTCCCGTGCGTGACCGGCCGCCCGACGTCCGACCGGTGACCGTCGGCTGAGGTCCCGTCCGCCCACTACCCACTGGAGGGTGCCATGTCCCCACCGAGGCCGACGATGGGCCGATGGTTCGAGGAGCTCCAACCCGGTCAGGTCATCGACCATGCCGTGACCCGGACGGTCACCGAGTCCGACAACACGCTGTTCTCGGTGCTCACCATGAACGCCCAGCCCCTTCACCTGGACGAGGCGTTCGCCGCCACCACCGAGTTCGGGACCCGGCTGGTCAACAGCCTGTTCACGCTGTCCCTGCTCATCGGGCTCTCCGTGTTCGAGACGACACTGGGCACGACGGTGGCCAACCTCGGGTTCGAGGAGATCGACTTCCCGGCGCCGGTGTTCCCCGGGGACACCATCCGGGCGCAGTCCGAGGTGGTCTCGTCCCGCGCCTCGGCCTCCCGTCCGGGCCAGGGGATCGTCGTGTTCGAGCACCGGGCCTTCAACCAACGGGACGAGCTGGTGGCCCGGTGCCGGCGATCGGCGCTCATGTCCCGTCGACCGGTATGAGCGCCCGCTGGCGGAGCGTGCTCTTCGTACCCGCCAACCGCCCGGAGCTGGCCGCCAAGGCGCCCCGGTCCGCCCCGGACCTGGTGGTGCTCGACCTGGAGGACGCCGTGCCCGCGGCGGCCAAGGACGATGCCCGGGCACAGGTCCACGAGGCGGCCGGCGCCCTCGACGGGACGGTCCCCGTCGCCGTCCGGGTGAATCCCCCGGGCACCTCGTGGTTCGCCGAGGATGTCGCCGCCCTGCCCGCCGGGCTGGCCGCCGTGGTGGTGCCCAAGCTCGACTCGGTGGGCACGCTGCACGCGGTCGCCGAGGCCGTCGCCGGGCGCCCGGTGGTGGCCGGCCTCGAGACGGTGCGCGGGGTGGTCGACGCCCGGGAGGTCCTCGGGGCCCCGGTCACGGCCTGCTACTTCGGGGCCGAGGACTACGTGGCCGACCTGGGCGGCGTGCGCACCGACGCCAACCACGAGGTGGCCACGGCGCGGGCGTGGGTGGCCATCGCCGCGCGGCTGGCCGGCGTGGCGGCCCTCGACATCGTCACCCTGCACTTCGGCGACGACGAGCGCTTCGTCCGGGAGGCAACCGAGGCGAGGGCCCTCGGCTACACCGGAAAGCTCTGCATCCATCCCGCCCAGGTGGCCCTGGCCAATGACGCCTTCCGCCCCTCGGTCGACGAGGTGGACTGGGCCCGTCGCCTCCTGGCCGCCTTCGAGGGTGCCGGCGGGATGACCATCGGGTTCGAGGGCCTGATGGTGGACGAGGTCGTGGCCGCCCGGGCCCGCGCCATCCTCGACACGGCCGGCGGACGTTCGTGACCGCCGGAGACGGTTCCGAGGTCGTCTGGCGGCCTCCGGCCGACGTTCGCCGGTCGACGGTGGTGGGCCGCTATCTCGACTGGTTGGAGAGGGAGCGGGCCCTGGCGTTCTCGACCTATGCGGAGCTGTGGCAGTGGTCGGTGGACGATCTCCCCGGGTTCTGGTCGTCCATCTGGTCGTTCTTCGGCGTTCGGTCCTCGGCCACGTACGAGGCCGTGCTGCGACACCCGGCCATGCCCGGGACCGAGTGGTTCCCCGGCTCGCGGCTGAACTACGCCGAGCACGCCCTGGCCACCGGCGGGGAGGGTCCGGCGGTCATCGCCCGCTCCCAGTCCGGGGAGGAGCGTCGGCTCACCTGGGACCAGCTTCGGGACCAGGTCGGTCGGTGCCGGGCCGGCCTCGGCCGACTGGGCGTCCGTCGGGGCGACCGGGTCGCCGCCTACCTGCCCAACGGCCCAGAGGCTCTGGTGGCCTTCCTGGCCACGGCCAGCCTCGGCGCCGTCTGGTCCTCGTGCCCACCGGAGTTCGGCGTGCGCAGCGTCACCGACCGGTTCGGGCAGCTCGACCCGGTCGTGCTCCTCATGGTCCGCGGCTACCGCTACGGGGCCAAGTCCCTCGACCGGTCCGCCGAGGTCGATGCCATCGTGGACTCACTGCCCACGCTGCGGGCGGTGGTGGACGTCGACAGCCAGTGGGAGGTCCTGGTGGGCGAGCCGGCCGAGCCCGCCTTCGACCCCGTGCCCTTCGACCACCCGCTCTACGTGCTCTTCTCCTCCGGGACGACCGGGCTGCCGAAGGCCATCGTCCACGGCCACGGCGGGATCCTGCTCGAGCACCTCAAGGCGCTCGCCCTCCACCACGACCTGGGCCCCGGCGACCGGTTCTTCTGGTTCTCGACGACCGGGTGGATGATGTGGAACCTCCTGGTGTCGGGCCTCTGCGTGGGGTCCACCATCGTGTTGTTCGACGGCGACCCGGGTTGGCCCGACCGCGGTGCCCTGTGGCGTCTGGCCGCGGAGACCGGCATCACCGTGTTCGGGGTGAGTGCCCCGTTCCTCCTGGCGTGCCGGAGCGACGGCCTCGAGCTGGCGTCCTACGGTGACCTGTCGGGTATCCGGTCGGTCGGGTCGACCGGCGCCCCCTTGCCCGCCGTGGGATTCGAGTGGGTGCACGAACAGCTGCCGGACGTCTGGCTGACGTCGGTGAGCGGGGGCACCGACGTCTGTACCGCCTTCGTGGGAGGGAGTCCCCTCCTTCCGGTGATCGCCGGTGAGATCAGCTGTCGCTACCTGGGCGCCCGGGTCGAGGCGTTCGACGACGAGGGCCGCTCCGTCGTGGGGGAGCAGGGCGAGCTGGTCGTCACCGGCCCGATGCCGTCCATGCCCACCCGTCTGTGGGGTGACGACGACGGCAGCCGGCTCCGGGACGCCTACTTCAGCCGGTTCCCCGGCGTGTGGTGTCACGGCGACTGGATCACCGTCACCGAACGGGGTTCGTGCGTGATCACCGGCCGCTCGGACGCCACGCTCAATCGGGGTGGCGTCCGCCTGGGCACCAGCGAGTTCTACGCCGTCGTGGAGGCCATCCCGGGCATCGCCGACAGCCTCGTGGTGCACCTCGAGGACGACGAGGGGGGCGCGGGTCGGCTGGTGCTCTTCGTGCAGCTGGAGGGGCCCGTGTCCCTGGACGACCGCCTGTTGGCCCGGATCGCGGTCGACCTGCGGTCGGCCCTGTCGCCCCGGCACGTGCCCGACGACGTGTACGCCGTGCCCGCCATCCCGCGCACGCATTCGGGCAAGAAGCTGGAGGTGCCCGTGAAGCGCATCCTCGGCGGTGCGCCCCTGGCCACGGTGGTCAGTGTGGGGGCCCTCGCCGACCCGGGTGCCCTGGATCCGTTCGTCGAGATCGGTCGCCGGCCCCGGTGACCGATGTCCCGGCCCCGTCCGGTCGCCCGGTGGGACGGGCCCGTAACGGCAGGTAGTAGGGATTCCGACTATCGTCTCTCCGATGGTGAGGGTGGTGACCACATGTGATCATCACCGAGGCCGCCGGGTCCTAACGCCCGTCCCCCGAGCCGGCAAATTATAGTGTGCCAGAATATCGGATATCCGAATGATTGGCCTTGCCGGTGACGCTACTATCAAGCGGGTGACCCGGAAGCTGGGCTTCGACGTCATCGAGGAAGCACACCGGCAGTGGTCGGCGAGGTGGCCGGAGGCCGCCGACTCCATGGCCACGGCGACGTCGATCATGCGGGCCCAGCAGATGATCCTGAGCGCGGTGGACGGCGTCCTCAAGCCCTTCGGGCTCACCTTCGCCCGCTACGAGGCCCTCGTGCTGCTGTCCTTCACCCGGTCGGGCGGGCTGCCGCTGGGCAAGATGGGCCAACGGCTGATGATCCACCCGACCAGCGTGACCAACGTGGTCGACCGGTTGGCCGAGGACCGACTGGTCGAGCGGGTCCCGCACCCCACGGACCGCCGTGCCACCCTGGCCCAGATCACCCCGGCCGGCCGGGCCCTGGCCCAGCAGGCCACCGAGGCGGTGAACGACATCAGGTTCGGGGTGGAGGCCCTGACGCCCCGCCAGATGCGCGACCTGGTGGACACGGTCCGGCACCTGCGCCTCTCTGCGCTCGACTTCGAGCTGTGCGCGGGGGACTCAGCCGGCGGGCCAGGCCAGTGACTTCACCTCGAGGTACTGGTCGAAGCCGGCGAGCCCGTTCTGCCGCCCGATTCCGCTGTCCTTGTAGCCCCCGAAGGGGAGGTCCGGCCCGTAGATCATCCCGCCGTTGACGCTCACCGTGCCCGTGCGCACTCGGTTGGCCACGGCCAGGGCCCGGTCCAGCGAGCTGGAGACGACGGCGCCCCCCAACCCGTAATTGCTGTCGTTGGCGATTCGCACGGCGTCGTCGTCGTCCTCGTAGGGGATGACGACCAGGACCGGCCCGAAGATCTCCTCCCGGGCGATGGTCATCGAGTTGTCCACCCCGGTGAACAGGGTGGGCTCGACGAACCAGCCCCGGGGCTGGTCGGCGGGCCGGCCGCCGCCGAGGGCCAGGGTGGCGCCCTCGTCGACCCCGGTCTCGATATAGCCCAGCACCCGGCCGCGCTGCTTCTCGGAGATGAGCGGACCCATGAGTATGTCGGGGCGCTGTGGGTCGCCCACCGGGACCCCGCCCAGCATGGCCTTCAGCAGCTCGACGCCCTCGTCGTGGCGGGCGCGGGGGAGGAGCATGCGGGTGGGGATGGCACAGCCCTGGCCGGCGTGGGCACAGACGGCGAGGCCGGACATCATGGCCGTGGAGAAATCGGCGTCGTCGAGGACGATGGTGGCCGACTTGCCGCCGAGCTCGAGGAACAACCGCTTGAGGGTGGCCGCCCCCTTCTCCATGATCCGCCTCCCGACGGCAGTCGAGCCGGTGAACGAGATGAGGTCCACCTGCGGGGAGAGGGTCAACTGTTCGCCGACCAGATGGTCCGAGGACGTCACCACATTGAGCACGCCCGCCGGAATGTCGGTGTGCTCGGCCACGATGCGGCCGAGCAGGGTGGCGTTCCACGGGGTGTCCGGGGCCGGCTTCAGGATGACGGTGTTCCCGGTGGCCAGGGCCTGGGCCACCTTGGTGATCGACACCTCGAAGGGGAAGTTCCACGGGACGATGGCCCCGACCACGCCGACCGGCTCCTTCACGATGCGGCGCGAGTTGCGATTGCCGCGGAAGTCGGTGGCGTCGGCCAGGTCGTCCTCCCAGACGAACTCGTCGATCAACCGGGCCGGGTAGGTGATGGCCCCGTCGAGCGGGGCGTCGAGCTGCGGTCCGAAGGTGAGCATGCGGGGACAGCCCACCTCCAGGATCAGCTGCTCCCGCATCTCCTCGCGCTCGGCCACCAGCGCCTGGTGGAGCTGCTCGAGGCAGTCCCGGCGCCAGGAGCGGTTGGTGGACCAGTCCGTCTCCTCGAAGGCCCGGCGGGCGGCGACGATGGCCCGGTCCATGTCCCCGGCGGAGGCGTCGGCCACCTGGCCGAGCTCCTCCTCGGTGGCTGGGTTCGTGTTGACGAACGTCTTGCCCCCGCCGGCCTCCACGAGCTTCCCGTCGATCAGCATCCTCGGCTCGGGATGCACCTTGGTCGTCATGGGTACAGACCTCCTCAGCTCGGGACGACACCGGCGATGGTCGAGGGGTGATCTCCGGCTTTCTCGGTGCTGCCCTGTCCTCCGGCCGATAATAGCGTTCCGCGTGTGGCACGGCTCCCGGTAGGATTGGGGAAAGTCAGATTGTAGATTGACCAGACGATGGTTATCGTTCCCAGTGGTTCCCGGCCCTGACCGGGGCGGAGCGGGACTAGACCGGAGCGACCGACCCGGCCAAGCTGGTACGTCCCCCCGACGGCGGCGAATTGGTTGGCCGTTCGAGTGCAGCAAACGATCACAGGAGAGTTCCACCATGCATGAAGCGGTCATCGTCTCGACGGCGCGTACTCCCATCGGCACCGCCTTCCGGGGCACGCTCCTCGATGTCGACCCCTTCGAGATGGGCACGCACGTCGTGGCCGAGTCCGTTCGACGGGCCGGCATCGACCCGCAGCTGATCGATGACGTCGTGCTGGGGGAGAGCCTCTACGGCGGCGGCGACATCGCCCGGTACTCGGCCATCGAGGCGGGCCTGGTCCATGCGCCCGGCGTGGCCCACAACCGGCACTGCGCCTCCTCCCTGGCCGCCGTCCAGAGCGCGGCGGCGTCCATCCGGGCCGGCATGGACCGCGCCGTGGTGGCCGGCGGTGCCTACTCGCAGTCGACCTCGCCGCGGTCGACCCGGCGGGTCCCGGGCACCGACGACTGGTCCGACTGGATGTCGCCCAGCCACCGCGACACCCCCGACGCGCCCAACATGGACATGTCCATCACCGTCGGCTGGAACGCGGCCGTCAGCGCCGGCGTGACCCGTGAGGAGATGGACGCGTGGGCCCTGCGGTCGCATCAGCGGGCCGTGGCCGCCATCGACGCGGGATGCTTCGTGGACGAGATCGCCCCCCTCGACGTCACCCTCCGGGACGGGTCGACGACCACGTTCGCCGTGGACGAGCACCCGCGCCGGGAGACCAGCATGGAGAAGCTGGCCTCGCTCAAGCCGCTGCACCCCGAGATCGAGGGCTTCAGCATCACCGCGGGCAACGCCGGCGGCGTCAACGACGGGGCCGCCGCCATGGTCATGGTCGACGGGGGCCTGGCCGAGGAGCTCGGCCTCCCGCCGCTGGCCACCGTGAGGGCCTGGGCCTCCGCCGGGGTCCCCCCTCGGGACACCGGCCTGGCCCCGACCATCGCCATCCCCAAGGCCCTCCAGCGCGCCGGCCTCGCCGTGGACGACGTGGCCCTGTGGGAGATCAACGAGGCCTTCGCCTCCATGTGCGTGGCCACCACCCGGATCCTGGGGATCGACGAGTCCGTCGTCAACGTCCTCGGTAGCGGGTGCAGCCTCGGCCACCCCATCGCCATGACCGGCGCCCGCATGGTCATCTCCCTGGCCCACGAGCTCCGGCGCCGCGGTGGCGGCACCGGGGTGGCGGCCATGTGCGCCGGCGGCGGCATGTCCACCGCCGTGGTGCTCGAGGTGCCGGCGGCCTAGCCGGCCGGCCTACCCGGCTGCCGGGGCGACGGAGATGGCCTTGACCTCGAGGTAGCCCTCGAGGCCCTCGCGCCCGAGCTCGCGCCCGATGCCGCTGGCCTTCATGCCGCCGAACGGGGCGGCGGGATCCATGCTGTAGGGCTGGTTGACCCCGAACGACCCGGTGCGCACCCGGCGGGCCACTTCCAGTCCCCGGCCGGCGTCGGAGGTCCACACCGACCCGGACAGACCGTAGTCGGAGTCGTTGGCGATGCGAACGGCCTCGTCGTCGTCCCCGTAGGGGATGACCGAGAGGACCGGGCCGAAGATCTCCTCTCGGGCGATGCGCATGCCGTTGTCGACGTCGGCGAACAGGGTCGGCTGTACGTACCACCCGGTGTCCAGGCCCTCGGGCCGACCGGCGCCGCCCACGACCAGGCGGGCCCCCTCCCGCTCGCCCTCCTCGATGAAGCCGCGCACCCGCTCCTGCTGGCGCCGCGTGACCAGGGGGCCGATCTCCACGGCGCGGTCGGACGGATCGCCCACGGGCAGGTCACCGACCATCGTGGCCAGGGCGTCGAGGTACTCGTCGTAGCGCGAGGTGGGCACGAGCACCCGGGTCTGGGCCACGCAGGCCTGCCCGCTGTTCATCAGGCCGGCCACCCGCACCCCCTGGGCCACCTCGGCCGGGTCGGCGTCGTCCAGCACGACGGCGGCCGACTTGCCGCCCAGCTCGAGGCTGACCCGGGTGAGGGAGGCGCCACAGGTCGCGGCCACCTGGCGGCCAGCCGCCGTCGAGCCGGTAAAGGCCACCTTGTCCACCCCGGGGTGGCCGACCAACAGCTCCCCGACCTCCCGGCCACCGGGGAGGACGCTGACCAGTCCGTCGGGCAACCCGAGCTCGTCGACCAGCTCGGCCAGCAGGAGGGCGTCGAGCGGCGTCTCGGGCGCGGGCTTGATGATGATGGGGCAGCCGGCCAGCAGGGCGGGTGCCAGCTTCCCGGCGATGAGGAACTGGGGCATGTTCCAGGGGACGATCGCCACCACCACACCGGCCGCCTCTCTGCGGAGGATGATGTCCTCGCCATAGGCGCCCGGACGGGTGCCCTCCCACTCGTAGCCCGAGGCGATGTCGGCGAAGGTGTTGAGGAGCATCATGGGCAAGGTGGCCTGGGCGAAGCGGGAGAACGAGGCGGGGGCGCCCATCTCGGCGGTGATGAGTTCGGCCATCTCGCCGCGCCGTCCGGCGTAGAGGGCCGACAGCCGGCGCACCGCGTCGACCCGCTCGGACGGGTCGAGCCGGGGCCAGGGCCCCTCGTCGAAGGCCAGCCGGGCGGCGGCCACGGCCCGGTCGACATCCCCGGGGCCGGCTGCCGGCACGGTGGCCACGACCTCTTCGGTGTGGGGGGAGATCACGTCGATGGTCCTCTCGGTGGACGGGGCCGACCAGGCTCCGGCCACGTACAGCTGTCCCGGTGGTGTCACGGGTCCTCCTTCATCGGCAACACGCCCTTCGTCGGCAACACGCCCTTCGTCGGCAACACGGCCATGATCACAGGCGGAACTAGCATTGCACGAAAAAAAGAAGTAGGTTCTCTTTTCGCCAGCTCCAGGGTAGGAAGGAACCGAGGGCATGCGCATCGGCTTGATGGTCGGCCCCGAGCGTGGCCGGTACGGGACGAAGGTGGCGAGGCTCCAGGCCGACGCCCGCTGGGCGGAGGAGGCCGGGCTGGCCACCGTGTGGATCCCTCAGATCCCCGACGAGTTCGACGCCCTCACCGCCGCCACCGTGGTCGGTGCCGCGACCTCCCGCATCGAGATCGGCACCGCCGTGGTGCCCGTCCAGCCGCGGCACCCCATCGCCCTGGCCCAGCACATCCTCTCCGTCCAGGCCGTCTGTGCCGGGCGTCTGTCCATCGGCCTGGGCGTCTCCCACCACTGGATCATCGACGAGATGCTGGGACTGCCCTACGAGCACCCGACGGCCACCATGCGGGACTACCTCGACGTGCTCGACCAGGCCCTGTCGGGGCCGGGTCCGGTCGACGTCGAGAACGATCGCTTCCGGGTCCACAACCCCCTGGACATCACCGATGTCACGCCCACGCCGGTGCTGCTGGCCGCCCTCGGCCCGCGCATGCTGCAGCTGTGCGGTGAGCGGACCGACGGGACCATCCTGTGGTTGGCCGACGAGCGGGCCATCGGCACCTACATCGTGCCCACCCTCACCGGCGCCGCCGAGGCGGCCGGCCGGCCGGCCCCCCGGGTGGTGGCCGGGATTCCGGTGTGCTTGTGCGGCGACCACGAGATCGACGCCGCCGTGACCCGAGCCAACCGCCTGCTGTCCGAGGCCGAAGTCTCGCCCAACTATCAGAGGCTTCTGGACCAGGGCGATGCCCAGAGCGTCGGGGACATCCTGGCCGCCGGCAGTGAGTCGACCATTCGGAAGCGCCTGCAGGGTTTCGCCGACGCCGGCGTGACGGACCTGTCCGTCCGAGTCGTGCCCATCGGAGACGGCCGTGACGAGCTGATCAGCTCGTCCAAGCGGACCCGGGGCCTGCTGAGCTCGCTGGCCGAGTCGCTCTAGGAGACTGTTGAACAATTCTCCCGTCGGTGCTCGCGATTTGAGCGTGGATGGTCGAGGACATGTCCGAAGGTGCAAGGACGAAGCGAATCCAACCCTGAGCTGCTGGACGCGTGCAGCACTGTGTCGCCAGAGCTGGTCCCCGATGGCAGCGTCGAGGCGTTCTTGGCCGACCACCGCCACGATCTCTTCGCCGACGAGATGTTCGAGGTCACCTGTTCCCCTCGGGTCGTGGCCGACCCTCGATCCCCGCCGACGTGGTGGCCTCGGTCATGGTGCTCCAACGCCTTGGAGGGACTGTCCGACCGGGACGCGGCCCGGGCCCTCCGGGACCGGATCAGTTGGACACGGTGGCCTGCGGGCTGGCTCTCGACGACGAGGGGTTCGACTTCTCGGTCCTCACCTATTGGCGCTCCCGGTTGCGGAAGTCCGAGCGTCCCGAGCGGATCTTCGATGCCGTGCGTTCGGTCATCGACGCCACCGGGGTCCTGAAGGGGAAGACCCGGCGGGCTCTCGATTCGACCCTGCTCGACGATGCGCGTGGCCACCCAGGACACGGTCACCCAGCTGATCGCCGCCATCCGCCGGGTGCGCCGGGTTGTGCCCGGAGCTGGCGACGTGGCTCTCGACGAGCCCATGACTACGAGTCCGCAAGCCAGGCCGCCTGATCGCCTGGGACGACCCGGTGGCCAAGGACGCCCTGGTCGACGGACTGGTCACCGATGCCTTGGCCCTCCTCGCCGCCTTCGAAGCGCGAGCGCCAAGCAGGTCGAGGCTGCCTCGAGCCCTCGGCTTGTTGGCCCTGGTGGCCGGCCAGGACGTAGAACAAACAGACGACGGCACCTGGCGGATGCGCCCGGAAGGTCGGCTCCCGACCGGGTCATTGCTCCACGGTCGACCCCGAAGCCCGCCACATGCACAAGTCCCGCTCGGAGTACCGGGACGGCTACAAGGCGCACATCGCCATTGAGCCCGAGACCGGATTAGTGACCGCCGCCTGGCCGGCTCACTCCGGCCAATGCTCCCGACGGGGCTACCGGGGTCAAACTGTTGGCTGGCGAGGAGCCCGGGCTCCAGGTGCTCGGGGATGGGGCCTATGGATCAGGCGACACTCTTGTCGCGCTCCACACTGCCGGGCACGTCACCGGCCATCAAGCCCCACCCGACAAGCACGGCTGTTCCCGGGGGCTGTCGCATCGGGACGACTTCGTCGTCGACTACCAAGCCCGCACGGCGACCTGTCCGGCCGGCCTCAGTGGGTGCCGTGCCGGTGGTCACGAACCGGAAGCGCATCCTTCAGGTCTCGCTGCCAGAGTCTGCCACCTCCGTCAGCGCTGCACCACAGCGGCGCGAGGCAGGCGAACTCCAGCTATCGGCCCACGACGTGGAGCTCGTCGACGTCCGCGTCGGGGCGATGGCGGGACGAGGCGAACTTCGCCGAGGACTACCGCCGATGGCGACCGATGGTCGAGCGATCAATTGCCTGGTTGGTGGGCCGACAATCATCGGCGAGTCAGATTCCGAGGCGTCGAGAAGAACCATGACTCGGGCTCTCGCTGCGAGGATCGGGCTGCCATCAACCTCAGACGACTCGTGAATCTCGGACTCCGTCGATGACGGAATCATGGCAGGTGAGAGCCGTCTAGATCAGGCGCGCAAGCTCAGGCCGTCAAAAAGGGACCGCTCTTTGGGCATTGCCGCAGCGCTGGGTGGCCAGACTTCAACCCTCTTCGTCGTCGGCGCTTCCGGTCGGACCATGTCGCTGAGCTTGCGGTGCCCAACCTACGCCCGAGACCCGGTTTGTTCAACAGTCTCCTAGGTGGAGCGGGTCGGTCGACCGCGCACCCGGGAGGCTCAGAGGGGCGGCAACGGCGGGAGCTGCCGGGTGGCCAGCAGGTGGAGACCGAGTTCTCGGGTCAGGGTGCGCGACGCCCCGAACCTCTGGTCGAGGACCAGGACGCGGCGCACGTAGTGGTGGAAGTCGTGCTCGGTGGTGAACCCGATGCCGGCCAGTACCTGCTGGCAGTGCCGGGTGGCCGTCTTGGCACTGCGGCCGGCCAGCGCCTTGGCCGAGGCCGCCGCGGTCGGGGTGCCCTCGTCCCAGGCTGAGCCGAGGAGGGCGTCCGTGGCCTCGATGGCCACCAGCGTGTCGGCCAACCGGTGGCGGACGGCCTGGAAGTCGGCGATGGGTTGGCCGAACTGGATCCGCCCCAGGGCGTGGGCTCGGGCCAGCTCGAGCATGGCCCGCGAGGCGCCGACCAGTTCGTGGGCGGTGGCCAGCTGGGCCAGGGCCACGGCCTGTGGCCAGTCACCGGCGTCCCGCCGGCCCGGTGCCGCGGGGGGGACACCGTCACCGAACACCTCGATCAGACCCGAGCGCGGGTCGACCCCCTGGACCGCCCGGAGGGTCAGGTCGGCGGTGGCCACCTCGACGACCTGAGGTCCGTCCTCGGAGTCGGCCACCACCCAGGCCGTGGTGGTGTCGGCCAGGCTGGACGAAGCCATGCCGGCGACCAGCAGCTCGTCCCCGACCATCCGTCCCGGGGGGTCGGTCCGGCCGAGGGTGGGCAGGACGACGCCGGTGGACGGGCCGACGCTCACCCCGAGTGCGGAGCCGATCACGGTGTCGAGGGCCGAGGTCACCGTGTTGGCCGTGCCCACCTGCTCGAACAGGGTGGCGATCGCCGTCCGCCGGTCGTCGGCCAGGGCCTCGGACCAGCCGAGTTGGTCGAGCGCCCGGTCGAGGGTGGCGCCGCTGGCCGACTCGCAGGCGCCACGCAGGCTCCCCTCGAACAGCGCCTGCTCCTCGTCGTCCATCACCGGCCGGCGCCCAGGTCGAGCAGACGGCGGGCGATGATGTTCCGTTGGATCTCCGCCGTCCCCCCGTAGATGGTGGCCGCCCGCGAGTAGAGGAACTCCCGCCGCCAGCGGTCGCTCCGGTGGTCGTCGCCCACGGTCACCTCGGGGCCCAGGCCGTCGGCCACCAGATCGAACACCGCCTGCTCGGCCGTGGCCACCAGCACCTTGTCGACGGAGGTCTCCGGCCCGAGGTGCTCACCCCGGGCCAGCCGGTGCTGGGTGGCCCGCGACCGGGCCCGCAGGGCGGCGAGTAGCTGGGCCACCTCGCCGACCGCGGTGGGGTCGAGGGCACCGGCCGGCACCGCTTCGAGCAGGCCCTGGAGCCGACGGTGGAGGTAGGCGGCGCGGTGCCACAGGGCGGTGCTCCGCTCGAAGGGGAGGAGGTCCATGGCCACCGACCAGCCCAGGCCCTCGTCGGCCGAGGGTGCGGTCGACGGGCACGGCCACGTCGTCGAAGAAGACCTCGGAGAACTCGGGGGCGCCGTGCATGGTCTCGATGGGCCGCACCTCGATGCCCGGACTGTCCATGTCGACGAAGAGGGCGGTGATCCCCTTGTGGGCCGACTCGGCCGTGCCGGTCCGGGTCAGCAGGACGCAGCGCTGGGCGTACTGGGCCAGGCTGGTCCAGACCTTCTGGCCGGTGACCCGCCAGACGTCGCCGTCTCGGGTGGCCCGACAGGTCAGGGCGGCCAGGTTGCTCCCCGTGCCGGGCTCGGAGAAGCCCTGGCACCAGGTCTCGTCACCGCGCAGCAGCCGCGGCACCATGTCGGCGGCCAGCTCGGGTGCGGCGTAGTCGATCATGGTGGGCGCCAGCACCTCGGTCATCGAGTAGATGCCCGGCTCCACCAGGTCCCGCGAGGTGAGGGCCTCGCCCAGGTAGGCGCGCAGCAGCGTCGACCCCCCGAGCCCGCCGACCCGCGTCGGGCCAGCCCCAGCGCATCCAGCCGGCCTCGTAGGTGAGGCGCTTGACCATGGCCAGGTGGTCCATCTGGTCGTCCAGGGACTCCGCCGCCCCCGGAGTCGGCGTGAGCTCGGCCTCGTGCTCGTCGAGCCAGGCGTCCAACGCCGACCGGAACGCCGCCAGCTCCATCAGCCGACGGTGGGAGAGGGCCGGGTCGGGTCGTGGGCCCGCCCGGAGTCCCGGGCCCCGCTCTTGCGCAGGAAGGTCATGGACCTGGTCTGCAGTCGCCAGCCCCGCTCGGTGCGTCGGTAGGTGTCGGTGTAGTAGCCGATGCGCATGTCGTGGGTCCGTCTGGTCGACGAAGCACAGGGGCTGCTGGCCGGTGCCCTCGTCACCGTGCAGGTCCAAGACCGGCGGACCGACCATGAACAGGCCCTTGGGGGCGGCCGCCACCAGGGTCGGGAAATCGGCCAGCGGGTAGGTGTCGCCGAAGGCGCTGTAGGTGCCGTCGGGGGTGAACACCTCCATCACCGACTCGACGTCGTCCCTGGTCATGCCCACGGCATAGCGGGCCAGCAGCTGCTGGAGCTCGATGACGTCGGCGATGGGCAGTTCCTCCATCAACCCTCCTCGTAGCCGTAGGCCACCTTCACCAGGGGGCTGGTGGGCAGCGCCTGACAGGTGAGCACCCAGCCTCCGGCGACCTCGTCGTCGGTGAGGGCGTTGTTGACGTGCATGGTGGCCGTCCCCTCCACCAGCCGGGCCATGCAGGTGGCGCAGCTCCCCGCCTCGCACGAGAAGGGAGGGGACAGGCCCATCTGGCGCGCCGTCTGCAGGATGGTGGTCCCCGGACGGTACTCGGTGGACTCGGTCCGGCCGCCGAGTTCGATGGTCACCTGCGAGGTCCCGACGGCCTCGTCGCCCGCCTCGACCTCGGGCATCCACTCGTCGGGGGTGAACCGCTCGATGTGGATGCGACCGGCGCCGACGCCGGCGTCCAGCAGGGTCCGCTCCACCACGTCCATGAAGGGCCCGGGCCCGCAGACGTAGAACTCGGCGTCCTGGGCCGTCTCGGTGAACCGGCGGACGTCGTCGGGCCCGATGAAGCCGTGGTCGACGTCGAGGTGGTGATGGAGGGCGAAGCGGTCGTCGTGGCCGTCCCGCAGGGCGTCGAGCTCGGAGCGGAAGATGATGGCGTCCTCGTCGCGGTTGGCGTAGAGGAGGCCCACCCTGCGTGATGTGGTGGCCAGCGCCGTCTTGAGCAGCGAGAGGACCGGGGTGATGCCGCTCCCGGCACTGAGGGCGACCACGTCGCCCGCGCCCGCACCGAGGCGGAAGAAGCCGGCCGGCCGGGCCACCTCGAGGACGTCCCCGGCCGCCAGGTGGTCGTTCATCCAGTTGGACACCACCCCGTCCGGTGTGCGCTTCACCGTGACCCGCAGCTCGGTGTCGACGGCCGGCGAGGAGGACATCGAGTAGCAGCGGATGTGGGGCTCGCCGTCCACCCACACCCGGAACGTGCAGAACTGCCCGGACTCGTAGGCGAAGGTCTCGGACAGCTCGGCCGGCACCTCGAGCACGAAGGAGCTGGCCTCGGCGGTCTCGGGTACCACGTCGGCCACCCGGAGCGGGTGGTACCCGTGGTCGGCAGGCAGGCCCCGGGCGTCCGCCGTCGATTCCGAGAGTGCCATGTTGACAAATGATAACGAAGTTCTCCTAGACTGGCAACGCAGCTAGGCGGTGGGGCGGCGGCCGAGCTGGAGCCCCGAGGGTCCGAGCACAAGGAGATCGAGTGGGGGAGACCAGCAGCATGGCGGATCGAGGGTGGGGCCTCCGATCGGTGCCCGCTGCCCTGGCCCGGCGGTACGCGGCCGAGGGCTTCTGGACCGAGGCCACACTCGGCGGCATGGTGGCCGACGGCCTGGCCGGCATGGGGCGCGAGGTGTTCGAGGTCCATTCCCGGAGCCGGCCGTGGAAGGGCACCTTCGCCGACGTCGACCGGGCGGCGCGCTCGCTGGCCTCGTCCCTCCGGGCCCGGGGCGTGGGCCCGGGGTCGGTCGTGGTCATCCAACTGCCCAACTGGCTGGAAGCCGGCGTGACCTTCTGGGCGGCCGCCTACCTCGGGGCGGTGGTCGTGCCCGTCGTGCACTTCTACGGGGCCAAGGAGGTCGAGTACATCGTGCGGGTCACCGCGCCCGACGTGGTGGTGACGGCCGAGCAGTTCGGCCACAACGACTACCTGGCCGACTACACCGACCTGTTGGTCCGACGACCGGTCCCCCTGTGGCTGGTGGTGGGGGAGACCGCCGCCGCCGACCTGCCCGCCGCGCGCCCGCCCCTTCGCCTCCCTGCTGGACGCCGACCCCGTCGTCGACCCGGCCGAGGTGGATCCCGACGCCCCCGCCGTCATCGGGTTCACCTCCGGTACCACCCGCGACCCCAAGGGGGTCGTGCACTCCCACCGCACCATCGGATGCGAGACCCGCCAGCTCGACTACCTCTTCCCCCAGGGGGGCCCACCCCAGATCACCGGGTCCCCGGTCGGCCACTTCATCGGCATGCTCAACGCCTTCCTGGTGCCCCTGCTGCGGGAGCGGCCCGTCCACCTGCTCGACGTGTGGGACCCGGGCGAGGTGCTGCGCCTCATGGACGAGGAGGGGCTCGGGGTCACCGGCGGCGCCACCTACTTCCTGACCAGCCTGCTGGACCACCCGGACTTCACCCCGGGGCACGTGGCCATGATGCCTTTTGCCGGGTTGGGCGGCTCAGCCGTCCCGGTGGCCGTCACCGAACGGGCCACCCGGCTCGGGATCAGGGTGTTCCGCTCCTACGGCAGCACCGAGCACCCCTCGATCACCGGCTGCCTCCTCGACGACCCCGAGGAGAAGCGCCTGACCACCGACGGCCACCTCCTCCCGGGGGTGGAGCTCCGGCTCGACGTCGACGGCGAGATCATCAGCCGGGGGCCGGACTGCTGCCTCGGGTACACCGACCCCGACCTGACCGCCGCCGCCTTCGACGCCGAGGGGTGGTACCGGACCGGCGACGTCGGGGTGCTCGATGCCGAGGGCTACCTCACCATCACCGACCGGATCTCGGACATCATCATCCGGGGCGGCGAGAACATCAGCGCCCAGGAGATCGAGGAACTGGTGGCCGGCATGGACGCGGTGGCCGAGGTGGCTGTGGTGGCCGAGCCCGACGCCCGCCTCGGGGAGCACGCCGCCGCCGTGGTCAGCGTCCGCCAAGGGAGGGCCGTGCCCACGCTGGAACAGGTGCGGGAGCACCTGGCCGCTGCCGGTCTGGCCCGCCAGAAGTGGCCCGAGTCGATCCACGAGGTCGACGAGTTCCCGCGGACGGCGTCGGGCAAGGTCCAGAAGTTCCGGCTCCGGCAGCTCCTCGGCGCGGCAGAGCCAGGGCCTGCTAGAAAGTGAAAACAGGATTCTGGCAGGGTAATAGTCGTCCTCTATCCAAGACGCAACATGAAGGAGATCCACATGACCGTGGTCACCGCTGAGCCGCTCAGCGAAACCGTGGGTGCGGAGGTCGTCGGCGTCGACTGCGAGCAGCTGCTGGGCGACGAGGCGCTGCCGGCCTGGACGCTCGACGCCCTCGAGGCCTACGGCGCGCTCATCTTCCGTGGGCTGCACGTCGACGACGCCACGCAGGTCGCCTTCTCCAAGAAGCTGGGACGGGTGGAGATGTTCGGCTCCGGCGAACACCCCGAGATCTTCCGGGTGACGCTGGACCCGACGAAGAACCGGCTGGCCGCCTACCTGCGGGGGACGTTCGACTGGCACATCGACGGCTGCACCGACGACGTCCCCATCAAGGCCACGCTGCTGAGCGCGCACGCGGTCGCCGAGTCCGGGGGCGAGACCGAGTTCGCCAGCACGTACGCGGCCTACGACGATCTGACCCACGACGAGACAGGTCCACCTGGGCTCGCTCCGGGTCGTCCACACCATCGAGGCGTCCCAGCGCCTGGTCAACGACGACCCCTCGGCCGAGGAGCTGGCCGTGTGGCGATCCCGGCCATCGAAGGAGCACCCGCTGGTGTGGACCCACCAGTCGGGCCGCCGCTCCCTGGTCCTCGGGGCAACGACGTCCCACGTGGTCGGCATGGACCACGCCGAGGGCCGGGCGCTCCTGGACGATCTGTTGGCCCGCTCGACCACCCCCGACCGGGTCTACCGGCACGAGTGGTCCGTCGGGGACATGGTCATCTGGGACAACCGGGGCGTCCTGCACCGCGCCTGCCGGTACGACCCCACGTCGCCCCGCGACATGCACCGCACGACCCTGAGCGGCGACGAGGTGATCCAGTGACCCCCACCCGCGTGGCCGTCGTCACCGGCGGCGGCTCGGGGATCGGGCTGGCCATCAGCCGGCGCCTGTCCTCGGACGGGAACGCCATCGCCATCTTCGACCGCGACCAGGAGTCGGCGGCGGCGGCCGCCGCCGAGATCGTGGCCTCCGGTGGCTCGGCCGTCGGCCTGATGGTGGACGTGACCGACCGGGCCCAGATCGACCAGGGCGTCGTCGACGCCGGCCAACGGCTCGGTCGGCCCACCGTGCTGGTCAACAGCGCCGGATTGGACGGCTTCGACCCGTTCCTCAAGATCACCGCCGAGAAGTGGAACCGCATCCTGGCCGTCAATCTGACCGGGACATTCGACTGCTGTCAGGCCGTCGTGCCCGGGATGATCGAGGAGCGGTGGGGGCGCATCGTGAACATCTCGTCCTCGAGCGCCCACAGCGGCCAGCCGATGATGACCCACTACGTGGCGTCCAAGGCCGGGGTGATGGGCTTCACCAAGGCCCTGGCCCTCGAGCTGGGCCCCAAGGGGATCACCGTCAACACGATCCCGCCGGGCTTCATCGACACCCCCATGCTGCGCAAGTCCGAGGCCCGGGGACTGCTCGGGGAAGGCGTCGAGTACCACGCGGCCAACACCCCGGTCCGCCGGGTGGGCACGGCCGAGGACATCGCCGCCGCGTGCTCGTTCCTCGTGAGCGACGAGGCCAGCTACATCACCGGACAGGTCATCGGGGTCAACGGCGGACGGAACACCTGATGCCCCGCATCCCGCCGCTGCCTCCCGGGGAGTGGCCGCCGGAGATGAAGGACGCGCTCGCCGCGCTACGCCCGGCCAACCCCCGGCACCCCTTCCCCTCCCGCCGGGAGGGCCGGCCGAAGGGACTCAACGTCCTGGGCACCCTGGCCCAGCACCCGGAGCTGGCCAAGGCGTTCCACACTTTCAACGGCTACATCCTGTTCGCGTCGACCCTCTCGCCCCGCCAGCGGGAGCTCCTCGTCCTGCGGGTGGCCGCCGTGCGGGGATCGGCCTACGAGTGGGAGCAGCACGCCGTACTGGCTCGGGACACCGGGCTCGAGGACGACGAGGTGGCCCGCATCGCCGAGGGCCCCGACGCACCCGGGTGGCCGCCGCTCGATGCGGCCATGGTGCGGGCCGTGGACGAGCTCATCGGGGACGGGGCGATCGCCGACGCCACGTGGACGGCGCTGGCCGGCGAGCTCGACGAGCAGCAGCTCATGGACCTGGTCTTCACCGTCGGCGCCTACGAGGTGCTGGCCATGGCCCTCCGTTCGTTCGACGTCGAGCTCGACGACGATCTCAAACGGAAATGATCTTCTGTATTTTAAAGATTGATGCTATCATGCAGTTGTCCCTATTGGACCTGGAGGAACGACATGGCCCATTTCCCAAAGCCCGCTGAGGGCAGCTGGACCGCAGCACTACCCCGAGCTCGGCACCGGACCGGTGTCCTACGAGGACTCGATCTCGCCCGACCACTACGAGCTCGAGCGCAAGGCCATCTTCGCCCGCACCTGGCTGAACGTGGGCCGGGTGGAGCAGCTTCCCCGCAACGGGAGCTACTTCACCAAGGAGCTCGACGCCGCCGGCACGTCGCTGGTCATCGTCCGGGGCACGGACGGTGAGATCCACGTCTTCCACAACATCTGCCGGCACCGCGGCAACAAGCTGGTGTGGACCGACTATCCCGGCGAGGAGACCAGCGGGACCTGCCGCCAGTTCACCTGCAAGTACCACGGTTGGCGGTACGCCACTCGAGGGCGAGCTGACCTTCGTCCAGCAGGAGTCGGAGTTCTTCGATCTCGACCGGGACGACTACGGGCTGGCCGGCGTGCAGGTGGAGACGTGGGAGGGGTTCATCTTCGTCAACCTCGATCCCGAGAACACCACGTCGCTGCGCGAGTACCTCGGGGAGTTCGGGGACGGCATCGCCGGCTATCCGTTCGACGAGATGACCCAGGTCTACAAGTACCGGGCCGACGTCGGCGCCAACTGGAAGCTGTTCATCGACGCCTTCGCCGAGTTCTACCACGCACCCATCCTCCACGCGAAGCAGGCCACCGCCGAAGAGTCGCGCAAGCTCTCCGGCTACGGCTTCGAGGCGCTGGCCTACAAGCTGGACGGGCCCGCACGGCATGGTGTCGTCGTGGGGCGGCATGTCGCCACCCAAGGATCTCGACATGGTCAAGCCGATGGAGCGGGTACTGAAGCAGCGGCCTGTTCGGACCCTGGGACCAAGCCCGACATCGAAGGCCTGTCCGAACTGCCCCCGGCGCTCAACCCCGCCCGTCACCAGGCCTGGGGTGTCGACTCGTTCGTGTTCTTCCCCAACTTCATGCTGCTCATCTGGGAGCCGGGCTGGTACCTCACCTACCACTACTGGCCGACCTCCTACAACACGCACATCTTCGAGGGGACGCTGTACTTCGTCCCGCCGAAGACCGCCCGTCAGCGCCTCGAACAGGAGCTGGCCGCAGTCACCTTCAAGGAGTACGCGCTCCAGGACGGCAACACGCTGGAGGCCACCCAGACCATGCTCGAGTCCCGGTCCGTGACGGAGTTCCCGCTCAACGACCAGGAGATCCTGCTGCGCCAGCTGCACAAGACGGCCCGGGACCATGTGGCCGAGTACCAGCAGAAGTTCGCCACTCCGGTCCGGATCTCCAACGCCTCCTAGACCCTACGCCTAGACAAGGAACGACGATGACCACGCTACCCACCGACTTCGCCGACCTCGAACCGCTGGCCGGTTGGGCGCTCGAGACGGAAGCGGAGCGCTACGCCAAGCGCCTGTCCAGCACCATGGACGAGCTCCAGGCGTTCTACGACACCGCCTTCCCCCGCCTCGAAGCGGCCATCGAGTACGTCGACCAGTTCGACATCAACGCCCTGCCCGAGGATGCCCGGCACCTGCTCTGGCTGTGCTACTCCCTGGTGAACGCCTCCTTCCCCGTGGAGGTGTGGCGCCAGCCGAGGGTGCCCGACAGTGGTGCGGCCAGCATGGACATGCTGGTCGAGCCGGCGGTGTAGCCGGGCCCGGCGGGCCGCGTCCGGCGGGGACCGGGACCAGGCCGGAGGCCCACAACCCGGCCCGCTGGGAGCCGGCGGTCGTCGGGAGGGAGCCCTTCCTCAGGTACGCTCTCCCGCGTGACGAAGGACGAACTGGCCAGCGATACGATCGAGCCGGACGGGCTCAGCCGACGCGACCAGGCGGTGGCGCGGTCGCTCGACTCCGCACGCCTGCGGGCCGAGAGCCGGGTCCAGCGCTTCCTCGACGCCGCCATGGAGCTGTTCAACTCCAGGCCCGGGAGGGATTTCACGGTCCAGGAGGTGGTCGAGCGGTCGGGTCAGTCGCTCCACAGCTTCTACCAGTACTTCGGCGGGAAGCACGAGCTGCTGCTGGCCCTGTTCGAGGAGCAGGTCCGCACGACGACCGAGCACCTCGGTGAGGTGATCGCCCAGGAGGACGATCCCCTCGAGCGTCTCCACACCTTCGTGGTCGAGTACTACCGGATGTGCCGGCCGAACGTGGATGGTGACACCGGTGGCAAGCGACGGGCACCCCTGGGCATGGCCGAGTTCGCCCAGCAGCTCCTCACCGAGCACCCCAAGGAGGCGGCCCGGGTCTTCTCGCCGCTCGTGTCCGTGTTCGAGGAGGTCCTCTCGGACGCCGCCGCGGCCGGTGCCGTCCGAGCCGGCCTCCGGCACGGTCCGATCGTCGGCATCGTCCTCGAGGTGATCATGTTCAACACCTTCTCGTCGACGATCGGCGGCCTGCCGCTGCGTACCGACGAGGGCAACTCCGCCGAGGACCTGTGGAACCTCATCCTCCACGGCATCGGCTCGGGGCCCGTCAGCTGAACGCGGCCCGGGAGCCGGCGGCCCGCGCCTACGCGGCCTCGGTGTCGTTGCGGTACACCTGACCGCCCTTCATCACGAAGCGGACGTCCTCGGTCACACCGATGTCGGCCAGGGGGTCACCGGGCACGGCGATCACGTCGGCCAGGAGGCCGGCCTCCAGCCGCCCGCGGTCGTCGACGTCGATGAGCTCGGCGGCGACGGTGGTGGCGGCCCGGATGGCCTGGAGGGGAGTCATGCCCCGGTCGACCAGGGCCACGAGCTCCTTGGCGTTCTTGCCGTGCGGGATGGCCGGCGCGTCGGTGCCACAGGCGATGCGGGCACCACGGGCGATGGCCTTCCGGACCGTCTCCTTGGCCCGGGGGAACACCTCGGCCGCCTTGGCCTGGAGCTCGGGCGGCGCATGGGACACGTCCATGCCGTCGGCCAGGTAGGTGGTCGGCACGAGGAACCGGCCGAGCTCGATGAAGCGGTCGAGGGTCTCGTCGGTCATCAGCGACCCGTGCTCGATGCAGTCGATCCCCGCCTCCAGGGCGGCCCGGATCCCGTCGTCACCGTGCGCATGGGCGGCCACCCGCAGGCCGGCCCGGTGGGCTTCGTCGACGATGGCCCGCAGCTCCTCGTCGGAGTACTGCTGGGCCCCGGCCGGTCCGGTGTGGGACATCACCCCGCCCGACGCACAGACCTTGATGAGCCGGGCGCCGTACTTGATCTGGTAGCGGACGGCCTTGCGGACCTCGCTCACGCCGTTGGCGATGCCCTCCTCGACCGTGAGGGGCATGATGTGCGGGCCGAGGGCCTGGAACATGGTGGGGTCGAGATGGCCGCCCGTCGGCGTGATGGCATGTCCGGCGGGGACGACGCGGGGGCCTTCGAACCAGCCGAAGTCGATGGCCTTCATGAGGGCGACGTCCAGCAGCAGCCCGCCGGTCTGGATGAACAGTCCGAGGTTGCGCACGGTGGTGAACCCGGCCTGAAGGGTCCGCCGGGCGTTGGCCACCGAGCGCAGCGTGCGCAGGGCCGGGTCATCCTGCACGGCGTTGAGCGGGCTGCGATGATCGGGTCCGCCGAGGAGGAGGTTGACCTCCATGTCCATGAGCCCGGGGATCATCGTGAGGTCCCCCAGGTCGATCGTGGATGCGTCGTCGGGCACCGAGGTCGGTGCGACCTCCAGGATGCGCTCGCCCCCGATCAGCAGATCGCCGGGGGTCACCAGCTCGCCCCGGACGACGTCGAGCATGCGGGAGCTGCGCAGGTGGAGGTGTGCCGGGGTTCGGGGACGGGCCATGGGGCGCTCCTTGGACTGGTGCGGAAGTCGGGTTGTCAGAAAACCAGTACATGATTGCTGAATTGCAAGAGTCCGAATATCGTAGCAAGACGACGAGGCTCGACGCCGGGCCGGGGGGAGGTCGGATGGTAGACGAACTGGGCACGGCCATGCTGCGCCTCGAGCGATCGGGGCCCATCGCCTGGTGCGTGATCGACCGGCCGGAGGCGAGGAACGCCTTGACGCCGGCCATGTACTACGGCGTGAAGCGTGCCGTGCACCTCGTGAACAGCGACCCGGATCTTGCCGCCCTCATCATCACCGGGACGGGTGACGTCTTCGCCCCTGGCGGCGATCTGGGAGGCCGGTCCGAGCCGGGGGAGTCCGTGCCCGACCACGTCGGCCAGGACGTCCTCCCGTTCCTGGCCATCCGGGACAGCCGGGCCCCGGTCATCGCCGCCGTGAACGGGATCTGTCAGGCGGGAGGCCTCTTGATCGCCATGATGGCGGACATCGCCGTGGTCAGCGACCGGGCCACGTTCCGCGTGCCCGAGCTCCTGCGCGGCATCCCCGACGCCACCTACGCGGCGGCGCTGCCGGCCCATGTGGGCATCGCCGTCGCCCGGGACCTCCTACTGTCGGCCCGGCGGTTCGACGCGGCCGAGGCCCAACGCCTCGGGCTGATCTCCCGGGTGGTGCCGCACGAGCAGCTGCGAACGGCGGCGTTGGAGGCGGCCCACCAGGTGCTCCAGACCGCACCCTCCGCCCGTGCCCACGTCAAGCGCATGCTCAACGAGCGGTACGGCGACATCGACTACCAGACGATGTTCTGGGCCCTCGAGCACTCGGACGAGCCGCGTGAGGGCATGCGTGCCTTCATGGAGAAGCGGCCGCCGAGCTGGGTGCCGCCGGATGCGCCCACGTAGGTGGGGGTCCCGGGCATCTTGGGCGGCCGCACCCGAGGACGGCCCACGGACTCGTCGGTCGGCGGTTGAGAATCCCAGTCTCTTCAAGCTAGAGTCGCCGTTGCCGCTTCTGGGGTGTCCGGCTCTGTCCGCCGGGCCCCGCGATTCGGCGCCAGTTCGGGGGAGCGCGGAGCCGCTGTGCCCTGCCGCACGGAGATCTTCGGAGGTAGAGAGTGACCGCTGTCCTACAGGGTGTCCGGATCCTCGAGGTGGCCGAGCACACCTTCGTTCCCGCCGCCTCGGCCCTGCTGTCCGACTGGGGCGCCGAGGTCATCAAGATCGAGCACGTCGAGCGGGGTGACGCCATGCGGGGGCTGGCCTCGACCGGGCCTGGCCATCGTCCCGAGCGACGTCCACGCCCTGCTGGAGCACTCCAACCGGGGGAAGCAGAGCCTGGGCCTCGACCTGACCTCGCCCGACGGACTCGAGATCCTCTACAAGCTGGTGGCCACCTCCGACGTGTTCCTGACCAACAAGCTGCCCCAGCGTGCGGAAGAAGCTGAAGATCGAGCGTCGACGAGATCCGCGCCCACAATCCCGAACATCATCTACGTGCGCGGGCACCGGTCAGGGCGAGCGCGGCCCGGACGCCGACAAGGGCTCCTACGACGCCCTCGCCTTCTGGGCCCGGTCCGGCGTGGCCGTGGGGGCCAAGCGGCCCGAGTACGACCTGGTGCCGGTGCCCCCGGCCCCGGGCTTCGGCGACTCGATCGGGGCCATGACCATCGCCGGCGGGATCATGGGCGCCCTCTTCCACCGCGAGCGGACCGGCGAGGCCACCGTCGTCGACGTGTCGCTGCTCGGGGTCGGGCATGTGGGCCATGGGGCAGGCCGTGGCCCTCTCCCTCGTGCTGCGAGATGCCCTGGACGCCCGCCACCGGCGGACCGATCGGGTCCAACCCGCTCGTCGCGCAACTACGAGACGAAGGACGGACGGGTCCTGGCCTTCACCTGCCTCCAGGCCGGCCAAGTACTGGCCGCCGCTGTGCGAGGCCATCGGTCGTCCCGAGCTGATCACCGATCCGCGGTTCGCCGACCACGCAGTCGCTCATGGCCAACAGCGATGCCGCCGTCGGCCATCCTGGACGAGGTG
Source organism: uncultured Acidimicrobiaceae bacterium (assembly GCA_963817005.1). Lineage (GTDB taxonomy): Bacteria > Actinomycetota > Acidimicrobiia > Acidimicrobiales > RAAP-2 > Bog-756. The sequence goes on from CAWFMN010000001.1 coordinate 872,081, forward strand.
TTCGCCGGCGGCCACCCTGGCCGAGTGGCGCGAGCGGCTCGGCCGCTTCATCGGCCAGTGGGCCGTGGTGCAGGACACCCTCGAGGCCGCGGCCGACCCCCAGACGGTGGCCAACGGCTACATCCAGGAGTGCGAGACTGCCGCCGGCACGCCGTTCCAGCTGGTGGCGGCGCCCGTCCAGTTCGACGAGGAACCTGCCGCACCGGCACGCGCCCCGGAGTTCAACGAGCACGGTGACGCCATCCTGGCCGAGCTCGGCTTCGACTGGGATACCATCATCGACCTCAAGATCCGCGGCGTCGTCGCCTGATCACCATCCGAGACGTAGACAGGAGAACATCACATGACGCTCTTCGACGCATTCCGCTACGACGGGAAGCGGGTCCTCGTGGTCGGGGGGGCCACCGGCATGGGCGCGGCCGCCGCCGAGCTGGTGCAGGACGCCGGCGCCGACGTGGTGGTGATGGACTTCGCCGAGGTGACGCTGCCCGGGGCCAAGGCCATCCACGTCAACCTGGCCGACCGGTCGTCGATCGACACCGCCGTCGACGAGTGCGGGGGACCGGTCGACGCCCTGCTGTCCTGCGCCGGGGTGGCCGACGGCACGCCGGGCATCGAGAAGATCAACTTCATCGGCCACCGGCACCTGATCGACCGGCTGCTGGCCGGCGGCATGCTGCCGCCGGGGCTCGGCCATCGGCTTCATCTCCTCGGCGGCCGGGCTCGGCTGGGAGGCCAACCTCGCCGAGATCCAGGAGTACCTGGCCACCCCCGACTTCGACGACGCCGTGGCCTGGATCGAGCGACCACGGCAAGGCGGACTACTTCTCCACCAAGCAGGCGATCTGCGCCTACGTGGCCGGCCAGGCCTTCCCCCTCCTCAAGCAGGGCATCCGGATCAACGCCATCTGCCCGGGCCCGACCGACACCCCGCTGGCCCAGGCCAACAAGGAGATGTGGCTGGGGTTCGGCGCGGACTACCGGGGCGAGGTCGGCATCGAGCCGTCCACCCCGCTGGAGCAGGCCTACCCGCTGGTCTTCCTGTGCAGCGACGCCGCCTCCGCCGTCAACGGGATCACCATGATCACCGACTCGGGCTACATGAGCTCGGGCATCACCGAGTCCTTCCCGGCGGCCACGGCCATCGCCAACATGCTGCTCATGCGGTAGCGGTCCGGCGACGGGAGGCCCCCGGGCCGGATCGGGCCCGGGTCAGACGGGCGGTCGGGGGGTGACGGCGACGAAGGGCACGTAGGCACTGGCCCCACAGCGGAGGACCGTGTCCACCACCCGGACCAGCTCGTCCACCTCGATGAGGCTGCCGCTCAGCAGGTTGCGGGCCTGCCAGATGGGATGGAACTCGGCGGCCAGGTCCCAGTCCCAGTCGTTGGCGAACTCGGTGGCCGACGCCCCCTCACCGCCGGCGCAGTCGCCCACCACCACCCGGGTGAAGCCCACTGCCGGGTGCTCGTTGCGCCACGCCTCCACCAGGGTCTCCAGCGCCGCCTTGGAGGTGGCGTAGGCCCCGAGGCCGGTCCAGGGCGGCGTGAAGGAGGCGCTGACCGAGGAGAGGTAGGCGGCCACCCCGCGGGACTCGGTGAGGTAGGGCACGGCGGCCGCGGTGACCACGGAGGCCCCGATGACATTGGTGTCGAACGTCTGCCGCCAGGTCTCGGCGCTGATGTCGACCAGCCGGGCCAGGGGGCCGACACCGGGGGCGTAGACCAGGGCGTCGATCCCGCCCAGCTTCGTCGCGGCCTCCTCGATGGCCGTCCGGCACGATGACTCGTCGGTGACATCACAGGGGATGGCCATCGCTCCCAGGCCGGCCTCCCGGGCCGCGTCCACCAAGCGGTCCTTCCGACGGGCCAGCAGGGCCACGGTGGCGCCCCGCTGCCCGAGTCCCGTGGCGATGGAGCGACCGAGGCCGCTCGAAGCACCGACGACGACAGTTCTCATGGTGGGACGTCCTCTCTTGCGCGGCGGGGGCGGTCGGGTCAGCCGGTGACGACGGGCAGCCGCTCCCAGCCCCGGACCGTCGAGGTCCGGGCCTGGACGGCATGGTCCCAGTCCACCTCCCACGAGGGGAACCGCTGCAGGACCTCGTCCAGGGCGATGCGGCCCTCCAACCTGGCCAATGCCGAGCCGAGGCAGAAGTGGATGCCGTAGCCGAAGGCCAGGTGGTGGTCGATGGTGCGGTGGATGTCGAACCGGTCGGCCTCGGGGAAGTGGCGCTCGTCGCGGTTGCCCGAGGCGGTCAGCAGCAGGATTGCGCTCCCGGCCGGGACGGCCTGCCCGTGGTGCTCGACGTCGCGGGTGACGTACCGGGCCTGGACGGGGGAGGGGGACTCGTAGCGCAGCAGCTCCTCGATGGCACCGGGCACCAGGCTACGGTCCTCGGCCAGCTGCCGGAGCTGATCGGGGTGGTCGGCCAGCACCTTGCCCGTCCATCCGATGAGGCGGGTGGTGGTCTCGTTTCCCGCCGCGGCAATGAGGTTGACGTAGTTCAGGACCTCCTCCCGGGTGAGCCGGCGCACCGTGCCCGTCTCGTCCTCGAATTCGGCGTTGAGCAGATCGGTCATCAGGTCGTCCGACGGGTGGGTGGCCCGCCACTCGATGTACTCGACGAAGGCGTTGTCGGCACTGATGCCCTCGCCGAAGGCGGTGTCGAGGTCGGGCATGGCCCCGTCGGTGAGGCGGAGGCCCTCGTCGATTTGATCCCGCAGGGCCTCCTGGTCGGCCTCGGGGATGCCCAACAGCATGCCGATGGTGCGCATGGGCATCTGGGCTCCGAGGTCGGCGATGAAGTCGAACCGCCCCTGCTCGACCAGCGGATCGAGGCTGCGGGCGCAGAAGCCGCGGATCTTGGGTTCGAGGTCGTTGATGTTGCGCGGGGTGAACACCGCGACAGCAGACGGCGGTGGATGTGGTGGGTGGGGGGGTCCTCGAAGATGATCGATCCGGGGGGCAGCACGATGTCGCTCTTGATGAGTTCGAGGACGGTGCCCTTGCCGGAGATGTAGGTCTCCCAGTCCCTCGAGCACTGATCGACGTCCTCGAACCGGCTCACGGCGAAGAAGTCGTAGCGCTCGTTGTAGTACAGGGGCCGCTCGTCCCGGAGGCGTCTCCAGATCGGGTACGGGTCCGAGTCGATCTCGAAGTCGTACGGGTCGTAGTAGATGTCGGATTCCATCGTGGTCATCTCGGTCCCCATCCCTGGCCGTCGTGGGTGATCGAGGTGGAGCGGCGGTTCGGACCACCGAGTGTCCCGAACCGCCGCGCCACCCCACTGCGCCTCCTCCGCGGGCTGGCGGACTCGGCGGCAGGAACCAGCATGGCACAGAAAAAAGAAGAACGTTCTCACCGGTCCGCCGGGAGCCGGCCCGGTCCGTCCCCACCGCGTCGTCCTGGACGGCCAGGCGGACCACGGTTGGGCGTGCACCCCGCCCCCGGTCCGGCCCGACCACTCGAGGGCCGCCGCCACCACCGGGCGGGGCTCGGGCCGTCCGGACCCCCGGCCGTGCCCGACGCCGGTGCCGGTGGGCGTCAGTCCCTCCCCCGTATTGGACGCTGACCTGGTAGAACCGGTCCCGACGCCAGGCGTCGCCGCTCACGGGTGCCGGAGGGAGGCGGTGGCGCCGGTCCCGTAAAAACGGTACTCTCATAAGCACGTAGGGTCATTCTCATCTGGGCGAGACCAAGGAAGTGGAGCCATGTCGAAGCGAGCACTGAGCATCCCCCTGTTCGATGCGGACAACCATCTGTACGAGACCCGTGAGGCGTTGACCAAGTACCTCCCCGACCGCTACCGGGGCGCCATCGACTACGTCGACGTGCACGGCCGGACCAAGATCGTGATCCGCGGCCAGATCAGCGAGTACATCCCGAACCCGACCTTCGACGTCGTGGCCCGTCCCGGGGCGCAGGAGGACTACTTCCGGTTCGGCAACCCGGACGGCAAGAGCCGGCGGGAGATCTTCGGGGAGCCCATGAAGGCGATCCCGGCCTTCCGGGAGCCGGCGGCCAGGGTCCGAGCTGATGGACGAACAGGGCATCGACCGGGCCCTCATGTTCCCCACCCTGGCCAGTCTCGTCGAGGAGCGGATGCGTGACGACCCCGAGCTCATCCACGCCGTCATCCACGCGCTCAACGAGTGGCTGCACGAGACATGGTCCGTTCGACTACGAGGGCCGGATCTTCACCACGCCGGTCATCACGCTGCCCATCGTCGACCGGGCCATCGAGGAGCTCGACTGGGTGCTCGAGCGCGGGGCACGGGTCGTGCTCATCCGTCCCGCACCGGTGTCCGGCTTCCGCGGGCCCCGCTCCTTCGGCCTGCCGGAGTTCGACCCGTTCTGGCAGAAGGTGGTGGAGCAACGACGTCCTGGTGGCCATGCACTCCTCGGACAGCGGGTACGAGCGCTATGCCAACGACTGGATGGGCAGCGACAGCGAGATGCTCCCGTTCCAACCCCAGGCGTTCCGCATGCTGTCCGCCTGGCGGCCGGTCGAGGACGCCGTCTCGGCGCTCGTCTGTCACGGCGCCCTGTCCCGCTTCCCCGACCTCAAGGTGGCGGTGATCGAGAACGGCAGCAGCTGGGTGGAGCCGCTGCTCAAGAACATGGCCGACCTGTACAAGAAGATGCCCCAGGACTTCCTCGAGGACCCGGTCGCCGTCATCAAGCGCAACATCTACATCAGCCCGTTCTGGGAGGAGGACCTCGGCGCGCTGGCCGAGCTGATCGGCGTCGACCACGTGCTGTTCGGATCCGACTACCCGCATCCCGAAGGCCTGGCCGACCCGGTGAGCTACGTCGACGAGCTGGAGGGCCTCGCCGAGGAGGCCGTGCGCAAGATCATGGGCGGCAACCTGGCGACGTTGATGAACGTCGACGACGCCGTCGCTCGATGAACACCGCCGTCGGAGGCTCGGCACCGACCATCCCGGCGATGACCGCCGCCGCCGCCGACCGGTTCGGTGAGCGCCACGGCCATCGAGGACGGCGACACCTCGCTGACCTACGCCGAGCTCGTCGACCAGGCCGCCGTCGTTCGGCGCCGCCCTGGTCGCGTCGGGGATCGAGCCGGGTGACCGGGTCGCCATCTGGGCGTTCAACAGCGCCGAGTGGATCGTGGCCGCTGCTGGGCATCTTCGCAGGCCGGCGCGGTGCTGGTCCCGGTCAACACCCGGTTCAAGGGCACCGAGGCGGCCGACATCCTGGTCCGGAGCCGGGCCCGGGTCCTGGTGACGGTCACCGACTTCCTCGGCACCGACTACGTGGCCATGCTCGGCGCCACCGGCACCGAGCTTCCCGACCTCGCCACCGTCATCGTGGCCGCGCGGTCCGGTGCCCGGCGGCGCCGAGTCGTGGGACGAGTTCCTGGACCGGGCCGGCGACGCCAGCCCGGCGAGCCGTGGATCGCCGGCGCGCCGACGCTCGGCCCCGACGATCCGTCCGACATCCTGTTCACCTCGGGGACCACCGGGGTGCCCAAGGGCGTGGTCATGACCCACGGCCGCACGCTGCGCGTGGCCACCGACTGGGTGGCCATGACCGGCCTCGGTCGCCGACGACCGCTACCTCATGGTCAACCCGTACTTCCACATGTTCGGACTGAAGGCGGGGATCCTGGCCTGCGTGGCCAGCGGGCGCCACCATGCTCCCCGAGGCCGTGTTCGACGTCGACCGGGTGCTGGCGCGCGTCGACGGCGGAGCGGGTCACCGTGCTGCCCGGGCCACCGACGCTCTACCAGTCCATCCTCGACCATCCCCGACGCGACCGACCACGACCTGTCGACGCCTGCGGGTGGCGGTGACCGGCGCGGCCGACATCCCCGTCGAGCTGATCCGCCGGATCGACGAGGAGCTGCCGTTCTCGACCGATCGTCACCGGCTACGGGCTCACCGAGGGCGGCACCGCGGCGGCCACCTCGCCCGACGACGACGTCGAGACCATCGCCACCACCGTCGGCCGGCCCCGGCCCGGCTTCGAGCTGCGCATCGTCGACGGCGCGGGCGGCGACGTGGCGGCGGGCGAGGCCGGCGAGGTGCTGCTGCGCGGCGGCAGCGTCATGTCCCACTACCTCGACGACCCCGAGGCGACCGCGCTCGGCGCTCTCGCCCGACGGGTGGCTGCGCACCGGCGACCTCGGCGTGATCGACGACGCCGGCTGCCTGCGCATCGTCGGGCGGGTCAAGGACATGTTCATCGTCGGCGGGTTCAACGCCTATCCCGGCCGAGATCGAGAACGTCCTGCTGCGCCACCCCGACATCCGGCAGGCCGCGGTGATCGGCATCCCCGACGAGCGCCTGGGCGAGGTCGGCATGGCCTTCGTCGTGACGCGGGCCGGGGACCGGCTCCCCGGCCGAGATCATCGAGTGGAGCCGCGACCAGATGGCCAACTACAAGGTGCCCGCGAGTGGTGGAGATCGTCGACGAGCTCCCCCTCAACGCCACCGGCAAGGTGATGAAGGACGTCCTGCGCCAACGGGCCGGCGCCCACCGGGCCGAGGCGGCCGGGTGAGCGCCGACGGCACGCCGCGGCCTCTCGGCCCTGGCCGGCCTGCGGGTCGTCGAGCTGGGCGTGTGGGTGGCGGCACCCTCGGCGGCGGCGCTGCTGGCCGACTGGGGCGCCGACGTGATCAAGGTCGAGTCGCCGGCCGGCGACCCGATGCGCAGCGTGTTCGGGTCGCTCGGCATCGACGAGCGACATGCCCGAACCCGGCCTTCGCCCTCGACAACCGGGGCAAGCGCAGCGTCGTCGCTCGACCTGCGCCAGGCCGAGGGCCGGCAGCACCTCGAGGAGCTGCTGGCCACGGCCGACGTCTTCATCAGCAACCTCCGGCCCGACGCCCTCGACGGCCTCGGTCTCGAGCCGGCGGCCACCGTGGCCCGCCATCCCCGCCTCGTGTACTGCAGCATCAGCGGCTACGGCCTCCGGGGCGACGAGCGGAACCGCCCCACCTACGACATCGGGGCCTTCTGGGCCCGGTCCGGCCTGTCGGTGCAGATGGCCGACGCCGAGGGCATCCCGCTCAACGCCCGCGGCGGCATCGGCGACCACATCACCGGCCTGGCCGCGCTGGCCGGCCTCCTGGCCGCCGTGCTCGAGCAGCGCGCGACCGGGCGCGGCCGGGTCGTCGAGGTCTCGCTGCTGCGGACCGGCACCTACGTGCTCGGATGGGACCTGGGCCTGCAGATGACGCTCGGCAAGGTCGCTCGGGCCGAGCCCCGGGACCACAACCAGGCGCCGCTGATGAACCCGTACCGGGCCGGCGACGGCCGCTGGTTCTTCTTCACCGGCCTGGAGGCGGCTCGCCACATCGGCGCCGTGTGCCGTGCCCTCGGCCGCCCCGACCTGCTCGACGACCCCCGCTTCGCCGACGCCTCCGCCATCCGCCGGAACCGCACCGAGGTCATCGCCATCCTCGACGAGATCGTCGCCGAGCGACCCGCTGGACGACTGGGCGGAGCGGTTCGACCGAGGAGGGGGTGTGGTGGGCCCCGGCCCAGACGCCGGCCGAGGTGGTCGAGGACGCCGCAGCTGCTCGCCAACGACGGGTTCGTCGAGATCGACGGAGGTGGCGGGGCCGGCACCCAGCGTCGGTCAACGGGCCGGTCAGCTTCTCCGACGTCCCCGACCGACCGGCACGCGCCGGTGCCCGCGGCTCGGGCGAGCACACCGACGAGGTGCTCGGCGAGCTGGCCGACCGCCGGGGGTCCGTCCGGCCAGCGGCCCCTAGTGCCGGGCCCGGGCCAGCAGGCCCCGGGCGATGACCAGCCGCTGGATCTCGTTGGTCCCCTCGCCGATGACCATGAGCGGGGCGTCCCGGTAGTAGCGCTCGACCGGGAGGTCGGTGGTGTAGCCGACGCCGCCGTGGATGCGCATGGCCTCGGTGGCGAGCTCCAGCGCGGTCTCGCTGGCGAACAGCTTGGCCATGCCGGCCTCCACGTCGCAGCGCAGTCCGGCCATCTTGCGCTCGGCCGCGTTCCGGGTCAGCAGCCGGGCCGCCTCCAGCCGGGTCGCCATGTCGGCCAGCTTGAGCTGGATGGCCTGGTGCTCGGCGATCGGCTTGCCGAAGGTGGTCCGCTGCTGGGCGTAGGCCAGCGCGGCGTCGAAGGCGGCCCGGGCCACGCCGACCGCCCGCGCGGCGATGTTGATGCGCCCCACCTCGAGCACGCCCAGGATCTGGGGCAGGCCCCGACCCGGCTCGCCGATCAGGTTGGCGGCCGGGATGCGGTGGTCGGCGTAGGCCATCTCGACGGTCTCGACGCCGCGGTAGCCGAGCTTGCCGACGTGCTTGCTGACCGAGATGCCCTCGAAGCGCGGGCCCGGCTCCTTCTCGACGATGAAGGCGGAGATGCCCTCCTCGGTGCGGGCGGCCAGCGCCACCAGATGCCGGCGCGCTCACCGTTGGTGACCCAGGCCTTGGTGCCGTTGAGCACGTACTCGTCGCCGTCGCGCTCGGCCCGGCAGGAGATGTTGCGGGTGTCGCTGCCGGCGTCGGGCTCCGAGAGGGACAGCGCACCTCGTCGCTCGCCCGGTGGCCATGACGGGCAGCCAGCGCTGCTTCTGCTCCTCGGTGCCGTGCGCCATGAGCAGTGTCGCCGCCATGGTGTGGGTGTTGACGATGCCGGTCAGGCTCATCCAGCCGTAGGCCAGCTCCTCGATCACGCCGATGTAGGTCAGCAGGTCGAGGCCGAGCCCGCCGTAGGCCTCGGGGATGGTGACGCCGAACAGGCCGAGTGTCCGCATCTGCTCGACGATCTCCGCCGGGAAGCGGTCCTCGTGCTCGAGCTCGGACGCCACCGGGATGACCTCACGGGCGACGAACCGACGGACCGTCTCGATGATCTCCTGTCGGACGTCGTCGTCTGGTGATGCGGGTTCGCGTCCTGAGTCTGCACAATTGAGAACGTGTACACTCTGATAAATGTTGACGGTCGATCTCAAATTGGAGAAGAATGTTTCCAATGGCAACGGTGCCTGATGCATCGACGCCCTCGAGCGGGCCGCGCACCGATTCGGCGATCGAGACGCCATCCGGTGCGGCGACGAGCACTGGTCGTTCCACGAGCTCGACGGGCTGAGCAACGCACTCGCCCGCCACCTGGCGGCGCGGGGGGTCGAGCCCGGCGACCGCGTGGCCGTCATGATGGCCGAACCGCGCTGGAGTTCGTCGTGGCCGTCTACGCCATCAGCAAGCTCGGTGCGGCGGCGGTGCTCCTGAGCCCGGCCTGGAAGGCGGTCGAGGTCGGGCACGCCGCTCGGACCTGACCGGCGCCGGTGCACGCGGTGGCCGACGGCGACGCCGCCGCCCTGCTGGTCGAGCCGCCTCGGGCGCGGGGCGCGTCACCGATCTCGACGACGCCGTCGACCGACCGCGTTCGCGCACGAGTCGGGCCCGGACGCGCCGGCCGGCGGCGGTGCAGCGAGACCGACGAGGCGGTCCTGGTCTTCAGCTCGGGCACGACCGGCCTGCCCAAGGCGGTCCGCCACACGCACCGTCGATGGGCCTGGCCACCGCGCACTGGTGCACCGCCCTCGGTCTCGGCCAGGACGACCGGTTCCAGGTGGCGACCCCGCCGTCGCACATCCTCGGGCTGCTGAACCTGCTCGCCGCGGCGTCGGCCGGCGCCACGGTGCGCCTGCACCGGCGCTTCGACCTCGACGAGGTGCTGCGCTCGGATCGCCAGTCGAGCGGATGACCCTGGAGATGGCGGTGGCGCCGATCGCGCTGGCCCTGGCCAACCACCCGCACCTGGAGGATTACGACCTCTCGTCGCTGCGCTACATCATGTGGGGGGCCACGCCGGTGACCGAGAGCGTGGCCGAGATCGTGACCGAGCGCACCGGCGTGCGCTGGCTCCCGGCCTACGGGGCGAGCGAGCTGCCGGTGATCGCCGCCAACCCGGTCGGTCGCCCCGAGGCGTGGCGGCTCGACTCCGCCGGACTGCCGCCGGACGGCGTCGAGCTGCGGGTCGCCGACCTCGACAGCGGGGAGGTCCTGCCGCCGGGGGGGATCGGGGAGATCCAGGTCCTGAGCCGATCGGTGATGGCCGGCTACCTCCCGGAGGAGGCCACCGCCGACGCCTTCGTCGACGGCTGGTACCGGACCGGCGACGTCGGGTGGCTCGAGCCGGAGGGCTGGGTCCACCTCACCGACCGGTCGAAGGAGATGATCAAGGTGAACGGCTTCCAGGTGGCGCCGGCCGAGCTCGAGGCCGTGCTGCTACGGCCACCCGGCCGTGCTCGACTGCGCGGTGTTCGGCGTGGCCGACGAGCGGGCCGGCGAGGTACCGGTCGCGGCCGTGCAGCTCGACCCGGCCCGTCCGGTGGCCGACGGCGAGCTCCAGCAGCTGGTCGCCGACTCGCTGGCCACCTACAAGCGCCTGCACTACGTGGTCGTGGTGGACGAGATCCCCCGCCTCCCGTCGGGCAAGGTGCTGCGACGCACGCTGCGCGACGAGTGGTCGGCCCCGTTGCTGGCTGCCCAGACGGAGGGCTGATGGACGTCCGCCTCTCGCCCGAGCAGCAGGCCCTGCGGGACGCCGCCGCCCGGCTGGTCGACCAGCTCGGCCCGCACGCCGTCGGCTGAGCTCGACGACCCGGAGCGGTCGGCGAAGCTGGATGCCGCCGTGGCCGGCGTCGGGATGGCGGGAGCTCCGGACGGCCGCCGACGGAGCGGCCCCGCTGGCGTCCGGGGTCGAGGCGGCGATCGTCGCCGAGGAGCTGGGCCGGGGTCTCGCCGACGTCGTCGTTCCTCGGGCCGACCATGGCCTGCCGAGCTCCGCCGACTGGCCGGCGCCCCATCCAGTCGCGGAGGTCGAGACCGTCGTCCTCACCCCGAATCTCCGGTCGGTGGCCATCGCCGTCGACGGTGCGGTCCCACCGGCGCGTGGCCATCGACGTGCAGGGCGTCGACGCGGGCCCTCCTGCTCGTCCCCGGTCCCGACGGCCACCAGCTGGCCCAGGTGGCCCTGCCGTCGGGTCGGACCGGTGCCGACCTGACCCGCCCGTCGACCCGGGTCGGACCCGGCGACCACGGCGACGCCGGTGACCGGCGGGGACGGGGCGCTCACCGACGGACGACCTGACGCGGTGGACGGCCCTCGGTCTCTCGCTGACCTGTGCCGACCTGGTCGGAGTCATGCGCGGCGCCGTGCGATTGGCGACCGACCTACGCCACCCAGCGCCACCAGTACGGTGCGGCCATCGGCTCCTTCCAGGCCGTCCAGCACCTGCTGGCCGACGCCTTCGTGCTGGCCGAGGAGGGCTCGCGCAGCGTCGCCCTGCACGCGGCCTGGGCGGTCGACGCGCTGGCCGCCGACGACGCGCTGGCGGCGGCGGTCGGTGGCCAAGGCGTACTGCGCCCGGGCCGCCCGCACCGTGTGCGAGACGGCCATCCAGGTGCACGGCGGCATCGGCAACACGTGGGAGTGCCTGGCGCACGTCTACCTCCGGCGGGCCCTGGTGTCGGGCGACCTCTTCGGCGGTGTCGGGGTCAGCCTGGCCCGGGTGCTCGCAGCACCAGGGGATCGGAGGTCGTCGATGGACTTCGGTGACTCGCCCGAGGAGTCGGCGTTCCGGCGCCGGCTGCGCGAGTGGCTGCCGGCCAACAATCCGGGCCTGCCCACGTCGTCGACCGACGACGACTACTGGGCGGGCATGGCGGCGTGGCACCAGTCGCTGTACGACGCCGGCTTCTTCGGCATGTCGTGGCCCAAGGCCATCGGCGGCCAGGAGCTGCCCAGCGTCTACGAGGTGATCGTCGACGAGGAGCTGGCCGCCGCCGGTGCCCCGCCACGACCGAGCCTCGGCTACCTGGTCCAGGGCCTCCTCGAGCACGGCAGCGACGAGATCAAGCGGCGCTTCCTGCCCGGGCATCGTCAACGGTCGCGACCGTTGGTGCCAGGGGTTCAGCGAGCCCGATGCCGGATCCGACCTCGCCTCGTTGCGCACCCGGGCCGACCGGGACGGCGACGACTTCGTCATCACCGGCCACAAGGTCTGGACGAGCTACTCGGACGAGGCCGAGTGGTGCCTGCTGCTGGCCCGGACCGATCACGACGTGGCCAAGCACCGCGGCATCTCGGCCTTCGCGGTGCCCATGCGGCAGCCCGGGATCGAGCAGCGACCCCTCCGCATGATCAACGGCGTCACCAAGGAGTTCGGCGAGGTGCTGTTCGACGGCGCCCGTGTCCCCGCCGGCAACATGATCGGAGCACCGGGCGAGGGTTGGCCCCTGGCCATGACCGTGGTGAGCCACGAGCGCGAGCCGGGCGAGCTCGGCTACGTGGCCCGGTACACCAAGGTGGTCAACGAGCTCACCCGCCGGGTGCGCAGCCGATCCCGAGCGACTTCGGACCGGAGCAGGTCCGGGACCTCGGGCTGGGCCATGGTGCGAGGTCGAGATGCTGCGCCTGCACGTGCGCCGGCGCCTGTCCGACCGGCTCGACGGGATCTCGCACGGGCCCCGAGGGCTCGGTGGACAAGCTGCTCATGACCTGGGCCGAGCAGGCCGTCGGCCACGCCGCCCTGGCCGTCGGCGGGATCGCCCACGGCGGCGGGGACGACACGCTGTTGAAGGTCTACCTCTACAGCCGGGCCCAGAGCGTCATGGGCGGCACGTCGCAGATCCAGCGCAATCTGGTGGCCCGCCGCATCCTGGGGCTGCCCGCGTCATGAGCACCTACGACGTGCCCGACGAGCTCGAGGTCGAGGCCGAGGGACCGATCCGGGTGGTCACGCTCAACCGGCCCGAGCAGCTCAACGCCACGAACCATGCGCTCCACCGTGGGCTCGCCGGGCTGTTCCCCCAGATCGACGCCGACGACGAGGCCCGCGCCGTCGTGCTGACCGGGAACGGGAAGGCCTTCTCCGCCGGGGGCGACTTCGGCTACATCGACGAGCTGGCCCGCGACTCGGATCTGCGCAAGGAGACCCTCGTCCACGGTCGGCAGATCGTGACCGGCATGGTGGGCTGCCGGGTGCCGATCGTGGCCGCCGTGAACGGTCCGGCCGTCGGGCTCGGCTGCAGCCTCGTCGCCCTGTCCGACATCGTCTTCATGGCCGAGAGCGCCCACCTGGCCGACCCGCACGTGCTGATCGGCCTGGTGGCCGCCGACGGCGGGCCCGGTGACGTGGCCCCTGCTGACCAGCCTGCAGCTGGCCAAGGAGTATGCGCTGACCGGCGACCGCATCCCGGCCCGGCGAGCCGCCGAGATCGGCCTCGTCAACCACGTCTGCCCCGACGGCGAGGTCATGGAGCAGGCGATGGCCTGCGCCCAGCGCATCGCCACGCTGCCCCAGCGGGCCGTGGAGGACACCAAGCGCATCCTCAACCTGCACCTCGAGCGGGCGGTCGTCGCCACCCTCGACTTCGCGCTGAGCGCCGAGGACCGGTCGTTCACGTCGCCCGAGCTGCGCGCCAACCTGGACCGGGTCCTGGCCAAGGGGGCCGAGTAGCCATCGGGACGGGGTCGGTCGGCCGGCCACGGGGCGGCTCCCCTGGCTCCCGGGCGTCCCCCACCAGCTGGGGAGAACCCCGTTCTCCCCAGCTGCACGATGAGTCACCCTGGCGGGAGACTCTCCTTGTACCCAGTTATCGGTTACGATTTCCCTGGTGACGGAGCACGAGATCGCAGCGGATCCGCTTGAGCCCGACAGCCTCAGCTGGCGGGAGCAGGCAGTGGCGCGCTCACTGGATTCCGCCCGGGTCAGGGCCGAGACCCGGGTGCAGCGCTTCCTCGATGCGGCCATCGAGCTGTTCAATTCGGGCTCCGGGAAGGATTTCACCGTCCAGGAGGTGGTGGACCGTTCCGGGCAGTCGTTACGCAGCTTCTACCAGTACTTCGGGGGGAAGCACGAGCTGCTCCTGGCCCTGTTCGAGGAGTCGGTCCGCTCCACGACCGAGCACCTGCGGGACAAGATCGCCGGCGAGGACGATCCTCTCGAGCGGCTCCACTGTTTCGTCGTGGAGTACTACCGGCTGTGCCGGCCGACCGAAGAGGGTGAGTCCACCGTCAACGGGCGGGCCCCGTTCATGGCCGAGTTCGCCCAGCAGCTGCTCACCGAGCATCCCAAAGAAGCGGCCCGCGTGTTCGCGCCGCTCGTCACCGTGTTCGAAGAGGTCCTGGAAGGGGCGGAATCCGCCGGGGTGGTGCGCACGGGCCCGAGTCACGGCCCGATCGTCGGGGTCGTGCTGGAGGCCATCATGTTCAACTCGTTCTCGTCGACGATCGGTGGCCTGTCCGTCCGGACCCAAGGGGAGGGCTCGGCCGAGGACCTCTGGGACCTGATCTTCTACGGCATCGGAGCCGGTCCGACACCCTGACGGCCGGTCGCGAGAACGGAGCGAACGTGAAGGCCGTGCGCAGCACCGAGGGGGGCGTGGCCGTCGTCGACGTCGACGAGCCACCGGGCACCGGCGAGGTGCTGGACATGCGGGCGACCAGCGTCTGCGGCTCGGATCTGAGCTACATCCGCTTCGGCAGCCGGGCCATCCTCGGTCACGAGCTCGCCGGGATCCGCGAGGACGGCACCGCGGTGGTCGTCGAGGCCATCTACGGCTGCCTGGAGTGCGAGCAGTGCGCCCGGGGCGCCTACAACCTGTGTCCCACCCACGGCCAACGCGCCCTCGGCATCAGCGCCGACGGAGGGATGGCCGAACGGTTCCGTGCACCGGCCTCCCGGACCGTCCCCGTACCGTCCGGCCTGGACGTGCGTGATGCCTCGATCGTGGAGCCGGCCTCGGTCTCCTGGCACGCCCTCCGTCTGGCCGACACCGGACCCGCCACGCGGGTGGCCGTGGTCGGCGCCGGGGCCCTCGGGCTGCTGGCCGTGGCCGGGGCCCGACGGCTGGGTGGGGAGGAGGTCGCTCTCGCGGCACGACATCACCACCAGCAGGAGGCCGGAGAGCGCCTGGGGGCCCGGATCGGTCCGGACGGCCTCTACGACGTGGTGGTCGAGGCGGCGGGGACCCAGGCCAGCTTGGCCCGGTGCGGCGAGCTGGTGGCGCCCGGAGGGACCATCGTGGTCCTCGGCGTGCACTTCGGCCCGGTCCAGCTCGACTGGATGCCGCTGTTCCATCGCGAGGCCCGGCTCATCCCCTCCCTCGGGTACTGCGCCTACGAGGGGGGTCGGGAGATGGAGGATGCGGCGGCCATGCTGGCCGACGATCCCGAGATCGCCCGGACCCTGATCACGCACCGCTTCCCCATCGAGGACGCCTCGGAGGCGTTCCGGGTGGCCTCCGACAAGTCGAGCGGGGCCATCCGGGTGGTGATCGAGCCGTCATGAGAGCTGCCGACCAGTTCCACGTCGGCGTCGTGGTCGACGAGCTCGAAGCGACGCAGGCCGAGCTCACCGAGTTGTTCGGCTACGAATGGTGTGCGCCGATCGCCGTGTCCACTCCGGTCTCGCTGCCCTCCGGCGACGTGGTCATCGACCTCAAGTTCGCCTATTCGATGACCACTCCCCGCCTGGAGATCATCCAGAGCATCCCCGAGACCCTGTGGACGCCGGCGCCGGGGTCGGGCATCCACCACGTCGGCTACTGGTCCGACGACGTGGCCACCGACTCGACCCTGCTCGCCGGTCGTGGTTATGCCACCGAGGCCACGGGCACCCGTCCCGACGGCCCGCTCTCCTGGGCCTACCACCGCAGCCCGACCGGGCCCCGCATCGAGATCGTCAGCCGGCAACTGCAGCCCGCGCTGGAGCAGTACTGGGCCGCCGGGAGCACCTGAGCGGTCCTGTACCCGGCACGCCACTGGACCGGCGCCCGCCGGGCCACCCGGGCGTCGGGGGCCCGGCCCTAGTTGAACGCCGGGAGCACCTCGTGCTCGAAGAGGCGCAGGCTCGACCAGGCCAGCTCGATCGGCATACCGCCGCACATCGGGTGGAAGAAGGCGAAGGGGAAGGGCGCCGCTCTCATCTCCTCGACGAACTGTTCAGGCGTGATCACCCGGTACTGACCGGTGGTGCGGAGCACGTCGACATCGGCGACGCTGTGGAAGGGGCTGGCCACGTCGTCTTGGGCCTGCCACTTGCCGTAGGCATTGGTCTCGTGGAGGAAGTACGGTGCCATCCGCTCCCATCCCTCCTCGGGGTCGGTGGCCAACGCCACCACCACGTTGGGACCGATCGGGCAGGGGCCGGGATCCGGTCGGCCCAGCTTCTGGACCTCGTCCCGGTAGAACGTCCATACCTCCGGCGTGGTCGGGATGAACCCGTCGGCGATGCGGGCAGCCCGCTCGGCCGCAGGCTTGCTGCTCCCGCCGAGGGTGATGGACGGGCCACCGGGCCGGAAGGGTGCCGGCGTGAGGTGCACCGCGCGGCCGCGGTACTCGAAGGGTTCGCCGGAGAAGGCCGCCCTCAGCACGGCCACCGTCTCGGTCACCCGTCTGCCCCGCTCGTTCATGGGCACGTCGAACAGGGCGAACTCCTCGTGCACGTAGCCACCGGCCACGATGAGGTCCACCCGTCCCCGGCTCAGGAGGTCGAGGACGATCAGGTCCTCGGCCACCCGCAGCGGATCGTGGAACGGGGCGATCAGCGCGGCGATGTTGAACCGGACGTGTTCGGTGCGAACGGCCATGGCGGCGAGCATGGGGATCGGGCTCGGAAGGTAGCCGTCCTCCGAGCCGTGGTGCTCGGAGACGGCAATGCTCACGCAGCCCAGTCCGTCGGCCCACTCGGCCATGTCGAGGGCGGCCGCGTAGCGATCTGCCATGGCCGTGTCGGCGATCGACGGATTGCGGAAGTCGAAGCGAAGTCCGAAGAGCATGGCGTGAGCCTAGACGTGCCCGTCACCTGCTCCCGGCCCTCACCGGCTCGGGCGGCCGTCGATCCCCGACCGCCTTCGTCGCAGCATCTCCATGACCGTGGGATGGGTGACCGACGTGATCAGGGAGACCCGATCGACGGCACCCGCATACCGCTCGGCGAGGACCCGTGAGACCTCCCCGGGTGGTGCCACGATGGCGAAGGTGGTGAGCACGTCGTCGTCGATCAACGCACCCATCTCCGCCCAACGGTCTTCCTTGGAGAGCCGCGTGAGCTCGCGCCCCAGGTCGCCCCAGCCGTGGAGCTCGAGCACCGGCTGGTAGGACGGCGTCGATCCGTAGAAGGCGAGGTGCGAGCGTATGGCCTCGGACCCGGCTTCGATCTCGGTGTCGGTCCCGGTGGCCACGAAGACCGCCGCTTTGACCACGAACCCGTCCATCGACTTGCCGACCCGGCGACGTCCCTCGGCCAGCGCCGGGAGGCTGTGCTCCCGAATCCATCGCTCCGTGGTGAAGCCGTGGCAGAGGAATCCATCGGCAACCTCGCCGGCCACCCGGGTCATGATGTCGCCCACCCCGGCCAGGTACACCGTCGGCGGTCCGTACCCGTGGGCCTCCGGCACGAACGCCGGTGGCATCAGGGTGTGCCGGTAGAACTCTCCCTCGAACTCGAGCGGCCCACCGTCCGCCCAGCACTGCCACGCGGCCCGCATGGCCACCACGAACTCCTTCATCTGGGCGGCGGGCCGACCCCAAGGCATCGAGAAGCGGCGGGTGATGTGGGCCTTCACCTGCGACCCGAGTCCCAGGACCAGACGACCTCGGGAGAATCGCTGGAGGTCGTGGGCGGTGTAGGCGAGCGAGAGCGGTGACCTCGAGAACGCGGTGGCGATGGCCGTTCCGATGTCGATCCGCTCGGTGGACGCCGCGGCCAGCGCCAGCGGGAGAAACGGGTCGTTGCCCAGCTCGCCCGTGAAGGCCCCGTCGTAACCGGCCGCTTCGGCGGCCGCGGCCGCTTCGCCGGCGGACTCCAGTCCACCCAAGGTGGTGTCGATCAGCATCAAGAGGTCTGGGAGCGGCCGCGTGCCGTCACGTCGGCGCGTCGGCGTCCCGCCTGGCTCACGCCCGGTTGCCACGTCTCAGCCATGTACCCCTCGATGAGGTGGGCGTCGTCGATCGTGGCGGCATTGACCATCTGCCGGTAGTGCTGGAGGAGCCGGCGGATACTTTTCTGGTCGTTGCTGACGATGTCGGCCGCCAACCGCCGGGTGAAGGGCATCAGCTCGCCGTGGGGCACGACATGGTTGACCAGGCCGTACCCGAGCGCCTCCTCGGCGGTGAGGAAGTTCCCGGTCAGAGACAGCTCGAGGGCACGACGCAACCCCACGGACTGGGCCATGAGGACGGTGATCCCACCGCCGGGCATGATCCCGAGCCGTGCATGCGTGTCGGCGAATCGCGCCCGATCCGATGCGACGAGGAAGGTGCACTGGAGCGCCATCTCCATGCCCCCGGTCACGGCGACTCCGTTGATGGCGCCGATCACCGGCTTGTCGATGACCGGGAGGAACCGGAACAGCCCGTTGGTGTCGCGTTCGGGCCCTTGTCCCGCGTGGCGGGGCTCCACCTTCGACTGCGTCTCGCCGGCCACCTCCTTGAGGTCGACCCCCGCGCAGAATGCCGGGTCCGTGCCCGTCAGGATCACCGCATCGACGGCCGGGTCTCCGCCGGCCGCCACCACCGCGTCCCACAGTGCGTACATGAGCTCCCGATTGAGCGCATTCCGCGCCCCGGGTCGGTGCAGCGTCACGGTGGCGATCCGGTCGGCGACCTCCAGGAGCACGGGCGGCTCAGATGCCACGGCGCAGCTCCGCCAGCGGTTCTCGACGCCGCCCGGCATCGGACCGGCGCCGGCTCACTCGGGCCGAGCCGATCGGCGGGATGGAGCGGACGCCCCTCCGGCCCTGGCGTTCGTGCGGCGTCGAGACATCGAGGACCACTCTACGGCGCCCGTCACCCAGTTCTGTCCGGAACCGGGGCGTTGCGGCGAGCACGGGATGGCGATCCGGGCGGCCGGATCGCTCGCCTCGTCCCGAGTGGCACGCGAGTGGGACCACGCCGGGCTCTGACTCCATGACCGGGCCGGACACCTCGGCATCATGCGGCGCTTACGGTCACTGGTGCGGGTCCGGTGCCGCCCCCGCAACGTGGTCACCGCCAGTACCGACGGGTGGTCTCGCACGCCGTTTGTGCGAACTCCGGAACCGACTCACTCTGCAGCGCCTGGTTGAGGACTTCGACACTGACGAGGCCCTGCCATCCCGTTCGAGCAGCGTCGCCACCAACCGGTCCAGGTCGAAGGTGACCGTCCCGAGGTACTGCTCGACCTGGCGTCCGCCGGCCCGGGACCGGCACGCGGCGCGCCACGGCCCGTCGGGACGACCCATTGGGCACCGAACGCACCTGGCCGCCGAGTCGGTGCCCGTCTGCCGAATACGACCACCCGTCGGTGGATCAAGGCTCAGGCAGCCACTCTCGATAGCGCTAGTGGGAGAGCAGTCCGAAGTCCTGCAGCACCGATCTCGCCTCGGCGATGCCCCGAACCTGCTCAGATCGGAAGCCGAATGAACGAGCCGCATCGGCGTTGAGGGCAACATCGTCGAGAAACAGGATGCGGTCTCGCCGGACCGGCAGGCGGTCAGCGACGGCCTGAAATATGGCGGCGTCGGGCTTCACGAGACCGAGCTCGAACGAGAGGAACTGATAGTCGAACTGGCCGAGCATGGGCCATCGCGAGGTCTGGTAGCTCCAGTGCATCGAATTTGTGTTGCTCAGGCATCCGATGGGTACGGATTGTTGAACTTCGACCAAAAGCTCCGCCGTTCCGGGGTATGGGCCAACAGGCCAATCACGAAAGATCTCGAGAAATCGTTCAGGCGAGATCTCAAGTCCCCATTCGGCGACAAAGCCAGACGAGAACTCGGAGGCCGAACACCCACCCCGTTCGAATCGCCGCACCCAGGGGCTCGTGAGCCATTGGTACCACATGACCTCATCATCCATGGACTCAGTGAGTTCCTGAAGCGAGGCGACGCCGCCCAGTTCGATCAGTACGCCCCCAAGGTCAAACAGGACGAACTCGACAGCGTGCCCGGACATGATCGCCGACGCTAGTGCGACGCCCGAAGCACTCGAGCTGAGCATCCCTGATCGAGTCAGGGGTCACACACTGGCCCATCCGGACTTTGTCCAGGTGTACGCCGCCGCACGGCGCACCAGGGTGATCGGCTACCACCTCTCCTCGCCACGCGGGGGCTCCGCCGAGGTGCTCCGCGCCTTCAGCACATCGTGGGACGACCCGCTGGGCAGTCGGCCGGCGGCGAAAGGTGTCTCTGGACTGGTGGGCCGTGCGAGTCTCGATCTCGCCACCTTGGGATTAAAAGTCCCCTGCTCTACCCGATGAGCTAACGGCCCGCCGAGGAGCGTATCGGGTCGGTCTGCGGTGGCCCGACGACCGGTACTGTCCGAGGGCGGCGGCGGACCGCCCTTCTTCGGGTGCCCGGGAGGCCCGGGGCCGAACATCCGGTGAAGACCGACACCGACACGAGGAGGCCGCACCCCGATGGAACTGGACAATCCGGTCTGGTTGGCCCTCCAGTGCTCCCAGCGATCGCTCGGCGCCGTCGCCTCACGAGCGGCCCGTTTCGCCGACGAGGTCTCGCCTTTCGGGGCGTTCGCCTCGCCGCCCACCGCCGACGACTGGGACGAGATGGCCACCCTTACCGGTCCGGGTGGGTCAGTGGCCCTCATCAACGTGGACGGGAGCCATCCTTCCCCGCCGGGCAGCTGGGCGGTGACTTGGACGAGCCCCGGAGTCCAGATGGTGGCCTCGTCCGGTGGGGTGGGCCGCCAGGGCAGCCTCCCGTCCGACAGCCGACCGGCCGACGCGGTGGTAAGGCTCGGGCCGGACGACGTCCCCGACATGCTGGCTCTGGTGGCCGAGGCCCGGCCTGGGCCCTTCTCGTCGCGCACGATCGAGTTCGGCGGCTACGTCGGCGTCCGCCGGGCCGGTCGCTTGGTCGCCATGGCCGGAGAGCGGCTGCGCCCACCGGGCTATGCCGAGATCAGCGCGGTGGCCACCGACCCCGCCCACCGCCGGCAGGGACTGGCCGACCTGCTCATCGGCGCCGTCGCCGGCGGGATCGCCGCCCGGGACGAGGTCCCATTCCTCCACGCCGCCTCCGCCAACACCGTCGGCCATCCGCCTCTATGAGGCCCTGGGCTTCACCGTCCTGCGCACCGTGCGGTTCTCGGTGCTCGAGACGCCACCGGCCGGGTCCCGGTGAGTGACCGGCTCAGCCCCGCGAGCACGCCGCGCCCGGTTCGGTGCCGGCGTTCCGCCAGCCGGCCAGCTCGGTAACCGGGAAGTAGTCACCGGTGCCCGGGTCCTGTTGGTAGGGGACCGGGGGAGGCGTCCCTGCGGCCAGGTCCTCCACCGCCGCCACCAGTGTCTCGATGTCCCGCCCCGACGTGCCCAGACCCGCACTGGCCCGAATGGCACCCGGCACGTTGCGGTGGTCGCCCCGGAGCACCTCGTCCCGGTAGTCGTGCACCACCTGCTCGGACAACCCCAGAAGCCGGACCACGTAGGGGTGGGCGCAGAAGCACCCGTGGCGGACGGCCACCCCGTACTCTGCGCTCAGGCGGGCCGCCACCAGGGCATGGTGCATCCCGTCGACGGTGAACGCAGCCACCGGCAGCGTCCCGACCGCTCCCGGGGCCGGCTGGTGAGCGGTCGAGCCCATCGGGCCGAGCAGTCGCACACCGTCGATGGCCCGCAGGCCCTCGGTCAGCCTCCGGGCCAGTTCGTGCTCGTGGTCGGTGATGGCGTCCCAGCCGACGGCGCCCAGCGCGTCGATGGCGGCGTGGAGGGCCACCGCCCCGATGACGTTGGGCGAGCCGGCCTCCTCACGGTCGGGGGGTGCTGTCCACACCACCTCGTCCAGGCCCACCAGGTCCACGGCGCCGCCTCCGGCCAGAAAGGGGTCGCCGGTCTCGAACAGTGAGCGGGGTCCGACCAACGCCCCCGACCCGAAGGGGGCGTAGAGCTTGTGCCCGCTGAAGGCCACGAAGTCGGCCGCGGCCGGCAGCGGCCGGTGTGGGGCCAGCTGGGCTGCGTCGACCACCACCCGGACCCCCCGGGCGTGGGCGGCCTCGATGATGTCGTCGACGGGGGAGACCCATCCGGTGACGTTGGACGCCCCGGTCACGGCCAGCAGAGCCGGCGGGGTCGGTCCGGCGTCCAATGCGTCGGTCACCGCCTCCACGGTGAAGGTCCCCGTCTCGGTGCACTCCACGTAGCGACGGGCGGCCACCCGCCCCCACGGGAGCAGGTTGGCGTGGTGCTCGACCACCGTGGTCACCACCACGTCGTCGGGGGAGAGGCGCAGCCGGTAGGCCAGGTGGTTGAGGGCCTCGGTGGTGTTCCGGCAGAAGATGGCCACATCGGTGCCGTCCGGGTCACGGCCGGCGAAGCGGAGCACGGCGCGGCGGGCCGCCTCGTACGCCGTCGTGGCCCGGCGCGACCGGAAGCCCGCCCCCCGGTGCACGCTGGAGTACCAGGGCAGGAACTCGTCCACCCGGGCCACCGCGGCCGGATGGGCCTGGGTCGATGCGGCCTGGTCCAGCTCCACCGCCCGACGGTCGGTGCCGTCGAGGCACGGGACCAGCAGGCCGGTGCCCACCAGTTCGACCAGCGGGTCCGACGCGTCGTACCCCGGGGGAGCGCCGGTCGCGGGGGATGGGGCCACCGCCTCACCTTACGGGCGGGCGCGGCGACGACAGGTACGCTCCTTCCCCATGGACACCGACGTGGTCGACCAATCCGGACCGGAGCCAGGCACCCCCGAGGCCACCATCGACGAGGTGGACCGGCTCCTCGACGGGGTGGAGGCCGCCCTCACCCGCCTGGACGAGGGCACCTACGGAGCGTGCCACCAGTGCGGACGGCCCATCGACGACGCCGTGCTCGCCGACCGGCCCACGGCCCGGGCCTGCGTCACCTGCGAGTCCGGCGGATCCGACGCCGACTCCGGGGAGGGCGGGCAGTCGTGGGACGGTGTGGAGGCCGCCGACCCCGGGGAGGACCGGAGCGCAGCCGATGTCGAGGTCCTGCCGTCGCCGTCGCCCTGGGCGGTCAGGGCGTTCCCCGAGGTCTGAACGGCATCAGGGTCCTGGCGGGTGACCCGTCCGCCAGTCCTCGGCCGGCGGCAGGGGGTGGCGGAACAGGCGGGCGGCGTTCCCCGAGGCCAGCTGGCGCAACTCGCGCCTCGGGTAGGTGGCCGAAGGTGGCCTGCAGCACGGCCTGGGTGTCCGGCCAGGTCGAGTCGGCGTGGGGGTAGTCGCTCTCCACCATCACGTGGTCCCACCCGATGCGGTCGAGCACCGGGGTGACCGAGGGGTCGTCGATGGTGCAGAACCAGAAGTTCCGGCCCAGCACCTCGCTGGGTCGAAGGTCCGAGGTCCACGTCGAGCTCTCCGTGCCCGAGGCCGAGTGGTCGAGGACGTAGTCGACCCGGTCCATGAGCATGGGCACCCACCCGATCCCGCCCTCCGACAGGGCGACGGCCAGCCCGGGGAAGCGCACGGCGACGCCGGACCACACCCATTCGGCCGCGGCGAGGAGGGCGTTGACCGGGAACACGGTGGGCAGCAGCTCGAACGGCGGATCGGGGGAGGGGAGCGGGGCCCACGACGAGGCCCCGGTGTGCAGGCAGACGACGGTCCCGGTGTCCTGGCAGGCCTCGAAGAACGGGTCCCAGTGGGCGGTGAAGATCGACGGGTAGCCGAGCTGGGCCGGGAACTCGGGGAAGCTGACCGCCTTGAAACCGATGCTCGGCGTTGCGGCGCACCTCGGCGGCGGCCACGTCGGGGTCGGCCAGCCACGGGAGCTGGAGCGGGATGATGCGCTCCGGGTGCGTGCCGGCCCAGACCTCGAGGTGCCAGCGGTTCCAGGCCCGGGTGCAGGCCAGTCCCAGCTCGGGGTCGTCGGCCCGCGAGAACACGGCCCCGCAGAACCCGGCCACCAACGAGGGGAAGCACAGCGAGGCCCAGATCCCGGCCGATGTCCATGTCGGCCACCCGGGCCTCGATGTCGAAGCACCCGGGCCGCATCTCGTCGAAGCGGGCCGGCTCCATGCTCCACTCGGCGCGGGGTCGTCCGACCACGGCGTTGAGTCCCACGTTGGGATACGAGCGGCCCTCGAACCGCCACGACTGTGCCCCGTCCGGCTCCTCGTGGACGGCGGGGGCGCGGTCGGCCAGCCGTCGGGGCATCCGACCCTCGAAGCAGGTCGGGCGGCTCGATCAGGTGGTCGTCCACGGAGATGACCGGAGCCACCATCGGTCGTGGCTCCGGGTCCGGCAGCAGAGTGCTCGCCACGGCCGCCGAGGCTAGCGTCGGGTGCACCCCGATGCCGGGGCTCGACTTGGGGGAGGTCCGTGATGGCCCTACTGACGGAAGACCGGACGGTACCGCTGGCCATCGGCCCGTCGATGGTGGCCGGGGAGGACGGCACCTACCCGGTGGTCAACCCGGCTCATCCCGACGAGGTGGTCCTGGTCGCACCGGCCGCTTCCTCGGACCAGCTGGACGCCGCCGTGGCCGCCGCCCGCTCGGCCCAGCCACCGTGGGCCGGCCTCGGGTTCGACGCCCGACTGGCCGCCCTCCAGGCGGCGTGCGATCAGGCCCAGGAGTCGATCGACCTCGAGGCCACCTCGATCCTCCTGACCCGGGAGCACGGAAAGATCCGCGTGGAGTCGCTCTTCGACCTGGCCACCACGGCCGGCATGGTGGGGGCGCTGGCCCCGTTGGCGGCCGAGTCCCTCCAGCCCCAGCGGGTCGGCAACTCCGTCGTCGAACGGGTCCCCCACGGGGTGGTGGCCGCCATCCTGCCCTTCAACTGGCCGGTCGCGGTGATGGGCAACAAGATCATCCCCGCCCTCCTGACCGGCAACACGGTCGTGGTCAAGGCCCCGCCCACCTGTCCGGGCGCCGTGTTGGCCCTGGCCGGGGCCATCGCCTCGTTCCTGCCTCCCGGCGTGCTCAACACGCTGAACGGCCCCTCGGCGGCCCTCGGCGCAGCCCTGGTCGGCCACCCCGGCGTGGACATGGTCTCCTTCACCGGCGGGGTCACGGCCGGCCGGGCCGTCCTGGCTGCCTGCGCCCCCCACCTGCGCCCGGCGGTGCTCGAGCTGGGGGGCAACGACCCGGCCGTCCTGGCCCCGGACCTCGAGCCGACCGAGGAGCTGGCCGACCGGCTGCTGGAGGCGGCCTTCGCCACCTCGGGCCAGGTGTGCATGGCGGTCAAGCGCCTCTACGTCCCCGCCGCCCGGCGTTCCGAGTGGCGGGACGCCCTGGTGGCCGGTCTGGCCCGGACCGTGGTCGGGGACGGCCTCGACGACCGGGTCACCATGGGGCCGGTGCACACCGAGGCGGCCCGGGACCGGGTCGAGGACATGCTCGCCCTCGCCGCCATCGGCGCCGCCGAGGTGGTGCGGCCGGCCACGGTCGTCGATCCCGGCCACGGTTGGCGGGTCTCGCCGGCGCTGGTGGTCGACCCCGACCCCGACACCCCGCTGGTCCGTGACGAGCAGTTCGCCCCGGCACTGCCCGATCCTGACCTACGACGACCTCGACGCCGCGGTGGCCGCCGCCAACGACACGTCGTTCGGGTTGTGCGCCTCGGTGTGGAGCGAGGACCTGGATCTGGCCGACCGGGTGGCGGAGCAGCTCGAGGCCGGGACCGTGTGGGTGAACGCCCACGGGATGGGGGCCATGGACCACCTGGCTCCCATGGGCGGCTGGGGCCAGTCCGGCATCGGCCTCGAGCTCGGGGTGGAGGGGATGGCCGCCCTGACCCGGCCCAGGGCCCTGCGCTCGGGGGCACGATGATGGATCTGATCATCCGGGGCGGCACCGTGGTGGACGGCACCGGCACGGCCGGTCGACAGGCCGATGTCGGGATCCGCGACGGCCGCGTCGCCGCCGTCGGGGCCGTCACCGAGGACGCGGCCCGGGTCATCGACGCCGAGGGCTGCGTGGTCGCCCCGGGCTTCGTCGACATCCACACCCACTACGACGCCCAGCTGTTCTGGGACCCCACCGCCAGCCCCTCGCCGCTGCACGGGGTCACCACGATCTTCGGCGGGAACTGCGGGTTCTCGCTGGCGCCGGCCGGACCGGACCACGCCGACTACCTGTCCCGCATGCTGGCCCGGGTCGAGGGCATGCCCCTGGCCGCCCTCGAGGCCGGGCTGGACTGGGGGTGGGGTTCGTTCGGGGAGTGGCTGGCCCGGCTGGACGGCAAGGTCGGGGTCAACGCCGGCTTCCTGGTCGGGCACTCCACCCTGCGGCGGTCGGTGATGGGCGAGGATGCCGTGGGCCACGAGGCCACCGAGGAGCAGCTGGCCGGCATGGAGGCGGCGCTCCACCGGGCCCTGGCCGAGGGGGCCATGGGCTTCTCCACCTCGCAGGGCCCCGACCCACAACGACGGCGAGGGCCAGCCCGTCCCCTCCCGCTCGGCCGCCATCGGTGAGCTCGAGCGGTTGGCCGCGGTGGTGGCCGACCATCCGGGGACCACGATCGAGATGATCGTGCCCGGCTGCCTCAACGGCTTCACCGACGACGAAGTGGAGCTGCTCGACCCGTATCTCGCTCCTGTCCGGGCGTCCGGTGAACTGGAACGTGCTGGCCGTCACGGCCAGCAACACCGACAACACCGCCCACCAGCTGGAGGCGTCCACCGTGGCGTCGAAGGCCGGGGCCCGGGTCGTGGCCCTCACGCTGCCCCACACCATGTCGCTGCGCCTCTCCTTCGAGCACGGTGCCATCCTCGACGGGCTGCCCGGCTGGCGGGAGTTCTTCGCCACGCCGATCGACGAGCGCATCCGGGCCCTGTCCGACCCCGAGGTGAGGCGGGCCATGGACGAGCGGGCCCAGTCCGACGAGGCCGGCGTGCTGCGCTATCTGGCCGGTTGGGCCCGCCTGGTCATCGCCGAGACCTTCGCCCCCGAGCAGCAGAGGCTGGAGGGTCGGACGGTGGGCGAGGTGGCCGCCGAGTGGGGGATGGACCCCTGGGACGCCATGTGCCGCGTCCTGGTGGCCGACGGCCTGCGCACCGGATTCGCCGTGCCCATCCCCGAGTCCGACGAGGACTGGAAGGCCCGGGCCGAGGTGTGGCAGCGACCCCCGGGCCGTGGTGGGAGGCTCCGACGCCGGGGCCCACCTCGACACCATGTGCGGGGCCGTCTACTCCACCTCACTCCTCGGCGACGGGGTGCGGAAGCGTCGACTGCTGCCCATCGAGGAGGCGGTCCGCCTGCTCACCGACGTGCCCGCCCGCCTCTACGGACTCACCGACCGGGGCCGAGTCGCCGAGGGGTGGTGGGCCGACCTGGTGGTCTTCGACCCCGAGCGGATCGGTCCGGGTCCGATGCGCACCCGTCACGATCTGCCCGGAGGGGCCAGTCGTCTGTACGCCGAGGCCACCGGCATCGAGCACGTCCTGGTCAACGGCACCGAGGTGGTCACCGGCGACCGGCTCACCGGGGCCCTGCCCGGGCGGGTCCTGCGCTCGGGCGCCGACACCCGGACGCCGGCCCTCCTCTAGGCCGCGGCGAACGGGCCGCCGGCCGATCGGGGGTGGGGACGCCCGAGAAATTTGCCGGAGCTGTCGATCGGGCAGGGGTCCGTTCGACATACCAGTACGAGGCAGGGACCGTCCCTGTCCTCCGAACCGAGGAGTCAGCCATGCCGCGTTACCTCAGCATGATCCGCATCGACGAACAGAACGCACCGGGCGAGGGCCCGAGCCCCGAGCTCGAGGCCCGGATGGGCGCCCTGTTCGAGGAGATCACCAAGGCCGGAGTGATGCTGGACACCGCCGGCCTCACGCCGACCTCCGAGGGCACCCGGGTCACCTGGTCGGGCGGCGCGCTCAGCTATACCGACGGGCCCTTCACCGAGACCAAGGAGGTCGTCGGCGGCTACGCCATCCTCCAAGCCAAGGACAAGGCCGAGGCGCTCGAATGGACCAAGCGGTTCCTCGAGTGCCACGACGACTTCTGGACGGTGACCGCCGAGCTGCGGGAGATCGCCGAGCCCTGACCGCCGGTTGCCACGCATCCGTCCGGCTGGTCTGATGGATGCCGGTGAGGGGATCGAAGGAGACCGCCGCGGTCGACGCGCTCGTCAGGATCGAGTATCCCCGCATCGTGGCCACCGTGGCCCGTATCGTGCGCGACCTCGGCATCGCCGAGGAGTTGGCTCAGGACGCGGTGGTGGTGGCCCTGGAGGTCTGGCCCGAGTCGGGCGTCCCGGACAGTCCGGGCGCCTGGCTCATGGCCACCGCCAAGCACCGGGCCATCGACCTGGTCCGTCGCCGGGAGACCTACGCCCGCAAGCTGGCCGAGGTGGGGCGGTCCCTGGACGACGTGCCGCCGCCCGAGCCGCCCGAGGCCGACGACATCGACGACGATCTCCTCCGGCTCATCTTCACCGCCTGCCATCCACTGCTCACCTCGGAGGCCCGCATCGCCCTCACGCTGCGACTGCTGGGCGGGCTGACCACCGAGGAGATCGCCCGGGCCTTCCTGGTCCCCGAGTCGACCGTGGCCCAGCGCATCGTGCGGGCCAAACGCACCCTGGCCCGGGCCGGGGTGCCCTTCGAGGTCCCCTCCGGCGCCGAGCGCTCGGCTCGGCTGTCGTCGGTCCTGGAGGTGATCTACCTCATCTTCAACGAGGGCTACTCGGCCACCACGGGCGAGGACCTGGTCCGGCCGGCCCTGTGTGAGGACGCCCTGCGACTGGCCCGGGTCCTCGAGGCGCTGATGCCGCAGGAGGGCGAGGTGCACGGCCTGGCCGCCCTGCTCGAACTGCAGGCCTCCCGAATGACCACCCGGACCGGCCCCGGCGGCGAGCCCGTGCTGTTGGCCGACCAGCACCGCGCCAGATGGAACCGGCTGCTCATCCGGCGTGGCCTGGAGGCCCTGCTCCTGGCCGGCGACGGTCCCTACTCGGTGCAGGCGGCCATCGCCGCCTGCCACGCGCGGGCCGTCCGCTACGAGGACACCGACTGGGCGGTGATCGCCATGCTGTACGGCCGGCTCATGGTCCTGACCCCGTCCCCGGTGGTGGAGCTCAACCGGGCGGTCGCCGTCTCGATGTCCGAGGGCCCCGAGGCCGGTCTGGTCCTGGTGGACGCCCTGGTCGACGAGCCGGCCCTCGCCGGCTACCCCTGGTTGCCGAGCGTTCGGGGGGATCTGCTCGAGCGACTGGGGCGGGCGGACCAGGCCCGGGCCGAGTTCGAGCGGGCCGCCGACCTGACCCGCAACGTCCGCGAGCGGGAGATGCTCCTGGCCCGGGCGACGGGAGAGGGGTATGCCCCTGCGTAGGCGCTGGCGGCGCTTGTTCCCCGGCCGGCTGGGGTGCCGGACGGCAGGGTGGTGCCGGGCCCCCTACTTCTTGGTCTCCCAGAAGATCTTGTCGATCTCGGCGATCTGCGCCAGCAGGTCGTCGCCCACCGCCACGTCGTTGGTCTTCTTGGCCTCGCCGGCCTTCTTGGTGGCCTTCCAGAACAGATCGTGCAGCTGGGGGTACTTCTCGAGGTGCTCGGGCTTGAAGTAGTCGGTCCACAGCACCCAGAGATGGTGCTTGACCAGGTCGGCCCGCTCCTCTTTGATCAGGATGGCCCGGGTCTTGAACGCGTCGTCGTCGGAGTCGTTGTACTTGGCCATGGTGGCCTTGACCGACTCGGCCTCGATGCGGGCCTGGGCCGGGTCGTACACACCACAGGGCAGGTCGCAGTGAGCGTGGACCACCCGGGGGGCGGACAGTCGGTCGATGGTGGCGAGCAACTGGTCAACGAGGCGCATGCGAATGACTCCTTCTTGGATGCTGGTGTCGGGGCGGGACTTCGGTCTGACGTACTTCGGTCCGTCTGGCTGCTTCTGTCTGGCTGCATCTGTCTGGCTGCTTCTGTCTGGCTGCATCTGTCCGCCTGCTTCTGTCTGGTGCAGACTGGGACATGGTGCCCAATCCGCTCACCTTACCCAGGTTCACCGCCGCCCGAACGGGGGGCCCCGAACCGGTCGGCCCCCGCCTCTGATGACCGCGTTCGACCCGGTCGCCGGGCGCTGGGGCCAGCTCGTGTGGCTGGCCGTGACGGCGGCCGGGGCACTGGCCCTCCTCCGCTACCGCCCCGTCCGACGGGTGGAGGTGGTCGGGTCCTCCATGGCTCCGGCCCTGCGCCCCGGCGACCGCCTGGTGGTGCTCCGGGCCCCCTGGCGTTCACCGCTGCGCCCGGCCCCCGGGCAGGTGGTGGCCCTCCGTGATCCGCGGCGAGCCGACCGCATCCTGATCAAGCGGGTCCGGTCCGTCGACCTCCGACTGGGCACCCTCGAGGTCGAGGGCGACTCCCGCCACGCCAGCACCGACAGCCGCTCCTTCGGACCGGTCTCCCGGTGCGCCCTCGTCGGCCGGGCCGTCTACCGGTACGCCCCGGCGGGCAGGAACGGCCCTCTACCCGGGTCGGGGGAGTACCATCGGGCGTGATGACCAGCCACCAGGACGATCTCGTCCGCATCCTGACCAGCAACTACCTCGACGGCATGGCCGGCCGCAGCCTGGCTGACATCCGGGCCATGCGCACCGAGTGCCAGGAGGCCGAGGTGGCCCTGTCCTACCTCCGGCGCCTCATCCAGGGTCGCCTCGACATCGTCCACACCTATCTCGAGCATCCGGGCTCGGATGCCCTGCGCGACCTCGGGACCCTGGTCAACGACCTCCCCGGGATCCTCTCGTCGGGCCCGGGCCGCCCTCCGGGCCCCGGTCACCTGCCCCAGCTCCTGTCCCCCGACACCGAGGAGGCCGACCTCACCGCCGAGCTCGACGCCGTGCTCGGGGCCGACGAGATCGGCAACTTGGCCGATCTGGACCTCGATCAACTGAACAGCATCGCCGGGCAGCTCGAGGCCATCGAGTCGCGGGTCTCCGCCGATCGCCGGGCCCTGCACGAGCGGATCGACGCCCTCCAGGCGGAGCTGGTCGACCGGCACAAGACCGGACGGGCCACGGTGGACGGCCTCCTGAAGTGACCGGGCACCGGTGATGAGGGAGCCCGCCCACACCGAAGGAGCACAGCTGGTCAACGAGCTGGGCTCGTTCATCCGGGAGCAGCGCAGCTCGGCCCGCCTGTCCTTGCGTCGCCTGTCGGAGCTGGCCGGGATCTCCAACCCGTACCTCAGCCAGATCGAACGGGGTCTGCGCCGCCCGTCGGCGGAGATCCTCCAGCAGATCGCCAAGGCCCTGCGCATCTCGGCGGAGACGCTCTATGTCCAGGCCGGCATCCTCGAGCGCCCGGACGGGGACACCGACCTGTCGAGGCACATCTTCAACGATCACCACCTGACCGAAGAGCAGCGCCAGGCCATGCTGCGCATCTACCTCTCCTTCCGGCACGAGAACGAGGATCAGGCCGCATCGGACCTGGCCACCGCGGCTGACCCAGAAGGACCGTCCGGCGGGGACCAGGACGCAGAGGCCGGGCCGGCCACGGTCCCGAACGGGAGGGGCCCGACCCCGGTAGCCGGCTGACCCAGCCCTACCGGTAGGCTCCCGGGGGCATGAGGCGTCTGGCTGTTCTCTCCCTGCACACCTCACCCCTGTCCCAGCCGGGCACCGGGGACGGGGGCGGCATGAACGTGTACGTCCGCGAATTGTCCGCCGCCCTGGCCCGGGCCGGTGTGGCGTGCGACGTCTTCACCCGGGCCTGGTCCGACGACCTGCCGTCGGTCATCGACATCGAGCCCGGGTTCCGGGTCCACTTCGTCTCGGCCGGCCCCCCGAGCCACATGGCCAAGGAGGCCCTGCCTTCGGTGGTGGAGGAATTCGCCGACAGTGTGCTGAAGGCCATGCAGGGCTCCGAGGGTCTCGGCACCGAATGGGACGTGCCCTTCGACGCCGTCCACGCCAACTACTGGCTGAGCGGAATCGCCGGCCACCTCATCAAGCACCGGCTGAACCTCCCCCTGGTGTCCACCTTCCACACCCTCGACCGGGTCAAGGCCGAGGCCAGCCCTGAGGAAGTCGAGGCCGACGCCCCCCACCGGCGGGCCGAGGCCGAGGCCACCATCATCCGGTGCTCGGACACCGTGCTCGCCTCCTGCTCGGTGGAGGCGGCCCAGATCTCCGAGCTGTACGGCGCCGACCCGTCCCGCATCCGCATCGTGGCCCCGGGGGTGGACCAGGCCTTCTTCGGACCCGGGGACCGCCGCCAGGCCCGGCGGGCCCTCGGGCTCAGCGGGCCGGGCCCGCTGCTCCTCTTCGTCGGACGGATCCAACCGTTGAAGGGCGTGGGTGTGGCCGTGCGGGCCCTGGCCGGCCTCACCGCCGATCATCCCGACGCCCGGCTGGTGATCGTCGGTGGCCCGAGCGGCCCCCATGGGGACGTCGAGGTGGCCCGCATCGAGGCCCTGGTCGACGAGTTGGGCCTCGGTGACCGGGTGGTGTTCGTCCCCCCGCAGCCCCACGAGCTGCTCTCCACCTACTACCGGGCCAGCGACGTCTGCCTCGTGCCGAGCCGCTCGGAGTCGTTCGGTCTGGTGGCCCTCGAGGCGGCGGCGTGTGGTACCCCGGTGGTGGCCTCCGACGTCGGCGGGCTGCGCAGCCTCATCGACCACGGGCGCACCGGCTACCTGGTCGAGGAGTCGAGCCCGCAGGCCTTCGCCGCCTGGGTCCGCCAGATCCTGGCCGAGCCGCTCCTGGCCGAGCGCCTGAGCACCGGGGCGGTCCTGCGGGCCCGCCGGTACACCTGGGCCCGCGCCGCCCACCTCCTGACCGAAATCTACGCCGACCTCACCGCAGGCCGCCTCGTCGAGTGCTCGTGACCGATCGCTGGGGCGGCCTGCTCGGTCCCGAGGAGCGGGAAGCGGTCTGCGCCGTGATCGACCGGTGGGGGACGCGGGAGCTGGCCGACGGTGGCGCCCTGGTCGCGGTCGACCGCCAGGCGGGCGGCGATCCTGTCACCGGGGCGCCCCGCTGGTACCTCCGCCTGCGCGGGGACGAGAAGGAGTTCGTGACCGTCTGGCTGACCCTGCGACAGCGCACGCTCCACCACGAGACCCAGTTCATGCCGGCGCCGGAGACCAACATCCAGGCCACCTGGGAGTACCTGCTCAAGCGGAACGCCGATCTGTTGGGCATGTCCTTCGCCCTGGGCCCCGAGGACGCCATCTACCTGGTCGGCCGGGTCCCGGTGGAACGAGTGGACGACGAGGAGCTCGACCGCATCATGGGGGCGTCCCTGGCGTACACCGACGAGTGCTTCCCGACGGCCATGGCCATCGGCTACGAGGGTCGGTACCGGCGTCGTCCCCCCTCGGCACGCGCCGCCACTGCCTGATCCGCTCATCGGCGTCCCCCCGGGTGCCGAAGAGGCCCGCTGGTAGCGTCTCCCCGCATGGCACCCAAACTGGTCGTCGTCGGGGGCGGCAAGATGGGATCCGCCCTGTTGGCCGGGCTCATCGGCGGCGGCTGGGCCCCGGTGGGCGACCTGGCGGTGAGCGAGCCCGACGAGGCCCAGCGCCGACGACTGGCCGACGCCCACCCCGGCCTGCTGGTCAGCGAGGGACCGGTGGCCGCCCAGTCCGCCGTGCTGGCCGTCAAGCCCGACGTGGCCGAGGCCGTGGCCCGCACCCTTGCCGCCGTGGGGGTCGCCCGCGTGCTCTCGATCGTGGCCGGCGTGTCCACGGCCAGGCTGGAGGACGTGCTTCCGGCGGGGACGGTGGTGATCCGGGCCATGCCCAACACCCCCGCCCTGGTCGGCGCGGGCATGGCCGGCATGTCCGGGGGCAGCGCGGCCACGTCGGCCGACCTCGACTGGGCCGAGGGGGTCCTGGGCGCGGTGGGCTCGGTCGTCAGACTGCCCGAGCGTCAGCTCGACGCGGTGACCGGCATCTCGGGTTCGGGACCGGCCTACGTCTTCCTGGTGGCCGAGGCCCTCATCGACGCCGGTGTCACGGCCGGGCTCTCGCGGCAGGTCAGTCAGGAGCTGGTGGTGGGCACGGTGCTCGGGTCGGCCCGCATGATGGCCGAGACCGGCGACGACCCCGGTGTGCTGCGGGCCGCGGTCACCTCTCCGGGGGGGACGACGGCCGCGGCGGTACGAACCCTGGAGTTCAAGGCGGTGCGCTCGGCCTTCATCGAGGCGGTGGCCGCGGCCACCGAGCGTTCGCGGCAGCTCGGCCGGTGAGGGCGGGACGGAGGGCCGCGACGGGCGGACGGGCCCGGAGCCTCCTCGCCGCGGTGGTGGCCGTGCTGGGCTGCGCACTGGTGGCCGCCTGCGGGAGCTCCACCACCTCGTCGTCGACCACCTCCCGGCCGTCCACCACCACCACGACCTCGGCCGCCCAGGCCGCCCTCGAGGCCAAGCTGCTGACCCTGGCCGACTTCCCGAAGGGCTGGAGCACGGACACGGCCCCGGACGCCGCCAGCACCGCCGGCATTCCGGCCTGCCTGGCCGCCGTGGTCGACGCCCACGGCTCGACGACCCGGGTGCACGCCGTCTTCGTCGGGCCCAGCAGCGGGGCCCAGGCGGCCCTGCAGACCGTGGCCACCTTCCCGCCCGGGCAGGTGGCCGGGTCGGTGTCCGCCCTCAAGAGCGACTTCCTGGCCTGCGACGGGACCACCTTCACCCAGGGCGAGCAGACGGCCCACATCACCACCCATCTGATCAACGACCTCCCGACCGGGGACGCCGGGTTCGCCGCCGAGATGGAGCTGACCATCGGGTCCCAACACGTGTTCCTCGACGTGTTCGTCGGGGTCAAGGGTGACCTCGCCACCGTCCTGGTCTGGCGGTCGCCCACGGCCTCCCCGGCCCTCTTCGCCTCGACGGCGGCCAAGGCGCTGGACCGGCTCTGAGCCGATGGGCGCGGCGCCCGGCGGGCCGGGGGTGGTTGAGCCGGTGGACCCCGGACCCTCCCCGCCGTCCGGCGGGCCCCAGCCGGCGGTGTACCTCCTCTCCGACTACGGAACGTCCGACGAGTTCGTCGGCGTGGTCCACGCCGTCCTCCACGCGCTGGCGCCGGCCGTCCCGGTCATCGACCTGTCCCACCACGTCCCCGCCTTCGACGTGGCCGCCGGCTCCGCCCTGCTGGTGCGGGCCGGGCCCTACCTCGGCCCCGGGGTGGTGATGGCCGTGGTCGACCCGGGGGTGGGGACCGAGCGCCGCGCCGTGGCCCTCGAGGTGCCGACGGGCGGACCGACCTGGCTGGTGGGTCCGGACAACGGGCTGCTCGCCGCGCTGGCCACGTCGTTGGGCGGGGTGCAGACGACCATGGTGCTGGACCCGACCCGCCTGGGCACGGGCCGGCCGTCCGGCACCTTCGACGGCCGCGACGTCTTCGCCCCGGCCGCCGCCCATCTGGTCGTCGGGGGCGATCCCGGACTGATCGGCACCCCGGCGGACGCCGCCAGCCTGATCGGTCCCCCGGAACGGGGCGGGGGCGGCCCCACCGTCCGGCACCTCGCCGTGGGGGCCGAGGTGGTGGCCACGGTGGCCTGGATCGACCGCTTCGGCAACGCCCAGTTGGATCTGGGGCCCGAGACCCTGGTGGGGATCGGGCTGACCCCGGACGGGACGGGCCGGGTCACCGTCGAGCCCGGTTCGGTCCCGCCCGACCTCGTCCCGTCGGAGGGGAGTCCCGTCCCGCCGGTGGTGACCGGCCGCTGGGTGCGGGGCTTCGGGCAACTCGGGCCCGGTGAGCTGGGGCTCCTGGTCGACGCCACCGGGCGGGTGGCCCTGGTGCTCGACCGGGCGTCGGCCGCGCTGGCCCTCGGGCTGGGCGGGCCGGGGGTGGTCGTCCGGATCACCGTGCCCTAGGGCCGACGCCGGGGGAGGGTCGGCGCCGGCCGTGAGCCCGGGTTTTCCGCCGCCGGGCCCGCGGTCCTACGATCCCACCAGTGCCACGCCGACCCACCTCACCGTCCCCCGGCCCCAAACCGCCGCCCTCGGGCCCCGGCTCCCGGCGCATTCCCGAGGCCACGGTGGCCCGGCTCCCCGTCTACCAGCGCATCCTCGAAGAGCTGCTCCGGTCCGGCAACACCACGGTGTCGTCCGAGCTCCTGGCCTCCTCGGCCCGGGTCAACGCGGCAAAGGTGCGCAAGGACCTCTCCCTCCTGGGGTCGTTCGGCACCC
Organism: uncultured Acidimicrobiaceae bacterium; assembly: GCA_963817005.1. GTDB lineage: Bacteria > Actinomycetota > Acidimicrobiia > Acidimicrobiales > RAAP-2 > Bog-756. The sequence goes on from CAWFMN010000001.1 coordinate 908,131, forward strand.
GAGGTGCGGGCTACGACGCGGCGTTCCTCATCGAGCAGATCGACCGCCAGCTCGGGCTGGACCGGGTGTGGCGGGTGGTGATCGCCGGCATCGGGAACCTGGGCCGGGCGCTGGCCCGCTCCCAAGGGTTCGCCGCCCGCAACTTCGACGTGGCCGCCCTGCTCGACACCGACCCGGCCATCATCGGCGAGCGGGTCGACGGGGTCGAGGTGCGCCATCCCGATGACCTGCCGGCCATCGCCGCCGAGCTGCCCCTGGCCATCGGGGTCATCACCACCCCGGCCTCGGTGGCCCAACGGGCGGCCGACACCATGGTCAGCGCCGGAGTGCGGTCGATCCTCAACTTCGCCCCCCAGGTGCTCGAGGTCCCGCCGGACGTGCTCCTGCGCTACGTGGACCTGAGCATCGAGCTCCAGGTGATGAGCTTCTACCAGGCCCGCATGGAGGACGCTTCGAGCGACGTCCCCGGGATGCCGGGGATCCGGTCCATCGGGCTCACCACGAGCGCCGGCGACTGACCGGACCGGCCCAGGGAACCGGCGGGTCGGCCGAGCAGGGCCGACTGGCGGTGCGGTGCCGCGGCCGCCATGCTGGTGACTCCAGCGGATGGCCGCCGGAAACCGGTGTGATCCCGCCTACGCTTGACGGGTGGACCTGTGCCGGCAACGTCATACCCGACCGAGGCTGTGTGACCCAGTGAAGTACCACATACGCCAGGGGAACGAGGGAGTGGTGGTCGGATGTCGGTGATCGTGGTCGGCCTCGAGCAGCGGCAGTCGACGCTGGAGCTGCTCGAGCGGGTGGCCGTGCCCGACAGTGCCCTGCCCAAGGCCCTGGGCCGGTTGCGGGACCAGTCCAACCTGTCCGAGGCGGTCATCCTGTCCACCTGTCTCCGGACCGAGGTCTACGCAGTGGTGGAGCGGTTCCACGACGGGGTGGCCGAGTTGCAGGAGTTCCTGGCCACCGTCAGCGGAAGCCCGGTCGACGCACTGGCCGACCACCTGACCGTCCGGTTCGACGACGACGTGACGCATCACCTCTTCACCGTGGCCGCCGGCCTGGACTCGGCGGTGCTCGGGGAGTCCGAGGTCCTGGGCCAGGTCCGCCGGGCCTGGGAGACGGCCCAGCTCGAGCACGTGTCCGGGCCTGTCCTCGGAGCCCTGTTCCGTCACGCCGTGGAGACGGGCAAGCGGGTGCGGTCGGAGACGGCCATCGCCCGCGGCATCACCTCACTGTCCCACGGGGCCGTGGCCCTGGCCTCCGGCCGCCGGGCGGTCGGACTCGACGGCGCCCGGGTTCTCGTGATCGGGGCCGGGGAGATGGGCGAGGGGGTGGTCCAGGCCCTGGACGGGAGCGGTGCCGCCTCGGTGGTCATCGCCAACCGTACGGCCGAGCGCACGGAGTCCGTGGTGGCCGGGCTGCCTGCCGCCCTCGCCGACCGGGTCCGCTCCGAGCCGCTCGACGACCTCGGCCCGTTGCTGGCCCGGGCCGACGTGGTCTTCACCTCGGTGGGGACCACCCTGCCCATCATCGACCGGGTCCTCCTCGAGGAGGCAGTGGCCGACCGGGCGGCCGGCGAGCCGCTGCTGGTCGTCGACCTGGGCGTCCCCCGCAACGTGGAGCCGGCCGCCGCCGATCTCGCCGGCCTGGTCCTCTTGGACATGGACGTCCTGGCCGCCGCGGTGGCGGACGCCCTGGCGGGCCGCCAGGACGAGGTGGCCGGCGCCGACCGGATCGTGAGCGACGAGGTGGAGCGGTACCGGGTGGCCTCCCGGGCCCGGGACGCCGCCCCCATCGTGTCGGCCCTGCGTTCCCGGGCCGAAGAGGCCCGCCGGTCGGCCCTCGAACGGCAGCAGTCCCGCCGTTCCGAGCTCACCGATGCCCAGTGGGAGCAGGTCGACGCCGTCACCCGGTCGATGGTGGCCAAGCTCCTCCACCAGCCGACGGTGGCGCTCAAGGACGCCGCCGGCACCCCCCGCGGCGAACGCCTGGTCGAGGCACTCCGAACCCTCTTCGACCTCTAGCCGTGGCCGCGCCGACCGCGCCGTGACCGACCGGACACCCCTCCGACTGGCGACTCGGGGCTCGCCCCTGGCGCTGCTGGCAGGCCACCCGGGTGGCCGGCCTGCTGGAGGCCTCGGGCACCGCCTCCACCCTGGTGGTGGTGGACACCGCCGGGGACCGCCGTACCGACGTCCCGATCGACCAGCTCGGGGGTCAGGGCATCTTCGTGAAGGAGGTGCAGGCGGCCGTGGTCCGCGGCGAGGCCGACGCCGCCGTCCACTCGGCCAAGGACCTGCCGTCCGCCGCCGCGCTGTCCGTGCCCGACCTGGTGCTGGCGGCCGTGCCCGAGCGGGCCGATGCACGGGACGTGCTGGTCGGTGGGGGGCTCGGCTCCCTGCCCACCGGATCGGTGGTGGCCACCGGCTCGGCCCGACGGCGGGTCCAGCTGGCCAACCTCCGGCCCGATCTCACGTTCACCGGCCTGCGGGGCAACCTGGCCACCAGACTGGCCAGGGCGGGCGTCGGCGAGGTGTCCGCGGTGGTGGTGGCCAAGGCGGCCATCGACCGGCTGGGCTGGTCGGCCCCCGACGGCATGGCCTCGGAGGTCCTCGACCCCGAAGTCATGCTGCCCCAGGTGGGCCAAGGGGCCCTGGCCGTGGAGTGCCGGGTCGACGACGCCGTGGCCCGGGCGGCGCTGGCCGCGGTGGACGACGACCGGGTGCGATCGCCGGTGGCCGCGGAGCGGGCGTTCCTGGCCGAACTGGGCGCAGGGTGCACGTTGCCGGTCGGGGCCTACGCCTGCTGGTCCGGCCCCGGCTCCGCCGAGCTGCGGTTGACCGGGATGATGGCCTCGGGCGACGGGGTGGTGGTGGTGCGCCACGCCGGGGTCGGGCTCGACCCCGGGGACCTGGGGCGGGGGGTGGCCCGGTACCTCCTGGACGAGGCCGGCGGGTCGGCGCTGGGGGAGTGGCTGCCGTCGATCGAGGGCGACGGGCCGGTCGCCCCGGTGGTTCCCCGATGACGGTCTACCTGGTGGGCGCCGGACCGGGCGACCCCGCGCTGCTCACCCGCCGCGGGGCCGACCTCCTGGGACGCGCCGACGTGGTGGTCCACGACCGGCTCATCGCCGCGGAGCTGCTGGAACTGGCCCCACCCGGTGCCCATCTGATCGACGTGGGGAAGTCCCCGGGGGCATCGACACCCCAGTCCGAGATCAACGCCCAGCTCGTCGAGCTGGGCCGCAGCGGCCGGTCGGTCGTGCGGCTCAAGGGGGGGGACCCGTTCGTCTTCGGCCGGGGCGGCGAGGAGGCCGAATCCCTGCGCACGGCGGGGGTCGAGTTCGAAGTGGTGCCCGGGGTCAGTTCGGCCTTCGCCGCTCCGGCCGTGGCCGGGATCCCGGTGACCCACCGGGGCCTGGCCAGCTCGGTCACCGTGGTCACCGGTCATGTCGGCGACCCCTCGGCTCCCGGCGGCGTCGACTGGGAGTCGCTGGGCCGGGCCGGGGGGACGCTGGTCGTGCTGATGGGCATGTCCGAGCGGACCCGGATCGCCGAGGCGCTCGTTCGCAGCGGTCGGGACGCGGCGACGCCGGTGGCCGTGGTGCACTGGGCCACCACCGACCGTCAGCAGGTGGTCCGGACCGACTTGGGCGGGTTGGACTCCGTCGACCTCCCCGCCCCGTCGGTCATCGTGATCGGGCCGGTGGCCGGACTGGACCTCGGGGCCGGGCCGGGCGAGGACACAGCCAGTTGAGCACGCTGGCGCTGGCCGGGTGGAGCGTGGTCGTCACCCGGACGCGGGCCCAGGCCTCCGGGTTGGTGGACCGGCTGACCGGGCTGGGCGCGGAGGTCGTCGAGCTCCCCGTCATCGCCGTGGAGGGTCCGAGCGACGGGGGCGTGGCCCTGGCCGGAGCGGTCGAACGCCTGGTGACGGGTGGATACGGGTGGGTGGCGCTCACCTCGTCCAACGCGGTGGACCGACTCGCGGCCCAGCTGGGCGACCGTTCCGTGCCCCGGTCGGTCCGTTGGGCGGCGGTGGGCCCGGGGACGGCCCGGGCCCTCGAGGCGGCCGGGCGGCCGGTGGACCTGGTGCCCGCGCGGTCGCGGGCCGAGGCCCTGGCCGAGGTGTTCCCCGCCAACTCCCCCGGACCTCCCGAGGACGGCCCGGCCCCAACCGCAGGCCGGGGGACCGTGCTGTTCCCCCGGGCCGAGACGGTGCGCGGGGGCCTGGCCGGCGGTCTGCGGGCCAAGGGGTGGCTGGTGGACGAGGTGGTGGCCTACCGAACGGTGGCCGGGGACCCCTCACCCGCCGCGGTGCGCGCCGCCGGCCGGGCCGACGCGGTGGTCTTCACCTCGTCGTCGACCGTCCGGCGGACCCTGGACCTGCTGGGACCGGCGGGCGTCCCGCCGGTGGCCGTGACCATCGGACCGTCGACGTCGGCGTCGGCCCGCTCGGCCGGGTTGACGGTGGCCGCCGAGGCCGATCCCCACACCATCGACGGGCTGGTGGATGCGCTCGTGGACGTGCTCGGCGAACACGCAGGACCCCCCAGCCGGCCACGGGCCGGTCGGCGCCGGCCAGACCACGGGCACCGGCAACAGCAGCAACAAGAGCAGCAATAGCCGCCGGCCCGGCCTGCCCGGCCCCGGCCGGCGACCCTGCCGTAGGCTGGAGCCCAGTGCCCAACGACCTTCCCCGCGCGCCCGGATGGCGGATCGCCCCCCCCGGGTTCCCGGTCACCCGTCCCCGCCGCCTGCGGTCCAGTGCCGCCATGCGCCGCCTCGTGTCCGAGGCCCGGCTGTCCCCCGACGACCTGGTGGCCCCGCTCTTCGTGGCCGACGGCCTGGTGGAGCCGCGTCCGGTGGCCTCGCTGCCCGGCGTCGTGCAGCACACGGTGGAGTCGCTGGCCACCGAGGTCAAGCGGCTCGTCGGCCTGGGCATCCCCGGTGCCATCCTGTTCGGGGTGCCCCGGCCGGAGGACAAGGACGCCTCCGGCTCCCATGCCCGGCGTCCCGACGGCATCACCCCGCGGGCCCTGGCCGCGGTCCGGGACGCAGTGGGCGACTCGGTGGTGCTGATGGCCGACTGCTGCCTGGACGAGTTCACCGATCACGGGCACTGCGGTGTGGTCGACCCGGCCACCGGCACCGTCGACAACGACGCCACCCTGCCGCTCTACGCCGAGGTGGCCGCGGTACAGGCCGCGGCGGGGGCCGACGTGATCGCCCCGAGCGGCATGATGGACGGCCAGGTGGCGGCCGTCCGGGCGGGGCTGGACGCCGCCGGATCCCCCGGCGTGGCCATCCTGGCCTACGCGGCCAAGTACGCCTCGGCGCTGTACGGACCCTTCCGCGACGCCGCGGCGGTGACCATCGCGGAGGGCGGTGACCGGAGGGGCTATCAACAGGACCCGAGCAACCGACGGGAGGCGTTGGTCGAGGTGGCCCTCGACGTGGCCGAGGGGGCGGACATGGTCATGGTGAAGCCGGCGCTGACCTACCTCGACGTCATCGCCGACGTGCGGGCCGCCGTCGACACGCCGCTGGGGGCGTACCACGTGAGCGGGGAGTACGCCATGGTCAAGGCGGCCGCCGAGCGCGGGTGGGTCGACGGTCCGGCCGTGGCCCTCGAACAGATCACCGCAGTCAAGCGGGCCGGTGCCGACTTCGTCCTCACCTACTTCGCCGGCGAGCTGGCCGAGGTCATCGGTGGCTGAGCGGCGGGCGTCGGCGGCGCTGTTCGACCGGGCGGTCCGCGTCATCCCCGGAGGCGTCAACTCGCCGGTACGTTCCTTCCGCTCGGTGGGTGGCCACCCCTACTTCGTGGCCCGGGGCGAGGGCGCCTACGTCTGGGACGCCGACGGGAACCGGCTCCTCGACTTCGTCCAGTCCTACGGCGCCTCCATCCTCGGTCACGCCGATCCCCGGGTGGTGCGGGCGGTGGCCGACGCCGCCACCCGGGGCACCACCTTCGGAGCCCCGACCGAGGGCGAGGTGCTGCTGGCCGAGGCCATCACCTCCCGGGTGCCGGGGTGTGAACAGGTCCGCCTTGTCTCCTCGGGAACCGAGGCGGCCATGAGTGCCGTCCGCGTGGCCCGAGGGTTCACCGGTCGCTCACGCATCGTCAAGTTCGCCGGGTGCTATCACGGGCACTCCGACGGTCTGCTGGCCGGCGGGGGCAGCGGGGTGGCCACGCTGGGCCTGCCCGACTCGGCCGGGGTGCCGGCCGGGGCGGTGGCCGAGACCGTGGTCGCCCCCTACAACCGGGTCCCCGAGCTCGACGACCGAGTGGCCTGCGTGGTGGTGGAGGCGGTGGCGGCCAACATGGGCCTGGTGGCGCCGTCGGAGGGCTTCCTCGCCGGCCTGCGGACGGCCTGTGACGCCGCCGGGGCCCTGCTCGTCTTCGACGAGGTCATCACCGGCTTCCGGCTGGCCGAGGCCGGGGCGTCGGGGTGGTCCGGGGTCCGACCCGATCTCTGGTGCTTCGGCAAGGTGATCGGCGGCGGCCTGCCCGTCGGGGCGTTCGGTGGCCGGGCCGACGTGCTGGCCTCGCTCGCCCCCGACGGCCCCGTCTACCAGGCCGGCACGCTGTCGGGGAACCCGCTGGCCACGGCGGCCGGACTGGCCGTGCTGTCGTCCCTGGGCGCCCCGGCGTACGCCGAGCTGTCCGAGCGGGTGGGCCGGTTCGGCGCGGTGCTGGCCGAGAACCTCTCGGCCGTGCTGGCCAAAGCCGGGACGGTGGACGGCGAGGGGCGGGCCCTCGAGGTGCAGGTGCCGGTGGTCGGCCCGCTGTTCGGCCTGTTCTTCGTCCCCGTCGGCCGGGATCCGGTCGGCGACTACGACGGTGCGTCGGCCTCGGCGGCGACCGGGCTGTACGCCCGCCTGTTCCGGGCCATGCTCGACCGGGGTGTGGCCCTGGCCCCCGGGCCCTACGAGGTGGGGTTCCCGTCCATGGCCCACGGTGAGCTCGAGTTCGAGCACGCGCTCGATGTGGCGTCGGCGGCCATGGCCGACGTCGTGTCCGGTTGAGCGCCGGGCGCCCGGATCGGCCGATACCCACCATGGACCAGATCAGCGAGGCGGGAGCATCGACCATCGAGCCCGACACCGGCGACCGCCCGGGGACGCCGTCCGGAGCGACCGGCCCGCGCCCGGTTCCCGAAGCCGACGTCTTCCGGTTCGACGAGGTCGACCAGGCCGGAGGGCGGGCCCACGGGCCCCCCGTCCGTCGGGGGATGGTGCTGGTCTTCGACGGGCGGGGTATCGAGATCGCCGGGCCGGAGCCCTCCCGACACGCCTTCCTGCCGTGGTCCGCGGTCACCTGGATCTCGTTCGGGGCCGGGGTCGTCGGGCCGGACGGGCGGACCGAGACCCCCGTCGAGGTGGAGTCGACCGCCGGCCTGGTCCGGTACGTCGTTCGGTCGGACCGTCCCCCGTCGGTGGCCATGTCGGCGCTGGAGGAGCGGGTCCACCGTTGGTCGTCGGGAGCCGAGGCCGGCAGGGCCGAGGGCGGCAGGGCCGACGCCGATCCGGCACCTGCTGTCTCCGCTGGGGCTGCTCCGCGGCCGGCGCCCCCGGCGAGGGCCGCCCCCGTGCCGGACTTCGCCCCACCGGTGGCCCCCGTCCCCCAGGCACCCCCGGCCCGGCCGGAATCGTCGACGGGCCCCCGGCGCACCCGCCGCACGGTCACCCTGGTCCTGGCCCTCTGCCTCGTGGTCGGCGGTATCGGCCTGGCCGTCGGACTGTCGCTCACCGGCCGGGGCACCGACAGACCCACCACCCCCGCGGCAGCCGCGCCGGCGGCCGACCGGCAACTGGCCCAGGAGCTGATGCTGACCAAGGCCGACCTCCCCGCCGGATGGCGGGTGGCCAAGGGCAGCGGCGTCACCGGGACCTCGCCCACCGTCCAGCGGGGCGAGACCGTCATCACCCGGTCGCTGGCCGCGTGCATGGGGATCACCGAGGCCCAGGCCGCCCTCGTCCTCGGTGGCCGGGCCGCCGACCAGACGGCCCAGACCTCGTCCCCGATCTTCATGGCACCCACCGCATCGGCGTCCGCCGGTTCGGCGTTGGAGCTCCAGACGGCGGCCACCGTGGTGCGCAGCCACCTCGACGAACAGACCGACTTCGCGCTCTTCGCCAATCCGAAGTACCCGAGCTGCGCGGCCACCGCGTCGGCGGCCGAGCTGCAGCTGGGCGTCGACCAGACGTCGGGGACCGTCGACCAACCCGGGCCGGCGACGGTGTCGCCGGTCACCCTGCCCAGTCCGGACGGCGTGCAGCTCACCGGTCTGCTCATGTCCTTCACCGTCAAGGCGGGGGCGGCCGACGTCCCGGTGCAGGTGGAGGCCATCTCGCTGGGGTCCCACCGGGTCGAGGCCAGCCTGCAGGTCTTCGCCATCGGCGGCCCGATACCGAGTGGCACCCTGGCCGCCTCGGTGTCGACCTTCGAGCAGCGGGTGGCGTCCGGCGGCAAGAGCTCGGTCGTCTGACCACCCTCGGGTGGCCCCCGACCGGGCCGGGTGGCGCCCAGGTCGGCCCGGGTCGGCCCGGGGCTCTCCCCGGGTGGCTTCCCATCCGTCGGGAGGTGGGCAACAATGGGCCGACCACCACGCCTGCCGGTTGGCTGTCGCGGCGGTACGGCCGGATCACGGGCCGGAAATCCTTGCTACCTGCGGTCGGCGACGGCAGGATGGCAGGACCGATGCACGGAGACGGGGAGAGCCCTCGGCAATAATGAGGAGAAGTCCATGACCGTCGGAATTACCGAACTCCCTCCTGAGGGGATGCAACTGGGTGGCGTGGCCCTGGCCGGTGACACCGAGCGGGGGACGAAGACCACCGAAGGCCTGAGCCTGCTGTTCACGTCGGCCGGGATCACCGTGCAGGGTCCCCAGCCGCAGATCGAGCGGCTGCTGGTGTGGTCGGGTCTGGACTCGGCCACCTGCCGCGAGAAGATCGTGCTTCCCGACGGTCGCAATGCGGCGGTCATGGAACTGACCTCGGGCGGGCAGTCCATCCGGTTCCTCTTCCCCACCGAGACCGTGACCCCCGGGCAGGCCGCCTACCTGGACCAGGCCCTCCCTCACTGGCTGGCGCGGTACAAGGGCGCCCCGCCCGCACCGGCGACCCCGGCCGCCACCAACGGCTCCGGCACGGCGCCCGGGGCTCCGCCGCCGCCCGCCGGCAACGGATCGACCCAGGCGACGCCCCCACCGGCCGATCAGCAGTCGCACCTGGCCCCGGCCACGGCCGCCGCCACGGCCGCGGCGGCCGGCATGGCCGCCGGAGGGGCGGCCGCCGGACCGGCGGATCCGCCGCCGCCCCCTCCACCGCCGACGGCCTCACCCACCCCTCCCGCTCCGCCGACGGGGGCGCTCGGGTCCCCCACCGCCCCGCCACCTCCACCCCCCGCGTTCGCCGGGGCCACCCCCACGCCGGCTGGGCCGCCCCCGCCCCCGCCACCCGGGATGGGGGACGGGACGGGCTGGATGGCGGCACCCGATCCACTGGCCGGCGAGGGCTCGGCCTGGGGCGGCCCCCCGCCCGAGGCCACCATCGCCCCTCCGGCCAAGAAGTCCGGTCGTTGGCGGAAGTCCAAGGAGACGGCGGCGTCCCCGGCGGCGTCCCCGGTGGACCCGTCGCGGCCGCCCTACGATCCGCCGAGTGATCCGGTTCGCCTGACCGAGGCCACCCTCCCGCCGCCACCTCCCGACCTTCCGGGGTCCCCCGTCGCCGGAGGCCCGGCGGTGTGGAGGCCTCCGGTCGACCCGGTGACGGGACAGGCGCTGTGGGACGGCGAGCACACCGCCGAGGCCACGGCACCCGAGCTGGCCCCGCCGAGCCGGGGGAGGGCGAAGCGCAGGGCGGCGAAGGCGGCCGCGGCGGGTGGCGCCGCGGTGGCTGGCGCCACCGCCCTGTCCGGGGCCGAGGCCACCACCCTGCCCCCGCCCCCCGCCCCCGGCCTCGGGGCCACACCGACCCCCCCCGACCCGACCACGGCCCAGTTCGACTCGTTGGACGGCAGCCCACCCCCCGGCGATCCCGGGGGGGCCCAACGGGCCGCTACGTCCCCGGACAAGCCCCGGGCCCGCAACACCCGCCTGTTGGTCCTCCTGTTCGTGGCCCTGCTGGCGGTGATCGGCGGCATCGCCTACTTCGTGGTCAAGAAGCACAACGACAACACCACCACCACAGCCACCAGCGCGCCGGGCCTGTCGGCCGCCGCCGCCGACGCCGCGCTGGCCGCCACCATCAACCTCCACCAGAACGACCTGCCGGCCGGCTGGGCCCCGAGCACGGCCACCGGCCAGCCGGCCCGGCCGCCGGTGGCTCCGGCCGCCGCCCAGGCCCAGGCCGTCCGGGCGCTGGGTCAGTGTCTGGGTGCCTCCCCGGCCACCGTCTCCGGCCTCTACGCCGGGTCGGTGTTGCCCGGCCAGTCGGGCTCGGCAACGTCCCCGGTATTCCAGAGCCCGGCCGACCCCACCATCCGGATGTTCTCGGCGACCCGGGTCATGACCACGGCCGACCAGGCCAAGGCCCTGACCGTGCCGTTCACCAACGCCAGCTTCCTGGCCTGCTACACGGCCTACCAGTCGTCGGTGGTGTCGGCGGCGGTGCCCGGGGCCTCCGCCACGGTGTCGTCGGTGTCGTTGCCCGCCCCCGCCGGCGTCCAGGTGGCCGGGTTCCTCACCACGCTCACCATCCCCAACCAGGGGACCGAGGTCATCGGCCAGGCCTTCATGATCGGTGGCCGGATCTACTCCGTCCTCGAGACCACGACCGGGGGCGCGCCGGTACCGACCGATGCCTTCACCCCGGCGTACAACGCCGTGTCCGGCCGGGTGGCACTGGCCGTCAACAAGTAGGCCGGCGGCCCCGGACCACCAACCCCCGTGGCGTCCGGTGACGCCTGTCACCCGGTGAGGGTCAGGACGCCTCGGGGGACATCCGGGCGATGACGGCCAGCGCACGGTAGGCGGCCTCGGCCGGCCCGGTCTCGTCCGGCCGGAGCAGGTTGGCCATGATGCGGAGGATCCAGCTCATCAGGGGCTCGGAGTGCATGCCGGTCCCCACGCACAGCTGCATCAGCTCGGGTCGGCTGATGACCCGGATGAAGGCCCGGGCCACCCGGTAGTAGAGCCCGTAGGCGTCCTCGAGCCGGGTCTCGTACCGGAGCAGGCCCTCGACCCCGTCGCCGCTCAGCGCCTCGCCCAGGGAGGCGGCGGCCAGGCGCCCGGTCTCGTAGCCGTAGGCGATGCCCTCGCCGTTGAACGGGTTGATGGAGCCCGCCGGCGTCGCCCACCACCAGGGTGGTGGCCCCGACCCTGGGTCCGACGGCGAGGCCCATGGGGAGCTTGCCGCCGGTCGGCGGACCGAGGCACGTGGCCGGGGACAGCTCCCACTCCCTCGGCGCGTAGCTGCACGAAGTGCGTCCATGAGGTGCGACGTGTTGACGCCCTTCCAGCGCTTGTCGGTGGAGAGCAGCCCGACCCCGACGTTGACCCGGCCGTCGCCCAGGGGGAAGATCCAGCCGTAGCCGGGGACCACCTTGCCGTCGGCGTCGCGGATGTCGAGGTGGGACTCGATGAAGGTCCGGTCGTGACCCGGGGACGTGTAGTAGCCGCGCAGGGCCATGCCCATGGGCTGGTCGCGGTCGCGGGCGTGCCGAGGGTCCGGCCGAACCGCGAGTTGGCCCCGTCGGCCACCACCACGTAGCGGGCCCGGATCGGGCGGGTGACCCCGCTGGCCTTGTCCGTGACCAGCGCGCCCACGCAGGCGGGGAGCGAGGCTCCCGGCACGACGGGCGCCGCCTCGTCGTCGAGGATGGGCGCCACGACCTCGGTGCCCTGCCAGCACGGTGGCCCCGGCCTTGACGGCCCGCTCGTCGACGAGGCCGTCGAGGTCGTGGCGGGTGATCGTGTAGCCGTAGGAGGGGAAGCTCGGGTGCTCGGGCCAGGGCAGGTCGAGGACCCGGCCGAAGGCGTGGGCCCGCAGCCCGGTGTACCGGTGGGCCCCGGCCAGGGCCCCCTCGATCCCCATGTCGGCCAGCTGGCGCACCGAACGGGGTGTCAGCCCGTCGCCGCAGGTCTTCTCGCGGGGAAAGACCTTCTTCTCCACCACGGCCACGTCCCAGCCGGCCTCGGCCAACCAGTAGGCGCACGAGGAGCCCGGCCGGGCCGCCGCCCACCACCAGGACGTCGTGGACCTGGCCCCGGGCCGTCCCGCGGCCACGGCGTCCGGCGGGATCGGGCGGGGCGGTGGCGGCTCACGACCTCCAATGGTAGGGGCCGGAGGGGCCCGTCGGCACACCCGGTCGGGACCGGAATCCCCGCCGACGGGCCCCGTTCCGGCGGATGTGCTTGCACGAAGGGGTGCGTGGTAAAAACAAGTTCCTGTGGACCATTACCTGCCGATCCTGATCCTCCTCATCCTCGGGCTTCCTGTTCGCCGCCCTCTCGTTCGTGGCCTCGGCCACTGCTGGCCCCGAGGAAGCAGCCGACCGCGGCCAAGATCGCGCCCTACGAGTGCGGCATCGTCCCGGGCATCGAGCCCGCCGACAGCGCTTCCCGGTGCGCTTCTACCTGGTGGCCATGATCTTCATCATCTTCGACATCGAGATCGTCTTCCTCTACCCGTGGGCGGTGATCTTCCACCAGCTGGGCACGCTTCGGCCTGGTCGAGGTGGTCGTCTTCGCCGCGGTGGTCTTCGTCTCCTTCCTCTTCCTGATCAGCAACGGGGCCCTGACCTGGGGCCCGGCCAAGCGTCTGGTCGGGGCCATGCCGTCGCCGGACCTCGGAGTCGACCATCGCCCGCATCAGCGCCGGACCGGGGGGTCCCGGCGGTGCGGCGCGGCGCGCCGGGATCACCTCTCCTAGAGGTGCCCCGGCACCCGGCAGCCCCGATCCCGACGCCCCGACCACCGGATCGCCGGCCCCCGCGCCGAGCGGCCCCGGTCGCGCCGCGTAGAGCGAGAGAGGCGGCTCCTCATGGGTCTCGAGGACCTGCAGCACAACTTCCTGACCGGTCGGATCGAGGACCTGGTCAAGTGGGCGCGGACGCTACGCGTGTGGCCGGCCACCTTCGGGCTGGCCTGCTGCGCCATCGAGATGATGTCGGTGGGCGCCGCCGACTTCGACCTGGCCCGCTTCGGCATGGAGGTCTTCCGGGCCTCGCCCCGCCAGGCCGACCTGATGATCGTGGCCGGGCGGGTCTCCCAGAAGATGGCCCCGGTGCTGCGCCAGGTCTACGACCAGATGATGGAGCCCAAGTGGGTCATCTCCATGGGCGTGTGCGCCTGGACCGGCGGCATGTTCAACAACTACGCCATCGTCCAGGGCGTCGACCAGATCGTGCCCGGTCGACGTCTACGCCCCCGGCTGCCCGCCCGACGCCCGAGACGCTCATGCACGCCATCCTCACCCTGCACGAGAAGATCCGGACCGACGACATCACCCACCGCCGCCGGTGACGCTCGGGGCCCGGCCGGCGATCCCGAGGGCCGGCCGACGCGGCTCGGCGATGCCGCACCGTGCCCGACGCCGTGCGGGTGGCCACGCCGGACCGGCCCGACGCCGTCCACCTCGGACGCCCAAGCGCAACCCGGTGATCGCCCGCAGCGTGGGCGAGCCCCGTGAGCCGCGGACACCGCCTGGCGCCGACCGCCGGTGGCGGCGAGCGGCTGGCGCGTCGTCCGCGTCGGCCGCGGCCAGGAGGTGGTCTTCCCGCACCGCGAGCAGTACGCCGGCCTGTGGCCGGCTGCAGCAGGCCGGGCTTCGAGATGTGCGCCGACCTGTGCGCCGTCGACTACCTGACCCACCCGGGCCGTCAGCTGCCCGACGGCGTCGAGCCCGAGCGCTTCGAGGTGGTGGTCAACCTGCTCTCGCTGAGCCAGGCCCGCCGGGTCGGGTCCGGGTGCAGGTGCCCGAGTCCGACCCGAGCGTCCCCACCCTCTTCGACGTCTACCCCGGCGTCGAGGCCATGGAGCGGGAGGCCTACGACCTGTTCGGCATCGTGCTTCGACCGGCCATCCCGACATGACCCGCATCCTCATGCCCGAGGACTGGGAGGGCCACCCGCTGCGCAAGGACTACGGCGTCGGCCGGGTGCCGGTCCAGTTCAAGGAAGCGCCAGGCCCGAGATGAGCGACGTGACGGCATCCCCCACCGAGGGCGCCGGGGCCGCCGAGCCCCGTCCCGACACCGTGCTCGACCGCCCGCCCTCGGGGGACTCGTTCCTGGCCCCGAGGCCCGGGAGCGAGGCCGAGGGCCTGGTGGCCGAGACCTCCGAGGGCGCCCAGGAGCTGGCCCGGCGGTCGACGACCGATCCCGGCGAGCTGCGCCGGGAGGTCGGCGCGGTACTGCGCCTGCCCGAGGGCGTGGCCGTCGACCCGTCGGACATCGACATCGAGCAGTCCGACGACGAGACCATGATCATCAACATGGGGCCGCAGCACCCCTCGACCCACGGCGTGCTGCGCCTCATGCTCGAGCTCGACGGGGAGACGGTGCTGCGGACCAAGCCGGTCATCGGCTACCTCCACACCGGCATGGAGAAGACGGGCGAGGAGCTGACCTACGTCCAGGGCGTCGACCAACGTCACCCGCATGGACTACCTGTCCCCGCTCCACAACGAGCTGGTGTTCTCGCATGGCCACCGAGGCGCTGCTCGGCGTCGAGATGCCGCCCCGCGCGGACTGGATCCGCATGCTCCTGGTGCGAGCTCAACCGGGTGTCGTCCCACCTGATGTGGATGGCCACCAACGGGATGGACATCGGGTCCACCTCCATGATGATCTACGGCTTCCGCGAGCGCGAGATGATCCTGGCCTTCTTCGAGAAGACCACCGGCCTGCGGATGAACCACAACTTCATCCGCCCCGGCGGCACCGCCGCCGACCTGCCCGACGGGTGGGAGGACGACGTCTCCATCATCTGCGACACGGTCCTGCCCCGCACCGACGAGTACGACGAGCTGCTGACCGGCCAGCCGGTGTTCCGCCAGCGCACCGAGGGCGATCGGGCAGCATCTCGGCCGAGGAGGCCCTGGCCCTGTCGCTGACCGGGCCCATCCTGCGGTCCACCGGGGTGCCCTGGGACCTGCGTCGCTCCATGCCCTACCTGCGCTACGACGAGGTCGACTTCGACGTCATCGTCGGGACCTACGGGGACAACTTCGACCGGTACTCCATCCGCCTCAACGAGATCCGCGAGTCGATCCGGATCATCCGCCAGATCGTGGAGCGGATGCCGGCCGGCGACTACCGGGTGCAGGACAAGAAGGTGACGCCGCCACCCCGGGGCCGGATCGACGAGTCGATGGAGGCCCTCATCCACCACTTCAAGGTGTTCACCGAGGGCTTCAAGGTCCCCGAGGGCGAGGTGTACGTGGCCGTCGAGTCCCCCCGGGGCGAGCTGGGTTGCTACCTGGTGTCCGACGGTTCGCCCAAGCCCTACCGGATGCACATCCGGGGACCGAGCTTCGTCAACCTGCAGGCGCTGCCCCTCATGATGCGAGGCGGCCTGCTGGCCGACGCCGTCGCCGTCGTGCTCCATCGGTCGACCCGGTGATGGGGGAGGTCGACCGGTGACCGACCAGGCCGCCCGTCCCGGTCGGCGCCCCGCCGGGCGGGCCGGCACGGGGCCGCCGAGCCCAGCCACCTCACGCCCGACCGGCTGGCCGGGCCCGACGCTCATCGCCCTCTACCCCGAGCCCCGCTCGGCGCTCATCCCGCTCTGCCACCTGGCCCAGGAGCAGGACGGCTGGCTGCACCCGGGAGGCCATGGCCGACATCGCCGCGCTGGTCGGGGTGACCCCGACCGAGGTGCTGGGGCACCGCCTCCTTCTACGACATGCTGCACACCGAGCCGGTGGGCACGCTACGTGGTGGCGGTCTGCACCAACATCGCCTGCCTGCTGGGCGGGGCGGCCGAGCTGCTCGAGCACGCCGAGTCGTCGCTCGGCGTCAGCGCCGGGGGCACCACGGCCGACGGGGTGTTCACCCTGGAGGAGGCCGAGTGCCTGGCCGACTGCGACCGGGCCCCGTGCGTCCAGGTCAACCACCGCTTCGTCGGGGCCCAGACCCCCGAGTCCTTCGACGCCCTGGTGGCCGACCTGCGGTCAGGGGCCCGGTCCGACGACATCCCCCCGCACGGCACGCTGATCCGGGTGCGCCGCGGTCGCACGGCCTCGAGGCCGACCCCGAGCCGGGTGGCCGCCGAGCGGGCGGCCACGGCCGAGGCCCAGACCCGGCGCGAGGCCGAGACCGAGGCGGCCAAGACGGCGCCGGCGTCAGCGGGGAGGGGCCGGCTGATGGCCATCACCGATCCACCCAAGATCGTCACCGGCACGGCTGGGCTACCCCGACTCGCACACCCTGGAGCGGTACCTGGCCACCGGCGGCTACGAGGGACTGCGCAAGGCCCTGGCCATGACCCCCGAGGCGGTGGCGGCCGAGGTCGACACGGCCAGCCTGCTCGGACGGGGCGGGGCCGGCTTCCCGGCCGGCCGCAAGTGGGCCATGCTGCGCAAGAACCCGGTCACCTACCTGGTGGTCAACGGGGACGAGAGCGAGCCGGCCACCTTCAAGGACCACCTGCTCGTGGAGCGGGACCCCCACCAGCTCATCGAGGGCGTGGTCATCGCCGCCTACGCCCTGCAGGTCAGCCAGGCGTTCATCTTCATCCGGGGCGAGTTCGCCCTCGGCCTCGAGCGGGTGCAGGCCGCCCTCAACGAGGCCTACGCCCACGGGGCGGTGGGCGCCGACATCTTCGGGTCCGGGTTCTCCGTCGACGTGGTCGTGCACCCCGGCGCCGGGGCCTACATCTGCGGGGAGGAGACAGCCCTGCTCGAGTCGCTCGAGGGCAAGCGCGGCTTCCCCCGGATCAAGCCCCCCTTCTTCCCGGCCGCCATCGGTCTCTACGGCGAGCCCACCGTGGTCAACAACGTGGAGACCATGTCCAACCTGCCCTGGATCGTGCGCCACGGCGGTGCGGCCTTCGCCGCCCTGGGCGAGGGGCGCTCCACCGGGACCCGGCTGTTCGCCCTGGCCGGCCACGTGAACAACCCCGGCGTGTACGAGCTGGAGATGGTGAAGACCACGTTCCACGACCTGATCAACGCCCCGGTGCTCGGCGGGGGCATCCCCGACGGGCGGGAGCTCAAGGCCTTCATCCCCGGCGGCGTGTCGGCCCCGTGGTTCGGCCCCGACCAGATCGACCTCCCCCTCGGCCAGGACGAGGTGGCGACGGCCGGCTCCATGCTCGGGTCGGGCTCGGTCGTGGTGATGGACGACCACACCTGCGTGGTGCGGGCGTCGTGGCGGATCACCAAGTTCTTCTCCCGGGAGTCCTGCGGGCAGTGCACCCCGTGCCGGGAGGGCTCGGGCTGGCTGGAGAAGATCATGGAACGCATCGAGACCGGCCACGGCCGCGAGGAGGACCTCGACCTGCTCCTCGACGTCTGCGACAACATCGCCCCCGGCCTGACCTGGCCCCCGCAGCAGACCACCATCTGCGTGCTCGGGCCGTCCATCCCCTCCTCCATCGGCTCGGCCATCCAGATGTTCCGGGACGAGTTCCTGGTCCACATCAAGGAGGGGGGCTGCCCCTATGAGTGAGCGGACCGCCCCCGAGGCCGGCTCCCCGCTGGCCACCCCTCCCGTCGAGCAGGTGACCTTCACGCTCGACGGCCGCGAGGTCACCGCGGCGAAGGGCGAGCTGCTGATCGCCGCGGCCGAGCAGGCCGGGACGTTCATCCCCCGCTTCTGCTACCACCCGCGCATGCAGTCGGTCGGGATGTGCCGGATGTGCCTGGTCGAGGTGAGCGGGCCCCGCGGCGCCACCCTGCAGCCCAGCCTGCTTCATCGAGGTGCAGCCGAGGGCTCGGAGGTGGTCACCGACTCCGACAAGGTCAAGAAGGCCCAGGACGGGGTGCTCGAGTTCCTCCTCATCAACCATCCGCTCGACTGCCCGGTGTGCGACAAGGGCGGCGAGTGCCCCCTGCAGGACCAGACCCTGGCCTACGGGCCGGGGGAGACCCGGTTCGTGGAGGAGAAGCGTCACTTCGAGAAGCCCATCCCCATCTCCGAGCTGGTGCTGCTGGACCGGGAGCGGTGCATCCAGTGCAGCCGGTGCACCCGGTTCGCCGACGAGGTGGCCGGCGAGGCCCAGATCGACTTCATCGGCCGCGGCGAGCTGATCGAGGTCAACACCTTCCCCGACCTCCCCTTCGCCTCGTACTTCTCCGGCAACACCGTCCAGATCTGCCCGGTGGGGGCCCTGACCGCCGCGCCGTACCGGTTCGCCGCCCGACCCTGGGACCTCGACCAGGTCGAGTCCACCTGCACCACCTGCTCGGTCGGGTGCCGGGTGGCCGTCCAGTCGTCGTCCAACCGGGTGACCCGGCTGCTGGGCATCGACGTGGACCCGGTCAACCACGGCTGGCTGTGCGACAAGGGCCGGTTCGCCTTCGACGCCGTGAACAGCGAGGACCGCCTGACCGAGCCCATGGTCCGCAAGGACGGGACGCTGGTGGCGGTGTCCTGGCACGAGGCGCTCGCACGCCGTGGCCGAGGGTGTCGAGCGGTCGGTGGCGTCCGGCGGGACCGAGTCGGTCGGGGTGATCGGCGGCGCCCGGCTGACCAACGAGGGCGCCTACGCCTGGGCCAAGCTGGCCAAGGGGGTGCTCGGCACCGACTCGGTCGACGCCCAGCTGGGTGACGGCCTGCCCGCCGAGGTGGTGCTGGGCCTGCCGCGGGCCACCATCGACCAGGCCGCCTCGGCCGACACCGTGATCACCCTGACCGGCGACCTCCGCGAGGAGCTGCCCGTCCTCTTCCTCCGGCTGCGGTCGGGCATCGTCGACGGCCACCTCGACCTGGTCGAGCTCTCGCCCTCGGCCACCGCCCTCACCCGGTACGCGGCGGTCTCCCTGCGCTACGCCCCGGCCCGGGCCACCGAGCTGGTCCGGGCGCTGGTGGCTCCCGCCGAGACCGCTCCCGCGGGCGCCGACCCGAGGCCCTGGCCCGGGCCCGGGAGCTGCACCCGGGCGGGGAACGTGGTCGTCGTGGTGGGCCGGCCGTCTCTGGCCGAGGACGGCGCACTGGTGGCCGAGGCGGCCCAGGTGCTGGCCGCCGCGCTGCCCGGCGCCCGCTTCCTCCCCGCCCTCCGCCGGGGCAACGTGCACGGCGCCCTGGACATGGGGCTGGCCCCCGGCGTGCTGCCCGGCCGGGTCTCCCTCGAGGAGGGGCGGGCCTGGTTCACCGGGGCCTGGGGCTCGGTGCCGGGACAACGGGGCCGGGACACCGCCGGCATCCTGGCCGCGGCGGCCGAGGAGCCCGCCGACGGGACCCGTGTCCGCTCCTTGGTGCTGCTGGGCGCCGACCCCCTGGGCGACTTCCCCGACGCCGGGCTGGCCCGTCGGGCCCTCGACGGGGCCGAGTTCGTGGTGGCGGTGGCCTCGGCACCGGGGACCGTCACCGAGCGGGCCGACGTGGTCCTGCCCGCCGCCGAGGCCCACGAGCGGGCCGGCACCACCACCAACCTGGAGGGCCGGGTCAGCCGCCTGGGCCAGAAGCTGGTGCCGCCCGGGCAGGCCTGGCCGGACTGGATGATCGCCTCCGAGCTGGCCGTCGCACCTGGGGGCCGACCTCGGCCTCGATTCGGTGGGTGACGTGTGGGACGAGATCGAGCAGCTGGCTCCGGCCTACCGGGGCATCACCCGGGCCGTCCTCGACGGCGCCGGTGCCGGTGACGGGGTGGTGGCCCCGCTGGTGGCCAGCGCCGTCACCCTCGGCCGCCGGGCCGCCTCGGCCCCCCTCGACCCCATCGCCGTCCCCGGGGTGGAGTCGGTGGAGCGCCAAGGGGCCCCGCCCCGAGCCGGCCTGGCCGAGTCCCCGACGGCCGGCATCGGTGCCGGCCGCCCGGCCCCCGCGTCTGACGACGGTGCCCCGACCCGGCCGCCCACCCTGTCCGGTCCGGTCGACCTCGACGTACCCCACGTGGTGCCCAACGACGGCTACTCGCTCCGGCTGGTGGCCTCGCGGGTCCTCTACGACCGGGGTGCCGCGGTGCGCACCGTCCCGGCGCTGGCCGGACTGGTGGCGACCGCGCCGCTGCGGGCCAACCCGCTCGACCTCGACGAGCTGGGGGTGGCCCCGGGGGGCTCGGTCCGGGTCCGGACGGCGACGACCTCGACGGTCCAGACCGTGGTGGCCGACGACTCCCTGCCCCGCAAGGTGGTGGCGGCCGACTTCAACGTCCCCCTCGACGAGGGGACCATCGCCGACCTGATCGACGCCTCGGTCCCGGTGGTCGAGCTCCGGATGGAGACCCCGTGAACGGCCTGCTCTCCATCGTGCACCCCGTCCTGGCCGAGGGCGACCCGCTCTACGGCAACGGCGTGGGCTGGGTGGTGTTCCTCATCGTCCTGATCAAGGTGCTGGTGGTGTTCGGCGCCCTGATGGTCTCGGTCATGTTGATGATCTGGTTCGAGCGCAAGGTCATCTCGGACATGCAGAGCCGCATCGGGCCCAACCGGGCCGGGCCCTTCGGCATCGCCCAGACCCTGGCCGACGGGATCAAGCTGTTCTTCAAGGAGGACCTGATCCCCGACCAGGCCGACCGGTTCGTCTTCAAGCTGGCCCCCTACCTGACCATCATCCCGGCCTTCCTCATCTTCGCCATCGTGCCCATCGGCGGCGAGGTCACCATCGCCGGCCACACCTTCGAGCTGCAGTTGGCCGATCCACCCATGGGGATCCTGTTCCTGCTGGCCATGTCGTCCATCGGCGTCTACGGCATCATGCTGGCCGGCTGGTCGTCGGGCTCCAAGTACCCGCTGCTGGGCTCGGTGCGGGCCTCGGCCCAGATGATCTCCTACGAGGCGGCGCTGGGCATGACCGTGGTCGTCGTGGTGCTGATCACCGGGTCCCTGTCCACCCGCACCATCGTCGAGGCCCAGGCCGGCCACCTGTGGCAGTGGAACGCCATCCGGCTGGGCGTGGTGCCCTTCGTGATCTTCTTCATCGCCATCATCGCCGAGACCAACCGCCCGCCCTTCGACCTGGTCGAGGCCGACTCCGAGCTGGTCGGCGGGTTCGTCACCGAGTACTCGTCGATCCGCTTCGCCCTGTTCTTCCTGGCCGAGTTCATGAACACCATCACCATGTCGGCCATCACCGTGACCCTGTTCTTCGGGGGCCCCGACGGCCCTATCCCGCACATCGCCCACCTGTACTGGCTGTGGCCGATCCTGTGGTTCCTGGGCAAGACCATCGTCTTCCTGTTCGTGTTCGTGTGGCTGCGGGCCGCCCTGCCCCGGCTCCGGTACGACCAGCTCATGGACCTGGGTTGGAAGAAGCTGATCCCCCTGTCCCTCGGCTGGCTGCTCATCGTGGCCGGCTTCGTGATCGACGGCTGGTGGGGCCTGGGCATGGCCGCAGCCGTGGTGGTGGCGGCCATCGTCATCACCCGGGCCTTCGCCATCGGCTCCGAGCGGGAGGAGACCCGGGCCATCGTCCCCCAGGTGGGTGTCCGGCTGTGGACCCGCCCCCCGAGCCCGACCCCGACCCGGCGCCATCCCCGGCGGTGGCCGTCTCCGAGTCCGGCGACGCCACCGTCTCCCCGTCCAGTCCAGGAGGAGGCTCCTGATGGCCGAACCCGAAGTGCCCCGGCAACGCCAGAACTTCCTCGGTGGGTTCAAGCTGACCCTCGAGCACCTGGGTCGCCCGCCGGTCACCCGGCAGTACCCGGAGGAGAAGCGGCCCAAGCAGCCCCGCCAGCACGGTCGCCACGTCCTCAACCGGTACGAGGACGGCATGGAGAAGTGCATCGGCTGCGAGCTCTGCGCCGGGGTGTGCCCGGCCGACTGCATCTACGTGCGCGGGCTGGACAACCCCCCGGACCACCCGGTGTCCCCCGGGGAGCGCTACGGCTACGTCTACGAGATCAACTTCCTGCGGTGCATCCACTGCGACCTGTGCGTCGAGGCCTGCCCCACCGAGGCCATCACCGAGTCCAAGCTCATGGAGTTCTCCTTCACCAATCGGAACGACGCCATCTACACCAAAGAGGAGCTGCTGGTCGACGACGACGGCAAGCCCAGGCACCTGCCCTGGGAGGACTGGCGGGAGGGCGACGACCTGCACACCTCGGGCTGGATGCGGGCCACCTCACCGGCCGGGGCGGCCGAGTTCGAGGGCCAGGTGCAGTGGTCGGGTGAGCTGGGCTTCGGGGTGCGCTCGCCCGAGGGGGGCCAGTCGGCCCACCGCGACGACGCCAGTACGGGCAGCCGGCAGCTCCGCCACACCCTGGAGCGCCACCTCGTCCCGGTCGACCTCCCGGCCGAGAAGCGGGGGCCGAGGGGGGCCATCGGCCGCATGCTGGAGAAGGCCGAGCGGTTCGCCCCCGGGGCCGGCAAGAAGCACCGTGACCGGGCCGACGCCGAGTACGCCGCCGCCGTGCGGGCCGGCAACACCCAGCGGGACGAACCGGGGAGCGGGACCCCGGCACCGGTGGTCGCCGTCCCCGAACCGGACGAGGCCTGATGGCTCCCGCGCTCGGAGCCGTGCTCGCCGCGGCGGCCGGCTCCGGCCACGCGTCCTGGGTCGACGTGGGCACCTTCGCGGTGGCCGCGGCCATCATCCTGTCCGGGGCGGTGGGCGTGGTGGTGGCCCGCAATCCCGTCCACTCGGCGCTCATGCTGGTCATGACCCTCTTCGGCGTCGCCGTGCTGTTCGTGCTGCAGCGCGACCCGTTCCTGGCCGCGGTGCAGGTCATCGTGTACGCCGGCGCCATCGTGGTGCTGTTCCTGTTCGTCATCATGTTCCTCGGGGTCGACCGCCAGGAGGACATCGGCCTCGAGCCCCTGCGGCGGCAACGGCCGCTGGCCATCGGGCTGATCGTGCTGGCCACCACCGGCCTGTTGCTGCTCGGCGAGGTGTCGCGCTGGACCACGGGGGCCCCGCACGTGGCCGGGATCGACGGCGGTCGGCAGTCCAACGTCTACCTCCTGGGCAAGGCCGTCTACACCACCTACCTGTTCCCCTTCGAGGCCACGGCCGCCCTGCTGGTCATCGCCGTGGTCGGCGCGGTGGTACTGGCCCGCCGACCGCCGGGCTCGTCCGCGGCGCCGGCCGAGGACGACGGCCCCGGCGCCGAGCCGCTCCCGGCCGGTGAGGGCGGTCCGGACGGCACCGACGCCGACGACCCCGACGACGCCGACATTGGAACGGTCAGCGGCGGGGGCACCGACCGAACCACCGGATCGGCCGGCGAGCCCGAGGAGGCCAGGTCATGACCATCAGTGCCGGCTGGTACCTCGGCCTCGGCGTCGTCCTGTTCTCCATCGGGGCCCTGGGCGTGCTCATCCGCCGCAACGTGCTGGTCATGTTCATGTGCATCGAGCTCATGCTCAACGCCGCCAACCTCACCTTCGTCACCTTCGCCCGCATGCTGCACGACATCGGCGGTCAGGTCCTGGTGTTCTTCGTGCTCGTGGTGGCGGCCGCCGAAGTGGTGGTGGGGCTGGGGCTGGTGGTCGCCATCTTCCGACGCCGGGCCAACGCCACCGCCGACGATCTCCACCTGATGAAGGGCTGACCGGACGATGCTCGGAGTCACCTACCTGATCATCTTGCTGCCCCTGATCGGGTTCGCCGTCCAGTTGGTGTGGGGCCGCCGCCTCGGAGACCCGGCCGCCGGCGGGGTGGCCACCGCCTTCGTCGGGGCCAGCTTCCTGGTCTCCATCGGCGTCTACCTCGACCTGCTCACGGTCAACGCCCCGGTGCGGACCTACACCCAGAACCTGTGGACGTGGATCCCCGTCGACAGCCTGCAGATCCACGCCCGGCTGTTCGTGGACCCACTGTCCATGACCATGGTGCTGTTCGTCACCGGTGTCTCGACCATGATCCACCTGTACTCCATCGGGTACATGAAGGGGGACAAGGACTACTCCAAGTTCTTCCTCTACATGAACCTGTTCGTGGCCTCCATGCTCATCTTGGTGCTGGGGTCCAACCTCCTCGTGACCTTCGTCGGCTGGGAGGGGGTGGGCACCTGTTCCTACTGGCTGGTGTCGTTCTGGTTCACCCGCGACTCGGCGGCCAGCGCCGGGAAGAAGGCCTTCGTCTACAACCGGATCGGCGACGTGGGGTTCCTCCTGGCCGTCTTCCTGGTCTTCGAGCGGGTCCACTCGTTGGAGTACACGACCATCTTCGCCAACCTCGACCGCATCGGGCCGGGGTACATCACCGCCATCTGCATCCTGCTGCTGGTCGGGGTGATGGGGAAGTCGGCCCAGATCCCCCTGTTCCCCTGGCTGGCCGACGCCATGGAGGGTCCCACCCCGGTGTCCGCCCTGATCCACGCGGCCACCATGGTCACCGCCGGCGTCTACCTGCTGTGCCGGATCAACCCGCTGCTCCACGCCTCGAGCTCCGCCGCCCTGACCGTGGCCATCGTGGGCGGGGTGACCGCCTTCGTGGCCGCCACCATCGCCTGTGCCCAGCAGGACATCAAGAAGGTGCTGGCGTACTCGACGGTGTCCCAGTTGGGGTACATGTTCCTGGCCATCGGGTGCGGGGCCTACGAGGCGGCCATCTTCCTGATGGTGGCCCACGCCTTCTTCAAGGGCCTGCTCTTCCTCGGGGCCGGCTCGGTCATCCACGGCCTCCACGACGAGCAGGACCTGAAGCGGATGGGCAACCTGCGCCGGTACATGCCGCTGACCTGGATCACCTTCGGCATCGGTTGGCTGTGCATCGCCGCGGTGCCCCCGCTGTCGGGCTTCTGGGCCAAGGGCGACGTGCTGGAGAACACCTGGGCCGCCCACCCGGCCCTGTGGGGGCTGGGCCTGCTCACCGCCCTGCTCACCGCCTACTACATGAGCCGCCTCACCGGCCTGGCCTTCTTCGGTCGGGACAACTGGTCGAACGAGGTGCCGGTGGACGCCGCCACCGACATGCCGGGCGCCCACCATGCCGAAGGACACCTCGGCCAGCCCCACGAGTCGCCCCGCATCATGCTCATCCCGCTGTGGGTCCTGGCCTTCTTCGCCGCCATCGCCGGCATCCTGGCCGCATCCAACAACCACGTCTCGCTGGCCAAGTGGATCGACCCGGTCTTCGGCTCCAATCTGTACGACGACCACCTGAGCACGGCGGCCCTCTGGACGCTGGGCATCACCGACGCCCTCATCGCCGTGATCGGGGTGGGCGTCGGGCTCGCCCTGTGGATGTCGGTGACCAACCGTCCCCAACTGGAGGTCCCCTTCCTGCGCAACGCGTGGTACGTCGACGAGCTCTACGACACCGTCTTCGGGCGGCCCCTCGAGCGCCTGGCCGCCTTCAGCGCCGACGTCGTCGACCCCAAGGTCATCGACGGCGGGGTCAACGGCGTGGCCGGCCTGGTCCGCCGGTCGGGGGCGCTGATCCGGCGGACCCAGACCGGGTACGTCCGCAACTACGTGCTGGGCATCGTGCTGGGCACCGTGCTGGTCCTGGCCTTCGTGCTCAGCCGGATGTGGTGGGGCTGATGGCGACCTCCCACTTCCCCTTCCTCACCGTGCTGGTGCTGACCCCGGCCGTCGGGGCCGCCGTGGTGGCCCTGATCCCGCCCAAGGCCGTGGCCAAGCGCTTCCACGAGGCCATCGGGGCCCTGGTCGGGCTGTTCACCCTGATCCTGTCGCTGGTCATCGTGGGCCAGTGCAAGGTGGCGGTGGGCGGCTACCAGCTGGTCTCCGACCACACCTGGGCCAAGCAGCTGGGCATCCACTGGTCGGTCGGGGTCGACGGGATCTCCCTCTTCTTGGTGGTGATGACCGCCCTGTTGTTCCCCCTGACCATCCTCGGGGCCCGGGGCCGGCGCGACCCGAGGGCCTTCGTGGCCTGGATCCTGCTGATGGAGGCGGCCTGCCTGGGCAGCTTCGTCTCCCTCGACCTGGTCCTGTTCTTCCTGTTCTTCGAGCTGACCCTGGTGCCCGCCTACTTCATCATCGGCGGGTGGGGCTACGCCCGCCGGGGCTACGCGGCCATCAAGTTCTTCGTCTACACCTTCGCCGGGTCGGCCTTCCTGCTGGTGGGGATCCTGGCGGTGGCCTTCCTCCACCAGTCCCAGACCGGGGTGCTGACCTTCGAGCTGCCCGCCCTCATGCACACCCACCTGTCGGGGACCGAGGGGGTCCTGCTCTTCCTGTGCCTTCACCGCGGCGTTCGCCGTCAAGGCCCCGGTCTTCCCGTTCCACACCTGGTCGCCCGACGCCTACGCCGAGGCCCCCACCGCCGGTGCCGTGCTGCTCGCCGCGCGTCATGGCCAAGCTGGGCACCTACGGGATCATCCGCTTCGACCTCAACCTGTTCCCCCAGGCCACCCGGACGCTGGCCCCGTGGCTGCTGACCCTGGCCGTGATCGGCATCCTGTACGGGGCCATCGTGGCCTGCGCCCAGCGCGACCTGAAGCGCCTGCTGGCCTACTCGTCGCTGGCCCAGATCGGCTTCATCGTGCTCGGCACCTTCGCCCTCAACAGCCAGGGGCTGACCGGCGGGGTGCTCCAGATGGTCAACCACGGCCTCATCATCGCCACCCTGTTCATCCTGGTCGGGTGGATCTACGAGCGGCGCAAGACCTGGCAGGTCACCGCGCTGCGGGGCCTGCAGTCGCCGGCCCCGGTGATGGCCGGGGTGTTCACCGTGGCCATGCTGGCCTCCATCGGGGTGCCCGGGCTCAACGGGTTCGTCGGTGAGTTCCTGGTGCTGATCGGCACCTTCCTGGCCCACCGGTGGTGGGCGGTGGTGGCCATCATGGGCGTGATCGTCGCCGCCGTCTACCTGCTCTGGGCCTACCAGCAGGTCTTCCACGGCGAGCCCACGCGAGGAGGACGCAGCCAAGACCAGCGACCTCGGGTGGAGCGAGCGCCTGATCGTCGCCCCGCTGGTCATCCTCATCGTGTTCCTCGGGGTCTACCCCAAGCCGGTGCTCGACCGGATCACCCCGTCGGTCAACCAGCTGGTGGTCCACGTGGACCGGGTGACGCGCACCCCGATCCCGGCCGAACTCACCTCCGGCTCGGCCCTGGGCCGACCGGCCGCCACGGAAGGAGCCCCGTGATGCCCTCCCTGCTGGTGGCGGCGACCTCGGCGGCGCCGGTCATCCACACCCCCCATGTCGACTACCTGAGCATCCTCCCCATGCTGATCATGATGGGCGGTGCCGTCCTGCTGATGGTGGTCTCCTCGCTGTTCCGCCAGATCCTGGGCGTGCGGGCCGGGACGATGGTGGCCTCGGTGACCTCGGTCGCCGCCCTGGTGGCGGCCCTGGTCCAGTGGGACCAGGTGGCCACCCACGGGCCCAAGGTGACCATCGCCGGCGCCATCGCCTTCGACGGGTTCGACGTGTTCATCCAGATCACGGTGTCCATCGCCATGCTGCTGACCGCCCTCGTCGGCGGACGGCTATCTGCGGCGGGAAGGGGTGGAGGGTCCCGAGTTCCACGTGCTGGCCATGATGTCGGCCTCGGGGGCCATGATGATGGGGGCGGCCAACGACCTCATCGTGGTCTTCCTGGGCCTCGAGATCATGTCCATCGCCCTCTACGTGCTGGCCGCCTTCAACCACAAGCGGGCCGAGTCGGGCGAGGCGGCCCTCAAGTACTTCGTGCTCGGCGGCGTTCTCGTCGGCGGTCTTCGTCTACGGGATCGCCCTGACCTACGGGGCCACCGGGTCGACCAACCTGCCCCAGATCGCCGACTACCTGTCCAAGAACGTCATCGCCAGCAACGGCGTCCTGCTCGGGGGCCTGGCCCTCCTGCTCGTGGGGTTCGGCTTCAAGATCGCCGCGGTGCCGTTCCACATGTGGTCGCCCGACGTCTACCAGGGCTCCCCGTCACCGGTCACCGGGTTCATGGCCGCGGTGGCCAAGGCCGGGGCCTTCGCCGCCCTGCTCCGGGTGTTCGTCTCGTCGTTCGGCACGGTGCGGACCGACTGGCAGCCGATCCTCTGGGGTCTGGCCATCCTCTCGCTGGTGGTCGGCGCGGTGGTGGCCCTCCTGCAGAAGGACGTCAAGCGGATGATGGCCTACTCGTCCATCAACCACGCCGGCTTCATCCTGCTCGGCGTGGAGGCGGCCACCCCCCGAGGGGTGTCAGCCGCCCTCTACTACCTCTTCGCCTACATGTTCCTGACCATCGGCTCGTTCGCCGTGATCACGGTGATGTCGCGAGATGGCGACACCGGGCACCAGCTCACCGACTACCGGGGTCTGGCCCGTCGCCAGCCGGTCCTGGCCCTGTCGTTCGCCGTCCTGCTGCTGGGCCAGGCCGGCGTGCCGTTCACCACCGGCTTCCTGGCCAAGTTCGGCGTGGTCGGGGCCACCGTGGCCACCCACGCCTACGTGCTGGCCGCCATCGCCATGGTCACCGCGGCCATCGCCGTCTTCTTCTACCTGCGGGTGGCCGTGGCCATGTACTCGCCCGTGGGGGCCGTCGCCGATCCGGTCGGGGACGACGTCCCGTCGGGGGCCGGCACCGGTAGCCCCGCGCCGGCGAAGCCGGCGGCGACCGAGGAGGCGACCGACCGGTCCGAGTCGTCCGACGCCGTGACCAGCCTGGCCGTGCTGACCGACGCCCCGCCGACCGACGAGGTCAGCGAGCGGGGCGCGGTGCCGGTGCCGGTGCTCACCTGGGTGGCCATCGGCCTGTGCGTGGGCTTCACCGTGGTGTTCGGGATCATCCCCGAACCCATTCTCAACTTCGCCCACCAGGCCACGCTGCTCTTCACCTGATCGGGCCGTCCGGCCGCCCGGCCCCGGCCCGCAGCCCGCGGCCCCGTCGGTCCTCACCCCGGGGGGACGTCCCGGGTACTGTCGACTGGGCGGGGTGCCCCGGCCGTCGACCCGAAGGAGTCCAGCATGGCCAATTCCCCAGGAGTTCCCAGGCAGGGCCCGACCGGTCGGTCCGCGGGCCGGAAGCGGGACACGCGGGAGATCGTCCGAATCAGCGTGGCGGTGGTGGCCCTGATCCTGCTCATCGCCTTCGTGCTCGACAACAGCCATACCGTGACGGTGGGGTTCGTCTTCTTCAGCACGCGTCTGAGCCTCATCTGGGTGCTCCTGATCGCCGCCGTGCTGGGGGCGCTGGTCGACCGGCTGATCATCCTGCTGAGCCAGCGGAGGAAGAAGGCGGCGAGCAAGCCCGGGCCGTGAGTCCCGAACCGGTCAGCGACGGATGGACGGCGCCGGCGACCCGGTGGCCCACGGGGCCGGGTGGCGGCGCAGCAGTGCGCCGAACTCGCGCGGCGGCACCGGCGGCGAGACCAGGAAGCCCTGACCGCGGTCGCAGAGCTCGGCCCGGAGGTCCTGCAGCTGGACCTGCTCCTCGATCCCCTCGGCCAGGGTGACCAGACCCAGGATCCGGCCCAGCTCCACCAGGGTGTGGACCAGGGCGGCGTGGTCCGGGGATCCGTCCAGCTCGGCGACGAACGACCCGTCGATCTTGAGCACGTCGACCGGGAACTGCCGCAGGTAGGCCAAGGAGGAGTAGCCCGTCCCGAAGTCGTCGATGGCGATCATGACCCCCAGGTCCTTGAGCCGCCGCAGCCGGGCCACCGTGGCCTCGGCGTCCCGCATGAGGGACGACTCGGTGACCTCGAGGGTCAGCTGGTCGGGGTCCAGGCCGGCGGCGCCCAGGGCCTCGGTGACGTGGTCCACCAGGGCCGTGGACTCGAGCTGTCGCATCGACAGGTTGACCGAGATGCCCACCGGCTGGCCCTGGGCGTGCCAGCGGGCTCCCTGGGCGCAGGCCTGGCGCAGCACCCAGCGGCCGACGTCGACGATCATGCCCGACTCCTCGAGCACCGGGATGAAGTCCCTCGGGGAGATGACCCCCTGGGTCGGGTGCTGCCACCGGATGAGTGCCTCGGCGGTCCGGATCCCGCCGTCCTGGAGATCGACGATGGGCTGGTAGAGCAGAAAGAACTGGCCAGAGGCGGAGGCGGCGTCGAGGTCGGACTTGAGGGCCAGCCGGTCCACGGCGGCGGTCTGCATGGCCGATTCGAACCGGACCGAGCAGTTCCGGCCCCGGGCCTTGGCCTGGTAGAGGGCCACGTCGGCGTCGCGCAGCAGCTCGTGGGCCGACGTCCGCAGCCCGGTGGCGATGCCGACGCTGGCCGTGACCACGAGGGGCAGGTCCTCGTAGCCGTGGAGTACGAAGGGCTGTCGCAGGGCCTCCCGGATCCGCTCGGCGATGGGCTCGGGTCCGAACTCGAGGGACAGGCCCTCGGCCAGCACGACGAACTCGTCGCCGCCGAGCCGGCCCACCGTGTCGTCGGCCCGCAGCATGGCCACGAACCGCTCGGCCACGGCCTGCAGCAGGTGGTCGCCGGCCTCGTGGCCCAGGGAGTCGTTGGCATCCTTGAAGTTGTCGAGGTCGATGAAGAACGCCGCCACGGGGTGGCCGGAGCGCCGTGACCGGGCCAGCATCTGCTCGGCCCGGTCGAGGATGAGCTGGCGGTTGGGCAGCGCGGTGAGCGGGTCGTGGAGGGCCCGGTGGGCCAGCAGGGCCTCGAACTCCTTGCGCTCGGTGATGTCCCGGATGTTGGCCACGTACCCGGCCACCGAGGGCCGGTGCAGCTGGTTGCTGACCACGGCCTCGAGCTCGCACCAGGTGCCGTCGGTCCGGGCCATCCGGAACTGGATGAGCACGTTCTCCGGCGAGTCGGCCAGCTCGGACCCGAGCCGGCTCCGGACCCGGTCCTGGTCGTCGGGGTGGACCAGGTCGGTGGGCCGCGTCCCGACCAACTCCGCCGGGCGCAGGCCGAGGAGCGCGGTGATGGCCGGGCTCACGTAGGTGCAGTTCCCCTCCTCGTCCATGACCAGGGTGACGTCCGAGGAGTTCTGGATGAGCGAGCGGAACCGGTCCTCGGACAGCCGGGTGGTGGCCTCGGCCAGCTCCTTCTGCTCCATGGTGGCCCCGGCCATGCGGATCACGAAGAAGAGGACGAACGCCCCCATCAGGGCCAGGGCGTTGGTCTGGGCCAGGGAGAGGAAGGACGGGAACACGTGCTGCGAGATGCCGACCTGTCCGATGGCGATGCCCAGCAGGCTCCACAGGGCGGTGACCCGCCAGACCCGTGAGCCGCATCGGGCCACGTTCTCGAGGGCCAGGAAGGCGTACGCCCCGCACAGGACCGGCCCCCACCCGCTCAGGTAGATGACCGTGGTGACCGCGGCGGCCTGGACGGCCACCCTCAGGTGCAGACGGGCCGGGGTGGGCCGGGTGTCGTAGAGGTGGTCGGCGATGACGCTGGTCAGGGGGATGGCGATGAAGATGGCCACCCACACCCAGGCCGACTCTTTGGCCACCTCACCGAAGCGCATGAGCAGCAGCAACGCGCCGAGGGCGGCCGGCCCCATGAGATAGGCCAACTTCCGGGGGTCGATGGAGGATCGGCCGGTCGGTCCGACGACCGGTCCGACGACCGGTCCGGCCCCGGGCCCCGACGGCGGACGGGCGGGAGGGATGCCGTCCGCTCGTGGTTGGCCCTCTGGGGGGACAGACATCGTGGACATCGCCGCTCCGGTTCCGAACTACTTCCTCCAGAGCAATATCGGTAGCAACACGGGTTGACTTAAGGAGGGGGTACTACCTGGTCAGAGAGGCGTTCCGTCGGGTGGTGGCCGGCGGGGCCCAGGCGTCAGGAGACGGCCTGGCGGAACACCCGGGTGGCCCAGACCAGGACCAGGCCGCACAGCGGGACCAGGACGGCGAAGGCCTGCCAGACCGAGGGGCTCCCCAGGTGGCCGACGGCCAGCGCCCGGGACGCCGCCACCAGGTAGTAGAGCGGGTTGAGATGGGCCAGGACCTTGAGCCACAGGGGCCCGAGGGAGATGGGCAGGAGCACCCCGGCCAGCAGGAGGATGGGCAGGTTGATGCCGTTGATGACGGCGGCGAAGCTGCTGATGTCCTTGGTCACCAGGGCGGTGGCCGTCGAGAACGCCGCCATCATGGCGGCCAGCAGCCACAGCAGCACGGCCAGCACGGCCAGGCCGAGCCAGTGCACCCCGAAGCCGAACCCGTAGCCCACCGCCACCACCACGGCGTCGAACACCGTCATCATGACCAGCCCGGACAGGATGGGTCCGATGAGGATGGCGAAGCGGCTGGCCGGCGTGACCCGGAACCGCTCGATCAGACCGGACTGGAGCTCGAAGATGGTGCCGAACCCGGCGCTCGACCCGCTGGCGAAGGCCAGCAGGGCGAGGATGCCGGGAAGGAAGAGCTGGAGCACGCTGCCGGTGGCCACGCTCCGCACCCCCGGAAGGCTGTGGAGCAACGGGGTGAAGAGCAGCAGATAGAGGATGGGGGTCGAGAAGCCGACGAACAGCCACACCGGGTTGCGGAGCATCTGGACGGTGTAGCGGTGGAAGAGCAGTCGGGTGTCGGTGAGGGTCTTCATGCAGCACGCTCCTTGTCGGGCCGGCGGCCGGCGTCGCGCAGGGAGCGACCGGTCTGGTGGAGGAACACGTCGTCGAGGGTGGGCTCGGACAGGCTCATCGACCGGACCCCGACTCCGGCGCCGTCGAGGAGCCGGAGGATCCGGGGCAGGGACGCGCTCCCGTCCTCCACGTACAGGTGGACCTGGTCATCGGAGCTGGTGAGCTCCCTCACGAACGGCTCGGCCTCGAGCAGGCGGGTGACCCTGCCGTCGTCGTCGGATCCCGGACGGAGGCTCAGCACCACGGACTCGCCGGCCACCTGTCGCTTGAGCTCGACCGGGGTCCCCTCGGTCACGATCTCGCCGTGGTCGATGATGACCAGCCGGTCGCACAGGGCGTCGGCCTCCTCGAGGTAGTGGGTGGTGAGGAAGACCGTGGTGCCCTGGTCGCGCAGCTCCCGCACGTGCTCCCACAGGTTGGCCCGGTTCTGGGGGTCGAGCCCGGTGCTGGGCTCGTCGAGGAAGAGCACCTCGGGGCGATGGACGATCCCGAGGGCGACGTCCAGGCGCCGCCGCTGGCCGCCCGAGTACGTCTTGACCCGCCGATCGGCGAACTCGACCAGGTCGAGCAGGCCCATGAGCTGGTCGGTCCGGGCCGTCACCGAGGCCAGGTCCCCGCCGTACAGGCGGCCCTGGAGGATGAGGTTCTCCCGACCCGTGGCCAGGTCGTCGGCCCCGCCCAGCTGGCTCACGTAGCCGATGCGACTGCGAACCTCCTGCGGCTGGCCGGCCACGTCGAATCCGGCCACCGTGGCCGTACCGGCATCGATGGACAAGAGGGTGGTCAGCATGCGCAGGGTGGTCGTCTTGCCGGCGCCGTTGGGTCCGAGGAAGCCGAAGATCTCGCCGCGGCCCACCTCGATGCTCACCCCGCGGACGGCCTCGACGGCGCGGCCGGCGGGGCCGGTGGCCTTCCCGTGTCCGCCATGGCCGGCGCCCCGGGGTACGGGGAAGGCCTTCTTCAGCCCGTCGGTGACGATCACCGGCCCGCCGGCCATGGGTGAGTGCGATGCCGCGATCATGACGACGCCCCCTCGGTCCCGTCGCCGATGGGCGCCGGATGGGGGAGCCACGCCGGTTCGCCGCCTCCCGCATGGAGGGCACTCCAGTCGCTGCCCGCGTGGACGGCCCGCCACCACTCGAGCCCGTCCAGCGTGCCCGACCGGATGGCCGCGGTGAGCCGGCGCACGTACTCCAGTTCGGCCTCTCTGAGGACGGTGCGGAACTCGTCCTCCACCCAGAAGAGCCGGGGCAGGCCCTGTTTCTCGATCAGCTCACGGGAGGCTGCCGACTGGGCCAGCTCGAACTCGAGCCGCTGGGCCCGCTCGTCCAGCAGCTCGACCACGTCGTCGGGGGGCAGGGCGGGGAGGAAGGACAGGGCGGCTTCAAAGGCCGGGTAGTCCTTGACCGGAGTGGAGAGGAGGTCGGTGAGCCAGTCGTGCGTCTCGATGCGGCCGGCGTCGGTGAGGTCGTACACCGTGCGCTCGGGGAGACGGCCGGCCCGCCTGGTCTCCTGCGGAGTGATGAGACCCCGCTTCTCCAGCGAGGCCACCACGGCGTAGAGCGACCCGTAGTTCAGCCGCACACTCTCGTGCTTGTTGCGCTGGCGGAGCGTGGTGGCCACCTCGTAGGGGTGCATGGGCCGCTCGTAGAGGCAGATGAGCACGGCCAGGGCCAGGGGGTTGGTGCGGTTGCGGGGGGTCATTGGCGATCCTTTCGGAGTACTCTGAATAGAGTACTCCACAGATCAGAGCCTGTCCACGCCGCCCGGACCACGGCGGCCGGATCCGTCGGGCGCTACCTGGGTGCCCGGTGGGAGGATGTCCTCATGAGGCAGGCAACCCCGACCGAGCGGGTGGAGTTCGGACGACAGGCCCGGGCCAAGGTGCCCCGATCGAGCCACGGGGCGTGGGCCCCGGCCGCCGGGCGGACCGACCCGCTCGAGATCCTCGCCCTGCAGGCCACCACCCGGCTTCCCGACCTGGTTCCCATCCGGTACGGGCGGATGGCCACCTCGGCCTTCGCCTTCTTCCGGGGGGCGGCGGCGGTGATGGCCGCCGACCTGGCCACCGCCGAGCCCACCGGCCTCGAGGTGCAGCTGTGCGGAGACGCCCACCTGTCCAACTTCGGGGGATTCGCCTCCCCCGAGCGCGAGTTCATCTTCGACGTCAACGACTTCGACGAGACGCTCCCCGGTCCGTTCGAGTGGGACCTCAAGCGCCTGGCGGCCAGCCTCGAGGTCGCCGCACGCCGTCGTGCGTTCGACGAGGCGACCCGCCGGTCGCTGGTGGCCGGGAGCGCCTGCTCCTATCGCCGGGCCATGCGCGAGTTCGCCGGGATGCGGGACCTGGACATCTGGTACACCCACCTCGACGCCACGATGATGGGCCGGCGCTGGGGCGACCAGGCCAGCCGCAAGCTGACCGAGACCTTCCAACGGCGCATGGCCAAGGCCCAGTCCAAGGACCACCTGGCCGCGCTGGCCAAGCTGACGCACGAGGTCGACGGCCGTCTGCGCTTCATCGACAACCCCCCGCTGATGGTGCCGGCCGAGTCCCTCTTCACCGATGTCTACTCGAGCCGGACGGTGGGCAACCTCTACGACGCCCTGGCCCAGTACCGGCGCACCCTGTCCGGAGACCGGCAGCGCCTGCTGGAGAAGTACGAGTTCACCGACCTGGCCCGCAAGGTGGTCGGGGTGGGGAGCGTGGGCACGCGGTGCTGGGTGGCCCTGTTCGTGGGCCGAGACCACGGCGACCCGCTGTTCCTCCAGGTCAAAGAAGCGGAAACCGCGGTGGGCGAGCCGTTCCTCGGACCCGGCGGGTACCCGCACCACGGCCAGCGGGTGGTCGAGGGCCAGCGGCTCATGCAGGGGGCGAGCGACATCTTCCTCGGGTGGGACAGCTTCCGCGGCGACGACGGCATCACCCGGGACTTCTACCTCCGCCAGCTGTGGGACTGGAAGTTCTCGGCCGACGTGGACACCATGAGCCCCGAGGCGTTGGGCATCTACGCCGAGATGTGCGGGTGGACCCTGGCCCGGGCCCACGCCCGCTCGGGGGATCCCATCGCCATGGGCGCCTACCTGGGCGGGGGAGACCGATTCGACCGGGCCATGGTGGACTTCGCCGCGTCCTATGCCGACCAGAACCAGCTGGACTTCGAGGCCCTCGTTGCCGCCATCGCCAGCGGCACCGTCCCGGCCGATCCCGGCGTCTGAGGGCGAGCGTCGCCGGGTGGGACCCGGCGGGCGTCGTGATGCTCAGCCCGGCAGGGGCCGGACCGTCACGGTCCAGTCGATGTCGATGGCGCGATGGGTGAACATGCGCGGTCGGCCGACCTGCGCCGGTCGGTCGGTGGTCCACTCCGCCGGCGAGGCCAGGGTGAGGCCGGCCAGCCCGCGCAGGGCCTCGTCGTAGCCCGAGCGGATCCAGGCGAACCGCCGCCAGCACCGTTCCCGTTCGTCGGCGGGGACGGGGAGCAGGGGGTGGAGCCGATCCAGGGCGGCGATGTACTCGTCCCGGTGCACCGAGATGTCGGGGGCCGGTTCGGCATACCGGGCCACCAGGGCCATGACCCGCTCAGGGGGATCGATGGGCAGCCCGGCCGACCTCCCGATGGTCACCAGGGTGGGGAGTCCGTAGGCCAGGGCCATCATCGGCCCCTTGATCTCGTCGGCGGCGCGTTCTTCGGTACTGAAGTCCGACGCCGACAGGAGGAGTGCGGCACCGTCGAGCAGCGAGCCCACCGAGGCCACCCACGCCTCCTCGGGCGAGGCCTCGGGGAAATAGCACAGGGCGGGGAACGCGGTGTGGGTCTGGTCGAGGTCGAGCAGCCAGCTGGCCGAGGTCCTCCACAGCTCGGGATTGTCGAGCGCGCCCAGGAGTTGGAGGTTGGCCAGCAGGTTGACCGGGGAGGGAGGGGTGCCGGCGAACGGTTTCAGCACGCTGATCCCCTTCTCCCGCTCATGGTGGGCGGCGTAGATGGTGGGCAGGTAGCTGATCAGGAGGGCCACCAGGCCCAGCCCGATGGTGGCCTCCACGAAGGTGAGCCAGATACGGGCGGTTCCGTCGGGCTCGGCGAACCCCAGCGTGAACAGCGAGGACCCGCTGATCTCGAAGGAGCGTTGGGCGGTGTCATGGCTGACGGCCCAGAAGACGAAGGAGAAGCCGAAGGTCACCGAGAGCATCCAGACCAGCGGCAGGCTGACCAGGGCCACCGGGGCGTAGAGGCCCCGGAGATTGGCCCGGCGCTCCTGGTTCCTCCATCGTCGGACGAGGATCCGGTCGGCCACGGCGAAGACGAACCGGGCGATGCGGGTGTACCCGTTGCGGGGCAGCACCACCGTCTCGAGGGCCGAGATGAGCACGGCGAAGACGAGGACCACCCCGAACAGGGCGGCGGCCGACGCGGGCCACGATCATGGGCGGGGCCGGGGGTGTCGGGGCACGGTGATCACGGCGGGGGCGCCGCCCCGGAAGCCGCAACCGTTGGGCCGGTCGGCTCGGCACCGCTCTTCTTGAGGTCGGCCGGCGTCTCGGGCAACCAGGCGCTGGCCACGTAGGTCACCACCACCGCCACGATGACCAGTGGGACCACGCTCAGCCCGTCACTGGACAGGAGCAGCGTGGGCAGGAGCGTGGAGGTCAAGGGCAGCTTCAGCATCACCGTGGCCATGGCCCCGATGCCCATGGCCACCGCCGGCACCAACGAGAGGCCGGGGAGGTGGGAGGCGGCCACCCCGATGACCCCGCCGATGAACATGGCGGGGAAGATCGGGCCGCCCCGGAAGCTCGAGAGCGACAGTCCGTAGGCCACGGACTTGCAGGCGGCCAGCAGCACCAGGGCACCCACCGTCCAATTCGAGGCGTTGAGGACGACGTCGGGCAGGGCCGACTGACCGGAGAAGAGCACGTCGGAGAGGCTGTGGCCGGCCACTTCGACGAAGAGGATGGCCAGGGCACCCACACCCAGGCCCACCACGGGCATGAGGAGCAGCTTCCGGCGTTCGACGACCGGCTGGAGGGAGAGGGCCAGCAGCCGGATGGCCGTGCCCAGCACCGCGGCCACCAGGCCGAAGGCGATGGCCCACAGGAACATGGCCCCGGTGGGGTGGCTGAACGGGGGCAGTCCGGGGATGGCCAGGGAGAAGGTGCCGAACCCGGTCAACGAGTCCAGACCGATGAAGATGAGGGTGCCGATGCCGGCGGCCAGCAGGCCGGGCACCAGCACCAGGCCCAGAAGGGGTCCGCCCAGACCGGACGCCTCCATCAGCAGGAAGGCTCCGACGATGGGTGAGCCGAGCAGGGCACTGATGGCGGCGAAACTGCCGGCCGAGGCGATGACCACCGCCGCGGTGGGCGGGGCGTCCCGCTTGGCCAGATGGACGGCCAGAGCACCCAGGCCACCGCCGATGGCGATCAACGGAGCCTCCGGACCGAGGACCACCCCGAGGCTGAGGGTGGCCAGCGAGGCCAGGATGACGCCCGGGAGCTCGGCGGCCGTCGGGGCCCCTCCGCCGGCCTTGAACCCCTCGGCCGGCTTGTGGCCGGAGGTGCCGGGCAGGTACTGGATGGTGGCACCCACCAGCACACCGGCGATGGCCAGGAGGGGGAGCGGCCACCACACCGGGGTCCCGCTGAAGCCGAGCTCCTTCGGCAGGGTGGTGAAGAACCAGTTCTGGAGGAGGGCGACCAGCTTGAGGAAGAAGTAGGCGACGGCCGAGACCGGAACCCCGATGAGCGCGGCCAGGACCAGGATCTGGAGGTAGCTGCGCGACCGCAGCAAGGCCATGGGGTCGGCGGCCGCCGCCGCCGTCGGGTCGGCCGGCGCCGGGTCGCCCGGGGGTGGGGTGGCCGCGTCACCCGGGGGTGGGGTGGTCATCTGCCGGCCCTGGTCCGGGCCCGCGCTCGGCGTCCGCCACCCCTCGGCCACGTGACGACCACGGGGAGGGTCGAGCCCAGGTTGTGCACGGATCTCCTCCCGTCGGCCGCTGTCCGTGCCGAGGACACTACCGGCCCGACGGTTCGCCCCGGTGGAAGCGTCGTCACCGTCCGGCGGCGTGGTGGCGTCGACACCGCCATCGACCTGACCCTCGGGGGCTGGCAACAGTGGGTGCCATGGTCGGTGAGCGCCACCCCTGTGACCAGGGGCTCGGGAGAGGATCAGTGCAAATTCGACGCGGGTGGACACTATGGTTGCTGGTCGTCCCCAACCAAGGAGCACCAGCGATCATGCTTGCCTACACGTATCCACTGCTCAGCATCTTCTGGACGATGTTGGAGTTCTTCTTCTTCGTCCTGTGGATCTGGCTGCTCATCTACATCTTCATCGACATCTTCCGGAGCCACGACATGGGCGGGTTCGCCAAGGCCCTGTGGGTCCTGTTCGTGATCATCCTCCCGTTCCTCGGTGTCCTCGTCTACCTGATCGCCCGGGGCGGCAGCATGCACGAGCGGGCCGAGAAGCAGGCCCAGCAGCAGCAGCAGCAGTTCGACGAGTACGTCAAGAAGACGGCGGGCAGTAGCAACAGCGCGGACGAGTTGGCCAAGCTGGCCGACCTGAAAGCCAAGGGTGTCCTCACCGATGCCGAGTTCGAGGCCCAGAAGGCCAAGATCCTCAGCTGAACCGACCACAGGTCACCCGGAGCCGGCAGCCCGCCCGCTCCCGTCGACGGCCGCTCCCGGTGCCCGGTGCACCAGGGGCGGCCGTCGTGCCGCCCGTGACCTGGACCGGTGACGACGGGTAGTCCGCCAGGTCCCGACCTGGGGCGGATGCCGCCGGTACAGTGGCACGGTGCCTCCCGACGACGACCGACCCAGCTCTGACGCCGGGGAACCGGCTTCTGACGTCGAGGGGCGACAGCAGAACGTCGAGGAGCTGCAGGCGGAGAACGAGCGGCTCGGGGAGGCCGAGTCCGGACGGAAGCCGGACAAGGGCCCGAGGTGGCGACGGATCACGTCATGGGTGCTCGTGGTACTGGCCTGCCTGCTGGCCGTGGTCTCGGTCCTGGTGGTGTTCGTCCGAAACCAGCTGCTGAACACCGACGCCTACGTGAGCACGGTGGCGCCGCTGGCCACCAACCCGGCCATCCAGACCCAGGTGGCCACCCGGGTGAGCGAGGAGCTCATCGCCCGGACCGATCTGCAGGCACGCGTCAAGAACGCCCTGCCGGCCAAGGCCGGATTCCTGGTCACGCCCATCACCGACGAAGTGCAGAAGGCCACCTACTCCATCACCCTCAAACTGGTGCAGTCGCCCAAGTTCGAGCAGCTGTGGGTGGCGGCCAACCGGGCCTCCCACAAGCAGCTGGTGGCCGTGCTGACCGGCACCCAGACCGGCGCGGTCAGCACCAAGGACGGCAAGATCACCATCGACCTGGGCAAGGTGGAGGTCACGGTCAAGAAGGACCTGGAGGCCAAGGGCATCACGGTCTTCAAGCGGGTGCCGGCGGTCAAGGGGCTCAACTACGTGCTGTTCCAGTCCAACGACCTGGTCCGCATCCAGAAGCTGGTCAAGTTCCTCGACAAGCTGGCCGTGGTGCTCCCCATCATCACCCTGCTGTGCTTCGCCGGCGCCGTGGTGCTGACCAGGAACCGTCGGCGCGGACTGGTGCGGGCCGGCATCGGCCTGGCCCTGTCCATGGGGCTCATCCTGGTGGTCATCGCCGTGAGCTCGAAACCAGTACCTGGCCGGGGTCAAGCCACCGCAGTCGCCCCAGGCGGCCTCCGCTGTCATCGACACGGTGACGACCAACCTGCGCGACGCCGTCCGCCTCATCCTCATCCTGGCCGCCGTGGTGGCCATCGTGGCCCTGGTGGCCGGCAACTCCTGGGTCCGGGCCAAGGTCGGTGATCTGCGGAAGCCGGGGTGGGCCACCGGCGGGCCCGTTCACGACTTCGTGGCCCGGCACCGCAAGGCACTGCAGTGGGCGGTGCTGGCCCTCGGCCTGCTAATCCTGGTCATCTGGAGCAACCCCACCACCCTGGTGGCAATCGTGGTGGTGGTGATCACCCTGGTCGTCGTGGGGCTGGTGGGACTGTTCGCCGGCCGGGGTCCACGGGCGGCGACGACGCGGCCCGTCAGGGTCAGGCCCCGAGATCGGGCCCGGGGGCAGCCCCGAAGGGTGAGGGCACCGGTGGGCACCGGGCGACCGTCCCGGCCCCCGGGACTGGTGGCGGGCCATCGAGCCGGTCCACGCCGTGACCTACTTCGCCCCCGAGTCCCGCCGGGCGCTCGCCGCCGCCGGGCTCCGGGGCTTCTGGATGGGGTACTTCGCCGCCCGGATGGCCCCGGTCGGAGCGGTGGGGCCGGCCACGGTGGCGGCCGCCTTCTTCAACTTCCACCCGTCGATGGTCGGGCGGTCCATCCCCGATGCCTGGTCCTTCGCCGATCCCACCTCCGTGCTGGCCGCCCGGCGCGCCGGCGCCGGCGAGGCACTCCGGCGACTCGATCCCTCGGTGGACGACCGCGCCCGGCACCTCGCCCCCCTGTTGGCCCGGGTGGTGGAGGCAGCCGACGGTTCGGGCCGCGTCCTGTTCAGCGCCAACCGCGCGCTGGGCGCTGCGGACCGGCCGGTGGACGCCCTGTGGCAGGCCTGCACGTCCCTCCGGGAGCACCGGGGGGACGGCCACGTGGCCGCGTTGACGTCGGCCGAGCTGGACGGCTGCGAGGCCCTGGTCCTCTTCGCCCTGTCCGAGCACCTCCCGTCCACCCTGTTCCTGGACAGTCGGGGCTGGTCGGCTGCGGAGTGGGACGCGGCCCGGGACCGCCTCGACCGCCGCCACCTGGTGGACGGCGACCGCATCACGCCGGCCGGCCGGGCCCTCCGAGCGGACATCGAGGAGACCACCGACCGCCTGGCCGACCGGCCGTTCGCCGAGCTGGGCGGGGAGGAGGCCATCGCGGCCTACGAACAGCTCGCCAGCGTGGCCGAGTCGGTGGCCGCCGCCGGGGTCATCCCGTTCCCCAACCCGATGGGCCTGCCGGCCCCCACGCCCGGCTGAAGGTCAGGCGGCCGGGTGGGCCGGCCCGGTGTTGGCCGGCACCTGGTGGGCGCCCGGCTCCCCCGGGGGCGTGGTCCCCTCTGGTCCGACGGCGCCGCCGGCCGGCGCCCCGTCCGCCTCGCCGCCGTCCCATGTCCCGAACGACGAGGCGATGAAGGCCTCGGTCTCCTGCTGGGCGGCGACCATGCGCTTCTCCGCCCCGGCCGCCAGCAGCCGGCCGAGCACGGGGATCTCCCAGAGCGACTCGGCCCGGATGATGGCCATGACCACCGGGACCAGGTGCTCGGCGGTGTCGAAGACCACGTAGCGGGCCAGCCACTCCGGCTCGTACTTGGCGTTGAACCGCCACAGGGACTCGATCTGGGCGAAGCTCGAGAGCCTCTTCAGGAACCACCGCTCGGCCCGTTGCATGGTGCCGTCGCCCTTGTCGCCGGACAGGGTCGACCGCAAGGTGGCGAAGTTGAGGCTGAGGCCACGCGTACCCGCCGGCCCGCAGGTGCTCGATGGTGGAGACCAGGGCGAAGTCCAAGAGCCCGTTGGGGTGGTCGGCCGGGTCGCGCCGCATCAGGTCCAGCGAGTAGCCGTCGATGCCCGGGGCCGGGACGAACTGGCACATGGCCGCCGCCGCCCCGTCGGGGCCCCGCACCACGGTCAGCAGCAGCCCGGTGTCGCGGGGGTCGAAGACCCGACCGAGCATCATGGAGAAGCCCCGCTCGTGCTCGCCCTGGCGGCTGAGGCTCATCAGGGCGGTGAGCTCGTCCCGCAGGGCGGCGTCCAACCGGGACGGATCGTGGAAGGTGACGGTGTAGCCGTACTTCTTGATGCGGTTGTGGGCCTGGCGGAGCCCCTTCATGTTGCCGCCCGACAGGGAGAAGGACTGGACACGCACCACCGCCTCGTCACCGAGGTAGATGTTGTGCATCCCCGAGTCGCGGTAGACCGACAGCCAGTCCTCGCCCGCACCCATCACCGACGTCACCCAGCCGTGGTCGTCGGCGAACCGCCGGAACGCCCCCCAGACCTGCTCGCGCTCGTTGCGGGGTCCGATGGGATCGGGCGAGATCAGGCAGACGCCACCGTAGACGGCATAGGCCACCAGGCTGTCCCGGTGGAAGAACCACCGCTTGTCGGAGCGCAGCGCGAAGTAGTCGAGGGTGGAGATGCCGTGGCGGCGCACGATGTCCCGGGCCCGGAACTCGGCGGCGCGGCCGGAGGTCAGCCGGCGGTCGACCACCGGGCGGGTGAACAGGAACAGCGTGATGGCGACCAGCGACAGGCCGATGACCAGCAGGGTCGGGGCCAGGAACCGGTCGGCCCGTTGGGGCAGGGAGATGGTTTGGATGCCCGACCATCCGCTCGGCCACCGCCCACAGGGCCGTCCACCATGGAAGGTGGGTGTGCATGTGGTGATGGTCGATGCTGGTGAAGAGCTCGATGGACGCGGTGGTCAGCACGACGATCCCCACGGCCCCGATGCC
Organism: uncultured Acidimicrobiaceae bacterium; assembly: GCA_963817005.1. Classification (GTDB taxonomy): domain Bacteria; phylum Actinomycetota; class Acidimicrobiia; order Acidimicrobiales; family RAAP-2; genus Bog-756. Next base: position 951,107 of record CAWFMN010000001.1, read on the forward strand.
GAGGGCGATGAGGGCCGAGCGCAGCGACGACCAGTCCGAGGAGGCCTGGAAGTCCCGCCGATTGACCAACAGGAGGACGAGGACGGCGATGGCGAAGAGCGACTCCTCGATGTCCGCCGCGGCCACCAGGTGCAGGACGATCGTGCCCGGACAGGAGGACCACGGCCACCCGCCAGGCCCGCCGCTGGCCCCGCAGGATGCCCCGACCCAGGGCGATGAGGGCCAGTCCGGCCATGGCGATGAGGGCCCCGGCGGCGACGCTGGCCCGGAGGGGTAGGAACTGCAGCACCACGTGCAACCGGCCGCGCAGCGGGTGGCGTGATGGCGTCGAGCAGGTCGACGAGGCCGGCGAAGAGGATGGCCGCCGAGGCCCACCGTCGGACCCGGCGGGTGCGGCGGTGGGCCTTGCTCAGGTCGGGGGCGGCCGGCCAGGACGCCCCGATCGGGTACGACGCCACCAGGGACGGGTGCAGGCCGCCGGGGTGACTTCCACGGGTGACCAGCCGCTCGAGGCGGCTGGGTGAGCGGGGCTCGTTGCTGGCCAGGAGGAGGCGCACGTGGAGCTCGGCGCCCGTCTCGAGCTCGACCCAGCTGACCCACTGCTTCTGGAGGAAGACCGGTGGCAGCCCGAGATGGGCCCGTCGCTCCTCGACCACCTCGCCGGTGGCGCCGACGTTGGCGTAGAAGCCGACACCGAGGTGGGTGAGCTCCGACTGGAAGGTGGCCGCGGTGATCAGTCCCGGCGTACCCCCGACCGACCAGGCGGCGTCCGGCATCCCGGGCGGCGTCGTTGGCGCCGGCCTCCGACCGCACCGCGTCGAGGGCCCCGCCCCCGAGGATCGACCACATGCGGCGGCTCAGCAGTCCGAGGACGACGGCCAGCACGGCCAGGACGACCAGGGCCACCAGGGCGGCCACCAGGACCTGGTCCACCGGGTCGGCCTGGTGGGCGTGGCGGATGGCCCGGGCCGGGAGACCCGAGCCCAGGTGGCCGAGGACCCAGGGGGTCACGGCCACCCGCAGGAGGGCGGCCACGCCGAAGGGGACCAGCAGCCACCATGCGTAGCGCCCCACCCGCCGGTACAGCGTGCGGGAGACCACGAACCGGGACAGGCTGGACGGGTCGCTCAGGCGGTTGAGCCCGGCCAGCCACGGGGCGTCGTCGGTCGACTGGGCGTCGAGCGAGCGCCACCCGCGTCCGGCGGCCGAGTGGCCGACGGCGCCGGGCTTGGCGTCGGCAGCCGGGTCGAACCTCGTCTCGGGGCCGCTGCAGCCCGGGAGCGTAGGCGTGCTCCCCGGGCTCGACCCGCACCACCCGGACCCCGTTGGTGGTCTGGAGGTGGAGGTCGACCGGGCCGAGCGGTTCGATCCCCCGGGCGGCGATGACCGAGATCAGCTCGGGGTCGGTGTCGAATCCGGGCTCGTGGGTCCCGGTCTGGCGGATGACCCGCCGCTCGTCCTCGGACAGGAACCGGTCGAAGGCGTCACGCAGGGCGGGGTGGGCGGCCATGGAGCGGTTGGCCTGCTCGAGTGGTGAGCTGCAGGCGGTGAAGTCGAAGAGGTTGCCGGCGATGACCAGTACCCCGGGGCCGTCCCAGGTGTCGAGGGCCCGGGCCAGCTCGGCGGTGGTGGCGGTGGTGGAGGGCGTGGCCTCGGGGGTGAGGAGCAGGTCACTGACGACCATCACCCGCCGTCCGAGGGGGACATCGACCCGCGTCGCCCCCGGCTCCGGCGAGAACGGAGCCGCTTCGGCTGGGATGGCCACCACGTTCGGGCTGGTCCCGTCGGGAGGTGGGCTGGTCGTAGTCACGGCCCCTCCATCGTAGAGGCCCACCACCGGTAGGCTGAGGCGCGTCGCCGGGGACGTCCTCCCTGGTCCGAAGGGTCGTGACCGGGGAGACCACCTGGTCGGCAGCATCCAGGCGAAACGGAAGCGGGGGAGTGATGGCAGACGACGGCGCAGAAGGCCACCGGGGGGACACCCCGAGCGCCGCGGCCACCATCGAGGACTACTTCTCCGAGGACCGCGCCTTCCCTCCCGCCGAGGAGTTCCGCCGGGCGGGCGGTGCTGCGGGACCCGGGCCTCTACGGGCGGGCCGAAGCGGACTGGACCGGGTTCTGGGCCGAGCAGGCCGGCTCCCTCGACTGGTTCCGGACCTGGGACACCGTGCTGGAGTGGGAGCTGCCGTTCGCCCGGTGGTTCGACGGGGGCACCCTGAACGTCTCGTACAACTGCCTCGACCGCCATGTGGCCGCCGGCCGGGGGGACACGGTGGCCATCCACTGGGAGGGCGAGCCGGGCGACACCCGGACCATCACCTACGGCCGAGCTGCTCACCGACGTGCTGCCGCTTCGCCAACGTGCTGCGCGGCCTCGGGGTCGGCCGGGGCGACCGGGTGGCCGTCTACATGCCGATGATCCCCGAGCTGGTGGTGGCCATGCTGGCCTGCACCCGCATCGGCGCGGTCCACTCGGTGGTGTTCGGAGGCTTCTCGTCCGACGCGCTCGCGGGACCGGATCCTCGACGCCCAGGCCCGGGTGGTGGTCACCGCCGACGGAGGGTTCCGACGCGGGGCGGCCGCGGCCCTCAAGGGCCAACGTCGATGTGGCCGTGTCGGAGTCGCCGTGCGTCGACCACGTGGTGGTGGCCCGCCGGACCAGCGCCGTCGACGAAAGCGCCACGCCCGCCATGACCGACGGCCGCGACCACTGGTGGCACGAGCTGCTGAGCGGTGAGGACCCGGCCGCCGGAGGGGCGCCGGCCGACGACTGCGCCCCCGAGCACATGGACGCCGAGGACCTGCTGTTCATCCTGTACACCTCGGGCACCACGGCCGTCCCCAAGGGCATCATGCACACCACCGGTGGCTATCTCACCCAGGTGGCCTTCACCCACCGGTCCGTCTTCGACCTCCATCCCGAGCGCGACGTCTACTGGTGCGCCGCCGACATCGGCTGGGTCACCGGGCACAGCTACATCGTCTACGGGCCGCTGGCCAACGGGGCCACCTCGGTGATGTACGAGGGCACGCCGGACTTCCCGGACCGGGACCGCTGGTGGTCGATCATCGAGCGCTACGGCGTGACCATCCTCTACTGCGCCCCCACGGCCATCCGCACCTTCATGAAGTGGGGCACCGAGTACCCCGAGCGCCACGACCTGTCCTCACTGCGGGTGCTCGGCTCGGTGGGCGAGCCCATCAACCCGGAGGCCTGGATGTGGTACGCGACCCACATCGGCGGGGGTCGCTGCCCGGTGGTGGACACGTGGTGGCAGACGGAGACCGGGGCCATCATGATCGCACCCCTGCCCGGGACTCACCACCACCAAGCCGGGGTCGGCCACCTTCCCGCTGCCCGGCATCGGCGTCGAGGTGGTGGACGAGGAGGGGCAACCGGGTCGAGCGGGGCGGCGGCTACCTCACCCTGACCCGGCCGTGGCCGTCGATGCTGCGCGGCATCTACGGCGATCCGGAGCGCTACCGGGAGACCTACTGGAGCCGGTTCCCGGACCGTTACTTCGCCGGCGACGGGGCCAAGATCGACGACGACGGCTACCTGTGGCTGCTCGGGCCGGGTCGACGACGTCATGAACGTCTCGGGCCACCGCATCTCGACCACCGAGGTGGAGTCGGCCCTGGTCGACCACCCGACGGTGGCCGAGTCGGCCGTGGTCGGGGCCACCGACGCCGACCACGGGGCAGGCCATCGTGGCCTTCGTCACCCTGAAGGCCGGCGGCGGCACCGCGGACGACGAGCAGGGCCAGGAGCTCCGCGACCACGTGGCCGAGAAGATCGGGCCGATCGCCCGGCCGAAGACCGTCGTCTTCACCGACGAGCTCCCCAAGACCCGCAGCGGGAAGATCATGCGCCGCCTGCTCCGCGACGTGGCCGAGGGCCGGGTGCTCGGCGACACCACCACCCTGGCCGACCCGGCCGTGGTGGACGAGATCCGGCGTCTGGCGGCGACGTCGCCGACCGACGAGTGAGCCCGGTCACCGGCCCGGCCAACTGGGCCTGGCGCGACGGACCGATCGAGACGCCGGGCGAGGCCGTGGTGTTCGACGTGGACGGGGTGCTGTCGGACGCCGTCGGTCGTCAGCACTTCATCGAGCGGGGCCGCCGCGACTGGGACGCCTTCTTCGAGGCCTGCGGCGACGACCCGATCATCGGCGAGCTGGTCCGGGTCCTCGAGCTCCTCGACCCCCGCCTCCAGGTCGTCCTGCTCACCGGCCGGCCCATGCGGGTGCAGCCCCAGACCCTGGCCTGGCTGGAGCGCTACGGGCTCCGGTGGGACCTCCTGGTCATGCGGTCGCGCGGGGACTACTCGCAGGTGACCTGGTTCAAGCGGGACACGGTGGACGAGCTCCGCTCCTACGGCTTCGACCTTCGGCTGGCCTTCGAGGACGACCCCAACAACTTCGCCATGTTCCATGCCGAGGGGATCCCCTGCGTGTACATCCACTCGGGCTACTACGAGTAGGCCCGTCCCGCCCGGGCGTCGCCCGGCCGTCGCTCGGCCGTCACCCGGAGCCGGCGCTTCCGTTCCGCCACCACCCACCCGCCGAGGAGGCCGAGCACGGCCAGCGCCAGGGGCGGGGCGTCGCCGTAGCGGACGTAGACCGTCCATCCGATCCGTCGTGACAGCGTTGCCGCGATGATCTGGGGTGCCCCGAGGGCCGACCGCCGGAGCAGGGTGCCCCGATTGGTCACGGCGGCGCTGTAGCCGGTCGGGGCCGCCTGCAGGAGGTCCCGACCCTGCTGGACGGCCTGGACGGTGGAGGCGGCGATCTCCTGGGCGGGCACCTGGCCCGTGGCGTAGGACGAGGTGTTGGTGGGGACGATGAGGAGCTGGGCCCCGCTGCGCACCGAGGACCGACCCCGATCGGCGTAGAACACCTCGTAGGAGACCATGGCCCCGAGCGGGGCGGCCGGGGTGACCAGCAGCCCTGTCCCGTGTCCGGCGACGGCGTCGAGCGGTACCGCCGAGAGGTCGGCGAGGTGGGCGAAGAAGTGCCGGTCGGGCACGTACTCGCCGAAGGGGACCCGGTGGACCTTTTCGAACCGGGCCACCAGGGTTCCGTCCGGGCCCCAGGCCACGATCTCGTTGCGGAAGGTGGTGGTCGAGAGGGTCTCGGTCACGCCGACCACCAGGGTGGTGTGGAGCGTGCGGGCCAGGTCCGCCAGGGCGGCCTCCTCGGGAGTACCGGCCAACGGGGCGCCGAGTGACACCACGTCCTCGGGCCACAGCACCAGGCTCGGCACCGACCCGTGGTCCTGCTGTCGGAGCACCCGGGTCTCGGACTCCTGGGCGGCCAACACCACGGCCGGGTCGATCTGCGACTTGCGGAACCCCCGGGCCCCGCCTCCCTGTACCGCCGCCGTGGACACCGCTCCCACCGACCCGCCCCCGTCGGGCGCATGGTCCGCCAGCACCCCCACAGCCACGAGGACGGCCAGCGCCAGCGAGCCGGACCGGACGAGGGGACCGATCCCGGCCACGGCCGCCGACCGCGGTGCCACCCGCTCCACGCCACCTGCGGTGTCCACCCGGGCGAAGGCGCGGGCCCGCCGGCCGTCCCGCTCGGCCACCACCACCGCCTCGGCCAGCGCGGCCAGCCCGGCGCCGCCCAGGTAGACGGCGAGGGTGAGGCCGAGCGGTCCGGCCAGCCGGGCGACCCCGAGGACCGGCCCTCCGGCCTGACCCAGGAACACCCCACCGATGGGGAGGCCGCCGAAGGGCCACCGCATGCGGGCCGCCTCGGCCAGGGTGAGGGCGGCGGGAAAGGCCAGCACCCGGGCCACCACCGGCCCGGCCGGCACGGCCAGACAGGCCACCGCCATGAACGCCGCCTCGGTCACCATCAGGACCACCGCCCCGGGCAGGGTGAAGGAGCGGGCCCACAGCAGGCCCGGGACGTAGAGACCCAGTCCGGCCAGCCAGCCGGCCCACAGGCGGGTCCGCGGGCGCAGTCCGCCCAGGCGCCACCAGAGCAGGCCGGCCGAGGGAAAGGCCAGCACCCACCAGCCCCAGGGGGGAGGGAGACGGCCAGGCCCGCTCCGGAGACCAGGGCGGGGATGACCACCGCTGCCTCGACGGGGCGTCACCGAGTCGGTCCGGCGTTCGGTCATGGTGATCCTCGACGGTCGCCACCGCGGGGTGTCCGGGCGGTCGTCCGCCGGTGGTGTCGTGGGCACGGGTGGGACCGGGGTGGTCATGTCCCCGGTGGGACCGCGGGGGCCCCGGGGCCGTCACCGGGGCCGGGGCCGGCCGGACCGCCCAACGACGCCAGCACCCGCCGGGCCGCGGCTCGCCCGCTCCCGATGCAGGCCGGGATGCCCACACCCCGCAGCGCGGCACCGGCCACGGCCAGCCCGGGCCGGGAGGCCAAGTCCTCCTCGATCCGGGCCACCCGGATCAGGTGACCCACCTCGTACTGGGGGAAGGCCCGGTCCCAACGGGTCACCATCGTCTCGAGCGGCGCGTCCCCGAGGCCGAGCAGGGTGCCCAGTTCGGCGAGGACGGCGGCGGTCAGCTCCTCGTCGTCCAGGGCGGCGGGCCGGTCGTCGCCGAAGCGCCCGACGGAGGCCCGGATCAGCTCGTCCCCGGGCCGGGCCAGGTGCGGCCATTTGCGACCCAGGTAGGTGCACGCGGTGACCAGGGCCGCCTTCCCGTCCACGGGGGAGGTGCGTGGCACCAGGAAGCCCGTGCCCGGCAGGGGCCCGGCGAGCGACCCCTCCCGAAGGGCCAGGGTGACGACCGCCACCGAGGCGTAGCGGATGGTGCTCAGCAGCCCGGCCGACACCGGGGCGTGGGGGGCGAGCAGCACCGCAGTCTCCGGGGCCGGTGCGGCCAGGATGACTCCGTCGACCTCGAGGCAGCCCTGGGCACCGGGTGCCGACTCCGCCGACCCCAGGGTCAGTTCCCACCGGGCCCGTCCTGCACCCCGTCCGGTACGCCGCCCGGTGGGCCGGTCCAGGGCCTGGCACACCGTGCCCGTGCGGAGGGAGACGCCGCGGGCCACCAGGGCCCGGGTCAGCTCGTCGACCAGGCTGGCCGTGGTGCCGGCCAGTGACCAGAACACCGGCGGCGGCCGGCCGTCGACTCGTGAGGGTGCGGCCCTGACCCGGGCCGCACCCAGGCGGCGCATCAGGCTGCCCGACTGGTGGGAGGCGGCGAGGAGCACCGGGAAGAGGGCCGCCGCGCTGAGCTGGTCGGCGTCGCCGGCATGGATCCCCCCGATCAGGGGGTCGGCCAGGCGGTCCACCACCGGCGCGCCCGAGACGCCCACCGACGATGTCGCCCACGGACCGGTCCCCGAAAGGCATGCCGCCGCGGCCCAGGCGGGGGAGGACCAGATCGTGCGACAGCCGGAGGCACTCGCCCGGGCTCAGGATCCCGGATCGAAGGAGGGGCCACCATCGGGTGGGCACACCGAGGTTGAGGCCGTCGGGCATGGGTCGTAACCGGCCCCGGGCCCAGATGGCGGCACCCGATGCCCCCACCGGGACCAACTCCTCGGCCAGGCCGAGCTCCCGGGACAGGTCGGTGGCCTCCGGTCGGCGGGCCAGGAAGGCGTCGGCCGCCACATCGACCCGCCGGCCGGCGAAGGGCTCGGACCGCACCTTCCCGCCCAGGCGGTCGCCGGCCTCGAGCACCACCACGTCGGGCACCGGGTCGTCAGGGCCCGCCGCGGTGGGGCCGGTGACCAGCTCCCAGGCCGCGGCCAGGCCGGCGATGCCCCCGCCGACCACGGCGACGGTGGGCCGGGACGGTGGCACCGACCCGGGCGCCGACCCGCTCGGCATGCTCACTCCGCCGAGGCCCGGCGGACCACCTCGGCCAGCACCCCGAGGAAGGCGGGGTCGTCGTCGAGCGACCGGGTGCGGGTGAACCGGACACCCGCCGATCGGGCCACCTGGTCGGCCTCCACGTCGAGGTCGTAGAGGACCTCGAGGTGGTCGGAGACGAAGCCCACCGGGCACACCACCACCGCCGTGGCCCCCTCGTGGGCCACCCGGCGGATCTCGCCCAGCAGGTCGGGCCCGATCCACGGGTCGGCCGTCCGCCCCGCGCTCTGCCACGCCACGCCCCAGGTCAGCGCGGCTTCGGCGTCCAAGCCCAACAGAGCGGCGATGTCGGCGGCCGACTCGGCCACCTGGCGGGGGTACGGATCGTCCTCGGCGACCGCACGCCGCGGCAGGCTGTGGGCGGTGAAGAACACCGCCACCCGCTCACGTTCGGCGGCGGACAGCGACGCCAGGGCGCCCGCCGTCCGGTCGGCCAGCAGCCGGGCGAACCCTTCGGCCCGATGCCACGAGGAGACGGCCCTGAGTCCGATCGGCGGATCCACCGACGCCGCCGCCTCCTCGGCCCGCCGGAAGTACTCACCGGACCCCAACGTGGACTGGTGGGGGGTGAGCACGATGCCGACCATCCGCCCGACCCCCGCGTCGGCCAGGGCGGCCACACCCTCCTCGATGGTGGGCGACACGTACTTGGCCCCGTAGCGAACCACGAAGCGCCCCGGCGCCACCGCCTCGAGGGCGGCGGCCAACCCCTCCACCTGGGAGCGGGTCCGCTCGGTGAGCGGCGAGGTCCCGCCGATGGCCCGGTACCGGCCCACCAGCTCGTCGAGGAGCTCGGGGGTCGGCGGCCGGCCGTGCCGGATGGCGGTGTAGAAGGGCTCGATCCCCTGAGGGGTGGACGGGGTCCCGTGGGCCATGACCAGCACCCCGACGGGCTGTGCGGCCGGGGTGGTCACCGTCGGTCCCCGCTCACGGCCCGGACCCGGGGGCGGGCCACCGTCACCGTCCCGCCTCCACCCCGGCCCGGCCCTCGGCGTGGACCAGGTCGACCACCTGCTCGAGGATGCCCGGATCGGTCTCGGGGAGGACCCCGTGCCCCAGGTTGAAGATGTGACCGGGCTGCGTGCCGGCGGCCCGGAGCACCTCCCGGGTCTCCGCCGCCGCCACCGCCCACGACCCCAGGCACAGGGCCGGGTCGAGGTTGCCCTGTACGGCCAGGCGGGGACCGACGCGGTGCCGGGCCTCGTCCAGCGGCACCCTCCAGTCGATGCCGATCACCGAGCTCCCGCTCCCGGCCATGGGGCTCAGCAGCTCGCCGGTCCCCACCCCGAACAGGATGGTGGGGACGCCCGGGTGGCTCGTGGCCAGCTCGGCGAAGATGCGCCGGGTGGCCGGCAGGACCAGCTCGCGGTAGTGGGCCGGCGTCAGGATGCCGGCCCAGCTGTCGAACAGCTGGACGGCGGTGGCCCCGGCATCCAGCTGGGAGCGCAGCGAGGCCAGGGCCAGGTCGCCGAGCCGCTCCATCAGCTCGTGCCACAACCCGGGGTCGCCGTGCATGAGGGCCTTGACCTTGGTGAAGTTCTTGGAGGGCCCCCCTTCCACGAGGTAGCTGGCCACGGTGAACGGCCCGCCGGCGAACCCGATCAGGGGGACCCCCAGCTCGGCGGCCAGCTGCCGCACGGCCTCGATCACGTAGGGCGTGTCGACCTCGGGCTCGAGCGGTCGCAGGCGCTGCAGGTCCCGGCGGCCCCTGAAGGGCTCGGCCACGACCGGTCCGGTACCCGGGGCCACGTCCACGCCGAAGCCGATGGCCGCCACCGGGACCACGATGTCGGAGAAGAAGATGGCCGCGTCGGTCCCGTAGCGGTCCACCGGCTGGCGGGTCAGGCGGGCCACCAGTTCGGGCCGGGCGATGGCCTCGAGGATGCTGCCGGATCCCCGGGCCGCCCGGTACTCGGGGAGTGACCGGCCGGCCTGTCGCATGAACCACACCGGGACACGGTCCACCGGGAGGCGGCGGCAGGCGCGCATGAACGGCGAGTCGTCGAAAGGCGAGGACCCCGAGCTGCTCACGTCCGACGCCCCGACGCCCTCAGTGGGAGGTCGGGCGGGTCGGGCCCGCCGCCGGTCGGTTCCGGGTGACCGCCGCCGGGCGAAGCCGTGGTGCTCCCGCGGTGTCGGCCATGTTCCGAGTCTAGGAGGTGGTCGATGCTCCCATCGGGGCGCGCCGGGGCCACCGCGTCCGCGGACCCCGTCACGGGCCGAGCGTGTCAGGCATACAATCGAGGGTTCCCCTGAGCCGTACGGGGCAGGGAGATCGGAGGTGGGGGTGGAAGCGGAGCAACGGGCCGAGCAGGAGTTCGTGGACATGGCCTACGCCCGCCTCGACGCCATGCGGAGCGAGGCCAACGCCATGCTCGAGGGGGTGCTCGACCTGGGCAAGGGGGGCACCTTCCAGTCGCGCACCGAGCGGGACGTGTCGTCCGCACCAGCCTGGCCCGCCTGGAGCAGCTCGACATCGGGGACCAGGCCCTCTCCTTCGGCCGGATCGACCGGGTGCTGGACGGGGTCAACGGGGACCGGGCGGAGGCGGCGGGGTCCGAGCCGTCCGAGCCGTCCGACCCGGGTACCGAGACCTTCCACATCGGCCGGCTGGCCGTCCACAGTGCCGATCACGACCCCCTGGTCGTCGACTGGCGGGCTCCGATCGCCGAGCCGTTCTACCGGGCCACCGGGCGCGACCCGCAGGGCCTGGTGCTCCGCCGCCACCTGGCCCTCGAGGGCCGCCGGGTGGTGGGCCTGGAGGACGAGCGGTTCGCCGTCCCCGGTTCGGTGGGGCAGCCGGCGCCCCCGGGCCTGGCGGCCGAGAGCGCCGAGGGGTTCGACGACGGAGGGGACGGAGGCGGCGAGCTGATCGTCGGCGACCTGCCCATCGGGGGTCCGGCCGCCCTGCTGGCCGCGCTGGACCAGGCCCGGACCGGGCCGGATGACCGACATCGTCGCGACCATCCAGCGCGAGCAGGACGAGATCATCCGCCGCCGCTCCCCGGGGTGCTGGTGGTCCAGGGCGGCCCGGGCACCGGCAAGACGGCGGTGGCCCTCCACCGTGCCGCCTACCTCCTCTACACCCACCGGTTCCCGCTCGAGCGCCAGGGGGTCCTGGTGGTCGGGCCCAACCCGCTGTTCCTCCGCTACATCGAGCAGGTGCTGCCCTCGCTGGGGGAGACCGGCGTGACCCTGTCGACCGTGTCGGGCCTGGTGCCCGAGATCCGGATCCAGGAGAACGGACCGGTCGACGTGGCCCGGCTGAAGGGGGACGCCCGCATGGCCAAGGTGGTGGCCCGGGCGGTGCGGACCCGGCAGCGGGCGCTGGCCGACGACGTCGCCGTCCCCTTCGGCGCCCTCGTGCTGCGCCTGACGCGCCGAGGACAGCCGGCGGATCGTGGACGACGGCCCGGCGCCGCCCCGGGACCCACAACGCCCGCCGGCGGCTGGTCGAGCAGTCGGTGGCCCAGTTGCTGGCCGACCGGGCTCGGCAGACCCAGCAGACCCTGGGCGTCGGCGCCCCGGCCCCGGTCACGGCCTTCCCCGGCTACGAGGACCCGTCCGAGCTGGCCGACGACGAGTTCGACCTGGAGGACTTCACCCGCAAGGTGAAGCGGGTGCCCGAGATGGCCGAAGCCCTCGACCGCATGTGGCCGCGGCTCTCGCCCCACGAGCTCCTCCACGACCTGTTCGGCGCCGCGCCGCTCATCGCCGCCGCCGCGCAAGGGCGTGCTCGTCGCGACCGAGGAGCAGCTCCTGCTCGCTACCGGCCCCGCGTCGGCGTCGTTCGAGCGAGGTCGCCCTGGTCGCCGCGGCCGATCGCCCGCCGCTGGTCGACGAGGCCCGGCGCCGCTGGCCTCGGGCTCCCGCGTCCGGCGGCGAGCCGCCGACGGACGGGCTCGCGCACAGCTACGGCCACATCGTGGTGGACGAGGTCCAGGACCTCTCGCCCATGCAGCTGCGCATGCTGACCCGCCGTTCGCTGTCGGGCTCGATGACCGTGGTCGGCGACATCGCCCAGGCCACCGGCTCCGTGGGCGCCGTCGTCGTGGGACGACATCACCGACCATCTGACCCCGCGACGCCCGGCCGCTCGGTGGAGCTCACCGTGAGCTACCGCACGCCGGCCGAGGTCCTGGCCGTGGCCACCCGGGTCCTGGCCGTGGCCGCCCCCGAGCTCAAGCCCGCCGACGCCGGTCCGCCGGACCGGGGTGGAGCCGCGGATGGTCCCGGTGCTCGGGACCGGTGGCACGTCCCAGGGTGCCACGGTCGGCGACCTGGCCCGCCGGGTGGCCGAGGTGGCCGGGGAGGAGGTGATGGCGGTGACACCGGGCCGGGTGGCCATCCTGGCTCCCGAGACGCTGCTGCCGGTTCTGTCCGACGCCCTGGCCGCCGCCGAACTGCCCGTGGTCGACGCCCGGGACATGCGCAAGGGCGGGCTGTCCGAGCCGCTGGTGCTGCTGGCCGCCGACGCGACCAACGGGCTCGAGTTCGACTCGGTGGTGGTGGTCGAGCCGGCCGTCATCGCCGGGGAGACCGCCCGCGGGCTGCGCACCCTGTATGTGGCCCTGACCCGGCCCACCCAGCGCCTGAGTGTGGTCCACCTGGCGCCGCTCCCCGCTGCCCTCGACGGCGCGCCCGATCGCCGAGCGCCTGGCGGTCGTGCCGCGGCGGGTCCGCGCCCGTCGGATCCGCCGGATCGGCATGGGTGCCCGGGCCGACGCCACGGGAATGGTGCCCGCGACCTCGGAGCGGCCGTCCCGGGTTGGCCCAGTCGGCCATCGGTCGAGTCGACTAAAACTACGGCGTGACTCAGGCTCTCGCCGCCGAACCGGCGGTCACCACCCGCCAGCGCCACCGCCCCGACCGGCCGTCCATGCTGGCCGTCGGCGTCATGATCTGGCTCGGCTCCGAGGTGATGTTCTTCGCGGCGCTGTTCGCCGCCTTCTTCACCATCCGGGCCCACGCCTCGGTCGTGGCCGCCGGCCGGCACCCACCTCGACACGGTCCGGGCCGGGATCTTCACCCTCGTCCTGGTGTCCTCGAGCTTCACCATGCAGAAGGCCGTCTGGGACCAGGAGCGGGGCGACCGCCGCAGCGGCCAAGATCTGGATCGTGGCCACGCTCGTCCTCGGCGCGCTGTTCCTGGCCAACCAGTTCTTCGAGTGGGTCGACTTCCGCACGACCCGGCCACGAACCCCACCCAACGTCCTACGGCTCGCTCTTCTACATCATGTCGGGCCTGCACGGCCTCCACGTCTTCTTCGGCCTGGTGGCCATGATCTTCCTGCTGGGCCGGCTGAAGGGTCCCAAGGGCGACCCGGGCGAGACGCCGGTCTTCCAGGGCGTCAGCTACTACTGGCACTTCGTCGACATCGTCTGGGTCGGGCCTCTACGCCTGCCTGTTCCTGCTCAAATAGATGGGACCCCGGATCAGCGCACGTCCTCCGTGCCCGGGTGGCTGGCCCCCGCCGCCCTGGTCGGCGTGGTGGCCATCGTCGGCCTGCTGGCCTTCACCCCGGCGGCGGCCCCGGCCGGCTCCACCTCGACGACCACGCCGGCCGTCGCCCCGATCAGCGCCACCCCGACCACCACCCTGCCGGCGTTGTCCACCACCGCCACCACCGCCGCGCCGGCCAACACCTCCCCGGTGACGGCCTCGGGCGCCCTCAAGTACGCCGCTCCCTCCAACCAGACCGGCCTGTTCTACGTGTCGCTGCCCAAGGCCTTCGAGGCCCCTGGCGAGGCGCTCTTCTCGGCCAACTGCTCGAGCTGCCACGGCCCCGAGGCCCTCGGGACCGACGCGGGCCCCCAACCTCCAGGGCCTGGGGGCGGCCACGGTCGACTTCTGGGTGTCGACCGGCCGCATGCCCGCTGGCCAACTCCAGCGTCCAGGCCGACCCGCAAGCCGCCCCGGTTCAACCGGCTGCAGACCCTCGAGATCGCCGCCTGGGTGCAGCTCCCTGACCCCCGGCGAGGGCCGTCCAGGTCCCGGTGGTCAACACCGATCGACGCCGACCTCGAAGCGGGCAGCACCCTGTTCACCCTCAACTGCGCCGCCTGCCACACCATCACCGGCGCCGGCGACGCGCTGGCCTACGGCACCTACGCCCCCGGCCTGCACCTGGCCACGCCGACCCAGATCGTCGAGGCCATCCGGACCGGTCCGGCGCAACATGCCCCACTTCAGCGCGGCAACCTCACCGACACCGAGGCCCGGGACATCGTCGCCTACGTGCACGGGCGTCATCCAGCACCCGACCAACCCCGGCGGCGTCGGACTCGGCGGGATCGGCCCGGTGGGCGAGGGCTTCGTCGGCCTGCTGCTCGGCGTGGGCGTGCTGATGCTCGTCTGCTTCTGGATCGGAGACCGCACGTGAGCGACGACCACGACCCGCGGACTCGAGGGACCGCTCCCGCCGGCCGCCCTCGACGACCCCCACCTCCAGCCCTACGCCAAGCATCCCGAGGCGGCCCAGGCGGTCGCGGGCATGGCCATGCTCGTCGGCTTCCTGGGCTTCATCGGCTTCGGCGTGGCCTACTGGGAGGACGGCCAGCACCCAGTGGCAGGCCGTCACCCTCGGCGTCGGCCTGCTCGCCCTCGGCTTCGGGGTGACGGCGTGGGGCAAGTACCTGATGCCCCAGGGCCCCTTCGTCGAGGAGCGCCACGCCTTCCAGTCGACCGAGGACGAGCGCGAGGCCATGACGGCGGCCGTCGCCGAGCGCGGCGGCATGGTGGTCCGGCGGCGCAAGCTGCTCGGCGGCCTGTTCGCCGCTGGGCGTCGGCGGTCATCGGCATCGTCGCTCGCTCTTCCCCCTCCTCCGCTCGCTCGGGCCCAAGCCGGCCAAGAGCGAGGACCCACGGGCGACCGCCACCTCGCTGTTCACGACCAACTGGCGGAAGGGCAGCGAGCTGGTCGACCGTCGACGGGCCGGCAGATCACCGTCGACGACCTCGACGTGGGCGGCATCCTCACCGTCTTCCCCCGGGGCTTCGCCGGCTCCTCGGCCGACCAGGTCATCCTGATCCGCCTGGCCGAGGACCTGCAACCCCTGACCTCCCCGGGCCGCACCGACTGGGGCGTGGCCGGCTACGTGGCGTACTCCAAGCTGTGCACCCACCTGGGCTGCCCGGTCGGGCTCTACCAGCAGCAGACCCAGCAGCTGGTCTGCCCCTGCCACCAGTCGATGTTCAACGTCGCTGACCGGCGCCGTGCCCGAGTTCGGCCCCGCCCCCCGGCCGCTGCCCCAGCTGCCCCTCGCCGTCGACGACGACGGGTTCCTGCGTCGCCAGGCCGGCTACGACCAGCCCGTCGGCCCCGGATTCTGGGAGCGCGCCGTGAGCCGCGCTCCCGAGCGAAGCGCAGCGCCGAGTCGCCATCGGCCCCTACGGCACGTCGGCAGGCGGTCGGCGAGCTCGACGACCGCCTGGGCGTGGCCAAGGGCGGCCGCACCTTCCTCGACAAGATCTTCCCCGACCACTGGTCGTTCATGCTCGGGCGAGATCGCCCTGTACTCCTTCGTGGTGCTGTTCGCCACCGGGCGTCTTCCTGTCGCTGTACTTCGTCCCCTCGGCCCACGAGATCGTCTACCACGGCTCCTACGTCCCGCTCCGGGGCCAGCGGGTGTCCGAGGCCTACTCCTCGACGGTCGACCTCTCCTTCGACGTGCGCGCCGGCCTGCTCATGCGCCAGATGCACCACTGGGCCGCCGACATCTTCGTCGGCTCCATCGTCGTGCACATGGCCCGCGTCTTCTTCACCGGTGCCTTCCGCAAGCCCCGCGAGCTCAACTGGATCATCGGCGTCACCATGCTGATCCTGGCGCATCGTCAACGGGTTCCTCGGCTACTCGCTGCCCGACGACCTGGTCTCGGGGACCGGCATCCGCATCGCCTACTCCATCATCGAGTCGATCCCCCTCGTCGGCAGCTACCTGGCCTTCTTCCTGTTCGGGGGCAACTTCCCGGGAACGGGGTGATCATCCCCCGGTTCTTCATCCTCCACGTGCTGATCGTGCCCGTTGGTCCTCATCGGGCTGCTCGCCGCCCACCTGGGCCTGCTGGTGCGCCAGAAGCACACCCAGTTCCCCGGGCAAGGGCGAAGACCGAGCACAACGTGGTCGGCTCGCCCGATGTTCCCGACCTTCATGGCCAAGACGACCGGCTTCCTGTTCATGATCACGGCCGTGACCTGCGCTCCTCGGCGGCTTCGCCCAGATCAACCCGATCTGGCAGTTCGGCCAGTACGAGCCGTACCAGATCTCCTACGCCGTGCAGCCCGACTGGTACATGGGCTGGCTCGACGGCGCGCTGCGCATCATGCCCAGCTGGGAGTGGGTCGGGCTGGGGCCACACCATCCCGCTCGAGGTCTTCCTGCCCGCCGTCATCTTCCCCGGGCTCATCTTCAACATCCTGCTCATCTGGCCCTTCATCGAGTCGAGGCACACCAAGGACCGGCCTACCACAACCTGCTCGACCGGCCCCGGGACCGGCCCAAGCGCACCGGCGGCCGGCGCCGCCATGCTCGCCCTGCTGGGCATGACCTTCCTCGCCATCGTCGACCGACGTGCTGGCCAACTTCTTCCAGATCTCGCTCAACTGGGTGCTGTGGTTCTTCCGGTTCGCCGTGGTCATCGGGCCGATCATCGCCTACTTCCTGGCCTACAAGATCTGCAACGAGATGCGGGCGGCCGACGGCATCGGCAAGCGCAAGCGGGCCCTGGTCGTCTCGCGGTCGACCTCCGGCGAGTACACCACGACCGAGTCCCAGCCCCGTCCCGGCGACGGTACCGAGGAGCTGGACGCCATCCCGGTGCCGACCTACATCGACCTGGTCGACCCGGCCCTGGCCACGGGTGAGGGTGTCCGCCGGGTCATGCGCTGACCCGACCGACGGTCGTCGCCCGACCGTGATGGTCGGGCTCGGACCGGCGTACGCTGCGGTCATGCGGTTCCGACGCCACGGCAGGCGGCAGCCCGGCGGGGGCACGGGAGGGCGATGACGCTTCGGTACCGATGGCCCTGAGCGGGCCCATGGCTGTCCTCCCCGCCGTTCCCGTGGGCAGCCCCGGGGACGAGCGCCCGACCACGCCCCGCGCACCGGACATCGGCGGACCCATGCGGGCGCGCCGGTTCGCCGTCGCCCTGGGTGGCATCACGCTGTTCGGTCTCGGGTTCCGGGTGGGCTACGTGCTGCTGGTCACCCGCAACGAGAACAGCAGGATCTACGACTCCTTCTGGTACGGCGTCACCGGCAACGGACTGGCGCAGGGACAGTTCTTCCGCACCCCGTTCGGCACGGCCCCGACGGCCGCCCACCCGCCGCTCACGTCGCTGATCCTCGGAGGGGTGACCCTCCCCTTCGGCGTCCACCACGGCACCGGGTTGCAGCGGATCACCATGGCGGTGCTGGGCGCCGGGACGGTGCTCTGCGTGGGTCTGCTGGGCCGGGCGGTAGCCGGACCGTGGGTCGGGCTGGTGGCGGCCGGCCTGGCCGCCCTGGCTCCGAACTTCTGGATCCCCAACGGCATCGTGATGTCCGAGACCCCGGCCATGCTCCTCATGGCGCTGATCCTCCTGGCCGTGGTTCGACTCCTGCGCTCGCCCACCTGGGTCAACGCCGCCCTGCTCGGCGTGGCCTGCGGAGCCGAGGCCCTGGTCAGGGCCGAATTCATCCTGTTCGTCCCCGCTCTGCTGGTTCCGGCGGCACTGGCGGCACGCCGGGTCGGTGTGCTGCGCCGGTTCGCCCTGGCCGGGGTGGGTGTGCTGGCCGTGCTGGTCGTGCTGGCTCCGTGGGTGGGAAGGAATCTGGCCACCTTCGAGGACCCGACCTACCTCTCGACCGGCGACGGTCTGGCCCTCCTCGGCGCCAACTGCGCCCAGGCCTACGGCGGCAAGGGCCTCGGCACGTGGCACCTCGGCTGTGTGAGCTCCATCAACTCCCCCGACGAATCGGTGAAGTCGTCGCTGGACCGCCGGGCCGCCATCCGGTACATGGAGCACCACGCCGCCCGGCTCCCGGTCGTGATGCTGGCCCGGATCGGTCGCCTCTGGGACTTCTACCAGCCCCTACAGATGGTCCACACCGACGTCAACGAGGGCCGTCCGGAGCCGGCGGCCCGGGCCGGACTGATCGTCTACTACGCGCTGCTCCCGGCGGCTGTCGCCGGGATCGTGATCCTGCGTCGGCGCCGTCTCCGGCAGTGGTTCCTCCTGGTGCCGGCCGGAGTGCTGACGCTGGTGAGCGCCCTCTACTACGGATCGGTCCGGTTCCGTGCCCCCTTCGAGGTGTGCCTGGTGGTGCTGGCCGCGCCGGCCCTGGTCCTGTCGTTCCGGTGGTTGGGGCGGCGGGTGGCGGGCCACGGCCGCCACCGGCGCCGCCGGAGCCACGCCCAAAGCACCCCGCCGGCCACCGTGGAGACGCCCTGACCCGGAACGACCCCGCCGCGTGAAGTTCATCCCCCCCGGAGCAGGGGCGGGATCTGGTCGGGCCGGAAGGCGATGACCGAGCACAAACAGACGTGGTCGTTCACTTTCCAGTTGAGCACCTTGAGCCGGGCCAGGTCGGCGGGCGCGATGCCGGCCGCCCCGACCAGTTCGTCCGGTCCGTACGGACTGCCCAGCTTGCCCACGTCGCCGGCCCGTCCGTCCGCGGTGAGCTGGTCGGCCAGCTTGCGCTGCAGGGCGACCAGCTCAACCAGCTCGGGGGCTGAGAGGGGGTGGGACCGGGCCAGGACGCGGGCGTCGGGAAGTCGGGTGATCAGGCTGTACAGCTCGCTCTCCTCGATCACGTACCACACCGAACCGACCGCGGACGGGGACGCCGTGCGGGTGTCGCCGAACTGATAGCCGAGCCCCTTGTCCACGGAGACCGGCGCGCCCTCCCTGGCCAGTTGGTCCACCAACGCGGCGTGGAGGCCGCCGAGGGGGGTGCCGTACCCGCGCAGCAGCACCTTCCCGTGGGGCTGACCCTCGTCCCGGAGCTGGCCGATGATCGAGGCCGCCACCGGTTCCATGGCGGCCACCGGCCCGTCGGCGGCCGCCACCGTGCGGGTGAAGCTGATCGACGCGATGGCCAGGCCGGTGGCCAACAGGCAGCCCAGCACCACTCGGCCCAGGCGGCGCGCCGCCGCCGGGAGGGTGTCGACCAGCACCACCAGGCCCATGACCACGGTGGCCGCCCCGATGGGGATTCGCCAGTAGAACAGGTACGGGTAGGGCGGACCGTTGAGGACGGCCAGGGCCACCAGCGCCGCCAGCACCACGACGGCCAGCAGCTCCGCCAGGGCCACCAGGTCGGTCCGCCGGCGCCAGCGGGCCAGGAGCCATGAGGCGCCGATCAGGACCACCGGTCCCAGGAGGTAGGCGGCCGGAGAGGGTGCCGTCAGGGAGGTGAAGTAGTTGGGCGGGTCGGCCCCGCCCAACCACGGCGGTCGCCACCGGAACTCGGCGGCCAGATAGCCGACCGCCCGCTGGATCCCGAGCCGCGGGAGGTGCTGGGATCCGTCGAGGCCGAGGTAGAACTCGACCAGGCGGACGGTGTTGCCCGGGAAGTGCAGCGCGGTGTCGATTACCAACGGGACGAACCACATCGCGGCCAGGACCACGAGGGGTGGCCACCAGAGCGACCAGCGGCGCGCGCTCCTCCCGGCCCGGTGCTCGGCCGCCAGCAGCCGGACCACGGCCCAGAGGGAGACGGCCAACACGGGCAGGGCGTAGCTCACGTGGACCTGGATGAGGAACGACCCCACGAAGGCCAGGCCCAGCAGACGCCGTGCCTCGCCCGACCCCACCAGCCAGGCCTGCAGCAACAGCAACGTGAAGAACGGGAAGGGGAGGTAGGGGTTCCACAGCTGCTGGAAGATCCAGGGTCCCGTGGCCCAGTAGGACAGGGTCACGACGGCCAACCACGGGACCATCCACCGGAGCCCCCCCGCCTTCCACGACAGCCGTGCCGTCCACACCACCGCCAGGCCCTGCAGGAGTGCGTCGCCCACCAGGGACGCCCACGCCGGTTGGCGGGCCATCCCCGAGAACGCGGCCAGCAGGTAGTACATCATGGGCCCGGGGTGGTTCCACCCGAACCGGCTGTAGGGACCGGTCAGCGGGGTGTCCGAGGAGAACGACCAGACGTCCCGGATCCGGAGGTCCAAGGTGGCAGAGTCCCCTACGGGAACGTAGACCCTGCCCCATCGCTGGATCAGAAAGGTGATGATCGGCAGGAGGGCCACCAACGTGATGGCCACCGCCACGCCCACCGTGCCCCAGTGGCGCTCGGCCCGGCGGGCCGGATGACGGCGCCCACCCGACTCGGGGGTGACGACAGGGGCCGTGTCGACGACGGACACCCGCTCAGGCGCACATGACCCGCAGGAGCATCCCGCTCGCCACGTGGCTCTCCATCAGCGCAGACTGTAAGGGAGTTCCCGAGCCGGGGTCAATCGTCCCTCGGTGGTGCAATTGGCGCCGATGACCTGGCAGTGTCAGATTCAAGGGGTCCGAACCGACGGGCCCCGCCCCGAGGTGAACCGACAGGAGGAGCAGCCTCGCATGCCCGGCGTCTACGTAGTGACCGACAGCTCGAGCGACCTGGTCGAGGACGAGATCGAGCCGTTCGACATCGAGATCGTGCCCTTGAGCATCCGGTTCGGCACGGATGAGTTCATCGACCGCCGGGACCTGAGCGTCGGGCAGTTCTACGCCAAGATGGCCACCTCGGACGCCCTGCCCCAGACGGCCTGCCCCTCGCCCGGTTCGTTCGAGGACGCCTTCCGTCGGGCCGAGGAGGCCGGGGCCGATGCGGTGCTGTGCCTGACCATCTCCGGCGAGCTGTCCAACACGACCCAGTCGGCGGTCACCGCGGCGGCCGGCTTCGAGGGACGCGTGCCGGTCCACGTGGTCGACAGCAGGTCGGTCTCGAGCGGTCTGGGCACCATCGTGCTGGGGGCGGCCCGGCTGGCCCGGAGCGGTGCCGGGGTGGGCGCCGTGCGGGAGCTGGCGCAGCGGCTGGTGGCCCGCACCCACGTCCTGGCCGCCCTCAACACCCTGGAGAACCTCAAGAAGGGCGGACGCATCGGCGGGGCCAAGGCCCTGCTGGCCTCCGCCCTGTCCATCAAGCCCCTCATCGACGTCAGCGGCGGGGTGGTCCGGGAGGCCGGTCGGGCCCGTACCCGGACCAAGGTCCTCCACCTGCTGGCCGAGCGCCTGCTGGCCGCCGGCGACATCGCCGACGTGGCGGTGATGCACGGGGAGGCGTCCGATCTCGAGGTCTTCCTCGACCTCATCGCCCCCCGCTTCCCGCGCACGGCCATCCGGGTCGGGGAGCTGGGCGCCGTCATCGGCTCCCACGGGGGAGCGGAGGTCATCGGGGTCAGCTGGGTCGACGCCGGCTGACCCCGAGCCCCGTTTGCGCCCCCGGAAGGTCAGGCCGGGGAGAGCCGGCCCGACCATGCACCCTTCAGTGGGCGCCGCCGCGGCGGCTCTCCATGGTGCCGCCGATGGCCGCCGAGAGGATCAGTGCGGCTCCGATCGGGGCCAGCCACAGACCGAAGACGAAGGTGAGCACGGTGAACATCGCCCCCATGCCCAGCACGAACGGCCAGATGCTCGAGCCCGGGAACGACTCGACGGTGCCGGCCCCCTCGGCCATGTCGGCGTTGGGGTCGTCGTCGGGCTGCGGCTTCATCTTGTACGACCACCACAGGTAGTACGAGCCGGGCAGCAGGCCCAGCAGCATCGAGCCCATGAGCATCAGGAAGCCGGCGTCCTCGTAGCTGGTGAACCAGTAGATGACCCCGATGATGCCGAAGAACACACCGACCCCGCCCAGGAACCAGCCCGTCGACCCTCACGACTCGGCTCCCACCGTCTCGGGCTCGTCCACCGGGGTGGACGGTCGGGCCTTCTGTGGTCGGTGGATGGTGCGGTGCTCGGGGTGGTTGTAGTCCCAGGTCGGGCCGCTCGGAGCGGATCGGCGGAAGGTGGGTGTAGTTGTGGTGCGGCGGCGGCGAGGTGGTGAACCACTCGAGGGTGTGGGCGTCCCAGGGGTTGTCCCCGGCCGGGACCGGCTTGCGCCACGACACCCAGAGGTTGACCAGGAAGAACAGCGAACGAGACCCCGATGATGAAGGCGCCGACCGTCGAGATCGATGTTGCAGCGTCTGTCCAGCCCAGGTTGGACGGGTAGTCGGCCACCCGCCGGGGCATGCCGTAGCAGGCCGACCACGTACTGGGGCATGAACGTGACCCAGAAGCCGATGAACAGCAGCCAGAAGTGCCACTTGCCCAGGCTCGTCGCTGCAGCATCCGGCCGAACATCTTCGGGATACCAGTAGTAGAGCCCGGCGAACCCGGCGAAGACCGCGGTGCCGAAGAGCACCTGGTGGAAGTGGGCCACCACGAAGTAGGTGTCGTGGGTGACGAAGTCGATCGGCGGCGAGGCCAGCATGATGCCGGTGACGCCCGCCCATCAGGAAGGCGAAGAGGAAGCCGATGCGAGAACAGCATGGGCGTCGTGAAGCGTCAGCTGGCCGCCGCCACATGGTGCCGATCCAGTTGAAGAACTTGATGCCGGTCGGCACGGCGATGAGCAGGCTGAGGAGCGAGAAGAAGGGCAGCAGCACCACGCCGGTGGTGAACATGTGGTGGGCCCACACCCCGGTGGACAGGGCGGCGATGGCCATGGTGGCGAAGACCATGCCCTTGTAGCCGAAGAGCGGGCTTGCGCGAGAAGACCGGGATGATCTCGGTGACGATGCCGAAGTAGGGCAAGGCCAGGATGTAGACCTCCGGATGGCCGAAGAACCAGAAGAGGTTCTGCCACAGCACCGGCACCCCGCCGCCCTGCACGGTGAAGATGTGGGTGCCGAAGTGGCGGTCGCAGAACAGCATGATCAGCGCCGCCGGTCAGCACCGGGAAGGCGATCAGGATGAGGATCCCGGTCACCAGCATGTTCCAGGTGAAGATCGGCATCCGGAACATGGTCATGCCCGGGGCCCGCAGGTAGAAGATGGTCGCGCACCAGGTTGACGCCGGTGAAGATGGCCGAGAACCCGGTGAGGGCCAGGGCCATGATCCACAGGTCGGCGCCGGCGCCCGGGCGAGTTGATGGCGTTGGACAGCGGGGCGTAGGCCACCCATCCGAAGCTGGCCGCCCCGCCGGCCACGAGGAAGCCCGAGCATCATGGTGATCGACCCGCTCAGGTACAGCCAGTAGGACAGGGCGTTGAGCCGGGGGAAGGCCATGTCGGGCGCACCGATCTGGAGCGGCACGATGTAGTTGGCCAGGCCGCCGAAGGCGAACGGGCCCGGCGAACAGGTACAGCATGAGGCTGCCGTGCATGGTGAACAGCTCGTTGTAGGTCTGGAAGCGAGACCAGCGACGAGGTGCGGCGTCGGCCAGCTGGGTCCGGATGACCAGCGCCATGATGCCGGCGATGAAGAACATGCACGAGCGAGGTGATCATGTAGCTCATGCCGATCACCTTGTGGTCGGTGGAGGTCAGCCACTTGAGGAGGCCGGTGGGGCCTTCGTGGTGGGCGTGGTCGCCATGCTCGTGCTGGAGGCCGGGGGTGTGCCCGTCGGTGCCTCCCGGCTCCTCGGGACCGACCAGGTCAGGTGGCTCGATGGTGGTGGTCATGCGGATCCTTTGGCCGGGGAGGGCGACGAAAGTGCATTGGACGGGTAGATGGTGGTGTCACGGGGCGGGATGTTGGAGGCCGGCACCCCGCCGCGCTGCAGGGTGTGCCCGGCCCGCACCTGGGCGCTGGCCCACAGGTGGAAGGCCACGGGGTTGACCGCCCGCACGTTGAACAACATCACCGAGTGGTAGAGCCCGCAGATCTGGGTGCACTGGCCCGTGTAGGTGCCGGCGTGCAGGACGTTGAAGTCGAAGAAGTTGACGACCCCGGGCAGGGCGTAGCGGCTGAAGTTGAAGTCCGGCACGTAGAAGCCGTGGATGACGTCGTCGGACACCAGGGTGATCTGCACGGTCTGGCCCACCGGCACCACCATCTGGGGGCCGTGGTTGTTGGGTCCGTTGGTGGTCTCCCCGGCCACGCCGACGTTGAGGCCGGGGTAGTCGAACCGCCAGCCCCACTGGAAGGCCGTGACCCGGATCTGCACCACCGGGGCACCGGTGGTGGTGAACCTGGCGCCCGGTGTCACCGTGGCGTCGACGTTGTTCTCGGTGACCACGGTGAAGACGAACAGGACGAGCACGATGAGGATCGGGATCACCGTGTAGAGGATCTCGATGGGGACGCTGCTCGTGGAACTGGCGGGGCATGTCGTCGGAGCGCTTCCGGTACCGCAGGATGGTCCAGAGGATCAGGAGGAACACCAGGCCGCCGACGATGATGCCGGCGATCATCATCCCCGAGTACAGCTGGAAGGTGTCCTGACCCTGCTTGGTCGCGCCCCGGCTCGCCCCGTAGGTCGGGTAGAAGTCGCACCCGCCGAGGACCAGTGGTGCCCCGACGGCCAGGCCGGCGGCCCAGCGACCCCAGTGCCGTCGGGGGGCCTTGGGGGACACCCGGGCTCCGGTCGCACCGTCGGCTCCGACTCCTGACGTCGGCGGAATGCTCCCCTGTGCGGAGCGTGAGGAACGGGTTGTGAATGCGTTCACGGCGATGACACTAGTGGGCACGGGACCAGAAGTAGAAGTTCAGATCCGACTGGGTTCGGCGCTCACGAACTCCCAGTTCAGAGGGGTGCCCACGGCCACGTCACCGAGGGCCTCCACCGGTGGCCCCGGACCGCCCGTCCGAGGACTCCCGCGCCGCCCACGTGAACACCCCGTGGGCCATGGTGGATGACGCCGCGTCGGCCCGCCGGGTGAACACGGTGCGCCGCACCTCGCTGCACCCCGGGATCGTCGGGGGCGGCCAGCCAGGCCAGCTCGGCCAGGTGCCCGGCCAGGCGGAGCGCCCGCTCGGGGTCCTGGGCTGCCCCGCCCCCGGGGTCCGGTGCCGCGCCGGCGTTCGTGGCCGACCCCGTCCCGGGGCCGTCGGCGGGCAGGAGGGCCAGGGCCCGGTCGGCCAGCCTGCGGGCCCCTCCGGCCAGCTCGGCGAGCTCGGGGCCAGCGCTCGTTCCGGCGCCGGCTTGAGCGTCGCCGGGTTGCCGTCCCACCACCCGCCGTAGAGCCGCCAGACGGTGCGGACGACGAATTCGGGCTCGTCGTAGACGGGCCGGAGGTAGGGGCGCTCCATCAAACGGGCCGGGGGCGTCACCGTGTGGATCACCTCGTCGAGCCGGGCCCCGTCGTTCATCAGCGCCAGGGTCTGGTCGACCAGGGACTCGAGCAGGTCGGCGGTGTCGGTGAGCGCCTGGACGCACCCGGTCCGCGTCCCACCACGGGAAAGCCGTGGCCGGGGAGGAGGACCTCGGGCCCACCGGACGGACCGTCATAGAGGGCCAGCATCGAGCGGAGGGCGTCGGCCCACTCCAGCGGGTAGCGCTGGACCTTCTGGGGGTTGCCGGCGTTGGGCGAGGCCCAGATGAACAGGTCGCCGCAGCACAGCACCTTCGAGTCGGGGAACCACGTCCACGGTGTGGTCGTCGGTCTCCCCCTTGGCGTGGTGGAGCTCGGCCCGCGTGCCGCCGACGTCGAGGTCGAGGTGGTCGCGGTAGGTGCGGTCCGGGTAGCGGTACTCGGTGGGCCACTGCAGGTCGAGTCGATGCCGAACTGCCGCCGGTTGATGATGCCGTTGTAGCCGGCGGTCATGATGTAGCGGTCGAAGCGGGCGGGCAGGGCCTCGTGGGCCACGACCACCGGCTCGGGCCATCCGGCGGCGGCCGCCTCCGCCTCCCACACCGGCACGCCGAAGACGTGGTCGATGTGGCCGTGGGAGTAGACGGCGGTGTGCAGGCGGCCGGGGTCCCAGGCGCGGAGCCTGCGGTGGATGTCGGCGGCCATGAAGGCGCTGCCCGTGTCCACCAGGACGAGCCCGTCCTCCGTGCTCGACCGCCGAGACGTTGGCGAACGAGGGGACGAAGCCCACACC
The DNA here is from genome assembly GCA_963817005.1 of uncultured Acidimicrobiaceae bacterium. GTDB lineage: Bacteria > Actinomycetota > Acidimicrobiia > Acidimicrobiales > RAAP-2 > Bog-756. The sequence goes on from CAWFMN010000001.1 coordinate 976,968, forward strand.
GTCGGCCACTTCGGCCATGCCGGCCGAGGGGTGCAGCGGGTGGAGCTCGGTCGTGGTGACCTGACCGTTCCACAGTTGCTCGGCGACGGCGAGGACGTCGAGGTCGTCGGGCGACTCGGCGTCGGGCACCGCTCAGCCGTCGGACGGTTCGCCGGGGGAAGTGCCGGACGGACCCGGCCCGGAGTGGGAGGTGATCCGCGCCGCCAGCCGGCCGGCCTCCCGGATGGCCCGCTTCACCTGCTTCTCGGCCTCGGGCCGGTGCTTGGCCACGGCCCGTTTGCCCGAGGCCGATGCCGTGCCGGCCGCCCGACCGGCCCGCCGGGCCGCGGTCCCGGACGGGGACGCTGCGGTGGCGCTCGTGTCTGCGGTCGTGGGGGGGACGCCGGCATCGCTGGTGACCGTGGCCGTGGCGTCGATGACCGAGGGGTCGTGCCGGCGCGACGCCAGCGGTCGCCGGGAGCGGGAGGACGCGTGCATGTCGGTCAGGGTAGCCAACCGGACGAGCCCGACGGCGCCGAACTCGATCACGATGATCCCCTCGATGTCCGGTCGCAGGGCCGGGACCACCGGGGCGACGGCCACCACGGCGGCGACCGAGATGACCAGGGTCAGGTGGAGCCAGGGCGGGCAGATCCGGAAGATGCCCAGTGGGCCGTGGGCGGTGACGGCCAGGGCGGCGAAGGCCACGGCCGCCGCTACCATCAGGCCGCTGTTGGCCACGTGGACGGAGATGTCCACGAGGACGAACGCCACCACCAGCTCGGCCAGCTGCAGGACCCAGAGGGGGATCCAGCGGCGGCGACCGCCCGTGGTGGCTGGATCCGCCGGGCCGACGGTCGTCGGGGCCGCTCGGGGCCGTCGGGGCCGCGGGTGTCGTCGGTGGCACCGTGCCCGGCGCGGTCCCCTCGCTCATGGTTGGCCTAAGGGGTAGACGGTCGAGGGGTCAGGACGCCGAGCCCTGCTGGCCCTCGGCGTTCAGTGGGACGGCTGGTGGGGCGGGCGGCGGACTGACCGCGGCGGGTGGGGTGGCCTGAGCCACCGACGGGCTGCCTGCGGCGTCCTCGGAGGACCCCTCGTCGAGCCCCTTCTTGAACTCCTTCTGCGCCGAGCCCAGGGAGCGGGCCAGCTTGGGGATCTGGGTGGAACCGAAGAGGACCAGCACCACCACGACCAGGATGATGATGCCGTCTACGCCAAAGATCTCTGAGGGTGGGCCGAAGTGCACGATCGTGTCTCCTTCTACGGGCTGCCTGTGGGCTGCTGGTTCCAGGTTAGACCTGTCCGTCCTGGCTCGCTGCGCAGCGGGCGCCACGCGTGGCGCCGCCGGGTATTCGGTGCCGACCGACTCGTCGGATGTGCTGGTCAGCCCGCCAGGAACACGCCCAGGCCCAGGGCGACGACCGAGGCCACCGCCCCGACGGCCCCCCAGAGGGCCGTGGCCCGCCTGCTCGTGGCCCGCTGGTGGAGGAAGACGGCCACGCCGGCCACCACCACCACGGCGATCTTGACCATGAGGACGGCCTTCCAGGCCGACGAGGCGTCCTTGACGGTCAGGGCACTGATATTCCAGAAGCCGGTGACCACCAGGACGGCGTAGGCCGGCCACAGCAAGCGGGCCAGCGCCCGCCCGACCGCCTTGGGAGCCTCGTCCCCGAAGGTGCGGACGGTGGGCAGGAGGCCGACCACGGTGAACTGCCCTCCCACCCAGACCGAGGCGGCGAGGACATGGAGGATCAGCCGGAACCCACCGAGCCCGTCGGAGAGTGAGGGAACGTCGGCTCCGAACATCCCGGTGTGCCCGGCCAGCGTGAAGAGGCTCACGCCGACCGGCGGGCGAGCGGTGCCATGGGGAGCCTCCGCCGGACGGCCTCGCCCGGGCGCGCCGGAGTCACCTGGACCGCCCGGGCCGCGGTGGCCCGGGCGGCTGCGACAGGCGCGGTCACGTACCGCTCCAGTTGGGCTTCCGCTTCTCGGCGAAGGCGATGGGCCCTTCCATGGCATCGGCCGAGCCGAACACCTCGGGCATGGCGGCGTTGTTGATGGCCCATCCCTCGGCGTCGGGAAGCTCGCCGGCCTGCTTCATGACCCGCTTGGAGGCTCGGACGGCCAGGGGGGCGTTCTCGGCGACGGTTCCGGCCAGGGCCAGGGCTTCGTCCATCAGCTTGTCCGCCGGGACCACCCGGTTGATCAGCCCGAGGGCCAGCGCCCGCTGGGCATCGATGGGATCGCCGGTGAGGGCGAGCTCGAGGGCGATGGCCGGTGGGATCCGCTTGGGCAGCCGGATGAGGCCGCCGGCCCCGGCCATCAGACCCCGCTTGACTTCGGGAATCCCGAAGACGGCCTCCTCGACCGCCACCACCAGATCGCAGGAGAGCATGATCTCGCACCCGCCGGCCAGGGCCGATCCGTTGACCGCGGCGATCAGGGGTTTGGCGAAGTCCCGCTGGGCGATGCCCCCGAATCCGCCTTTGGCGCCCATGATCTCGCCGGCCTCGCCGGCGGTGAAGGCCTTGAGATCCATCCCGGCGCTGAAGGCCTTGTCCCCACTTCCGGTGATGATGACCACCCAGCAGTCGTCGTCCACCTCCAGCTCGTCGAAGGCCGCCGCGAAGGCCCGGGACACGGCGCCGTTGATGGCGTTGCGGGCCTCGGGCCGGTTGATGGTGAGGATCTCGATGTGACCCTGGCGTTGGCGAAGCAGTTCGGACATGGCGGTCTCCCCGTGAGCGGTCAGCCTGCCGCCAGACGGTAGCGCGCCGGACCGGCCTGGACGACGACGGAGCTTCCGACCAGTCCGGGCCCGTCCTGGCCGCTCATGGTATGGGTGACCTCGTCGTCCGCCGGCGCCACGGCCATCTGGCGTCCGTCGGGCAGCCGGGCGATCACCGGTGCCCCGGTCGCCGCGCCCTGTGCGTCCCGGATCACGGTGGCCCCGAGGACGGTGGCTCGGGTGTCGTGGTCCACCTCGAGGGCGGTTTCGACTGCCGATGCGTCGATCCGCGCCTGGGCCGACTCGGTGTCCGCCCGCCGGAACCCGTTGGGCGGCGGTGTGGAGCCGTAGAGGCCGAGGGCGTGCTTGGTGATGAACCAACCCAGCCCGGTGGCCAGGCCGAAGCGCCTGGTGTCGTGGCCCCGGAGGAGATCGGTCAACGTGGCGATGCCGTGCGTGGTGTAGTTGTTCCCCGGCCCCCCGAAGTAGGGGAGGCCGCCGGTGACGGTCAGCCCGCGTCGGTCGTCGGTGGCCAACCCGAGCGCCTCGGCGGCCAGCTCCACCGCCGAGGGGAAACAGGAGTAGAGGTCGAGTCGCTCGACGTCGTCGACCCCGATTCCGGCACGGCCACCGGCGGCGTCGGAGGCCGCCTCGAACAGCGCCCGCCCGGCGGCGGCGATGGCCGGGGACCGTCCGAGGTCGGGCCGTGCCGTGGGGAACCGGACGTCGGTGGCCTCGGCGCCCGACCACACGAAGACGGCCCGGTCGGCCACGCCGGCCCGTCGGGCCGCGGCCAGCGAGCAGACCACCAGCGCGGCTCCCTGGTCCGATCCGAGGAATGCCGTCATGAGCTTGGTGTACGGCTCCGCGACGATGCGGTTGTCGGATGAGGGCGTGGCGATCTGGTCGGCGGTGCGGGCGGTCGGGAACCATGCGTAGGGGTGGCCCGCCGCCACCTCGGTGAAGGGGGCGAACAGCCGGCCCATGGAGTGCCGATGGCGGACCGCATCGTTTCCGGCCCGCCAGGCCACCACACTCTCGATCAGCGGGTAGACGTGGACAGGGATGAGCAACGCAATCGCCGTCTCGGCCGGCCCCACCCCCGGTTGGTCGTCACCCACCACCGGGTCGGGCGGCAGTCCGTCGTCACCGTCATGACGGGGCAGCCCGGCCGCCCGCCTGGCGCGCGAGGAACGGATGGCCTCGGCCCCGGCGATGATCGTCACCGACAGCCGGCCCCCGGCGATGTCGGACGCCGCCCGGTTGACCAACCACTGGGGGGTGTTGCCTCCGATACTCGACACCTCGCAGGTGGCGGCCTCCGCTCCGATCCGTCGGGCCAGCTCGGTGGCCGGTGCCGGTCCGGTGCGGGTCATGACGTCGACCACAGAGAGCCGGCCGACTACTCCCCGGAGCCGGGGCACGAGGGCCAGCGCCTGCTGACAGGCGCGCTCCATGAGGTCGACCGGGGTGACCAGGCCGTCCCGCTCGAGGGACTGGCCCGAGGCCACCACCACCGGAACCCGTTCGGGGTCGGGGCCGGTGACGCTCACCGGGTGCGGCCCCTCATGGGGTCGGGCCGGTGACGGGGTCGGGCCGGCCACAGGTGCGGCCCGTCATGGGGTCGGCTGGCCATGGGGGTGGTCCGTTCGTCGGAGGCTGGTGGGACACGGGGCGACTCGGGCCGCAAGCTACCATCGCCATCCGACACGGTGACCGGTCCCGGCGAGTCGACGGCGACCACCCGGCCGCCATGGCCCGTGACCGGTCACGGTCGAAGAGCGACGGGACGAACAAAGGGGAGAGGTGGCGACGTTGTCCTCCAACGTACAGCCAGCGGCGACCGGGGACGCAGCCGGGGACACACCCGCATCGGGCCTGCCCGACGGCTTCGTCTTCGGGGTGGCCACCGCCGGGTACCAGGTCGAGGGGGGCTTCAACGGGCCAGGCCAGCCGGCCAACAACTGGCTGGCCTGGGAGCAGGTCGGCAGGGTGGAGCCCTCGGGCAACGCCGTGCGCTTCTGGGAGCGTCCCGAGGAGTTGCTCGACCGGGCCGCCGCCCTGGGCTGCAGCAGTTTCCGCCTGGGCGTCGAGTGGGCCCGGGTCTGTCCGGACGACGGTCGGGTCGACACCGCCGCCCTGGCCTCGTACGTGGCCGTCGTGCGGGGTTGCCTCGACCGCGGCTTGGAGCCGCTGGTGACGCTCCACCACTTCACCCACCCGGCCTGGCTGGGCGACGACCTCTGGCTGCGGCCCGACGCACCGGAACGGTACCGGGGCTGGGTCGAAGCGGCCGTCGAGGCACTGGCTCCCTGGGTGCGTTGGTGGGTCACCGTGAACGAGATCAACGTATTGGCCATCGGCTCGTGGCTGCTCGGCATGTTCCCGCCGGGTCGGTCCCTGGCCTTCGAGGACGCGGCCATCGCCACCGACCACCTGCTGACGGCCCACGTGCGGGGCTACGAGGCCATCCACCGGGCCCGACCTGACGCCGTGGTGACCACCAACAACAGCTGCATGAGTGCGTACGCCTACGATCGCCAGCTGACCGACGTGCTCCTGGCCCGGAGCGCCGGGGTCGAGCGGGGCCAGGTGGACGACTGGCTGGCCGACCGGGCCCGGGAGCACGACGCCCTGGTCCCTCCCGCGGGGGCGCTCGAGCGGGCGGTCCGACGGTTGGGCGCCGCCACCGCGCCCTACGGGCGTCCCCGCCCGGCTCGCGGCGTGGGGGCGATCGAACGCATCGGGCGCGTGCATCGTCGCCTGCCGGTGCCGCGCCGGGCGGTCGATGCGGTCTATGACAGCCCCCACGAGCGGACCCTCGACGTCCTGGGTCTCGACTGGTACGACCCCACGGTGTCGCGGCACTTCCGTCTGCCCGGCCACCGGACCGCCGGCGGGCGCAATCCCCTCCCCACCCGCGAGCTGTGGGACGACGTCCCCGATCCCGCCGCCCTGACCGGGTGGCTGGAGGCCCAGCGCGACCTGGCCCCGGGCCTCCCGTTGTGGGTGGTCGAGAACGGGCTGTGCAACCGGGTGCTCGAGGGCCGGTCGCTGGACCGGCTCGACGGGTGGGACCGGCCGCGCTACCTCCGGGAGCACCTGTCGGCGGTCATGGCCGCCATCGACCGCGGGGTCCCGGTGACCGGCTACTGGCACTGGTCGTTGGTCGACAACTACGAGTGGGGGTCGTACCAGCCCCGCTTCGGCCTCTACGGGATCGACCGCCACCGGAGCGAGCACGGGACGCACTGGCTGGACACCGACGCCCTCGGGGACGACTCCGCCGGGGCCTACCGCCGCCTCATCGCCGGCCTGCGGGCCGGCGATCGCCGCGTCCTGTCGAGCGGCTGAACCGACGCTGTTCCTCGGCGCCGTCAGCCGTCTCCCGGCGCGCCCAGTCGGCCCAGCACGTGCTCGGCCTGCTGCACCATCTGGGCGACGATGCTGGCCGCCGGCATCAGCGTCTGGATGGCCCCCACCCCCTGCCCGGTGGGGTAGCACTCGCGGTCGGGGTCGACGCCCGGGGTGTCCTCGTCGCCTCCCAGGTGGAAGGCACCCTTCTCGATGGACGTGCCCAGCTGGGCGGGGAACGGGCTGAGCTCGGCCGGATGCTCGTCGTAGAACCGGGTGAACTCGTTGCGCACCACCCGCATGGTCTTGCCCGAGAAGGCCCGACTGATGGTGGTGCCGTCCTCCTTGGTCCGGATGAGGGCGTCCTTGTAGCCGGCCACCCCCCGGGCCTCGGGCGTGGCGATGAACCGGGTGCCGACCCAGACGCCGTCCGCACCCAGGGCCAGTGCCGCGGCGAGCCCTCGCCCGTCGAAGATCCCACCCGCCGCCACCACCGGGATGTCCGCCCCCACGGCATCGACGATCTGGGGTACGAGGGGCATGGTGGCGACCTGGCCGGTGTGGCCGCCCGCCTCCGTGCCCTGGGCCACCACGATGTCGCACCCGGCGTCCCGGGCCCGCCGGGCGTGGTCCACCTTGCCGCACATGTTGACCACCAGGACGTCGCTCCGGTGGCACAGGTCCACCACCTCGGCGGGCACCCCGAGCCCGGCCACGAACGCCGAGGCACCCCCGGCGATGATCTGCTCCACCTGTCCCACCAGGTCCCCCGGCATGGCGGTGAGCAGGTCGACGCCGAACGGCTGGTCGGTGGTGGCGCCCACCCGGGCGATCTGGTCCACCATCTGCTCGTTGCTCATGGTCGAGGCACCGAGGCACCCGAACCCCCCGGCCTCGGAGACCGCGGTGACCAGGGGGGCGTAGGAGACGCCCCCCATGCCGGCCAACATCACCGGGTGTTCGATGCCGAGGATCTCGGTGAGCCTGGTCTTCATGTCCGTCTCCTCCGGTGGCGGGCGGCGGGTGCCGGCGGACTGTGGTGCCGGCTCCCCGGGGGAACCCTAGGCGCCGGGTGTCGACCGGTGCGCCCGGTCGCTCACTGCAGGTAGGGACAGTGTCGGCACCCGGTCTGACAGCACGTCGACCGCTCCAGCAGGTACGACGCGGTGAGGACGAACAGCCCGGAGCGAGGGTCGAGGTAGCCGGGCTCGCCCCGGGCCATGGCCGCGTCGTGGGCGGCCAGGATGAGGTCCCGGTCGGGATGGCCGGGGGCCAGCCGTGACGGGTGCGGCTCGGCGAGGGGTCGGTCGGCTGGGGGCTCGGGGCGCGGTGGGTCGGCACCGCCGGGCCTCAGCGTCGGTCGGCCGACGCCCCGGTCGGAGGTCGCGGCCGACTCGGAGGCGGCCGTGCCGCACGGGTGGTCGGGACGCGCCGCTCCCAGCGTCGCCGCTTGGAATGGGCATGGCGGCGGCGCGGCGGAGCGGCGAGATCCGTGGCCATCGGTCCGGGATCGTCCGCCGACACGCTGGGAACGAAGTCCCGTTGACGAACCAGGGCCAGCGATCCCACCGCTCCCACGAGGGCCACCGCGGTAGCGATGGCCATGAGGCGGTCGAAGGTGGTGGTGAAGCCGATCTTGTAGGCACTGATCAGGGCGTCCCGGGCCCCGGTGGTCCGGAGCGAGGAGGCCGCGTCGCGGATCCCACCCCCGGTGAAGGCGGTGTTCAGTCGGCCGCCGCCACTGGCGAGGACGCTCCGGCCCTCGGGCGTGGCGGCGAGCGCGGATGCCGTGTTGGGGCGGATCTGACTCAGGAACACCGCACCGAGGCCGGCGATACCGGTGGCCAGGCCGACCTGCCGGAAGGTGCTCGATGTCCCGGTGGCCATGCCGCTCTGCGCCGGCCGGACGACGGAGACCGTGGCCGAGGCCAGGACGGGATTGGTGATGCCGGTGCCGATGCCGGCCAGGATGAAGCCGGGGAGGAGCACCGTCCAGGTGGAGTCGGCGTGGACGTCGGTCATCAGCTCGCACCCGAGGGCCACGCAGAACAGCCCGAGGCCGAAGAGGTACCGCGCGTGGACCCGGACCGTGAGTTTGCCGGCCACCGGAGCGACCACGAAGGCCAGCACGGTCACGGGCAGGAACCGGAGGCCGGCGGCGAACGGCCCGTAACCCAGTACCTCCTGGAGGTACAGCGTGAGATACAGGAACATGGCGAAGATGGAGGCCGAGAACGTGAAGGCGGCCAGGCACACACCGGCCATCGCCGGTCGTTTGAACAGGGTCAGATCGAGCATGGGGTCGTGCTGGAGCCACTCGGCCAACAGGAACACCACCATCAGGAACGCCGAACCCACCAGCAGCCCCACGATGGTCGGGCTGTGCCATCCCCTGGCGTTCCCCTGGACCAGCGCGTAGACCAGCATGAACAACGAGAGCGAGAAGGTGATGAAGCCGATCCAGTCGATACGGCGGGGGGTCGGGTCCCGGGACTCCTCCACCTTGGCCAGGCAGACCGCGATGGCGAACACGCCCAGGGGCAGGTTGAGGTAGAAGATCCAGCGCCAACCGATGCCGCTGGCGATGACCCCGCCCAGGAGCGGCCCGATGGCCAGGGCCCCGCCCAGGACCGCGCCATAGATGCCGAAGGCGGTGCCCCGCTCTCGCCCGGCGAAGGCCTGGGCGATCAGCGCCAGCGACGTGGCGAAGATGACCGCGGCCCCCACCCCCTGGACGACCCGTGACAGGTTGAGCATCTGGGGCGTGGTCGACAGCCCGCAGGCCAGGGAGGACAACGAGAAGATGACCATGCCCACGGCGTAGACACGGCGTCGACCGAACATGTCGCCGACCACCCCGGCGGTGAGGAGGAAGGCGGCCAGGGTCAGAGCGTAGGCATCGACGACCCACTGCAGATCGGCGAACGACGAGTGCAGCGACTTCTGGATGTCCGGGAGGGCCACATTGACCACGGTGATGTCCAGCAACAGCATGAACGTGCCGGTGCAGACGGCAATGAGCGTCCACCACTTGCGGTCCATCACCACCCACTTCCGATCCGTCCGTCTGGCGCGCCCTCTACGGAGCCCACCATGCCCCTGCGCGGGTCGTCGACCCTCGCGACGGGCATGTCTAGACCATGGGGTGCATCCAGACAATAGGTGGAAACCTCCTGCTCGGACGATCTCCGGCCGCCGGACCGGCCGCGCCCCGGCCGACTCGCTCGGGCCGGTCAGACCGTGCCGTAGGGGGCGCTCCGGCCCTCGACCCGCACCCCCGAGGCCAGGAGCTGGTGGGCCACCGAGCCCAGATCGTCCCGGAGCTGGTCGACCACGGCCCGATGGCCGGCCTGCACGGTGGCGTGGAGGCTGTCGGGATGGTGCTGTCGGTCGAAGAACCAGCCGCCGCGCTCGGCCAGGGCGTCGCCCAGGGCGAAGCTGTCGATCCGGCCGTCGTCCAGGTCGCCCCCGAAGGCCAGCACGGTGGCGTCCGGTGCCCCCCGGAGGGCCAGCCCCGGGGTGTCGTCGATGGCTGTCTTGATGGTGGCGGCCGCCCGGTGGGCGTCGGCGGCCAGCCGCAGATAGCCGTCCTCGCCGAGATGGTGGAGCACGGCCCAACCGGCGGCGATGGGGCCTCCCGGACGGGTGCCGGCCATGGAGGGTGATCCGTACAGGCCGCCCAGCCAGTTGGTGGTGACGAACGGCTGGAACCGGGCCAGCTGCCGGTCCCGGTAGAGGATGACCGAGACGCCCTTGGAGGCGTAGCCGTACTTGTGCAGGTCCGCCGAGATGGAGGTGACCCCGGGAACCGACAGGTCCCACGCCCTGGTCACATGACCCAGGCGGTACAGGAAGGGGAGGAGGAAGCCTCCGAGGCAGGCGTCGACGTGGCACAGGACCCCGCGCTCCTCGGCCATGCCGGCCAGCTCGGCCACCGGGTCGATCACGCCCTGGGGGTAGGTGGGGGCCGACGCCACCACCAGCACGGTCTGGTCGTCGACGGCGTCGGCCATGGCATCGACATCGGCCGAGAAGTCCGGCCGCACGGCGACGCGTCGGGACTCCACGTCGAAATAGTGTGCGGCCTTCTCGAAGGCGGCGTGGGCGCTGGTGGCCAGCACCATGTTGGGCTGTTCGATCCCGTGCCGGTCCCGCCCCCAGTCCCGGGCGGTCCTGGTCGCCTGCAACAGGGACTCGGTGCCCCCCGAGGTCAGGAAGCCGCGCACCCCGCCGGCGTCTGCCGCCGGGAGGTGGTCGCCGCCGAGCAGCCCGGTCGAGATGGACACGATGTCCTCCTGCATCCGGCCCAGGCTGGGGAAGACCGCGGTGTTGAGGGCGTTCTCCGCCGAGTAGAGCGTGGCCGCCCGCTCCAGGAGGTGGTGGACGTCGTCGCCGGCCGAGTACACCAGGCTGAACACCCGGCCGCCCCGCCAGTCCCGGTCGTCCGCCCGGAGCCCGGCCATGGCCGCCAGCACCCGGTCGGCCTCGATGCCGTGGGCGGGCAGGCGGGCGGCGGGGGGTCGATCGGCCATCGGCCCAGCCTACGGGCGGGCCCCCGGCTCAGGTGATGTCGCGGCGGGTCAGGATCAGGGAGCCGAGGAGGGCGAAGACGAGACCGTAGGCCAGCATCAGCAGGGCCCCCTGCCACCAATTGAGGAGCCCGAAGTCGGCGTCGCCCCGTTCCCGGGTGATGTTGGCGGCGGCGGTGGCGGCGCCGGTGGGCACCCACCGGTTGGTGCCGTGCCACAGCTGGACGATGATCTGCTCGACGATCAGGAACCAACCCAGGCACACGATGATGGCGGCCACCTGGTTGGTCAGGACCGAGCCGACCCCGACGCCGAGGATGGCGAAGAGGGCGAAGACCAGGATCATCCCGGGTGCCACGGCGGGGATCTGGTGGACCATGTCGGAGAACGAACCGCCCTGGGCCGACAGGGCGAGGCCGCCCCCGACGACGGTGAGCGACCAGCAGGATCACGGCCAGCACGGCGCCGAGGACGGCCGCGGTGAGCAGCTTGCCGGCCACGAAGCGGCTCCGGTGCGGGGTGACCAGGAACGACGTGGTGACCGTCTTGTGCCGGAACTCGCTGGTGACCATCAGGGTGCCGAGCAGGAGGGCGAACAGGTAGCTGCCGAGTCCGGCCCCGACCAGGTTGCGAAGCTGCTGGGTGGTGTGGGGAATGGTGGTAGCCCGTGCGAGAGGCGCCCGCCGTCCCGCCGCCGCCGTCGCCCGCGTTGAGGAAGATCAGGAGGATGAGCAGCCCGGTGATGACGGCGGCGATGCCGGCCAGCACCCACGGCACCGCGGTGGTGCGCAGCTTCAACCACTCCGAGCGGATGACGGCGATCATGCCGGGCCTCCGGGCACGGGTGCCCGGTCCCCCGGGCGCCCCGGGCACGGCCCCGGCCCGGGCGCTCCCGCCCCGGTGCTCCCGGGAGTCCGGCCCGGCCCCATGGGCCGGGATCGACGGCGTCGAAGCCGTGGGTCAGGCTGAGGAAGACCTCCTCGAGACTGCCCCGGTCGTGGACGAGTTCGTAGAGGACGATCTGGTGCTGGGCGGCCAGCGGGCCGAACCACTCCGGGGTGGCGCCGTCGATGGTCAGGACTGTCGTCGGCCGTCTGGCGGTAGTACACCGGGACGGCGTCGAGGACGGCCCGGAGCCGGGCCATCTCCGGGGTGCGGACGCGCAGGCCGGTGCTGGTGCCGGCCTGATGGGCGAGGTCGGCCAGGGTGGTCTGGAGGACCAGCCGCCCGTGGGAGACGATGACCACGTCGTCGACGGTCTCCTCCATCTCGGAGAGCAGGTGGGAGGAGACCAGCACGGCATGGCCGATGGAGGCCTGGTGCCGGATGAAGGTGCGGAGCCACTGGATGCCCTGGGGGTCGAGTCCGTTGGACGGCTCGTCCAGGATCAGGATCTCCGGGTCGCCGAGCAGCGCGGTGGCCAGCTGCAGGCGCTGGCGCATGCCCAACGAGAACTTGCCCACCCGCGACGGGCCACGTCGGACAGACCGACCAGTTCGAGGGTCTCGTCCACCCGGGTCATGGGGATCCCGGCACCCGAGGGCCACCATCTTCAGGTGGTCCTCGGCCCGTGCGGGAGGGGTGGAAGCTGGTGGCCTCGAGCACCGCCCCGACGTGGTGGATGGGCTGGTCGAGGTCCACGTAGCGACGGCCGCCGAAGGTGGCCGTGCCCTCGGTGACGGAGACCAGACCCAGCAGCATCCGCAGGGTGGTGGTCTTGCCCGAGCCGTTGGGACCGAGGAATCCGGTGACCCGGCCCGGCGGCCACCTCGAAGGTGAGCTGGTCCACGGCACGCAGCGCGTCCGAACTGCTTGGACAGCCCGTGCACTTCGATGGCGGACGGCATGTCAGACGGTACCCCGGCCGCGGCCTGACCCGTCGCGGGGCCACGGCGCCGGCCTGCGACCCGACCCGGGGCCCGGGCCCGCTCAGACCTCGGCGTAGATGTCGGAGGGGAGCAGGAGCCCGATGGCCACGACCAGCTCGTCGTGGACGCGTCCCATGTTGCTCCAGCCGTTGACCCAGCCGACCAGAGCCGAGTACCAGACATGGCCGAGGATCCGGGCCCGGTCGCCGAGGTTGGGCGGATGGGGCTCGCCGATGGCCCGGGTGATGATCCGCTCCATCAGCACCGAGACCTGCTGCTGGCACTCGACGGCCGCCGGATCGGGGGAGGCCAGGGCGGTGAACACCGCCCCCACCAGTTGGGGTTGGCGTCCCATGGCCCGGAGCGCCCGGTCGAGGGCCTCGATGACCCGTTCGGCGGCGGTGTCACCCTGGGCCGGCTGCTGGGCCAGCCGGTTGTCGAGCTGCTCGACCCAGTGGACGAGGGCCGCAGCCAGCAAGTGGTCCTTGCTGGTGAAGTACCGGTAGACGGTGCCCATGGCCACATCGGCGCGGGCGGCCACGTCGCGCATCTGCACGGCCTCGTAGCCCCCGTCGAGCCCCAGCGCCATTGCCGCGTCGACGACACGTTGGCGTCGGGCTTGCTGGGCTCGCGTCAAGGTGCGCGGCACCGGACGGTTCGCCATGGGTGTTTACCCTACTCGCCAGGGATTTCTCACTCGGAATTGCCACCCGGAGCGGTGGCGTCCACCAGGGACGGGAGGGTCCCCGGGCCGTCACGGCTCCCCGGCCCTCGGTACCATGGGCCGCCATGTCTCACGCCGAGGATCCGGAGCTGATCGCCACCACCGACGGGCGGGTTCCCGGACGACGCGGCCTGGCCACCCGCCAGCGACTGCTGGAGTGCACGGCCGAGCTGCTGGTGGCCACGCCGTGGCGTTCCATCAAGGTCATCGACATCGCCCGCCAGGCCGGTACCTCGCCGGCCACCTTCTACCAGTACTTCGAGAACGTCGAGGCGGCCATCACCGTGCTGGCCGAGGAGCTGGTCGAGGGGGTGGGCGTCCTGGCCGGCGTGGTCGACGGCGACTGGTCCGAGGAGGCCAGCTGGACCACCGCGGTGGCGGTGGTCGAGGGGTTCATGGAGTACTGGGAGCGCAACCGGGCCGTGTTCCGGGTGGTGGAGCTGACCACGGTGGAGGGGGACCTTCGGTTCCAGGGGCTCCGGGTGCGGGCGCTCAACGCCGTGACCGTGACCCTGGCCCGGGTCATCGCCACCCACGCCGAGGCGTCGGGGTCCCCGGCCGGTGCCGACCCCATGGCCGCGGCCGGCACTCTCATCGCCATGCTGGCCCAGGTGGCCGGCCACCGCTACGGGTTCGAGTTCTGGGGCATCCGCACCGCCTCGCTGGTGGACAGCCAGGCCCGCCTGCTCCACTGGTCGGTCACCGGTCGGCCCGCCCCGGGCGGGGTGAAGGTGGCCGGGTCGGAGGTTCCCCTGCCCCGCACCGGCCCGGTGGTGGGTGGGGGAGCGGCCTCCTCCCGCACCGCCCAGGTCAAGGCGGCCTCGGCCCATGCCGCCTCCAAGCGGTCGTCCGGCTCCTGACCGCTCAGCGGACGGCCACCGGGGCCACCGGTGACCCGAGGGCGTTGGTGAAGGGCAGGGGCGTGGCGTCGAGCAGGAATTCGTACCGGCCGTCGGCGGCGCAGGCCTCGGCCAGCTCGTCGAGGAACCAGTTCTGCCCCTGGGTCATCCCCATCTCCACCAGATGGAGCGCGTGCACGGGCAGCGGGAGGTCGGGATCCTCGGAGGGGTACACCTCCAGCACCAGCGTGTCGATGGCCACCGCGGCCACGTCGCGGGTGTGGAACCACTCGGCCGTGGCCACGGTGAGGCCCGGGGTGGGCCACGTGTAGGCCAGGAGGTCCCGCGCCGGCTCCGCCCCGCCCACGCCGGGCCGGCCGGCCAGGGCCAGGTGGGCCATCTGGCCGGTGCGGACCAGTACCACGTCGCCCGGCTCGACCGAGAGGGCGCCGAGGGTGCAGGCGGCGTCGAGGTCGTCGGGGGTGATGGGGTAGCCCGGCTCGAGGAGCTCGACCTCCTTGGCCCGGGCCACGTCGAGCAGCAACCCCCGCGACACCAGGGAGCCCACCAGGTGGATCCCCAGCCGACCGGCACCGGCCTCGGTGGTGGAGGCGGCGGCGAAGCCGTTGTAGAGCCGGCCGCCCTCGGGGCCCTCGCCGTACGAGGCGTGGGCCAGCCCGTCCCAGTGGGTGGCGCACTGCATGGCCATGGTCACGACGTCCTCGGAGAAGGCGATCCATCCCGGCCCCGGCCCCATGGGCTCGTTGACCGAGATCATGGTCCGGGTGGGGTTGACCCGACCGGGGATGAACCCCATCTGGATGCCCTCCTCCGCCGAGAGGGGGAGGGAGAGGGAGTAGGCGTCGCCGTCCCGCACCGACGCCACGCCCCGCAGCCGGGCCGCCCGGTCGATGAGGTTGAGGGTGCCCAGCTGGTCGTCGGGACCCCACCGGCCCCAATTGGACACCCGGGCCGCCAATTCGGTGAACGACGAGGGAATTGAGGGGGGCGCAGGCTCCGGCATGGCCCAGTTGTACCCCATGGGGCAACAGTTTTCGCCCGATCGCGCCGATAGCACCCTCTGAGGGGCGCCGACCGACGTGTGAGGGATCAGCGCCATGACCGCAGTGCACCAGGCCCACCAGTACCGATGGGCCCCACGTGACCACGGGAGGCACAGCCCCCGTCATTCCTGGGCCGCCTTCGGGGCCGCCGTCGTCGCCGCCGTGGTGGTGGCGGTGACCGTGTTCTCCGTCATCGAGGGGGTGGACGCCACGCCCCGGGCCGCCGCGGCCACCGTCTCCGACGTGTCGACCGTCCAGGCCCTCTACGCCCAGGACCTGGTGGCCCGGATGAACGCCGAGCGCGCCGCCCGGGCCGCCTTCGGCCTGGGCATCCTCCCCCTGCAGGTGGACCCGTCGCTGGCCGCCTACGCCCAGGGCTGGTCGGAGCACCTGGCCGCCACCGGCGCGGTGGCCGACCCGCCCCTGTCGCCGTCCTGCTCGGGCGCGTCCACCCAGCTGTGCATCATGGCCGCCAACTCCGGCAGCAGCGGCAACGGGTACTGGCCGGGGGACGGCTCGGACGGCATGGACGGGCTGTACATGGCCTCGGCCCCCCACCGCCAGAACATGCTGGGCGCCGCCTACACCGACGTCGGCGTCGGGGTGACCTGCAGCGGCGGCCGGGCCTGGACCGTCGAGGTGTTCGGCTACACCTCGGCCACCATCCCCTCGGCCATGGCCCGCCAGAACGCCCAGGACGCCGTGCAGGGCCTGCCGGTGCCGGCCACCCCGGTGGCCGCCGGGTCGCCCAGTGGGGAACCCGTCTACTGCCCGGGGCAGACCATCGCCGCCGACGGCACGGTGACGCCGACCGGTGGCCAGTACCCGTACCCCTTCCGGGTGGCGGCGATCGCCGGCGAGCCCAACCTGCCGGCCCCGTCGGTGGGCATGGCGGCCACGGCGGACGCCAACGGGTACTGGCTGGCCCACACCGACGGCTCGGTGTCCGCCCACGGCGACGCCGTCGACTACGGGTCGATGGCCGGGGCCCCGCTCAACGCCCCCGTCTCCCACATCGTGGCCACCACCGACGGCCGCGGCTACTGGCTGGTGGCCGCCGACGGCGGCATCTTCACCTTCGGCGACGCCGGCTTCTACGGGTCGATGGGCGGGAGGCACCTGAACGCCCCGGTGGTCGGCATGGCCCCGACCGCCACCGGCCGCGGCTACTGGCTGGTGGCCTCCGACGGCGGCGTGTTCGCCTTCGGGGACGCCCTCTTCCACGGGTCCATGGGGGGCCAGCACCTCAACGCGCCGGTGGTCGGGATCGCCCCCGACCGGGCCACCGGGGGGTACTGGCTGGTGGCCTCCGACGGCGGCGTGTTCGCCTTCGGGGCGCCGTTCGAGGGCTCGACGGGCTCCTTGCACCTCAACCGCCCGGTCAACGGCATGGCCGCCACGGCGGACGGACGGGGCTACTGGTTCGTGGCCAGCGACGGCGGCGTCTTCGCCTTCGGCGACGCGGCCTTCCGGGGCAGCGCCGGCGCCGGGCCGCTCAACGCCCCGATGGTGGGCATGGCCGCCGACCCCGCCACCGGCGGCTACTGGTTGGTGGGCGCGGACGGCGGGGTGTTCACCTACGGGGCGCCGTTCCTCGGGGCCGGCTGACCGGGGCGGCGGTGCGGCCGGGCGCTCAGCTGGACCAGATGATGGACTGCACCTCGGAGTAGGCCTCGAGCCCGGTGTCGCCGCCGTCCCGCCCGATGCCACTCATCTTGAACCCGCCGAAGGGGGCGTCCATGTTCCGCTGGGCGGTGTTGATGCCGACGTGGCCGGCACGCAACTGCTTGGCCACCCGGAAGGCCCGGGGGGTGTCCCCCGAGAAGACGTAGTCGTAGAGGCCGAACTCCGAGTCGTTGGCCATGGCGATGCCCTCCTCCTCGTCGTCGAAGGGGATGGCCACCACGACCGGGCCGAAGATCTCCTCACGGGCCACGGTGATGTCGTTGGTCCCCACCACCAGGGTGGGTTCCACGTAGTAACCGGTCGGCAGGTGGTCGGGGCGGCCGCCCCCGGCCACCACCTCGCCCTCCTTGCGCCCGGTGGCGATGTAGTCGAGGACCCGCTGCTGCTGGGCTCCCGAGATCAGGGGGCCGACCACGGTCGAGGGTTCGGTGGGGTCGCCCACCTTGAGCACGCCGGCGAACTGGGTGAGGCCGGCCACCACCTGGTCGAAGATGCTCCGGTGCACGATGGCCCGGGTGGGGGCCGTGCAGATCTGCCCGGAGTGGAAGGCCCACACCGAGCCGATGGCGGTGACCACCCCCTTGATGTCCGCGTCCTCGAACACGACGGCCGCCCCCTTGCCGCCCAGCTCCATGAGCATGCGCTTCATGCTCGGGGCCCCGGCCGAGGCGATGCGCTGGCCCACGGCGGTGGACCCGGTGAACGAGACCATGTCCACGTCGGGCGACGTCGTGAGGGCGGAGGCCGGCCCGGGCCCCTCCGAGTTGATGATGTTGATGACCCCGGGGGGGAACCCGACCTCGTCGAGCACCCGGGCCAGCTCGATGACGGCCAGGGGATCCTGGGGGGCCGGCTTCATGATGACCGTGTTGCCCATGGCCAGGGCCGGGGCCACCTTGCCGGCCATGTTGGTCATGGGGAAGTTGTAGCTGGCGATGGCCGTCACCACCCCGACGGGCTGACGGTAGGCCAGGGCGCTGATCAGCCCCCCCGGGGCGAGGGGCGTGGCCTCGGAGACCACCGGGGGCAGCATGTGCTCCTGCACGTGGCTGATGTCCCTCGAGTAGCGGTCGAACCGGGCGGCGCTGACCGGTACCTGCATGCGGGAGCCCACCGAGGCCGTGGCCCCGGTCTCGGCGATGACCAGCGGTACCAGCTCGTCACCCTTGGCCCGGATGGCCGCGGCAGCCCGCTTCAGCAGGGCCAGGCGCTCCTCCACCGGGGTGGCCGCCCAGGCCGGGAAGGCCTCCTTGGCCGCGGCCGCGGCGGCGTTGGCGTCGTCGACCGAGGCGTTGGGGGCCTGGCCGACCACCTGCTCGGTGGCCGGGTTGACGATGTCGTAGGTGCCGTCGCCGGCCTCCACCCACGTGCCGCCGATGAGCACCTTCGTCTCGTCCCTGGTGACCTGAGCTCCCATGGTGGGTCCCCTTCTGTTGCCGGCGGATCGCCCTGGATCCCCGGGGCGGCCGTGTTCGGCCGCAGTCTGCGTGTGGTGGTCGGCGCGGTGAATCTGACGCCTCGTCAGCAGTGTAGGGCGTCGGTGTCGGAAGGACAGATCGAGGCGGCGCGGCAGCCGGCGGCGGGAACCCCGGGGTCGGCGCGCCGGCCGGTCAGCCCCGAGTTCGGTCAGACGGCGGCGAGGGAGGGGTCGACGGTCACGGTGTCGCGACCGGACTTCAGCAGGGCGCCGGGGAGGCTGCCGGTGGGCTTCCCGTCGACGATGGTCTCCACCCCGTTGACCAGGACCCGCACGACGCCGTTGGCGTCGGCGATGAGGCGGGGGCTGCCGCCGGGAAGGTCGTGGACCAGGGTGGCCGGCTCGGAACCCACGGTCTCGGGATCGAAGACGAACAGGTCGGCGCACAGGCCCACGGCGATCCGGCCCCGGTCGTGCAGGCCGAACAGCTCGGCCGGTGCTCGGGTCATGAGCTGCGACGGCCCGCTCCAAGGGCACCAGCTTCCGCTTGCGGAGGCAGTCGCCGAGGAACGAGGTGGGGTAGTTGGAGCCGCACATCCGGTCCAGGTGGGCTCCGGCGTCCGAGCCGCCCACCATGGCCCCCGGGTTGCCCCAGACCTCGACCCGGGCCCGCCAGGAGGCGTCGTCCCCGTCGGAGGCCTTGGGCCACAGCACGGTGCGGAGCTCGTCGGCGATGACCAGGTCGAGCAGGGCGTCGAAGGGGGGCTTGCCCTGCTCCTCGGCGATGGACCCGACATCACGCCAGCTCAGGCCCTCGTTCTCCGGGGCGAAGGTGTCACCGATGATGTAGTTGGCCCAGTGGGACAGCCGTCGGAACACCCCGGCGGCCTCGGAGTGGGCCAGCTCGTCGAGCTGGAGGCGTACCGCCGGGTCGGACAGCTGCTCGATGCGCTGCTCGACGGGCAGCCCCATCACGTCGCCCCAGCCGGGGATGAGGAAGAGGGCACAGTGGGTGCGGAAGCTCATGTTCATGGGCACCAGGGTGGGCATGGTCAGCGCCACGATGCGACCCCCGGCCGCGGCGGCCCGGGCCGAGGCCTCCAGCTGCCGGGACGTCTTGTCCGGGGTGCGGGAGTCGACGGTGAGCAGGTTCCAGTTGAGCGGCCGGCGCGCCGTGGTGGTCATGGCCACCATCAGGTCGATCTCGTCGTCGCTGAAGGTGTCGAGGCAGCCGTTGGTGATGTACTCGAGGGTGGTGCCCGGGTGGTCCCGAACGACCTCGCAGAAGGCCAGCATCTCGCGGCGGTCGGCGTGGCGGGAGGAGATGGGCCGCCCGTCCCCGTCGGAGTGGGTGCGGGACTGCGAGGACGAGAAGCCCAGTCCCCCGGCGTCGAGTGACTCGGCCAGCAGGCGCAGCCATCTCGGCCACCTCCTCGTCGGTGGCCACCTCGGCACCCCGCTCGTCGCCCATCACCCAGCGGCGCAGGGCGCAGTGTCCCACGAGGAACCCGGCGTTGACCCCGAGGTTCCCCTCGAGCTTGCCCAGGTAGTCGCCGAAGCTGGTCCAGTCCCACGGGAGGCCGTCCTCCAGGGCGGCGAGCGGCATGCCCTCCACCTTGGCCATCATCCGCCGGATGTAGTCGTGGTCCTCGGCCTTGATGGGGGCCAGGGTGAAACCGCAGTTGCCGCCGATCACCGTGGTCACGCCGTGGAGGTTGGACGGCGACGCCGTGGGGTCCCAGAACAGCTGGGCGTCGTAGTGGGTGTGGGGGTCGATGATGCCCGGCGCCACCACGAGGCCCTCGGCGTCGAGCTCGACGCCGCCCTGCTCGTCGACCCGACCGACGGCGACGATCCGGCCGTCACGGATGCCGACGTCGGCCCGGCGGCCGGGCTCCCCGGTCCCGTCGACGACCAGGCCGTTGCGGATCACGTAGTCGAGCATGTTGCGTTCCCTCCGTGGGGTGATGGTGTGCTTCTCGGGCGGTCGGGCGGTCGGGCGGTCGGGCGGTCGGGCGGTCGGGCGGTCGGGCGGTCGGGCGGTCGCGGTCCGGCGGTCGGGGCTCGGGCCCCGAGCTGACAGACCGTCAGTTTACGGTACCCCTGCCGATCCCGCTCGGGTGGGTGGCGGGTGGGTGGCGGGTCGGTGGCGGGTCGTGGCCGGGTCGTGGCGGCGGCGCGGGGCACGACGGGCAACCGAGGGCCTGGTGGATGGTATTTTCCCATGATCCACCACGCCTGGTTCCAGAACCATCTGCTTCCTGCGGTCGTGCTCGTGCTCGGAGCCGGACTCTTCATCAGGTTCGCCCACTGGGTGGGGGCGCGCCGTCGCAGCTGGATCGACGGCCAGATCCGCGCCCAGATCGAGTCCGGGCAGGTGGCCTCGGAGAACCTCAAACGGTCGCGGGCGGTCAGTGAGGCGGTGGAGTGGGTCGTGGTGGCCCTGGTCGGCTTCATCACGGCCATCCTGGCCCTGGACCGGTTGGGGGTCCCGCTCACCACGCTGGTGGCGCCGGCCACCGTCATCGGCATCGGGCTGGGCTTCGGTGCCCAGCAGATGGTGGGGGACCTGCTCGCCGGCTTCTTCCTGTTCGCCGAGCACCAATTCGCCTTCGGCGACGTCATCCGGCTCTCGGTGCCCGGGCAGTCCACGGGAATCAGCGGCACCGTCGAGGAGCTGACGTTGCGGGTCACCAAGGTGCGGACGGCGCAGGGCGAACTGGTGGTGGTGCCCAACAGCGCGCTGCGGCAGGTCACCAACCTGTCCAAGGACTGGTCGCGGGCCGTGGTCGACCTCCCCGTCTCGGTGAGGGAAGACCTGGCGCGGGTCACCGGCCTGTTGAAGGACATGTTCGCCGACATGGTGGCCGACCCCGACTGGCACGGGCTGCTCCTCGGCGAGCCGGTGGTGGCCGGGGTGGAGACCATCGACGTCGGCTACGTCCAGCTGCGGCTCATCGCCCGGACGCTGCCGGGCCGGCAGTTCGAGGTGGCCCGCGAGATCAGGCTGCGGGCCACGACCACCCTGCGCGCCGCCGGCGTGAGCTCACCTTCGATCGGCGACGGTCCTTCGTGACGGATCGGCAAGACGCCGGGGAGGGCGACGCCGACCGGGCCGGCCGGGCCGGGGGGGCGGACGCAACGGATGGGGCGGACGCGACGGATGGGACGGGCGGCACTGATGCCACCGGCCGCACCTCGGCGGAGCCCAGGGCGCGGGCACCCTGGGAGCGCAAGGACCCGGCCCGGGACAGCGAGGTGAGGCACAGCGCGCTGGTGGGGTTCATGTCGGTCCCGGTGAGCCAGCGGTTCCCCGTCCGCCGCTCGACCGTGCTGATGGTGGTGGCCTTCGCCGGACTGGCGACCTTGCTCTACTTCAATCCACCGGCGGCCGACTCCCCGCCGGCGACCACCTCCAAGGGAGCCATGATCGGCGGCTACTTCGTGCCGGGGGCCACGCCGGTCAGCACCACCACGACCACAACGGCGCCGGCGCCCACCACCACGACCACCCGGGCCACGGACTCGACGAGCACGACCTCCCTGTCGGACGGAGGATTCACCGGCACAACCGCTACGACGACCACCACGACGGCCGGCGGCCCGGGTGGCCCCGGCAGCTCCGGCGCCTCCGGCACGACCACCACGACGGCCGCGGCCGGTGGGCAGTTCGGTGCTACCACCACCACCTCGACCGCCCGCTGACCACACACGGCCGGAGCCGGCGTTGCTCAGGCGTCGACCAGGGGGACGACCGTCTCGCCGAAGGCGGCGATCTGATCGCACTGCTCGCCGACCGAGCGGGTGGGGAAGCGGACCTGCACCTGGCCCACGCCGGCGTCGCGGTAGGGCTGGAGGTGCTCGGCGATCTGCTCGGCCGTCCCCGAGACCGTGCCCGGTGGGAGGTCGAACCCGCCGGCCGGCGTGCCGACGTGGAAGGGGGCGGCGATGGCGCCGATGTCGAGCGGCGCCCCCGGCCGGTACTCGTCGCGGATCCGGAACAGGTCGGCCAGCAGCTCGACGTTGGGGCCGAGGGACTGGGGAAGCCAGCCGTCGGCCGAACCGGGCCGTACGACGGAGGGCGGCCGGTGACGAGCCCCCGATCCAGATGGGGGGCCGCGGGGTCTGCACCGGCCGGGGCTTGAGCCCGAGGCCCGAGGCCTTCCAGCGTCGGACCGTCGAGGACCGGGAACTCGTCGGCCAGTCCGGCGGCCAGCCCGACGATGGCCTCGTCGGTGGCCGGACCGCGGTGGTCGAACGGCGGTCCCATCAGGTCGAACTCCTCGTTGACGTGGCCGGCGCCCACGCCGCAGATGATCCGACCCCCGGACAGGACGTCGAGGGTGGCGAACTCCTTGGCCGCCCGCAGCGGGATGGCGCAGGGCCACGACGTAGATGTGGGAGAGGAGCCGGACCGTCGGAGGTGATCCCGGCCAGCCAGCCGAGCGTGGCCACGGTGTCGTACCAGGTGGTGCTCATGGCACCGGCCAGCCGTTGGGGGATGAAGGTGTGGTCGCAGACGCCCACGTAGAAGAAGCCGGCCGCCTCGCAGGCCAGGGCCACGCTGGCCAGCTCGTCCGGTCCGGCCGAGGTCTCCCAGGGCTGGGTGTAGATGGTGGACTGCGACTGGATCGGGAGCTGCATCCCGAAGACGAGCCTCCCGGCGGGCAGGACGGTGACCACGTCGGCGGGCGGGGGACGCGGGGGCGGGAGTCGCTCACCGGCTCAGCGTAGGTCGCCGGTCGGGGCGGGGATGGAGCGGGCCAGCTGCTCGGCCAGCTGGTCGTCGGTGCCGAACCGGGTGGCCAGCACCCGGGACCGCTTGAAGGCCAGATGGGCCGGGACCTCCCAGGTGAACCCCATGCCCCCGTGGACCTGGATGCACGACCGGCCGTTGGCCAGGGCCGCCTCGTCGGCCAGCAGCTTGGCCCCGGCCGCCGCTCGGGACGGGTCGCCGACATCGGGCTGGTCGGCGGTCACCGCGGCGGCCTGCACCGCGCAACGGGCCACCTCGGCCCGCACGGCCATGTCGGCACAGAGGTGCTTGACCGCCTGGAACCCACCGATGGGCCGGCCGAACTGCCGGCGATGCTTGGCGTACTCGACGGCCAGGTCGGTGACCCACGCGGCCGCGCCGACCTGCAGGGCGGCGGTGAGGACGGCTCCGTCCCGGCGCCACCGGGCGGCCACGTCGGGACCGGCCACCGGCGTGCCCGGAGGCAGGTCGGCGACCGCCCACACCGGGGTCAGGGGGTCCATCGGCCGGTCGAGGCGGGTGGCGTCGAGCGCCGTGGGCTCGATGGACGACACGCCGTCGTCGGACAGCACCAACAGCGACGTCGAGGTCGTGGAGGTGCTCGACGACCAGGGGCAGGACCGTCGGGTCGCCCTCGGACCGGGCCTCGATCAGGCCCACCACCACCGAGCCGTCGTCGGCCCCGTCGACCAGGCCGGCGGCCAGGTGGGAGGCCACCAAGGGTCCGGGGACCAGGGCCCGACCCAGCTCCTCGAAGACCAGCGCCGCCTCGGCCAGGCCGAGGCCCACCCCGCCGGCGGATCCGGGCCGGCGCAGGTTGAACACGCCGGCCTCGCCGAGCTGCTCCCACCCCTTGCGGTCGACCACCTTGTCGGCCAACTCGAAGGAGCGCAGGTGATCGAGGGGGAACTGGCCCTGGCAGAGGCGGCGCATGCCCTCGGCCAGTTCGGTCTGGAGCTCGGTCAGTTCGAAGTCCACCGACGGCCCCTCTCGTTCGTTGGCCCGGGGGTCACGTGCCGGCCCGCACACCCGCGGGCTGGGATGGTCCGGGCGGCTCCTTGGGCAGGCCGAGGATGCGCTCGCCGACGATGTTGCGCTGGATCTGCGAGGTGCCGGCGGCGATGGTCAGCGAGATGCCCCGCAGCCAGTCGTCCACCATGGCGGCCGAGCGGGAACGGACCGAGACCGTCGGTGCCCTCGACGTCGTCGGCGGCCAGGCCGGCCCGACCGAGGAGCGAGAGGGAGAACTCGCCCAGCTTGGAACGGGTCTCGGTATAGGCCAGCTTGAAGAGGGTGCCGCCGACGCCGGGAATGCCGGTGCGGGCGGCCTGGGAGACGTTGCGCTTGGTCAGGGCCCACAGGGCATCGAGCTCGGCCTGCAGGTGGCCGGCCTGACGGCGCACGCCGGGGTCGGCCCACGCCCCGGTGCGTCGGGCCACGGCCACCGTGGCCGACAGGAGCTCGAAGGCCTCGAGCAGGTCGCCCACGAACGCTGTGCCGCGCTCGAAGCTGAGGGTGACCATGGTGACCCGCCAGCCGTCGTTCTCGTCACCGACCCGGTTGGCCACCGGCACCCGGACCTCGTCGAGGAAGAGCTCGGCGAACTCGGTGGAGCCGGCGATGGTGCTGCAGCGGGCGGATCTCGACACCGGGCGTGTCCATGGGCAGGATCAGCCACGAGATGCCCCGGTGACGGCTGTCGTCCGCCCCGGTCCGGACCAGCAGCTCGCAGTGGTCGGCCACCTCGGCGTGCGAGGTCCAGATCTTCGAGCCGGTGACGACGTAGTCGTCACCGTCACGGACGGCCCGGGTACGCAGCGAGGCCAGGTCGCTTCCGGCGTCGGGCTCGGAGAAGCCCTGGCACCAGACCTCGTCACCCTTGCAGGATGGCAGGCAGGTACCGCTGGCCGCTGTTCGGGCGTCCCTTCGGCGATGATGGTCGGGCCGGCGTGGAGGAGACCCACGAAGTTGACGCCGACGTAGGGGGCGTGGGCCCGCTCGCAGCTCCTCCTTGAAGATCAGCTGCTCGACGGGGGACGAGCCCCGGCCCCCACCCTCGACCGGCCAGTCCACCCCGGCGTAGCCGGCGTCGAACAGCAGCCGTTGCCAGTGGGTGTCGTAGGCGCGACGGCCGGGCCAGTCGCCCGGCGCGGGTTTGGGCGGCAGGCCCGGCAGCGTCTCGGCCAGCCACCGGCGCAGCTCTCCACGGAACGTCTGCTCGGCGTCGGTGTAGCGGAGGTCCATGGGTCGGGGACGGGCCTAGGCCCGGGGTCACGGCGTGCCGGGTGGCCGGGGGCCCAGGGTGCGCCGGGGGCCCAGGTGCGCAGCGTGCGCAGAGGGTCCAGGGCGCGAGGGTGGCCCGGCTCACTTGAAGTCGAGGCCGTAGAGCTTGATGGCGTTGCCGCGGACGATCTTGTAGATCTGCTCGTCGGTGAGGTCCTCCATCTGCTTCTCGGCGATCTGACGGGTCTCGGGCCAGGTGGAGTCGGAGTGGGGGTAGTCGGACTCGTAGGTGATGTTGTCCACCCCGATCTCGTCGACCGTTCTTGCAGGCCGAAGGCGTCGTCGAAGAAGCAGCCGTAGATCTGGCCGGTAGAAGTAGGTGGAGGGCGGCTCGGGGACGATGTCGGCCACGCCGCCCCAGCCCCGGTTCTCCTCCCAGACCGTGTCGGCCCGCTCGAGGATGTAGGGGATCCACCCGATCTGGCCCTCGGCGTAGGCCAGCTTGAGCTCGGGGAACCGCACGAGCACACCGGAGAACATGAAGTCGACCATCGAGTAGGTGGCGTTGGTGTGGGTGAGGGTCGAGCCCACCGCCGGCGGGGCGTCGGCCGAGGTCGACGGCATCTTCGACGACGAGCCGATGTGCATGTTGATGACGGTCCTGGTCTCCTCGCAGGCCCGGAAGAACGGATCCCAGTAGTGGTCGGGATCGTGCACCGAGGGCAGCCCGAGGAACGGAGGGATCTCGCTGAAGCACACGGCCCGCACGCCGCGCTCGGCGTTGCGCCGCACCTCGGCGGCGGCCAGCTCGGCGTCCCACAGCGGTATCAGGGTCAGCGGGATGAGCCGGCCCTTGGCCTCGGGCCCGCACCACTCCTCGACCATCCAGTCGTTGTAGGCCTTGACGCACAGGAGGCCGAGCTCCTTGTCCTGGGCCTCGGTGAAGGTCTGCCCGCAGAAGCGGGGGAAGGTCGGGAAGCACAGCGAGGCCTCGAGGTGGTTCACGTCCATGTCCTCGAGCCGCGGCTTGACCTCGTAGGAGCCCGGGCGCATGTCCTCGTAGGTCACGCCGCGCATGGTCACCTCGTCCCGGGGCACGCCGACGGCGGAGTCGACCCGCAGCAGCGGGCGCTTCAGGTCCTCGTAGTACCACCAGTCGGTGGGGAAGCCCTCCGATCCGGGCACCACGGTGAGCTTTCCGCCGACGAAGGTGATCTCCCCCATGGGGGCGCGGACGATGCGCGGCCCCACGTCGTGGTACTTCTTCGGAAGGCGGTCCATCCACACGTTGGGAGGTTCCACCACGTGGTCGTCGACGGAGATGATCCAGGGCATGTCGGCCATGAGGCGAGTGTACCGCCTGGTCTGACGGTCCGTCAGGTGACCGTGGCCAGTCCGGCGGGACCAGAGTGCGGCCAGGCCCCTACCGCGCCTCACTCCTGCCGGCGGCCGCGCCTCACTCCTGCCGGCGGAGCGGAGGCTGGTCGAACCGGGGTGGGCCGGTGGCCGGGGGCGGGTGCTTGCCGGTGCCCCCCGGTCCGAGCCGTTGGCGCCGTCCCGGCCGCTCGGGTCGCTCGGGTCGCTCGGGTCGCTCGGGCCGCTTGGGCCGCTTGGGCCGTTTGGGGACCACTGGTTTGTCGGGGGCGACCCACACCCAGGTGTCCCCCTCCCGTCGGAGGGTGAAGCCGCGGTGGGTCCGGTCCTGGTGGTGGCGGTGGCAGAGGCGGGCCAGATTGTCGAGGGCGGTCACCCCGCCCCGGGCGAAGTCGGTGACCCAGTGGTCGTTCTCGAGGCCCAGCCGGGCGTCACAGCCCGGGACCACGCACCTCGGGTCCCGCAGCAGCAGGGCCGAGCGCACCCGGCGGGGGATGTGGCGCCCGGCCGAGTAGACCGTGGTGACGTCGGTGCCGTGGGCCACCAGGAGCTCGACCAGGGCGTCACCCAGCCGGTCCCGGGCGTGGTCGACGGGCACCGGGCCCACCCCGGGGATCTCACAGCGCCCCCCACGCACCACGTGCCCCCCACGCAAGGACTCGAGGTCGACCACCACCGAGACCGAGGCCCTGGGGTCGGGGGTGCGCCCGGTGGCCGGGGGGCCGGCCCGAGGGCCGGTGGTCCCTGGTCCCGGACCGAGGATCCCCCGCCCGCTGACCAGGGCCACCAGGGCGTCGGCCCGGTAGGCGTCGGGGGTCTCGAAGCGCCCGTCGTGCCGGGCCCGCCCGAACTGGCGGTCGGCCTGGGCCTCCAGGGCGGCCTGCAGCTCGGCCCCGGGCCCGGGGGCCAACCGGGCGTGCAGGCAGAGCGCCCCGTCCCCGTCGGTCCAGGTGCGGGCCGAGCGCTGGTCGTGGAGGTGCCGGTGGTGGCGGGCCTCGTCTCGTCTCGAGCGTCCCTCGGCCTGGGCCCTCAGGCACCGCTCCTTGAACGTGGCGTCGGTGTCGACCTGGGCCCCGTCGACCAGGTCGTGCTCCCGGGTCGGGTTGACCCCGGCCGCCTCGGCCACCTGGGTGGCCCGTCGGCGGGAGAGCCGGCCGGCCCGGAAGGCCTCGTCCAGTTCGGGCCGGTGGGCCAGCTGGTGGCCCAGGCGGAGCAGGCCCTTGGTGTCACCCACCGAGTCCCCGGTGGAGGAGGCCAGCAGCTCGGCGGCCGAGCGGTGGCCGGTCAGCCGGTGGAGGTTGGCCTCCTCCACCCGACGGGCGGCCAGGGTCTTGCCGGCCGAGGCGGTCCGCTCCACGGCGGTGAACAGGCGGACCAGGGCGATCGAGTCGCCCCCCGTGTAGCGCTCGGACTCGAGCGTGGCCACGAAGCGGGCCAGGACCCGCCCGGCCGCCTCGGCGTCGGCCATGGCGGGCGGGGTGTCGGTCTCGGGGGCGGTCACGGCCACGGGGACAGTGAACCAGGAGGGTGTGACGGGTGGAGCCGGGCCGGTCCGGGCGGGGCGGCGGGTCCTCCGGGGGCGGATCGGCGTCCCGCCAGGTCGAACATCCCCGTTCCCGGAACCCTCCCGCTCAGCGGCCCGGCACCGCTCAGATCATGGCCACGCCACCGTTGGGCCGGACCACCTGGCCGGTCATGAACCGGGAAGCGTCCGAGGCCAGGTAGAGCACGGCGGCGGCGATGTCCTCGGGTTCACCCACCGTACGCAGAGGGGCACCCTTGCGCATGGCGCTGACCAGGGCGTTCTCCATGGTCTCGTCCGGGCTCCCGTCGGGGAGGTTGAAGTGGCCGGTGGTCATCCCGGTGATGACGAACCCGGGGGCGACGGCGTTGACCCGGACGTGCCGCTTGCCCACCTCGACGGCGAGGCTCTTGGTCATCTGGTTGACGGCCGCCTTGCAGACGGCGTAGCTCACGATATTGGGGCTCGGGGTGTCGGCGGCGGCCGACGAGCAGTTGATGATGCTGCCCCCCTCGGGCTGTTCGACCATGACCCGGCCGGCCGCCTGGCACCCGAAGAAGACCCCCTTGAGGTTCACGGCCATGATGGCGTCGAGGTCCTCCTCCGACTCGTCGAGGAAGGGACCGCCCAGCATGATGCCGGCGATGTTGCACCAGACGTGGATGCCGCCGCGCTCCTCGGCCACCCGCCGGGCCAGGGCATCGACCTCGACCCGCTTGGACACGTCCAGGGCGGCGGCTTCGGCGCTGCCCCCGCCGGCCACGATCTCCTCCGCGGTGGCCCGGGCGGTGTCCTCGTGGATGTCGGCGCAGACGACGGTGGCGCCCGCCCCGGCCAGGGCCAGGGCGCTGGCCCTGGCGATCCCGCTCCCGGCCCCGGTGACCACGGCGACCTTCCCGTCGGCGCGGAACGATTGGATCAGTGTGGTGGCGTCCATGGCGTGTACGGACCTCTTCGCGGTTCGCGGACGGGAGCCCGTCCCGGTGGGCGCGACACCCACCGCCCGAGACCCTACGGCGTGGACAGGAGTGGGAACAGTCGAACGGTGACCGCGGGATGGGCCCGCCGGACCCCGCTCAGCGGGTGGACGAGGCGGCGGCGACCCCGCGGTCCCGGACGTCGTCGTCATCGTCGTCGGCGGGGTCCCTCACGCCGTCGTCCTCGCTCCCGCCGGCGTCGATGACCTCCCCGCGGTCCCGCACGTCGTCGTCCTCCGCGCCGTCGCGGCCCTCGGCGTCGGCTTCCGCGCCGTCCCGGGCCCTGACGTCGTCCTCGGCGTCCCCGTCGCCGGCCGCACCGGGCCCAACCGCACCCGCCCCATTGGCGCCGGCCCCACCGGCCTTGGCCCGGATCTTCCGGGTGTCGGGGTCCGACGACTCCTTGGCCGTCTTCATGGCCAGGGTGAGGGCCTTGGACACGGTGGCGGCGATCCGCTTGTGGCCTTCGTCGTCGGGATGGATCCCGTCGCCGAGGTGGTCGGCGCTGATGATGGCCTCCCCGGCCACCAGGGCCAGGGTGCGGTCCCCGTCGATGATCCGGTCGCGGGTCACCGACTCGATGGCGCGGCGGATGTCGGCCAGGGTGGCGCCGAGCCGGTTGGGCTCGTCCTCGGCGTCGGGACGGAGGACCGGGCTGATCACCACGATGGGCACGTCCGGATGTCCGTCGCGCACGACGTCCAGGAACGCGGTGAACCCGGCGGCCACCATGTCGACGCTGTGGGGGACGCGGGTCCAGCAGCTGGCCCCGTAGGCGATGGAGATGATGTCGGCGGGCAGGGCGGCGATGTGCTCGGCCGAGACGATCTCCCCGCGGCCGGCAGCGGCATAGCCCAGGTTGGCCAAGTCGAGCCGGGCCTTGCGGGCGGCGATGGCCGCCCAGCCCTGGGCCGGGCCCGAGGCGATCCAGCCCTGGGTGATGGAGTCGCCGTAGGCGATCCAGCGGGGCAGTTCGGGGGCCGGGCTGATCCCGCCCTTCACCGCGGTGAGGGACTGGATGACCGGCTGCATGCCCTCGGGCAGGTAGATGGTGGCCGGCTTGTCGGGGGCGGCCGAACCCAGCGAGAGCCGGATGAGGCCGTCGCCCAGGACCGCCTCCTCCTCACACACCTTGCGGCCCGCCCGCCACACCGAGAAGGTGATGCCGGCCCCGTCGCCGCGATAACCCAGGTTGCCCGAGGTGGTGCAGTAGGCGATGTCGATGGCCTCGGCGTCGCCCACCAGCTCGAGGCGGACACCGGCCGGCACCTCGGCGGCGTGCCAGACGTCGGAGGGCAGGCGGGCCGTGTCGGTGGGGTTGGCCCGGGGATAGGGCACGTCCCCGGCCGCCGGGTACGGGGCCCCTCGGACGAAAGGTTCGGGCTGCGCGGGTCGCGGCGTCACCGGTCGTTTGCTTCCATCACTTGGCCCCTTCAGCAGACGATTACCACCGAAAGTGGTGGCTTGACCACATTACCACCCAGCATGGTTTTCCCGCACCCACCAGGGCCGGGAGAATTGTTGCAGATCCGTTGCCGGGAGGGGGCGCCGGACGGACACAACGAGGGCCCGGCCCGAGGGCCCCCGGCCGCCCGGCCAAGAATTCATCAGGCAATAATACGTCATCTACCAGGGAGAATGGAAAGGGAGGGTGCTCGCCGGCCCTCCAAAGGTCCTTTCCCTCCCGGCGTCGGCTGCGTAGCATGGCCAGGTGCGCAGGGAAGGACCGGGCCCGATCCCGCCGACGGCGACGCTGCGTGGCGATTTGGTCCGTGACCCGGGGCAGGACCCCTGAGCACCCCGAGCACCCGGGACAGCCGGGACCTCCGGGCCGCCAGGCCGGGCGTGCTCGCCGGCGTCCTCCTGAGCGCCGTGGCCGTCGACCGTGACCGTGGCCGTGGTGGCCGTTGCGGCCGTGGCCGTGGCGGTGGTGGCACCGGGCGGACCGGCGGGTGCCGCGGCCTCCCTGTCGGTCGCCCCCCGGATCGCCCCCCACGTGTACCAGGGCGGCGGGGTCATCGGATTCGGTGACGCCCAGTCCATCAACGCCCCGGTGGGCCCGTCGCTGAGCTCGGTGATGGTGGCCATGGCGCCCGACCCGGCCGCTTCCACCGGCCAGCAGGGCTACTGGTTGGCCGCGGCCGACGGGGGCGTGTTCGCCCAGGGGGTCGCCCCGTTCTTCGGCTCGCTGGGCGCGCTCCACCTCAACGGGCCGGTGGTGGGCATGGCCGCCACCCCCAAGGGCGAGGGGTACTGGCTGGTGGCCCTGGACGGCGGGGTGTTCACCTTCGGGGACGCCGGGTTCTACGGCTCGATGGGCGGGAGCCACCTCAACAAGCCGGTGGTGGGCATGGCCGCCACTCCCGACGGCCGGGGCTACTGGCTGGTGGCCCAGGACGGCGGGATCTTCTCCTTCGGTGACGCCAACTTCTACGGCTCCATGGGCGGGGTGCGGCTCAACGCCCCCATCACCGGCATGGCCGCCACCTCCACCGGCCACGGCTACTGGCTGGTGGCGGCCGACGGCGGGATCTTCACCCTCGGCGACGCCACCTTCTACGGCTCGATGGGCGCCGCCGCGCTCGGCGACCCGGTGGTGGACATGGTGGCCGCCCCCCACGACACCGGCTATCTGATGGTGGCCACCGACGGCGAGGTCTTCCCCTTCGGGTCGGCGGGATTCCGCGGGTCCCTGGCCGGAGGGTACGGAGGGGACCCGACCGACGTACCCCCCATCGCCGGCATGGCCCTCACCCCCGACGGCCAGGGCTACTGGTTGCTCGAGCCGGACGGCTGGTCGTACGGCTTCTCCAACCCCCCCGACCCGGCCCCCTCCGCCACCACCTCGGCCATCGTCTCGATCGCCAACAGCCAGGTCAACAGCGACCCCGACAAGGGCAGCTTCTGCAACCCGTACGGCCCGTGCGAGGCGTGGTGCGCCCTGTTCGCCACCTGGGTGTGGGAGCGCGCCGGCGTGCCCATCCCCTCGTACCCCTTCACCGGGAGCATCTACAGCTGGGCCGCCGGACACACCGCCGTGCTGCCGCCCACCGCCGCCCCGCGGCCCGGGGACGCCGTCCTGTACGGCACCGGGCCGTACTCCACCGCCACGTCGGTCCACGTGGGGCTGGTGGTCCAGGTCTGGCCGGACGGGGCCGTGGTCACCGTCGAGGGCGATGCGGGGCCGGCGCCGACCGGGTCGCTGGCCGTGGTCGTCAACGGGCCCTACCTGCCGTCGCAGTCGCTGTCGTACAACGGGGTACCCGTCTACGCCTTCGCCCGGCCGTAGCCACCGGGTGGTGGGCCGGCTCCGGGTGGCCGCCCGGTTCCCGCCCGGGCTCAGTTCCCGGCGACGAGGTGCTCCAGCACCAGGGCCCGGTGGTCGGCGGCCGAACCCCACGCCTCGGCCAGGGCCCAGGCCCGCTTGAGGAAGAGGTGCAGGTCGCACTCCCAGGTGTACCCGATCGCCCCGTGGACCTGGAGCGACACCCGCGCCGCCTCGGTGGCGGCGTCGGACGCGTAGGCCTTGGCCACCGAGGCGGCGCGGGGGGCGTCCGGGGTGCGGTGGTCGATGGCCCAGGCGGCGCCGTAGACGACCGGTCGGGCGAACTCCAGGCGGACCTGGGCCCCGGCCAGCAGGTGCTTGACGGCCTGGAAGCTGCCGATGGGCCGGCCGAACTGCTGGCGCTCCCTGGCGTACCCGGCGGCGATGGTGATCATCCGTTCGCTGAGTCCGAGGAGCTCGGCGGCGGTGGCGACGGCGGCCCGCTCGGCGGTCCGGCCGACGGCGGCCGCGGCCTCGGCGCCGGACAGGACCCGGGTCCCGGCGGTGGGCGACCAGTGGGGGGTGCCCAGGCGGCGGGTGGGATCGAGGGAGGGGACGGGCTCGACGGTGACCGCGGCTCCGTCCACCACGTGCACCTCGACGTCCCCCCTGCCGCCGTCCGGCCACGTGGCCAGCACGAGCAGGTCGGCCCCGTGGGCCCCGGCGATCGGACCCGGGGGACGGGCCGCCCGCCGCGGGTCCGTCCCCACCGCGGCCGTACATCGCCCGGCGGCCACGGCCTCGAGCCTCCCGGCGGCGTCCGCCGAACCGGCACCGTCCAGCTCGGCCAGGAGCGGTACGGCCAGGGCCGTCGTCTCGAGCAGCGGCTCGGGCAGCGCCACCCGACCGGCCTCCTCGAGCAGCAGGACCAGGTCGACCAGGCCCAGTCCGAGGCCGCCACGGGACTCGGGGGCGGTGAGGCCGACCACGCCCAGCTCGGTGAGGGTGGCCCACCGGGGACCCCGGGCCTCGGGCTGTTCGAAGGCGGCCCGGAGGTGGTCGGTCGTGCACTCCTTGGCCAGCACCTGGCGCACGGCGTCGCGGAACTCGGCCTGCTGATCGGAGAAGGCGAAGTGCACGGTGGCCGGTCCCGTCCGGCTCAGCCGCGCGGCAGCCCGAGCATGCGCTCGGCCACCACGTTGCGCTGGATCTCGTTGGTGCCCGGCGTAGATCGGTCCGGCCAGGGCGAAGAGGTAGCCGTCGAGCCACGGTGCGTCGACGCCGTCGCCGTGCAGCTCGGCCTCGGGGCCGAGCAGGGCCAGAGCGGCGCGGTGGATGGCCAGGTCGGTCTCGGACCAGTGGATCTTGTTGGCACTGGCCTCGGGCCCGACCGAGCCGCCGCCGAGCACCCGGGTGGCCGTCCACAGCGTGTTCAGGCGGTAGGCCTCGGCGTCCATCCAGGCCTGGGCCACGGCATCGGCACTGCGGCGGGCCCGGTCCGGGTCGTCGGCCAGCGTCCGGGCGTAGAGCGACACCAGGCGACCGGCGGCCTCGGTGTACCGCGCCGGGCTGCGCAGGCTGAGCCCCCGCTCGGAGCCGGCGGTGGCCATGGCCACGCTCCACCCCTGGCCCACGCCGCCCAGCACCTGCCCGTCGGGGACGAAGACGTCCTCGAAGAACAGCTCGGCGAAGCCGGTCTCCCCGTCGAGCTGGGGGATGGGCCGGACGGTGACGCCCGGGGTGTCCATGTCGATCAGGAAGTAGGTGAGGCCCCGGTGGCGCTCGGCCTCGGGGTCGGTGCGGAACAGGCCGAAGCACCACTCGGCGAACGCGCCCCGCGAGGCCCAGGTCTTCTGTCCGGTCAGGAGCCACCCGTCGTCGTCCGGGGCCCGGGTGGCCCGGCTGCGGATGCCGGCCAGGTCGCTGCCCGGCGTCGGGCTCGGACCACCCTGGCACCAGATCTCCTCGACCCGAGGCCATGGCCGGGAGGTACCGCTCCTGCTGGGCGGGGGTGCCGAACTCGAACATGGTGGGAGCCAGGAGGAAGATGCCGTTCTGGCTGACCCGGAGGGGGGCCTCCGCCCGCCAGTACTCCTCCTCGAAGATCAGCCACTCGAGGATGCCCACCCCCCGACCGCCGAACTCCTCGGGCCACGACACCACCGACCACCGGTCGTCGAACATGGTCTGCTCCCAGGCGCGGTGGGCCTCGAACCCCGCGGCGGTGTCCAGGGACGGGAGGGACCGGGGTGCCGGGGCGTGCCGGGCCAGCCAGGCGCGCGCCTCGGCCCGGAAGGCCTCGTGGGCGGCGGTGAAGCGCAGGTCCATCGGTGCGTCCATGGTCGGGTCCATCGCTCGGTGGCGGGTAGCGGGCGGGCAGGCGGCGGGTAGGGGAAATCTGACACACCGCCAGATTTCCGGCAACCACGGCCCATCGGCCACAATGGACCCATGCCCAGCGCCGTGATCGTCGACGCCGTCCGCACTCCGGTGGGGAGGAGGAACGGCCGTCTGTCCGGGTGGCACGCCGTGGACCTGGCCGCCCAGCCCCTCCGGGCCCTGGTGGAGCGCAACGACCTCGACCCGGCCCTGGTGGAGGACGTGATCTTCGGCTGCACCATGACGGTGGGCGAGCAGGCCATGAACATCGGCCGCAACGCCGCCCTGGCCGCCGGCTTCCCCGACACCGTGCCCGGGACCACGGTGGACCGCCAGTGCGGCTCGGCCCAGCAGGCCGTCCACTTCGCCGCCCAGGCGGTGATGTCGGGGGCCATGGACATCGCCATCGGCGGCGGCGTGGAGGCGATGAGCCGGGTGCCCATCGGGTCAACGACCGAGCACGGTCCGGGCGACGCCTACGGGCCCACCGTGCACGAGCGGTTCGACTTCATCCACCAGGGACTCAGCGCCGAGGAGATCGCCCGCCGGTGGGGGATCAGCCGGGAAGCCATGGACCGCTACGCCCTCCGGTCCCACGACCGGGCCGCCCGGGCCATCGCCGAGGGTCGGTTCGAGAACGAGATCATCCCCCTGGCCACCCGCCGGGCCCGCATCGAGGAGAAGGTGGCGGTGGCCGGCACCGACGAGGGTGACCCGGCCGGGGAGGGACCCTCTCCTTCGACGAGGGGGTACGGGCCGGCTCCACCTACGAGAAGCTGGCCGGCCTACCCCCGGCCTTCGTCGAGCACGGGCTGATCACGGCGGCCAGTTCGTCGCAGATCTCCGACGGTGCCGCTGCCGTGCTCGTCATGTCCGAGGAGCGGGCCGTGCAACTGGGCCTGGTGCCCCGGGCCCGGTTCCACACCTTCGCCGTGGCGGCCAACGACCCGGTGATCATGCTGACCGCGCCCATCCCCGCGACCACGCTGGTCCTGGAGAAGTCGAAGCTGGCCCTCGACGACATCGACCTCATCGAGATCAACGAGGCCTTCGCGTCGGTGGTGCTGGCCTGGGAGCAGGAGCACCATCCCGACATGGAGAAGGTCAACGTCAACGGCGGGGCGATCGCCATCGGCCACCCCACCGGTGGGTCGGGGGCCCGGCTCATGGCCACGCTGCTCAACGAGATGGAGCGCACCGGCGCCCGCTACGGGCTCCAGACCATGTGCGAGGGCGGCGGCCAGGCCAACGCCACCATCATCGAGCGGCTGGGCTAGGTCGCGGCGGCCACCTAGGCCTGGGCGGACTCGGCGGCAGGGGAGTCGGCGGCAGGGGAGTCGGCGGCGTCGGACGCCCCGGCCTGGTCGATCGGCTCGAGCTCGTCGATCGGCTCGAGCTCGTCGATCTCGCCGACCCCGCAGACCGCTTCGGGCTCGCCGACCGCTTCGGGCTCGCCGACCTCGTCGGTCTTGGTCTCGGTCCGGTGCACGTGCTTGCTGAAGTCGACGCTGTCGGCCCGGGTGGGGCGCGACATCAGGTAGCCCTGGTAGAGATCGCAGCCGAGCTCGGCCACGCGCTGCAGTTGCACCGGACGCTCCACGCCTTCGGCCAGCACCACCAGCCCGAGGGCCTTGGACAGCTGGACGATGGCGGCCACGATGGCCTCGTCGTTCTCGAAGGCCCCGAGACCGTCGACGAACGACTTGTCGATCTTGAGGATCTTGACCGGGAACCGCTTGAGCTGGGCGAGGGACGAGTACCCGGTGCCGAAGTCGTCGATGGCCAAGCCCACGCCCATCTCGTGGATGCCACCGAGCATGGCGATGGATGCCGACGTGTCGCTCATCAGCATGGACTCGGTGACTTCCATGACCAGGGCCTCGGGGGGCAGACCCGAGTCGATCGAGGGCCGACTTGATGGTGTCCAGCAGCTCGGTGTCGCTCAGCTGGTGGGCGGAGAGGTTCACCGTGATGTAGGCGTCCTCGGCACCGGGAAGTTCGCGGCGCCACCGGGCCATCTTCTGGCACGCCTCACGGAGGACCCACCGCCCCAGCGAGAAGATGAGGTCGGTCTCCTCGGCGAAGGGGATGAATTCCATCGGTCCGAGCAGTCCCCGGGACGGGTGGTGCCAGCGGACCAGCGCCTCCATGGCCACGATGCGGTCGTCCTTGACCGAGGCGATGGGCTGGTAGTGCACCGCCAGCTCGTCGTGGTCGATGGAGTGGCGGAGATCGTCGTAGATCTCCAGGCGGGCCACCGACTTCGCCCGGAGCGACTCGTCGAACACCTCGACCCGTGACCGGCCCTTGTTCTTGGCCTGGAACATGGCCACGTCGGCCTGCTGCAGGATGTCCTGAGCCGACTGGCGCCCCCGCATGACGAAGGCGATGCCCACGCTGCAGGTGACCACCACGTTGCGACCGGTGGACAGCTGGACGGGATCGGACAGGAGGCGTGAGTACTCGGTGGCCAGGCTGATGGCCACGTCGACGTCGTGGACGTTGCGGCACAAGACGACGAACTCGTCGCCGGAGAAGCGGCTCACGACGTCGCCGCCCCGGACCGCCGACTTGAACCGCTGGGCCAGGGCCAGGAGGACCTCGTCCCCGCTGGCGTGGCCGAACGAGTCGTTGACCAACTTGAACCGGTCGAGGTCGATGAACAGGACGGCCAGGTTGGTGCCCCGTTGCATGGACACCAGGAGCTCCCGCTCGAGCTCGTCGTTGAACAGGGAGCGGTTGCCCAGCCCGGTCAACGAATCGTGGTAGGCCAGCCAGTGCAGCTGGGCCTCGGCGGCCTTCCGGTCGGTGACGTCGGTGAAAGAGCACACCACCATGGGGGACTCGTTCTGTCCGGCACCGGACAGGAGCCGAGAGCTGAGGGAAAGCCACTGGCGACGCCCGCTTCCATCGGTGACGCCGATGATCAGGTCGTCCTGGGATTCGCTGGTGGCCAGGGTGACGGCGTGGGGGAAGGAGTCGGCCGACATGGGATGGCCGTTGGCCTCGATGGCGATGGACGACCCGGTGAAGATCTGGTGGCTGGAGCCCGACTTGAGGCGGTCACCGAGGATGCGGGCGGCCGCCTCATTGTGGGCCGAGACGTTGCCGTGCTCGTCGAAGAGCACGATCCCCTCGCTGAGGGAGGCTACGACCGCCTCGTAACGCTCCTCGGCCGCCCGGCGGCCGGCCTCGGCCTGGCGGGCGTCGGTCAGCTCGGTGCACACCACCACCCAGCCCGACGGCTGGGTGTCGTCGTCGATGAGGGGGTCGATGGACACCAGGACCTCGACCTCGGAGCCGTCCTTGCGGCGGTGGGAGCGCTGGCCGCGCTCGAGCACGGCGGCGCTGTCGGTCCGGTTGGCGGTCACCACGGCGGCGATGGACAGTCCCGAGACCTCTTCCTCGGTCCAGCCGTAGAGTGTCCGGGCGGCCTCGTTCCAGCTCTCGATCCGGCCCTCGGCGTCGATACCGATGATGGCGTCGGACACGTGGGCCACCAGGCTGGCCCGGTACCGGTTGGCCGCCTCGGCGGCCTTGCGCTCCGAGATGTCCCGGGCGATCACCTGGAACGCCGGCTCCCCCGCCCAGGTGGTGCGGACGCTGGTTACCTCCATGACGTTGGTGGTCCCGTCCGGGGCGACGATGCGGATCTCGCCGTGCTCGAAGAACTGGCCGGGCTCGGTGAGTTGGGCCAGGCGCTCGGCCACATGGGGGATGTCGGCGGGATGCAGGAAATCGGTGATGGGGTGGCGGTAGTACTTGGCGAAGGCTTCGGCCTGCTCCTCGTCCGACGGCCCGATGCCGACCAGACGGGCCCCTGCCCGGTTCCAGTAGACCAGTCGTCCGTCCTGGTGCACGAAGACGACGTCGGGGGAGACCTCGGTGAGCAGGCGGTAGCGGTCGACCATCTCGCCCAGTTCGCGCTCGTAGGTGTCCTGGGCGGTCACATCGACCACCACGCCCGCATAGAAACCCTTCGGCGGTTCACCCTCGTGCTCGGCGGCCACCATTGGCGAGGCCCGCACCACGACGGTGTGCACCGTTCCGTCGGGGCAGTTGACGATCAGGTCGAGGTCGAACGCGGGCGGGTGGATGCCCGAGGCGCAGGGGGGCGAGGATGGGCGCCAGCAGCGCCTCACCGGCGTCGTCGCCGCTGGCGTACCGGGTGGGACGCGCCGGATCCGCCTCCGTGTCGCTGTTCGCCTGTCCGGCGACCTTCTCCACGCCGTCGGCCACGGAGAACCCGAGCACCCCGTCCTCGAAGCCGAAGAACTCCTCGACGGGGGTCGACCAGATGACGACGTCCCGAACGGTGTCGTAGACCCAGGTGACCGAGCGCAGCTCCTTCTCGGAGAGATCGACCCCGCGGGACAGCTCGAAGGCGCGGTCGCCCATTGAAGGGCGGTCGAATTCGACCCGATCGAAGGCAACCTTTGAGCGCTGTTCGTCAAACCCGCTCGTGGTGACCATAGGCATGAAGTATCGGCTGCTCTAGGCAGGACCTTTAGCCGTGGGGACCTCGGGATATGTGCCGGCGGGCGCTCGCCCTCAGGGCGTCCGTGGACGGTGGCCGCCCAGGCAGGCCAGGGCTCGGCCAACGGTCAATTGTCGGTTCAGCTGTCAGGTTCGGCGACCACGACGGCCGTGTTGTACCCGCCCATTCCGATCGAGGACTTGACCATCAGCCCCGGCAGGCGTGGCGAGCGCCCGCCCACCAGCTTGGGGTGACCCGGCGCCACCTGGGGGGGAGCGGGCACATAGCCGGTCTCGAACGCGTAGATGGTGGCCAGCATCTCCGTTGCCGCGGCTGCGGCCTGGCAGTGACCCACCAGGGGCTTCACCGAGAAGATGCCGGCGGCCGCCGGAAAGAGCTCGTCGAGCACGCGCGCTTCGGAGGCGTCGCACAGCGCGGTTCCCGGACCATGGGCGTTCAGGTACGCGACATCGGCGGGATCGACCCCGGCGTTGGCGAGGGCCAGTTCGAAGCAGCGGAACATCTGCTCGAGGTCGGGGGCGATGCTGACGGAATGGTATCCGTCGTGGGTCATGCTCCCGCCGAGGACCGAGGCATACGACCCGTTCGCCTCGCCCGACAGCACGGTGGCCACGGCGGCCTCTCCGCCCACGAAGCCGCGGCTGCCCTCTTGAAACGGTCGGCAACCGTCCAGCGCGGGAAGGTTCAGCACCGCCGTGCCCAGGTCGCTGAAGGCCCGGAGGTTCTGAGGGTTGCACGAGAGATCGGTGGCCAACACGATCACGTCCGAGGCGATACCGGCATCGAGCCATGTCTTGGCCGTTATGAGTGCTGCGTTCCCGCCCGCGCACATCGCCGACACCGACATGGTCGGGCCGTGGAAGTCGTTCTCCCGCATGAACATGGTCAGCGGCGTGGAGGACATCATGTTCATCCACGTCTTGGGCCTGATCCGGGTGGCGCCGGAACGGTAGAATTCGCTCCACAACTCGACGTCACCCAACTCGACGCCGTGGACCAGGCCCACCACCGGTCCTGGCTCCCATCCCCGCTCGCGGGCGTCGGCGACCGCTTCCCGGGCAGCGAAGCGCAGCGCCCTCATGAACCTGCTGGGACCGTCACTCCGGTCTCCCTCGTCGCTGATCATCGACAGGTAGGCCTGGCCATCGGGCACATAGCCGTCGAGACCGGTGACCAACCTGACGGCACTCTCGCCCAGCAGAAACCCGTCCCACAGGTGCTTGGTGCCCCATCCGTAGCCGGTGACCGCGCCGATGCCGACGATGTTGGCGGGACGCACGCTCCGACCACTCCACGGTGTTCGGGGTCGAGGCGGAGGTGACTGCACTTCGTCCGACATTACAGCGCTCCTCAGTGCAGGTAAGCCGATGAGGGAGCACGAGAAAGGGCAGGTGCTTCACCGTCGTTTACCGGGCAGGTAAGCCGCGGGCAGGTGGTTGGGTGCCTCCGGCGCCCGTCGTCGTTTGACTGGGTACATGATTATCGCTCACCCGACGGCGGCGCACAATGGCAACGTCCGGTGGGCGGTCCGACCCTCTTGACATCGGCGCGGGTCTGTGACCAGGGGACCGGTGTGGCACCATCCGTTGTCGCCCGACACCGGGGACCTCGTAGCCGCCCGTATAATGGGCCTACGATGCCCGGCCCCTCACAGAGCACGCGGGACGGATCGGGTGTCGGATCAGGCGGTGCGACCAGAGGCCGGAGGAGCCTGGCCCTGGACCTGTGGGACGACCATGCGGCCCAGGTGACCCAGAGCTGGTTCCCGAAGTGGGCGCCCGCCGAGGGGATGGTTGCCGCCGAGTGGGGTCCCAACGAGCGGGTTCGTTCGATCAAGGGGTACCCCGACTGCCGGCAGGCCCTGCACCATCCCGAGCTGGAGTCGCTCATCAGCAACGGAAATCTGAGGCAGAGCGACTCCAATCTGCTCTTCCTCGACGGCGAGGTCCATACCCGGCTCCGGGGAATCATCGGCCGGGTGCTCCCCGACTGGCGATCGGCTGCCGACGCCTCCGAACGGTTCATCGAGCGCCTC
The DNA here is from genome assembly GCA_963817005.1 of uncultured Acidimicrobiaceae bacterium. Taxonomy (GTDB): domain Bacteria; phylum Actinomycetota; class Acidimicrobiia; order Acidimicrobiales; family RAAP-2; genus Bog-756. Next base: position 1,018,188 of record CAWFMN010000001.1, read on the forward strand.
GTCGAGTCGCTGCCCGAGCGTGGCCCTGTCGATCTGGTGAACGACTTCGCCGTACCCATCGCCGAGGACATGACCTACTTCATTCTCGGGCTGCACCGCGACGAGGCGGATCGGCTGGGTTGGAGGCTGTCGACGATGAGCGCCCAATTCGACCCGTCGTTCGAGCCGGCCCAGCTGGCGCAGGCCATCGACGCCGGTCGCGAGCTGCTCTCCCAGATCCGGCTGGCCATCCGGGACAAGGACTACGAGGCCGACCGGGCCATCGGTCTCCTCGACGAGGCCCGTCGCTCCGGGGAGCTGTCGGTGCGGGAGCAACTCGCATCGTCGGTCATGTTGGCCCACGCCTCATTCCAGAACTCCATGAACCTGCTCAGCTTCGCCGCCGCCGAGGTCATGACCAACGCCGGGTTGGCCGAGACGATGGCCGGCTCCGACCAGGCCGCACAGCGCAGGTGCGTGGAGGAACTGCTCCGCCTCGGATCGCCGGTGCGCTTCCTGATCCGACGGGCCTCGACCGGGTCGACGATCGGCGACAAGGTCATCAATGAGAGCGATCTCGTGGCGCCCTTCCTGGGAGAGGCCAACCGAGACCCGTCGGTCTTCACCCATCCTGAGGAGTTCGACGGCGGGCGGAGCGGTGCCCATCTGGCGTTCGGGGCGGGCCCCCATGCCTGTCTGGGCGCGTCGATCGCCCGAGCGGAGACCCTGGCCGCGGTGCGGGGCCTGGTCGGCAAGTACCGGACCTTCTCCCTCACCTCGGTGGTCTGGGGGTCCAACGCAGTGATGTTCGGTCCCACCAGCCTGGTGGCCGAGCTGGGTCCTTAGCCTCGAGCCGACCGGCCCAGCCGGTCGAGCACGGCGGTGGCCTCGGCCACGATGCGGCCGATGAGGTCGGCCACGGTGGGCAGCTCGGAGATCTCGCCCACCACCTGCCCGGTGGGCAGGATACCGACATCGGTCCGGCCGTCGACCAGCGCGGCCTTGGTCATCATGGGGGCGTTGGCCGCCATGACCACCTGGGGCCACGACAGCTCGTTGCCCTGCTTGAGGGCCCGTCCCTCCTTGACCAGGGCGCGGAAGGGAGGTGTCGGTCTCGCGTCGGAAGGCGTGGGCATTGGCCAGGGCGCGGGGCAGGTTCTGCAGCCAGCTGGACCGCTCGAGGCGGTCGACCAGCTCGGTGCGTATGACCCGCTGCGGGGCACCGTCGACGGCGGTGGAGACCACGGTGCCGGTCACCGGCGTTCCGAGGTAGACCTGCTTGACCTCGTCGGGCACCCGGCTCTCCTGCGTCAGCAGGAAGCGGGTGCCCATGGCGATGCCCGCGGCGCCGTAGGCCAGCGCGGCCACCAGGCCCCGGCCGTCGAAGAAGCCGCCGGCGGCGACGACCTCCACCCGGTCCCCGACCGCGTCGACCACGGCCGGCGTGAGCAGCGAGGTGGGGACACGTACCGGTGTGGCCGCCACCTTCGCCCCCCTGGGCGATCACGGCGTCGACGCCCCATCCGGCCACCTTCTCGGCGTGGCGCCGGGCACCGATGGTCGGCATGACGACGAGGCCGGCGTCACGGCAACGGGTCACCAACTCCGGTTTGGGGGCCTGGGCGAAGCTGGCCACCTTGACCCCGTGCTCGATCATGAGGGCCACCCGGTCGCCCACGTCGGCCACGTCGGTGCGCATGTTGACACCGAACGGTCGGTCGGTGCGCTCCCGCACCTCTCCGATGGCCGAGACCAGCTCGGGGAAGGTCATGGTGGCCGAGGCCAGGATGCCCAGGCCGCCGGCCTCGGCCGTGGCCGCCACCAGCCGGGGTCCGGCCACCCAGCCCATGCCGGTCTGGACGATCGGGTAGCGAACGCCCACCAACTCGCAGAACGGCGTGTGCAGGGCGGGGTGCACGCGGTCGGCGGCCTCCTCCGGGGGGGCTCCTGCCGAGCCGGTCCCGTCCGCGGGGGACGTCACGTCGGGATCTCGCGCTCGCGGAGGCCGCGGGGGTCGAGCACGGTGCGGAGCAGTTCGAGCTCCTCGGGGGTGGGCTGGCGCGTCTCGGGCACGTCGGTCGGGAATGGCCAGCTCGAACCCGGTGGCCTCGACGACGTCGTCCACGGTCACGCCGGGGTGGACCGAGCGCAGTCGCATGACGCGGTCGGGGGTCTCGAAGTCGAAGACGCCGAGATTGGAGATCACCCGTCGGATCTCGTGGAAGCGGGTGGCCGCGGGGCCGGCCGCCTCGGCCCGGGCATAGCCGACCCCGGAGACCACGTCGACCTGCTCGACGAAGGAGCGGGTGGAGTGGTTGGGCACCCAGTAGCTGGTCGGGTGGTTGACGGTGTTGCCCGGGGCGCCGCGCACGCCGATGAGCTGGACCTTGGGTCGGGCCCACGGCACCGATGGCACTGATGTTCTGGTTGCCGCTGCGGTCGATCTGGGAGGCCATCATGATCAGGTTGCGCCGACCCGACCACACGACGTCGAACACCTTCCGGTAGGGCATGTGCGACTCGAGGAGGAGGCTGGAGGGAGCGGCCCCCAGGGCCGGCACCCCGGCCACCAGTGCGGCCTCACCGTCGGTCAGGACCAGGTCGGGGGCGAAGGTCAGCCGGGCCAGCCGGGCCCCGAGGGCCGGGGCGGTGCCGAAGGCGCTGGCCATCACCTCGCCGTCGCCGCGGAAGACCTCGGCACAGGCGACGGCGCAGTACTCGGCGCGGGTGACCCGGACCCCCGAGCCCTCGACGTCGGCTGGCGGTGTGCTCATCGGACCCCCTCGTGCCGGTCGCCGCCTGCTCGGCGGCGTTCCTGGCCTTCCTGTCCACGGCGGCCTGACCCACGGCGGCCCGGTACGCCGGCTCGTCCACGGCCAGGAAGCGCTGGGCGAACGCCGCCCAGGCCTCCGGGTCCCCGGCCGCGGCCACGTACTCCTTCTGGAAGGCCTCGTCGCGCGGCGTAGTCGGGTACGCAGGCGGTGAAGTGAGCCCCGCCCGCGGTCTCGATCACGCCGTCGGTCAGCAGGCGGCTGATGCACAGCGTCTGGAGCGGCCCCTCCGAGGCGAACTGCTCGGTGGCGACGAGGCGCTCGGTGGTCACGAAGCGGCGGTCGGCGGCGCCCAGGAACAGGTCGTCGAAGAAGGGGTCGGGTCCGAGGATCTGGCCCGTCCCGCTGGCGTCGGCCCGGTTCACGTGGACGATGGCGGCGTCGAGGCGGAGGGCCGGCACCGCCACCAGCTCCTCGCCGTCGTCGTAGGGGGAGACGACCGTGCGCAGCGAGGGGTTGACCACCAGCACGTCGGATCCCAGGCCGGCCCGGGTGGGCAGGAACGGCACCCGCTGGGACGCGGCCAGCAGCCCGAGGTAGAACATGCCCTCGTCGAGCTCCATGCACTCGATGGCGCCCGCCTGTCGGGCCACCTGGAAGTGCGGGTCGAGGGGATGGAGTCGAGGGTCACGAACCCGTACACCACCTTGCGCACCTTGCCCGCCGCGGCACAGAGCAGGCCGACGTCGGGGCCTCCGTAGGACACCACGGTGAGGTCGGTGAGGTCACTGCGCAGGATGGCGCGCACCGCGGCCATGGGCTTGCGCCGTGATCCCCAGCCACCGATGCCGATGGTCATCCCGCTGCGGAGCTCACCGACGAGCTCGTCGAGCGTGAGTCGTTTGTCAGCCACGCTGTCCCCTATCTGGTGGTGTCGGCGTCGCGCTTCTCGACGAAGGCGGCACGCTGCTCGTCGGCCACGCCGGCGACGTGGAGCTCGTAGGTGAAGCCCTGCTCGAGCCGGTAGCTGCGCTTGACGTCGACCGGGTCGATCCCGTTGAGCGACTCCTTGGCCCGGCGGAGATGGTCGGGCACTTGGCGGCGATGGCCGTGGCCACCTCGTAGGCCGCGCCGACCAGCTCCTGGCGGGGCACCACCCGCAGCACCGAGCCGTAGTGGTGCAGCTCGGCGGCGGTGGCCGGCTCGGCGGTGTAGACCATCGACCGCATCCGGTGCTGGGGGACCAGCCGGGACAGATGGGTGGCCGCTCCGAGGGCCCCTCGGTCCACCTCGGGCAGCCCGAAGGTGGCGTCGTCGGCGGCCACCACGATGTCGGCGTTGCCGGCGAGGCCGACCCCGCCGCCCAGGCAGAACCCGTGCACGGCGGCGATGACCGGGACCTCGCAGTCGTAGACGGCGGCGAAGGCGGCGAAGCAGCCCCGGTTGACACCGATCAGGGCCTCGTCGCCCCGGGCCTGGATCTCCTTGATGTCCACCCCGGCGCAGAAGCCCCGGCCCTCGGCCCGGAGGATCACCACCCGGTTGTCGGCCACGCGCCCGGCGGCCAGGACGGCGTCGGCCAGGTCGAACCACCCGGCCACGTCGAGGGCGTTGACCGGCGGGTGGTCGATGACCACCTCGGCGATCCCGGGAGCATTCTGGTGGACGGTGATGGGCATGGGGTGCTCCGGACGGTCTCGTGGCAGTGGGTCGTCGTGGATCGGTGCCGTACGGGCACCGATCCCGGCCCGTGGCCCGGGGGCGCGGGCCGGGAGCGGGGACCCACACGGCGTGATCTGATACAGCGTCAGGACAGTACCAGTCGAGACCGGGAGGCAGCTGTGGCCACATTCGATTCTGCTCGCACCTCGAGGGGGCTCGACTTCAGCGGTCGGGTGGTGGTGGTCACCGGGGGGGCCCGGGGTATCGGCCGGGGCATCAGCGAGGCCTTCCTGGGCGCCGGGGCCGACGTGGTCATCTGCGGCCGGCACGAGCCGGCCGCAGACCAGCTACCCCGGGCCACCGACACCTCCGGCGGGGTCCGGACGGCGGTGTTCGTGACCGGGGACGTACGGGAGGCCGATCAGGCCGCGGCGGTGGTCGAGGCGGCCGCGACCCGCTTCGGACGGATCGACACCCTGGTCAACAACGCCGGGGGCTCGCCGTCGGCCGACGCGGCGACCGCCTCCCCCCGGTTCTCCGCCTCCATCGTGACGCTCAACCTGATGGCCCCGCTGTACTGCGCCCAGGCGGCCAACTCGTTCATGCAGGACCAGGAGGGCGGGGGCTCGATCGTCAACATCACCTCGGTCAGCGGCATCCGTCCCTCGCCGGGCTCGTCGGCCTACGGGGCGGCCAAGGCCGGCCTGATCAACCTGACCCAGACCCTGGCCGTCGAGTGGGCCCCCAAGGTCCGGGTCAACGCGGTGAGCGCCGGCCTGGTGGCCACCGATGCGGCCGACGAGTACTACGGGGGACCCGCGGGCATGGCCCGAGTGGCTGCCACCGTGCCCCTGGGCCGGTTCGGCACTCCGGAGGACGTGGCCGGACCGTGCCTGTTCCTGGCGTCCCCGCTGGCCGGGTACGTCACCGGAGCCAATCTGGTGGTCCACGGCGGAGGCGAGTGGCCGGCCTTTCTGGCCGCAGCGGCCGGTCCGCCCCGGTAGACCCGTCGGCCCGAGCCCGCCGGGGGGCCGAATCGACCTTGCGACCAGGGCAGATCGTGCCGTCGGCGGGGACGAAACCCCTCAAGTGGGACCCCCGGATGGTCGATGCACCCTAGGTGCAAGGACAATTTCCGGCCCGGGTGGGCGAGGACAGCCGTGGCAGTGGCGGGTCGGGCGCCGGGACGCCCGTCTCGTGCTGACCCAGACAGCCCCGACCTTCGCCCTGGCCGGGTCGCCGTTCCTCGAGTACCTGCCGGTGGTCGACCTGTCGACCGGGCGACTGCTCGGCATGGAGGCCCTGGTCCGCTGGCAGCACCCGACCCAGGGTCTCATCTCGCCCAATCAGTTGATCCCGTACGCCGAGGAGAGCGGGGACATCGGCCCGCTGACCCGCTGGATCGTGATGGAGGCGTGCGAGCAGGCCTGCAGCTGGTCCCCGAGCATCCAGCTGGGGGTCAACTGCACGATCCACCAGCTCCGGCGGGGCGAGGTCTCCAACGCCGTGGCCGCCGCCCTGGAGGAGACCGGGTTCCGGAGCGGCCAACTGACCCTCGAGATCACCGAGGACGCCATCGTGGACCCGTCGGCCACGGCCGACCTCAAGTCCCTCTCCCAGATGGGCGTGCAGCTGTCGGTGGACGACGCCGGCACCAACTGGTCGTCCTTCGAGCCGTTCAAGCGCCACTCCATCAGCACGGTGAAGATCGACGGCTCGTTCATCGCCGGACTCGAGCCCAGCCAGGGCGTCAACCGGCTGGTGGTGGAGACGGTCATCCACATGGCCCACTCGCTCGGCATGTCAGCCATCGTGGAGTCGGTGGAGACGGCGGCGCAGGTGGAGATCGTGCGCTCGTTCAACGCCGACGCCGCGCAGGGGTTCTTCTTCGCCCGCCCCATGTCCGGTGAACACGCCGCCTCGCTGGCCGGCGGACCAGAGGTGCCCCAGTTCTCCCGGACCGAGATCCGGACGCTGCTCCAGACCAGCGACCAGGCGGGCGATCAGGCCGCCTCAGCGTCCGGGCCCGACGCCGACCCGGGCGCCGAGGTGGGTGCCGTCGACGACCAGGCGGGCAGCCCGGCCGAAGACGGCCCCGAACCGCTCGATCCGTCCGAGTCGGACGATCCGGACTGAGCGGGCCCGTGCCCGGGGCACGGTCTGGGCTCCGGTCTGGGCCCGGCAGCCCTGAGCGTCCCTCCTGATCCACCGATCCCCTCTTCGAGCCCGCAGTTCGGGGCCTCCGGTAGGCGCGCCCCCCAATTTGTTGTATACCTCTGGCCGTGAAACTCGCTGTCGTCAAAGAGTCGCGACCGGGTGAGGATCGTGTGGCGATCGTCCCCGAGGTGGCGGCCAAGCTGGCCAAGACCGGGGTCGAGGTGGTGGTGGAGTCCGGTGCCGGCCTGGCCGCCCGCTTCGCCGACGACGCCTACCGGGCAGCCGGGGCTTCGGTGGTCGAAAGCGCAGCGGCGGCCCTGACAGGTGCGACGATCGTCGCCCGGGTCCAGCCACCCACCGAGACCGAGGTGGCCGCCCTTCCCGAAGGGGTGTCCGTGGTCAGCTTCCTCCAGCCGGTGGCCGCCGCCGGGACGGTGCAGGCCCTGGCCGGCCGACGGGCCACGGTCTACAGCCTCGATCTCCTGCCCCGCATCAGCCGGGCCCAGTCCATGGACGCCCTCTCGTCCCAGGCCACGGTGTCCGGCTATCGGGCCGGTCTGTCGGCGGCCGAGCACCTGGCCAAGTTCTTCCCGATGTTCATGACGGCCGCCGGTACCGTCCCGCCGGCCAAGGTGCTGGTCATGGGCGCCGGAGTGGCCGGTCTCCAGGCCATCGCCACGGCCCGCCGGCTGGGTGCGGTGGTCCGGGCCTACGACGTGCGGGCCGCGGCCAAGGAGGAGGTCGCAGAGCCTCGGGGCCAAGTTCGTCGAACTCGACCTCGAGACCCAGGACGGTGCCGGCGGCTACGCCAAGGAGCAGTCGGCCGAGTACCTGGCCAAGCAGCAGGAACTGCTGGCCGCCGAGGTGGCGGCCTCCGACGTGGTCATCACCACGGCCGCAGATCCCCGGGCGCGCAGGCCCCGGTGCTGGTGACCACGGCCATGGTGGAGGGGATGGGCGAGGGCTCGGTCATCGTCGACATGGCCGCAGACTCCGGCGGGAACTGCGAGCTGTCGGTGGCCGGCGAGGACGTCCTCTTCCACGGGGTCACGGTGGTGGGTCTGAGCCAATCCGCCGTCCTCCATGCCCACCCACGCCAGCTTCCTCTACGCCCGCAACGTCGCCAACTTCTTGGACCTGCTGGTCAAGGACGGCGAGCTGGCGCCGGACTTCGACGACGAGATCGTGGCCGGGACGTGCGTGGTGCGGGCAGGCAGGGTGGTGCACGGCCCGACGGCCGAAGCCCTCGGCCTGACCATTGCGGCCGCCGATCCGCCGACCGCAGAACCGCCGACTGCCGCACCGCCGGCCTCAGATCAGGAGACGGAGTCATGAGCACCGGGATCCTCGAGTTTCTGACCGTCTTCATCCTCGCCGCCTTCGTCGGCATCGAGGTCATCTCGCAAGGTGCCGAGCATCCTGCACACGCCGCTGATGTCGGGGAGCAACGCCATCCACGGCATCGTGCTGGTCGGGACCATCCTGATCATGGGCGAGGCCCACGGCGCCGCCCAGATCACCCTGGCCTTCTTCGCCGTGCTGCTGGCCACCCTCAACATCGTGGGTGGCTTCGTGGTCACCGACCGGATGCTGGAGATGTTCAAGGCCAAGCCGTCGGAGCGGGCTCCGAAGAAGGGTGATGGCGCCGACGGCGGTGCCGACGGTGGTGCCAAGTGACCCTCAACACCTGGATCGACCTGGTCTACCTGCTGGCGGCCATCGGCTTCATCCTGGCCCTGAAGGGTCTCAGCTCACCGAAGTACGCCCGCAACGGCAACCTCCTGGCCGCGGCGGCGGCCGCCGTGGCCGTCGGCATGACCTTCGCCTATCCGCAGGTCCGGGCCCACTCGCTGAACCTGGTCCTCACCCTCGTGGCCATGGCCCTCGGTGCGGCCATCGCCGTGCCGGCGGCCCGCTTGGTGAAGATGACGGCGATGCCCCAGATGGTGGCCATCTTCAACGGCGTGGGCGGTGGTGCCGCGGCTCTCATCTCCATCGGTGGTGTTCCTGATCGAGGCGCCCGACAAGCCGGCCGTGTACCTCATCGTCGAGGTCCTGTTCGGCGTGCTGGTGGGGTGCGGTCTCCTTCGCCGGCAGCGCCATCGCCTTCGCCAAGCTCCAGGAGCTGATGACCGGACGCCCGGTCACCTACCCGGCCCAGCAGGTGATCAACGCCATGGTGGGCCTGGCCATCGTGGGACTGGCTCGTGGCCACGGTGGTGACGGCCAGCGTGCCCCTGTCTGGTGGTCATCCTGCGCTGCTCTCCCTGGTGCTGGGCGTGATCTTCGTGCTGCCCATCGGCGGCGCCGACGTGCCGGTGCTGATCTCGCTGCTGAACTCCTTCACCGGTCTGGCCGTGGCCGCCTCGGGGTTCACCCTCGACAACAACCTGCTGATCGTCGCCGGCACGCTGGTCGGTGCCTCGGGCATCCTGCTGACCCGGATGATGAGCCAAGGCCATGGGGCGGTCGCTGCCCAACATGCTGTTCAGCGCGTTCGGCTCGGTGGTGACGGCGGCCGGCGGGGCCGACGGCACGGGCGAGACCCGCACGGTGCGGTCGGGGACGCCCGAGGACATCGGGGTGCTGCTGGCCTACGCCCGCAAGGTGGTCATCATCCCGGGGTACGGCCTGGCCGTGGCCCAGGCCCAGCACACGGCGCGCGAGCTGGCCGACCTGCTGATGGAGCGGGGCGTCGAGGTCTTCTACGCCATCCACCCGGTGGCCGGTCGCATGCCCGGGCACATGAACGTGCTGCTGGCCGAGGCCAACGTGCCCTACGACGAGCTGAAGGAGATGGACGAGGCCAACCCCGAGATGGCCACGGCCGACGTGGCCCTGGTGGTGGGGGCCAACGACACGGTGAACCCGGCGGCCAAGAACACCGCCGGGCAGCCCGATCTACGGCATGCCGATCATCAACGCCGACGAGGCCGAGAACATCGTGTTCCTCAAGCGGTCGATGCGGCCCGGCTTCGCCGGCATCGACAACGATCTGCTCTACGACGCCAAGACCACGATGCTCTTCGGCGACGCCAAGGACACGCTGACCAAGCTGGTGGCGGCGGTCAAGAACGCATAGGGGACCGACCACTCCCGGCTCTCCACGCTGGGCAGTTCTCCCCTGGTGACAGGGCAAACACTCTGCGTGCAATCCCGTTGCATTCGTCTGGCGCGTCCCGTAGTTTCCGGCTGTCCACAGAACGTGGTCCGGTTGCAGGGGCATGCAGTCAGGGGTCCGGAGACCGTGTTGGGGGGAGCAATCCCCGGGGGGTAGTCGCCATGGGCACGTTGCGTTCGCCTTGCGACCGCTTGACGCGGCTGGCGGGCCTGACCGTCGCCATGCTGGTCGCCACGGCAGCGGTCACCGTCGTCACGGCGGCTCCGGCATCGGCGGCGCGGCATCCGAAGCGTCCGCCACTCATCTCGGCCGTCACCCCGTCCACGGGACCGGCAACGGGCGGCACCAACGTGATCCTCAGCGGCTTCCGGTTCGGCAGCGTCTCCGCCGTGCATTTCGGATCGGCGTCGGCCGCCTTCACCTTCGTCAAGGTCAGCACCATCGACGTCGTCTCGCCGGCCGGCACGGCCGGGGTGGTCACCATCACGGTGACCACCAGCGCCGGGACCAGTAGCGCCACGGCCAAGAAAGCCAAGTTCACCTATACCGGAAGCGGCGGCGGCGGCGGCGGCGGTGGCGGCGGTGGCGGCGGTGGCGGCAAGGGCGGCGGCCTGCCGTTCACGGCCAACGACGCCTACGTCATGGGCGCCTCCGACGGCGGCATCTTCACCTTCGGGGGCGCGGCCTTCGAAGGTTCCATGGGCAACAAGCACCTGAACGCCCCCATCGTGGGCATGGCCGAGAGTCCGAGCGGTAAGGGCTACTGGCTGGTGGCCTCGGACGGCGGCGTGTTCGCCTTCGGGGACGCGGCCTTCAAGGGTTCGATGGGCGGCAAGCACCTGAACAAGCCCATCGTGGGCATGGCGGCCACCTCCGACGCCAAGGGCTACTGGCTGGTGGCCTCGGACGGCGGCGTGTTCGCCTTCGGGGACGCCACCTTCAAGGGCTCCATGGGCAACAAGCACCTGAACGCGCCCATCGTGGGCATCGCCGGGACCTCCAACAACGGGGGCTACCGGATGGTGGCCTCCGACGGCGGCGTGTTCGCCTTCGGGAACGCCTCCTTCAGGGGCTCCATGGGAGGTAAGCACCTGAACGCCCCCATCGTGGCCATCGCCGACACAACCAGCAACAACGGCTACTGGATGGTGGCGACCGACGGCGGCATCTTCACCTTCGGGGACGCCGCCTTCAAGGGCTCCATGGGCGGCAAGCACCTGAACAAGCCCATCGCAGGGATGGCCCCGTCCCTGTCGGGCAACGGCTACCGGCTGGTGGCGACCGACGGCGGCATCTTCACCTTCGGGGACGCCACCTTCAACGGCTCGGAGGGCGGCCACCACCTGAACGCCCCGATCGTGGCCATGGGCCAGTAGGTCGGTCGGGGGGCGGGAGCCGGTCCCTTCCGCGGGACGGCCGCCCCTAACGGACGGTCCCTCGCCACCCTCAGTCGAGGTGGCTGAGCTCGGGTGAGGCGACGGGCTCGGTGGCCAGCTTGGCGAAGACCATGACGCCCTGACTGGTGGGTCGGGTCGAGAGCACCGTGACCTCGACGCTGCCGTCGTTCACCATGTGAAGGGCATCGTTGACCACCACCATGTCGCCGTCGGGGAGGTAGCCGATGGCCTGTCGGGGCTGACGACCCTCCCGGATGAGCTCGACGTCGAGCCGCTCCCCGGGCAGGTGCTCAGGGCTCAGCCCGTGGGCCACCTCGCGCAGGTCGACGACGGCCACATCCCACCGCACCGCTTCGTCGACCACCGCGCTCGAGCACGTACCGATGCGCAGCCCCACCCGCCGGGCCACCGTCAGCAGCTTGATGACGAGGTCGTCCACCTCGGGGACCTCGTCCCGGGCCACGTGCACCGGAACGGAGAGCTCCCGTAGGGCCTCTATCGATTCCAGGCCGCGGCGGGCACGACGGGAGCTGACCGGATCAGGCGCCTCGGCCACCGCCCGCAGGTGATCGATCACGAACTGGGGGAGGACCAGGCCGCCGGGCAACAGGCCATTCCGACCCAGGACCATGAGGTAGCGGTCCATGACGGCCGAACCGTCCACCAGCAGGGCATGGCCCTGGGGCGGCGCCGACGGCGGCGCCAGGATGCGGGTCAGCCCGGCGGCGGCGATGATCTGACGGCCCTTGACGGATCCGAGGCGCCAACCCAGGGTGGCCAGGAGCCACGAGACCACGGCCATCAGCAACAAGGCGAAGCCCGATCGGCCCAGGAGGAGGATGGGCAGTCCGACCACCAGGCCGAGCAACATGCCGGTGGTGGAGATGATCGAGGCGGCGAAGATCTCCCCGGGAGGGGTGTTGCGGAACAGGAAGACCGCGTGCTGCAGGCCACGGTCGGCCAGGCGCCCGGCCACGCCACCGAGTACGTAGGTGATGGCGGCTCCGAGCAGCAGGCCGATGACCGGCCCATGGGGGTTGGAGGAGGTGTGGCGACCGATCTCGAAACCGGCCGCCGACCCGGCCAGGACGAAGAGGAGGCGGAAGCCTTCGACGAAGATCATCGGGCTACCGGCCCGGCCGGCTGCGGTGTAGGGAGAGCGACTTCATGGGGCCCAGTCTGGTTTCGCCACGGAACGACGGCCTGCACAGTAATTGTCGGAAGGGCAAGGTAAACCTTTAGTTACGCCCCTTTTCTCGGCACCGACGGCTCATCTAGATTGGTGCACTGCGGTGAGAACACCCTTGTGCCTGGCATAATACTGCGAAGAGTGCTAGTATACTCACTGACAGTGTTGATTCGACATACCGCCTGACGCCTGAGGGCTCGGCGTCGGCCGCATTCTCTCCCGAACCCCATGAGACCATCCCGCCCTCCTGCCAACCCCGTTCGTCCCGAGGACGGCCCGATGGTGCACGGAGCCATGCCTCTGGCCGCCGAGGAGCCGGCCCTCTTCCCAGGTGAGCCCGGTCCGCCGCCCACGACGGAGGTCCTTCCCCTGATGACGGCGGCGCCCGTCGATCTGGTGGCCGCCCAGTGCGGGGTGGTGGTCGGGACCGCACCTGGGTCATCGAGCGACTCGCCGCGCCCTGTGCCCTCCCTGATCCCGTGGTCCGACGTCGTGGGGGCCAAGGTCACCCATCCGGCCCTACTGCCCGACGGGACCGTAGGCCGGGTGGTCGAGGTCGAACTGTCGGCGGGGGTGGAGGGGCTGGAGGGCGCCGACCGGGCCCGGTACGTGGTCCCCGTCCCCGATGTCGAGCCGTTCGTCGCGGCCGTCTCGGTCGGCGTCGCGGCGGCCCGTGCCGCATCGGAGACCGAGCCTCCGGGGATCTCGGGCCGGCGGGTCGCCGCACTGGCCTCCATGGCCGCCGGGGCGTGGGCCGCCACCACCGGGTGGGTTCCCTCGCGAGCTCGACCGGATGGCGAGGCGTACCGCGGCCCGGCCCGGCGTCGAGTGGGGCCGATCGCCGTGGGCCTGCTGGCCCTGGTCCTGCTGGCCGGAAGTGGGCGGGCCTTCGAGTCCTCGGCCGGTGGGGTGCCCTACCGGTCGACCACGATCCACGCCCTGAGTGTGGGCAACGGGGTGCAGGCCTCGCGGGTGCATGCCGCCGTCAACCTGGCCCCGGCCACGTCCACGCCGGTACCGGCACCACCTTCGCTGGCCGGCGCCGCGCCGCTGCAGTCCCACGAGATCTTCGGGTACGCCCCGTACTGGACCCTGCCGCAGTCATCGGGGTTCGACGTGCAGGACCTCACCACCCTGGCCTACTTCAGTGTGGACGCCAACGCCGACGGCACGCTCAACCAGAGCGGCTCGGGGTGGAACGGCTACGAGAGCCAAGACCTGGTGAATCTGGTCAACCGATCGCATGCAGCCGGGGACCGAGTCGTCCTCACCGTGACCTGCTTCAGCCAGAAGTCGTTGAATGCCATCACCTCGGACCCCAACGCGCCGGCCCGTCTGTCGGCTGCGTTGATCGCCGCGGTATCGGCCAAGAACCTCGACGGCGTCAATTTCGACTTCGAGGGGCAGGGGAGCGGCGACCGCGACGGGCTGACCTCCCTGATCACCCAGGTGTCGGCCTCCTTGCACGCAACCAACCCGCACTGGCAGGTCACCATGGCCACCTACGCCAGTGCGGCGGCGGACAGTGCCGGCTTCTACGACGTGGCCGCCCTGGCCCCGGCGTTGGACGGGTTCTTCGTCATGGCCTACGACATGAACAGCCGGTCGGTCCCCAGCGCCACGGCGCCGCTGGTGGGCGGAGGGTACAACGACACCCAGGCCCTCCAGGAGTTCACCGCGGTGGTGCCTCCGAGCAAGGTCATCCTCGGGGTCCCGTACTACGGCTACGACTGGCCGACGACGGACGGAACGAGGACGGCCCAGGCCATGGGAGGCGAATCGCCCCTCAGCGACGGCGTCATTGCCTCCTCGGGCCATCCGACCTACTGGGATCCGACCACCCAGACCCCGTGGACGGCCTATCAGGTGGGCACGCAGTGGCACGAGACGTTCTTCGACGATCCGACATCGTTGGCCCTGAAGGCCCAGTTGGCCAATTCGTTCCACATCGCCGGGCTGGGCATCTGGGCGCTGGGGATGGACGGTAACAACCCGGCCAACCTGGCCGCATTGCTGGGCAGCGCACCGCCGGCCAAGGACTACCGAGCCGGCCCGACGGTGACCCTCCCGCCGGGCTCGGGCTTCGCCACCACCGCGGTATGGAACTCCGTCACCGTGCCGTTGACACCGGTCACACCACCGGCCTCGCCCGGTAACCCGCAGTTCGTAGGCACGGTGACCACGGTGGCCACCACCTCGCCGGCACTGGCCTGCCTGCAGGGCGGCCCACCGCTCAACGTGTGGACCTACCCCAACATGCCCGGGGTCTACGTGGTCGTGGCCCAGGAGCCGGCCGACTGCGCCCAGGGCATGTTCACGTTCGTGCCCCCTCCGGCGACACCGACCACCACGACGACCACGACGGTGCCGCCGACCACCACCACGACGGTGCCACCCACCACGACCACGACGGCGCCACCGACCACCACGACCACCTCGACCACGACGACCACCACGACCGTCGGGCCCTGAGGCGCTGGTCGGGCGGGAGACGGGCCGGGCACCATCCGTGGGGCGGCTAATCTCTTGCGGACCCGGGGGTGTAGCTCAGCTGGTAGAGCGCTACGTTCGCAATGTAGAGGCCGAGGGTTCGAGTCCCTTCACCTCCACCCCGAAAGTAGGGTCAACCGGGGTTCGAACCCCGGTTGGCTCGCGCTCGAAGGCCTTTCGGGCGCCACCGATGGTATGGGCCACCTGAATGACACTTGAATGCTCCCGAGCTGATCCTCAAGGGTTCCTGGGATTGGGGCTCTTCGTCACAGACGCCGGCATGGAGATCGATCCGATCCTCCGTCACCCCGAGGAGCCGACACATCGCACCGAGGTCCGCCTTCACGGGAGCACCGCGCCGTCCGCCGTGGTCGGTCGACCCCGTCGGGGCCGAGCGTTAGGGTTTGACCGTGGAGATCTTCAAGGAGTTCACGTTCGAAGCTGCCCATCGGCTGCCCAACGTCGCACCCGAACACAAGTGCGCCCGCTTGCACGGGCACTCGTTTCAGGTTTCGGTGCACCTCACGGGACCGGTTGGCCCGGAAGATGGCTGGGTTCGGGATTTCCAAGACATCAGCTGTGCGATGGCGCCCCTGCTCGGGGCACTCGACCACTACTACCTCAACGAGATCGAAGGTCTTGAAAATCCGACGAGCGAGGTGCTCGCTCGCTGGATCTGGGAACGCTTGAGCGATGCGCTGTCTGAGCTCTCACAGGTGGTTGTCCGCGAAACCTGCACCTCTGGCTGCATCTACCGGGGCGAGCTGTAGGTGCTGTGGTCGTAGCAGACGCCGTCGCCGTCCTGGCGAGCGGTGGTCTCGACAGCGCGATTCTGGTCGCTCATCTGGCGAGCGAGGGATGCGAGGTGACGCCCATCTACGTTCGTTTCGGACTCGCGTGGGAAGACGTGGAGAGCCGTCATCTCAAGCAATTCCTCGCATCGTTGCCACAATCGAACATCAAATCCCTGATTGTGCTCGACCTCCCGGTCGCAGACATCTACGGGCCGCACTGGAGCATGACGGGACAAGATGTTCCCGACGATGACTCACCCGACGAAGCCGTATACCTTCCCGGACGCAATCTTCTCTTGCTAGCGAAGTCGAGTGTGTGGTGCGCGCTCAACGGAGTCCCAACCATCGCGCTCGGAACTCTGGCGGCCAATCCCTTTCCCGACGCCGACCGCGAGTTCTTTGCCGGTTTTGCGGCGTTGGCCGGACGAGCGCTCGGCCGCCCGTTGGCGGTAGCCACCCCATTCGCCGATCGCTCCAAGCGGGAAGTCCTTGACGTCGGTCGACACCTCGCGCTTGATCTCACCTTTTCTTGCATCGCACCGCGTTCGGAACGCCATTGCGGGCGTTGTAACAAGTGCGCCGAGCGTCAACTCGCCTTCAGCAACTCGGGCATTACCGACACCACCGAGTACGCCAGGTTGTGACCGGCATACGTCGGCGATTCATCGCTCCGGTGTCGTTCGGCCTGGGGGATCTCGTCGTCTCCCTTCCGGTGGTGCAGGCGGCGGTGAGCGCCGGCGAGTGCTCGGGCACCGAAACCTGGCTGGTGGCCCGGTCGCCCGGCCAGGCGGCTCTCGCTGCACGCGTGAGCGGTCTCGCCGGAACGGTCGCCGAGGATGACCTCGCAATCTGGCCACCCGAAGCGCTCGTAGACCTGCGCGACCACCCACTGCAGCGTGACTACTGGTGGGGGTCACCGGAATTTGCGACCGCCTACGGCGCCTTGTCGATCAATGAGATCATCGCCCGCATCGGGGCCGATCTCGGGGTGGTCGGCGACTTCTCGGCACCGGTCCCCCTCGAGTTCCGAGACCGACCTGACGCCGAAGGTCTGGTCCTATTCGTCGCCGACGCCGATGGGACGGCGAAGCGATGGGCCCCCGAGTGCTGGGTCGAGCTTGCTGACGCGCTCGGCCACCTAGGCCTCGACGCCGCCGTCATCACGCGTGACGAAGGAGCCAACACCCTGGTGGATCGAGGACTGGCCCGATTCGTGGCCCCGACCCCCGGTGACGCAGTCGACGCGCTGAGTGCCTGCCACGCTGTTGTCGGCGTCGACACGGGTCTGACGCACATCGCAGCCCAACAGGGAACACCCACAGTCACTCTCTGCCGGCTTCCGGCTGTCTACTTCCGGGCCTGGGACCACACCCGCCTGGTCGCCGGGTCTGCATGTGACCCGCGGTGCCAGCTCGTAGAGAAGGAGTACGCATACAACCAGCGCGTTTCCCTTATGGCGATGCACCCGACACCTCGTGTGTGTCCGGCCGAGTCCGCCTGCCTGGAGGCGATCGAGCCCGCCTCGGTGTTGCAAGCGCTCAGTGAGATCTGTTGATGGATTCGCTCCCCATGAGCCGGACGGTGAACTCCCAACCGGCTGGCATCGGTCGAATCGCTTCTCTCGGCAGCAGTCGTTGCGCCTGGAACAACCTGGGCCGAAACGTCGTGTTCGCCGATGCCTCGCTGCGCCCGTTGGCCGTATTTGGGGACACCCTGTTTCCCGATGACGACGAGAAGTCCCAGTTCGATCTCGACATCCACGCCATCCTCGAACTTGGCGGAACGGGGCAGATTGCCGTTGTGAACCATCTTGGCTCCGTGAGGATGTTCGGGCCGCCTCGATTCTACGAGCCGGGACTCGTCATGACGCCCTTCCTCAACGAGACCCGGCGGCTCGAGTTCATCGATGACATCGAGAGGATTGTGGGGCTGGGAGACCGCCTGGTGACATCTCGGCCCCGCGGCGAGCGTCTCGGCGGGGTGCTGGTGACGCAGCCCGTCGACTCCTCACGAGAGTGCCTCGAGGCGGACGCGGCACACGAGTCCTTCGGCTTCGTCACCGCGCTTGCCGCCGATTCGACGTCGGAGGGCACTGGCTGGGTGGCCCTGGGCGGTGAGGGGCGGGTCCGGCTGGTCGAAGTGGATCACGGACGTCTCGGTGCTACCCGGTGGGAGGCCGCAGTCGACTTCTTCTCCGCCGTGCTCGTGGCAAGCGAGTCCTCCCTCTGGGCTGCGGGCAGCGCCCTGGGCGGCGCCGGTGTCGACGACCACGATTGGGAGCAATTGGTGGGCGGTGGGCTTGCCCAGCTCGACCTGGCCAGTGGAGCGGTCGTGGCCTCCGCCCGGTTCGGCGACGACCTTGCCTGGGGAAGCGGGGGAGTGGCGCTGGTCGTGGCGGACGGCGTGCCCTGCGGTGTAGGACGCCACGGGGAAGTGCACGCGCTGGCTCCAGGTGCGCCGGTGACCACCCAGCTCACCAGCAAGGCGGGTGGTCAGCCGTTCGGCATCGCACATGCGGCGGTTATCGGGGGCCAACTCGTCATCGGTTTCAATCGCGGTGGTTACGAGCTCCACAAATTGTCGCTGCGCACCATCAACCACCTGGTCCGGAACTCTCCGGCCCATAGAGCTTCAGGCTCTCGTACGCCGTGAATCGCCGAGTGCCCTTGGACAAGTCGTCGAGCAACGTGGCGATCGCCTCTTCGAGCGCCGAGAGTTGGATCTGCAAACGTGGAATCCGCTCTGCGCAGAGCCGGGCATCGGAAGTTCCCGAAGCCATCCGGGCTCTGGTCGAGGCCAGTCGGATCACGAGCACCGACAGACGGTCGATCGCCATACCCGGGCTCTCGGTCGCCAACGGTGCATCTCCCCGTGGGTTGATCGCGCACAGAATTGCGCGGTCTATCGCTTCGATGAAACCGTGCCGGGCGCTGTTCAGCTGGTCAATATCTCTCTTCGCGGCCGCAACCATGGCATCATCACCGTCGTCCTCACGCGCGTCGTCTTCGCGATCCCACTGCAAGACGTTGTTGTGATGGAGGGCGAGGATCGGATCCATGACCGTGACCAGTTCCTCGTCGGATCGCGGCCCGCCGTCTTGTGTCGGTCCGTTCAGCAGTAGATCGAGGATCGTCGCTGCCGTTGGCAGGCGAGCGAGCCTCATGGGGATGACTCCAGGTAGGCCAGGATGGAGCGGGCAGCAAGTGAGCCCTGGCCGATTGCAGTTGCGATGCGCTCATAGGCGCCCTCGACCACATCCCCAGCGGCGAATGTTCGCGGATCCGAGGTGCGGAGCTCGGCGTCGACGACGATCCCGCCCTGGGCACCGAGATCCAATTGGTCCCGCACGAGGTTCACGCACTGCTGCCGTCCGAGCTTGAGAACGAGGCCACGGACATCGAGCCGGCGATGCTCGCCAGTGCTGCGGTTCGCCACATCGATCCCGTGGAGGCGGTCCGAACCTACGAGCGTGTCGAGGGTCCATCCCGCCATCTCGGTGATACGACCCTCCGCCCGGACGCGTTCGACGAGGTTGCGTCTCGCGGTAAGGTCGGGCGAGCGGTGAATGAGCGTCACCGGCGATCCAGCCGTGGCGAGTTCCAGCGCGTCGAGCACGGCGCTGTCCCCACCGCCGATAACCGCCATCGGCCGACCGGCGAACTTCGCCAGATGAGGCTCGACCAGGTAGGTCACGTCTCCTCCGTACGATCCGTCGGGCGCGTTCCCGAGCTCGCGTCGGAGCGATCCCGTGGCCACCAGCACACTCCGGGCTCTGTACCGATGCGTGCCGGCGTCGACGAGTCCGGCGGCAAGATCCAGCCGGGTCACCATTCGATCGAGCTGCAGGCGGTCACCGAGCGTTGAAGCATGGCGCCCCAGTGCGTCGACCAATGCGTCATTTCCGTCCACTGCCGGCGCCACGTTGCGCACAGTGTGGGGAATCTGGTCGATCTGGCCCCCGACCCTGCTGGCCGTCTCGAGCACTACGACGTCGAGCTGGATGTCGAAGCACTCGATCGCCGCGCTCACGCCCGCTGCACCGGCTCCGATCACGACCACGTCGTGGACTGCCTCGATTCGCACGAGCCCAGACTACGGCCAAGATCAGGACCAATCGGCCAGGCCCTCCACCCAGCCCTGAGCCGTGAGAGTCGCCTTCTCCCGTCCCGGTCGACTTGATGATCCGGTGCTCGCCGCGGTCGCTGTCCTTGGTCAAACTTGAAGCATCCAAGGCGATGTCGACCCTTGACCGCTCAGCGCCAACTGGCAATGCCGTTGAACGACGACGCACGTGCCCATCGGAGCTTGAGTCGAGGGCCCGGGCCATGGGCGCTATCCGCCAAGGCGAGGTCATACTCATCGGACTCTTCTCCTCCCGTCAACGGCGACCAGAATCCCGTCTCGGTGACCAGTCAGCCTCAAGTTCGGCGTCGCGGCGCTGGTGGCAGAGGTGCTGACGACCGACCTCGGGCTCCGGGCCACATCCTTCCTACGGCTTCGTCGCGGTCGTCGCCGTGAGCACGTCGGCCTTCGAACGGGTGAGCGGTCGTCACCAGCGAGACGCCGAACGACCACACCAGATCGAGACGGTCGAACCCCTCCATAAACTGGCTGGGGGCGTTGGGTGGCCAACGCTTGGCGACAAGGAAGGCAAGGAGGCAGCGGTGCCGGCAAAAGGAAGTGCGGAGTGGAAAGGTGACGTTCAGACAGGGACAGGCACATTCACGGCGGGAGACACCATCAGCGGGGGATACACCTACAAGTCTCGCTTCGAAGACGGTCCGGGTTCGAATCCAGAGCAGCTGATCGCAGCTGCGCACGCAGCGTGCTTCTCCATGGCCCTGTCAAGCATCCTGGCCCAAGCCGGTAGTCCTCCCGAGTCAGTGCACACCGACGCAACGGTTACCCTGCGACCCGTCGACGGTGTACCGACCATTGTGAAAGTCGACCTTGTCACCGTCGGAAACGTGCCTGGACTTGACGAGGCCGTTTTCGTCGAGAGCGCCAAGACGGCCAAAGCCGGATGTCCGGTGAGCAGAGCCCTGGCTGGCGTGCCCGAGATCACGCTCGTGGCCTCCCTGGCATGACCAGATCACATCGACAATCAACGCACCGTGACGGTCGATGATTCGGGATGAGACCTAGATGACCGACCGCGATCGGGGCTCCCGGTCTCCTCTGGTCATCGCCGACCCATCGGACCAGCGGTTTCCGGCGTTCTCCGCGGACGTCCTGGAAGAGCTGGCTGAGTTCGGGGAGGTCCGGGAGCTGGCGGCCGGAGATGCCCTCTACCGCGCCGGCGAGGCGCGGTGGGATTTCTACGTACTTGTCGAAGGGGAGGTCGAGGTAGTTCGAGACGATGAGTCCCAGCAGCTGGTGGTCGTCTACGGGCCGGGGCAGTTCCCGGGGGAGCTGGGGCTCCTCACCGGGCAGCGGACCTACTTGACGGCACGGGCCACCCGGAACGGCTCGGTTCTGGTCATTCCCCAAAGCGAATTCCGCCGACTGATGGCGACGAAACCGAGCATTTCGGACACCATCTTCAGCGCCCTGATCGGCCGGAGGGAGACCCTGCGAACCACCTCGGGCGGCGAGGCGGTGCAGATCCTGGGTTCGCGGTTCTCACCGGAGGCCTTGGCCCTGCGCACGTTCGCCGCCCGCAACCGATTGGCCTACGCCTGGATCGACCTCGAGGAGGAGGACGATGTCGGGGTGCTGCTGGCGAGCAAGGGCCTCCACCCCGGCGACACCCCGGTTGTCATCACCCCGACCGGGGTTCTTCGGCATCCGACGCCGGGCCAATTCGCCGAACAGGTGGGACTTACTTACCATCCCATCCCCGGCCGAACCTTTGACCTGGTCGTGATCGGCGTAGGGCCGGCGGGTCTCGCCGCCTCGGTATACGGGGCCTCAGAGGGTCTTGACACCGTCGCGCTTGACGCCGTGGGCCCGGGCGGCCAGGCCGGCTCCAGCTCGCGCATCGAGAACTATGCGGGATTCCCAAATGGCATCTCGGGCGGTGACCTAGCGGCCAGAACGGCCGTCCAGGCCCAGCGACTGGGAGCGTGGCTGGTCAGCCCCTGTGAAGTTTCAGGCCTGCGTGTCGAGAATGGATTCCATGTCGTGTCGCTCCTCGACCAGAGTGAGGTCCCCACTCGGGCGGTCATCATCGCCACTGGCGCCCGGTATCAGCGGTTGGCCATCTCCGATCTCGAGCGGTTCGAGGGCAACGGGGTCTATTACGCGGCAACGGATCTCGAGACCCGATCGTGCAGCGGTTCGGATATCGTGGTCGTCGGTGGTGGAAACTCGGCCGGGCAGGCGGCCCTCTATCTGAGCCAGGAAGGCTGCAGGGTTTCGATCGCCGTTCGCCGATCGGACCTTTCGAGCAGCATGTCGAAATACCTCATTGAGCGCATCGCCGCCGATCCGGACATCGAAATCCTCACTGACACCCAGGTCCGAGCCCTCGATGGCGACTCCCACCTTGAACGGGCGGTCCTCGAACACACGCCGACGGGACATCGCCAAACCAAAGAATGCGTTGCTCTCTTTTGCTTCATCGGCGCCGAGCCCGCGACGTCATGGCTCGACGGCACTGTCACGCTGGACGAGAAGGGGTTCATCCTCACTGATCGATTGCTCCCAGCTGATGCCCTTGTCGAACCCCTCTTCGCCGGCCGGGAGCCTTTGCCATTCGAGACCTCGGCACCGGGAGTATTCGCTGTCGGCGATGTGCGGCTGGGATCCATGAAGCGCGTTGCCGCTGCGGTTGGAGAGGGGTCGAGCGCTGTTCGTGCCGTCCACGAGTATCTCGCCACGTACGCCTGACCCGAGTATCTCACGACCATCAACATCGGCTCCCCCGCCGGTGTCGTCGCTGCATCTGAGGTGGCGGACTTCAAACCAATCGTTGCTCTGGATGAGGTCGTGTTCTTTGCAGTGGTGTAACTGAAGCACCGAGAGCGCGGCGCCCAACCAGGTGGCAACGAGAGAGGCCCTCACCACGTCGCCACGGGGTGGTCGTCGGGAGCAGCATCACCTGACCCGGCCAGCCGTGAACGCGGGGCCCTGGCCCGATCCCGGCGATCACCCTGCCGGCCAGCAGTGGCCCTGCTGCAGTCCCCTCGAAGTGGCACAATGTTGGCTTGACATGACGCCAATGTGGTGCCATAGTGGCACACATGGACCTACGGCCCTACATAGACGAGATCCACGACCAGCTCGAAGTGGCTGCCGAGGCCGGCGGCGAGGCCGCACGGGCGCTGGCCGAGCGGCTCGTCGCACCGCTCGACGCGGCGGTCCGTCTGTCACTGTTGGACGCGCTGGCCGCGGCAGCCCAGGAGATCACGTGCGAGCTGGCGCCAGGTTCGGTGGAGGTGCGCCTGCGTGGCCGTGACCCCGAATTCGTGGTGACCACCGCCACCGAGCCGGCCGACGACGAGCTGGCGGATGGCGCCGCGACGACGGCGGTCGACGTGTCCGCGGCCGGCACCCTCGTCGGCGACGAGGGTGCCATGGCACGGATCAACCTGCGGATGCCCGATCACCTCAAGTCCCGGATCGATCGCGCTGCGGCGGGCCAGGGACTCTCGGTCAATGCCTGGCTGGTTCGAGCGGCCACCGCCGCCCTGGAACGCACAGACCCCCCTGGTTGGCCCGGCCGGCGGGTCCCGCAAGGCTCACAGCGATTCACCGGCTGGGCTCGCTGACCGACTGCCTTCTCACCCAGCAGTGCCCGATGCCCGACATCTATCGACCCTCCAAGAAAGGACCTCCATGCCTACTTTCGACAGCCCTGAGCCGATCTCGGTCACTGTGGAACTCGGCATCAGTGATCTCCAGATAGCGGCAAGTGACAGAGCCGACACTGTTGTCGAGGTGGAACCGAGTGATCCCGCCAAGCCCGCTGACGTGGCCGCCGCGGCGAAGACCACGGTGGAGTACGCCAACGGCGTACTCCGAATCAGGGCGGCCAAGGGATGGAGGCGCTATAGCTTCCGCGGAGGCGCCGAATCGATCGACGTGCGGATCCAACTGCCCACCGGATCGCATCTGCGCGGAGAAGCCGGGCTGGCTGACCTGCGCTGCTCCGGGGCACTCGGTGACTGCTGGTACAAGACTGGAGCCGGCAACATCACCATCGAGCAGATCTCCGGGGACACCGAGCTCACCACGGGCTCGGGGGCGGTCGCGGTCGAACGGATCGGTGGCTCCGCCACGGTCAAGAACAGCAACGGGGACGCCTGGATTGGTGAGGTAATCGGCGATCTCCAGGTGAAGGCGGCCAACGGCAAGGTGGCGGTCGACCAGGCCCGCGCCGCGGTCAGGGCCAAGACCGCCAACGGCGATATCCATCTCGGCGAAGTGGCCAGCGGCGCCGTTGTCGCCGAGACGGCCTGCGGAAAGGTGGACGTCGCTGTGCGGTCCGAGGTGGCCGCCTGGCTGGACCTTCACACTGGTTTCGGCCATGTCCACAACCTGCTGGATGTCAGCGAGCGCCCCGAGCCTTCGGTGCAGACCGTAGAGGTGCGGGCTCGCAGCGCCTACGGGGATGTCACCGTTCGCCGTGCCGACATCGGGAGCGGGCAGGGCGCGGCTTGACGCCCCGTTCCTTCAGTCCGGCCCATCTGTGCGGGACACACCGACCAGGCTGACGTTGCATCGTCGGGCGAACCTCGTGTCCCCCGCGCCGTCTCGTACCGGGACACCAGCCTGTGTCGGCGGAGGGCCCGGTCAGGCGCCGACGTAGGCCGCCAGGTGTTCGCCGGTGAGGGTGGAGCGGTCGGCGACGAGGTCGCCGGGCGTGCCCTCGAAGACGATCCGGCCACCGTCATGGCCGGCGCCGGGGCCCAGGTCGATGATCCAGTCGGCGTGCGCCATGACCGCCTGGTGGTGCTCGATGACGATGACCGTCTTGCCGGAGTCGACGAGTCGGTCGAGCAGGCTGAGCAGGTGCTCGACGTCGGCGAGGTGGAGGCCGGTGGTTGGCTCGTCGAGGACGTAGACGCCGCCCTTCTCGGCCAGGTGGGTGGCCAACTTGAGCCGCTGCCGCTCGCCGCCGGACAGCGTCGTGAGCGGCTGGCCGAGGCCGAGATAGCCGAGCCCGACGTCGGCCAGCCGGTTGAGGATGGCGAGCGCGGCCGGTGTGCGCGCCTCGCCGACGCCGAAGAAGGCCACCGCGTCGTCGACGGGCAGGTCGAGCACCTCGGCAATGTCGAGCCCGCCGAGCCGGTAGTCCAGCACCGCCGCCTGGAACCGCCGGCCCTCGCATTCCTCGCAGATCGAGGTGACGCCCGCCATCATCGCCAGGTCGGTGTAGATCACCCCGGCGCCGTTGCAGGCCGGGCAGGCGCCTTCGGAGTTGGCGCTGAACAGTGCCGGCTTCACGCCGTTGGCCTTGGCGAACGCTCTCCGAATCGGATCCAGCAAGCCGGTGTACGTCGCCGGGTTGCTCCGCCGTGAGCCCCGGATCACGCCCTGGTCGATGGACACCACTTCGTCCCGCCCCGACACCGACCCGTGGATCAGTGAACTCTTTCCTGACCCGGCCACGCCGGTCACCACCACCAGGACGCCGAGCGGAATGTCGATATCGATGTCCTGCAGGTTGTGGGCGCAGGCCCCCCGCACCTCCAGCACTCCCGAGGGCGGCCGCACCGAAGACTTCAACGAGGCCCGGTCGTCCAGGTGACGCCCGGTCAGCGTGCCGCTGGCCCGAAGCCCGTCGACGGTGCCCTCGAACACCACCTGACCACCGGCGGCGCCGGCGCCGGGCCCAAGGTCGACGACGTGGTCGGCGATGGCGATCGTCTCCGGCTCGTGCTCCACGACGAGCACCGTGTTGCCCTTGTCCCGCAGTCGCAGCAGCAGCTCGTTCATCCGCTGGATGTCATGGGGGTGGAGGCCCGTGGTGGGCTCGTCGAAGACGTAGGTGACGTCGGTGAGGGAGGAGCCGAGGTGGAGAATCTTGACGCGCTGGGCCTCGCCACCCGACAGCGTGCCCGACGGCCGGTCGAGGGAGAGGTAGCCCAGCCCAATCTCCACGAACGAGTCGAGTGTCTGCTGCAGCCTCGCCAGCAGCGGCGCCACCGACGGCTCGTTGATGCCTCGCACCCAGTCGGCCAGGTCGCTGATCTGCCTCGCGCACGCCTCGGCGATGCTGATCCCGCCGATCCGCGACGATCGGGCCGCCTCGCTCAGTCGGGTGCCGTCGCACTCGGGGCACGCGGTGAAGGTGACGGCACGGTCTACGAACGCCCGGATATGGGGCTGGAGCGCATCCCGATCCTTGGAGAGGAACGACCTCTGGATCTTGGGAATCAGCCCCTCATAGGTGACGTTGACGCCGTTCACCTTGATCCTGGTCGGCTCGCGGTGGAGGAAGTCGTGCAGCTCCTTCTTGGTGTATCTGCGGATCGGCTTGTCCGGGTCGAGGAAGCCCGACTCGGTGAAGGGCCGCACCGTCCAGAAGCCGTCCACGGTATAGCCCGGGATGGTGATCGCACCCTGAGCGAGCGACTTGGAGTCGTCGAACAGCTGGGTGAGGTCCATGTCGGAGACCGTGCCCAGGCCCTCGCAACGTGGACACATGCCGCCGGTGCGGGTGAAGCTCTTTCGCACGGTCTTACCGGCACCGCGTTCGATGGTGATCGCACCGCTCGCCCGGACCGAGGCGACATTGAAGGAGAATGCGTTGGGCGAGCCGACGTGCGGCCGCCCCAGTCGGCTGAAGAGGATGCGGAGCATGGCGTTGGCGTCGGTGGCGGTGCCGATCGTGGAGCGGGCGTCGCCACCCATCCGCTGCTGGTCGACGACGATCGCCGTCGTCAGCCCTTCGAGGACATCGACCTCGGGCCGTGCCAACGTCGGCATGAAGCCCTGCACGAAGGCGCTGTATGTCTCGTTGATCAGGCGCTGCGACTCCGCGGCGATGGTGCCGAACACCAGAGAGCTCTTGCCTGAGCCGGATACGCCGGTGAACGCCGTGAGCCGTCGCTTGGGGATCTCGAGGCTGAGGTCCTTGAGGTTGTTCTGCCGCGCCCCGTGTACGCGAATGAGGTCGTGACTGTCGGCCGAGAGAAGCGTGGTCGCCTGCGTGTCCGCCCTCGTGGCCTTGCCCATCGTGCCTCCATCTGTCGGTTGATATGGTGCTGTCGCTGATCGGCTGCGGCTCGACGATCGGTGAAGCCCGCTCCCGGGCCGGCCTGTTCGTCAACCGGCGACGCGCGTCCACCATCGACCAGCGCAGTGGCCTCCCACTCCTTCGTAGCATGCAGGATGAGCTCCGGTGGTGCGAGCCTGGAGCATCGGCGCGGACGTCGAGATGGCCCGCAGCGTCCGAGTCTCCTGATGCCGGTCACCTTCGCGATGGCGGCGTCATCGAACCCACGAACGGCCACGCGAAACAGATGCTCGCAACTCTCCGGGGGAGGGGCCGAGGGGAGTTCCGACTACGGGTCAATCGACGCGGCACGGCAGTGCCGGTTGGCTTTCACCCGACCCGAGCTCGGCTCAGCCCACACTATTCGCGACGGTCAGGCCTGCGCGATGCGGACGAGGTTGCCCGAGGGGTCGCGGAACGCGCAGTCGCGCGCTCCCCAGGGCTGGGTCGCCGGTTCCTGGAGCACCTCGGCGCCCGACGCCCGGACCTTCTCGAAGGTGGTGTCAAGGTCGTTGGAGCGGAAGATCGCAGCCTGCAGCGACCCCTGTGTCACGAGAGCCAGGAGGGAGTCGCCCTCGGCCTGCGAACGACCGCCGTGCGGCTGGAACAGAACGATGTCGACGTCCTGATCCGGGGCCCGAACGGTGACCCAGCGGAAGCCGTCCGATGCGACGTCGGAGTGGACCTCGAGACCGAGCGCGTCGCGGTAGAAGCCCAGCGCAGCGTCGGGGTCTTGGACGGGGATGAACATTGAGGAGATGGTGACTGCCATGCGAAAACCGTAACAGCACCAACCAGTCGGGTGCTTCTCCGATCCTGCTCGGTGCGAGGGCGGGTCGGGCTTCCAACGCGTCGGAGATGTTCGCTCCCGGAGCCCACCCTGGCCGGCTCAGGGCATGGCTCAGACCGTGACCGTGGTCCGCTGCGGTCGGGTCGCGAACATGCTCACGCACGAGGGAAAGACCTCGAGGTCGCGGTGGTCGCGCCCTCGGTACTGGGACGGCGACACGCCGACGATCTCGGTGAAGCGCGAGCTGAACGAGCCGAGCGACGTGCAGCCGACGGCGACGCAGGTGTCGGTGACCGACCGTCCCTGACGCAGAAGCGCCTTCGCCCGCTCGATTCGTCGCGTCATGAGATAGGAGTAAGGCGTCTCGCCATAGGCGGCCCGGAACTTGCGCGAGAAGTGCGCAGGTGACATCAGTGCGGCGCGGGCCATGACCGGGACATCGAGGGGCTGCGCATAGGTACGGTCGATGAGGTCGCGGGCCCGTCGCAGGTGCTCGAGATCGGCGATCTCCTCCGGTGTCATACCGACGACGGTACTCCACCGGCCGACCACTCGGTCAAGTACAGGGGTCGGGCCGCCCCACGGGCCATCCGCCCAGTCGTCGATCGTGGATATCGTGGGGTGAACGGGGATCCCCATCAGGGCTCCGACCTTGCGGGTCCCCCCGACAGGGGGAACGAGAGTGGTGCGGATCGTCCCACGACCGGGAGAAGCGAGCGGGAGAGCTCTGGTGACCGTAGAGAAGTCGCAGTACCCCATCGAACCACCGACCCTGGTGGCTCAGGCCTCCCGAATGGCCGAAGTGGAGGGCTTCGGTGCCGATGGAGGCGTGTCGTCGTGCCTGCCGGGAATCGGTGCGGTGCTGTCGGTGATGGCGGCCAGTCGCATCGGAGGCCGGATCGCCGAGATCGGCACCGGCTTCGGGGTAGGTGCGGCGTGGCTACTGGCCGGAATGGACTCTTCGGCGAGCCTGGTAACCGTGGAGGTGGACGCCGAACGGGCCAACACGGCGCGTGATGTACTCAGCGCCGACGGTCGCGTGACGGTGATCACCGATCAGTGGCAGAGCTGCCTCCCGGGGCTGGCACCGTTCGATCTGGTGTTCGTTGACGGTGGCTACGTCGAGCACCTCGCCGAAGACCCTCGAATCACCGACATGGTCGTTGACCTGGTGTCCGTGGGTGGGCAGTTGGTACTGGACGACCTCACGGTCGAGGCGGAATGGCCCGAAGCCTGGCGAGGCAATCCAGACCCGAAGCGGGAGCTCGCGTTTCGACATCCACTGGTGGTCGGCGCCGAGTTCTATGTGCCCAATCCGGCGGGTGCCATCGGGGGAGTCCGCACCGGGGGGCTGATCGTGACCCGCGTTGCGTAGGTCGACAGATCCTTCGTCGCACCGCCGATGGGCCCCGGCCGAAAAATGGCCAGGGCGTCTTCTGGCCGGCCACGGGACCTCGAACCGGACCTGGCCACCGGCGTCCCCCGCGGCACCGCACCAAGGAGAGCGTCTCGCCACCCCCACCGTCGACGTCTGCGACAACGCTTCTCGTCCAGCGTGAAGAACTTGAAGGCGAGGCCGGGCGAGCCCTCGAACATCGCCCGAGCCCGCCCGGCCACTTCGATTGTCCGAGCTCGGTCCAGCCCGCTCTCGTAGTCGAAACGACACTGACACCAATCACAACGTCCCTCTCATCGACGCGATCGAGTTCGCCTCCTTCGATGCCTCACGGGGATTCCACTTAGTGAAAGTCCCTGCATCGGTGTCAGCCGGGCGTCACCTCCCGCATGCCGAAGGTAAGGGGGTAGACGCCCTTCGACTGCAGGCCAGGGCGGTGGGCGGTTCCGGCCCGAGAGCGACGACGACCGTTAAAGGGACACGTGGAATCTGCCGATTTCCATGCCATGGAGGTCATTTCGGCGGAGCATCATGTGTCGGGTGTCTACACGAAAGTTCTGGTGGAGTTCCTGGCGGAGTCCATGCCCGGAGATTGCATTCAGGAACTGCTCAGGAGAGCCGGAGAGACCCGCAGCCTCGACGAACTGGGTGACGCCTCATCGTGGAGCTCGTACGACCAGTTCAGACGACTGCTGGAAGAGCGCGCCAGGTTGGATCCTGTCGACCTCTACGAGAAGACCGGACTGCTGTCGTCCTGGCTGAAACGATGGGAGATGGCCGAGGCCGCCCATGGACACGAGTCCCCCGGCACGCTGCTGGCCAGCGGTTCGGATGGCAACCCCCTGGTCCCCATCCGGCGCTACGAGAAATCGGAGGTGGCGCCGAACGAGTGGACGATCAAGGAGTGGTTCATCGACGGCTATGCGCCGTATCCCGAGTTCTGCGACTTCGCCGCGCTGCAATACGCCCTGATCCCCATTCTCTTCGAGCTTCCACCAGGTGAGGTCGTCGAAGAGGAGTGCCAGTTCCGGGGGGATGCGGCCTGCCTGTTCCGATTTCGCTGGGAACAGCTCGATGGAGACGCATCGAAGGCGGATTTCTTCAGAGTGCGCAGCCAGATGCTCGAGGCCCAGCTCGAGCAGATTCAGGACATGATCACCGATCTTGCCTCCAACGATTGTTACGAGGACGTGCTTCAGGGCTTCGTGGAGTCTTCACTGCGGACGGCGGTCGGTGCCGGTGGTGCCGTACTGGCACTTGCACCGCGGATGGGAGTCGGCCGGAAGGTGTACTCGGAGGGCTACTCGCCCGCGGAGGCAGAAGTGCTCGCCCACGACCTGCTCACCGGGGAAGTCGAATCCTCCAGGATGATTGCGGTCGAAGTGGCGTCGGCCCGACGTCGCTACGGCGTGTTGGCGCTCGACGAAGGAGGAGGTGTCTTCTCCTCCCATTCACGAGCCACTCTCGAGACCAATGCCCGGCTGGCTGCGGCGGCGCTCGATACCGTGGACGCACTCGAGGACGCCCGGCACCAGGCAGACACCTCCCGGGCACTGTTGGAGCTGTCCACGTCCCTCACTGAGATCGTGAGTACCCAGGAGATGGCGGCCAGGGTGGCCCGAACCGTTTCCGACGTCATCGGGTGTGACCGTGCGGCGATCTTCCTGGACGAGGGCGGCCTCCCTCGAGGGCCCGACGTGGGCTTCTGGCTGGTGGGTTCGTGGGGCTACAGCGATGTGGCGCTGGCCCAGCTGGGCTCTGGTCCCATCCCGAGACCGTCGTCCACGTCGCCCCTCCTGGCGGACGGTGGTGCGTTCGACCGGCTGGTGGAGCTCGGGAACGCGGCGACGGTGACCGCTCCGATCGTTGTGACCGGCGAAATGATCGGCTTCATCACGGCCAGCGTCATCGATGACCCGGATCGTCTCTCCGTGACCGCGAGCCTGACCGAGCAGCTGAGCGGCCTCGCCGCCCAAGCTTCCATCGCCATCTCCAACGCCCGGCTGGTCGACCATATCCGCTTCCAGGCAGTGCACGATACGCTGACCGGGCTGCCCAATCGGGCCCTGATCCTGGACCGCACCGAGCAGATGTTGGCCCGAGCCCGGCGCACCTCGGTGTCCGTGGCTGCCCTGTTCATCGACCTTGACGGGTTCAAGGACGTGAACGACACGCTCGGCCATGGGGTCGGTGACCAACTCCTGCAGGCGGTGTCCCAGCGGCTGACCGTCAGCATGCGAGAGTCGGACAGCATCGGCCGTCTGGGCGGCGATGAGTTCGTCGTGTTGGTCGACGGCACCACGATGGACGCAGGCCCCGAACTCGTGGCCGCCCGGCTGCTGGAGGTGCTTCGGTCCCCATTCGAGTTGGAGGGTGTGCCCGGAGGATCACTGAGCCTCAGCGCCAGCATCGGAATCGCCATCGGCACCCGGCCGTCAGCCGCCGAGCTCCTCCGGGACGCCGACATCGCCCTCTACGAGGCCAAGGCGGCCGGAAAGAACTGCTATGTGGCCTTCGAACCAGCGATGCATACCGCCGTCCAGGACCATCACTTGCTCGCCATGGACCTCCGGGAGGCCTTGCGTGCCCGGCAGTACTTCCTCATGTACCAGCCCATCTTCAACCTGACCGGAGGCCAGACCACCGGGGTCGAGGCGCTGCTGCGTTGGAACCATCCCCGCCGGGGCGTGGTGCAGCCCGACATGTTCATTCCCATCTTGGAGGATTCGGGGATGATCACTGAGGTCGGTCGGTGGGTGCTCCAGGAGGCCTGCCTTCAGGGCGCACGTTGGCGATCCCTCGGCTATGAGCTGGATGTGTCTGTGAACGTCTCGGCTCGCCAGCTCGAGGCCGACACTCTGGTCGATGATGTGCGAAATGCGCTCCGGACCTCCGGCTTCGAGGCGTCTGGGCTCATCGTCGAGATCACCGAGACGGCCATCATGCGTGACGTGGACGCCGTCGTGCCCCGCTTGATGGCCTTGAAGGCAACGGGAGTGCGCATCGCCATCGATGACTTCGGGACCGGCTACTCGTCGTTGGCCTACCTGCAGCAATTCCCGGTCGACACGCTGAAGATCGATCGCTCGTTCATCACATCGATGGCCGATTCGCCGGAGTCCGGGGCCATGATCCGTACCCTGGTGCAACTGGGTAAGACTTTGGGACTCGAAACTCTGGCCGAAGGGATCGAGGAGCCCGAGCAGTACTCCCGGTTGGAGCGGGAGCACTGTGACAGTGGTCAGGGCTATCTCTACGCCCGGCCGCTGGAGGTGGCCGCAGTTGAGGCCTTCTTGAGTCACCGCATGCAGAAGACCACCTGACAGCGGGTTCCCCTGCCAGCCGCGGTCTCGGCGTCCCCTTCTTTTGCCGTCCCTGCCAAGTTGCCGTGGAGTCCGAGTCTCGGAGCGGCAGCGTCGACGCCCGTTGTGGTCACGTGG
This sequence comes from uncultured Acidimicrobiaceae bacterium, assembly GCA_963817005.1. GTDB lineage: Bacteria > Actinomycetota > Acidimicrobiia > Acidimicrobiales > RAAP-2 > Bog-756. The sequence continues at coordinate 1,050,538 of CAWFMN010000001.1, forward strand.
TTGGCGGAGGTGCGATCGTGACACGGCGCGCGTTGGCGTTGCCCGGGTGGGAGGTCCGACGCAGGGATCGCTACGATGACGGAATGGAGCGACCTGGTCTGTACGTCGAAGACCACGGGCCGATGACGGATCCGGCACTGGTGCTCGTCCACGGAGCACCGGACCGTTCAACCAGCTTTCGGGGTGTACTTCCCTACTATTCCGATCGCCGGGTTGTCCTGTACGACCGTCGTGGCTACGGCCGATCACTGGATGCTTCGCCGGCCAAGGCGATGATTGATCATGCCGAGGACCTGCTGTCGATCCTCGAGGAGTACCCGGTCCCTCCCGTCGTCGTTGCCCACAGCTTCGGGTCAAACCTCACCATGTTGGCGGCAACCGTTCGACCGAGTGCCTTTGCGGCAGTGGGGTTGTGGGAGCCACCCCTCCCGTGGGTCGAGTGGTGGCCGGACGGAACCAAGAGGTACAACCGGAAGGTCGCCGCATCGAACCAGCCGGCCAAGGAAATCGAACGCATGTACCGCATGTTGCTGGGCGACGATGGGTGGGAGCGGCTCCAGCCCGAAGCGCAGGCTGAGATCCGGGCCGAGGGAAAGGCCTTCCAGGTCGACATGGCCTCCGAGTTGGACGCCCCGTTCGACTTCCAAGACGTACTCGTGCCGGCCCTGGTCGGCTATGGAACGGCCACGGTCGCCGAGCACTCCCGAGGCGCACCCTGGCTGGTCGAACGCCTCCCGAACGCCCGGCTGCGGGCGACTCCCGGGGCGGGTCACTTCGCCCCCCGTACGCACCCTGAGGAGTTCGCGGCCTTCATCGGGGCCGTGATGATGATGGCCGAGGCAGTCCCTTCCCGGCCGTACCCAACGGCCCGCGAGTGATCGCTGGCGCGTACCTGTCGGGATCCGAGCCGACCGGTTCGCCTTCGTACCGAATGTGCCCATAGCGGCTCTGAGGCGACACGGCTTCGTGGCCGGTGCCGGCGCTCGGGGCGTTGCAGGAAACCACGGGGCCGACGGGCTACCGTCTCTGCATGGACAATGCCTCGGTCAGAGAATTCGCGGGCATCCACAACATGATCCGGGGGACGCTCCGACTCATGGAGTCAGCGTTGTCGAAGGCCACACCCGGCGATGCCAAGCAGATGAGGGTGTTATCCGATTTCGGACTGTTCGCGGTGGCCGGCACCCACTTTCACCACACCGTAGAAGACGACTACTACTGGCCCGCGGTCGAGAGAAACGGCGCGGACCCTTCACTCCTGGAGCCTCTGGTCGCCGAGCACCACATGATCGATCCACTACTGGACGAGACCGAGCGTGCCTTCGCTGCCCTGGGCAATGGGCCCACCGATGCGCAGTCGATCGCGTCGCTGAAGGATCTGGCCGGGCGCTTCAAGGACGACATGCTGACGCACCTCGCCCATGAAGAGCCGGTGTTCTTTCCGCTGCTCGCCCAATACATGCCTGACAACCAGTCCGAGCGGCTGGCTGCCGAGCTGGCCAAGAAGTCACCGCGCAAGGGCCTCTCTTGGCTCATGGGCGGAGTGGAGTACGGAATGACCGGTGAGCAATCGGCGGAGTTCCTTGCCACGTTCCCGAGGCCGATCCAATGGATCCGACCCGTCCTCCTGCGGAAATACCGGAAGGATTGTGCGATTCTGGGCGTCGATCCGGCCACTCCGTCACACCGGTAGGGCGCCCGGTCAGCCCTCTGCCGAGAACAGTCGCCACCGGCCCGGCACACCCCTGGCCTCCTGCTCGCCACGATCGGCGAACTCGAGATCCGACCCGACCACGAGGTCACCCACGGTCCGGGTCACGAGGATCTCTCCTGGTTGAGCCATACCCTGGACGAGCTGGGCGAGATGCACGGCACCGGTGTGGAGCCCGATCCCTCGACCTCGTAGGCAACGTGCAGACCCTCGGCGGTGGTCGCATAACGGGTCTCAGGTGGCGCAGCCACCACCTTGAGGCTTACGAAGCACGACTGCCCCCGCTCGACCCAATGGTCGCCCGGGTCCCGGGGACGAATTACCCGTAGGTGAATGTCAACGGGTTCGTGGTCCCGCCGTCGGTGGTGACCGTCACCGGAACCGGGGCGGTCGTCCCGTCCGTCGGTGGCACCTCCACGAGACAGCTGGTCGATTGGGGACAGGCGATGAGAGCCACCTGAGCCCCGAAATGAGCACTGATCCGACCGGACGGGCTGAGGAAGTTGGTGCCGGTGACCACCAGTACCTGCCCGGCCACGCCGGACGACGGTTGGAGTGCGGAGAGGACCGGCCCCCCGCTGTTGGGCGGGGGAGTGACGGTGGTCGTCGGTGGTGGCACCACGGCGGGGGCGGAGGCCGGCGGAGGTATGGTCGTCGAGGAGGTGGCCGGCGGACGGATGGCTGGAGCGTCGGGACTGGTGGCTGGGCTGCTCTGGGGTACGGACGCCGAGGTGGAGTGTGAGGTCGTTCTCCGACCGGTGGTCGACGAGGAGACCACCAGCGCCGTCACCGCTGCGACCAGGCCCACCGACATGACCAGGAGGGGCCGACTCAGGCGGCGCACCCGAGGAGCGCTCGCCGTCGTCCCACCTCCACCGGACAGAGCCGGTGCGCCGGTGGGGTCGTCCGCAGGTCGTGGCGAGGAACGGCCCTCGACGACCGTCCCCCCGGACTGGCTCCCTGCCGTCGACTGGCGCGAGCGCTGGGCCGCCTCGGCCATGGCGGCCAGTGCCCGAGCGCTCGGCTCCCTCTCGGAGTGGTGGCCATCTCTGCCTGCTCGCACGGTTCGCCTCCGGTACTCACCCGCTGCCAGCGGATCACGCCGCCGACGCCGGCGCAACCCTCCCGCTGCTCATCATGCCTCCGTCAGGCGGGTGCGTGGGGTCATCCGTGGTGGGGTCCCGGCCACCACGATCCCATGGCGCAGCCAGGACGCCGCGCCAGCGTCCGGTACGCCGGTCGGCGTCAGGGTCCGAGCCCACCGACGATGGTGTCGATCGACCTCAGCCCCGTTCCCGCCCGGGCCGGAACCGGCCCTCCGGCCTGGGGATCCCGACTCCAGCTCCCGGCCCGGGTGATCGCCGGTCCGATCCAGGTCCGGGGGGTCGAGGGGCTGGCGGTCGGGGTCGGGGGGTTAGGTGAAGTCGGATCCGCCGTCGACGTTGATGTTGGCCCCGGTCATGTACGTGTTGCGGGCCGAGGCGACAAAGGCGATGACCGGGCCGATCTCCTTCGGGTCGCCGGCGCGATTCAGATGGACGGGGTGGCCGAAGTCCCGGGTGATGTACCTCATGACGTCGTACAGGTCGTTCTCGTCGACATCGGGGAGTGGCCGCAGCGCACTCTTGAACGACTCGGAGACGTAGGTTCCCGGGCTCACGGTGTTGACCAGGATGCCGTCGGCGGCCAGCGAAATCGACAGGTTCTTGCCCAGACTGGTAAGTGCCGACTTGGCCGCGGTGTAGGCCACCAACGAGGCGGACTGTCGCTTGGTCGACATGGCCGAGACGTTGACGATTCGGGCCCATTCCCCCCGCCGGAGCAGGGGGAGGGCCGCACGCACGGTGCGCACCGAGCTGAGGGTCAGCCCGTTGAGGACCTCCAACCACTCGTCGTCGGTGTACTCCTCGAACCCCTTCACGCCTCCGGAGAAGGGACCGGCCGCATTCACCAGGGCGTTGAGATGCCCCCAGCGCTCACCCAGGTGGGCCATGGCGGTCTCCACCGACCCCTGGTCGAGCAGGTCCACCTCCAGGCCCACAGCATCCGGCGACCCCAGTGCGGTCAGTGCTTCAGCGGTCTCGTCCAACGCCCGACGGTGCCGGGCCAACACGGCCACCCGGGCGCCATCGGCGGCGAAGCAGTCGGCGGCCGCCCGGCCCATGCCCGATGTGCCTCCGGCCACGACGACGGCAGCATCGGCCAGTCCTAGATCCATGGTCACTCCTTGTCGTGCAGCGGGCGAACCAGCCCGGGCCGTTGTTCGTTGTTCAGTGGTCGGTCGTCGGATGGGGGCCGGTGCTACCCGTTCCCATCGGAGGCGCGCCGATGGCCCGGAGACAGAATCCGAGCACGTGCCGCCTTGCTGCGGTCGGGTCCGCACGGGGTCCGAACCCCGACCACTGGCGCAAGGTCTCGCCCCACACCACGTCGTGGATGGCCCGGGCGTCCCTGCTCGGCTCGGCCAGGGCCAGCGAGCCGTCGAGCTGGCCCCGTCGAAGCTGGTCGACCAGCGGTGCCAGCATGCAGTCGAGCGCCGATTCCAGTTCGTCCGGCATCTGCCGGCTGGCCGCCTGGGCCTCCAAGGAGAGGGCGCGCATCGCCGAGGCGACCCGTTCGTCGAAGGCCAGCTCGAGACGGGCCTCGACCCAGGCGGTCACCGCCTCGAGAGCGGTGGCGGTGCCGCTCATCCGGTCCCTCAGCCGGTCCGCCTCCCGCTCGGCCTCCCAGGTGAACACCGCCATCACCAGCGCCTCCTTGGAGGCGTAGTGGCGGTAGAACGCCCGCGTGCCCAGCCCGGCCCCGCTGAGCACCTCGTGGACGGTGAAGCCCTCCCCGCCCCTCCGCTCCAGCACCGCACGCGCCGATTCGATCAGCGCCTCGGACTCCGACATCCCGGGGTGTCCCGGGGAATCGGCAGGCAAGGGCCGGTCAGGCTTGGATGTCGAAGGCGTCATAGTACGGCGCAAACCGCTCCCTGATCTGGTCGGGCTCCAGACCGAAGTCTGACAACTCGTAGGAGTGCGTACCGTGCGAGCCGGGCTCGTGGGTCGTGGCCCACTGCGCCACCGCGGTCCGGGAACGCTCATCGAAGGGGAGGCCGATCTGGGTCAGGCCGTCGGCCAGTGCCGTCAGGGGATCGGACTGCAGGTCGGCGAACGAGACATCGGCGAATCGCCCGTCACCCACCCGGTCCCGGAACTCCATCGCCCTCCGGACGGCCACCCACCATCGGTCGAGCTCCTCCGCCCCCAGCTCGACGGGGTCGTCACGGTCGCTGCTCCAGCTGCGCGTGTAGTGGATGAGGCTGCAGACCGAGCCCAGGACCTTGGTCGGATCCCGGTGGCTCCACAGGAAGCGGGCGTTCGGGTACGCCTCGATCAGGGCGTCCAGGGCGAACATGTGTACCGGAGTCTTCAGGTGCCACAGCGTGGGGGGGCAGTGCCACTGGAGCAGGCGGAGTACCCGTCGGTGATAGCGGTAGGTCTCCCGCATGTCGGTGTCGATGACCCACTCCAGGTAGGACGGCACCCGGGCGAAGCCGTCGAAGTGGACCGTCCGATAACTCATGCCCATGAGGTCCTGGCACTCCGTGGCCGTGGTCGCTTCCGTGTGGTGCATGGTCTGCATGAGCGGAAAGGCCTCATTCATCAGGGCCAGATTGCCCTCGGCGACGGCGATGCGCGGATCAGTGTGCTCCGTGGCCTTCTCCGGCGGCGGGACGGGTGAGCCCGACTCCCACATCCGGAGCGAACGGAACTGCGGGTCGGCGGCGACCAGTTGACTGAGTGCGGTGGTGCCCGTGCGCGGCAGACCGATGACGAAGACCGGGCCGTCGATCTCCTCCGCGTCGATCTCCGGATGGAGTCGGTACGCCTCCTCCACCCCCAGTCGGGCCGCCAGCAGGGCGACCAGCCGGGCGTGCTGCATGACCTCGCCCATGTCGGTGAGGTCGCCTTCGTCGTTCATCGACTCCACCAGGCGCTCGAGGCCCTCGCGGTAGTGATCGCCGCCGGTGTCGTCGAGGCCCGACTGGGCCCGGGCCTCCTCCTCGATCCGCTCGACGTCGAGGCTCATCGGGCGAACCGCCGGCTCACGGCCTTCCGGCGGATGTCGATGACCGCGGCCCGCTCGCTCGGTGAGACCCGCCGAGTACCCGACGGCAACTCCTCGGCCAGCCGACCGAACGGCACCACCCGGGTGGTCGGCACCGGCGCGGTGTCCGTCCGCACGCATCGCAGGATGATCGGCCCCTCGCTGTGTCCGGCGGTGTCCAGCCAGTTGGCCACACCGGGGTCGTGGTGGGCCACCACCACCCGCACCTTCCCGTCTTCGTCCACCACGGCCTGGTGGCCGTTGAGGCTGGACTGGTGATTGCCGTAGTCGATCGTCTCCCACCAGGCGTTCCCCAGCGAGTAGCTCCAGTACACACCCTCCGGCGGCGTGACCTCGATGATCAGGGCCTCGTCGGCGGCCAGCTTCCACGAGCCGATGACCGGTCGGTTCTCGGCGGCCGCCCCCATGGCCGTGCCGTCCAGTGGAGGCAGGAAGGAATTGGGCGCCTCGGGATTGGAGAAGTTGAGGAAGAAGGCCAGGTTCTCCTCGAGGAAGTCGCCGAGGGCGATCACCTGACGGGCCATGGCGGCCGTGGGGTCGGCCGGCGCGCCGTCCGCCGACGACCGCCGCGCCCGTGAGCGGCTCGATGGACATGGTCACCGGCACCTCGTGCTCCCAGTCATAGAAGAAGTGCCTGACCACCAGCATGGTGGCCCCCTCGTCGAGGGCGAGCCAGTTGCCCTCGTGGGGCTCGGCCGAGAGGATGATCTCGAACTCGCCGTCCGGGCCCAGCTCGAACTCGTCGATGAGGGCGTTGGACGTCGATCCCATCCCGGACATGACCTGGAGTCCCACATACCGAGCCGAGCCCCGATTGCCCCACAGCCGGTAGGTCATACCGCCCTTGAGCGCCGACCCCACGTAGATGCAGTCGGGGCACTCCATGCCCCACTTGTAGGCGGCGTCCATGCCCGAGGGCTTCACCGCCGGCACCCGGTCCAGCCCGCGTCGCAGGAGCTCGTCGATTCCCACACCCAACAGGACGAGGAGGTGGCGGAAGCCGGAGGCCATGTCCACCGGTTCGTGGGGCACGGAGTCGGACAGTACGACGTCACCGGCCCGCTTGAGGGTGTCCAGCAGGTGGCTCCACGCCTCGCCGGAGGCGAGGTCCTGGCCGGTGGCGTCGCCGGCGGTCGCGGCCTCGCTGACCGAGAACGGGAGCCACGCCGGGTTCTTGAACGAACTCACGAGGGTCGGGCGGCGGCCGTCGGCCGGCATGGCGGTCGTGACGCGAGCATCAGGTCTTCCCCCGTTCCGGACCGGTTCGACCGGACCTGAAAATGATGTTTTCACAGGAGGGGCTGGCGGTCAAGGCGTTGCCTCCCGACCGCCTCGGCTCCGGGGCAGTCCCTCTCCCCGCGGTCCGCCGTCGGACGGTCGGGAGCCATTCCGCCCGTCAGGTACCGAGGTGGGCGGCGAGGAAACGGCGCACTTCGTCGGTCAGCTCGTCGTCCTCGGGGGCACCGAAGAACCCGCCGTGGGGCATGGCCTCGAAGACGTGGAGCTCGGCGTCGATGCCGCCGGCGCGGAGTCTCCGGTGCATCCGGACGGAATTGGACAGGAACAGATCGCGGGTGCCGGACTGCAGGAACGTCGGCGGGAAGGGCGGGGTGAGGTCGCCGAACAGCGGCGAGAGGTACGGGTCCTGGAGATCATGGCCGGCTGCGTACAGGGCGATGGAGTCGGCCAGGCTGGCGGTGAGCACGGAGTCGATACCGAGATTCGTCTGGAAGGTGTCGCCGGACTCGGTGAGGTCGGCCTCCGGTGTCAGCAGGATGAGCGCCGCCGGGAGCGGCAGCCCCTCGTCGCGAGCCCGCAGCATCAGTGCCGCGGCCAGGTTTCCACCTGCCGACCCACCGCCCACCACGATGCGCTCCGGTGCCCGCACCTCGAGCAGGCCACGGTAGACGGCGAGGCAGTCGTCCAGGGCCGCCGGGTAGGGATGGTCGGGAGGCATGCGGTAGTCGACCGACCAGGTGGTCAGCTGCACCTGTGCCGCGCTGGCCTGGGCCATGGCCCGGCACGCCTCGCCTCCCCCCATGATCAGCGCCCCACCGTGGATGTCGAGGTAGACCGGTTGGTCATCGGCGCCGGCCACGCCTTCCGGGGTCACGACGAACACCGGCACCCCGCCGACCGTCGTCGGCTCGATCGCCGGATGGAGATGCTCGAACCGCGGAGCGATGGCCGCCACCAGGAGTTCATTGGTCGCACTGATCATGGCGCGCCACCCCTCGGTGTCGCCCGCGTCGAGCCCACCGGCCTGGCCGCCGAACAGGTCCATGGCCAGGAACTGCTGGGCCTGCTCGCTGACCGAGGTCGGCACTGGGATGAACCTCGTCACCTCTCGTCCGACCGCGTCGTGCTCGCCGTCATGGGTCGTCATCTGTGTTCCACGCTCTCCCTCTGCTGGACCCGTGCGGCCCGAACTCCGCCGCACCGTTCGGCCGGTGGCGGCCCGTGGCGGCACGACAGTGCGAAGCTTGGCAGTTGCACGGCCGTCCCGCACGCCGGCTGCCCGGATGCCGGACCAAGGCGGCCGCCGGCGACCGCCCACGATCCCAGCAGCCCTCAGGGCCTCGGCGCGCTCAGCCGCCAGCGGTGGCCCAGGGAGCCGGCTGACGGGCCGCCGCCGTCCTGGGCCAGACCCGCCCGGTGGCGAGCCCCGACACCGAGGGGCGGTGGCCCCGACCGCGGGGAGTCCACGGCCGGGGTGGGACCCGACCCCGCTGTCCAGCCGGAGCCTTCCGGTCTACGATGCGCGGAGCGTGTCGGCGGCACGGGTCAACCGGACGTCGACGGCAAGGGGGAGCAGTGAGCACAACGGGGTCGAACAGAGGGCGGTCGCGTCCCGGGGCGGGAGCCCGGCGCAACCTGATCACGGCGATGGCCTTGGTCCTGCTGATAGCCGGTACGGCGACCGTCGGTGCAGCCGGCCGGCCCACGGCCGCCGCCGCGGCCACCGCCAAACCCCTCTACTACCTGGCCCTCGGGGACTCGCTGGCCGCGGGAACCGGGGCCAGTACCACCAACAACCGGTACGTGAACGTGCTCTACCAGCACGAACTGAGCCGCTTCCCGACCCTCCAGCTGGAGAACATCGCCTGTGGCGGGGCCACCACCACCTCGATGATCGACGGCCCCGGGTGCTCGTACGCCTCCGGGACGCAGCTGGGCGACGCCGAGGCCTTCCTCCGGGCCCACCCGAGGCAGGTGGCGTTCGTCACCATCGACATCGGTGCCAACAACGTCGACGGCTGCCAGGTCGGCCAGTCCATCAGCGCCACCTGCGTGCAGAGCGGCCTCTCGCACATCACCGCCGAGCTACCCCAGATCCTGAGCGGCCTGGAGGCCGCCGCTCCGGGCGTGGCCGTCTACGGCATGAACTACTACGACCCGTTCCTCGGCGAGTGGCTCACCGGCGCGGGCGGTCAGGCGGTGGCCCAGCAGTCCGAGGTGGAGGTCGGGGTCCTCAACACGCTGTTGACCCAGCTCTACGCGACCGGGGGGGCGGCGACGGCCGACCCGGCCACGCTCTTCCAGACCACCGACTTCGCGCTCACCGGGAGCTACCTCGGGGTGACCGAGCCGCAGAACGTGGCCGACGTCTGCAACTGGACCCTGTTCTGCAGCGGCGGGGGGAACATCCACGCCAACGACACCGGCCACGGCCTGGTGGCGACGGCGTTCGCTGCCGTGGTCGACGGCGTGGCCGTCGCCGCCGTGCCACTGCCCACGGCCACGCTCCGCCAGCCCTATTCCGGCCGCCTGACCGCCGTGGGCGGCCACCCGCGCTTCCACTGGTCGTTGGCCACGGGCTCGGCACCGCTGCCCCCAGGCCTGCGCCTGCGGGCGGACGGGTCCTTCGGGGGGAAGCCGACGGGCACGGGGACGTTCACGTTCACCGTCCGGGTGGTCGACTCCAGGCTCAAGATCGCCCCGGCCCCGCCGGCCCATCAGGCCACGGCCACCGTGTCCCTGACCGTGGCCTCCTGAGGCCGGGGAGGCGGCCGCTCCTCACACACTCCTCATGGACTCCTGATCGATCACTGACACCGAGCTCCGATACTGCCGGTACCGGCGAACAGGAGCGAGATCGATGCACATGTCCATGACCGGCAGCAACGGGATCCTCTCGGTCCCGTCCGAGCACGTGCCGGGGCTCATCGCCCTGGTGGCCACCCCTCTGGTCCTCTGGACCCTGGTGGTGCTGGTCGGTCGGGCGTCCGGCCGGGGCCGGCCGTGGGCCCAGCGCCTCGACCGGCGGCTCAGGGACCTGCCCTTCGCCGGCAAGGTGGCCGCGGTGGCCATGGTCGTCGGAGCCACCGTGCATGCCGCCATCGTCCCCACCCACTGGGGCGACGACCAGGTCCTGGCCATCCTCTTCGTCGTGGACGCCCTGGGGTTCCTCGTGGCGTCCTGGTGGACCGTCACCGGCCGCCGCCACTGGCCCTCGGCGTCGGCCGCCATGCTCGGCGGGACCGTGGCCGGGTACGCCTTCTACCTCGTCAGGGGGTGGGAGACGCCCGACCCGGTCGGGATGCTCACCTCCACCGTCGAGCTCGCCGGCTTCTTCGTGGTGGTGCTGGCCGGCCACTCGTCGTTTGCCGACCCCGAGCGCCGACGGCGCATGCTGGGCGCCTCGGTGGGTGGGGCGCTGGCCATCCTGCTGGGCACGGTGGTGGCCACCGGTTCGGCGTCCGGAGCCTCGGCCTCAGCGGCGCCGACACCGTCAGGGGGTTCGCCCTCCGCCATGGGGTCCATGACCACGCGGGGCTCGGATTCGGGGTCCGCCACCCCGACCACCATGCCCGGTATGGGCGGTGGGTCCGCCGGGACGGCCGGGACCACGACGCCCACACAACCGGGGATGGCGTCCATGGGATCCACCGGCTCGGGGAGCGGCGACAGCTCCTCGACCACCGTGCCGTCCGCCATGCCGTCCATGGGCGGCCCGGCGCCGGCCGGAGCAGCCGCCCCGGCCGGAAGCGGAAGCTCCGGCATGAGCGGTATGGGTGACGGCACCTCGCCTTCGTCGCCGGCCCTCTCCCTGGCCACCACCTCACCGGCGGGCAACATCACCTGGCCGCTGCCGATGGGCGCGATGGGCGCGGGCATGCAGATGGTGACCCCCGACTGCACGGCTGAGCCCACCGGCGCCGAGCAGCAGGCCGCGGTGTCGCTGGTCGACCAGACAGTGACCGACGTCGCCAAGTTCCAGAGCCTCGACGCCGCCAAGTCCGCCGGCTACCTCCCGATCACCCCGTCGGGGCTCCCCGTGGTCCACTACGCCGACCCGGCGTACCTCAGGACCCCGCAGACCCTCCAGCCCGGGGCCATCGAGTCGCTGGTCTACGCCAACACCGCCCACGGTGCCGTGCTGGTGGCAGCCATGTACGCCATGGGCAACGACCAGATCGGGGCCGCACCACCCATGCCCGGAGGCTGCCTCACCGAGTGGCACGTCCACACCGACCTGTGCTTCTCGAACGTCACCGGCACCGTGGTCGGGACCGAGCGCGGCGGCGCCTGTCCGTCGGGCTCGGTCAACCGGGTCACGCAACCCATGCTCCACGTGTGGCTGGCCCCGATCGCGGGTGGGCCCCTGGCCGTGGATGCTCCGAACCCCCAGGTCTTGGCGGCCGCAGCCAAGCTGCCGGTGCCCAACCCACCCAACCCCACCGCCTGACCTCGGCGGACCGGGTTCGGCTCAGGCCCCGGGGTCGTCCCGGGCCAGGATGCGCAGGCGTTTCGGGTCGTAGAACGGTGCCGACGAGAGAGCGACCGGGTGGGAGCCGTGAGGCGTGGCCACCTCGAACCGCCCCGATCCCAGCCACTGGTCGGTGACCCCGTCGGCGCACTCCACCATGGTCAGCCCGACGGACGCGCCGACGGTGGGGCCGAAGGCCGCCGACCGCACGTAGCCCACCCAGCGCCCGTCGTGGAGCACCGGCTCGTTCCCGAACAGCAGCACCTCCGGGTCGTCGACGCGGAGGCTCACCAGGAGCGACCGGTACGGAGCGCGCTCCCGGAGTGACAGCAGGGCGTCGCGGCCGATGAACCCGCCGGGCTTGTCGAAGGCCACGGCGAAGCCCAGGCCGGCTTCCAGCGGGTTGTCGGTGTTGTCGATGTCCACCCCGAGGTCGCGGTAGCCCTTCTCGAGCCGCAGGCTGGACATGGCGGCCAGGCCCACCGGCCGCACGCCGAGATCGGCGCCGGCCGCCATGAGGGCGTCGTAGGCCCCCAGTCCGTACTCGGTCGGCAGGTGGAGCTCGTAGCCCAGCTCCCCGAGATAGGTGATCCGCAGGGCCAGGGCCGGGGCGGAGCCCAGGTCGATGGTCCGGGCGGAGAGGTAGGGAAAGGCCGTATTGGAGAGGTCGGCGGACGACAGCCGACCGATCAGCTCCCGCGACCGGGGTCCCTGCACCGACAGGAGCACGGTGCCCGAGGTCACGTCGGTCACCGTGCAGTGCTCGCCGGGGCCGGTGGCCCTGCGGACCATCGGCTCCACCCGGCGCTGGATGATGTCCGAGGCCACCACCAGGAACCGGTCCTCGGACAGGCGGGTCACGGTGAGGTCGGCGGCGATGCCCCCGGCCTCGGTCAGCCACTGGGTGTAGACCACCCGGCCGGGCCGGCGGGCCACGTGGTTGGCCGACAGACGGGACAGGACGGTGGCGGCGTCGGTCCCCTGGACCATGAATTTGGCCATCAGGGTCATGTCCATGATGCCCACGCCCTCGCGGACGGTCCGGTGCTCCTCGGCCACGAGTCCCCGGGACGGCTGGGGGACGAAGCCGGGAAGGGTCGGAAGCGGGAAGGCGTCACCCTCGAACCACTCGGGGTACTCCCAGCCCGCCGACGAGTTGAAGTGGGCGCCCTCGGCCACGAAGCGGTCGTGCAGGACGGTCCGCCGCATGTTGCGGGCGGTCCTGGGCCGCCACGACGGATAGGCGGCGTCGCCGAACAGGACGCCGAGCTGTTCGGAGGTGCGCTCGCCGCGGAAGGCCCGGGTGGACTCGTGGGGTGCGGTCCGGTCGATGGCGTACCCGGTCACGTCGACCGGAGGCTCCCCGTCGACCAGCCAGTGGGCCATGACCGTCCCCACCCCGCCACCCAGGAGGATGCCCAGGGAGTTCAGTCCGGCGGCCACGAAGTAGCCGTCCAGCTCGGGAGCCGGGCCGAGCAGGGGGTGGACGTCGGAGGTGAAGGACTCGGGACCACAGAAGAACTTGCGGATGCCGGTATCGGCCAGGGAGGGGACCCGCGCCATGGCCACCTCCAGGAACGGGGCCAACCGGTCGTAGTCCGGGGGCAGCTCGAGGAACGACGAGTCGGGGGGTACGCCGTCGAGGGACCAGGCGGCCGCCTCCGGCTCGAACAGACCGACCAGCAACCCGTCGCCCTCGGGCCGGAAGTAGCCGTAGCAGTCAGGGTCCTCGATGACCGGCAGGTCGCGGTGGACGCCGTCCATGGGCTCGGTGATCAGGTAGTAGTGCTCGGCCGCCTGCAGGGGCACGTCCACGCCGGCCAGGGCCCCGAACTGCCGGGCCCACATCCCGCCGCAGTTCACCACGTACTCGCACTCGACGGTCCCCCGGTCGGTGGTCACCCCGGTCACCCGGCCCCGCTCGGCCACCACGCCGGTGACCGGCACCCCCTCCACGATGGTGGCCCCGCCCTGGCGGGCCCCCCGGGCCAGGGACATGGCCACGCCCACGGGGTCGGCCCGGCCCTCGTCGGCCACGTACAGCCCGCCGACCAGGTCGTCGGTCTCGAGCAGGGGCCACTGTCGGCCGATCTCGGCGGGGGAGAGCTCGTGGTCCTCGACCCCGAAGCCGTTGACGAACAGGGCCTCGCGGCGGAGTGCCTCCATCCGGTCGTGGTTGGTGGCGACGGAGATGTGGCCCACGGCCCGGAAGCCGGTGGACAGCCCGGTCTCCTCCTCGAGGCGCTCGTAGAGGTCCCGGGAGTAGCGGCTCATGAACAGGGCGGTTTCGTCCACCATCCCCGCCGAGGTGATCAGTCCGGCGGCGTGCCAGGTGGTGCCCGAGGTCAGCTGGTCCCGCTCCAGCAGGACGACGTCCCGCCAGCCCAGGGTGGTGAGGTGGTAGGCGACGCTGGTACCGATGACCCCACCGCCGACGATGACCACGCGGGCCCGGGCCGGGAGGTCCCGAGAGGGCACGGGTGCGGGGGAGGAGGCCCTGGGCGGGGCCGACCCGGCTGCCCTCACGGATGGTCGCGGATCCACTCGGGCAGATGGGGGGCCTCGGCGCCGATGGTGGTCTCGTCACCGTGGCCGGTCAGGACCCGGGTGGCCCCGGGCAGGACCAGCAGGCGGTGGCGGATGGAGTCGATGATGGTGGGGAAGTCGGAGAAGCTCCGCCCGGTGGCCCCGGGCCCCCCGTGGAACAGGGTGTCGCCGGAGAAGAGCACGGCCCCTCCTCGTCGTACAGGCAGCATCCGCCGGGGGAGTGCCCCGGCGTGTGCAGCACGGACAGGGTGGTGCCCCCGGCCACGCACGGTCATCCCCTCGGCCAGGTCGGCGTCCGGGGCGCGGTCGGGGTACACCGTGTCCCACAGCATGCGGTCGTCGGGATGGAGCCAGATCGGCGCGTCCAACGTCTCGGCCAAGGCGACCGCGGCGTTGATGTGGTCGTTGTGCCCGTGGGTGGCCAGGATGGCCACGGTGCGGCGACCACCGACGGACTCGGCGATGGGCCGATGGTCGTGGGCGGCGTCGACCACCAGGACCTCGGTGTCGTCGCCGACGATCCAGATGTTGTTCTCGACCTCGAAGTCCCCGCCGTCCAGCGAGAAGACCCCCGACGTCGACCACCCGCTCGATCATCAGAGGACGACGACGGAGCGCAGCACCTCGCCCCGCTCCATCCGGTGGAAGGCCTCCTCGACGTCGTCGAGGCCGATGGTCTCGGACACGAAGCGGTCGAGGTCGAGCCGCCCCTGCAGGTACAGGTCGACCAGCATCGGGAAGTCCCGGGACGGCAGGCAGTCCCCGTACCAGCTCGGCTTGAGCCGCCCACCCCGCCCGAAGAACTCGATCATGGGCAGGTCGATGCGCATGTCCGGGGTGGGCACGCCCACCTGGACCAGGGTGCCGGCCAGGTCGCGGGCGAAGAAGGCCTGCTCCATGACCTCGGGATTGCCCACCGCCTCGATGCACACGTCGGCCCCGTTGCCGCCGGTCAGGGCCCGGATCGGCCTCCACCGGGTCCTCGTCCGAGGCGTCGACCACGTCGGTGGCCCCGAACTCGCCGGGCCAGGTCGAGCTTGCCCGGGTCGAGGTCGACGGCGATGACGGTCGGCCGCGCCGGCCAGCCGCGCCCCGGCGACGGCGGCGCAGCCCACGCCGCCGCAGCCGAAGACCGCCACCGAGTCGCCCAGGCCCACCTCGCCGGTGAACATGGCCGCGCCCAGTCCGGCCATCACCCCGCAGCCGAGCAGGCCCGACGGCCTCGGGCCGGGCGGCCGGGTCGACCTTGGTGCACTGGCCGGCGGCCACGAGCGTCTTGTCGGCGAAGGCGCCGATGCCGAGGGCCGGGGACAGCGGCGTCCCGTCGGCCAGCGTCATCTTCTGGGTGGCGTTGTGGGTGTCGAAGCAGTACCAGGGCCGTCCCCGCCGGCACGACCGGCACTCGCCGCACACCGCCCGCCAGTTGAGGACGACGAAGTCACCCGGCGCCACCGCGGTCACGTCCGGCCCGACCGCCTCGACCACGCCGGCGGCCTCGTGGCCGAGGAGGAACGGGAAGTCGTCGTTGATCCCGCCCTCGCGGTAGTGGAGGTCGGTGTGGCAGACCCCGCAGGCCTGGACCCGCACCACCGCCTCGCCCGGTCCGGGATCGGGCACCACGATGGTGACCAGCGAGACCGGCTCGCCCCTGGCCAACGCTACGACGCCACGCACCTCAGCTGCCATGTCGCACTCCCTGTCCTGTCAGCTCGTCGGATCGGCCCCAGTGTGTCATGCAGGGTGCCGTGGGTCCGGCGCCACCCGGCCCGGTAGCTGGACGCGGCCCGGTCCGAATCATAGGATTGACTGTATGGTCATTCAAACCCGTGCCGAGCCCGCTCCGATCGACCGGGCCGAGCTGGACGTTTCGCTCCGACCCTTCGGCCACAGCCGGATGCTGCCCCGTGGCGCCTATGTGGATCCCGAGGTCTTCGCCTGGGAGCAGCGCCACTTCTTCGACGGCGGGTGGATGTGCGTGGGTCGAAGCGAGGCGGTGGCCTCGCCAGGTGACCAGCGGGCCGAGTCCCTGGGCACCGCCGGCGTGCTGCTCACCCGCGGACAGGACGGCACGCTGCGTGCCTTCGCCAACGTCTGCAGCCACCGCGGCCACGAGCTCCTGCCCTGCGGGGCCTCGGCCAGCCACGGCCGGGTCATCTGTCCCTACCACTCGTGGTCGTACACCCTGGAGGGCGAGGTGTGGACCGCACCCGGCTTCAAGGATCTCGAAGGGTTCGATCCCACCGAGCACGGGCTGACCCAGCTGCCGTGTGCCGAGTGGCACGGCCTGGTCTTCGTGGACGGGTCGGGCGAGGCGGCCCCCCTCGACGAGTCGCTCGGCACCCTCGACGACGTGGTCGCCCCCTACGACATGGCCCGGCTGCGGGTGGCCGGGACCCATGAGTACACCGTGGCCTCCAACTGGAAGATCCTCACGGAGAACTACCACGAGTGCTACCACTGCCCGATGATCCACCCCGAACTGTGCGAGGTGAGCCCGCCCAAGAGCGGTGACAACTACCACCTGCCCGGCGGGTGGGTGGGAGGGACCATGGACCTGCGGGAGGGGATGGACACCATGTCCCTCGACGGGGTCAGCCACGGCGAGGCGCTCCCCGGGCTGACCGGGAAGGGCCTCCGCGAGGTGATCTACGTCAACGTCTTCCCCAACATCCTGATCAGTCTCCATCCCGACTACGTGATGACCCACCGCCTCACCCCGTTGGCCGCCGACTCCACCCGCATCGAATGCACGTGGGCCTTCTCGCCCCGAAGTCGCTCGGCCCGTCCCGACTTCGACCCGAGCTACGCCATGACGTTCTGGGACATCACCAACCAGCAGGACTGGAACGCCTGTGCCTCGGTCCAGCGGGGCCTGTCCTCGCGCCATGCCCGCCCCGGCCCCATGGCCGGCGAGGAGGATGCCGTCTACCAGTTCGTGACCATGGTGGCCCGGGGCTACCTGGGTCAGCCCGTGCGCAACACGGTACCCGCGTCTCGGCCGGTTGAGACGGGCGGAGACCGGCCAGACGCGTCGGCCGCCGGGGCTCAGACGAAGGTGCGGGGCCCCCGCTTGACCATCTGGTCGGCGATGATCGACCGCTGCACCTCGCTGGTGCCCTCCCAGATTCGCTCGACCCGGAGCTCGCGGAAGAACCGCTCGGCCACGTTCTCCCGCATGTAGCCCCGTCCCCCGTAGATCTGCACGCACCGGTCGGCCACCCGGTTGGCCATCTCCGAGGCGTAGAGCTTGGCCATCGAGCACTGGGCGTGCTGGACCTTGAGGTCGACGCCGGCGTCGATGTTCCGGGCCGTCTCGTAGACCAGGGACCGTGCCGCGAACAGTTCGGTCAGGCAGTCGGCCAACATGATCTGCACCGCCCCGAAGTCGGTGATCGGCGCGCCGTTGACGATCCGCTGCTTGGCGAACTCGGTGGTGTCGTCGACGAGCCGGGCGGCACCGCCCAGGCACCGGGAGGCCACCATGATCCGCTCGAAGCGGAACCACTCGTAGGCGAAGCCCATGCCGTCGCCCTCCCGTCCGACCATCTGGCCGGCCGGTACCCGCACGCCCTCGAAGGCCACAATGGGGTGGTGGTGGCTGATGGTGTGGGTGTAGGCCGGGGTGCGCACCACCCGCACGCCCTCGGTCGGCAGGTCCACGATGAACATGGCGTGCTCGCCGGCGTGGTCGCCGTCCACCAGCTTGGCCTGGAAGAAGGCGTACGAGCTGTGGTTGTAGGAGGTGACGTGCCACTTGACCCCGTCGAGGACGTACTGGTCGCCGTCCCGGCGGGCGGTGGCCACGATGGCGTCGACGTCGGAGCCCGCCCCCTCCTCGGTGATGGCGTAGCACTCCTCCTTCTCGGCCCGGATGCCCGGGATCACGTACTTCTCGATCTGCTCGGGCGTGGCCACCGGCGGGAACCAGGACGGGGGGGTGCCGAGGATCCATCCGAGGGCGTTGGTGGCCCGGCCCCCCTGCTCCTGCACCAGTACCTGCTGGACCATGGAGCAGCCGCCGCCGCCGTGCTCCTTGGGCATGTTGGTCGCATGCAGGCCCAGCTCGAGGGCCCGCCTCTGGAACTTCTCGGCGATGGCAGGCGGGAGCTCGCCCTCGTTGGCCTCCGCCTCCTCCTCGTAGGGGATGAGCTCGTCGACCAGCGACTGCGGCCCGCGCCTGAATCTCGAGATCCTCGGGCGTGAGGTTGTACATGGGGGAGCCTCCTCGGGCCTTGACTGAAGGTTCAGTTTATGCCAGCGTCGGGGCCGTGGAAAGCGCTCACAGCTCGGACGGCACCACGGCGGACGCCGTGGTGGTGGGTGGCGGCACGGTCGGTGCCTGGTGCGCCTACTTCCTCAAGCGGGGCGGACTCGGACGGGTGGTGCTGCTCGAGGCCTCCACCCTGGGCCAGGGGGCGTCCAGCCGGGCCGCCGGGATCGTGCGGAGCCAGGGGGGCACGCCCGACCGCGGTCCGGCTGGCCGAGTGGTCCAAGCGGTTCTACCAGTCACAGCACGACGAGTTGGGCATCGACTCGGGCTTCGTCCGCCAGGGCTACTACCTGCCGTGCTTCACCGACGACGACCTCCGGGCCGCCCGCCAGCGGATGGCCATGCAGCAGGCGCTGGGCCAGGCCGTCCGGTGGCTCGAGCCCGACGAGGCCGAGTCCGAGAACCCCACGCTGGCCCGCGGCTCGACGCTCGGGGGCACCTTCCTCGACGACGACGGCTACATCCAGCCACCCCGCAACGTGCTGGCCTACACGGTGGCCCTGGCCGCCGCCGGGGTCGAGGTGCGGGAAGGGGTCTCGTTCACCGGCCTGGTCACCTCGGGTGACCGGGCAGTGGGCGTGGCGACCGACCAGGGAACCATCGCCACCGGCACCGTCGTCCTCACCGGCGGCCCCCGACTGGCTGCCGTGGGCGTGCTGGCCGGCACCCGCATCCCGGCCGGTGGGGTGCGCCACCAGGTGGCGGTCACCGAGCCCTCGCCCGAGCTCGACCCGGACCGGCTCCCCATGGTCTTCGACGTGTCCGCCGGTCTCTATTGGCGTCCCGAAGAGGGGGGCCTGCTCTTCGGCATGAGCAATCCCGACGAGCCGCCGGGGGAGGCCACCGAGCTCGACTGGACCTACCTGAGCCGGATGCGGCGGCGGCTGGCCGATCTGGTCCCGGCCACGGCCACGCTCGGGCTGCGCCGGGTGTGGGCGGCCACCATCGACTACACCCCCGACCATCTCCCCATCCTCGGGCCGGTGCTCGGGCCCGACGGCCCGGTGGCCGGCACCGTGGTGGCCTCGGCCGGAGGCCACGGGATGATGTGGGGTCCGGGCGTCTCCCGGGCCGCCGCCGATCTGGCCGTCAGCGGCACCACCGACGTGGTGGACGCCGGGCTCCTCGGACTCGACCGCTTCGACGAGTACGGCAACAGCCGGCTCGACCCCGATCCCATCGCCCTACCGTTCCCCGAAAGGACCACCACCCCATGACCGACACCATGCCCCTGACCCCGTTCATCCACGCCGCCGACCGGGTGACCGAGCTCGAGGACTGGGGTGCCTTGGAGGAGGCCACCGGCCCGGGGATGCGCACGTCGGGCTGCACGCTGTGGAAGGGCCAGGGCGATCAGGAGGTGGGGATCTGGGAGTGCACTCCGGGGCCCTCCCGATGGCTGCTCGAGACCCATGAGTTCATCCAGGTGGTGGCCGGCCGCATGACCGTCACCGTGGACGGCGGCGGACCGCTCGATCTGGCCGCCGGCGACACCGCCGTCTTCCCCAAGGGGTGGAGCGGCACCTGGGACATCGTCGAGACGCTGCGCAAGGTCTACGTGATCTTCTAGCGCCCCTGTGCCTCGGGGGCGCTCGGGCCCGGGGTCGACGGCCCCTCGGGACCACCGGCCGCACCGCCCGGCCGACGGGGCTCCACCAGTGCGTCGAGAGCCCAGCATCCGCCCGGTCCGCACCGGAGCGGGTTGACGTCGAGCGCGTCGAGGGCGTCGCCCAGCTCGACGGCCAGCACCCCCAAGGCCACCACGGCCGACGTCGCCGCGGCGCGGTCGGCCGGCGGCCCGCCCCGTACCCCGTCGAGCAGCGGCGAGATCGAGAGCCGGTCCAGCGAGGCCCGGGCCCGTTCGGGATCGAGCGGGGGCAGCCGCACCACCCGGTCGGCCAGCACCTCCACCAGGACGCCGCCCGCCCCGACGACCACGAGGGGCCCGAGGTCGGGGTCGCGGACCAGACCCGAGGGCCAGCTCCACCCCGTCGGGAGCCGTGGCCGCCACCAGCACACGCGGTCCGAGTCTCCGGGCCAGCGCGGCGTAGGCCGATGCCACCCCGGCCGCGTCGTCGATGCCGAGGATGACCCCGCCGACGTCGGACTTGTGGGCGATGGACGGCTCGTCGGTCTTGACCACCACCGGGTAGCCCAGCTCGGTGGCGGCAGCCACCGCCTCGGACGGCGACCCCGCCGTGCGGGACGGGACGACCGGGATGCCGTACTCGGCCAGCAGGGCCAGCCCCTCGGTGCCGCGCAGCGGCGGTCCGGCCAGCCGGGCCAGCCAACGCCGGCGCCGGGACCGGTCCACCGGCGCGTCCTCCGGCGTCGTGCCCCGCCGACCGGCGGCCCCGGACGCCAACCCCAGCAGGTGACCCAGCGCCAGCAGGCCCGACCGGGTGCCCTCGAGCACCGGCACCCCGCCCATCCGGAGGCGCATGGCGGCGGCTCCGTCGATGGCGCTGCCCAGGTTGGACAGCACGACCACCGGCTTGGCCGTGGACGCCGCGGCGCGCAGCGCGGCACGCGGGTAGCTGTCGTCCCCGTCGTACTCCTCGACCAGGTCGACGGCCAGAGCCACCGCGGCCACCTGCGTCGTCCTCGGCCATGGTGGCGAGGCAGTCGCCGAAGAGCCCCTCGGTGTCCGATCCCGTCCCCCAGACGTCCAGCGGGTTGGCCGCCTCCAGTCCCGGATCGAGCAGCCCGGCCAACCGGCTCCGGGTGTCGTCCCCGATGGCGGCGAAGGGGACGCCGACCGACTCGGCCACGTCGGCCACCAGCGCCCGCTCGGCTCCCGAGTCGTGCACCGTGGCGATGCCGGCGCCGGGACGCCCGCCACCCGCCGCCCGCCGCCCGGCGGCCAGGAGCTCGAGGGTGTCACCCATCTCGTCGAGGTCGCCCACCCGGACGACCCCATGGGCCTCGAAGAGGGCCTCCCAGGCCCCGTCGGCGCCGGCCAGCGCGCCCGAGTGGGCCGCCACCATGGCCCGCCCGGCCACCGACGAGCCCACGGTCAGGGCCACGACGGCGACCTCTTGCGCGGCGGCCCGGGCCAACGCCGCCTGCAGGCCCTCGGGCTCCCGGAGGGTCTCGAGCAGTAGTCCGACCACCCGGGTCCCCGGGAGGTCGAGGGCGTAGTCGAGGTAGGAGCCGGCCGTGGTGACCAGCTCCTGGCCCGCCGAGACCACCACGGTGAACCCCAGGTGGCGCCGGGTCCGGAGGACGGCCGAGAAGACCGAGCCGGAGTGGGTGATGAAGGCCACCGGACCCGCGGGCAGGGGGGACCGCTCGACATACCCGATGGCCCGGACACCGTCGGCCACATTGACGAAGCCCATGCACCCACCGCCACAGACGGCCATCCCGGCCGCGACGGCCACGCCGGCCACCCGATCCCGCAGTGCCGGGCCACCGCCGGGCCCGACCAAGCTCCCGTAGATGACCGCCGAGCGGTCGCCCCGCCGGGCGGCCAGGACCATCTGCTCCTCCACGGCCCGGTCCGGCACACCCAGCAGCACCACATCCACCGGACCGTCGATCTCCTCCAGCGAGCCCAGGCACGGTCGACCGAGCACCGTGGTGTGACGCGGGTTGACCAGATGGAGGTCGAGCGCCTTCGGGCTACTGGCCACCTCGGTCACCAGGCGATGGCCGAAGCTGCCGGGCGCCGGGCTGGCCCCCACCACGGCCACCCGGCGCGGCTCGAGCATGGCCCGCACGGACGATCCCATGGTGCCGAGTCTGCCCGATGCCGGCCCCCTCACCCCTTGGCGGTGCGGTTGCGGACGCGTGCGGTGAGGCCGCGCTCGGCCTTCTGGTCGGCCAGCACGGCCTTGGCCGCCTGCCAGCCGGGGATACCGCACACCCCGCCGCCGGCATGGGTGCCCGAGCCCCCGTTGTAGAGGCCCTTGATCGGGGTCCGGTAATCGGCATAGCCCGGCGCCGGCCGCATGTGGAAGAGCTGTTCCAAGGAGAGCTCCCCGTGGAAGATGTTCCCTCCGATGAGCCCGTACTCGTGCTCCATCTGGTACGGACCCACCACGTCGCGGTGGAGGATGGACGCCTTGAAGTTGGGAGCCACGTCGTCGTAGCAGTCGATCATGCGGTCGGCATAGGCCTCGAGGTCCTCGGCGTGGGGCGTGTCGCTCCACTCCTTGGGCACCCACTGCGTGAACAGGGACATGATGTGGGTGCCGTCGGGGCACAGGGTCTTGTCGAAGGCGGTGGGGATGACCCCGTCGCTGAACGGCCGCTCGGCACCCCGGCCCTCCCGGGCGTCCTGGAAGGCCCGCTCCATGTACTCGATGGACGGGGCCATCTCCACCGACCCGGTGTGGTGCTCGGCCAGCTCGGTGCCGGGGTCGGCCGTGAAGCTGGGCAGTTCGGAGAGGGCCAGGTTGATCTTGACCACACCGCTCCGGGTCTTCCAACGCTCGATGTCCTGGACGAAGTCGGCCGGCAGCTCGGTGGCGCTGATGTGATCGAGGAACGCCGTCTGGGGGTGGAGGGTGGTGACCACCACCGGGGCCAGGATCTCCTCGCCGCTCTCCAGCACCACGCCCCGCACCCGGCCGTTCGCCACCATGGTGCGGGCTACGCGGGCGTCGGTGCGGATCTCCGCCCCGAGATGCCGGGCCGACCGTTCGATGGCGTCGGCCACCGCCCCCATGCCCCCTTCGGGGAACCCCCAGTTGCCCAGATGGCCGTCGCCGATGTCCCCGATGGAGTGGTGGGCCATGACGTAGGCGGTGCCCGGCTCGCACGGACCGGCCCACGTGCCGATGACGCCGTTCACGGCGATGGGGGCCTTCACCTGCCACGACTCGAACCAGTCGTCGAGGAGGTCGGCGATGCTCATGGTCATCAGCCGGGTCACGTCGGCGATCGTCCGCACGTCCAGTCCCTTGTGCCGCCAGGCCAGCCGCAGGGTCTCGTAGAGGTCGTGGGGCTTGCGGGAGCCGATGGCCGGGGGGACGGTGAGGAGCAGGGGGCCGAGCACGTCGGCCAGGCCGGCGATCCAGGCGTCCCACTTGGGCATGGCCTCGGCGTCCTTCTTGGACCACTTGGCGATCTCCTCGTAGTTCCGTTTGGCGTCGTCGGCGAAGATCTTGATCGAGCCGCCCTCGGGGAAGGCCTGGTAGTAGGGACCCATGGGGAAGACCTTGTAGCCCCATCGCTCCAGCTCGAGGTCGGCCATGATGGTCGGGGGCAGCAGGCTCATCACGTACGACAGGCGGGTGACGTTGAGCTCGGGCGCCTCGGGCCAGGGTGCCTCGGTGGTGGCCGCCCCGCCGGTCTTGTAGCGACCCTCCAGCACCACGGTCCGGGCTCCGGACCGGGCCAGGTAGGCGCCGGAGACCAGCCCGTTGTGCCCTCCGCCCACCACGATGGCGTCGTACGTCGAGGTCATGGGATCCCCTTTGTTGGGTCATCGGGGCCGGGCCCCGGATAGGTTTGACTGATTGTTCAGTCTAAACCGCTGCTACCGTTGGGGACAAGGCGATCGGGACGGCCGGTGCCGTTCCGGCCGACCGCCGGAGCCGGGCGGCAGACCCATCGGAAAGGTGACCATGGCAGCAGAGACGGAATCGACCGGTGCAGCCGGCGCCGCAGCCGACCAGCGGCGGGAGGACATGCTCAGGGCCGCCCTCGAGGTCATCGCTGAGCGGGGCTTCCCCGAGTCGCGCATCGCCGACGTGGCCGAGCAGGCCGGCACCAGCCCGGCACTGGTCATCTACTACTTCAAGACCAAGGACAACCTCCTGACCGAGGCCATGCGCTATGCCGAGGACCAGTGGTACGACCTGGGCGCCCGGCGGATGGAGGTCATCGACCGCGCCGCCGCCCGGCTCGAGGAGATCGTGGCCATGACCTGCCTGCCCGAGGCCGACGCCGAGCTGCCCGACTCGTGGGCCCTGTGGCTGGACCTTTGGGCCCAGTCGGTGCGGCATCCCGAGGTGGCCCGCGTGCGGGAGGAGTTCGACCACCACTGGCGGGAGACCATCGCCGGCGTGGTGCAGGACGGCCAGGCCTCCGGCGAGTTCGGGGACCTCGACGCCGATGAGTTCGCCATCACCCTCTCGGCCCTGCTGGACGGGTTCGCCATCCAGATCGCCCTCGAGGACCCGGTGGTCGACCCCCGCCGGGCCTTCACCGCCAGCATGCGTTTCGCCGCCCAGGCGCTCGGGTTCACCTGGAAGCCCAAGAAGGAGACGGGCGCAGGTCGCAAGAAGGGCAAGAGGTGACGGCGCCCGGCGATCACAGGGGAGGGGACCCGGGCGGCGGCGACGTGCAGCTCGTGGCCCTGACCAAGCGGTTCGACGAGGTCGAGGCCGTGGCCGGCGTCGACCTCGACATCCCCTCGGGCGAGTTCTTCTCCATCCTGGGCCCGTCGGGGTGCGGCAAGACCACCACCCTCCGCCTGGTGGCCGGCTTCGAGGAGCCCACGAGTGGCAGCATCCTGCTCGACGGCGTGGACGTGGCCCACAAGCCGCCGCACCGGCGCAACGTGAACACCGTCTTCCAGAGCTACGCCCTCTTCCCGTTCCTGTCGGTGGCCGACAACGTCGCCTTCGGACTGCGCTACCAGAAGCTGGGCAAGGCCGAGTCGGCCCGACGGGTGGGTGCGGCCCTGGAGTTGGTCCAGCTGGTGGGGTACGAGAAGCGCCGCCCGGGCCAGCTGTCCGGCGGCCAGCAGCAGCGGGTGGCCCTGGCCCGGGCCCTGGTCCTCAACCCGTCGGTCCTCCTGCTCGACGAGCCGCTGGGCGCCCTCGACGCCAAGCTGCGGCGGACCCTGCAGGTCGAGCTCAAGGCCCTCCAGGAGACGGTCGGGATCACCTTCCTCTACGTGACCCACGACCAGGAGGAGGCCCTGACCATGTCCGACCGCCTGGCCGTGATGGAGGCCGGCAAGGTGGCCCAGGTCGGCACCCCGGTGGAGGTCTACGAGGAACCTGCCGACGCCTATGTGGCCGACTTCCTGGGGGTGTCCAACCTCATGGACGCCCACGCCGCCGGAGCCGAGGGCGGCGGGGCCTGCCGGATCCGGCTGGGGGAGTTCGACCTGGCCGCCGAGCGGGGCAGCACCGAGTGCACCGGGGCGGTGAAGCTGGCCATCCGACCCGAGCGGGTCCACATCGAGCCCTACGAGTCGTCCGGTCCCAACCGGGTGCCGGCCATGGTCGAGCGCCTGGTCTTCCTGGGCTCGTCCACCCAGGTCATCATGCGGCTGGCCCACGGAGAGCGGGTCCAGGCCCTCATCCAGAACCAGGGCGGCCCTCCGGCCTACCAGCAGGGCACCGCGGTGCAGGCCTACCTGCCCGCCGACGGGCTGCGGGTGCTGCGGTCGGTACCCCTCCCCGAGGTGGAGGACCCGCCGCTGGCCGTGAGCGAGGTGCCGGCCACCCAGCCGGTCGGGGCCACCACCCACCCCGAGGACTGACCCCGGCGCGGGTCGTCGCCCGCCCGCCTTAGCTGAACTGTTTCAGCGATGCCCAGGTCCGCCCCCACGGACGCGTGAGCCCCGTGCACAGGTAGATCCGCCCGTCCCACTCCTGGTTGTGGATCCCGGCCTCGTTCCTGATGGTCGCCACCACTCGGACGTCACCGCAGTACCGCTGCAACTGGCGGGCGTAGCCGGTGACGTCCACCGGTCCGGGCGCCACCGCCAGCACCGTGGTGGCGCCCGGATCTCCGGGGCCCCAGAACCAGGCGCTGTTCTGACCGCTCACCGCCGACGGCAGCCCGTTGCCGCGGCCCAGTTCGTCGATGGCGCCGGCCTCGCCGTAGTCGACGGTGAAGATCACCGTGTGGCTGCGTTGCCCGGGGGGCAGGGCGCGCCAGGCCGAGCGCACCGTCTGGACGAACTCGGGCCAGCCCACCGACTCACCCAGCTCCTGATTGACCCCGTAGGTCCACCCGATGTGGTCGGCGGGCAGGATCGGGAGGACCAGCGGGAGGGAGAGAAGGGTACCCAGCGCCGTCAGTGCGAGCAGGCGGCGGAGCCTGACGGCCCGGGCGTCGAGCCATCCCTCGACCCGCACGGCTCCGGCGGCCAGGAGGTAGATGTAGGCCCCGGCCAGGTAGTAGACCTTGGCCCCCGTCGAGAGGGCGAACAGCACGAACAGCAGGCCGTAGGACCACACCAGGGCCCGCCGGAGCGGGCGGTCCGATCGCCACAGCTCCTTGATCCCCACCACCCAGAGCCAGGTCAGGGCCGGGGTCACCATGAACAGTTGGCCGGCGATCCACGTGGCGATGTTGGCGGCCCCGCCGTTCTCCTGGTTCAGACGGTGGGTCATGGCGATGGTGGGCCAGTGGTGGACCGCCTGCCACCAGACGTCCGGGCCGGTGCAGGCGGCGGCGATCGACGCCCCGGCCAAGAACCACCGGTTGGCCAGCAGGCGGCCGTCCCCACTGACGACGATGCCGACGAGCAGGGCCACGGCGAACAGGCCGATGTTGTGCTTGTTGGCCAGGCCCAAGCCGAGGATGATCCCGGCCGGGATCCAGAGCCTGGCGTTCCCGGTCCGGCCGATCCGGACGACGACGAAGGCCAAGGCGGTCCAGAAGAGGAGGTCGAAGGCCGTGGGGCCGAACAGGTGGTCGGCTCCGAGGAGCGCGGGCATGGTGGCCGCACCCAGGGCCCCGAGCAGTTGGGCCGTCCTGCGGCCTCCCAGCTCCCGGGCCAGGAGACCGGCCAGGACCACGGTCCCCCCACCAGCCAGCGCCGGCCACAGCCGGAGTCCGGGGAGGGAGACGCCGAAGAGCCACAGCGACAGACGGCCCAGCAGTGGGGTGAGGACGGGTTGGTCGACATAGCTGGCCGAGAGGTGTCGGGCGCAGTCGAGGAAGTAGAGCTCGTCGCGGTGGAAGCCGTACCGCCCGGACAGCGCCATGAGGACGCCGAACAGGGTCCCGGCAATGAGGAAGATCCGCCGGTCGACCGGGGACAGCTCGGAGGGCGCTCCACCGGTGGTCCTGCCGGCTGTCGCCGGGTCGATGACTGGAGCGGTGGCGCCGACCATGGCTGTCACTACTCGCTCGAACCGTTGCGGTCATCGGGGATGAAGGCCGCGGCCAGGAGGTAGTGCACGGTCTCCCTGGCCGCCTCGTCACTGACGTCCAGGGGGTCGGGATGGTCACGCCGGTGCCATGCGAACCACGCCACCGTCTCGACGATCAGTTGGGTGGCCAGGGCCGTGTCGGGGAACGGCCGCAGGTGGCCGGCGCGGGACCGCCGGTCGACGTACTGCTCGAGCCCGTCGACCTGTCGGCGTCTCGACTTCCCGAAGTAGAGGTCCTTGAGCTCGGGGAAGTCGACGGCGGACCGTTCGAGCAACGCCAGGAGCACACGGTTGTCCTCGACGAGTGTGTAGCACTCGTCGACCACCCCGCGGAACTCACTTCGGATGTCACGGCACGCGCCCGTGGCCAGCGCCGCCTTGAGCTGCGGCGGGACCGCCGAGCGCCCGGCCGTCCACTCGGTGAGCGGTTTGAGTGCCTCGCCGGGGGCCGGCGTCGGCAGGGGAGTGGGCAGTCCCGGGAGCGCCTCGGGGGTGATGGCCCACAGCAGGGCCAACTGGAAGAGCGCCTCCTTGCTCTCGACGTGCTGGTAGAGGAGGGCGTGGCTCAGACCCAGCTCCTGGCCGACGTCGGTCATCAGCGTCCGCCGGTAGCCCTTGGCCGTGAACACCTTGGTGGCGGCCTGGGCGATGTCGGTGAGCCGGCTCGGCGGCGTGCGCCTGGGCACGCCTCAATTATTACTAACTGAGTCAGTCAGTCAAGGGCTCCGGGCCGGCCACCCGCACTCCCTCGACGGCGTCACATGCCGGCGATGCTGGTCATGGCCTCCTGCCGGCTGCTGCCCCGTTCGCCCCGGGTCATCCAGCGGTAGGCCAGCAGCCCGACGGTGGCCACCGCGAAGGAAAGCACCAGCATGATGGTGGCCAGCGCGTTGAGGGCCGGGCCCCCGTTGCCGCCGTGGCTGGTGGAGTAGATGATCACCGACATGGGCTGGGTATTGGCGGTGGACGACAGCAGATCCACGAGGACGAAGTCGTCGACCACGCTGGCGAACACCAGCACGGCGCTGGCGAAGATGGCCGGCATCAACAGGGGGATGAGCACCCGCCGGATGGACTCCAGGCGCGACGCACCGAGGTCGGCCGCCGCCTCCTCGTAGGAGCCCCCGATGGAGACCAGGCGGGCCAGCACGATGATGGCCGGCCAGCTGAAGTTCCAGGTGACCAGGCCCAGCACCTCGGCGGCCGTACCCAGGTGGACGGCCTTGAACAGTTGGGTGAAGAGGAAGAACAGGGCCACGCCGAAGATCAGCTCGGGGATCACGTAGGAGAACACCATGACGAAGTTGAAGGTGGTGGACGTCCGCGTGCGCCAACGGTTGATGCCGATGGCGAAGGCCACCCCCAGGGGCACGGCGATCACGGTGGTGATGATGGACAGCCGGATGGTCTGGAACACCGCGGCCCGCAGGGTCGGGTTGTGCCAGACCGAGTTGATGGGGTCGCCCCAGTACCACCGGGTCGAGAAGCCCTGCCACACGCTCTGCGACCGGCCGTCGTTGAACGAGAACAGCACGGCGATGCCGATGGGTACGATCGACCAGATCAGGTAGAGCCAGGTGAACCCCTCGAGGATCCAGGGACGACGCCAGGGGTTGCGCCACGGTGGTCGCCACCGCCGGCGAGCGGGCGCCGGGGGAGGGGAGGCGGGAGGCGAGCCGCTGTCGACGGGAGGCCCGGCGGCCGGATGGTCCTCGACCGCCGTGGCCGAGTCGGCGGTCAGGGTCATCAGAACGACTCGCCCGTGGCCCGGCGGGTCTTGACCACGTAGTAGAGCATCGGTGCCAGGAGGAA
The DNA here is from genome assembly GCA_963817005.1 of uncultured Acidimicrobiaceae bacterium. Classification (GTDB taxonomy): domain Bacteria; phylum Actinomycetota; class Acidimicrobiia; order Acidimicrobiales; family RAAP-2; genus Bog-756. The sequence continues at coordinate 1,079,772 of CAWFMN010000001.1, forward strand.
GGCCAGCAGCAGCACGGAGAGGGCCGCCCCCTGGGACTGCTGGCTGGCCGTGTTGAGCTGACTGTCGATGACGTTCCCGATCATGGCCGTCGACGACGCCCCGGACAGGAGCTGGTTGGTGAAGTAGTCACCGACCATGGGTAGGACGGTGATCAGCATGCCGGTCAGGATGGCCTGACGGCTCAGGGGGAGGGTGACCCGGACGAAGGTCCGGGCCCGGTTGAGGCCGAGGTCCCGGCCGGCCTCGATCAGCCGCTGGTCGATCCGGTCGAGGCCGGCGTACAGGACCAGGATGAGGTAGGGGATGTACCCGTAGACCAGGCCCAGGATGACGGTGACCGACTTGCCCCCCAGCCAGTTGACCGGCTGGCTGATCAGGTGCAGGTCGACCAGGATCCGGTTGACGTACCCATTGGTCTGGAGGAGGCCGATCCAGGCCAGCATGCGCATCATGTAGCTGATCCAGAAGGGGGCGATGAGCAGGGCCAGGAAGAGGACCTTGCGACGGCCGGCGAACCGGGTGACGAAGTAGGCCGCCGGGTAGGCGATGGCCAGGGAGAGCACCGAGGCGATGGCCACGTAGACCAGGGTCCGGAGGAAGATGGGACCGACGAAGGCGCCTTGGCCCACCAGGTCGTGGAAGACGGCGGTGTAGTTGGCGCCGGTCCATCGCAGGGGGTTCCAGACCGGCTCCGGGGACTGGAAGATGGCGTTGAGCTGGCCTCCGGCGATGGCCAGCACGGTGTAGAAGGGGACCAGGAACAGCAGGGCCAGCCAGACGATGCCGGGCATGGCGAACCCGGCCCACACCCACCGGTTCTGGGCCCGCCCCGACCAGGCCTGCCTCCGGTCCCCCCGGGCCATCAGCGGGCGGCGCTCACACGCCGCTGCTCACTCGCAGCCAGGCCTGTTGGTACCGGGCGTCCAGGGCGGGGGCCAGTTCGAGCTGCTTGGTGCCGGTGTCGAAGTTCGACTGGAGCACCACCGTCGAGGCCAGGCTGGGCGGCAGGATGCCCTCCTGCTCGAGGACCTGGGGGGTCACCCCGTTGATGGGCTGCATGTACCCGTTGAAGCTGATGTTCTCCAGCACGTTGGGCAGGTCCTGCATGTAGTTGAGGAAGAGGTGGGCCAGTACCGGGTTCTTGCCGCTGGACAGGACGGTCATGGTGTCGTTGGCCACCGGGCCCAACCCGCTGGTGGGGAACCAGTACCCCACGACGTCCACCGGGGTCCCCTTGGGCATGTAGTTCTGGGCGGCGGCCATGTCGCCCGACCAGGCGTGGTGGATCCAGGTCTGCCCGGTGGGGATCGAGGTGTAGTCGTTGTTGTCGATGTGCAGGTTGACCAGCCTGTCCAACTCGAGCAGGGAGTTGGTGGCCGTGGTCAACTGGGCCGGGTCGGCGGTGTTGGGGTCGAAGATCCCGTTCTTCATCAACCCGAGGGCCAGGCTCTCGCGGTAGTCGTCGAGAATGGCCACCTTCCCCTTGTACTTGGCGTTCCACGGCATGGCCCACGGGTTGGCCATGGTGTAGGGGTCCTCGTTGACCTTGTCCTTCCGCCAGGCGATGCCGGTGGTGAAGATGGTGTAGGGAACGGTGTACTTCCAGGCCTGGTCGTAGAAGGGGTTCTGATACTGGGTCCACGCCTGGGTGATGTTGGGGATGTAGGAGTGGTTGAGGGGGCGGGCCAGCTTGCCCGCCACCAGCTGCCCCAGCACGTCGACCGTGGGGACGAAGACGTCGAACTCGAACTGGCCGCTGCGCAACTTGGCGATGGCCTCGCTCATGGTGTTGAAGGTGGTGAGCTCGACCTTGCAGTTGTACTTCTTGGCGAAGGCGTTGAGGTTCTTCTGGTTGATGTAGGCCACCCAGTTGTAGATCTTGAGGGTGGCGTTCTTCTCCGGCGCCAGACCGTCGGCGATGGCCGGGTTGGAGGAGTAGACGGGCCAGGTGACCGGGCTGTCGGGGCGCGGGAGGGCCAGGGGTTGGGTGGTCGTGGTGGACCCGGCGGTGGTGGCCGTGCTGGAGCTGCTCGATCCGCAGGCGGCCAGGGCCGCAGCCAGGCCGGTGGTGGTGGCGCCGGCCAGGAAGGTCCGTCGGGACAGGCCCGGGGACCTCCGTGTTCCGTGCTCCGACCATCCTTCGCGTGGGTGGAACGTCAACCCGGTCACCTCCGTTGCCTGGCCCGATGCCCGACCCCGCCGTGTGGTGTCGGGCCCGGTCCCCTGACTGAATGTTCAGTTATTCAAGCACCGTGACCGGGCGGTGGCAAGGCCGTTAGGCCCATCTTCGCTCAACCCCCGTCGGCCCGCGGCGGAACGGCCCCGGCGCACCGGACCCGCCCCCGGGGGGTCAGCGGGCCAGGGCCGCAGCCAGCCGGTCGAAGTTGGCCAGGAAGCGGTCGATGTCGGCCTCGTCGTGCTGGGTGGAGATCAGCCACTGCTCCATCTTCCCCCAGGGTGGCAGGAACACCCCACCGTTGTGCTGGATCAGCCAGTGGGCGTGGTTGTACCGGTCGTCCAGGCCGTCGAAGCCCCGGTAGTCCCGAACCGGCTCGCTCTGGAAGACCACACACCCCTTGGCCCCGACGGCCACCACGTGGGCGTCGAGGCCGTGGCCGGCGATGCTCCGTTCCAGGCCGGTCACGGCCCGGTCCCGGAGGCGGTCCAGGCGTCGGTAGGCGTCGGGCGTGGCCACGTGGGTGAGCATGGCTCGGGTGGCCGCCATGGCCAGGGGGTTCCCGTTGAAGGTCCCCACCATCTCGTACCCGCCCTCGGCCACGAAGGCCATGACCTCCGCCGACCCTCCCACCGCACCCGAGGCGACGCCGCCGCCGATGGCCTTGGCCAGGCAGAGCAGGTCGGGGGTCACCCCGACCACCCCGGTGGCCCCCGACGGCCCGGCCGTCAGCCCGGTCTTCACCTCGTCGAAGGTCAGGAGTGCCGCATGGGCGTGGAGCAGTCCGGCCAGTCCGGCCAGATAGCCGGGGTCGGGGGTGATGATCCCGGCGTTCATCATGATGGGTTCGAGGATCATGCCGGCCACCTGGCCCGGGTGGGCCTCCAGGGTGCGGCGGACGGCGTCGAGGTCGTTGTAGCCGACGACCAGGGTCAGGTCGGTGATGGCCGACGGGATGCCGGAGCTGGCGGCCACGCTCCGGGGTCCGTCGGCCGGACCGGCCTCGTCCAGCTCGGGGGCCACCGACACCTGGACCGAGTCGTGGTGACCGTGATAGCAGCCCTCGACCTTGATGATCAGGTCCCGGCCGGTGAAGGCCCGCATCAGGTGCACGGCATCCATGGTGGCCTCGGTACCCGAGTTGACGAACCGCCACAGCGGCAGCCCGAACCGGACGGCCAGCTCCTCGGCCACCTCGACGGCGGCCTCGGTGGGCTGGGCGAAGTGGGTCCCGCGTCCGACCTGCCCCCGGACCGCGTCGACGATGGCCGGGTGCCCGTGTCCGGCCAGGCCGGCCCCGTACCCGCCGTGCAGATCGACGTACTCGTGGCCGTCGACGTCGTAGATCTTGGAGCCCCCGCCGTGGCTGAGCCAGACCGCCTGGGGGGTGGTGATCTGCCAGCTCGAGGTGACCCCGCCGGCCAACGAGTGGTTGGCCCGCTCCCGCATGGCCCGGGAGCGGGGCTGGCGCTCGACGAAGGCCCGTTCCTCGCCGGCGATGATCCCGTCGAGTCGGGAGGAGACGTCCTCCACAGCGGATGTTTCGACGACCATGAGCGGGCTCCGTCCTGCGGTGCTGGGTATTGACTGAATGTTCAGTCTATGAAACGCTGCCCACGATGGCAAGGGACGAGCAGCGCCTCTGGGGCAACGTGATCGGCGGGGTCACCGCCCCGCCCCCGACCGGTGAGCGGCGGGCCGTCCTCGACCCGGCCACCGGCGCGGTGTACTCGTACGCCACCGAGTCCGGGGCCGACGAGGTGGCCCGGGCCTGTGCGGCGGCGGCCGACGCCTTGGCCACGTGGCGGCGGACCACGCCGGCGGTCCGCGGCGGGCACCTCCTGGCCGCCGCCCAGATGCTCGAGGATCACGCGGAGGAGCTGACCCGACTGGAGGTCACCGACACGGGCAAGCCGTACCTGACCACACTCGAGGACGAGCTGCCCCCGACCATCGACGCGGTCCGGTTCTTCGCCGGCGCCGCCCGGGTGCTCGGTGGGTTGGCCACCGGTGAGTACCTCGACGGGGTGACCTCGGGCATCCGCCGGGAGCCGGTCGGGGTGTGCGGTCAGATCACCCCGTGGAACTACCCGTTGATGATGGCGGTGTGGAAGTGGGCACCGGCTCTGGCCGCCGGGAACACCGTGGTGCTCAAGCCGTCCGAACTGACCCCGGCGTCCACCGTGCGGATGGCCGAGCTCCTGGGCCAGGTCCTCCCGCCCGGCGTACTGAACGTGGTCTGCGGTGGGGCGGCCACCGGCGAGGCCCTGGTCCGGGACCCGGCCGTCGCCATGGTGTCCCTCACCGGGAGCCCCCGGGCCGGGCGGCAGGTGGCGGTGGCCGCCGCCGATCGGCTGTGCCGGGTCCACCTGGAGCTGGGCGGCAACGCCCCCGTGGTGGTGTTCGGCGATGCCGACGTCTGCTCGACGGCCGAGGCCGTCGCGGCCGCGGCCTTCTTCAACGCCGGTCAGGACTGCACGGCGGCCACCCGGGTGGTCGTGGAGGCCCGGGTCCACGACGAGCTGGTCGAGGCCCTGGCCATCGAGGCCGAGCGGTCGGTGTGTGGTGACCCCTACGACCCGGACACGGTGTTCGGGCCGCTCATCAGCCAGGGTCATCTGGACAAGGTGCAGGGCCTGCTGGCCCGCCGACCGCCGGCGGCCAAGGTGGTGGTGGGCGGCGACCGGCTCGACCGGCCGGGCTACTTCCACCAGGCCACCGTGGTCGTAGGGGTGGAGCAGGGTGACGAACTGGTCCAACAGGAGATCTTCGGTCCGGTCATCACCGTGCAGCCGTTCGGTTCGGAGGACCGACGCCGTGGCCCTGGCCAACGGCGTCGACCAGGGTCTGACGGCCAGCGTGTGGACGGGCGACCACGGCCGGGCCGAGCGCCTGTGCCGGTCGCTCGACTTCGGGGCCGTGTCGGTCAACACCCACGCCCCGATGACCGCCGAGATGCCCCACGGGGGCTTCGGGTCGTCGGGCTACGGCAAGGACCTCTCCGTGTTCGGCCTCGAGGAGTACACCCGGATCAAGCACGTGGCCTCGGCCTGGCAGTGAGCAGGGACGAGACGGTTCGACGACAGCGAGGAGATCGGTGATGGCCAAGATCCTGTGTGTGCTCTACGAGGACCCGGTGACCGGGTACCCCACCACCTACGCCCGGGACGGCGTCCCGAGCATCGACCACTACCCGGGTGGCCAGACCGTGCCCACTCCTTCGGCCCTGGACTTCACCCCCGGTGCGCTGCTGGGGTCGGTCTCCGGTGCCCTCGGCCTCCGCGACTACCTCGAAGCAGCCGGGCACACCCTGGTGGTCACGTCGGACAAGGACGGACCGGACTCGGTGTTCGAGCGCGAGCTGCCCGATGCCGACGTGGTCATCTCCCAGCCGTTCTGGCCCGCCTACCTGACCGCCGAGCGCATCGCCCGGGCCCCCCGGCTCAAGCTGGCCCTGACCGCCGGCATCGGCTCGGACCACGTGGACCTCGACGCGGCCATCGCCGCCGGCATCACCGTGGCCGAGGTGACCTACTCCAACAGCATCAGCGTGTCCGAGCACGTGGTGATGATGATCCTCGGCCTGGTGCGCAACTACCTCCCGTCGCACGAGTGGGTGGTCAAGGGCGGGTGGAACATCGCCGACTGTGTGCAGCGTTCCTACGACCTCGAGGGCATGGCCGTGGGCACCGTGGCGGCGGGGAGGATCGGACTGGCCGTGCTCAAGCGGCTGGCCCCCTTCGACGTGGACCTCCACTACACCGATCGGCACCGCTTGCCTGCGGAGGTGGAAGAGGAGCACCACCTCACCTTCCATGCCGATGCCGCCTCCATGGTCCCGCAGTGCGACGTGGTCACCATCAACGCCCCGCTCCATCCGGAGACCGAGCACCTCTTCGATGACGCCATGTTCGCCCGGATGAAGCGGGGCACCTATCTGGTCAATACGGCCCGGGGGAAGATCTGCGACCGGGACGCCGTGGTGCGGGCCCTGGAGAGCGGCCAGCTGGCCGGCTACGCCGGGGACGTCTGGTACCCCCAGCCGCCGGCGGCCGACCATCCGTGGCGGACCATGCCCCACGAGGGCATGACGCCCCACATTTCGGGGACGTCGCTGTCGGCCCAGGCCAGGTACGCCGCCGGCACCCGGGAGATCCTCGAGTGCTTCCTCGGGGGCCGGCCCATCCGGGACGAGTACCTCATCGTGGACGGCGGTCACCTGGCCGGCACCGGGGCCCACTCCTACTCGGCGGGGGCCGAGCCCCGCACGCACTAGCCGTCGATAGCCGCCCGCAGCTCGGCCAGGCGGTCGCGGTCCAGCGAGTACCAGACCCACTTGCCCCGTCGGTCACCCCGGACCAGTCCCGCCTCGCCGAGGATCTTGAGGTGATGGGAGATGGTGGGCTGGCTCTTGCCCAGGGGGTCGACGAAGTCGCAGACGCACACCTCACCCGAGGGCGAGTCGGCCAGCATGCTGAGCACCCGCAGGCGGACCGGATCCGACAGCGCACTGAACCCGCGGGCCAACTCGTCGGCCTCGGACACCTCGAGGGGGGCGGCCAGCACCGAGGGGCAGCAGACGACGGGTGCCGGCCGTCCGACGGTGGAGCTCCGGGTGGTCATGGTCCAGCCTCATCCCATTGACAATCGTGAATACATCGATCATAGTCGATGTATCGATACCTGTGGATGGCAACGGAGGATCACCATGTCCCGTGTCCAACTGGCGCTCAACGTGACCGACCTCGACGCCGCGGTGTCGTTCTACTCCAAACTGTTCGGGGCCGAACCGGCCAAGCGCCGTCCGGGCTATGCCAACTTCGCCATCGACCAGCCGCCGCTCAAGCTGGTTCTGATCGAGGACCCGGGCGGCAGGCCCGGCGGCGTGGCGGGCGCCCTCAACCACCTGGGTGTCGAGGTCGAGTCGCCCGAGGAGGTCGAGGTCGCCGCCCGACGCCTGGCCGAAGCGGGCCTCGGCCCGCGGGTCCAAGAGGCCACCACGTGCTGCTACGCCGTGCAGGACAAGGCCTGGGTCAGCGATCCCGACGGGGCTCCCTGGGAGGTGTACACCGTGCTGGCCGACGCCGGCGAGGCCACCGACATGGGCTGCTCGGTCGAGACGTGCGGACCGGCCGCCGGGGAGGCGGTCACCGCCGGCACGACGACCGAGGGTGCCGGCCCACCGGCGCCGGCGCCGCGTGCTGCTGAGCCCTACGGCCGAACCCCTGGCCGGCCGGTGACGGAAGCGGCGCTATGGCGCCGGGCGCTGGCCGAACTGCTGGGCAGCGCCCTGCTGGCCGCGGTGGTGGTCGGCTCCGGCATCGCCGCCCAGCAGCTTTCCCCGGGGAACGCCGGGTTGCAATTGTTGGAGAACGCGGCGGCCACCGCGGGCGGGCTCTACGCCATCCTCCTCATGTTCGGCCCGGTGTCCGGGGCCCACCTCAACCCGGTGGTCTCCTTCGTGGACGCCGCCTTCGGGGGCGTGGGGTGGCGCACGGCCTGCGTCTACCTGCCGGCTCAGGTGGCGGGGTGTATCGGGGGAGCGATGGTGGCCAACCTCATGTTCTCCCGCGCCGCGGTCAGCATCTCCACCCACCACCGGGCCTCGCCGGCCCACTTCCTGTCCGAGGTGGTGGCCACCCTCGGGCTCATCCTGGTCATCTTCTCGCTGGCCCGGAGCGGACGGTCGCGGAGCACGCCGGCCGCGGTGGCCGTCTACATCGGGGCCGCCTACTTCTTCACCAGCTCGACCAGCTTCGCCAACCCGGCCATCACCGTGGGCCGCATGTTCTCCGACACCTTCGCCGGCATCGCCCCGTCGTCCGTGCCCAGCTTCGTGGCGGCCCAGGTGGTCGGGGGCGCTGGCGGCCCTGGCGCTCATCCTGGCGCTCTATCCGGGACTGACGCCGACGGAGGCCTCCGACATCGTGGTGCCCCATCACCAGCCGGATGACCCCCAGGCCACGATGGCCGCCGACGCCTCATGACCGACCGTCCCACGGTCCTCTTCCTGTGCGTGCACAACGCCGGCCGGAGCCTGGCCGCCCGGGTGCTGCTCGACCACCACGCCCGCGGGCGCGTGGAGGTCCTGCTCGGCCGGGTCGGAGCCGGGCGACCGGCTCAACCCGTCGGTGGTGGCCGTCCTCGAAGAGCGAGGGCTCGACGCCAGGCACGAGTTCCCCAAGCCGCTCACCGACGCCACCGCCCGGGCGGCCGACGTCATCGTCACCATGGGCTGCGGCGACACCTGCCCCTACTATCCGGGCCGGCGGTACCTCGACTGGACACTCGACGACCCGGCGGGTCTGCCGGTGGACGAGGTGCGACCCATCGTCGACGAGATCGACCGGCGGGTCCGGGCCCTCCTCGACGAGCTGGTCTCACCCGACCCGGGCTGAGTGACGACCGGGGCAGGACCGCGAACGTCGGGCGGCCCCGTGGCGCGAGACTGTCTGCTCCTTGGCCCTCCGCCGCTACGTACCCCAGTTCGACGGCGTCCGCGCCCTCGCCATCTCCGCCGTGGTCGCCTACCACCTCGGCTATCTCCGGGGGGGCTGGGTCGGCGTGGACGTCTTCTTCGTCCTGTCCGGCTACCTGATCACCAGCCTCCTGCTGGCCAACGACCGCCCGCCCGGCAACCTGGTGGCCTTCTGGGGCCGCCGGGCCCGGCGCCTGCTGCCGGCGGTGCTGGTCCTGCTGCTGGCGCTGTCGGTCTACGCCTGGGCCGGCGGGCCCGGGCTGGTACCGGCCCAGCTGCGGGCGCCCGCCCTGGCCACCCTGTTCTACGTGGCCAACTGGCAGCAGATCGTGGCCGGCCACAACTACTTCGCCCAGTACCTGTCGGTCAGCCCGCTCCAGCAGATGTGGTCCCTGGCCATCGAGGAGCAGTACTACCTGGTCTGGCCGTTGGTGCTGGCCGTCGTCACCGCCGCCACCCGGTCCCGGGCCCGGGCCCGGCGGACCCTGCTCGGGATCACCGTGGTGCTCGGAGTGGCCTCGGCGGTCTGGATGGGTGCGGCTGCCCACTGGTTCGGGCCCGACCGGGCCTACCTCGGTACCGACACCCGGGCCTGGGAGCTCCTGATGGGTGGGGTGGCGGCCATGCTGTGGCCTCCCGGGAAGGAGGGTGGTGCGGGGCACCAGCGCGCCTGGTCGGTGCTCACCGCCGTGAGCCTGGTCGGGCTGGCCGTCGGGGTGTCCGTGGCCGGCGGCCCACCGGCGTGGATCTGGGACGGGGGCCTGGTGGCCATCGCCGCCTGCGCCACCGTGGTGATCGTGGGCAGCGTCCGGGCGTCGCACGGCGTGGTGGCCCGGGTGCTGGGTCTCGGCCCGATCGGCTGGGTGGGGCTCATCTCGTACAGCCTGTACCTCTGGCACTGGCCGGTGATCGTGCTCATGACCCCGTCCACCGTCGGCTGGTCCGGCTGGCCGCTGCTGGTGGCGCGTCTCGGATCGATGATGGCGCTGGCGTGCGCCAGCTACTACCTCGTCGAACGACCGCTCCGCCGGGTCGACTGGGGCGCGCTGCACCGACGTCTCCGGGTCCCGACGGTGGGGTTTGCCGCTGCCGGCATCGTCGTGACGGCGGTGGCCATCGTGGTGGGGACGGTCGGTCCGCCGCAGGCCACCACCGGCCGGGTGGCCGCCGTTCCCCTGCCGACCGCGGCCACCCTGCCCCAGGCCCGTCCCACCCTGCCGCCGGCCGCGCCGGGCCAGCCCTACCGGGCCTGGATCTTCGGCGACAGCGTGATGGTGGACAGCTCCCTCGGGATCACCGCCGCGCTGCAAGCCACCGGGGACGTGTCGGTCACCGTCGACTCGTCGATTGCGGGGTTCGGGCTGACCACGGACCAGACCTGGCCCGACGAGGTGGCCAAGACCCTGGCCCAGCACCAGCTGCAGATCGCCATCGGCACCTGGTCGTGGGACGACCAGGCGGCCCAGGCCGACCCGGCGGCCTACCGGGCCCAGCTGGAGCACTTCATCGCCTCCCTCCTGGCCCCGCCCGACGGGGTGGGACTGGTCGTCCTCCTCCAGTTCCCCCAACCCGGCCCCGTCGACTCCATCACCGACGCCGCGGCCCGACAGCAGGACTGGCGGGCGCGCACCGCCCTCACCGGGGCGTGGAACGACGCAGCCCGCCAGGCCGCCGCCGCCTTCCCCGGCCGCGCCCTCTACCTGACCAACCAGCAGCTGTTCGCGCCGGACGGAAGATTCCTGACCTGGATGCGGACCCCGGAGCACACCTGGGTCCGGGCCCGCAAGCTCGACAACACCCACCTGTGCCCCTTCGGCGCCGCCCAGTTCGGGGCGCTCGTGACCCAGGACCTCACCCCGTTGATCGGCCTCGGTCCACTGAGGCCGGGATGGGAGTTCGGAGCCTGGACGCTCGATCCCCGGTACAACGATCCCCCCGGGTCCTGTCCGGACGACCAGCCGCCGCCCGCCTACCGCGGCATCCCGGTGCCACGGACGCCCCGGGCCGCCGGGTAGGGAGGGGCCCGGGCCGACGGTCAGCGGTGGGGACCTCCGGTGGGGTCGATGGGGCTGTGCAGTCCCAGTCCACCGTCGCACTCGATGATGGCCCCGGTGACCCAGTGCATGCCGTGCACGGCGAGCACGGTCTCGGCGATGTCGTCGGGCCGGCCCAGCCGGCCCAGGGCGGTCCGGTGGGCCACCGCGGTCAACCACGATCCGTCGAGCGGGGCCCGGCCCAGCATCGGGGTCTCGGTGACCCCGGGAGCGACAGCGTTGACGCGGACGTCCGGGGCCCACTCGACGGCGGCCACCCGGACCACCATGTCCAGCGCGGCCTTGGAGGCGCAGTAGAGCCCCATGGTGCGGTCGACCAACTGCCCGCTCACACTGCTGGTGGCCACCACGGACCCGCCGCCGGCCCGGGTCATCTCGGCGGCCAGCGACCGCATGGCCAGCCACACCCCCTTGGCGTTGACCCCCACCACCCGGTCCCACGCCGAGGGGTCGACGTCCATGAGCAGGCCGCTGTGCCCGATACCGGCGGTGACGGTCACCTCGGCCGGGACGCCGACCCGGTCGAGGGTGGTGCGTGTGGCGGCGTCGACCTGCTCGGGATCGGAGATGTCACAGACGATGTCGCTGCCCGACGCCCGGTCCCACACCACCACGTCCACCCGAGCCGAGCGGTACCGGTCGGCCACGGCGGCACCGATGCCCGAACCGCCGCCGACGACGACGGCTGGTCCGGCGGGTCCGGTGGGTCCCGTGCCGCTCATGCCGCCACCCCCGACAGCACCAGGGCCACCACCTCGGTGGCCACGTCCTCGGCCCGGTGGCCCGGCCGGATGGTCAGTGCGTTGATGCCGATGGTGGTCACCGCCCCGAGGATGCCGAGGGCGGCCAGCCGGGGGTGGCCGACGGGGCGGAGGGTCCCGTCCGACGCCCCCTCGAGCAGCAGGGCATGCACCGGCTGGACGAAAGCGGCGTCGACCCGGCGGGCGATGAGGGGGACCCGGGCGGCCCGGCCCAGGTCGAACTGGAGGGCCCGGCTGGCCATAGGGAAGTGTTCGAAGACCCGGAGGTGGGCGAGCATGGCCGCGGCCAGGCGGTCGGAGGCCGACCCCGGTCCGGCCACGGCGCCGTCGATGGCCGCGGCCACCTCGTCCAGGATCTCGGTGAACAGGAAGGTGAGGATCTCCTCCTTGCCCTCGAAGTAGTAGTAGAGCGTGGCCTTGGGCACGCCGGTGGCGACGGCGATGTCCTCCATCTTGGTGGCGTCGAGGCCGTGCTCGGCGAAGAGGTCGGCGGCGGCCAGGACCTTCTGGCCCATGGCGGGGGGCAGTGTGCGCACCTCGGGGTCTCCTCCCGGTCACCGGCGCCGAACCGACCCGTCGGTCCGGGGCGCCGGGGTTGTACTCAGAGTATAAACTCATCGAACAAGAGCGGTCGGCTCCGGCCGGCCGGACCAGGGGGTGGGACTGTGACTGTGGTGCACCATTCGGCCATCTGCGTGCGGGACATGGAGAAGAGTCTCCGGTTCTGGCGTGACGGCCTGGGCTTCGCCGTCCTCATGGACCAGCGGTTCCGGGGCGACTGGCCGACGCTCCTGGAGGGGCCGACCGACTCGCTGCGGGCGGTGTTCCTGGGTGACCCGGCTGCGGCCGACGCGGGCATCGTGGAGTTGGTGGACCTCGGGACGGTGCCCGGTCCGCCCGTCGCCGCGCCCCCCCGGTCGGGGTTCCTGCTCCTGTCGGTCTTCACCGACGTGACGGCGGCGCTGGACCGGCTGGCCGGGCTGGGTCTGGCCGGGACACCGAGGCAGATCGAGGTGTCGGGGGTGGCCATGGCCACCGTGCGGGATCCCGACGGGACACTGGTGGAGCTGGTGGACTCGGGGGCCTCGGCCAACCTCGGGCGGCTCGCCCCCCGATGAGGCCGAAGCCGACCGTGGCCGTCCTCGGCGCCGGTGCCGGGGGCATCGCCATGGGCATCCGGCTCCAGCGGGCCGGCTATCCGTTCACCCTCTACGAGCAGTCCGACGGGGTGGGTGGGACCTGGCGGGACAACACCTACCCGGGGGCGGCGTGCGACGTCCCTTCCCACCTCTACTCGTTCTCGTTCGAGCCCAACCCGTGGTGGAGCCGCACCTACGCCACCCAGCCGGAGATCCTGTCCTATCTGGAGCGGTGCGCCGACCGGTACGGCGTCCGTCCCCACGTGCGGACGGGCACCCGGATCGACGAGGCCCGGTGGGACCCACCGTCGCAGCAGTGGATCCTGACCGCACAGTCGGGGGAGACGTTCACCGCCGGGGTACTGGTCAGCGGGCTCGGCATGCTGAACGTACCCCACGTGCCCGAGATCCCCGGCGCCGAGCGGTTCGCCGGTCGTGCCTTCCACTCCTCCCGGTGGGACCACTCGAAGTCCGTGGGAGGGGAGCGCGTGGCATCCATCGGAACCGGGGCCAGCGCCATCCAGTACGTGCCCGCCATCGCCCCCGAGGTCGAGCACCTCACCGTGTTCCAGCGGACCCCGATCTGGATCACCCCCCGGTTCGACGAGCCGTTCACACCGGAGCAGCAGCGACGGTTCGCCCGCGTGCCCCTGTCCGCCCGCCGGCACCGCTGGCAGATCTGGCTGACCTACCAGCGGGCCACTGCCCGGGTCGACTCGGAGCTGACGACGATGCAGACCGAGCTGGCCCGCTCCTACCTGGCCCGAAAGGTGGAGGACCCCGAGCTGCGGGAGGCGCTCACCCCCGACTATCCGGTGGGGTGCAAGCGACCGCTGATCTCCCGGCAGTGGTTCCCGACCCTGACCCGGGACAACGTACGGCTGGTCACTGAGCCCGTGACGGAGATCACCGAATCCGGTGTGATCACCGCCGACGGCGAGCACCACCCGGTCGACACCATCGTCTATGGGACCGGGTTCCGGGCCAGTGAGTTCCTGTCCACCGTGGAGGTCGTCGGCGAGGACGGGAAGCGACTGCACGACGAGTGGCGGGATGGTGCCGAGGCCTATCTGGGCCTCTCGGTGGCCGGCTTCCCCAACTTCTTCATGTTGTACGGCCCCAACACCAACGGGGTGAACTCCATCCTCTTCTTCCACGAGGCCCAGAGCCACTATGTGATGTGCGCCCTCTCGGCCATGCGCCGGTTCGGCATCGGGGCGGTGGACGTGCGCCGCGGGGTCATGGACCGGTACAACCGTCGGATCCAGCGGGCCATGGCCGGGACCGTATGGGTGGCCGGCTGCACCAACTACTTCCGGGCGCCGTCGGGAAAGGTGGTCACCCAGTTGCCCTACAGCGGCGGCCGGTACTGGCTCCGCACCCGCCTGTTCCCGATCTGGCGGTACCGGCTGCGGCGGGCCGTCCGCTCGCCGCGCTGAGGGCCAGGCGCCCGGGTCAGCCGGCCAGGACGGCCTCGATCGCGGCCAGCTCCTCGTCGGAGAAAGCCAGGGCGTCCAGGATGGCCACGTTCTGCTCCAACTGCTCGAGGCTGCTGGCCCCGATGAGGGTGGAGGTCACCCGGGGATCCCGCACCGTCCAGGCCAAGGCCATCTGGGCCAGGGACTGGCCCCGCCCCCGGGCGATCTCGTCGAGCGACCGGACCCGTTCCCTGAGTTCGTCGGTCACGAAGGCGGGGTCGAGGCCGCTGGCCGGCCGGCTGGCCCGCGACCCCTCGGGGATGCCGTCGAGATAGCGGTCGGTGAGGAGCCCCTGGGCCAGCGGGGAGAAGACGATGCACCCCACCTCCAGTCGGCTGAAGGTGTCCAGCAGGCCGTGCTCGATCCACCGGTTCACCATGGAGTAGGGCGGCTGGTGGATGAGGAGCGGAGTGCCCAGGCGGGACAGGATGCCGGCCGCCTCGACGGTCTGGTCCGGCGGGTAGGACGAGATCCCGGCGTAGAGGGCCTTGCCCTGGCGCACCGCGGTGTCGAGGGCCCCCATGGTCTCCTCCAGCGGGGTCTCGTGGTCGTAGCGGTGGGAGTAGAAGATGTCGACGTACTCCACACCCATCCGCCTGAGGCTGGCGTCCAGGCTGGCCAACAGGTACTTGCGCGAGCCCCCGTCGCCGTAGGGTCCGGGCCACATGTCCCACCCGGCCTTGGTGGACAGGATCAGCTCGTCGCGGTACGGGGCGAGGGGGCCACGGAGCACGCGGCCCACGTTGGTCTCGGCCGAGCCGTAGGGTGGCCCGTAGTTGTTGGCCAGGTCGAAGTGAGTGATCCCGAGGTCGAAGGCCCGGGTCAGCATGGCCTCGATCTCGTCGGCCGGTCGGGCGTCACCGAAGTTGTGCCACACCCCGAGGGAGACCAGGGGCAGCTGGATCCCGCTCCGACCGCACCGGCGGTACTCCATGGACTGGTAGCGGTCGTCGGCGGCCCGGTAGGTCATGGCGTCACGGTAGATCACCGCGGCCCGGCCGTCCCGCCCGTCGGCGTAGGGTGCGGACATGCCTCCGTGGACCACCGAGCTCATCCCCGACCTCTCGGGGCGCACGGTGGTGGTGACCGGGGCCAACAGCGGCCTCGGCTACGAGTCGTCCCTGGCCCTGGCCCGGGCCGGCGCCGCCGTGGTCCTGGCCTGCCGCGACCAGGGCAAAGGGGCCGATGCCCTCGACCGCATCACCCGGTCCGTCCCCGGCGCCGCGGTGTCCCTGGCACCGCTGGACCTGGCCGACCTGACCTCGGTCCGGGCCTTCGCCGCCGGCTTCTCCGACACGCACGACGGTCTGGACGTCCTGCTCAACAACGCCGGGGTCATGGCCATCCCCCGCCGGGAGACCTCCGACGGCTTCGAGATGCAGTTCGGGACCAACCACCTCGGCCACTTCGCCCTCACCGGGCTGTTGCTCGACGCCCTCCGGGCCCGGCCCGGGGCCCGGGTGGTGACGGTGAGCAGCTCGGCGGCCCAGATGGGCCGCATCCGCTTCGACGACCTCCAGGGCACCCGCAGGTACGGCAAGTGGTCGGCCTACTCGCAGGCCAAGCTGGCCAACCAGCTGTTCACCCTGGAGCTGGACCGCCGGACCACCCGGTCAGGGGCCGGGCCGGCCAGCGTGGCCGCCCACCCGGGGTACGCCGCCACCAACCTGCAGTCGGTCGGTCCGCAGATGAGCGGCTCGAGGCTGATGGAGCGGCTCACCGACATCGGGAACTCGATCCTCGGCCAGTCGGCGGCAGGGGGCGCACTGCCCAGCCTGTACGCGGCCACCGCACCGGGCGTGGCGGGGGGCCAGTACTTCGGGCCCGACGGCTTCCTGGCCATGCGGGGCAGTCCGAAGCCGGTGTCCTTCGTCAAGGCGGCCAGAGACCCCGCCGCGGCCAAGCGCCTGTGGGAGGTCTCCGAGGAGCTCACCGGCGTCAGGTACGCCGCCCTCGACCCCGAGCGGTGAGCCGGCCCGCCCGGCCGGTCAGGCCGCCGACTTCTCCAGGATGTGGACGCCGCAGGCCGAGCCGAGGCCGATGACGTGGGTCAGGCCGACCTTGGCGCCCTCGATCTGACGGTCGCCGGCCTCGCCCCGCAGGTGGGTGGCCACCTCCCAGACGTTGGCGATGCCGGTGGCGGCGATCGGGTGGCCCTTGGACTCGAGGCCGCCCGAGACGTTGACCGGCGTCGTCCCGTCGCGCCAGGTGGCGCCGGACTTGAAGAAGTCGACCGCGCCGCCCTGCTCGCAGAGCATCGAGGTTGTCGTAGTGCACCAGCTCGGCGGTGGCGAAGCAGTCGTGCAGCTCGACCAGGTCGAGGTCGTCGGGCCCGACGCCGGCCTGCTCGTAGGCCTGGGTGGCGGCGTTGCGGGTCAGGGTGTTGACGTCGGGCAGGATCTGGCACGCCTCCTCCCACGGGTCGGTGGTCAGGATCGAGGCCGAGATCTTCACCGCCCGCTGCTGCTGCTCGAGCGAGAGCGTCTTGAGCTTCGCGCCGCTGACCACCACGGCCGCCGCCGCCCCGTCGCAGTTGGCCGAGCACATCGGCCGGGTGTTGGGGTAGGCGATCATGACGTCGCCCATGATCTCGCTCGAGGCGTCATCTTCTTGGTGTAGGCGGCCAGCGGGTTGAGCGTGGAGTGGGCGTGGTTCTTCTCGCTGATCTTGGCGAACAGCTCGAAGCTGGTGCCGCCGTACTTGTGGCCGTACTCCATGCCGATCTGGGCGAAGACGCCCGGCATGATCTCGGTGCCGATGCGGCCGTCGACCGGGGCCACCGCGCCGTAGCGGCCCGACGGGGTCCAGGTGTCGCCGTCGCTCCTTGCGGCTGCCGCCGGCCAGCAGGCCCGCACCGGACAGCTTCTCCACGCCGAAGGCCAGGCCCATGTCGGCCTCGCCGGCCTTGATCGGCCATGATGGCCACCCGCAGCGCGGTGGCGCCGGTGGCGCAGGCGTTGGCCACGTTGTAGACGGGGATGCCGGTCTGGCCCAGCTGCTTCTGGAGCTGCTGGCCGATGCCGGCGTTGGCCGCCCATCAGGTTGCCGGCCGCCGATGCACGCCCATGTCCTTCATGGTCGACGCCGCCGTCGGCCAGCGCGCCCATGGACCGCCTCGGAGGCCAGGTCGATCAGGTCCTTGTCGGGGTGCTTGCCGAACTTGGTCATGTGGATCCCGAGGATCCAGAGTCTTCGCGCATGCCGATGCCATCGTGCTCTAACCTCCCAGCGGGTTCGAAGCCGAAGCCGACGGCCTCGGTGCCGTCGTCGTCGGTGCCGATCGACCTCGGTGGCCAGCCGGACCTTCATGCCCAGCGTGCACGTGCTCGGGGTCGGGCTCGCACGTTGATCAGGTTGGCCCGCACGCTCGTGCCGTCGCAGTCGACCACGGCGGCCACGAAGGGCACCGGGACCCCGGGCGCGGCGAAGCGCCACGATGGTGAAGGCCCGCACCTCGCCCTCGGTGGCGACGTCGACCGTCTTGAACTCGGTCTCGCCGCAGGGGGCACAGGCGTTGCGCCGGTCGAAGAAGCGGGCGCCGCACGTGGTGCACTCGTTGGCCACCAGGTGCGGGTCGTCGCCCAGCACCAGGTAGTCGACCAGCGGGATCTGCTCGGCCATGTCCCTCTGCTTCCTCAATCGGTCCTCGACGTGTCGAAGGCACCCTACCGGGAGTGGGAAAAGAGGCGCTACTTCGCAGTTCCGGTCGGCCGACGGGTGCGTCGATCCGTGTTGACTGGGAAGGCGTGTGCCTCGCTGGACGTCACCCCCGACGGGTGATGCGACCAGGCGCATCCAGCTGCGAAGATGGATCTGTGATCCACTGGGCGACGATGCGGGCACGGCTTCGCGACCATCCGCCGGCCCGTCCGCACCCCGACACCGAGAAGAGGTAACACCCAATGCCCCTCCATAAGCACGAGTCGATCCGGGACGAGTTGCTCGATTCGGTCTATGCCGGCAAGGACCTGCTCACCCGGCTGCCCTCCACCCGCTTCCCGACCGAGGAGATGCGGCCCGAGGATGCCTACCAGTGCATCTCCGACGAACTGCTGTTGGACGGCAACGCCCGCCAGAATCTGGCCACCTTCTGTCAGACCTGGGAGGAGGACGAGGTCCACAAGTTGATGGACCTGTCCATGAACAAGAACATGATCGACAAGGACGAGTACCCCCAGACGGCCGAGATCGAGCGCCGCTGCGTCCAGATGCTCGGCGGACCTGTGGAACGCTCCGGAGGGGGGCGAGGCCGTCGGGTGCTCGGCCATCGGATCCTCGGAGGCCTGCATGCTCGGCGGTATGGCCGCCAAGTGGCGGTGGCGGGCCAAGCGCGAGGCCGAGGGCAAGCCGACCGACAGGCCCAACATGGTGTGCGGTCCGGTCCAGGTGGTGTGGCACAAGTTCGCCAAGTACTGGGACGTCGAGATGCGGGAGATCCCCATGTCGCCGGGGAAGTACTGCATGGACGTCGAGCAGATGCTCGCCCAGGTCGACGAGAACACCATCATGGTGGTGCCCACCTTCGGGGTGACCTACACCGGCTCCTACGAGCCGGTGCTCGAGCTCTCCCAGGCCCTCGACAAGCTGGCCGGGGACACCGGCCTCGACATCGACATCCACGTGGACGGGGCCAGCGGCGCCTTTCTGGCGCCGTTCTGTGCGCCGGACGTGATCTGGGACTTCCGAATCCCCCGGGTCAAGTCGATCAGCACGTCGGGCCACAAATTCGGACTGGCTCCGCTCGGGCGTGGGCTGGGTCCTCTGGCGGGACAAGGCGGACCTGCCCGACGACCTCATCTTCCACGTCACGTACCTCGGCGGGGACATGCCCGTCTTCCAGATCAACTTCTCACGTCCGGCCGGCCAGATCGTGGCCCAGTACTACAACTTCGTCCGGCTGGGCCGACGAGGGGTACAAGGGCGTCCACGACGCCTGCTACGACACGTCCAAGTTCCTGGCCGAGCAGATCGTCAAGCTCGGGCCCTTCGAGCTGCTGTGCGACGGCAACCCGATCACCGGCATCCCGTCGGTGGCCTGGCGGATCCGCCAGGGGGAGGATCCGGGCTACACCCTCTACGACGTGGCCGACCGACTGCGGGTCAAGGGCTGGCAGGTGCCGGCCTACCCGCTTGACCGGCTCGGTGGCCGATATCTCGGTCCAGCGCATCCTGGTGCGCCAGGGCGTGAGCCGCGACCTGGCCTTCCTGCTGCTGGACGACATCAAGCAGTCCCTCGACCACTTCGACAAGCACCCGGTCTCGGTCGCCATGAGCAAAGAGGAGTCCGGCGGCTTCAGCCACCTGTGAGCGACGCGGTGCCGACGGCCCCGGCCACCGACCTGAGCTCGTTCCAGCGTTCCCATCTGGTCGCCACCGGGGTGCGGGCGGTGGCGACGGTCACCGTCCTGTTGGCCGTGTACTTCGTGGTGCCGGTGGCCCACCGTCACCACGAGTCCCCGGTGCTGCGTCTCACGGTTGCGCTGGCCCTCTTCGTAGCGGTCCTGAGCAACGAGATCCGGCTGATCACCATCAACGAACGGCCGTTGCTGCGGGCCGGCGTGGCCATGGCCACGGTCATCCCGCTGTTCCTCGTCCTGTTCTCGTGGATCTACCTGACCCTGTCCGGCGCCGATCCTGGGGCCTTCAGCAGTGGGTCGCTCGACCGCCCTTCGGCGCTCTACTTCACCGTCACCGTCTTCTCGACGGTGGGATTCGGTGACATCACGCCCAGGTCCGACGTGGCCCGGCTGGTGGTGACGGTCCAGATGTTGGCTGACCTGGCCGTGATCGCCGTGGTCATACGGATGATCTTCGGGGCGGTGACCCGGGGGGTGGCCCGGCGAGGTCAGCCGGACGAACCGACGCTGCCGACCGAGACCAATCAGTAAGGAGTTACCCCGCTCCGACGGGATCGGCGGTCACCGGCGGTCGCCGAACTCGTCGACCCACTCCTGGGGCACGGTCGAGGGGATCTCCGGCCGGGACCGGCAGAGGACGCGGGGGACCACCCAGAAGATGACCCGGGGCCGCCACGCCGTAGAAGGTCAGGAGCAGGAGGACGGCCACCATCGGAGCCATCCGCCGGTCAGGTGACCAGCGTGTAGATGCTCTTCCCGACCAGCCAGAGGCCCAGGACCAGCGAGACGATGACGATCACCTGGTCGGTGTGGGTGTCGATCCACGTGCGGACGGACTGCAGGATGGTCTGGGCCCGCTCCGGGCGGAAGGCGGCGTAGATCTCCATGACCAGGTAGACCGCCGTAGCCACGATGCAGAACAGGAACAGGGCGATGTAGCTCTCCCACGAGCTCAGCTTGGCCTCCGTGATGGTGGCGACCCCGGCGGCCACCAGGCCCCAGGGCTGGGTCAGGGGTGCCAGCCCGATGCACACCCACGGGGACATGTTGTCGATGCCGGTCTGCCACTTCGGGGGCTTCTTCGGCGGCTTGGGTTCGCCCATCTTGGCGCGGCGCCGCAGGGCGATGATCACCAGGACCACGCCGATGAGCAGCTTGACGGCGATGGCGGCCAGGGAGGGCGCCGTGCTGGGCTTGGGAGGCTTGTTGCCGGTGAACACCAGGGTCAGGGAGACCACCGCGGCCAGGGAGAGCAGCCAACCGAAGATGAAGGCGGCCCCCTTGCGGACGCCGCCCTCGGCCATCAGGACGAGCAGGAAGGCCGTCAGCGGGATGGGCTCCAGCGTGATGACCAGGGCGATGACCAGCAGGTCGAGGATCACCGCCGGACCCTCTCGGCCGCCCGGCCCGGCCGACCAGCGTCAGTCATTGCTCTGGCGGAACTTCTTCATGAAGGCCACCACCAGCACGATGGCCAGCACCGCGAAGATCACGCCGCCGAGGTAGTACATGGTCGTTGTCCTTCGGTCGTCGGGTGGAGTCGGGTGGTCCGGGCGTCGGACGTCGGGGGCGTGAAGCCCCCGACGTCGTCACCGCGTCCGACTAGGAGAGGATCTTGGCCTTCTGGGCCTCGAACTCGGCGTCGGTGAGGACGCCCTTCGCCTTGAGGTCGGCCAGCTTGGCCAGCTCGTCGGTCGAACTGCCGCCGGCCGCCGCGGTCTGCTTGACGTAGTCGTCGAAGGCCTGCTGCTGCTGCTGGGCGGCCTGTTCGGCCCGCTCGTGCATCTTGCCGCCCCGTGCGATCAGGTAGACGAAGATCCCGAGGAAGGGAAGGATGATCACGAAGATGACCCAGAGCGCCTTGGCGCCGCCACCCATGTCCCGACTGCGGAAGATGTCCCCGAAGATGACGATGAGGAGCCAGAACCAGATGAAGAAGACGAACAGTCCCAGCATGGTTCCGAACAGGTCGGCCAGCGGGTAGGTGTAGGCGAGCATCTCGAGGGGTCCTCCTTGGTGGGTGCATTCGTTTGCCCCGTGATCCAACCACACCGGGCCGGTCAAGGTCATCACCCTTCCGGGATGACCTGGTGCCGGACGGTGACCAGAGGGTGTCGGGGCAGGTCACGGGGCTAATCGCTCCCTGGGGCGGGGGAGCGATGGGCTACAGCAGTCCGAGCTGGCGGGCCCGGACGATGGCCTCGTTGCGGTTGGCGGCATCGAGCTTGCGGTAGATGTGGGCCATGTGCGTCTTGATGGTGTTGACCGAGACGTAGCACCGTTCGGCCAGTTCGGCGTTGGTGAGCCTGCTGGGCAGGTACGAGAGGATCTCGAGCTCGCGGTCGGTGAGGGGGTCGGCCAGGTCGCCCCCGGGGATCGGGGTGATGGCCTCGCGGGCCCGGGCCAGCACTCGGTCCCGGAACTCGGGATGGGCGTCGGTGAGATCGGAGAGCATCCGGATCACCGGTGGCCCGGCCCGGACGAAGACCTCGACCAGCCCGTGTCGGCCGGCCAGGTCGACGGCCTCGGTGAGCGATCCCCGGGCCTCCCCGGCCCGGCCCTCGGAGGCGGCCAGCCAGGCCAGCAGCACCTGGCGCTCGACGATGGGCAGGGGGTCGGAAGACACCAGCAGGTGCGCACCGTCGAGGATCTTGCGGGCCTGGTCGACCTGCCCGAGGGTCAGGGCGCAGGCGGTGCCCTCGTAGACCAGGGCCGGTGTGGCCAGCTCGGCGCCTTTCAGACCGCGCCACGCCTCGTCCGGTGATCCGGCGATGCGGAGCAGACGGCTCCGCAGGGCGACGAGGCGGTCGGACACCACCGCCGGTGGCGGTGCTCCGAGATCGTGCCGGGTGGACAGGATGGTGGTTCCTGCCTGGTCGGGATGCCCGTCGGCCGCCTGCAGCATGGCGGTCTCCAGGCGGGCGATCCAGATCAGGAGCGTCCGGCGATTGACCTCGGCCCGGACGGTGCCCTCGCGCAGGGACAGGGCTGCCCGTCGGGGCTCGCCCCGTTCCAAGGCGGCCAGGCTCAAGGCCAGATAGGCGTCGGCGGAGGAGGGATGCGAGAGATTGCCCACGTCGCGGGCGATGGCCAGGGCCTGGTCGGCCAGCTCCTCGGCCCGGTCGATGTGGCCGCTCCACGCCTCGAGGAGGCTCAGGGAGCCGAGGCCGCTCACCCGCCAGACCGAGTAGGCGGCGCCGGCCGACGCCAGTCCCCGCTCCAGCCAGCTCCTGGCCTCCTCGAGGTGTCCGGCGAGGAAGTGGGCCCGACCACCGGAGATGAGGACCACGGTCTCGAGGGAGTGGGGATCGGTCAGGTTCATGACCACCGGCAGGGGACTGCCGTCGAGCCCGTCGAGCCCGTCGAGGGCTGCCCTGGCCACCTCGATCGAGCTCTCGGGATCAGGACGCCACTGGACCATGGCGGCCAGGAACGACTGGGCACACACCCGCTCGCCGGTCGACGCCGTGGGGTCGACGCCCACCCGGCGCACGATGTCCTCGGCCCCGGCGGCCTGCCCGTCGGCCCCTTTGAGCCAGCCGAGGAGGAGGCTCACGTCGTTCCTCCCGGCCCGGGCGGTCTCGGGGATCTGGCTGATCCAGCGGATCACCGTGGCCATCTGACCCCGCTCGAAGATCTCGTTGCCCCGGGACATGATGAGGTCGAGGGCGCGCTCCCAACTGCGGGCCTGCAGCAGGTACTCGACGGCCGGGCCGACCTCCCCGCGTTCCAGGCACCACGACGCGGCCAGCTCCAACAGGCGGGGCTCGGCCGCGGCGTCTTCGGCCCGGAGCCGGAAGCGGAGCAGATCCCGGAACAGGTGATGGAACCGGTACCACCTGCGGTGGCCGTCCAGGGGGACGAGGAACATCGACTCCCGCTCCAGCGCCTCGAGGACCAGCTGGGCATCGGGCACACCGGTGAGGTGGAACACCAGGTCGGCACACATCTCGTCGAGCACGGAGCTCTGGAGGAGGAAGGCGCGCCGGGCCGACGACTGGGCCTCGAGCACCTCCTCGCTGAGGTAGTCGGCGATCAGCCGATCGCTCCCACTGAACTGGGTGATGAACCGGTCCGCGTCCTCGTGCAGCCGGAGCATCATGGCAGCCAGCTGCAGCCCGGTGGCCCAACCCTCGGTCCGGTTGACCAGGGCGGCGACCTGGTCGGTCCCCAGTGGCCGTCCGGTGATGCGCTCCAGAAGACGGGCCGAATCGGCATCGTCGAAGGCCAGCTCGGCCTGGCGGATCTCGGTCAGTCCCCGACGCAGGCGGTGGCGGCTCCAGGCGATGGGAGGGTCCACCCGTGTCGACAGGACGAGGTGGACGTTGGCGGGCGCCAGCTCGACGAACCGGCCCAGATCGGCGAGCAAGGTGGCGTTGGTCAGCTGGTGGAGATCGTCCAGCACCAGGACCGTCTCGGGCAGCTCGGCCAAGAACCCGGCGAGGGCTTCCAGGAGCGGGGTCCCCAGCCCGCCTCCGTGGAGGGACACCAGCTGGCCCAGCTCGGCCGCCTCGGGGTCCACCGCGGTCAGTCCTTGCAGGAGGCGCTGCGCGAAGCGGACCGGGTCGTCGTCTGACGGGGTCAGGTCCAACCACACGAAGTCGACCTCGGGATGGGTGGCCGCCCACTGGGTCAGCAGCACCGACTTGCCCGACCCGGCCGGCGCCACCATCAGGGTCAGCGGCTGGACCAGTGCTTCGTTCAGTTGGCGCCGGAGCGCCGGACGATCGACCGCGTGGACCGGTGTTGCACACTGTCACCATGTGTTCGATCCGTGCTCCGACCCGCTAGG
Source organism: uncultured Acidimicrobiaceae bacterium (assembly GCA_963817005.1). Lineage (GTDB taxonomy): Bacteria > Actinomycetota > Acidimicrobiia > Acidimicrobiales > RAAP-2 > Bog-756. Next base: position 1,104,008 of record CAWFMN010000001.1, read on the forward strand.
GACCCAGTGTGGCATCTGGGCAGCGGGTCCGGCCACTGGACGACCTGCGGATGCGGGGATCACCGCCGCACGATCACCCTCGGGGGATGACGACGAGCGCGAGGTGTCACCCTGACAATGGGACCTGTGCGCGGCCGATCACCGCGCCGGTACCGCCGGTCCGGGGTTCCCAGCGCCGGGGCCTGGCACGGTGGTCTCGCGACATCAGGGAAGGGGTTGCCGTGGGTCCCGAGACCTTCGAAATCGTCGTCAAGGGACGGCTCAGCCCGACGCTGGTGGCGGCGCTCGAGGGCTTCGAGGTCAGCCGGTGCGACGGCGGGTTGACCCACCTGGTGGGCTGGGTGCCCGACCAGGCCCGGCTGCACAGCCTGCTCCAGCTCCTCCGGGACCTGAACATCGAGCTGGCCTCGGTCAACCCGGCACCCGTCGACCCACCCGTCGGCCGATCCGGCCAGACCCAGCGGACCGGCCGTCGGACGTCGACACCGGTGACGCCGACCGACCGGGAGCATCCCGTCACCGGTCAACTGGGTCGAGCGCAGATCGGCGACGACAGCCATCACCTCATCCGGCGGAGTCAGCCACGTCCATCCGGTAAGCCACGGTGTCGCCGGGCAAGGACGAGGGGGACCGGTACCCTGGTCGCCATGTCGGAATCCTGCTGCGCGCCCAGCCGCGGTGATGGCGACGAGGCTCCCGGCCGGACGGTGGCCCCGGGCCAGGGCGCCCATCCGGGGTCGCTGGTCACGGTGCCGGGCGGCCGCTACCGGGTGGGGGACGAGTCGGCCTGGTCCTACCCGGGCGACGGTGAGGCGCCGGTCCACGACGCCGAGCTGGCCTCGTTCCGCATCGACGCCCGGGCCGTCACCAACCGGCAGTTCGCCGCCTTCGTCGACGCCACCGGATGGGAGACGGATGCCGAGCGGTTCGGGTGGTCCTTCGTCTTCGGCGGCCTACTCCCCGACGAGTTCCCGCCCACCCGGGGGGTGCAGGGGGCACCGTGGTGGCGGCAGGTGATGGGGGCGGACTGGCGGCACCCCGAGGGCCCGCACTCCGACCTCGCCGGCGGGGCCGACCGTGCCGACCATCCGGTGGTCCATGTCTCGTGGCACGACGCCACCGCCTACTGCACGTGGTCAGGGACGCGCCTCCCCACCGAGGCGGAGTGGGAGGTGGCTGCCCGCGGTGGCCTGGAGGGCCAGCCCTTCCCCTGGGGCGACCAGCTCGAACCGGACCGGGCCCACCGGATGAACGTCTTCCAGGGCGAGTTCCCCGGGGCCAACACCGGTGCCGACGGCTACCTCGGCACCGCCCCGGTCGACGCCTTCGAGCCCAACGGGTACGGCCTCTACAACACGACCGGCAACGTCTGGGAGTGGTGCGCCGACTGGCTCGACGTGGGGTACTACGCCTCGGCGCCGGTGCGGGCCCCCGCCGGCCCCCCGACGGGGACGGCCCGGGTCCAGCGGGGCGGCTCCTACCTGTGCCACGCCTCCTACTGCCGGCGCTACCGGGTGTCGGCCCGGTTCGGGAGCGGACCGGACAGCTCGACGGGCAACGTGGGATTCCGGGTGGCCGCGGGCCCGGGCGTCGACCACGCTGGGTGATATCGCCCGATCCGGGTGATGGTCCGGACCCCCCGGTGGCGCGAGAGTAGGGGGTATGGCTACCAGAGACTCCACTGGACAGACAGATGAAGTGGTCGTCCCGCCCGAGGTGGACCACCTCGAGGCCGGGGAACGGGCGGCGCTGGGCAAGGCGGCCCGGAGCGCCGTGCCCCGGTCGGCCCAGGGGGCCTGGGAGCCCATGGCGACCCGACCCGACCCGGTGGCCCTCCTCGAGTCTCAGGCCACGACCAGGGTGCAGGAGCTGGTGCCCATCCGGTATGGACGAATGCTCGTCTCCCCCTTCACCTTCTACCGGGGGGCGGCCCTCATCATGGCCTCCGACCTGTCCACCACGCCCCGGTCCGGCCTCAACGTCCAGGCCTGCGGGGACGCGCATCTGAGCAACTTCGGGGTGTTCGCCTCGGCCGAGCGCAACCTGGTCTTCGACCTCAACGACTTCGACGAGACCCTGCCCGGACCGTGGGAGTGGGACGTGAAGCGGCTGGCGGCCAGCCTGGCCATCGCCGGTCGCGACCGGGGGTTCTCGGACAAGGAGCGGGCCAACGTGGTGCTCGAGACGGCCGCGGCCTACCGCACCGAGATGGCCACGTTGGCCACCATGCGGGACCTCGACGTCTGGTACGCCCGCATGGACATCCAGAAGGTCCTGGACGAGATCGGCGAGCAGCTCGGCCTGGCCAGTCCCAAGGGGGCCGACAAGGGGATGTCGAAGGTCAAGTCCCGGGCGGAGAAGGCGCTGGCCAAGGCCAAGACCCGCGACAGCATGCAGGCCCTGGAGAAGCTGACCAAGGTGGTCGACGGCGAGACCCGCTTCGTGAGTGACCCGCCGTTGCTGGTGCCCATCGAGGAGCTCTTCCCCGAGCTCGAGGGCCACGCCTTGAGCACGATGTTCCACGAGCTGTTCCGACGGTACCGGGCCACCCTGCAGAGCGACCGCCAGCACCTGCTCAAGCAGTTCCGGTTCGTGACCATCGCCCGCAAGGTGGTCGGGGTGGGCAGCGTGGGCACCCGAGCCTGGGTCCTGCTCCTGGTGGGTAGCGACGGAACCGACCCCCTCCTCCTGCAGGCCAAGGAGGCCCAGGCCTCGGTGCTCGAGCAGTTCGTGGGGAAGAGCCGGTATGCCAACCAGGGGGAGCGGGTGGTGGCCGGTCAGCACCTCATGCAGGCGTCCAGCGACATCTTCCTCGGGTGGGACCGGGTCGAGGGACTGGACGGCGTGCAGCGGGACTTCTACCTCCGTCAGTTGCGCGACTGGAAGGGCTCCGCCGACACCGACCGCATGGTGCCCCAGGGGATGGCCGTCTACGGACGGCTGTGCGGCTGGACGCTGGCCCGGGCCCACGCCCGATCCGGCGACCGGATCGCCATCGCCGCCTACCTGGGCTCAGGGACGTCGTTCGACAACGCCGTCGCCTCGTTCGCCGAGACCTATGCCGACCAGAACGAGCGGGACTACGACGCCCTCAAGCAGGCGGCGGCCGACGGCCGCATCAAGGTGGAGACCGGAGTGTGATACCGGGCGGGACACGACACCGGCCGGGCCGATCACCCGGATCGGATGAGGACATCGACCAACCGAATCCCATATCCTGAAACCAGACGAAAGGTGAGGACCAACAGCACATGACTACAGGACCAGTCGAATTCATCATCGTGGGCTTCCCCGGCAATCAGTTCAACGGCGAGATCGCCCCCGAGCTGATCGCCCTGGTGGAGTCGGGGACCGTCCGGATCCTCGACCTCATCTTCATCGGCAAGGACGTCGACGGCTCGGTCGTCAGCTTCGAGATCGACGACCTCGACACGCTCCCGGCCTTCGCCGGCTTGGACGCCGACGTCGGAGGTCTCATCAGCCCCGAGGACATCGAGTACGCCGCCGACCTGCTCGAGCCCAACTCGTCGGCCGCACTGCTCATCTGGGAGGATCTGTGGGCCGCCCCCTTCGCCGCCGCCGTCCGTGACTCGGGAGGCGTGCTGCTCGGTGGGGCCCGCATCCCGCACGAGTTGATCGAGCCCGCGCTGTCCGCACTGCCCCCCGCAGTCTGAGCCGTTCCACGTCAGGAGAGACGACATGCTGAGAAGACGACCGATCGCCCGAGCCGCCGTCCGCACGACCGCCGTGGTGGGCACCGCCGCAGTGGTGGGTGGCCACATGGCCAACAAGCAGGCGGCGGCCCAACAGCAGGCCCAGGCCGCTCCCGAGCCGGCCCCTGCACCCGCCCCGGCGGCCGCCGCCCCCGACCCCGTCGCCCAGCTGACCCAGCTGGCGGCACTGCGGGACTCGGGTGCGCTGACCGAGGAGGAGTTCGAGGCGCAGAAGGCCAAGATCCTGGGCTAGGGGTCCCGGCGGCGCACCCGCGCCCGTGCGGTGGCCGCGGTGCCGACCACGGTGGGGGGTAGGCTCGCGGCCAACGCTCGCCCCGAGGTGATGGGATGAGCGATCCTGCTGTCGAAACGGTCGACAGTCGCCCGAGTGGGAAGGGGAAGGTGAGCCCGACCCCGAAGGTGACCGACGAGGAAGCGGCCGCCCGGACGGAAGAGACGCCGGCCCGACCCCCGGTCGGTGGCGTCGACGGGGGACCGCTGACCCGACGGGCGGTGGTGGCCGTCCAGTTCCGGCGTCTGGCCCGGGCCATCCGCGACGGGGACGACGCCATGGTGGAGTCGGCCATCCTGGCCCTCAGCCAGCGGAGTCGGCTCCTGGCACCCCTGGCGCTCATCGTGGGTGCCTTCTCGATGCTGTTCCAGGGGATCAAGCTCCTGTTCACCAACTGGCGGTTGACCCTGGTGCAGATCCTGCCGGCCATGTGGATCTGGGCAGCCATGCTCGACCTCAAGGCCCATGCCCTCCACGGCCACGAGTTCCACATCTTCCACGGTCCCCTGCTGGGCGTGGTGCTCCTGGTGATCGCCGGGCTCACCGCCGGCAGCTTCTACCTCAACGCCGTCTTCGCCTTCGCCATCTCGAGGCCGGGCCCTCCCCAGATCCGCCCCGGCTTCTCCGAGTCCCGACGGCACCTGCGCACCATCCTGGCCTGGGGCCTGGTGGTCGGCCTGGCCCTGGGCTTCGCCACCATGGTGGTCGACCGCTGGGGCAAGGTCTGGTTCTCGGTGACACTCGGGATCGTGGTCGCCGTCATGATGGTGGCCTACGTGGCCGTGCCGGCCCGGCTGATCGGTGTGAAGTCGGAACGGTCGAGAAGGGACAGGCTGGCCGCCTCCGCCGTGGGCGGGGCCATCGGGGCCATGGTGTGTGCCCCTCCGTTCGCCCTGGGCCGGGTGGCCATCCTGATGCTGGGCTCGCACACCTTCTTCTACCTGGCCATCATCCTGCTGGCCGTGGCCGTCGTCCTGCAGACCGGGGCCACCAGTTCGGTCAAGGCCATCAAGATGAGCGCCAAGCTGGCCATCGGCAAATCCCCGGACGCCCAGGTGGCGGGGGAGGGGGAGGAGCCCGCGGTGTCGACCGACGGTCCCCTGGAGCGGTGACCACGGCCCGACCACCCGAGGGGCGGCAAGTTCCCCGACGCCTCCCGCCGGACACTGTCGTGCCGACGGTGGCGTCAGTGATCTGAGGGTCTCGTTTCGGCAGCGGGCCCGGGTCTCCGGTACCGTCGGTCGGGTGGAGCGACTCCGTCGGGGGACGGCGCACCGGCTGTCGGGGGCAGTGACCGCCCTGGGCCTGGTGGCCGTGGTGGGCGTCTTCGCCGCGGCGCCCACACCGGCCGCCGCCAGCCCGTCGGCCGCCCCTGGCCTGGTCGCCGACCCGGCCGGGCTGGTCAACCCGGTCGATGGCACCGGCACCGGGCCGGTGGATCCGGGCACCGTCGGCGAATTCCCCGGAGCCGACCTGCCGTTCGGGATGCTCCAGTGGAGCCCCGACACCTCGCCGGCGGGGACCACCTCGGGCGGTGGCTATTCCTACGGCGACTCCACCCTCGACGGGTTCAGCCTCACCCACCTGAGCGGCACCGGCTGCCCCAGCTACGGTGATGTCCCCATACTCCCCACGGTGGGACCGGTCGGCGGCGATCCGGCGGCGACGACGGCCTCGTTCGCCCACGATCAGGAGCATGCCGCCCCCGGCCAGTACGGGGTGGTCCTCGGCCCCGCCGGGATCAGCGCCGAACTGGCGGTGACCACCCGGACCGGGCTGTCGCAGTTCGTCTTTCCGCCGACCGGCCAGGCCGACGTGCTGTTCAAGGTGGCCGACAGCGCCAATCCCGCCACCGCCGCCGCTGTCCGGATCAGCGGGAGGCGCCAGGTCTCGGGATCGGTGACGAGCGGTGGGTTCTGTGGCACCGGCACCCGCTACACGCTGTACTTCGTGGCCCGGTTCGACCGGCCCTTCGCCTCGGTCGGGAGCTGGACCGGCGCGGCGGTGACGGCGGGGAGCCCCAGTTGCGCCGGACCGCAGTGCGGGGCCTACGTCACCTTCGACACCCGCGTCGACCGGACGGTGGCCATGCAGGTGGGGATCTCGTTCGTCAGCCCGGCCGACGCCGAAGGCAACCTCCGGGCCGAGCATCCCGGATGGTCACTGGACCACGTGCGGACCCGGGCCACCGATCGTTGGAACGCCGTGCTGGGCCGCATCGGCATCGGGGGTGGAACAGCGGCCCAGCAACGGACCTTCTACACCGCGCTCTACCACTCCCTCCTCGATCCCAGTGTGGACAGCGACGTCAACGGCGCCTATGCCGGTGCCGACGGACAGATCCACCCCTCAGCGCACCGGATCCACTACGCCAATTTCTCGGAGTGGGACATCTACCGGTCGGAGATCGAGTTGGTGGCCCTCCTCGCCCCCCACCAGGCCGGGGACATGGTCCAGTCGTTGGTCGACGACGCCGGGCAGGAGGGATGGCTGCCCAAGTGGGCCATCGTCGGGGGCGACGAGTCCCAGATGAACGGGGACTCCGCCGACCCGATCATCGCGGCGGCCTATGCCTTCGGCGTCCGCAACTTCGACGTCCGGGCCGCCCTGGCGGCCATGGTCAAAGGGGCGACGGAGGCCGAGTCCGGTCACGGCCTCGAGATCGAGCGCCAGTACCTGGACCAGTACCTGGGCCAGCACTACGTGGACGCCGCGTCGCTCGACCTCACGTCCATCGACTACTCCATCGGGGGGTCGGTCACCCTCGAGTACGCCCTGGACGACTTCGCCATCGCCCGGGTGGCCTTGGGTCTGCACGATCGCCCGCTCTACGCCGCCATGATGCAACGGGCCCACAACTGGGAGTACCTGTTCAATCCCGCCACCGGGTACGTGCAGGCCCGAGGTTCCGACGGCAGCTTCCCCCGGGGGCCGGTGTTCCAGCCGTCCATGCTCGAGCCCGGCGGTCAGCTCGGATTCGAGGAGGGGAATGCCGTCCAGTACACCTGGTCGGTGCCCCAGGACCTCGCCTCCCTGGCCGCGCTGATGGGCGGGGACGGCGCCGCCCGGAGCAAGCTCGACGCCTTCTTCACCTCCATCACCGCCGGTCGTGACCTCCCCTGGGACTGGGCCGGCAACGAGCCGAGCCTCTGGACGCCGTGGGAGTACGACTCCTTCGGTGCCCCCGCAGCGGCCCAGGCCACGGTGCGCCGGATTGCCGACGATCTGTACGCCGACGCACCGGTCGACGAGCCGGGCAACGACGATCTCGGAGCCCTGTCCTCGTGGTACGTGTGGGCGGCCATGGGGATGTACCCGGTGACCCCGGGTACCGCCGACCTGGCGCTGGCCAGCCCCCTCTTCCCCGAGGTGGTCCTGACCTTGCCCGACGGCAGGCGGCTCACCATGGAGGCGCCGGGGGCGTCGGCGTCCACGCCGTACATCCACTCGCTCGTGGTCAGCGGGGTGGCCTCGCCACCCGCTCCGTCGTGCACCGCCACCGGTCGTCCGGTCCGCCACGCCGGTCCGGTGTCGTGGACCCGGCCCTGGCTCCCCGGCTCGATCATCCGGACCGGCGGGACGCTCGCCTTCGGGCTGACCTCGGTCCCCGACCCGTCGTGGGGCTCCGACCCCGGGGCCGGCCCTCCCTCCTACGGCACCGGCGGCCTCCCCGCGGTCGGCTTCTCCGCGCCGAGCGGAGGCATCACGGTCCGGGCCGGCGACGCGGGCATCGTCCGACTCGGAGCGGTGCCTACCGGAACGCCGGTCTCGGGGGTGCGGTGGAAAGCGTCGGGCGCCGGGCTCACGGTCACCCCCGACTCGGGAGTACTGCACTTCGACGGGGGCGGACGGGCGGCCACCCGGGGCCGGGGCTGCGCCACCGCGGCCCCGACCGGGCAGGCGCTCGTCGTCACCGCCCCCATCGAGGGGACCTACGTCCTGCACATCGACCTGGCGGCGACGGACGGCACCGACCTGCCTCCGGTAGTGGTGGACGTGGACGTCACCCGCTGACCGGTGGTCAGCCCGCGGCGGCCCGGTGGGCGGCGAATCCCGGAGGCGGCACCGTTCAGGGGAACGAGAAGAGGAACAGCTGGGTGGCGTAGGCCACCAGCCGCGGCTGCTCGGTCCCGTCCTCGCCGCAGTCCCACAGGGCCATGTCGGCCGAGGCGTAGCCGCCGCCGGCGAAACGGGCCCGGTTGTGGGCCAGCACCCAGGCCGACCGGCAGTGATCGAGCAGGTGCACCGTGAGGTCGACGCTCGGCGCGAACCAGTCCCGTTCCGTCGGGCCGACCCTCTCGCTCACGGCGCCGGGCATGGTGTCGGCCAGGACCACCAATGCCAGCGGGTCGACGGTGGTGCCGTCCTCGAGGAACGGGGGCTCGTCGAACCGGTACCACACCACCCGTTCGGCACGGTCGGGGACATAGGGCTCCCAGGGCGGATGGCCCCGAGCCGACCGCCCCTCGACCAGCCGGTCCCAGAACGGCATGGGTCGGAAGCCCTCCACGCCGGGCGGGGGAGGCTGGCGGAACGACGGGCAGTCCAGGGGGACGGGGACGTCGGCCGGTGGCTCGAGGTCGGTGAAGTCGAAGCCGCGGCGCGGGGATCCGAAGATGCCCGTGGTCAGGTGGCCACGGCCGTTGGCCACGTTGGCCACCTCGGCCCGCAGGTGGGACATCGAGCGGCCCCGGCGGAGCAGTTCGACCTCGACGGAGACCGGGCCGTCGGTCACCTGGGCGGCGAACGTGGTGTGCAGCGAGCGCAACCCCTGGCCTGGATCGTCCAGCTCCTGGCTCATGGCCCGGAGGGCGATGGCCGTCACCACGCCGCCCTGGGGGTGGGGGTTGAGGTTCCAGGCCGAGTCGATGGACCCCTCGTACCGGCCCGGTCCGAGGGCCCGGACGGCGGTGGTGTCGAGGAACGGATTGGCCACGACGGGAGATGCTCCCCGCCCACCATCGCGGGTGTCAACCTCGGGGTCGCCCGGGCCGAGTTTCCCTTGTTTTCCCAGGTCAGCGGCGAAGGGAACTCGGCTATCGTCGGGGCCGGGGCATCCGGCGAGGCGACCCCCACCCGGTTCGGCGCCTCGGAGAGTGGAGTGGATCGATGAACATCGTGGTCAGCAACGTGAAGGGTGGCGTGGGCAAGACCACCACGTCGGTGTACCTGGCCGCGGCGGCCGTGGACCGCGGGTGGGATCCGGTGACCCTGATCGACGCCGACCGACAGGCGTCGTCGGCCGAGTGGCTGGAGGAGAGCCCCCTCGAGGGGGTCGAGCTGGTCGAGGCCCCGTCCGAGCGGACGGTGGCCCGGGCCATGTCCGGCGGCGAGGGCCTCACGGTGGTGGACACGCCACCCGGCGACGAGCGGATCGTGCGGGCCGCCCTGGACCGGGCCGATGCCGTGGTCATCCCCACCCGGGCCGGCGGCGTCGAGTACTCGAGGGTGGTGGCCACCCTCGAGATGGTCGGGAGCAAGACCATCTACGGCCTCGTGCTGTGTGCGGCCCGACTCGGCACCAACGACCTCGAGGCGGCCATCCGCTGGTGGACCGAGAACGAGGTCCCCATCTGGGGGATCATCCCCGAGCGGGTGGGGATCGCGTCGGGGCCGGAGGCCCGCCTGTACCGTGAGGGTCTCGACGCCTACGGCGCCGTGTTGAAGAAGGCCCTCCGCAAGCGGTAGGGAGAACGGCGACCGTCAGGGATGATTTAGTCGGTTCTTACCTCCTGACCACACTCTTTTAACAAACGTTTGTTTGGATTGGACGTGGGGGGATGGGGGCAGGAGGCCAGCACGTCGGCGGCGAAGTCCGGGGGGTCAGCCGCCGACGTGGCTGGTCCTACCCGACCGGTCGTGGGAGGTCGTCACCCGTCGAGGGCATCGGGCCCCTCCGGCACGTCGACGGCGTGGGCCCGCAGGGCCTCCAGCGGGACGACGTCGAGGCAGCGCTCATGGGTCGAGGCCAGGACCACGTAGGCCGCCGCCCCGTCGTGGTGGGCGCGGAGCCAGTTGACGGCGGTGACACACCAGCGGTCGCCGGGGGCCAGCCCCGGGAACCGGTACTGGGGCATCGGGGTGACCAGGTCGTTGCCGATGGAGCGCTGATGTTCGAGGAACTCGGCGGTGACCACCGCGCAGATGGTGTGGCTGCCCCGGTCCTCGGGCCCGGTGGTGCAGCACCCGTCCCGGTAGAAGCCGGTGAGCGGGTCGGTGCCGCACGGCTCGAGCGCACCTCCCAGCACGTTGCGATCGACCATCCCAGCAGTATCGCCCACGCCGGACCGGGCCGACGACACCTGGCCGGGCCGGACGGGCCGGGTCGGGCAGCGGGGTCCACCGGACCGGCGGGGATAGCCTGCGGGCATGCTCCGGCGTGTCGCAGCGGTGACGGCGGTGCTCGTGGGGTGGGCACTGGTGGTGCCTCCGGCGGCGTCGACGGCCGCGGTGACGGCCCCGGCCACCGCCATCCGGATCGACCAGGTGGGGTACGCCTCCGACGGCCCGAAGGTGGCCTATCTGATGTCCGGGTCTGACCTCGCGGAGGTCGGGTTCGCGGTCAAGAACCCGTCGGGGGCCACGGTCGAGGCCGGGGTGGCCGGGCCTCCGACCGGACGGTGGAACGCCAGGTACCCCTACGTCGCGCCGCTCGACTTCAGCGCCCTGACCGCGCCGGGGACCTACGTGCTCACCGTGACCGCCCCGGTGCCGACCTCCTCACCGGTGTTCACGGTGGCGCCGGCACCGGCACTGTGGCACCCGGCCCTGACCAACGCCCTCACCTTCTACCAGAACGAGCGCGACGGGCCGGCGTACCTCCCCTCGGGCCTGCGCACCGCGCCGGCCCACCTCAACGACGAGGCGGCCATGACCTACCGCACCCCGGTCATGCGCGGCAACGGTGGCTTCGCCGGTGACCTCACCCCGCTCGGGGTGACGGTGGACACCTCGGGGGGCTGGTGGGACGCCGGCGACTACCTCAAATTCGTGGAGACCACCTCCTACGCCGAGGCCCTCCTCGAGGTGGGGGCCCGGTCCTTCCCCGCCCAGATGGGCGCCTCGGCCGGACCGTCGGACTTCCTGGGCGAGGTGCGCTTCGGTGACCAGTGGTTGGAGCGGATGTGGAACGACGCCACCAAGACCCTCTACTACCAGGTGGGGATCGGGGAGGGCAACGCCAGGACGGTGGGGGACCACGACCTCTGGCGGCTGCCCCAGGCCGACGACACCTACGGGGGCACCGACCCGGCCGACCGGTTCATCCGTCACCGGCCGGTGCTCGAGGCCGGTCCTCCCGGGTCGGCCATCAGCCCCAACCTGGCCGGCCGGCTGGCGGCCGACTTCGGCCTGTGCGCCCAGCTGTTCGCCACTTCCGACCCTGCGTTCGCAGCCGGCTGTCTCCGCCACGGCGAGGACATCTACGCCCTGGCCGACACGTCGCCCGGCGGCCGGCTGCTCACCACCGCGCCCTTCGGCTTCTATCCCGAGACCCAGTGGCGCGACGACATGGAGCTGGGGGCCACCGAGCTGGCGGGGGCGGTGGGCCCCGGCCCGCAGCGGACGGCCTACCTGGACCAGGCGGCCCGGTGGGCGGCGGCGTACCTGGTCTCCGGCGACCAGGACACCCTCAACCTCTACGACGTGGGGGGACTGGCCCACTACGAGCTGGCCCGGCTGTTGGAGGCGACCGGGGTCTCCCCGCCCGCGGTGACCATCGCCGAGCTGGTCGGACAGATCCGGTCCCAGCTGGACGGGGCGGTGGCGGTGGGAGCCACGGTGCCCTTCGCCTTCGGCTACCCGTGGAGCTCGTCGGACACCGTGTCCCACGGGGCCGGCCTGTCGGTCATGGCCAGCGAGTACGACGCCCTGACCGGCACGTCGACGTACGCCCGGCAGGCCCAGGGGTGGATGGACAACGACCTCGGGGCCAACCCGTGGGGCGTCTCCTTCATCGTCGGTGACGGCACCACCTTCCCCCGCTGCCCCCAGCATCAGGTGGCCAACCTGGCGGGCTCGACCGACGGGCGTCCCCCGATCCTGGCCGGTGCGGCGGTCGAGGGACCGACCGACCGCGCCTCGAGAGGCCGGGTGGACGGCATGGTGGCCTGCCCGGCCGGTCGGGGTGACCCCTACTCGGCGCTCCGGGGTCACGGAGCCGTCTACCGGGACGACGTCCAGTCGTACTCGACCAACGAGCCGGCCATCGACCTGACCGCCGCCACCCCGTTGGCGCTGGCCTGGCTGAGCGCCCCCGCCCCCTGAGCCCCGGGCGGTGCGGCGTGGGAGGATTTGCCGAGCGCGGACGAATGTCGGGCGAGCTGTCGATCGGGCCCGGTCGGCTCCGTCAATTGTGTGGTGCCGTCGACAGACGACGGACAACCAAAGCCGTCGATGGGGACGGACCAGAGCCAGTGCCGTCGACACCGACGGACCAGAGTAGAGAGAGAGTGCCATGCGCTACATGTTGATCATCCACAACGACCCGGAGCTCCACCCGACGCCGGGCGACCCCGAGTGGGACCAGCTGATGGCCGACTACGCCGAGTTCAGCAAGCAGCTGGTGGACCGCGGCCGCACCTTCGTCGGCGACCCCCTCAACGACCCGAGCACGGCAACCACCGTGCGGGTCCGGGGCGGCGAGACGCTGACCACCGACGGCCCCTTCGCCGAGACCAAGGAGTGGATGTCGGGCTACTACATCGTCGACTTCGACAACCTGGACCAGGCGCTGGCCTGCGCGGCCATGATCCCTTCGGCCAAGTTCGGCTCGGTCGAGGTGCGACCCGTAGCGGAGATGTAGCCCTGGGACACCGCGACGACACCGGTCGACCCGGCCCGGTGGACGGCACCCTGGAGTCCGTCTACCGGGCCGACCGCGGCCGGGTCCTGGCCCGCCTGATCGGGATCCTCGGCGACTTCGACCTGGCCGAGGAGGCGCTGCAGGACGCCTGGCTGGCCGCCACCGTGGCCTGGCCGGCCTCCGGGGTGCCCGACAACCCGGCCGGCTGGCTGGTCACCACCGCCCGGCGCAAGGCCGTGGACCGCCTGCGCAGCGTGTCGGCCTCGGAGCGTCGCCAGCGGGCCTGGGGCGAGCTGTCCATCACCTGGGACCTCGGGGACGGGTCCGAGCCGATCCCCGACGACCGACTGCGGTTGATCTTCACGTGCTGCCACCCGGCCCTGAGCCTCGAGGCCCAGGTGGCCCTGACCCTGCGCTCCCTCGGGGGACTCACCACCGAGGAGGTGGCCAAGGCCTTCCTCATCTCCGAGTCCGCCCTGGCCCAGCGGGTGGTGCGGGCCAAGCGCAAGATCCGCCAGGCGGCCATCGGCTACCGGGTACCCGATCCCGAGGAGCTCCCCGAGCGGTTGGGGGCGGTCCTGGCCGTGCTCTACCTCATCTTCAACGCCGGCTATCTGCCCCCGTCGGGGGCCGAGCTGTGCAACGTGGACCTGTGCGCCGAGGCCTTGCGGCTGTCCGATGTGGTCATCGAACTGCTTCCCGAGGATTCAGAGCCGCTGGCCCTGGCGGCCATGATGCGCTTCCAGCACGCCCGACGCGAGGCCCGGGTCGATGCCACCGGCGTGCCCGTGACACTGGAGGAGCAGGACCGCTCGCGCTGGGACGGGGCCGAGTTGGCCACCGGGATGGCCCTCCTCGATCGGGCCCAGCGCACCGGGGTGACCGGTCCCTACGGACTGAAGGCCTCCATCGCCGCGCTGCATGCCGCCGCGCCGCGCTCCGACCTCACCGACTGGGGGGCCATCGTCCACCTCTACGACCGCCTGATGGAGTGGGAGCCGACCGCGGTGGTGCGGCTCAACCGGGCCGTGGCCGTGGCCATGGCCGACTCGCCGGCCTCCGGCCTGGCGCTGGTGGACGACCCGGACGCTGGCCCGCGAGCTCGAGGGCTACCACCTCTACGCGGCCACCCGGGCCGACCTCCTGCGCCGCTCGGGACAACCCCGGCAGGCGGCCGAGTGCTACCGGCGGGCACGGGCCCAGACCAACAACGTCGCCGAGCACCGCTACATCGACCGTCGGCTGGAGCAGCTGGGCGAGTTGCCGGCGGTCTGACCCGGGAGGTGGGCCCACCGCCGTCACTCCGGTCGCCTCGGCGGCCCGGCCGGCCGTGCCGGACTCCTCCGGTCGGGCCGTCAGGTGCCGGCCACGAACTCCACCACCACGCCGGCCAGCTCGGGGCCCCGGTCCTCCTGGAGGAAGTGGCCGCCCCCGGTGATGGTGGTGTGGGGCTGCCCGGCGGCCCCGGGGATCCGGGCCTGGAGGACGCGGTCGGAGCCGGCGGTGATGGGGTCCCCGTCGGAGAAGGCGGTGAGGAACGGCTTGTCGAACGACTCGAGGACGGTCCAGGCCGCCCGGTTGGCCTCGGCCGCGGGATCGTCGGGGGAGATGGGCACCAGGGTGGGGAACTGGCGGGCCCCTTCCGAGTAGGTGGAGTCGGGAAATGGGGCGTCGTAGGCCGCGATGACCTCCGGTGGGAGATCCGACACGCAGCCCGCGTTGACGATCGTCCCGGTGGGGAAGGGCTCCACCTCCTGGGAGAACTTGAGCCACCCGAGGAAGGCGTCCCCGGGGTGGGAGTCTCCGGTGGGCAGGAAGGTGTTGGCCGCCACCACCCGGGTGAAGCGGTCGGGGTGTTCGCCGACCAGCCGGAGTCCGATCAGGCCACCCCAGTCCTGGCAGACCAGGGTGATCCCGGAGAGGTCGAGCCGGTCGAAGAGGAGCTCACGGACCCACTCGACATGCCGCGCGAACGTGTACTCGCCCCGGGGGGTGGGTTTGTCCGACCGGCCGAACCCCACCAGGTCGGGCGCCACGGCCCGCAGCCCGGCCGCGGTCAGGACCGGGACCATGTGACGGTAGAGGAAGCTCCACGACGGCTCGCCGTGGAGCAGGACCACCACCTGGCCGTCGGCCGGGCCCTCGTCGAGGTAGTGGACCCGCAGGGTCCCCCCGTCCTGATCGGAGAGATCGGCATAGTGGGGCTCGAAGGGGAACTGCGGCAGGCCTTCGAAGCAGTGGTCGGGAGTCCGGAGGACCTCCATCGCTGGTCACCTCGTGGTCGGTTGCAGGCGGGGCGCCGGGGAGGGCCGGCCTCGCCCGAGGAACTGGCATGTAATCTGACAATTGATCGTACCAGCCACCGGGTCCCCCGCCCCGCCCGCCCGCTACCGCTGGGCGTTCCTGATGAAGTCGTCGGTGCCGTGACCCACATCGAGCCGGGCGCCCCCGTGCCAGCTGCCCCGCAGGTGGCGGCGGACGGCCTCTCCGCCGTCGGCCGTGCCCCGGGCCGCCGCGTGCCACAGGTCGCAGTGGTGGAAGAGGACGTCGCCGCGCTCCTGGTAGACGGCGACCTCACCCGGTACGCGTCCGAAGCCCGGCGGGATCCCCTCGGTCCCGCCGAGGTGACTCCCCGGGAGCACCCGGAGGAACCCGTTGGCCGGCGACGTCGGGTCGAGGTGCACGGTGAAGGCCACGCCGGGCCACATGTCGAGGTGGGGGCCGGACTGGCGGTCGGTGTGCCACCCGATGCGGGAGTAGCCCGAGCCCGGGTCGGGCCGGGCGTCCTGGTAGACCACCCCGAACACCTCGTAGTCGAGCAGCCAGGCCTGGGGTCCGAGGGTCCGCCGGGCCACCTCGACCAGCGCCGGATGGTGGACCAGGGCGTCCGCCGCGGCCGAGGCACGGGTGGCGAAGTAGACGTAGTGGGCGAAGCGCCGCCCGTCGATCGTGGCGTCCGGCTCCTCGAGGGCCACCGTCCCGTGGCGGACGTCGAGTGTGCCGTCGGCCACCAGCCGCTGGGCCTCGGCCAGCTCGGCCTCGGCCCGGGCCAGCTCCGTGTCGTCGAAAACGCCGCGGAGGGTGGCGAAGCCGTGCTCGGCGACGAACGCCTCCAGCCGGTCGAGCTGGTCGGGTCCGAACACCTCGCCGCCCAGTGCGCCGACCGGCGCTGGGTTGGTCGGCCACGGACTCACCGCCCAATTGTAGGGGCCGGCCGGACCGGCCGGCCCGGCCGCCCACCGCCAGGTCGTACCATGAGGCCATGCGCGACGTGACAGGTCCCGATCCCTCGGAAGAGCCGCTGGTGGGTATGAAGCCCCGCAGCCACGAGGTCACCGACGGCCCCACCCGGGCGCCGGCCCGGGCCATGCTGCGGGCCGTCGGCATGACCGACGACGACTGGGACAAGCCGCAGATCGGCGTGGCCTCGTCGTGGAACGAGGTCACCCCGTGCAACCTGCCGCTCGACCGGCTGGCCAAGCAGGCCAAGGAGGGCGTCCGCGAGGCCGGGCGGCTTCCCCCTCGAGTTCGTGACCATCGCCGTGTCCGACGGCATCTCGATGGGCCACGAGGGCATGCGGGCGTCGCTGGTCAGCCGCGAGGTCATCGCCGACTCGGTGGAGACGGTCATGCACGCCGAGCGGTTCGACGGCCTGGTCACCCTGGCCGGCTGCGACAAGTCACTGCCCGGGCATGCTGATGGCCGCGGCCCGGCTCAACCTGCCGAGCGTCTTCCTCTACGGCGGGTCCATCCTGCCCGGGCCGCGCCCGCGACAAGGCCCTCGACATCACCTCGGTGTTCGAGGCGGTCGGGGCCCACGCGGTCGGACGCCCTCTCCGACGAGGAGCTGAGCCTCATCGAGCGCAACGCCTGTCCCGACCGAGGGGTCGTGCGCCGGCATGTTCACCGCCAACACCATGGCCTCGGTGGCCGAGGCCCTCGGCATGTCGCTGCCGGGCAGCTCGTCGGCGCCGGCCGTCGACCGCCGTCGGGACGATGCCGCCTTCGCGTCGGGCCAGGCCGTGGTGCGAGCTGCTCGAGCTCGGCATCCGGCCCCGCCAGATCATGACCAAGGAGGCCTTCGAGAACGCCATCGCCGTGACCATGGCCCTCGGCGGCTCGACCAACGCCGTGCTCCATCTGCTGGCCATCGCCAACGAGGCCCGGGTCGACCTGGAGCTCGACGACTTCAACAAGGTGGCCGCCCGGGTGCCCCACCTGGCCGACACCAAGCCGCACGGCAAGTACCACATGGCCGACCTCGACCGGATCGGCGGGGTGCCGGTGGTCATGCGCCGAGCTGCTCGAGGCCGGACTGCTGCACGGCGACTGCCTGACCGTCACCGGCCGGACCGTGGCCGAGAACCTGGCCGCCATCGGCCCGCCGGCTCCCGACGGGGACGTGGTCCACGCGCTGGACGACCCCATCCACGCCGAGGGCGGGATCGCCGTGCTCACCGGCTCGCTCGCCCCGAAGGGCGCCGTGGTCAAGGTGGCGGGCATCGACCAGCTGACGCTTCGACGGCCCGGCCCGGGTCTTCGACGGCGAGGACCAGGCCATGGAGGCCATCCTGGCCGGCGACATCCAGCCCAACACCGTGGTGGTCATCCGCTACGAGGGACCCAAGGGCGGACCCGGGATGCGGGAGATGCTGGCCGTCACCGGTGCCATGAAGGGGGTCGGGCCGAGGCGCGGACTGTGCCCTGGTCACCGACGGCCGGTTCTCCGGAGGGACCCACGGGTTCTGCATCGGCCACGTGGCGCCCGAGGCGGTCGACGGCGGGCCCATCGCCCTCGTCGCCGACGGCGACCGCATCGTGGTCGACGTGGTCAACCACACCATCGACCTCGTGGTGACGGACGCGGAGTTGGACCGGCGGCGGTCCGGGCTCAAGCACCCCGCCCCCCGCTACACCACCGGTGTGCTGGCCAAGTTCGCCCGACTGGTCACCGGGGCCGAGCGCGGCGCCGTCACCGAGGCGTAGTCCGGCCGGCAGCTGCCGTCGGAGTGCCTCGAGGGTGCGGCGCAGGGTGGCCAGGGCCTCGGACCCGTACCGGGCCCACCAGCGTTCCTCGGTGTCGGTCAGGGTCCGCCCGTGCCTGTCCCGGGCCGCCTGACCCTTGGCGGTCGGCCGGACCACCTTGCCCCGGTGGGCGTCCGGGTCGGCCACGCGCAACGGTGGCGCTCCACGTACTGGCGGCATTGGCCCACATCAACCTGGGACACCAGCCAGGGTCGGCCCGCGGGTCCACCGGACGACTGCCCGGCTCCCGTCCGGTGGGGCATCCGGTGCTCGAAACTCGTTGTCGAACTCGACCGTGAAGGCCACGAGCACCTGCGTCAGCAGCATCGACAGGGGGAGCCGGGGAGCCGGGGAGCCGGGGACATCATGGTGGGGGTCAGCCGGTCCGGCCGTCCAGCTCGGCCACCAGCCGTCGGGGGGCCACGGCCCGGAAGCCATCCTCACAGACCTCGCCGACCTCGTCCCACCCCACCCCGCCGTCGAGCCGGATGCCCACCCAGCCCCGGTGGCCTACGTAGGGCGGTCGGAAGAAGTACTCGGGTGCGGCCCGCGTCAGCACCTCCTGCACGCCCGGCCCGGCGGCACACCACAGGTGCGGGAACGTGTGGTCGTGATGCCCGTCGACCCAGGCGTAGACGAAGGCAGTCCGGTCCCGCACGAAGAAGGTGGGGGTCCCGTGGCTCAAGCGTTCGGTGACGTGCGGGAGGGCCAGGCAGATGGCCCGGACCCGTGCCAGGGACGACGTCGGAGTGCGCTGCGGGTCGCTCACGCGAAGACGACGGTCCGGTGGCCGTTGAGCAGCACCCGGTCGGCCAGGTGCCACCGGAGTCCCCGGGCCAGGACCGAGCGCTCGACCTCCCGTCCGATGCGCAGGAGCTCCTCCACCGTGTCGGCGTGGTCGATCCGGGCCGTGTCCTGCTCGATGATCGGCCCGGCGTCCAGCTCGGCGGTGACGTAGTGGCAGGTCGCCCCGATCAGCTTGACCCCCCGCTCGAAGGCCTGGTGGTAGGGGCGAGCCCCGGCGAACGAGGGCAGGAAGCTGTGGTGGATGTTGATGATGCGTCCGGCGTAGCGTTCGCAGATCTCGGGGGGGATGATCTGCATGAACCGGGCCAGCACCATCACCTCCCCCCGGGCACCGTCGAAGAGCCCGGCCACCTCGGCGAACGCCTCGGACTTCCGGCCGGGGTGGAAGGCGACGTGCCGGAAGTCGATGCCATGCCACTCGACCAGGTCGCGGAGATCCGGATGGTTGGAGACGACCAGGGGGATGTCGCAGTCCAGATCACCGTTGCGCCACCGGTGGAGCAGGTCGACCAGGCAGTGGTCCTCTTTGCTCACCAGCACCACCACCCGTCGCCGCTGATCGGTGTCGTGCAGGTTCCAGTCCAGCTCGAGCTCCTCGGCCAGTCCGGCGAAACGCCGGGCGAACTCCTCGGTGCCGAAGGGCAGGCTGTCGGCCAGCACCTCGATGCGCTGGAAGAAGCGGCCGGTGTGGAGGTCGCCGTGCTGGGCCGCCTCGACCACCCACCCGTCGTGGGCGGCGATGAAGCCGGTGACGGCAGCCACGATGCCCGTCCCGTCGGGACAGGTGACGGTCAGGACCAGTCTGCGCATCGGTCTATCTTGACGCGATTGGGGCGGGCCCGGCAGAACGGTTGGGGGCCAGGGTGAGCCGACGGTGTCGGGTCGGACCGGCGGGGATTCACCGAGAGTTCACTGCGATGTCACGGTCCTGTTGAACGGCTCCTGTACAAATTGGGTCTCCAGGCCGGTCCACCCACTTCCCTTCCGGCCTGCACGGGGAGGACGTGCCGCCGCCGACGCCCAGACCCATCGGCGGTACGCGCTCCCCGTGGTTGAGCATGACAGTTGAGGAGTCCGAACTTGGTGACCACGGCCCCAGACGAGTCTCGGTCGAGCGCCGAGCGGAGGGTGCTCTTCGGACCTCCGAGGCCGGTGCCGGACCTCGCCGGGGCGGCCCCGGGCGGGAAATGGCAACCGGTGTCGGCGCGGGAGGGGGTCACCTACTACGGATGGCAGCCGGCCGGAGCCGGGCTCCGCGGAGATCACCATCCGTCGGCTGGACGGCTCCGAAGCCCTGATGGCTCGCCGGGCGTGGCGACAGCGCTCTGGCTGCCGTCCATCGGCGTCCGGCGAGCCATGAGGGCGGCGACCGGTGCCCCCACCACCCCCGCCACCGAGGGGCAGGGGAGGCAGGTGTGATGGGGGCAGGATCGACAGTACCGAGGGTGGCGGACGAAGCCCAGTGGTCGTCGGCATGCCTTGTCCACTCACCTCCCGGCTGGCGAGGACGGATCGCCGCCGGCCGACCGGGCGCCCCTTGTCCTCGGCTGCCGTTCGTGTCAAACTACTAGCACCATGCGTATCATGCCGTCCGACCTCAACATCCTGGTACTCGTTTCGTAGCGCACACGACGCTCTCTCGCCGTGTGCGCTTTCCGACCTCCCAGATGGGAGGTCGTTTTCATGTCCCGACACGTTCGGCCAGAGCGCATGCCGCAGCACCCCAACACCGACCACCCCGCAGGACGACCACCGCAGTTCGACGCAGACACAAGGAGCACCCGATGAAACTGACCGGAGCCCAGGCCCTCATCAAGAGCCTCGAGATGCAGGAGGTGGAGGTCATGTTCGGCCTCCCCGGCGGCGCCATCCTGCCCGTCTACGACCCGATCCTCGACTCGTCGATCCGCCACATCCTGGTGCGCCACGAGCAGGGCGCCGGCCACATGGCCGAGGGCTACGCCCAGGTCACCGGCCGGCCCGGCGTGGCCATGGTGACGAGCGGGCCCGGGCGCCACCAACATCGTCACGCCGCTGGCCGACGCCTACATGGACTCGATCCCGCTGGTCGTGATCACCGGCCAGGTGGCCACCACCGCCATCGGCACCGACGCCTTCCAGGAGTGCGACATCACCGGCATCACCATGGGCGATCACCAAGCACAACTGGCTGATCACCGACGTCGACGACATCCCCCGGGTGGTCGCCGAGGCCTTCCACGTGGCCACCACCGGGCGGCCCGGGCCCGTCCTCATCGACGTGCCCAAGGACATCGCCAACAGCCACGATGGAGTGGTACTGGCCCGAGCCCGTCGACGACCTCGACCTGCCCGGCTACCACCCGGTGACCGATGGGCGACCCGGTCCGCATCCGCGCCGGCGGCCGAGCTGCTGCTGGCCGCCGAGCGGCCGGTCATCTACGCCGGCGGCGGGATCCTGAAGGCCCGGGCCGCCGAGGCGCTGCGCGAGCTGGCCGAGCGGACCGGCATCCCGGTCGTCACCACGCTGATGGCCCGGGGCGCCTTCCCCGACTCGCACCCGCTGTGCCTCGGCATGCCCGGCATGCACGGCAACTACACCGCGGTCACCGCCATGCAGCAGTCCGACCTGCTGATCGCCCTCGGGCAGCCGCTTCGACGACCGGGTCACCGGCAAGGTCGACGCCTTCGCCCCCGACGCCAAGGTCATCCACGTCGACATCGACCCGGCCGAGCTCGGCAAGGTGCGCCGGCCCGACGTGGCCATCGTCGGCGACTGCCGCCTGGTCATCGAGGAGCTGCTGGTGGCCCTGGCCGTGGCCGGCCTCGGGCCGGCGGGGACCCGCCGGCGCCGGTACGCCGGCCGCAGCCGGCCGACCTCGGCGCCGTGGCTGGCGCCAGATCCGCGGCGTGGCAGGAGCGCTTCCCGCTGCACTACGACCAGCAGCCGAGGGCGGGCGCGCTCAAGCCGCAGTTCGTGCTCGAGACGCTCCGCGACTCCACCCCCGACGACACCATCGTGGCCTCGGGCGTCGGCCAGCACCAGATGTGGGCCTCGCCAGTACTGGCAGTTCGACCACCCCTACACCTGGGTCAACTCGGGCGGCGCTCGGCACCATGGGCTTCGCCGTGCCCGGCCGCCATCGGGGCCAAGGTCGGCCGCCCGACCGGACGGTGTGGGCCGTCGACGGCGACGGCTGCTTCCAGATGACCGCCCAGGAGCTGGTCACGGCCAGCTCGCGAGCGCATCCCGGTCAAGGTCGCCATCCTCAACAACGCCTATCTGGGCATGGTGCGCCAGTGGCAGGAGATGTTCTACGAGGAGCGCTACTCCGAGGTGTACCTGTCGCCCGACCTGCCCGACTACGTGAAGTGGGCCGAGGCCATGGGGTGCGTCGGCATCCGGGTCGAGTCGCCCGAGGAGGTGGCCGCCGGCCATCGAGAAGGCCAACAGCATCGACGACCGGCCGGTCGTCATCGACTTCCGCACCGACGCCTTCGAGAAGGTGTTCCCGATGGTGGCGGCCGGGGCGTCCAACGACGACATCGTGGTCGACCCGTCCCAGCTGCCGGGCGGAGAGGGCCGATGAGCGGTGCTACGGCGCCGACAAGCGCCACCACACCCTGACCGTGCTGGTCGAGAACAAGGCCGGCGTGCTGGCCCGGGTGGCCGGGCTGTTCGCCCGGCGCGGCTTCAACATCTTCTCGCTGGCCGTGGCCCCCACCGACGACGAGCGCTTCAGCCGCATCACCATCGTGGTCGACGTCGAGTCGGCCCCGCTCGAGCAGATCATCAAGCAGCTGGACAAGCTGATCAACGTGGTCACGATCACCGAGCTGGCCCCGGCCGAGGCCCGGCGAGCGGGAGCTGCTGCTGGCCACCGTGCGGGCCGGGCCCGACACCGCGCGGCCAGGTCATCGAGCTGGTCGGCGTGTTCGAGGGCAAGATCGTCGACGTCGGCCCCGACCGGCTGACCGTCATGCTGGCCGGCGCCCCGAGCAAGCTCGACGACTTCGAGGACCTCCTCCGCACCTACGGGATCGTCGAGCTGCAGCGGACCGGCCGGGTGGCGCTGCCTAAGCTGGACCGGTCCGGACCACCGGGCCGCCCATCTGGCCGACGCACCGATCGGACACGACACAGAGAAGGCAGGCTGATCACGATGGCCACGCTGTACTACGAGAAGGACGCCGACCCGAGCCTCATCGCGGGCCGCAAGGTGGCGATCATCGGCTACGGCTCCCAGGGCCACGCCCACGCCCTGAACCTGTCGGAGTCGGGGTCGACGTCCGGGTCGGCCTGCGCGAGGGCTCGTCGTCGCAGGCCAAGGCCGAGGAGGCCGGGCTGCGGGTGCTGTCGGTGGCCGAGGCCGCCGCCGAGGCCGACGTGATCATGATCCTGCTGCCCGACACCGAGCAGAAGGCCGGTCTACGAGGCCGAGATCGCCCCCCACCTCAACGCCGGCGACGCCCTGTTCTTCGCCCACGGCTTCAACATCCGCTTCGGCCTGATCAACGCCGCCCGGCCGGCGTCGACGTGGCCATGGTGGCGCCCAAGGGGCCCGGGCCACCTGGTGCGGCGCACCTACACCGAGGGCGGCGGGGTGCCCTCGCTGATCGCCGTGGCGCCAGGACGCCACCGGCAAGGCCCACGACCTGGCCCTGTCCTACGCCCACGCCATCGGCGCCACCCGGGCCGGCGTGCTCGACACCACCTTCGACGAGGAGACCGAGACCGACCTGTTCGGCGAGCAGGTGGTGCTGTGCGGCGGGCTGACCGCGCTGGTCCAGGCCGGCTTCGAGACGCTGGTCGACGCCGGGCTACCAGCCCGAGTCGGCCTACTTCGAGTGCCTGCACGAGCTCAAGCTGATCGTCGACCTCATGTACGAGCAGGGCATCGCCGGCATGCGCTACTCGATCTCGGACACGGCCGAGTACGGCGACCTGACCCGGGGCCCGCGGGTCATCAACGACGCGGTCCGGGCCGAGATGCAGGCGCATCCTCGACGAGATCCAGGACGGCACCTTCGCCGAGGAGTGGATCGCCGAGAACGCGCGCCGGCCGGCCCAACTTCAAGGCCCTGCGCCAGGCCGGGCCGGACCACCCGATCGAGAAGGTGGGCGCCGAGCTGCGGGCCATGATGCCCTTCATCACGGCCGGCAAGCAGAAGATCCAGGACATCTCCGGGGGGCTGAGCAGCAGATGACGAGCTCCGTCCGACGGGTCGGGGTGCCGTGGTGACCGGTGGCTGAGGACGGCGCCCGGGCCGAGGTGAGGGTCGAGGGGCGGGAGCCCACCTTCCGTCACCTCGACGACCCCGAGATGGGCTGGCAGCAGGTCAAGTCCATCCGTCGGGCCGACGGAACGACGGCGTCGGTGTGGGAGAAGTGGCTGGCCTTCTCGCCCGACCCGCAGTACCTCTCGCTCTATGCCAAGTGGGACCCGGGCATGGTCGTCCGGCGACACGGGCACTACAGCCCCCACGTGCTCTTCGTGGTCAGCGGCGAGATGTGGTGCGGGGACCGGCACTGCCCGGCCGGCACCCACGTCGAGCTGCCGCTGGGCGCAGCCTTCGGACCCTTTGTGGCCGGACCCGACGGCACCGTGCTGCTCGAGGTGATGATGGGGGACCCCCGCTCCTGGGGCGACCAGCCCGAGCTGTTCGCCGAGGCCCTGGCCGCCCGCGGGGCCGAGCCGCTGCCCGACCCGGACATCGAACTGCCCGGATGGCTGGTGGACCTCCGGTCGCGCTGGGTGGTCGACGGGGAGGTGTCAGAGGGCCCGTCGTGACGGCGGCCCGTGGAAGTCCGCATGGTTGGGACGAGGTCACGTGCCCGATGGTCCCCGCTGGTGAAAGCACCAACGCCCAGCGTGGTCGGACTAGCGTCGACAATTCATCCACCGCTACTGTCACTCTTCGTGGCCGTCCCGACCGGAGAACCCCAGCTCGGTGCGACCGTCGAGGTCGGTGCCGAGGTCTACGACCTCCGGTTCTACGGTTCCGACGAGATGGTGGTGCCGGCGTGGTGGGTCGGTGTCTTCGACGCCAACGGCGAGCTCCGGAGAACGGAGATCGCCTCCCGCACCGATCTCTCTCCCATCGACCTGACCCTGTGGCTCCGGCCCATCGTCGGGCTGGACGCGGCCGAGGAGTTGGTCCGACTCATCGCCGAGGCGGTAGCCCGGAACCGGTCGGCGAAGGTGAGCGTGAGCTCGATTCCGTAGGAGGGTCACGACGACGACACCGCACGACCCCGGGGAGGGCGGCGCTTGCAACACGGGACTGTGTGCAGAGGTGGGCGACGGGTGGGAGCGGATCCGCATGTGACGTCCAGGTGAACATTGGCGGTTTCGTTTCGTAAAGTTCATCTCCGCGACAGGCGTTACCGGTGTTCATTCCCAGCCAAGTCAGAGATACTCGTCGGGATGCCTTCCTCGACCAGGTTCTCCTACTCTCGGGTGGCGATCGCACTGGCAGCATCATGCGGAGTGGTGGTGCTCACGGCCGGGATGGCCGGCGCAGCCTTCCCGGCCATCAACGGGACCATCGTCTTCCAGAGCACCCGCGCTGCTTCCGCTCCGGGCTGCTTGTACGGGAGCACCAGCGAGCTCTTCGTCAAGCAGGTCACCGGTCCGGCCACCGTGTCCCAGTTGGACTGCACGGGCAGCACCGACCAGCACCCCTTCGTCTCTCCCGACGGGAGCGAGGTGATCTTCGCCAGCAACCGCAACGACGGGGTCGACTTCAACCTGTTCACCATGCCCCTGAACACGGCCACGCCGTTGGGCACGCCGGTCGACGTGTCCCAGAACCTCCCCAGCGGGGCCAGCGACGACTACCCGTCCTGGGCTCCCGCGGCGCCCGGTGACCAGAACCTGATCATCTTCCAGAGCACCCGGGGCGGCGGCCAGCCCGAGCTGTACACCGAGGATCTGAACACCTCGGGCTCGGTGGCCCCGGTGTTCACCCAGACCCAGGCGTTCAGTGACACCGAGCCGGTCTACGACCCGTCGAACGCCAACGAGATCGCCTTCGTGCGCACGTCCGGAAGTGGGAAGAGCCAGATCTACACCTACAACTTCGTGACAAAGGCGCCCCCCGTCAATCTCTCGGCTGCAGACGGCGACGGAAATGCCAACGACTCGAAGCCGGACTTCGCGCCCTCCCCGGACGGCAGCGGTGTGCAGGTGATCGTGTTCCAGTCGGACCGCCCGACCCCGAATGCAGCGAACGGACCATGTGTCGGAACCCAGCTCTACACCATGAGCGACCAGTCCGGGTCGGCCATCAAGCCTGTGTTCCAGCAATTGACGGGGTCCCCTCCCCAGCCCAATGGGGTACAGGTGTGCGCCACCTCCAAGGACGCCCAGGCCGTGGCCACCGGGACCAAGGTAGCGGCGGAGAATCCGGTCTTCTCACCCGACGGGACGCAGGTCGCCTTCGATCAGCTGGCGTCCCCGGACAGTGCCGGCACCACCCAGGACGTGCTGACCGCCTACTCGGCCCCGTTCTCGGGCGGGGTGGCCCAGACCGGCGACCTGGTGGATCTCACACCCAACTTCGCCACCGACCAGGCACCGAGCTGGGCTCCGGTCAGCCCCGGGGCCAGCACGCCGGAGACCCCGGGCGTGCTGCTGCTCCCGCTGGCCGGGGGCGGGCTGGTCGGCGGAGCGATCGTGTTCTCGCGCCGGCGCCGTTCGATGTCGTAGAGGGTCTGTCCCGACAGCGCCGATTCCGCTCGCGTCCGTCAGGGAGTCTGCCCGCCCAGGTAGGGGCCGATCTGATGGGCGAGGTCCCGTATGGTGTACAGGGCGGGTTGGACGTCGGTCTGCACCCGCGAGTACCGCTGGGCGGCGCATGCGGCGGACACCCGTTGTGAGGTGGACAGGGTCAGCTGCCACTCCCGGGCGATCGCCGGTTCGGGGGGAGGAACGGCCGACGTCGCTGACCCCACCGCGTCGCCGAATTGGGTGCAGTCGCCGGGAAACCGGGCGCCATCCGAGCCGTCACTCTGGAGCACCTGTAAGCCACCGGTCAACGCGGCGCTGGTCGGTCCGCCGGTGCTGGTCCACCACTGGGCCACCTGATCCCCGACCGACGGCACGCTCGTGGTCGGCCCAGCGGTCGTGGGAGGTGCGACCGTTGTGGGCACCGAGCCCGGTATCCGAGACCGGGCGTCGGTGTGGACCGGTCCCGAGGCCTTCAAGGCGAACGTGATCACGGCCACCAGAGCGAGGGCGATGGCCAGGGCCTCGGCGACAGTGAGTACCGAGCGCGGACGATGTCTGCGGGTCACCCTGGCCCGCGGCAGCTCCTCGGCCGGCTGGTCCGCGGCTCGGGGCGGATCACTCGTCGTCTCGATCCATTGCTGCCCGTCCCAGTACTTGAACCGAGAAGGATCGGCGACGTTCTGATACCACCCGACGGTCCTCGTCACTCCGCCATCTCGCGGACCCGCCGGGTGGTCCTCGGGTACCGGGGTCTCCAGACCGGACGATGGAGGTGGTGGCCGCGTCTCGGGCGGCAGACGGCGGGGTGGTCCGAGACCGTCGCTGATCCAAGCGGTCGGGTCGCCGCCCTCGAAGTATCTCATTGGGTGGGCGCCCGACGGGTCCGGCCACCATCCTGTAGGTCCCTGCACAGCTCCCTCGTTCACTCGTCGCTTCTGATTCTCATGATTCGGATTGACCTGCGAGTGACATGAAGGTGAACATTCCGCGACTCCGCCTCTCCAGGTACGAGCGGCGGCGGATGACTCCTCAGGACTGTGGCGGCACCGGCACTGAGGGTGAGTGCCAGGTAACGACGGTGCGCGCAGCCCCCGGTCGGACTCCCCGCCGCCGACCCGATGGGCGACGCCTTCCGGCCGGCGCGACGGTTTGCCGCGCCTCGACCGCACGCGCCGGATGGGAGACTGCCACCATGCGGGACGGGAACCGGCGCACGTGCTGCCGGCGGTCGGCGGGTCCGCGCCGGACGCCGCTGAGGCTGCTCCTCCCGGTGGGAGCCCTCATCCTCGCCGGCTGCTCCGGGATCACCAGCCATGGCACCGCCACCCCGCCGGCGCCGAACCCGGCCGTGCACCTCGGACCGGCGTCGTCCCCCACCACGACGCAGGCCCCGCTACCGGTCGCACCGATCCAGTGGTCACGCTGCGGAGCGCTCGAGTGCGGCTCGGTCACCGTGCCGGTGGACTACGAACACCCTCAAGGGCCCACGGTGGCCATCGCTGTGGCCCGCCACCCCGCCGAGATCCCCACAGAACGGATCGGATCGCTCGTCATCAACCCCGGTGGACCGGGGGGCTCGGGCATCGACGACCTGCCCAACGAGCTCTCGGTGCTCACCCCCGAGCTGCTCGACCGATTCGACATCGTGTCCTTCGACCCGCGGGGCGTGGAGCGCAGCAGTCCGGTGCGATGTGCCTCGGGCGCAGGTGGAGGCGGAACGGCTGGCCCCCTGACCGACCCGGTGCCCACGACTCCGACGGCGGCCCAGGCGCTCCTGACCAACGACCGGGAGTTCGCGGCGGCGTGCGAACGGGACAGCGGGACCGTCCTGCCGTTCGTGGGCACGGTCGACACCGCTCGGGACCTCGACCGGATACGGGCTGCGCTCGGGGACGCCCAGCTCACCTTCATCGGTCACTCCTACGGCACGTTGCTCGGCGCCGTCTACAGCCAAGAGTTCCCGACCCACGTTCGGGCCATGGCGCTCGACGGTGCCATCGACCCCGCCCTGAGCACGACTGAGTACGCCTCGGAGCAGGCCTCGAGCCTGGAGACCGAGCTGCAGTCGTTCTTCGCCTGGTGTGCCTCCACCCCGCGCTGTGGCTGGCGTCCGGTCGGCGATCCCACGGCCTCGCTGTTGGCCCTCATCCAGCAGAGCCGGACGGAACCGCTCGCCACGCCCGGCGGCGGCACGGCCGGACCGGGGGAGATCTACAACGCCCTTCTCGCCGGGCTCGAGTCCCAGTCATCCTGGCCGGCGCTGGCCGGGGCCCTCGCCCAGAGCGCATCGGGAAACGGGACGCCCGTGACCCAGATGTCGACCCGCTACGACACGGGCGGTGCACCGAACGCCGCGCTCGCCGAGCAGGCCATCGACTGCCTCGACCATCCCGTCGACCGTGATCCCGGGAGCTACCCGGCCCTGGCCGCTTCGCTCGGCAGGGCAGCACCGGTGTTCGGCCCCCTGCTGGCCTGGGGCCTCCTCGGGTGCGCCACCTGGCCCGTCCTGCCCACCCGGGCACCGGCGCCGGTCTCCGACCCGGGCGCCCCGCCGATCCTGGTGATCGGGACGACCGGGGACCCGGTCACGCCCTATGCCTGGGCCGTCGCCCTGTCACGGGAGCTGACCGGGAGCTCGCTCCTGACGTGGCAGGGTCAGAGCCACGTGGCCTACTTCTACAGCCCGTGCGTGCGGGCCGCCGTGCAGACGTATCTGGTTGCCGGGATGCTCCCCTCGTCGGGCACGGTGTGTACGGACTGAGGTCAGCCTCCGGTCGACCCCGCCGCCCCCCTCACGCCGGCCACCTCGGCGTTGAGCGTGGCATTGGCCGAATCCAGAGCCTTCAGACTGTCGTTCCACAGGGTCAGGTCGGCAGCGGTATGCGTGCGGGTCACGGTCAGGCAGGAGGCGGCGTAGGCCTTGGTGCGAGCGGCCATGGTCGTCCAGTCGGACTCCAGTGTGGTGGAGGGAGCGGCCTCGACCTCCCCGGCCCTGAGCGCGTCGTCCGACAGTCTGGTGCACGCGGCGGCCAGGCGTGAGAAGAACGTCGAGGCTCCGGACTTGCTCCCGGAGGCACCGTCCCGGACGACGACGGCCTGGTCGTCGTTGAGTGTCTTGTTCCAGGGGCGTGCCACGGCGGTCAGCCACGACAGGGCGGATCCGGGGAAGGCGTGCGGCACGGTCCTGGCCGACGGCGCGGTGGTCGACGGCGCGGTGGTGGTCGACGATCCGCAGCCCATGGCCACTGCCCCTCCCATGAGTAGGGCTGCGACCACCCACCAGGCTCTCGTCACGCCGACACCGTAGCGCCCCGTCCTTCGGAATCGGCCCGGTCACGAAGAGTTCATCTGAAGGTGGCCCGTCGGTCACCGGTCGCCGGAGCTCAGGCGGCGATGGCCCCGACCACGTAGTTGATGCAGGCGCACAGGGAGGCGACATCATTGGGGTCGATGGCCGGGAACATGGCGATCCGGAGCTGGTTGCGCCCGAGCTTGCGGTAGGGCTCGGTGTCCACGATGCCGTTGTTCCGCAGCACCGCGGCCACGGTGGTGGCGTCGACGGCGTCGTCGAAGTCGATGGTCGCCACCACGTGGCTCCGGTCCTGCTCCGCGCCACGAACGGCGTGGCGAAGTCTGAGTTGTCGGCCCAGGTGTAGAGGATCTCCGCCGACCGGTCGCACCGTCCGGCTGAGAACTCGATGCCCTCCGTTCTCGTTGAACCAGCGACCTGGTGGTCGAAGAGGAAGATGGTGGCCAGGGCGGGCGTGTTGTAGGTCTGGTCCAGCTTCGAGTTGTCCAGGGCGATGGTCAGGTCCATCGATGCCGGCACCCACCGCTTGGTGGCGGCGATGGCGGCGATCCGGTTCTGCGCGGCGGGGGAGAGCAGGGCCACCCACAGGCCGCCGTCGGAGCCGAAACACTTCTGGGGGGCGAAGTAGTAGACGTCGAACTCGGCCGGGTCGACCCGGAGGCCGCCCGCTCCAGATGTGGCGTCGACCGCCACCAGGCCCCCGCCGACGCTCGGGGCGGCCACCCCGTCCGGTCGGGCGATGGGCATCATGACGCCGGTCGAGGTCTCGTTGTGGGTGAGGGCATAGAGGTCGATGCCGTCGCGGGCGACGGCCACCGGATGGGTCCCGACCTCGGAGGTGATGACCTCGGGATCGTCCAGGTGGGGGGCGTCGGCTGCGGCCTTGGCGAACTTGGAGGAGAACTCTCCGAAGCTGAGGTGCTGGCTCTTGCGGTCGATCAGCCCGAAGGTGGCGGCGTCCCAGAAGCAGGTGGTGCCTCCGTTGCCCAGGACCACCTCGTAGCCGTCGGGCAGGGAGAACAGGTGGGCCAGGCCTTCCCGCAGGCTCCCCACCACCGACTTGACGGTCCGCTGGCGGTGGCTGGTCCCGAGGAACCCGCCCGACGCGGCAGCCAGGTCGGCGACGGCCTCGGGGCGCACCTTGGAGGGCCCCGATCCGAACCGCCCGTCCCCGGGGAGGAGGTCGGCGGGGATGGTGATGTCAGGGGTGTCGGTCACGTATGGAATCATGGCACCATGGCCACCGACTCAGAAACCGGCTCCCCCGGAGCACCCGCCCGGGGGCGTTGGCGCCATGACCGGGCAGCGGATCTCCGCGCGGATCGCCGCCGTCTCGCCGTCCGCCACCCTGGCCGTCGACGCCAAGGCCAAGGCCCTGAAGGCCCAGGGGGAGAACGTGATCGGCTTCGGGGCGGGCGAACCCGACTTCCCCACCCCCGAGCACATCGTGGCGGCCGCCGAGGTGGCCTGCCGGGACCCCAAGACCCACAAGTACACGCCCACCGCCGGCCTGCCCGAGCTGCGGGAGGCCCTGGCCGTCAAGACCCGGCGGGACTCGGGTCTCGAGGTCGCCGCCTCGCAGGTCCTGGTCACCAACGGGGGCAAGCAGGCCATCGCCAACTCGTTCGCCACCCTGTGCGACCCCGGGGACGAGGTGCTGGTGCTGGCCCCCTACTGGACCACCTATCCCGAGGCCATCGCCCTGGCCGGCGGGGTCCCAGTGGTGATCGCCACCGACACCGCCGGCGGGTTCCAGGTCACCGTCGAGCAGCTCGAGGCGGCCCACACGCCCCGCACCAAGGTCCTGCTCTTCGTCTCCCCGTCCAACCCCACCGGGGCGGTCTATCCGCAGGCGGAGATCGAGGCCATCGGGCAGTGGGCGGTGGAGCACGGCCTGTGGGTGGTGACCGACGAGATCTACGAGCACCTGGTCTACGGCGGGGCCGAGCACCACTCGATGCCGGTGCTCGTCCCCGAGCTGGCCGACCGGTGCATCGTGGTCAACGGCGTGGCCAAGACCTACGCCATGACCGGGTGGCGGGTCGGCTGGATGATCGGTCCGACCGACGTGGTCGACGGCGGCCACCAACCTCCAGTCGCACGCGACGTCCAACGTGGCCAACGTGTCCCAGCGGGCGGCCCTGGCCGCGGTGACCGGCGACCTCGAGGCCGTGGCCGATGATGCGGGCGGCCTTCGACCGTCGCCGACAGACCATCCACAGCATGCTCAACGAGATCGACGGGGTGACCTGCCTCGAGCCCGAGGGTGCCTTCTACGCCTTCCCCTCGGTGGAGGGCCTGCTCGGTCGCCGGCTCGGGGGCCGGGCCGCCCACTCGAGCGCCGAGCTGGCCGAGGTGGCCATCGACGAGGCCAAGGTGGCGGTGGTGCCCGGCGAGGCCTTCGGGGCCCCGGGCTACTTCCGGATGTCCTACGCCCTGGGCGACGACGATCTGGTCGAGGGCGTCACCCGCCTGGCCAAGCTGTTCGGCGACGCCTCGTGAAGGCCCAAGGCCTCCCACGTCGACTCGACATGCACGTCTACAGGAAGGATCCCCATGGGTAGGGTGCTCGTCACCGAGAAGCTGGCCGCAACCCGGCCTCGACCTGCATGGCCGAGGCCGGCCACGAGGTCGACGTGCAGCTCGGGCTGTCCCCCGAGGAGCTGGTGGCGGCCATCGTCGGCGCGCAGGCCCTGATCATCCGCTCGGCCACCACAGGTCACCGCCGAGGTGCTGGCGGCCGGAACCGACCTGGTCGTGGTGGGCCGGGCCGGCATCGGGCTGGACAACGTGGACGTGACGGCGGCCACCGAGCGGGGGGTGATGGTGGTCAACGCCCCCCAGTCGAACATCCTCTCGGCCGCCGAGCAGGCCATGGCCCTGTTGCTGGCCCAGGCCCGCAACATCCCCCAGGCCCACGCCGCCCTGGTGGCGGGGAAGTGGGAGCGCTCCAAGTGGGAGGGCGTCGAGCTGCACGGCAAGATCCTCGGCGTCGTCGGTCTGGGCCGGGTCGGGGCCCTGGTGGCCCAGCGGGCCCTGGCCTTCGGCATGCGGCTGGTGGCCTACGACCCGTTCGTCTCGGCCGACCGGGCCAAGCACATGGGTGTGGAGCTGATGGGCCTGGACGAGCTGATGGCCCGCGTCCGACTTCGTCACCGTCCACCTGCCCAAGAACGCCGAGACCCTGGGCCTCATCGGGAAGGACCTGCTGGCCAGGGCCAAGCCGGGCCTCCGGATCATCAACACGGCGCGGGGCGGCATCGTGGACGAGGAGGCCCTGGCCGAGGCCATCCGCTCCGGTCAGGTGCCAGGGAGCCGGCCTCGACGTGTTCGCCAAGGAGCCGACGACGGAGTCGCCGCTGTTCGAGCTGTCCTCGGTGGTGGTGACCCCCCACCTCGGGGCCTCGACGGCCGAGGCCCAGGACAAGGCGGGCGTGACCATCGCCGAGCAGGTCATCCTGGCCCTCAACGGCGACTTCGTGCCCTTCGCCGTCAACGTGGCGGCGACCGACGTGTCCGAGACGGTCCGGCCGTTCATGGGCCTGGCCGAGCAGCTGGGCAAGATCCTCTCGTGCCTCAATGACGGGCTGCCCGACACACTGGAGATCGAGTACCAGGGTGGCCTGGCCGGGGCCGGCACCGGCATCCTGACCCTCTCGGTCCTGAAGGGGATGTTCGCCGCGGCCACCGAGGAGCCGGTGTCGCTACGTGAACGCACCGCAGCTGGCCGCCGAACGGGGCCTCGAGGTGCGGGAGACCTCGACGGTCACGGCCCACGACTTCGTCAACCTCATCACCCTGCGCAGCGGCGACCACGCCGTGGCCGGGACGCTGTCCGGGCACCGTTCGGAGCCCCGGTTGGTGATGGTGGACGACCACACCGTGGAGGTGCCTCCGGCCCCGCACATGGTGGTGGTGCGCAACGACGACCGGGCCGGGATGATCGGCGTGGTCGGCACCATCCTGGGCGAGGCGCAGGTGTCCATCTCCTCGATGGCGGTCGGTCCCTCGGCCACCGGCAACACCGCGCTGATGGTGCTCTCGACCGACCAGCCGGTGCCCGACGAGGCCCTGGCCCAGCTACGGGGGGCGGCGGGCATCAGCGACGTTCACACGGTCGAATCGTAGGGAAACCTGACGACCGAACGGCACACGACGGGGTCAGAGGGAGGAGCACCAGCGTGGCGGTCGTTCGAACGCCTTTCAATGAAGGCCAGGTGGTGACGGTGTTCCGGTCACGCAGGCGGGAGGAGGCCGAGGCGGCCTACCGGGAGCTCTCGGACGAGATGCAGGCTGCCGCCCGGTCGGTGCCCGGCTTCGTCGACTTCAAGACGTTCACGGCGGACGACGGAGAGCGGGTGTCCCTGGTCACCTTCGCCTCGATCGAGGCCCACCAGGTGTGGCGGAACGACCCGCGGCACCGGCGGGCCCAGAAGGTCGGTCGGGAGGACTTCTACGAGGAGTACTCCATCCAGGTGGGGGAGTGCACCCACGTGTCGCAGTGGAGCCGAAAGGAAGACTGACGCAAGGACGACCCTCCGAGTTGGGGTTCAGCCCTTCCCTACGGGATTGACCGGGACCGGAGGCCAGGTGTCGCCGCCGATGGTCGGGGCCACGCCACTCCTGGCCCGGCTGTGGCGGTCCCTCGAGGTGAGGAGCCAGCGGATGGCCGCGGCCACCAGAGCCAGCACGACCACGCGCACCACCCATCGGACCATGGAATCGAGCCTACTTCCGCCGAGACCACCCCCTGAGGCGAGTTGTGGGATGGCCCTCAGGTGGCGGAGGATCGACGGCGGCGAACGAGTACCCAGCCGCCCAGGATGACGGCGGTGATGACCGGCAGGGCCAATGCCGCCGGGACTTCCGGAGTACCGGTCCCCGGGTTGGGATCGCTGCCGGGCGGGCTGACCAGGAACGGCGCCGAGTAGACCCGATGGCCGGCGTCATCGAGGTCCCAGCCCACCGTCAGCACACAAGGATGAGTGAGATCGCACGCAGGCCGGTCGTCTTCGTCGTGTTCCCGGTCAGCTGATCGGGTGGGCAGAGCGACAATCGGGTAGCTGGTATCCCCGGCAATGCCCCTGCCGTCGGCAGTGAAGTGACCGGACTGCTTGGTGTGGGGGTCACACCGCAAGTGGTGCCGGTGGAAGGGAGAGGGTGCAGCACACTCCTCGACGGTAAGCGACCGTCCGGACTTGAGGATCGAGTTGGGCAGCACGTTCACGGCCACCAGCTGGCCACTGACGTAGGGTCCGGCTGGCGAGATGGTCACCAGCGCTGGGCGGATAGAGCTGGCCGAGGCGACGGCTCCGCCGGTCAGGAACAGGCAAGCGGAGAGGGATAGCGCACACCCGATTCGGACGAACCTCATACCTCTGCCCCTTGTTTCGCACCCTTGGTGCGCCACTCCGCTCAACCCGTCTCGCACCCTATTCCTCCCGCCCGGCTCGAATGAGAAGTGGGTTGAGGCCCGCCCAATCCGTTCCTGACATCGTCATGAAGTGGCGATGTTCTCGTGCAGTATCGACGAGCAAGGTGATCGCTGTGTCACGGCCTGGTGAACGCTGGGTGATCTTTCTTCCCGATTTCGGTCTTCCCACCTACAGCCTTGGGGCGCGCGTGCGTCGTTGTGGGCGGCCAACCGAACCGGGGCCCGACCCGCGAGAGCCACGGACTCTCACACGGACTCTCGCCGGTTCGTGCGGCGACCGCCCGATAGGGAGTCGGGCCAATCGCAGACGGCTCCAGGCCAGGGCCGGTTTCCGTGGAGGCTCAACGGATGTGGATAGGAACGATGGTGATTCGCTCCGTATGCCGAGCAAATGAGCCTTGATATCTCTAGCTCATTGCGCCCCGTCGTGGCATCCCGTGTTTGCCATGAGATGCACAGCTGGCCTCGTCTGTCGACAGCACGCTCTTCGGCTCCCGGTGGGCTGCTCTGGACCTACGGGCCGCCGGTTGTCGGAGTGGCCAGAACACATGGAGTACCGATATCACTACTCCCCGCCGTGACCCTGGCGTCCGGCTGCGATGGCTCTCAGTGCGACCGTCGGCAGATGTGAACGGCACGACTCAACCGCGAGGGACACCGAAAATCGCAAATGGTGGCCGCTTGTGGCGCCGCAGTGTCGCCACTGTGACGGTTGGGTTATCCCAAAATGATTTCTGCGTGTCACCAGGGCTTTTGCATTGACTCGTCCGTCTCTCCATGGGAGAACCGCTACTGACAGCTACGCGATCCGCTGTCGACTACGCCCAGACACATTGCAGCGACCCCCTGAAGGAGTCCAAATCGATGATCATCCGCCGAGTCGCCAAAGCGGTAGCAACCACAGCCGCTCTTGGTGCCATCTCCGCTGTCACCGTGCTCGC
The DNA here is from genome assembly GCA_963817005.1 of uncultured Acidimicrobiaceae bacterium. Lineage (GTDB taxonomy): Bacteria > Actinomycetota > Acidimicrobiia > Acidimicrobiales > RAAP-2 > Bog-756. The sequence continues at coordinate 1,140,046 of CAWFMN010000001.1, forward strand.
CCTCTCGGGCACCGCCGGAGCGAACCTTGTCACCAACCAACAGATCAACGCGGCCATCCCGCAAGCGCCGGACACCCCTGGCACCCCGTTCTCCAGCGGCCAGACCATCACGGTGTCGGTGCCGCCCAACACGCTCCTGCCGCAACTGACCGGCATGCACATCGTGGAGTGCGAGGCGGGACCCGGTGGAGCGCCGCCGACCGGAACACCCGTGTGCGATCCCCTCACCCAGTACTTCGCCAACCCCACGGTCGCTGCCGACGGATCGCTCTCGTTCAGCGACTACCAGATCTACGCCCTGCCCTCGCCGGCCTTGGGCGAGACCTCCTCCAACGCAACGGTCTGCGGCGGGGCGGGCGATCCGTGCATCCTCTACATCGGACCGGACCAGACCGACACCAGTAAGCCTCACGTCTGGTCGCAGGCCTTCCAGATCCGGTTCCAGGACTCCGACCCGCTGGAGACAGGGGCCAATCCAGGAGACGGCACTCCCGAGGTGCCTCTGGCCGTGGGCCTACCACTGGCCGCTGCAGGCATCGTGGGTGGGACCGTCTTGTTCCGTCGCCGGAAGGCCTCCCGGACTGTGGCCTGACCGCCCTCTGACCCTCGACACGACCGACCAACCCATCTAAGGAGAACTGAACGATCATGAGAAAGCTCAGTATGAGGCACCGCCTGGCAGTGGCGGGATCGACGGGGGCGGCGATGCTGATCGCCACCCTGGGGCTAGGGATAGGCCCAGCCGGCGCCGCTCCCGCCGATCCGGCATCCGGCGTGGCTCCGCACTTCTACAACGGCAAGGTGAGCGCCATCCGCAACGCCGGGTCGGACACCACCTTCTTTGTGATGCAGAAGATCGACGACCTCTATACGTCGGCCGGTCTCTACGGCTGCACGCTCAACGCCGGCGGTGAGGCGACCCTCTTCAACAACACCTTCCTGCCGTCCACGACAGCCAACGCCAACTTCTACTGTCAGTCCGGTGGGAACATCGACACCACCGACACCGCCGACAACTGGGACCGGACCGAGGTCTCGACCGGTGTCGACGCCGTCGGTTCCGGGGCGGGCCAGAACCAGCTGTGCGCCGCCGCCGCCACCCCCTACACCGTGGACTTCTCCCGCTCGTCCTCACCGGCCGGCAGCGCATGCTCGGGCCTGGTCGGCACCGGGTACGCCAAGGATGCGGTTCCTGCGGTTGACTTCCCGGTGGTGAACCCGTCAACGTTCGGCACTGTGGCCACGGGGCCCTACGCGTCGATCAACGGTGGCTCAGTCGGGCCGGTGGCCGCCGGATGGCTGCCCGGCGATCCCGTCGGTGGTCCCTACACCGGTACGCCCTTCACCACGGTGTCCAACGCGGACAACGGTGGCGGGGCGAATTCGACGGCCTACCGGCTGTGGTGCCAAAAGGGTGGTACCCAGATCACCGACTGGGGTCAGCTCACCAACCTGTCGGCCAGCGGAGTCGGTAACGGTGGTGTGGCGAAGACGGTCGGCAACGGCGCGCCGGTGGGGATTCCGGTCCGGATCATGGGCGTGAACCCCGCGTCGGGTACGACCAAGACCTTCACCGGGTTCGTCAACGGAAGTGCGGCGACCACGTGCGCCGATACCAATGGGAACGCCGCCAACGACCCCAACCCGGCGACTGCCCCGAGCCCCAACAGTGCGCACGTGTCACTGGAGAACAACACCTCCCAGACGGGTGACTATGCGGCCGCCGACTTCCCCGGTGATACCGCCAGCCAGGCTGTCGAGGTGGCCACGACGTTGTACTTCGCCTCGAACGGGGTGCTCAACACGGTTCCCTACTCGGGCTCGGTGAGCATCGGAGGAAGCACCATCACGGCATCCAAGATGACCCTGAACGGGTCGCCGCCCACGACCACCAACATCTTGCGGAATGTCTTCCCCACCGCCCGGACACTCTGGAACATCTACCGGACGAGCACCATCAAGGCCTCGACCGGCGGCTTCCTCAACTGGATCTGCGACAGCAACAACAATTTCCAGAAGGGGAAGGACAACTCGACCGGCGTGAACTTCGACACCGAACTGGGCACCATCATCGGTGCGTTCGGGTTCATCCGACTGAGCGACACCTCGACGGTGCCACCGGTGTCCACGCCGGCCGACGGGATCAGCGCTCCCGACACGGCTTGTGCGTCGGGTCTCAACGGAGGCGGGACAGCGGGCAACGGCATTCCGGCCGTGACCGCGGTGGCCGATCCCAACAACTAGCAGTAACGGAGGGGTCTCGGCCTGCGCCGGGACCTACGGGCAGCACCCTCGACCCGGGGGCCAGGCGAGCGATCGTCAGGCCCCCGGGTCACTGGGTGTCAGGGGGGCAGACGCAAAAGTGAACAACAGATGAACGCAGTAACGAAACGTTCCCTTGAGATGGCGACTCAAGACCACCAGGATTGGCCCGTCGCTCATCGGCGACCTCTGACCACCAGCGTGATGAGTTCGACCACGGAGGGACACGAGCAGTGAGTAGCCCACCACTCCGCTGGGTCGGGACAGGGAGGTCGTTCCGCCGACTCGCGGCTCTGGGCGGTGTTGTCCTCTTGTTGGCGTCGGTCGCCCTCGCGGCCACCGGCGTGGCCAGCGCCGACCTCACCACCAACCAGCAGATCAACGCGGCGATCCCGCAGGCGCCGTTCACTGCCGGGACCCCCTTCTCCAGTGGCCAGACCATCACCGTGTCGGTGCCCGCCAACACGCTCCTGCCCCAGCTGACCGCCATGCACATCGTGGAATGCGAGGCCGGACCCGGCGGAGCACCGCCAACGGGAGCTCCGGTGTGCGACAACCTGACCCAGTACTTCGCCAACCCCACGGTCAATCCCGATGGATCGCTCTCCTTCAGCGATTACCAGATCTATGCCCTGCCCTCGCCGGCCTTGGGCGAGACGGCCTCCAACCTCACGGTCTGTGGTGGGGCCACTGACCCCTGCCTCCTGTACATCGGCCCCGACCAGACCGACATGAGCAAGCCCCATATCTGGTCCCAGGCCTTCTCGATCATCTTCCAGGCGAGTGACCCGTTGGAGACCGGCGCCAATCCGGGGGACGGGACGATTCCGTCGACCGCCTCGACCCCGGATGCCGCCCTGTCCTCGGTGGTGGCTGCCCCCATCTCGGCGGTGGCCGACGGCGCCGATTCCTCGACCGTCACGGTGACCATGCTGGGCAAGAACAGCAGCAACGTGACCGCCCCCATCCCCCAGGGGACCACGGTCTCACTGGCCGCCACCTCGGGATCGCCCACCATCACTCCAATCTCGCCGATCACCGACGCCAGCGGGATGGCCACCTTCAAGGTCACCGATACCGGGGTGGAGGCGGTGAAGGTTCAGGCCAGCGCCCTCGGGGTGACCGTTACCCAGCAGCCCACGATCAACTTCACGACCCCCACGGTGTCGCCGTCGGCGTCGAAGGTGACCGCCTCGCCGGCGTCCGTCCCTTCTGACGGCACCACGTCCACGGTCACGGTGACCCTCCGGGACCAGGGTACGACCTCGGCCGCCCTGGCCAACAAGACGGTGACCCTCGTCGCCAACAGCGGGACCCACTCGACCATCTCCCCGGTCTCGCCCACCACCGACTCGTCGGGGGCGGCCAGCTTCGCCGTGTCCGACCTCACCCCTGAGGTGGTCACCTACACGGCCAGCTCCGGAGGGGTCACGGTGGCCCAGACCGCCCAGGTCACGTTCGGCACCCTCACCGCCTCGGCCACCGACTCGACCGTGGTGGCCGGTCAGTCCACGGCCTCGGTCGGGCCGACGCAGGGCACGACCGTCACGGTGACCCTCCTGACCACCGGTGGCGCCAACCCGGTGGCCGGAAAGACAGTGACGCTGACCTCGCCGAGCGTCACGGCGGCCGCCACCCCGGTCTCGGCCGGCGGCGCGGTGACCGACGCCAACGGCAGGGCGGTGTTCCAGGTCACGGACACCGCGGCCGAGACCGTGACCTTCACCGCGGCCGACAGCACCGACAGTGTCACCCTCTCCCATACCGCCCAGGTCACGTTCCAGGTGGGAGCGACGGTGTCGGCCACCAAGTCCTCCGTGACCATCCAGCCCGCATCGGTGGTGGCCGACGGGACAACGGTCTCGTCGATCTTCGTGACCATCCGAGACGACAACAACGTCCCCCTCCCCGGAAAGACCGTCTCCGTGGCACCAGCGACCGCTGATCCCAAGGTCACGGTGACCCCGCTGTCGCCGGCCAGTGGCTCACCGGGGGAGACCGACGTGAACGGCCAGGCCAGCTTTCAGATCCGGGACACCAAGGCGGAAAGCGTGTCGTTCGTCGTCACCGACACGTCGGACAACAATCTGATCATCGATCCCTCGGGCAGCCACACCATCGCGTTCGTTGCGGGCCCGGTGGACGGAACCCAGTCAGGGATGACGGCATCACCGACGGCCGTCAATGCCGACGGGTCGGTCTCCACCGTTACCGTGACCCTCAACGACCACTTCGGGAATCCCGTGAGTGGTAAGACGGTCGGGCTGATCCAGGGGACCGGGAGTCATGCCACCATCCAAGCGGTGTCGGCGGTCACCGACGCCACCGGGGCGGCCACCTTCAAGATCAGCGACACCACCCCCGAGTACGTGGATCTCACCGGCGAGGACCAGAGCGACGGCAACCTGCTGGTGACTCAGGCGGTGGAGTTGACCTTCGGCACCCCGCCCCCGATCCTCCCCGACCCCAACGACAGCACCATCGTCGTCAACAACTCGAGCGTTCCCGCCGACGGCCACACGGCCGCCACGGTCACCGTCCTCCTGTACGACGCCAATGGGTTGCCCCTGTCCGGGCGGACCGTCGCGGTACACGCTTCCGGCGGCTCATCGCAGGTGGTCGGGGTGTCGACCAGCACCAATTCGGGCGGGGCAGCAGCCTTCTCGGTCTCGGACACGACCGCGGAGTCAGTTGCATACACGGCGACGGACACTACCGACTCGATCGCCGTGAACGGGAGCGTGACCGTCACCTACACACCCGCCACCCCGGTCTCGAGCGCCCGGTTGAGCCACCCGGTGGTGTCACTGGCTGGGACCCAAGACGGCGGCGGGTACCAGTTGGCCGCCGCTGACGGGGGCATCTTCACCTTCGGCGACGCAGTGTTCCACGGCGGTCTCGGCGGGACGCACCTCAACCAGCCCATCGTGGGCATGGCCACCACCCCGGGCAGCCGAGGATACTGGCTGGTGGCCTCCGACGGCGGCATCTTCACCTTCGGCGACGCCACGTTCCTCGGGGGCATGGGCGGAACGCACCTCAACCAGCCCATCGTGGGCATGGCCGCCACCCCGGACGGCCAGGGCTACTGGCTGGTGGCCTCCGACGGCGGCATCTTCACCTTCGGCGACGCCGCGTTCCTACGGGTCGCATGGGCGGAACGCACCTCAACCAGCCCATCGTGGGCATGGCCGCCACCCCGGACGGCCAGGGGTACTGGCTGGTGGCCTCCGACGGCGGCATCTTCGCCTTCGGCGACGCCGGGTTCCACGGCTCGACCGGGAACATCCACCTCAACCAGCCCATCGTGGGCATGGCCGCCACCCCGGACGGCCAGGGGTACTGGCTGGTGGCCTCCGACGGCGGCATCTTCGCCTTCGGCGACGCCGGGTTCCACGGCTCGACCGGGAACATCCACCTCAACCAGCCCATCGTGGGCATGGCCGCCACCCCGGACGGCCAGGGGTACTGGCTGGTGGCCTCCGACGGCGGCATCTTCACCTTCGGTGCCGCCGGCTTCCACGGGTCGGCCGCATGATGCGCCGATTCCCACGGTGGTTCCCGTCCGCCTCGCGAGGCCACGTCGGGCTCGCTGCTGTCTTCGCAGTCGCTGCCCTCACCCTGGCCGCGTGCGGAGGCGGATCGTCTGATCCGCCGTCCGCGGTGAGCATTAGCGGCGCATCGGACTCGTGGGTTCTCCACGACGGGCAGACCGTCGCTGTCTCGATGGGCGCCAACCACGTGTTCGCCCCGCTGAGCCACGTGAACATCGTCGAGTGCGCCGATCCCGGCGGCACCCGGGCCAACCTCCCCACCAAGTTCCTCGAGTGCGACGAGAACACCATCCAAGCCGACACCGTGGTGGTGTCGGCCGACGGCTCGTTCAAGGAGAAGTCGTACACGATCTACACCCTTCCGAACGCGCCCGCCCTGGGCGAGCCGAGGGACGGGGTCCCGGTCTGTAACGCCACCCACCAGTGCGTACTGCTGATCAGCGAGTTCCAGACCGACCTGTCCAAGCCCAAGGTGTTCTCCCATTCGTTCACCGTGGATTCTCGGGGGACGAGCTCATGATCGTGTCGATGCTCCGGAACGGTCTCTCCAGATCCCGCTGGACCCGCGTCTGCACGCCGGTCGTGTTGGTCGTGCTCGTGACGACGGGGGTCTTGTCCGAAGGGGGGACGGCACACGCGGTCGGCGGTCCCGAGGTGACGGTCAGTCCGGGACCGGCCAACGGAAGCTTTCGGGATCAGCAGGTCGTGCGGGTGTCGGTCGGAGCCAATCGGACGTTCACCCCCAACTCCCGGGTGGTCATCCTCGAGTGCGCCGATCCCGGAGGATCGGTGGCCAATCTTCCCACCAGCTTCAGCGCCTGTGACGAGAACACGATCCAACCGGACACCACTGTCGTCCACGCTGACGGCAGCTTCAGCGAGACCGCCTACACGATCTACGCACTGCCCAACGCGCAGTTGGGCGAGCAGGCGAACTGGCAGCCGGTGTGCGGCGCCAACCACCCCTGTGTCCTCTTCGTCGGCGAGGACCAGAACGACTTCTCCCAGGCCAAGGCGTTCTCGCCTGCATTCGAGGTCAACGGGAGCGCGGCGGCGCCCACCGCTCCCGCCAGCGGGCCTTCCGGGGCTGCCGCGGCGCCTGCCCCCGCCTCGGCCGCGGCGCCCGCCTCGGCCGCGGTGTCGCTCGCACCCAGCCAGCTGGCCTTCACCGGGTTGGCGGACTGGGCAGCCGGGCTCGTTGCCTTAGGACTGCTGCTCGTCGGTCTGGCGGTTGCAGCGGCCTCCCTGCTCAGGAGGTCGGCGCGGTGACCACAGTTCTCGAGGCACCACGCCAGGACCTGTCGCCGGTCGACGACGTACCGATCGTCATCAATCGCTCCGTGTCGCGAGCCGACCGAATCTTCCGGATCGTGATGGTCAGCAGCAGCGCCACGGTGTTGCTCGTCCTCCTGGCGGTGGTCCTGTTCCTGACGACCAACGGCTGGCAGGCCATGTCCAAGGGGGGAATCCACTTCCTCACCGACAGCACATGGTCGCCGGACAGCGGTCACTACGGAGCTATGTCGTTGCTGGTCGGTTCCATCGCCATCGCCGTTGTCGCCGTCCTGATCGCCGGTCCCATCTCACTGGCGGCCGCGTTGATGATCAACGAGTACGCACCGATTCGCCTCCGAGGATTCTTGACGTCCACGGTCGACATGTTGGCCACCGTCCCCAGTATCGTCTACGGCTTCTGGGGCCTGGAACTGGTGTCCAACGTGCAGGCCGCACCAGCGAGGTGGATGGTTGACCACTTCGCGTTCATCCCCTTCATCAGGACCCCAACCCCGGGTGAGTTCGTCCAGTCGATCTTCGCCTGTGGGCTGGTGTCGGCCGCCACCATCGTTCCCATCATCACCTCGGTCAGCCGAGAGGTCATGGCCCAGACGCCGCGGGAGGCATGCGAAGCGGCGCTCGGCCTCGGCGGGACCCGTTGGGGGATGGTCACCGACGTCATCCTCCCGTTCTCCAGGAACGGGATCGTAGGCGCCTTCCTGCTCGGATTCGGGCGCGGCCTGGGGGAGACCATGATCGTGGTCCTGGTCCTGTCCAAGGCGAACCATCTCACCCTGGCCATCATGGGTCCCAACGGGCTCGGTTCGATCGCCAAGCAGATCACCGAGGACTTCCCGACCGGTTCGGCGTTGGCCAAGAGCTCACTGATCTTTCTCGGTCTGGTGCTGTTCGCCACGACGTTGCTGGTCAACGTGATCGCCCGAGTCATCGTCAACCGGGGTGCCAAATGACCATCCTCTCCCCGCAGAGTGAGGCTCCGTTCGGGCCATCAGCTCAGCCGTCGTTCGGTACAGCAGACCGTCCCCATCGGCGTCGCCGCGTCGAGAGCTCGGTCGTGATCGAGAGCGTGGGCAGCGCGGCGGCGTCCTTTGCCCTCGTCTGGGTGGTCTTCACCTTGGCCGGGATCAACGCACCGTTCGGCCTGGCCGTGTGCTGGCTGTTGGCCTTCCTGGCGATTTACGGTGTTCTGGTCCGGATACGGCACGGGGTCCTGATCGCCAAGGATCGGTTGGCCACCATGGGCATCTGGGCGGGTGCGGCCATTGCCTTCTTCATCTTGGCCGCAGTCATCAGCTACGTGCTGATCAAGGGGTTCACCGCGGTGTTCGGGGGCTTCCCCCACTTCTTCATCGCCGACATGTCGCGGCTGGGTGGGAACGCCCACATCCGGGACCTCGGTGTCGGTGCCGCCATCGTGGGGACCATCGAGCAGGTGCTGATTGCCACCGTCCTCACGGTGCCGCTCGGCGTGCTCACCGCCACGTACCTGGCCAGCAACGACGGCCCCTTTGCCCGCACCGTCTCCGCGGTAGTGGACGCCATGACCGGTGCCCCGGCCATCATCGCCGGCCTGTTCGTGTACCTCCTCTGGGTGGTTCCCCATGGCGTATCCGGCAAGACGGGCTTTGCTGCCGCGCTGGCCCTCGCCGTCATGATGCTCCCAGTGGTCACCCGGGCGGCCCAGGAGGTGGTGGCCATCGTTCCCGGCTCCTACCGGGAGGCCGCCTTGGCCCTCGGGGCTCCGGAATGGCGTGTACTGCTCAAGGTGGTCCTGCCCACCGCCCGGGCCGGTCTGATGACTGCGGTCATCCTGGGCATCGCCCGGATCGCCGGGGAGACCGCCCCGGTCCTCTTCAACGCCGGTGGGTTCGCCAGCTACAACTGGAACCCGTTCTCTGGTCAGCAGGACAACCTCCCGCTTCGCATCTACGAGCTCATCTTCCAGCCCGGCACAGTGCCCATCCAGGCCGCCTGGGGAACATCCCTCGTCCTCATCTTCGTCGTGCTCTTCCTGTTCGTTCTGGCCCGACGGTTGGGCTCGGCCGGCGCCGGTCGCCGGGCCTTCATCCCGTGGTCGACGCGCAAGAGTGGGAGCCCTGGGTCATGAGAGTCATCGACGGGCCGACCTCCTGGCTCGGGGGAGCCGGAACAGTTCACCGACGCTATCCAACCGTGTCCAGAACGACGGACACCGACGAGAAGGAAACCACCATGCGCCACGCCACCCCGACCAACGGTCCCTCTTGGGACCGTCGCCCTCTGCGGCGATGGGCCGCGGTCGGACTGCTCGGCCTCGCCGGGCTCGGTCTGGTGTCGGTCGCTCCGGCGGGAGCCGACACGGCGACCTCCGTCACGGATGTTCCGCCGGGTAGCACCACGACGTCACCTCCGCCGTCATCGACCACGACCACGCCCACCTCGATCGCTCGTGGGGGATCGATCTTTATCACGCCGAAGGTGACCACCCAACTCAACGGAGCCGGATCGTCGTTCGCCGCGCCGGCCATCGAGGCGTTCACCACGGCGGTGAAGCAGGCCCCCTATTCGCTCAGCGTCAACTACACGAGCACCAGCTCAGGTGACGGCCGGTACGAGTTCGCCAACAACACGACCAACTTCGCTGTCAGCGACATCGCCTACGGCCTGGGCAGCACCGATACGTCACCGCCAACCTCACCGTTCATCTACGTGCCCGTCACTGCGGGCGGCATCGCCTTCATGTACAACATCCCGGGCCTGTCCAAGACGCTGCAGCTGTCGAGCTACACGGCATGCGCCCTGCTGACCGGAGGCATCACCAACTGGAATGACCCGAAGCTGGCGGCAGACAATCCTGGTGTCGCCCTGCCCAATCTGACCGTGCGGCCCGTCACCGAGAGCGACTCGGCCGGCACCAACTTCGTTCTCGAGGAGTGGTGCATCAGCCAGCAGCCCGCCCTGTGGGCAGCCTTCGCCAATCAGCAGAACCACCAGTCGGGCGGCCCCGGCGACGGTGTCGTGATCAGCGCCACCCAGCCCGAGTCCAACTGGCCCGGGCTGCCCGGCGGTCTCGATCAGCAGAGCACGAGCGGGGTGGCCGGGAGCATCGCCACCAACGCCGGCGCCATCGGTGCCGTCCAGGTCAAATACGCCACCGACCTCGGTTTCGGCCCCACCACCCCGCCGAAGGGCGTCGCCTCGGTGAAGAACGCCTCGGGGGGATACACCCAACCCACTCCGGTGGATGTGGCCTCGGCCTTGGCCTACGCCACCCAGCAGGCCAACGGCACCCACCAGCTCAATTTCGGCGGTGTCGGGCCGAACGTCTACAACCCGTCGACGTACAGCTACCTGCTGGCCCGGACCACCGGGTCGGATCCAGGCCTCGGAGCGGTTCTCAGTGGATTCGTCAACTATTCCCTCACCCTCGGTCAGAAGTCGTCACCGACCTTCGGCTACGCCTCGCTCGGTCTGTCGTTGGAGAAGTACGGGATCGACGAAGTCAGCAAGCAGGTCCCCGGTGCCGTGGCCCCCACGGCGGCGGAGCAGGCGGCCTACGCCTGTGGCGACCTGACTCCCGATGAGGTGGCCAAGGGACAGACGACGCCGACCTGTGGCGTGCTCAACACGGCAGCCAACAACGCCGCCGCCAACGCCGCCGCTGGTGCCCACACGACCGGTACCAGCGGCGCATCAGGAACGTCGGGCTCCGGGTCGGGTGGCTCCGGTTCGGGCGGCTCCGGGGCGGGCGGCTCCGGGTCGGGCGTCAATGCCGGTGTCTCCCTCTCGGGGGGGACCGGTCTGGCGTTCACCGGCTCCAATCCCGTACCCCTGGTCGGGCTGGGTGTGATCATGATCGCCGTGGCCTGGCTGGTGCGCCGCCGTCTCGTCCGCCGACGGGTCCCGATCGAGGTCAACGAGTGAGACACACCCGATCCTCGGGCCGGCGGTCGGCCATGGTCACGGTGGCCCTCACCGCCGTCCTGACCGTCGTCGGGTCCAGCACCCCGACGGCCGGTGCCGACACCGATCCCTCGACGCTCTCCGGCCAGGGCGGTTCGTTCCTCGAACCGGTCGTCTCCAAACTGCTCATCGATGACGCCAGCAACATGAGCCCACTCTTCGGTGCGTACACGTCGACCGGCATCGATGCAGGAATCGCCGCCTTTGTCGGGTCCGGACCCGGTCAGTTCGCGGCCGACTACGCCGTCTCCGAACGGCCACTGACCTCCGCCGAGCAGGCCACGGCCAAGACCAACGGCCGGTCGTTCGCGTACGTACCGTTCGCCGAGACGCCCGTTGCTGTCGCCACGCTCGTCCCGACCGAGGCGTGGGCGGCATCGGGGTCGACGACCATCACCTCGACCGACTTCTGCGTGCACATGCCGCTCACCACCGATCTCCTCGGGGAGATCATCGGCTTCGACGCATCGAGTCCTCTCGACCACTGGAACGATCCTCGTATCACCTGCCCACCGGGCGGTGCCGGCGGGGCACCGCAACTTCCGATCAAAAAATGGGCCAACCTGGATCCATCGAGCGCCAACAGTGCACTCATGACCCTCCTGGACAGCACGCCGAGCTCGAAGGCCTTCTTCGATGCCGGCCTCAACGAGTCCGGCTTCGGGTCCCTCACCACCGACGACACACCCAGCGAGAACTGGCCCTACGGCCAGAACACCATTCCTGGGGGAGACAATCCACTGATCGGCAAGCTCCTGGCCATCAGTAGCCAGACCAATGCCCCCAGCCAGACCGCGGCGACCTGGCAGCTCGGGGCCATCGCCCCCATCTCGTCGGTGTGGACAGGTGCGCCGCTCGGGGTCCCGTGGAACCTGATGACCGCAGCCATTCAGAATGCCAACGGTCAGTTCGTGGCCCCCTCCTTGACGGCGGCCCAAGCGGCCGCCTCCCACGTCACCCTGGTGGCCACGTCAGATCCGACGACCGACAACCTCGTCACCTTCAATGCGGACACCTCTGACGCGTCCGCCTACAACAGCTTCCTCATGGAGGAGAGCTACCTCGTCGTCCCGACCAACGGGCTGTCGGCCGACAAGGCCAGGGCACTGGCTCAGTTCGTCCGATATGTGCTTGGTCCGAAGGGCCAGGCCGCAATCGGCCTGTTCGGGGCGGCTCCCGCCACCTCTGCCATGGTCACCGCGGGCCTGACGGTCGCCACCCAGCTCGACACCGAGTCGGTCACTGTCTCCGCACAGGCGAACGTCACCACATCGGCCACATCGACCACCACCACCGCAGCGGCCGCGGCGGCCGCAACGCCACCGGCCGCGGCCGCGTCATCGGGCGGCAGCACCGGGTCCGACTCGTCGGGAAGCTCCGACCCCGGGCTGGCCTTCACCGGTGCCCCGGACATCGGGGTGCTGCTAGCGGCCGGGGCGGGACTGATCCTGGTCGGAACCCTGGTCCGGAGGCGTTTGAGACAGCGAGAGGTGAGATGACTTCTACCCAGCAGCAAGCGGGGGCCTGGTACCCGACCCCGGGCGTGGCCCCGGGGACCTCCGCCGGTGGCTATGGCCCGCCCCCCGGTCCCAGCACGGCCCCGGGCAGCTCGGGACTGGTGGCCTCCAATGTGAGCGCGTGGTTCGGTAGCAACAAGGTGCTCGAGCGCATCTCGCTCTCCATGGAACCGGGGAAGGTGACCGCGTTGATCGGCCCGTCCGGCTGCGGGAAGTCGACGTTCCTCAGGATTCTCAACCGCATGCACGAGCTGATCCCGTCGGCGGCCCTCGCCGGATCGGTTGCGTTGGACGGGATGGACATCTATGGACCGGCCGTCCGGGTGACGGAGACCAGGCTGCGCATCGGAATGGTCTTCCAACGTCCCAACCCGTTCCCCTCGATGACGATCGCCCAGAACGTCCTGGCCGGCCTCCGGCTGTCCGGAACCAAGGTGGCCAATCCGGACGCCCTCGTGAAGGAGTGCCTCCAGCGGGCCGGTCTGTGGAACGAGGCGAGGAACCGCCTCAACGAGGCGGGTGCCGCCCTCTCCGGCGGACAGCAGCAGCGACTGTGCATCGCCAGGGCATTGGCCGTGCGGCCCAAGGTGCTCCTGATGGATGAGCCGTGCTCCGCGCTCGACCCCATTTCGACCGGGGTCATCGAGCAGACCATCCGCGAACTGAGCCACGAGGTGACGATCGTCATCGTGACCCACAACATGCAGCAGGCCCAGCGGGTGTCCGACAACTGTGCCCTCTTCCTGGTCGACGGGGAAGGCATGCCTGGCCACATCGTCGAGGCCGGCCCGACGCTGGAGATGTTCGAGCGGCCACGCGACCCCCGGACGTCCGACTACGTCCACGGGAGGTTCGGATGATTCCCCGGCGCACTCGGGTGATTCGCGCCATCGGCCCCCGAGAGGGGTCAGGATGAGCGGAGCCACGGCCGTTTCGTCGCTGACTTCGGGCCGTGCTGCGGTGGCTGACCGGTGGAGCCGCTGGCGACAGCGGTGGACCAATGCCTCGCAGCGGACCCGCACCCGCATCCAGGTCGTCATCCTGCTGGGTGCCGTGATGGTCGCCTACAACTACTCGCTCAGCACCCTGTTGCAGACTGCCGACCAGCAGACACCTCTGGCCTACATCAGCCTGGTCCCGGCGATAGCGCTGGCCCTGGCCGCCATCCGGGCCCGGCCGGTCAAGCCGGAGCCGCCCATCTACGACCGGCACGTTGACTACACGATCGGTGTCCCGCTCATCGTGGCGGCGATCGCCGTGAACGAGTTGCTCCCGTCGCGCATGTCGACCATGTTCTGGGTGTACCGCATCGACCTGTTGACCCTTCCGGTGTTCGTGGCCGGCGCGGTGGCCATCATCTTCGGCTCCCGAGTCCTCTGGCGGCAACGTCTTGCCGTCCTGTTCCTGTTCCTGGCCTGGCCCTATCCCTACCAGAGGGTTCTACTCGGCGTGCTCAACGCCTTCACCGCGGTGACGCTACTGGCCATGCAGAAGATCGTGGGGGTCACGCACCTGGCCAAGCCGGCCGGCTCCCTCGACAACACACTCTTCGTGATCAGTCACCACGGGTCGACCTTCGCGTTGAGCGTCGTGTCGGCCTGTTCGGGAGTGAACGGCGTCGTGGGGTTCCTGCTCGTGGGCTCGGCATTCGCGGCCACGGTGCGCGGTCCCCTGGTCAGGAAGGTGCTGTGGCTCATCGGAGGGATTGCCCTCCTCTGGATCATCAACCTGGGTCGGATCACGTTCATCTTCTACGCCGGAAAGCAATGGGGGGAGAACGTTGCCATCAACGTGTTCCACCCCTTCGTCGGCCTGGTGACCTTCAGTCTCGGCGTTCTGGCCATGATCCTGCTGATCAAACCACTGGGCATGCACATCGCCATAGGCGAGGGGATGCCGAAGGCCGTGCCGAGGCCACCCGGACCCGTCCCCGTTCCGTCGCTCTATGCCGAGGAGTCACCAGCCCCGCGATCAACCCTGGCTGTGCCGAGGATCACCATGGCCGTCGTCGTGGCCATCGTTGCCGCCCTGGTCATCGGCGTGAGCAACCTCGGCCTCCGCTCCTACAACCTGGTAGCCGACGTGGGGGGCCAGGCCAAGCTGGACTCCTTCGTGCAGAACCCGACCGCACCCGAAGGTTGGGCCGTCCACTTCGGTACCACCTACGGGTGGGCCAAGCCGCTGTTCGGGGACACGTCGGTGTGGAACCGCTACTACCTGCACGCCGACGGCCCCGGCCCCCTCGCCACAACGGTGCCGGTGGTAGCCGATGTGATCAACACTCCGGATCTCTCGAGTTTCTCGGCGTACGGCGTCGAGAATTGCTACGCCTTCCACGGGTACGCACTCGCCGATGTCGCTCAGGTCTCGCTGGTCGGTGGCGTCACCGGTCAGGCGATGTCCTACACGTCGCGGCAGTACGGCAGCTGGTCCATCGTCTACTGGATCCTTCCGGTAAAGCTGGGGGCGACCACCACCTACGAACGGGTGGTCCTCTACGTGCAGAACGCCGGCCGAGGTGCAGTGGTCAAGGGGTTGGACGCCGGCAGCTCAGTGCACAACCTGGCCGGCACGCTCAATCCATCTGAGGGTTCTGGGCGTGCCCTGATCAACAATCGGACCTTCCTGGTGGCTTTCGCCAAGCAACTCATTGACAAGGAGTCGGCACAGGCCAGCCGCGATGCTTCCGGGACCAAGGGGATCTCGACATGAGCGGGCACCTACGGTGCCCAGATCACCGTCGTTCACCCGAAGTTCACTTGACCCACTTCAGTGGGTGCCGGACGCTGTGACGGTGACGCCCACATGGGATCCCAAGACGGCGAGCTACCGCGAGGGTGCGGGACCCGAGGAACCCCCGCCTTCGTGGGAGTCACTCCCTCCGCCAGTAGGAGGTGTCACTCCTCAAGCCGGGCCATCGGCCGGCACGGCTGCCCCCGCGGATCATCCCCTTCCGGACACGGTGGCCGCCGAGGGCTGGGTCTATGTGGATCCCAAGAGCTACTCAGACCCGTATGCGCACGCACCGGTGTATACCAGCGGACAACAGCAGGCACCCCCGGCTCCCGGTGCGCACGGTCCGGCCCACCCTCCGTCGTCCCTACACGGGGTGCCGGAGATGCCCACCGGATTTGCCTATCCGCCGGTGCCGGATCTGGAGCCGGGAGTGCCCGGGCACATCCCGTCCCTCGACAACGGACAACCGCCCGAGTGGCCACCTGGCCAGGCCGCCGGGGGGTTGGGCGCGACGCTCGGGCACCCCAATGGCACGCACGCTCCCCAGGCGCCCGATCCCACGTCGGCGTACCCAGAACCGATCCCGCCGACCGTGTACGGCACTCCACCACCCCCGCATCCGCACGTGGCGGCAGGGCCCGGATCGGCGGCGCTCCGAGAAGGCTGGGTTGCCGACCCCGCCTACGGGAGCCCGGCGGGGCCTCCTGCGTACTCGCCTGTACCGCAGCAACCCTACGCACCTCCGGCAAACTACCCGCAGGGGGCCGGAGGGACAGCGGTCGCACCTGCTCCCGGATTGGTTCCCATCCCAGCGGTGACCGAGGGCTGGTCGCCCTCGGCACCTGGCACGCCGCCACCGTCCGATAGGGGCCTCTACCAGGGCGTGGTCCCGCCGGTTGCTCCTCCCCCCGGACCGGTCACCACGGACCCGGATGTCGTACCCCAGAAGGGCGATCTCAAGTTCAAGGAGCGCCGGTCCTGGAAGACCTGGCAGCTGGTGGTGGCGGTCATTGTCGCCGCCGTTGTAGGCATGTGGTTCAACGGCAACACGGGCTCGTCGTCGGGATCGGCAAGCAGCAGCGGTAGCAGCGGATACAAGGTGCCACCCCCCGCAGGCTCGACGGCGACCACCGCGGCCGGTGGTTCAGCGACGGCAACGACCGCTCCAGCCAGTGCAACGTCAACGACTGCCGCCGGGTCGAGCTCCACGTCCGTTCCGGCCGCCGTCGGTCCGGCGACCGTCCTGGTTCCGCAGACCACCATGAGCGGGAACTGGACCAGCCCTTCGTTCAACATCGCTGGTGGGACCTGGAACATCGGTTGGGCCTTCCAGTGTGCACCGGCCCCGACCGGCGGGCCGTCATTTCAGATCTTCGTCGTCAACACCGGGGCGCCCCCCGGTTCGGCGCCGGTAGTCACATCCACCGCCGCCACGGGCAACGCGATCACTCCCCAGACCTCCACGGGGAGCCAGCAAGTGGTCGTCCAGACCACCGCCGCCTGTCGTTGGGCGGTCAAGGTGACCGGATCGAGTTCGTAGGTCGGCAGCAGGGGCCGACAGTACGCCGGGGCACACTCCCGGTGGCACGGCGGAGTTGAGCCGGGCCAGCCACTTGCTTGTCGGTTACTCGTCCTGGTCCGACCTGGAGCGAGCTGCCCGTGCGGCGAGCAACGCGTCGAGTTCCACGAAGTAGTTGTAGTCGCGCTTGGTGGGCCGGTGGGGCTTCGGCACCTGGGCGACCCGGACCCTGAAACGGTCCGGCGGCGGGAGCGGACGGTCGGGTCCCTCCAAGGCGCGGCAAAGGTCGCCCAGGAAGTCGTCGAAGGGGCCGGAGGCGCTTGGGCGTTGGTGAACGGTGGCCTCCACCGACGCCGTGTCGTCGACCGGTACCCAGGTCGTCTGCGTCGGAGCTCGGGAACTCGAAGGCAGGGAAGAGTGCGGCAGGGTGGGAAGTTCGTCGCCTTCGAAGGTCGCCGACGGGCCCTCAACAGCGACAGGTGCATCGTCGAACGAGACATCACGTTCCGGTGCCGGTGGGTTCGGCCGGACGGACGCCGATGTGATCATGTTCGATCTGAGGCACGGACAGACCAATGCCGTCACTCGGAATGTGTGGAAGCCGCAGGCCGGCCAGAATTTCTGCCAACCCTCGCTGCCGACAGGACCACGCCCGGATGCCAACAGCGACGCGCCCCATACCCGCCTCGGCGCGTCGGGCCGTCGCTGGAGCACCTGGAGCCGCCCCGGTGACTCCGGCTTTCAGGTGACTGGGCGCTGCCACCACCTCATCACACCACGCCAAGGTGAACGCCGGGTGAACGCCAGATTGACGATGGGCGCTCGATGGCTGAACACTCGGTGACATGACCTCTGACCGGGTCTTTTCGCTGTAAACCCGGAAGGCGCCGGTGTTAGCGTTCTGCCGTGAGAACGTCCATCATGTCCGTCGAGGAGTCCGATCTCCGGCTCCAGGCCAGCATCGCCGGCCTCTCTGACCGGGTCCCGGGCGTCTCGGCCAAGCGGATTCTCTCGCGGCGCCAACGTCAGGTGGGCATCGCCGCCGCGGTGGTGCTCGTGCTCGGAGGCGTCGTCGACCTCTCGCTCGCCGCGACCTTCGTGGTGAGCGTCATCACCATCCTGTACGTGGGCGCCATCATCTACCGATTGGCGCTGTTCCGGGCCTCGAACAAGCCTTCGACCACCGAGGTGATCAGTGATGAGGAGGCTCGGGCCGTTCCCGATCATGAGCTCCCCATCTACACGGTGATGATCCCCGCCTACCGCGAGCCGGAGGTGATCAACGAGTTGATCCAACGGGTGTCCCAATTCGAGTACCCACCGGACCGCCTCGACGTGAAGTTGCTGATCGAGGCCGATGACGACGCCACGATCGACGCCATCCGGGAGGCCAGACCCGGCGACCAGTTCGAGCTGGTCCTGATTCCTCCGGCTGAGCCCCGGACCAAGCCCAAAGCGCTCAACTTCGGGCTCACCCTGGCCCGTGGCGAGCTGGTGGCCATCTACGATGCCGAGGACGAACCCGAGCCGTTGCAGCTGCGTCGGGCGGCGGTGGCCATGAGCCGACTGGCCCTGGATGTTGCATGCGTCCAGGCCAAGCTCACATACCACAACCCGATGCAGAACATGATCACCAAGTGGTTCACCATCGAGTACTCCCTGTGGTTCTCGTTCTTCCTTCCCGGACTGGCTTCGATGCACGCGCCGATCCCCCTGGGCGGAACGTCCAACCACTTCCGCCGATCGGCCCTGCAGGCCCTCGGCGCCTGGGACCCGTACAACGTCACCGAAGACGCCGATCTGGGTATCCGCATGTTCCGGGAGGGCTACACGGTCCGGGTACTCGAGTCCAACACCTACGAGGAGGCCAACAGCGATTTCGTGAATTGGATGAAGCAACGCTCCCGGTGGTTGAAGGGTTATCTCCAGACCTACGCGGTCCATCTCCGCGAGCCCCGGGAGTTGCGCCAGGAGCTGGGATGGAAGGGCCTCATGCATTTCACGATGTTCGTCGGGGGAACGCCGATCCTGGCCATCATCAACCCGATCTTCTGGCTCATGACCATCCTGTGGTTCGTGGCCCATCCGGCGTTCATCCAGGAGATCTTCCCGGCCCCCATCTACTATCTCGGCCTGGTCTCCTGGGCCTTCGGGAACTTCCTGCTGGTCTACGTCACGGTGATGAGCGTTCGCGTGGCCAAGAGGGGTGAGCTACTCATACCGGCCCTGTTGGTGCCGCTCTACTGGGTCATGATGTCCATGGCCGCGGTGAAGGCGCTGAGCCAACTGGTGGGCGCTCCGAACTTCTGGGAAAAGACGGTGCACGGACTGCACCACGACCAGCAAGCCGAACCGGTCGATGCCGACATCGCCGCGTGATCGCTGAACAGGTAGCTGAGCACGTGGCCACGACGACCTGGGAGTTCAGCGAGAGTCCGGCCGGAGGCCTCCGCCACGGCCCGGTGAGCTCAGGCAACACCGAGGTTGTGGGTCGGCTCCAGGACATGGGCATGGTCCGGCGGTTCGTCTCCGAGGTGTTGCGGGGAGAGGGCGGCGCGGAACTTACGGACGACGAGTGGACGTCCCTGTGCGAGGGCGAGCCGGGAGTAGTCGGTGACCGGGTGGCCGTCGCCCATCTGGTGCTGCGGGCCTACGCACAGCGCAACTCGTCCTCTCGCCATCTCCAACCGCCGGTCCCGGCCGTGGCGCCGATATCGCTTGCGGCTCCGGCCTCCGAGTTTCAGTCGGATGACGGGGAATGGCTCCCCTCGGCTGGCCCCGAGTCCGCGGTGATCGAAACCACCACATTGCCCATACCGGCAGACTTCGCATTGTCGGCGACCGCGACAGAGACACCGGAGCAGTGGGTGCTCCTCCCGGAGTCCCGAGGTGAAGCGCCCGCCGGCACCCTCATCAACGGCCTCGTCCCGGAGGTGTCCGTGACGGCATGGCCGATGGAGGCGGACCCGGTACCTGCTGTCGCCCGTCCTGCTGTGCTGACGCCGATCGAGCGACCCCGACGGAGCAGGAGGGTGCGGAGCGAGCGCCGCCGCACAGCAACGACAGCAGGGCCCCTCGTCGACCGCCGCAGCCGAGCGGCGCCGGCCGACGGCCGGCACGAACGGCGACGGGAACGACTGCTCGTTGCCACATCTTGGGTCCGGAACATCGGCATCATCATTCTGCTCTTCGTCTCCTGGCAGTTGTGGGGTACAGCCATCACCCAGCATCAGTCCCAGGATGCGCTCAAAAACCAGTTCGAAGCGGGCGTGCACCACGCGGTGGTCAAGCCCAAGCCGGGGTTCACCCTTGTGCCGGCGACCACCCGGATCCCCGATCCACCCCAGGGCACGGTGATGGCCCACCTGCAGGTTCCCAAGATCGGGTTGGACGAGTTCGTCGTCTCCGGGACCACGGAGGGGGACCTGGCCAAGGGGCCCGGTCACTACCTCGGCACGGCCATGCCCGGTCAAGCCGGCAATGTCGCCATCGCCGGCCACCGGACCACCCACGGAGCTCCATTCAACCGGTTGGCCGAGCTGGCCATCGGAGATCCCATCTACCTGACCACGTCGTCGGGGCAGCAGCTGACCTACATCGTCTCGGCGGTGCCCGTGCCCGTGTCGCCCAGGGACGTCTCCGTTCTCAACAACTTCGGCGACAATCGGGTGACGCTGACCACATGCAACCCCGAGTACTCGGCCGTCCAGCGTCTCATCGTGGTGGCGGCCTATCTGCCCCCGGGCGCCGCACACCCCTCCCCGATCGGGAAGGGATCAGGCAAGCCGTATGCCCTGGCGCCGGCGGCACTCAGCGGGTGGAACACCAGGCTGCTCCCACTGGTGGCCGTCGAGCTCGGAGCGCTGATCGCCTTGGGTCTGGCCTTCGGGAAGCTGTCCAGGGCCTACGGAAGAGGCGCGAGGTGGCTCATCCTGGGACCGATCTGGCTGGCCCTCCTGCTGGCGCTGTTCGAGACCTTGGTCAACTTCCTGCCGGCCGCCGTCTAAGTTCGCACCGTATGGCGTTGTTCGTCCGTCCGCAGCGGGTGAATGCCATCGGATGGGGACTAGCCGGGTGAGGGAGGGAGGGCTGACAGGCGACCAGCCCGCGAAACGGGCGTGTCGGAGTATGACCCCGTGAGCTCCCGGCGGAGGAGGTCGAGCTCCTCGACGAGCACCCGGTTGCTGTCCGCGAACTCCTCGATGGCCGAGCAGAGCTTGGCTACCGTTTCGGGAGCGATCTGCGGTGGCGCCTGTTCAGTGATCTCCTCAGCCTCCCGTCGAGCCCGGGCGACGATGGAGGCTGCTTCGACCTGAGCGTCGGCGATCACCGAGCGGGCCTGCCGCCTGGCGTCCTCGGCTGCCTCATCGGCGAACTGCTGGACCTTCAGCATGATGTCGCCGATCTCGACTTCGGGAGACTCGACCGGCTCCGGCTGAAGATGGAGCGCCAATGCAGGTGGACCGGGCCGGTGCGCGACATCCTGGGGTTCCACGATGACCGGTAGCCCGGTCACCTCGTCAAACGCGAATCCCATGACTTCAGCACCCTCCGGGGCCGTATGGAGCGAACAAGTCCGGGCCCTGTACCCCGACCCCTCCATTGCCTGACACGAACACTGTATCGGTTCAGTGCTGTCCGGAACAGGGTTGATTCGGTGTAATCCCTGCGTACGGGAGGTAAACGTTAGGTGAACGCCCGGGTGGGTGCGACGCGCTCCTCGTTCCGGCCAGTCGCTTCCGGTCGATTCCGGCCGACGAATCTGCTCTTACATCGCGGCTGCGTGATGGGGTCTGCCTTAAGTTCGCTGGCGCCAATTCCGACAATTTAGGCATGCCTCCGCCGCGACCGATCCCGTGGATCGGGTCTGCGCTGGCTGGCCCGATCCCTGTACCGGGACTCGATGCCCGCTCAGAACTACCTAGACGCCGCTTTCCATTGGCTCTGATAGTTCGGACCAGTGTCATCGCCCTGGTGGTCGCGGTTGGCGTCGCCTCGTCTGGGCTGGCCACAACGAAGGCAACGAGCTCAGAAACATTGAGCCATCCCAGAACTAACCATTCAAGCCAGCTCAACTCACCAACAATTGGATCGCTGGCGCCCGGAACAAGCGCAACCACGGTCACGTCGCCAACATCGCCTGCCAGCACGTCGACGCCCAATGGGCAGTTTGCCTTTCGTTCTTCGGCCGCCATCAGCACCTCGATCACCAACCCGGCGACCACGAACACCGTTGCTCCCGCGTCGAGCTCAATCATCCAGGCGTCGGGCACGCAGCTCTATCTCTATGGAGCCCCGTATCAGTTCGTCGGCGTCAACGCCTACGAAGCCGGTACCGAGTGGGGTACCAACGCCGGGTGTGGCGCGGACCTCTCTGACACGCAGCTCAATCAGCTCTTCGCTTCGCTTCCGCCCAACTCCCTGGTCCGCTTCTGGGCATTTCAGGGGACGATCGCCACCAACTTCGCCACCCACCAGCTGGACTGGGGGCCCATCGATCGGGTGTTTGCCGCGGCTGCCTCTCACGGCCAGCGGCTCATCGTCGTCCTCGGTGGCCAGGGAAGCGGCTGTGATGGGGGGCACTGGCAGGACCCGGCCTGGTACGACGGGGGATTCCGACAGGTAGTCAATGATCCCAGCACCACTGACGGTCGAGGTCTCACGCCGCTCTCCTACTGGGACTATCTCCAAGCCATCGTCAGCCGGTATGCCACATCCCCAGCGTTGGGGATGTGGGAGCCCATGTCTGAGGCAGAAGCATCCAACTGTTCCCAGCAATACCAGCCGACGAGTTGCAGCGGTCACCAATCCTGTCCGGACGAAGCAGCCGCGGCTGCTTCGCTCCGGTATTTCTTCGACACCGTTGGCGGCGAGATCCATGCCCTCGACCCGCGCCATCTGGTCGAGAGTGGCCTCCTGGGAACCGGCCAGTGTGGGACCGTGTTCAACGATTATCAATACGTCTCGGCCAGCCCGGGTATCGACGTGCTCTCCTACCACGACTATCTAGGGACGAGCCCCATGGGTGGAGATCAGTGGAACGGTATCCAGAAGAGGTTGAACGAATCGGCGACACTGGGCAAGCCGATCATCGCCGGGGAGTCGGGTCTGATGGCTGGAACCAGTGCGGGCTGCATAAGCAATTCAGCGAGGAATGCTGCGATCTTGGCTAAGAAGCAGCAGCAGTTCGGAGGAGGGACGAGCGGACTACTCCTTTGGAACTGGGTGCCATCCGTTAGCGCTCCTTGCAGTTACGACATTGATCCGTCAGATGTCATGATGCAGCCGGGCGGCGTGGTTGGATGATCTTCCTAATGTGAGATCTCAGCGTGACGGGCCGGCGCGAACGACGACGTTCCGAAGGTAAACCTGTTGTGAACAGATTTCTGTCGGTCGAGCCGGGCAATGGGCCGAGCTGGCACGAGGGCGGTAGAATTGAAGATGCTCGACGTCCGTCGGCTGGTCCATTCGACACAGAGCCACGCATCAGCCATTCGCTTGGCAGCCGGGTCGATGGGTCGAGCCTCCGGCCATCGCTCAGATTCCGTCCGTCTTCGCGTGTGCCTCGTCTGATGCGTACGAAAAGGATCTCGCCATTGCCGACGGTCTCGGAGCCAACAGCGCAGCCACGGCGACGTCTGCACAGTGCACTGCGTGCGATTCTGGGCCTTGCTCTCGTGATGATCGGGACCGCCTGCCTCATTCTGCTCCTGGCTAGTCATAGCGCGAAGGCGGTCTCCGTCCACCCCGAACCGTTTATCCAGGCGTCGGGCACGCAGCTCTATCTCTATGGAGCCCCGTATCAGTTCGTCGGCGTCAACGCCTACGAAGCCGGTACCGAGTGGGGTACCAACGCCGGGTGTGGCGCGGACCTCTCTGACACGCAGCTCAATCAGCTCTTCGCTTCGCTTCCGCCCAACTCCCTGGTCCGCTTCTGGGCATTTCAGGGGACGATCGCCACCAACTTCGCCACCCACCAGCTGGACTGGGGGCCCATCGATCGGGTGTTTGCCGCGGCTGCCTCTCACGGCCAGCGGCTCATCGTCGTCCTCGGTGGCCAGGGAAGCGGCTGTGATGGGGGGCACTGGCAGGACCCGGCCTGGTACGACGGGGGATTCCGACAGGTAGTCAATGATCCCAGCACCACTGACGGTCGAGGTCTCACGCCGCTCTCCTACTGGGACTATCTCCAAGCCATCGTCAGCCGGTATGCCACATCCCCAGCGTTGGGGATGTGGGAGCCCATGTCTGAGGCAGAAGCATCCAACTGTTCCCAGCAATACCAGCCGACGAGTTGCAGCGGTCACCAATCCTGTCCGGACGAAGCAGCCGCGGCTGCTTCGCTCCGGTATTTCTTCGACACCGTTGGCGGCGAGATCCATGCCCTCGACCCGCGCCATCTGGTCGAGAGTGGCCTCCTGGGCGGAGGCCAGTGCGGGAGTCAAGGAGCCGACTACGGGCGCGTCTCATCCAGCCCGGGCATCGACGTGCTTTCGTACCACGACTACTACGGCCCGACAACCTTCGGCGGTGACAGATGGAACGGGATCAGGGTTCGACTTGCTCAGTCGCTTGCTGTCGGTAAGCCGATTATCGGCGGCGAGGTTGGGATAAGAGCTGGGATTGCGTCGGGGTGCATGACTAGTGGCCTGCGAGCGAAGGCTATCGACGCGAAGGTCCGACACCAGATCCGGGCGGGGAGCAGTGGCCTACTGGTGTGGAACTGGGTCCCCTCACTTGTCTCGTCGTGCAGTTATGACGTCTCACCGGCCGACGTCGTCATGCGCTCGGGCGGTGCCATCGGCTGAGCGCGGCCGATGCCGGTCCTCCTACTGGAGGTCAGGAGCCAGCCGCCATAGCAAAATCACCTTTGCCAGGAATGGTTGTTAAGCCGCCGTTCATAGTGTGGAAATCTAAAGATAACCTGCCGGCGTTTGCCTCCTACAAACCACTAGATCGCCGACTCTTGATCGATATACTGCGGCAGTGGGTAGTCGGCCGGGGCAGTTCGATCGAAGTATCCACGCGTTGGGTCCCTGGGCGCCGGTGATCAGGAAGTCACGATGACGGTAACGTCCGAGCACCCAAACGCCCGGATTGCGCCCATCGGGGCCGACCTTGTCCGGAATCAGTCGAGCGGCGTTAACACGTTGGCGCAGCCGATACACCGGTCGCATTCGCACCGGAGACTTGTCAGCGAAGGCCGCATGGTGTTCCTTCTGTGCTTCTTTCTCTACCTCGCCATCGGAATATTGCTCGACTTCCACTACCGAGTTTTCGATCTCGACGCGACGTCAAGAATGGCCAATGCCTTCTATGTTCTCTACTCGAGAGATCCTCATATTGCTGCCATCGGATTCGTGTGGAATCCGGGCACCTCCATTGCGGACATGGTGCCGTTGCTCTTTTACCATCTATGGACTCCGCTGGCATCGCATATGTTCTCGGCCAGCCTGGTGAGTGCCGCAGCCATGGCGGGAGCTGTCTATCAGGTCCGATGCACCTTGACCGAATGGGGAGTACACGCGGCTCCGAGAATCACACTCGTCATCTTGCTGGCGTTGAATGGCATGATCGTGCTCTACGGCGGCAATGGGATGAGCGAAGGCCTCTACCTCTTCACGCTTCTGGCCACCTGCCGGTACCTCCTCCGGTGGCTGCGGGACAATCAGTTGTCGTCGCTGGTATACGCGGCCGTTGCTTTGGGACTCTGCTACATCGTGCGAAACGAAGCCATCGGTCCTGCGCTCCTTGGGGGTGTCGTGGTGCTCGGAGTCGGATTGGCGCGGAATGTCGGATCCGGCAGGAGTCGCATGTGGGCGGCGATGACGGATTTGGTCATATTCGAGATTCCGGTGGTCATGTCATTTATCGGTTGGGCTATCGCAAGCTATGTGATCACCGGTCAGCCGTTTCAGCAGTTCACCTCGAACTATGGAACAACCTCCCAGATCAAACTGGAGGGAAGTGCCGCACTAAAGCAGCGAATACTTCAGGACATACATGATGTGCTGTACTTGTCTCCGTCGATCCTCATCGTAGCGATTGTTGCCGTTCTCATTGCCGCGTGTCGCCGCGATGTCGGGATCCTGGCTCCGATTGCCGTAGTTGGCGGCGCACTTGCCTTTGATCTGTTGGCGTACGTCAACAATTCAATTCAGCCTTGGTTCAGATACTTCATTTGTGCCGTACCGCTTGAGTCACTGCTGGTCGGTAGTTTCTTCGTGACTCTGCCGGCGCTGCTCAACAAGCCAGCGTCGCTGAGGAGGCCTCTCGGTGCGCGCCGTCAGCGTCTGGTTGCCGCCTGTTTTGCGCTGACTGCGTTGGTCGTCATCGTGCCCACGAACGTGACGACCATCCTCGGGATGAGCAAGCCGAAGATCGGGTACGAGGAGACCCAAAACCTGGCCTTCATCTTCAACAAGCACCCGTCTGCATCCGAGGCCCAAGCACCCCACACCTATCCGGCCATGCAGCACATAGTCGACTATTTCCGCCAAAACGTTCACAGCACCGGTCAGGTGATCGTCGACAACTTCAGCGTCTGCGTTCCAATGATGATTGCAATGAGCTCGAACCCGAAGATATTTGTCATACCGAACGACCGCTCGTACCAACGCACTCTCGACGATCCACTGACATTCCGAGCCCACTACATCTTGGATCCTGACCCCGTTGGCCTCGGTTCTCTCGCAACCACGAACGTGCAGTATCCAAACCTCTGGAAGAACGGTGGAGGATTCACCGCGCTAGTTCACAAGTTCCCCTCCAGTGGTGCGTGCCCTGAATTTAGACTCTTCAGGGTTACCCGACATCCCAATCCCGAGTAGCGGGACGGGGCGAATTCTCAGGCCGATCGCCGCCCGCCCACCTCCGTGAGCATCGCCTGTTTTGGTGATCCGACCAGTGTCGGATTGGGCTAGGCGGCGTGAGGAGCGGCCCCAGCAATCGACCCGTCCCCTGTTGCGGAATTCTCGAGTCGAGATGAAAGCACGCCCCGTCGATGGTTTCGGAACGCCCATTCCCGCAGGAGAACGAATCGCAGGCAAGCAGCGGCAATGATCCCCACCAGAATGGCGATTGCCTCAGCAAGGGTGCTTGTCCGCCCGAACGCATACGTCATTGCCAGAGCGACGCTTGTCAGTCCGATACCTACGGCGAAGGAGAACATGCCAAGCACGATGGCCTGGCGGATTTCGCCACCTCGCCTGGCCCTGAAGGTGAACCATGCGTGGGCAAGCGTGTTGGCAGTGGCGGTGGTGGCGGCGGCTACCAGATTTGCGGCGAACATCCCCAGGGACTCGCTCAGCAGCAGAAAGATCGTTAGATAGGCAATCGAACTCACGATTCCGACACTGGCGTACCTCGCCAGTTGGTGAAGTGATTCGAATGCTGACCCGTCTACCTCGACGGGGTCTGCCGGGGTCGGCCTGGAGCAGTCGGAACGATCTCGAACCAACCTCCATACGCCCCTGAGATCCTCACTGGCGGTGCTGACGATTTGCACCCGCGTATCGGGATCATCGATCCAGTCCACGGCAACTTCGTGGATCCGAAGGCCGCGACGCTCTGCTTGGATGAGCAGCTCCGTGTCGAAGAACCAAGCTTCGTCCTCGATGGATTCCAGGAGTCGGTCGACGCTTTCCCGACGCATGGCCTTGAATCCACATTGGGCATCCGAGAAGTGGGCTCGGAGTGTGGTGCGAAGGATGAGGTTGTAGCACCGGGAGATGAGCTCCCGCTTGCCGCCCCGAAGCACCCGCGATCCGGTGGCAATCCTTGAGCCAATCGCCACTTGGCTGTGGCCCGACAGCAGTGGGGCAACCAAGGGCAGGAGGCCGTCCAGATCGGTGGACAGGTCCACATCCATGTAGGCAACCACCTCAGACCGACTGGACGTCCAAGCGGCACGGATGGCCCGCCCCCGTCCCTTCTGGTCCAGGTGTATGGCCGAGACACCTTCCAGCTCGAGACAGAGGTGTGACGCGATCTCCCAAGTCCCATCGAGGCTGGCATTGTCCACGATGACGATGGCCGCCGTGAAGGGGAACGACTGGTCAAGGTAGTCACGGAGCCGTCGAATGCTCGACTCCAGCACGTCTTGTTCGTTGTAAACCGGGATGGCGATCTCGACCAGGGCGGTAGCCGGCCCAGTCTGGAGCGTGGTTTCCGCCGCCGTTACGGGATCGGAGTGGTTCAGGCTGTCGTGCCGGGTTCCGGGTGGTGTAAGGAACTCAGTGGTCATTTGGCGTCAGTTCTCCCACCTTTCCGCGGAGGGAGCAATCGAAAACACCTGTTGAAACGCAGAAATAACCTTCGGATTACCGGTTCGTAGCGTAAATGTCGCGGCTATGGCGCCGAGTGTCCGAACTCAGGCGGCGGGGGTCCGGGAAGCCGAAGTCAGCCCCGCTCCACCATCGTCAGCGCCAGCCGCGGACAGCTGCTGACCGCCCGCTCGGCATGGTGTAGCAGGTCGGAGGGAACCGGCCCGGCCTCGAGGATGGGGAAGCCCCACGGGTCGAGACGGATCCGCTCGGGAAGCAGCTCGGCGCAGACCCCGTGGCCGTCGCAGGCGATGGGGTCGACGACCAGCGTGAAGCGGGAGGCCCGGGCCGCCGCCGTCATCGACCGGCCGCCGATCGGACCAACCGGCGCGACTCGGCCGGCACGGGCAGGAACGGAGCGCCGGCCCCGTGGCAGGGGCCCCGCTGCAGGTGGAGTCGGGCGTGGCCCTCGAACACCGACAGGGCGGTGCGCACGAACCGGGCCACGCCGTCGGGATGGCCGCACGCCCCGCGTCCCTCCATCAGGTCGCACACCGTGAGGATGGGGGACAGGCCGCCCCGCAGCGAACGGGGCTGATAGGCCAGGAGCTCAAGTCCACGGGCCACGCCGTCGAGGCCGTTGATACAGGGTCCGCACTGCCCCGCCTTCTGCCCGTCCATGTACCGGGCCACCCGGCTGACCTCGGCCAGGGGGCAGACGTCGGCCGGCAGCAGGGCCAGCACCCCTGCTCCGAGCGAGGAACCGTGCCGTCGGGCCTCCTCCTCGGTCATGGGCATGGCCAGGGCCTGGGCGGTGGGCAGCCACCCGCCGCCGTACCCGCCGAGCAGCACCCCTTGCACCTCCTGGGCGTCCCCGACCCCCAGACCGAGGAAGTGTCCCATCGGCACCCCGAGCGGCACTTCCACGATCCGCGGCTCGCCCCACCGCCCGGTCACCGTGAACAGGGAGGTCCCCGGCGAGTCCGGCGTGCCGATCGACCGGAACCACTGGGCCCCGAACCGGGCGATGAGGGCCACGTGGGCCAGAGACTCCACGTTCTGGACCAGCGTCGGCCGCCCGCCCACCCCCTGGTCCCGCACCGTCCGGATCTTGGTGAAGTAGGGCGTGGCCGGCTTCTGGCCGGCGATGGTGCTGACCACCGCCGACTCCTGCCCGGCCAGGTACCGGTCCGGGGCCACCACCACATCGACGCCGACCGGGTCCACCCCGTGCTCGCGCCGCTCGTCGATGGCCCGTTGCATGGTGTCCACGGCACTGGCGTGCACGTGGACGAAGACCTGCGAGGCCCCGAGGGTCCGGGCCGCCACCGCCGCCCCGTCGAGCACCAGGTGGGGGAGCTGGTGCACCAGCAGGCGGTCCTTCCCGCTGGCCGGCTCCCCTTCGGCCCCGTTGGCCACGACCACCGGCCCCTTGAGCCGGGTCGGTCGCAGCGAGCGCCACTTGGTGGCCAGGGGGAACCACGCCCCTCCCTGGCCCCGCAGCCCGCTTCGCTCCAACTCGTCGAGGAACCGCGACCCCGGCCACACCGGCAGGGCACCCCACTGGGTCACGTGGTCCCGCAACGTGACGGTCCGTCCGTCGGGCCTCACCCCGGACAGCAGCCGCTCCGTGCCCGGAGGAGGGGCGACCGTCGGCTCGCGCGCCCCGAGGACCGGGTCCGCTCCGGGGCCATCAGTGGGAGTCCCCGCCGCCGGACCGCGCCGTGCCCGTGGCCGTGCCGGACAGCGCCCCCGAGTTCTGGTCCACCTGGAGGGAGAGCGAAAGGTCCATCGGGGTCGGCGAGGACAGCCGGGCCGAGACCGTCCCCCCGTCGAGCGAGGTGACCACCCCGTGCGAGCTGCCCAGCGTCACCGTCCCCGACGACATGGCCACGCCGCCACCCTGGACCGCCTCGCCGACCAGGGTGACGGTCAACGGGGTGGAGCCGGCGTTCTGCAGGTGCATGGACAGCACGACCTGGACCTGACCGGCGTTGTTGGCGCCGGAGGTGGACTGGGTACCGGTCACGCCCACGGTGAAGGGGGGTGAGGGTGCCGGTCCGGCCGCCGCCCCCGTGGTCGATGTCGCCGGGACCGTGCCGGCGGTGCCTCCTGCCGCGGCACCGCCTGTGGCGTTCCTCTGGGCCAGCTGGGCCAGCAGCGCCGTCGACGTGCCGGCCCGGTGGGACCATCCGGGCCGGAGGGGGCCGAGGGCGGCGAACACCAGCACGGCCAGACCGACCACCACCGTGCCCACCGCGGCGGCGGTCCGCTGGCCGGCGCTGAAGGTCCGGCCCGTGACCAGTCGCCAGCACACGGCTACGCCGACCGTCCCGGCACACACCGCATCGAGCATCAGGACCAGGGGCAACGGGGCGTCGGTGCCGCTGCCCAGCGAGTGGAACAGGGCGATGGGGAAGCACAGGTAGGCCAGCCAGTGGACGAACCGCCAGGAGGCGAAGCCGATCCGGTGCCGGAGGGCGCTGGTCACCAGCACGGCCAGCAGCAGGTCGAAGGTCAGTGCCCCGAGGCCCACGTACACCGGCCGGTACGGGGTACGGAAGGGGATGAAGGCGTCGGCGAACCCGATGGGCACGTAGCCGTCGCTCACCGTGGTGATGACGTGGATGGCCACGAAGCCCACGCAGAACAGCGACAGGTTGCGGTGGACGTTCTGGGACAGGAACCGGGGCCACCGCTCGGTGGTCCATCCCACCGACGCCACCACTCCGAGGACCACCGTGGCAGTCAACAGCACCAGGGCCACCAGACCGGTGGAGCGCGTCAGGTACCAGAGGGCCTTGCCGTTGGAGGCCGCGCCGACCAGCGCGGCGGCGGTCGTCATCGAGCGCTCGAGGGTGTGCTGCGCCCACCCCCGTGGTCGGCGGGCCACCCGGCGGTGGTGGTGCACAGCCCGTCGGTGCGCACCAGGCGGGACGGCAGGGCCCGATCCTCCAGCCAGGTCACCGCCCCCACCCCTTTGACCATGGCCGCAGTGGATGCGGTGTTGGCGTCGACACAGGAGCCGGCGGCCACCGACACGGTCCTCCAGTAGGCGTCCACCGGCAGGCCGGTCTCCGGGTCGATCAGATGGTGGACCGGGTGCCGGCCCAGGCTCCAGTGCCGCCGGCCGATTCCCGAGGTGGCCAGGCCCCCGGAGGCCACGCTGACCTGCACGGTGGTGGTCCGGTCACCGCAGACGTCGGCGATGCCCACCGTGAATCCCTGGTCGGGGGCGTTCCGGACGGCCAGGTCACCACCCAGCGAGACCAGGGTGCCGCACCCCAGCTCGTCGGTGATGGCCGCACAGGCCCGGTCGGCGGCCCAGGCCTTGGCCGTGGCCCCGAGATCCAGCACGGTGCCGGGTAGGAGGCCGATGGCCCGGCGATCGGGGTCGACGGTGATCGTCTGCCAACCGGGTACCGGTTCGGCCAGGGGCAGCGGGCCGTCCACGCCGTCGGCCACAGAGGAGAAGTCGCGGTCGTAGCCCAGGGCGCCGAGGGCCGACCCCACCGTGGGGTCGACGGCGCCGTCGCTCAGGGCCGCGGCCCGCACGGCAATGGCCACCGCCTCGTAGAGATCGTCGGAGACGGGATGGGCCCAGCTCGGCGACTCGGCCACTGCATGGTGGAGACGGGCGATCTCCGAATCGGGACGGAACCGGCTGGCCACCTGCTCGACCCGGTCCAGCTGCCGCTGGAGGATGACCGTGGCCCGGGCCACCGCCCGCGGGTCGGTCACGACCAACTCCACCGTGGTGGACCAGCGGGTGGTGCGGTAGAGAGCCAGCTCCGAGGCCCTGCCGGCCGTTGCCGTGCCCACGGTCAGCTCGATCCGCTGACCACGGGTGCACTCTGCTGCGACTGTTGCGGTGGCGAGTTCGGAGGAGCGAGGTTGCCCGATGACTGGGTGGGCGAGCTGCCCCCGCTCGAGACGCTCCCACCGGACGGGCTGACCGTCGAACCGGACGACCGAGAGGAGGAGGCCGCGTGTCCGGGCAGGGCGCGGCTGATGTAGAGCCCGAAGGCGGCCACGGCGGCCACTGACGTGATGGCGATGGTCCTCGTGATCGAGCGGGTCCGCTCGACGGCCGCGTCCCGCCGCCGCCCGACGGCATGGAGAGGACTCGCGTGGCGCCCGGCCACCCGTGGATTGCTCATACCGACAGGCTAAAGCCGGTTGCTGACGTTTCAATGACGCAACGTTAAGATTTTCCGAAGAAAGTCCCTGGTCAGAAGTCTTACTGGCCGAACGGTGTCAGGTGACGGGCAGAGGTTCGCTCCGGGTGGCCCCGACCGGCGCCGGGCGCCACGACACCTCCATCCGGGCGCCCCCCGAGGGCGAGGTCCCGACGGCCCAGGTGCCCCCACTGTTCCTGACCACGGCGTCGGCGATGGCCAGGCCCAGTCCCGTCCCGCCCGGTGAGTCGTCGACCCGGTGGAACCGGTCGAAGACCAGGTCGCGGTGGGCTTCGGGGATGCCCGGCCCCGAGTCGTCGACCGTCAGCACCACCCGACCGCCGTTGACGGCGACCCCGAGCTCCACGGTGCCCCCGGCGCCGGCGTAGCGGCAGGCGTTGTCGAGCAGCACGCTGATCAACCGGTCGACGGAGTCGGCATCGGCCCGGATGGGGAACGATGCAGCCGGGTCGATCCGGCCGGTCAGGGTGACCGAGCCGGCGTCGGCCACCGCCCGGAACCGCGACAGGCACGACGCCGCCGAGCTCGCCGACGTCGGCCACCTGGTCGGTCTGGCCTTTGGACGGGTCGGCATCGGCGCGGGCCAGCCACAGCAGGTCCTCGACGATGGACCGGAGGCGCCCGCTCTCCGAGTACACCCGGTGCAAGGTCTCCTGATAGCTGGCCGCGTCGCGCTCGCGGCTGAGGGCCAGGTCGACCTCGGCCTCGATGACGCTCAACGGGGTTCGCAGCTCGTGGGAGGCGTCGGCGGTGAACTCCGCCTGTCGCCGGCGGATCTGCTCGATGGGGGCCGAGGCCCGCAACCCGACCAGGAACGAACCCCCGAAGGTCACCACCAGCAGCAGGGCGCCCAGTGCCGCCTCGGCGATGAAGAGCTGCCCGCGCACCCCGCCGATCTTCAGGATGCTCTCGCCGGCCACCAGCCAGCCGACCCCCGTTCGGACGGCGTCGAACCGAAAGGTGCTGCCTGCGGCCTCCATCGTCACCGGTCCCGCCGTCCAGTGGTGGTCGGGGAGGCGAGGGGCTCCGGCGACCAAGGCCCGGGCGGTGCCGTCGGGCCGCACCGTCCACAGGAAGGTGGGGGCGTCGTCCAGGTCACCGCCCCGGGGCGAACCGGTCACGGTGGACAACGGATCGACCGACCCCTGGCCCGCAGTGGTCAGCCGGCTGGCCAGCCGGGCGTCGACCCCCTGGTCGAGATGGTGCACGATCAACAGATTGGCCGCCAGGGCCAGCAGTACGGCCACGGCGCCGACGATGGCCGTCGCCCCCAGGGCCACCTTGGCGGCATGGACCCACTGGGGATCGCGCTGCCTGATCAGTTGCACCGGGTTCACCGCCCCGCCTCCTCGGAGGTCCGCCTCACTCCGCCACCAATCGGTAGCCCGTGCCCCGCACCGTCTCGATGCCGGCGGCGGCGTCCCCCAACTTGGCCCGGAGCCGGCCCATGTGGACGTCGATGGTGTTGGAGCCCACCGCGTCGGCCTCGTCGTCCCACACCTGCACGGCGATGGTCCGGCGGCTGACCACTGCGGGCGACCTCCGCAGGAGCAGCTCGATCAGTCCGGTCTCGATGGCCGTGAGGGTCAGCGGCTCGCCCCGGCGGGTCACCGTCCGGGTGGCCGGGTCGAACACCAGGTCGCCGCTCGTCAGCACGGGGTCCACGGTCAGGGCCGGCCGCCGCTGCAGTGCGGTGATCCGGGCCACCAGCTCGGCGAAGGAGAACGGCTTGACCAGGTAGTCGTCGGCCCCCTGGTTCAGTCCCTCCACCCGGTCCTCGGTGGTGTCCCGGGCGGTCAGCATGAGCACCGGCGTCTGGTCGTGCCGCCGGCGCATCTCGGCGATCACCTCGACGCCACTGGTCTTCGGCATCCGCCAGTCGAGCACCGCCACCTCGTATGCATAGGACCGGAGGTAGGCCAGTGCGTCGACCCCGTCGGCCACGGCGTCGACCACGTAGCCGTGCTCCCGCAGGCCCCGCTCGAGCACCGAGCGAAGGCCGGGGTCGTCCTCGGCCACCAGCACCCTCACCGCACCCTCGCTCCGGTGGCCGGGCGGGCCGGCGCGACGGGGTCCCGGGACCCCCGCGTCCGGTCCCCGACAGTGGTGCCCATAGGGCCTCCAGCCTGGTCTCTCAAGCTGACGGCGAGATGACGGCCCCCACCCCGGCCACCCTCCGTGGCATTGCCGTCCGGACCCGACCGACCCCCCGAGATTCCCCCGCAGAACGATTGACCCATCGGTCAGTGGGGCATACCATGACGCCAGCAGGACAGTAAGCCGTGCCGTTGTTGGGCGGTGATGTGGCAGAGCGGCGGACCACTCGGGGAGATCCACACGTGCACTGGCCTGAGGTACCGGTACAACCCATTGGAAGCACGGTGACCCAGCGTGATCCTTCTTCTCCACCGTGCGGAGGTTCCCGTCTTCGACCTCCCGTTCGTGTACCGTTTGTCGCGGTGGGACGGCGAACGACTCAGATGACCAGCTCCTCGGATCACCGGGGAGCTCCCAGATCGAAGTTGCGAAAGGCGTAACGAGGGCCGCAACTCCTCATCCACCGGGTCCCCCGACGCTGGCTGCCCCCCTGCCCCTCGTGGTGGTCGGCGCCGGGGACCCGGCGGGCTCTCCCGCAGGGATCGAGCCCATCGCCCCGACCGTCCCGTCCTCAGCGGGTGGTCGGCATCCACGGGGCACGAGCGGCCTCGTAGGCGTCGATCTCGTCCTCGTACCGCAGGGTCAGGCCGATGTCGTCCCAGCCGTTGAGCAGGCGGGCCCGGGTGAACTCGTCCATCGGGAACCCGACCTCGATACCCGCCGACAGGGCCTCGAGCGTGCCCCGCTCGATGTCGATGGTGATCTCCATGGCCGGTTCGGCGATCACCGCGTCGAGCAGCAGCCGGCCGGTGAGCGCGTCCACCTGGACGGGCACCAGCCCGGCTTTGGTGCAGTTGTTGCGGAAGATGTCGCCGAATCCCGGCGACACCACCGCCTCGAACCCGTAGTCCTGCAGGGCCCAGACGGCGTGCTCCCGTGATGATCCGGTGCCGAAGTTGGGCCCGGCCACCAGGATGGTGGCCCCGGCGTACTGCTCCTGGTTGAGGACGAAGTCGCGGTCGTCTCGCCACTCGGCGAACAGCCCGGCCCCGAACCCGGTGCGTTCCACCCGCTTGAGCCAGTCGGACGGGATGATCTGATCGGTGTCGACGTCGGAGCGGTCGAGGGGCACGGCCCGCCCGCTGACCAACTGCGTGGCTTTCATCGGTCGAGCTCCTCGGGTGCGGCGAAGTGCCCGGCCACCGCGGTGGCGGCGGCCACGGCGGGGGAGACCAGGTGGGTGCGACCGCCCCGCCCCTGTCGGCCCTCGAAGTTGCGGTTGGAGGTCGACGCCGCCCGCTCGCCGGGGGCCAGCTTGTCGGGGTTCATGGCCAGGCACATGGAGCATCCCGGCTGGCGCCACTCGAAGCCCGCCGCGGTGAACACCGAGTCGAGCCCCTCCGACTCGGCCTGGGCCCGGACCCGGTGGGAGCCCGGCACCACCATGGCCCGCAGGCCGGACCGGACCTTCCGGCCCCGCAGCACCGCGGCGGCGGCCCGGAGGTCCTCGATGCGGCCGTTGGTGCACGAGCCGATGAACACGGTGTCGACGGCGATGTCGTGGATCGGGGTGCCGGCCACCAGGCCCATGTACTCGAGCGCCCGGTCGGCGGCCTCCTGCTCGGCGTCGTCCCCGATGGTGGCCGGGTCCGGCACCGAGCCGTCGATCCGGGTCACCTGGGCCGGGTTGGTGCCCCAGGAGACGTAGGGGGCCAGCGTGGAGGCGTCGAGATGGACCTCCCTGTCGAAGGTGGCCCCCTCGTCGGTGGGCAGGGAGCGCCACTCGGCCAGGGCCGCCTCCCACGCCGCGCCCTTGGGGGCGTGGTCCCGACCCTCGAGATAGGCGAAGGTGGTGTCGTCGGGGGCGATCATGCCGGCCCGGGCACCGGCCTCGATGGACATGTTGCACACCGTCATCCGGCCCTCCATGGACAGGCCGGTGACGGCCGGGCCGCGGTACTCGATGATGTGGCCGGAGCCGCCGCCCGTCCCGATCGTGCCGATGATGGCCAGGACGAGGTCCTTGGCCGTGACCCCGGCGGGGAGGTCCCCGTCGACGGTGACGGCCATCGATGCCGGTCGCCGCTGGGGCAGGGTCTGGGTGGCCAGCACGTGCTCGACCTCGCTGGTGCCGATGCCGAAGGCCACGGCCCCGAACGCGCCGTGGGTCGAGGTGTGGCTGTCGCCGCAGACGATGGTCATGCCTGGCTGGGTCAGGCCCTGCTCGGGCCCGATGATGTGGACGATGCCCTGGTTGGCGTGGCCCATCGGGTAGCAGGTGATCCCGAACTCGCGGCAGTTGGCCGCCAGGACCTCCAGCTGCTTGGCCGAGACGGGGTCGGCCACCGGCTTGTCGATGTCGAGGGTGGGCACGTTGTGGTCGGCGGTGGCGATGGTCAGATCGGGCCGGTGGACCGTACGTCCGGCCAGGCGCAGGCCGTCGAAGGCCTGGGGCGAGGTGACCTCGTGGACCAGGTGGAGGTCGATGAAGATGACGTCGGGCTCGTCATCGGTGCCGGTGTGGACCACGTGGCGGTCCCACACCTTTTGGGACAGGGTCCGAGGGGTGTCGGTCATCTCAGGTTCCTATGTTGACGATCTGCACGTTGAGGGTACCCCCGGGGGCGGCGTACTCCACCGCGTCCCCCACCCGGTGACCGATGAGCGCCTGCCCCAGGGGCGAGCCCGGCGAGACCACCGTCAGGTCGCCCTGGCGCTCCTCGATGGAGCCGACGAAGAAGTCGGTGGTGTCGTCCTCGTCATCCCCCTCGTACCGGAGGGTGACCACCGTGCCGGGCGAAACCGTGCCGTCGGAGGCCTGGTCGGCGTCCACCACGGTGGCCGTCTTGAGCAGGCGCTGGAGCTGGCGGATCCGCGACTCCATCTTGCCCTGGGCGTCCTTGGCCGCGTGGTAGTCGCCGTTCTCCGACAGGTCGCCGAGGGCCCGGGCCGACTCGATGGCCGCGGCGATCTCCACCCGACCCCGGGTGGTCAGGTCCCCGAGCTCGGCCTGGAGCCGGTCGTAGGTGTCACGGGTCAGCTGGTTGTCAGAGGCGTCACTCACGGCTCACCAGGCTACTCGGGGTGGTTTCGCCCTCAGGACGAGCGGGACAGCGAGTACCGGTCGGCGTCGAAGCGCCGGGTGCGCTGCCGGTACCGCCAGGTGAAGTCGGGCCACAGGGTCGAGTTGCGACCGGTGGCGTCGAGGTACCAGCTGGAGCAACCCGAGTTCCACACCGTGTGGGCCAGCCGGCCCTGGAGCTCGTCGTTGAAGGCGGCCACGGCGGCCGGATCCACCGAGAAGGCGGCGATGCTGCGGGCGGTCATGGTCCGCACGCGTCCACGATGTAATTGGACTGGCTCTCCATCATGAAGATCATCGACGAGTGGCCGAGCCCGGTGTTGGGCCCGACGATCACGAAGAGGTTGGGGAAGCCGGCCACGGTGGAGCCCAGGTAGGCGGTCGGGCTGCCCGCCCAGTGCTGGGCCAGGGTCCGCCCGTCGGCGCCGACGATCCCCCGGGCGATGGGCGGCTCGGCGACGGCGAACCCGGTGCCGAGGATGATGGTGTCGACCGGGTGGGCGGTCCCGTCGGCCGTGACCACGGCGTCGGCGGTCACCTGCCCGATGGGCTCGGTGACCAGGTCCACGTTGGCCCGGGTCAGGGCCGGGTAGTAGTCGTTGGACAGCAGCACGCGCTTGCATCCGAGGGCGTAGTGGGGAGTCAGCCTCCTGCGCAGGTCGGGGTCGGCCACCTGGTCCTCGAGGTGCTTGGTCGCCCCCCGCGCCGCGTACTTGGCCAGCTGGGGCCGTTTGGCCAACATCACCACCAGGAGCTCCCGGGACCAGTAGCTCCGGGCCCGGCCCAGCCGCATGGCCAAGCGGGAGCGTCGGAACAGCCACCGCTCGGCCGCCGAGAACGGCCGATCGGGGCGGGGCATGATCCACGGCGGGGTCCGCTGGAAGACGGTCAGGCGGTCGACGACGGGTTGGATCTGGGGCACGAACTGGACGGCCGAGGCGCCGGTCCCGATCACCGCCACCCGCCGGCCGGTCAGGTCGTGGTCGTGGTCCCAGCGGGACGAGTGGAACACCGTGCCGCCGAACCGGTCCAGGCCGTCGATGGCCGGCGCGGCCGGGGTGCTGAGGAACCCCGAGGCCAGCACCAGCAGGTCCCCGGTGACGGTGCCGCCCGAGGTCTCCACGCGCCATCGGTTGGCCGCCGCCTCCCACCGGGCCCCGGTGACCTCGGTGCCGAACCGGATGCGTCGCCTGACGTCGGTGCGGTCGGCCACGGCCCGCAGGTACTCCTCGATCTCCGGCTGGGGGGCGAAGGTGCGGGTCCACTCGGGGTTGGGGGCCGACGACAGGGAGTACAGGAGCGAGGGGACGTCGCACTGGCACCCGGGGTAGGTGTTGACGTACCACGTGCCCCCGACGTCGTCCTCCCGTTCGAGGATGACGACGTCGTCGAGGCCCTCCTCCTGGAGCCGGGCGGCCAGGCCGACGCCCCCGAACCCGGCCCCGACGATGACCACCCGATGATGGTCGGGGCCTGCCGGCCCTCCGGCGTCGCCCGTCCGGCGGGCGGTGTCGGACTCGGCGGGGGGAGGGGACGCGACGGGCACGGCCCCCAGTCTTGCCGCCACGGGCGGCCGGGTCGCCTCACCCCCGTCTCCGCCCAAGGCTGCCGAATTGCCGGTCCCCGTGGGATGATCGGGGGCCAGGGACGAGAACCGGAGGACGTCGGATGGCTGACATCGAAGGAACGTGGGACCCGCAGTTCGGGCCGGTGGCCGACGCCCTGTCGGCCAGCCTCGACGCCGGCACCGACGTGGGGGCCTCGGTGGCGGTCCTGGTGGACGGCGAACCCGTCGTCGACATCTGGGGCGGGTTCGTGGACGAGGAGCACACGGCGCCGTGGCGGGAGGACACCCTGACCAACGTGTGGTCCACCACCAAGACCATGACCTTCCTCTGCGCCCTGATGCTGGCCGACCGGGGCGAGCTCGACTTCTACGCCCCGGTGGCCGAGTACTGGCCCGAGTTCGCCGCCGCCGGCAAGGAGGAGATCCAGGTCCGTCACCTGATGGGCCACACCGCCGGGTTGCCCGGCTGGGACGAGCCGTTGGGGTCGGAGGAGCTGGCCGACTGGGACCGCTGCACCTCCCTGTTGGCCGCCCAGGCGCCGTGGTGGGAGCCGGGCTCCGCCTCCGGGTACCACGCCGTCACCCAGGGCTACCTGATCGGCGAGGTGGTGCGACGGATCACCGGGGAGACCATCGGGTCGTGGTTCGCCCGCGAAGTGGCCACCCCCCTGGGCGCCGACTTCTTCATCGGGCTGCCGGAGTCGGAGGACCACAGGGTGTCCCTGGTCATCCCGCCCCCGCCGATCGACCCGGGCGACTTCGAGCCTTCCCGCATCGCCATCCGGGCCCTGACCAATCCGCCGCTCGACGCCACCTACCCGCGCAACGCCTGGTGGCGACGGGCTGAGATCCCGGCGGCCAACGGCCATGGCAACGCCATGTCCGTCGCCCTGATCCAGTCGGTCATCGCCGGGAGCGGGGAGGCCCGGGGCGTGCGGCTGCTCTCCGAGAAGGGGTGCGAGCCGATCTTCGACGAGCAGGCCCACGGCACGGACCTGCTCCTTGGCCTGACCAACCGATTCGGCATGGGCTACGGGCTCAGCCACGAGCTGATGCCGATCGGGCCGCGGGCCTGCTACTGGGGCGGGTACGGCGGCTCGCTCATCGTCATGGACCTCGAAGCCCGACTCACCGTCTGCTACGTGATGAACCGGATGGAGACCGGCCTGCAGGGGGACTTCCGGGGTGCCACCATCATGCTGGAGGCGGCGGCGGCCCTGGCCGAGGGCTGACCGAACCGACTGATGCCGATGCGTGATCGACGGGCCGGGGGACCGACCGGATGACGGCCGAGTCCTCCCCGGTCGGGGAGCCCCGGACCCGGTCCTTCCAGGCCCAGTTCGAGGCGCAGCAGCAGCAGACCTTCAACTGGAAGGCCCTGGTCAAGAGGCTCGTCGTGGTGTTGGTCGCCGGGCTGGCCCTCTACCTGGTGCTGCCCGAGCTGTTCGCCGTGTTCCACTCGTGGCCCAAGCTGGCCACCCTGGACCTGCTGTGGTTCATCCCCGCCCTCGTGGCCGAGGTGGCCCACTTCGCCTGCACCTTCTCCCTCCAGCGCATCGCGCTGCGGACCAAGGCCTGGTTCCCGGTGATCACCGCCCAGCTGGCGGGCAACTCGATCTCCCTCATCGTGCCGGGCGGCGCGGCGGCCGGTGCCGCCGTGCAGTTCCGGATGCTGGCCGTGAGCGGGATGGACGCCACCGACGCCGTGGGCGGCCTGACCGCCTTCTCGTTCCTGGGCATCGGGGGCCTGCTGGCCCTGCCGGTCTTCGTCCTGCCCGTGGTGCTGTTCGGCACGCCGGTGAGCCGCGGCCTGGCCGACGCCGCCATCGTCGGGGCCATCGGCTTCTTCCTCTTCGTCGGGCTCGGCACCTGGGTCATGGCCGCCGACGCCCCCCTCCGCTACGCCGGCAAGTGGGCCCAGTCCCTGCGCAACCGGCTGCTGGCCAAGCGGGTGCCGGTCCGGGGCCTGCCCGAGCGGCTCATCGAGCAGCGGGACCTCATCCGGTCGGTCCTGGGTGAACAGTGGTGGCAGGCCACGCTGCTGTCGGCCGGCCGCCTCGGCTTCGACTACCTCTGCCTGCTCTTCTCGGTGTTCGCCGTGGGGGCCCACCCCCGGCCGTCCCTCATCCTGCTGGCCTACGCGGTGGCCGGGATCATCGGGCTGGTGCCGATCACGCCCGGCGGCCTCGGCATCGTCGAGGCGAGCCTCAGCGGCCTGCTCATCGCCGCCGGGCTGGACGGGGCCCAGGCGGTGCTGGCCACCCTGGCCTACCGGCTGGCCTCCTACTGGCTCCCGCTGATGTCGGGACCGTTCGCCTACGGGGCCTTCAAGCACCGCTACCGGGATTCGCAGGCGCCGCCTCCGGTGGCGGCCGGGGCCGCGCCCACCTGAAGTGGCGGCCGCCGGCCATCAGGTGAGGTCGACCAGCCCGCCGGCCCGGAGCTTGCCCAGCCGGCCGCACCCCTCTTCGGTGACCAGCATGGCCAGCTGGTCGGGGTCGGTGACGTTGGCCCACGCCCGCCGGCCCTCGGGCGTGCGGCAGGCCACCACGCCCCGTTGCGGCGACCCGGTACGGCCGTAGGTCACCGAGTACGTCTCGACCGTGACCTCGCCGACGGCGTCGGCATCGGGGACGCACTGGGGGAGCGAGCCCACCGCGGCCTGGGGACTGGCCCACGCGAACCCCCCGGCCTCCTCGACCACGGTACCGCCGGGGAGCGCGGACGGGTCGACATCCGACCCCCGCCCGGTCGGCGGCTCCGTGCCGTAGACGCCCACGCTGTGCTTGGTCAGGTACCAGCCCAGACCGGTGACCAGGCCCCGGGCTCCCGGATCCGACCGGAGGGCCTCCACCGTGGCGGCCACGGCGTGGGTGCCGTAGTTGTTGCCCGGGCCCCCGCCGAAGGTCATGCCCCCGGTGACGGTCAGGGGCCGGGCCGGATCGTCCACCGGCAGGCCCAACTCGGCGGCGGCGATCTGCACCACCGACGGGAAGCAGGAGTAGAGGTCGACAGGGCCGAGCTGGTCGACATCGGTGCCGGCCAGGGTCAGGGCCGCCGACCCGGCCAGCCGGATGGCCGGCGAGGAGTGGAAGTCGAGCCGGTGGGAGAGGAACCAGTGGTCGTCGGCGTCCGCCCCGGCCAGGGGGAAGACCCAGCGGTCCTGGGCGATGCCGGCGGCCCGGGCGGCCGCCACCGAGCAGAGCAGGAGCGCCGCGCCTTGGTCCACCTGCATGTTGGCCGTGAGGAGCTTGGTATAGGGGTAGGCGATCATCCGGTTCGCCTCCGAGACCTCGGTGATCGCCGCGGCGGTCCGGGCCTGGCGGAGCCAGGCGTAGGGATTGACCGCCGCCACCTCCGAGAACCCGGCCCACAGGTCGCCGATGCGGTCCCGGTGGTCGGCCAGGGAGCGCCCGGAGTCGGCCCGCACCGCGTTCTCGAACAGGGGGAAGACGTGGATGGGCAGGTCGAGACCCCGCGCCTCCTCCGCGTCGGTGGTGCCCCGGCGGTCGTTCCCGAACACGGTGGGCCGCAGGGTGTCGGCCGGCTGGACGGTCCAGGGCAGGAGCGGGCGGTCGGCGTGCCGGCGGGTGGCGGCCTGGGTGTAGACGCAGTCGGCCCCGACCAGCACGGCCACGTCCAGCTCACCGCGGCCGATGGCCAGGGCGGTGGCGTTGACCAGGCTCTGGGGGTTGTTGCCCCCGGTGGTGGTCACCAACAGCTGGGCCGGCTCGATGCCCAGCGCCTCGGAGACCAGCAGCCCGGGGTTCTCGTAGTGCCAGCTCAGGGGATCGGCCACCCGCAGCGACTGGACGCGGCTGAGCAGCTTGCGGCCGGCCGGGGCCGCCCCGCCCGGGGCCGAGCCGTCGCAGTCCTCGCCGGCCGCCCGTACCGCATCCACCATCAGGCCGATGGGTTCGGGCCGGTCGGCCAGGGGGCCGGCGCCCTCGGGGTCCGGCCGGTTGGTCACCTGGCCGACACCGACGATGACCGGGGTGGAGGGGTCGAGCGCCATGGGGCCCACGAGCGTACCGTGACGCCCTCGGGGGCGATTCCCCGTCGGTACACTCGGGTGATGCGGATCGCCGTGGGATCGGATCATGCCGGGTTCGACCTGAAGGCCACCGTGGCCAAGCACCTGGCCGACGCCGGCCACCAGGTGGTCGACCTGGGGACCGACGGCCCGGCG
This sequence comes from uncultured Acidimicrobiaceae bacterium, assembly GCA_963817005.1. Taxonomy (GTDB): domain Bacteria; phylum Actinomycetota; class Acidimicrobiia; order Acidimicrobiales; family RAAP-2; genus Bog-756. The sequence continues at coordinate 1,183,270 of CAWFMN010000001.1, forward strand.
GTCTCGGTGGACTATCCGGTCTTCGGCACGGCCGTGGGCCGGGCGGTGGCCGACGGCCGGGTCGACCGGGGGGTGTGCGTGTGCGGGACCGGCATCGGCATCTCCATGGCGGCCAACAAGGTCCCCGGTATCCGGGCCGCCGTGGTGCACGACGTCACCACGGCGTCACTGGCCCGCCGGCACAACGACGCCAACGTGGTCTGCCTGGGAGGTCGGACCCTGGGCCGGTCCGTGGCCCTCGACGCCGTCGACACGTTCTTCTCCACCGAGTACGAGGGCGGCCACCACCAGGTCCGCCTGGACGAGCTGGCCGCCCTCGACGCATCACGACCCGACCGCCCAGAAAGGCCCTGACCGAACCATGACCACCCCCTTCGCCGCGTCGCCCTTCGACGAGTGGTTGGACGGCGACCCCGAGGTCGCCCGACTGCTGGGAGACGAGGCCGAGCGCCAGTCGACCACCCTGCAGCTCATCGCCTCGGAGAACTTCACCTCGCCGGCGGTGCTGGCCGCCTCCGGGTCGATCCTGACCAACAAGTACGCCGAGGGGTACCCGGGCCGCCGCTACTACGGCGGGAACCAGGTCGTCGACCAGGTGGAGGACCTGGCCCGCGACCGGCTGACCGCCCTGTTCGGGGCCGAGCACGCCAACGTCCAGCCCCATGCCGGGGCCAACGCCAACCTGGCCGTCTACCAGGCCCTCCTGGAGCCGGGCGACACCATCCTGGCCATGCGCCTCGACCACGGCGGGCATCTGACCCACGGCTCGCCGGCCAGTATCACCTCCAAGGTGTGGCGGTTCGTCTCCTACGGCGTGTCGGCCGTCTCCGACGACCCGGACAAGCCCGGGGAGATCATCGACTTCGACCAGGTGGCCGACGTGGCCCGGCGCGAGCGGCCGGCCCTCATCGTGGCCGGCTCCACCGCCTACGCCCGGATCATCGACCCCCTGCCGTTCCGGGAGATCGCCGACTCGGTGGGGGCCCGGTTCATGTTCGACGCCGCCCACCCGGCCGGCCTCATCGCCGGGGGCGTCCACCCGTCGCCGGTGGGGGTGGCCGACGTGGTCACCTTCACCACCCACAAGACGCTGCGGGGTCCCCGGGGCGGCGCCATCCTCTGCTCCGCCGAGCTGGCCAAGGCGGTCGACAGCGCGGTCTTCCCCGGCCTGCAGGGCGGGCCCCTCGAGCACGTCGTCGCGGCCAAGGCCGTGGCCTTCGCCGAGGCGTCCCAGCCCGCCTTCCGGACCTACGCCGCCCAGGTGGTCGCCAACGCCGCCACCCTGGGCCGGTCGTTGGCCGAACAGGGCGTCCGCCTGGTGTCCGGCGGCACCGAGAACCACCAGGTCCTGGTGGACCTGCGCACCTTCGACGCCGAGCTGACCGGCAAGGTGGCCCAGGAGGTCCTCGACCGGGCCGGCATCACCTGCAACCGCAACACCATCCCCGACGATCCCCGCTCACCGTTCGTGACCTCCGGCCTCCGGCTGGGCTCGGCGGCCCAGACCACCGCCGGCATGGGTACCGGCGGAGTTCGCCGCCATCGGCGCCCTCATCGGCCGCACGCTCCGCAGCCGGGACGACGAGCAGGCCCTCTCGGCCATCCGGGCCGAGGTGCGCGAGCTGTGCGCCGCCTTCCCCCCGTACCCGACCCTGGGCGGGGCGTGACCGCTGCGCGACCGGTGCTCGGATGAGCGCTGTCGTACCGCTCAACTGGTACGGCGTCCTCCTGGCGGTGGCGGCCCTGGCGGCCTGGGTCCTGACCTTCCCGGTCCGGCGCATCGCCGTCCAGATCGGGTACGTGGCCCAGCCCGACGAGCGCAAGATCCACCAGAAGGTGACGCCCGCCTCCGGCGGGGTGGCCATGTTCCTGGCCATGCTGGTGGCCTGGGCCGTGGCCGCGTCCATCCCGGCCCTCGGCCCGCTGTTCCGGGGCTCGTCGGAACCGCTCGGACTCATTCTCGGGGCGGCCGCCATCTTCGTGGTGGGGACTCATCGACGACCTCCGGGACATGTCGGCCCCGGCCAAGGTGGCCGGCGAGGTCCTGGCCGCCACCATCCTCTACTTCATGGGGGTGACCTGGTTCCAGTTCAAGGTCCCCCTGGCGGGCCTGGTCATCCTGTCGCCCGGAGTGGACCCCGCTGTTGACCGCCCTGTGGGTGATCGCCATCACCAACGCCGTCAACCTCATCGACGGCCTGGACGGCCTGGCCGCCGGGGTGGTGGCCATCGCCTCGGGCGCCCTGGCCGTCTACGGGCTGCACCTCCAGCACCTGGGCAACCTCCAGGCCGACAACATCGGACCGCTGATCGCCGTGATCACCTGCGGCATCTGCCTCGGCTTCCTGCCCCACAACTTCCACCCGGCCAAGGTCTTCATGGGCGATGCCGGCGCACTGCTGCTCGGGCTCCTGATGGCCGCGTCCACCATGCTCATCGGCGGCCGGTCGGTCGGCGCGGTGGGTGGCGTGGCCGGCCGGAGCGGGCAGACCTACTTCTTCTTCGCCCCCCTGTTCATCCCGTTCTTCATCCTCGGCGTCCCCATCGTGGACATGGCCTTCGCCTTCGTGCGCCGCACCGCCAACCGGACCGGGTTCTCCACCCCGGACAAGAACCACCTCCACCACCGGCTGCTCCGGCTGGGCCACGGGCACCGCCGCAGCGTGCTGATCCTGTGGGCCTGGACCCTCCTGCTGTCCGGCTTCATCCTCTTCCCGCTCTACATCTCGAGCGTGAACGCCGTCATCCCGTTCGGGGCCCTGGCCCTCGGGGTGATCCTCTACACCCTGTTCCACCCGTCCCTCCGGCGCGAGGCCGACCCTGGCACCGAGGCCGCCGACCCCGGCCCCCCGGGGGACGGTCCGGGGTCCGGGGGGCCGGTGGCCGAGGCCCCACGGGAGGCCGGCCCGGCCGGTGAGGACGGGGACGGCCCCGACTCGCCCGGGCCCGGGCCGGGGGCCGGCGTCGCCCCGCCACCGACCGGCGTACCGGCTACGGTGGCCGGTCGCTCGGCCGACCGGTAGCGGGGATCGGCCGGGCCCGGCCGACCGCCGGGCGAACGGTAAACGGAGTGTTTCCTACGTTTTGCCGCCACGGTCCGGGAAGTGCGATGATGCTTCCCGTGAATTGCAGGCCGGTTGCCACGTCGGTGGGCGTCGAGCGGGCCGGCTACTCGACTGGCTACTGCAGCCGAACCACTGCGTGATCTCAGGAACGACTCGTGAAGCCCCACACTCCCAGACACCCTGACGCGGCACGGCCCGACCATGGACGAACCTACCCCCGCCCCCGACTCCGGACCGGACCGGCCGTCCCTGCGCCCGGATCCCGGGGCCGTGGAGTTCCTCACCCTGGGGCTCACCGTGGCCGTGGCCCTGGCGGGGTTGGCCGCCCTGGGCTACGTCGTCGACCGCTGGTTGGGCACCAGCCCGTGGTTCACCCTGGTGGGCGTGGTCCTGGGCATCGCCGCGGCCGTCCTGATCACCGTCTCACGCGTGCGCAAGCTCCTGTGACGGGCTCCGCTCCGGCGCCGGTCGAACCGGCGGCCCGACCCGGGGTATAGAGGCCATGTTCGCTCACTTCACTCTGCCCAACGTCCCTGACGTGGCCCGCCGCACCGTGGCCATGGTGCTCGTGGTGGGCGTGGCCGCCCTGGTGGCCAGCGTCTCGTTCGACAAGCCCCTGCTCGGCCTCGGTGCCTGCATCGGGCTCGGACTCGGCACGCTCAACTTCCGGATGGTCGGCAACTCGGTGGACCGGGTGGCCGCCAGCGGGGTGGCCAACACGCGGCGGCCCCTGGCCCTCAACACCTTCGGCCGCCTGGGCATCATCACCGTCGTCACCCTGGGCCTCATGACCTTCTCCCACCAGCTGGGCTTCGGGGTGCTGGGGGGGCTGGCCGTCTTCCAGATCATCCTGATCGCCAACGTGGCCCGGTCGATGGCCAAGGCCGGGCCGATGACCTCGGTGGAGGACATCGTCAACGCCAACGTGATCGACGACAACATCGGTCAGGCCCCGCACCCGCCCTCCCCCGGGTCGGCCGACGACGCCGCGGACGGGAACTGACCATTATGGCCTTCACCAATCTGCTCAGCACCCCCCTCACGGGCATCGACATCTCGGTGGGCGACCACGTCCACTGGAAGATCGGCCCCCTGACCATCAACGCCGAGATCGTCTGGGCCACCGTCATCGCCGGCATCATCGTCATCACCCTCGGCCTCATCCTGCGCAAGCAGGCCACGGCCGGGGTGCCCGGCAAGTTCCAGCTGCTCTGGGAGCTGGCCGTCGGCGCCGTCCAGAAGCAGGTCGACGACACCATCGGCCCCCGCGGGGCCAAGGTGGTCCCCCTGGCCCTGACCCTCTTCGTCTTCATCTTCACCTGCAACCTGTTCGAGGTGCTCAGCATCGGCAGCAAGCTCGACTGGCTGCCCGCCCCCACCAGCGACATCAACCTCCCCCTGGCCATGGCCCTCTACGTGATCGTGCTGGTCCACGTGGCGGCCGTGAAGAACCGGGGCTTCGGCGGGTACGTCAGGCACTACTACGCCCGGCCGTTCCCGAAGAAGCTGTTCTTCGTCAACCTGTTCATGAACGTGGTCGAGGAGATCGTCAAGCCGGTCACCCTCACCCTCCGACTCTTCGGGAACCTGTTCGCCGGTGGCCTGATGCTCTCCCTGCTGGCCGCCCTGGTCATCTGGAAGCTCGGCGCCGTGCCCATCGGCGGCATCCTGTCGGTGCCGTTCACCGTGGTGTGGAAGCTGTTCGACATGGCCATCGGGGCCATCCAGGCCTTCATCTTCGCCCTGCTGACCATCTTGTACTTCGACACGGCCATGGCCCCCGACGAAGAGCACCAGAAGAGCGGGGACTACATCGACGCCTGAACGGCGGCCGATGCACGACCAGACACCAACGACCTCATCGACAACACCTCAACAAGGAGAAGAGACAATGGCAGCAGACGCATCGATGGTGAGTGCGGTAAAGATCGCAGGCGCCATGGTCGGTGCCGGTCTGGCACTGGGCGGAGGTGCCGTGGGCGCGTCCGTCGGTGACGGACTCGCCGGTAGCCAGACCATCGCCGGTGTGGCCCGCAACCCCGAGGCCCAGGGCCGGCTGACCACCATCATGTTCCTCACCGTGGGACTGTGCGAGGCCGCCTACTTCATCAACCTGGTCTTCGCCGCCCTCTTCGTCTTCTCCCTGGGCAAGTAGTCCACCGTGCCGCGGCCGGGCCACCTCCACTCGAACGGGTCCCCGACCCGCGCCGTGGTCGGCCCTGCCCGGCGCCCTGCGCTCAGCGCCGCCGGTGCCGAGCCAGCCTGTGAACCGGATAGCAAGGATGACGCCATGCCCCTAGCCACCAGCAACTTCCTCGTCCCCAACGGGACTTTCATCGTCGTGCTCCTCGCCTTCATCGTCGTGGTGGGGGTGATCGCCAAGAAGGTGCTGCCCCCGCTCAACGCCGTGCTGGCCGAGCGCCAGGAGCAGATCCGCAGTGAGCTCGAGGCCGCCGACAAGGCCAAGGCCGATGCCGAGGTCGCCGATGTCGAGCGGCGCGAGGCCCTCGAGCAGGCCCGGGCGCAGGCCCGCGAGATCGTGGGCCAGGCCAACACCACCGCCGAGCGCACCGTGGCCAGCGCCGAGGACCGGGCCAACGAGGCCGCCGCCCGGATCATGGCCGCGGCCGACGCCGAGGTGGCCACGGCCCGCCAGGCCGCCGTGGAGGAGGTCACCGCCCGGGTCGGGGAGATCGTGCTGGCCGCGGCGGAGCGGGTCATCGGCCGGGAGATCCAGGCCGCCGACCACCAGGACCTGATCGACGAGGCCATCGCCGCGGTGCGGGCCGAATCCACCACCGGGGCCGCCGCCGGGGCGGCCGGAGGCGGCCGGTGAACCCAGCCCTCCAGGGCTACCTGGCCGCCCAGGAGGAGTCGCTGGCCGAGGCCGGCGCCCTGGGAGCGGCCGCGGCCGAGCTGCACTCGGTGGCCGAGCTCATCGACACCAACAACGAGCTGGCGCTGGCCATCAACGACGGATCGGTGCCGGTGGCGGCGCGTCGGGCCGTCCTCGACGACCTGCTCGAGGGTCGGGTGCGGTCCGAGGTGCGTCGCCTGGTCCACCAGGCGGTGAGCGTGGTGCCGGCCTCCGAGCTCGAGGCGTCGTTCCACTGGCTGGCCGCCCAGGTGCGGATCGCCGCCGAGCACGGGCCGTCGGTGGCCGGCGAGGCCGACGATGCCGCCGCCCTGGGCCGCCTCGGGTCGCGCAACCGGGTATCGGGGTACGCCGCCGCCGTGTTCGAGGAGGTGACCGTGGCCGAGCTCGAGGAGATCGAGGACCAGCTGTTCCGGTTCGCCCGCACCGTCGAGACCAGCCGGCCGCTCCGCCACGCCCTCGGCGACCGCGACCTGCCCGTCGCGCTGCGCCAGCAGGTGATCGGCGACCTGCTGGGCGACCAGGTCCTGCCGGCCACCCGCCGCCTGGCCGCCTACGCCGTGCGGGGCGGCCGGGCCCGGGACATCGTCGCCACCCTCGACGCCCTGGTCGAGGAGGCGGCACGGGCCCGGGGCTGGCGGGTGGCCCGTGTCCAGTCGGCCGACCAGGTCGACGAGGCCCAGCGGCAGAGCCTCAGCGACGCCCTGGCCCGACTGGCCGGCAATCCGGTCGAGCTGCAGGTGACCATCGACCCGGAGCTGCTCGGCGGCGTGGTCGTCCAGGTCGGCGACCTGCTGGTCGACGCCAGCGCCCGCCACCGTCTGGACGAATTGAAGGAGCACCTCCTCGTCTCCGAGGCGGCCTACCAGATCCCCGAAGGAAGGAATCCAGCCGATGGCAGAGCTGACGATCAACGCCGACGAGATCACCGAGGCGCTGCGGCGGCACGTCGACGAGTACACCCCCGAGGTCGGGACCGAGCAGGTCGGCCGCATCGTCGAGGTCGGCGACGGCATCGCCCGGGTCTCCGGGCTGCCCGGCGCCGCGGTCAACGAGCTGCTCGAGTTCGAGGACGGCACGCTCGGCCTGGCCCTCAACCTCGACGAGGAGACCATCGGCGCCGTCGTCCTCGGCGACGTCGACCAGCCTCGAGGAGGAGCAGATGGTCAAGGCGACCGGCCGCATCCTGTCGGTGCCCGGTCGGCGACGCGCTGCTCGGCCGGGTGGTCAACGCGCTCGGCGAGCCGCATCGACGGCAAGGGCCCGATCGCCACCACCGAGACCCGCCGCCTGGAGGTCCAGGCCCCCGGCATCGTGCGGCCGCCAGCCGGTGAGCGAGCCGCTGCAGACCGGCATCAAGGCCATCGACGCCATGACCCCGATCGGCCGGGGCCAGCGCGAGCTGATCATCGGCGACCGCAAGACCGGCAAGACCACCGTCGCCATCGACACGATCCTCAACCAGACGGGCCAGGGCGTGAAGTGCATCTACGTCGCCATCGGCCAGAAGGACTCCTCGGTGGCCCAGACCGTGGCCACCCTGGAGCGAGCACGGCGCCCTCGAGTACACGGTGGTCGTCGTCGCCTCGCGCCGGCGACCCGGCCCCGTTCAAGTACCTGGCCCCCTACGCCGGCTGCGCCATGGGCCAGCACTGGATGGAGAACGGCGAGCACGCCCTGATCGTCTACGACGACCTGTCCAAGCAGGCCGAGGCGTACCGGCAGATGTCGCTGCTGCTGCGCCGCCCGCCGGGTCGCGAGGCCTACCCCGGTGACGTCTTCTACCTGCACAGCCGGCTGCTCGAGCGGGCGGCCAAGCTGTCCGACGCCGCTGGGCGGCGGGCTCGCTGACCGCGCTGCCCGATCATCGAGACCAAGGCCGGCGACATCTCGGCCTACATCCCGACCAACGTGATCTCCATCACCGACGGCCAGGTCTTCCTGGAGTCCGACCTGTTCTACTCCGGCGTGCGCCCGGCCATCAACGTCGGCAACTCGGTCAGCCGGGTCGGCGGCGCCGCCCAGGTCAAGGCCATGAAGTCGGTGTCGGGCACGCTGAAGCTCGACCTGGCCCAGTTCCGCGAGCTCGAGGCCTTCGCCACCTTCGGGTCCGAGCTGGACAAGGTGTCCCAGGCCCAGCTCGACCGCGGCTACCGGCTGACCGAGCTGCTCAAGCAGCCGCAGAACGCCCCGGTGCCGGTCGAGGAGCAGGTGCTGGTGATCTACGCCGGGCACCAAGGGCTGGGTCGGACACGGTCCCGGTCGCCGAGGTGCGGCGCTTCGAGACCGAGCTGCGCGAGTACTTCCGGGCCAACCACGCCGACCTCCTCGAGCAGCATCCGCACGACCGGGGACGCTGCCCGACGGCGACGCGCTCGACCGGCGGCCTGCAGCACGTTCCTCGACGCGCTTCGACACCGGGAAGGTCGACTGACCCATGGCCGGCGGCCAGGAGCGCGTCCTTCGTCGACGGATCCGCAGCGTCCAGTCGACCAAGAAGATCACCAAGGCGATGGAGCTGATCGCCGCGTCCCAGATCGTGCGCGCCCAGAGCCGGATCGCCGCCACCCGGCCCTACCGCGAGGGCATGGCCCGGATCGTCCTGGCCGACGGCCGCAGCGGCGATCCCGCTGGCCGCCGGCCGGCTGCTCGGCACGCCCGAGTCGCCGTCGAGCGGGTCGGCGTCCTCGCCATCGTCGGCCGACCGCGGCCTGTGCGGCGCGTACAACACCGTCGTGTTCCGGGCCACCGAGCGGCTGCTGCAGCGGGTTCGAGGCCGACGGGCGCCGAGTGGCGGCTGTTCACCGTGGGCAAGAAGGCCCAGCGCTACTTCCGCTACCGCGGGCCATCGAGGTGGAGCAGTCGTTCGCCGGCATGGCCGACCGCCCCACCTTCGCCGACGCCCGGGCCGTCGCCGCCGCCGTGCTCACCCCGTTCGTCGCCGGCGAGGTCGACCAGGTGATGATCGTCTCGACCCGCTTCCTCTCGGCCGGCACCCAGAAGGTCGAGGTGCGCCAGCTCCTCCCGCTGCTCGATCCCCGTGCGTCGACCGAGGGCGGAGGCCACGGCGCCGGTCGCCCCGGCCGAGCCCGAGGGCCCCGAGGGCTACACCGAGTTCGAGCCCGACGCCGCCAACCTGCTGGCCGAGCCTGGCCCCGCGGGCGGTCGAGTCGGAGATCTTCGGCGCCCTGCTCGAGGCCGCGGCCTCCGAGCTCACCGCCCGCCAGCGGGCCATGGCGGCGGCCACCGACAACGCCGACGAGCTGATCAAGAACGTACTCAGCGGATCATGAACCGGGCCCGTCAGGACACCATCACCACCGAGATCATGGAGATCGTCGGCGGCGCCGAGGCGCTCCGCCAGGCCGAAGGGAGCTTGACGCAGTCATGACCACCACCGCACCGCAGCCCACCGCCCCGACGCCGGCAGCCTGCCCTCGAGACGGCCGGGTCGTGGCCATCGCCGGACCGGTCGTCGACGTGGAGTTCCCGCCCCACGCCCTGCCCGAGATCAACTACGCCGTCGAGATGGACGTCGACCTCGAGGGCGCGCACGACGACCGTCACCGCCGAGGTGGCCCAGCAGATCGGCGAGGGCCGGGTGCGCTGCATCTGCATGCAGCCGACCGACGGCCTGGTCCGGGGCGCCGCCGGTGCGCAACCTGGGCCGCGGCATCACGGTGCCGGTCGGCAACGCCGTGCTCGGGCCACGTGTTCAACGTGCTGGGCGAGCCGCTCGACACCGACGACATCGGTGAGGTCGACGACCACTGGGAGATCCACCGGCCGCGCCCCGGCCTTCGACCAGCCTCGAGCCCCGGGCCGCTGATGTTCGAGACCGGCATCAAGGTCATCGACCTGCTCGAGCCGTACGTGCAGGGCGGCAAGATCGGCCTGTTCGGCGGGGCCGGCGTGGGCAAGACCGTGCTCATCCAGGAGATGATCAACCGGGTCGCCACCAACCACGGCGGTGTGTCGGTGTTCGCCGGCGTGGGCGAGCGCACCCGCGAGGGCACCGACCTCTGGCTCGAGATGCAGGAGTCGGGCGTCATCGAGAAGGCCGCCCTGGTCTACGGCCAGATGGACGAGCCCCCGGGCGTGCGCCTCCGCGTGGCGCTGGCCGCGCTGACCATGGCCGAGTACTTCCGCGACGTGAAGAACCAGGACGTGCTGCTGTTCGTCGACAACATCTTCCGCTTCGTCCAGGCCGGCTCCGAGGTCTCCACCCTGCTCGGCCGGATGCCCTCCGCGGTGGGCTACCAGCCCACCCTGGCCGACGAGATGGGCGAGCTGCAGGAGCGGATCACCTCGACCCGGGGCCGGTCCATCACCTCGCTGCAGGCCGTGTACGTGCCCGGCCGACGACTACACCGACCCGGCGCCGTTCACGACCTTCACCCACCTCGACGCCACCACCGAGCTGTCCCGGCAGATCGCCTCGCTGGGCATCTACCCGGCGGTCGACCCGCTGGCCTCGACGTCGAACATCCTGGCCCCCGAGATCGTCGGCGAGCGGCACTACGACGTGGCCCGCCGGGTCCAGGAGGTCCTGCAGCGCTACAAGGAGCTGCAGGACATCATCGCCATCCTCGGGCTGGACGAGCTGTCCGAGGAGGACCGGGTGACGGTGACCCGGGCCCGCAAGATCCAGCGGTTCCTGTCCCAGCCGTTCTTCGTGGCCGAGGTGTTCACCGGCCTGAAGGGCATCTCCGTGCCGGTCGAGGAGACGGTCGAGTCGTTCGAGGCGCTGGTCAACGGCGAGCTCGACGACGTCCCCGAGCAGGCCTTCCTCAACGTCGGCGGCGTCGAGTCGGTGCTGGCCAAGGCCCACGCCCTCGAGAACGACTGATCGGGACCGGACGCCGTGGCCGACAGCAACCTGTTCACCGTCAACCTGGTCACCCCGGAGCGCGTGCTGGTCTCGGGGCTGGCCGCCGAGGTCATCCTCCGCACCGGCGAGGGCGACGCCACCTTCCTGGCCGGGCACACCCCGCTGGTGGGCACGGTGGAGCCCGGGGTGGTCCGGGTGGTCCGCAGCGAGGGGGACGAGGAACGCGTGGCCGCGCACGGCGGCTTCGTCCAGGTCGAGCTGGGCGTGGTCGACGGGGGCGGCGAGTCGACCGCCCCCACCTCCCGGGTGACCATGCTCATCGGCGTGGCCGAGCTGGCCGAGGAGATCGACGTGGACCGGGCCCGGACCGCCCTGGAGGCGGCCGAAGCCCGCGTGGCCGAACTGGGCGGGGGCGCACGCACCACAGGCACGGGGGCAGCCGGCGGTTCGGCGCCCGGGGACGGCGACGAACCCGACCCCGAGGTGGTGGAGGCGGAGGCCGAGTTGCGGCGGGCCCAGGTCCGTCTCGAGGCGGTCGACGCCACCTCGTCCGCCAGCGCCTGAGCCGGCCCGTCCGCTCGGGCCCGCCGGTGCTCCTCCCGTGACCGGTCGGCGCTGGGCGCCGGTGGTCGGTGCCGCCCTGGCCCTGGGTCTGACCGCCTGTTCCTCGCCGTCGACCTCGAGTGCCCCGACCACGGTGGCCCCGCCGGGATGCCACACCGGCGCGGCGACCGTCCGTCTGGTGCTCACCGATGGACAGCCCATCCCCGTGGTCCGGGTCCTGCCCGGGGCGTGCATCGCGGTGAGCGTGCCCCGGTCCCCGTTCAGGCGTGCCGTGACCGAGGCCCCGATGGTCAACCCGTCGAGCCGACTCCATCTGGTGTCGGACTCGGTGCTCCCGGACGGGACCCGCCGCGTCTACTACACGGCCCGACGCACCGGGGCGGCGACCGTGTCGTCGACGGTGAGGATCCGCACCTCCGCGTCCGTGCCGCAGTGGAACGGGGTCGTGGTGGTCGAGCGGTCGGGCCCCGGCCCATTTCCCTAGACACCGATCGCCCACTAGCATTTTTGCCCTAGAGCGGTGGACGAGGAGCGGAGATGGCAGTCGACCAGGCGCAGGAGTGGCTGTCGGATCCCGCCGGGCGGCACCGGTTCCGGCTGTACTCGGACGGCCGTCCCACCGAGTGGGTGAGCGACGGTCGAGCCATCGCCGAGGACCCGCTGACTCCCGTTCCCGCGGCCCACCCGACCGGCGGTACGGCCTCCAACTCGTACCCGTCCGTGGAGTCCCCGGCCCCGGGCGAGACCGCGGTGCCGACGGCGCCGGACCGCCCGGCCGGCTGGTACCGCAACGCGTCCGACCCGGACGAGGTCCGGTACTGGGACGGATCGCAGTGGGCGACGGACCACACCACGGACCAGTCGACGGACCAGGGGGCGGTTGCGGCCCCGAGTCCGACCCCGACCGGATCCGCCGACCGGCCCCCGGTCCAGTCGTCCCCGGAGACCGACCTGGCCGGGGCGTCAGCGGGGACTTCCCCGTCCGCCGTCCCCGCCGACTGGTATCCCGACCCCTCCAACCGGACCAGGCTCCGGTTCTGGGACGGCGCCGGGTGGACCGAGCACGTGCTGGACGAAGCCCCCGCCTACCGCCCCGCACCGGCCGACCCGTCGGGTTGGCCGGTCAACGGCGCCGGCTGACCGGACGCGGCGGAACGGTCTGTCGCGGTCCGACGGACCCCCGATCCGATCCGCACACAGGCCTGACGCCCCGACCAGGGCGCGGCGGGTCGGACCCGACCCCTCAGGCGAACTCGATGGCGCTGTACTCGGCCAGCTTGTGCAGCGGGTGGCGGGCCTCGATGAGCCGCACGGTGCCCGACTTGGACCGCATCACCAGTGACTGGCTGGTGGCCCCGAACTCGTCGTACCGCACGCCGTGCAGCAGCTCGCCGTCGGTGATGCCGGTGGCGGCGAAGAAGCAGTTGTCCCCGCGCACCAGGTCGTCGGTGGTGAGCACGGCGTCGAGGTCGTAGCCGGCGTCCACGGCGGCCTGCCGCTCACCCTCGTCCCGCGGCCACAGCCGGCCCTGGATCTCCCCACCCATGGACTTGAGGGCGGCGGCGGCGATGACCCCCTCGGGTGTCCCGCCGATGCCCACCAGCATGTCGACCCCGGTGTCCGGCCACGCGGTGGCGATGGCGCCGGCTACGTCCCCGTCGGTGATGAGCCGGATCCGGGCCCCGGTGGCCCGGACCTAGGCGATCAGCTCGGCGTGGCGGGGCCGGTCGAGGATGACCACCGTCAGGTCCCGCACCGAGGTCCCCTTGGACTTGGCCACCGCGGTCAGGTTGTCCTCGATGGACCTGGTGATGTCGATGCTCCCCGCCGACCGGGGGCCGACGGCCAGCTTCTCCATGTACACGCACGGTCCGGGGTCGAACATGGTGCCCTCCTCGGACACGGCGATCACGGCCAGGGCGCCGCCGCGGCCCAGCGCCGTCGGGGTGGTGCCGTCGATGGGGTCGACGGCGATGTCGGCCTTGGGGGGGTTGCCGTCCCCGATGCGCTCCCCGTTGTAGAGCATGGGGGCGTTGTCCTTCTCGCCCTCGCCGATGACCACCACCCCGTCCATGGAGACGCTGGACAGGACGATCCGCATGGCGTTGACGGCGGCCCCGTCCGCCCCCTCCTTGTCGCCCCGCCCCATCCACCGCGACGCCGCCATGGCGGCGGCCTCGGTGACCCGGACGAGCTCCATGGCCAAGTTGCGATCAGGTGCCTGGGGTGTCGTTGTCACGGAACTCGACGATAGTGGCTGGCGGCGGGGGCAATCCCCTCCGGCCCCGGCCGGGTGGTTGGGCGCCCCGACCGGCCCCGAGCTCGTGGAGTCGGCTCCCGGACGGCGAAATGAGCCATCGGGGCGCGGGAGACGGCCATACTGGTGCCCGTGGACCGGTTCGTCGTCACACCCAACGGTCCCCTGGCGGGGACCGTGCGGGCCGGTGGGGCCAAGAACTCGGTCCTCAAGTTGATGGCGGCCTGCCTGCTGGCCGAGGGACGCCACGTGCTCACCAACGTGCCGCAGATCACCGACGTGGACATCATGGGGGAGCTCCTCACCGCCATGGGCGTCGACGTGCGCCGTGGCAGCACGCCCGACGAGCTGGTGGTGACCACGCCGGCCGACGTGGTGCCCGAGGCCCCCTACGAGCTGGTGGAGAAGATGCGGGCCTCGGTGGTCGTGCTCGGGCCCGCTCCTGGCCAGGCACGGCTGGGCCAAGGTGTCGCTCCCCGGGGGTGACGACTTCGGCCCCCGGCCCATCGACATGCACCTCCACGCCCTCACCTCCATGGGCGTGGCCTTCACCTCGTCCCACGGCTACGTCGAGGGCCGCGTGGAGTCGACCGTGGCCGGATCGCCCCGGCTGGTGGGCAACCGGGTGGTGCTGGAGTACCCGAGCCACACCGGGACGGACAACGTGCTGATGGCCGCGGCGCTGGCCAAGGGGACCACCGTCATCGAGAACGCCGCCCGCGAGCCCGAGGTGAGCGACCTGGCCGGGTTCCTCAACGCCATGGGGGCCAGGATCACCGGGGCCGGCACCTCGCGCATCGAGGTCGAGGGCGTCGACGCCCTCCACCCGGCCCGGCACGCCGTCATCCCCGACCGGCTGGTGGTGGCCACCTTCCTGGTGGCGGCCGGCCTGGCCGGCGGCGAGGTGGTGGTGGAGGACGGCCGCCCCGACCACATGGACATGCTCATCCGCAAGCTGTCGGCCACCGGCATCCGCATCACCCAGGAGCCAGACGGCCTGCGGGCCGTGCGGGACCGCACCGACCGGCTCGAGTCGGTGGACGTGGCCACCCTGCCCTATCCCGGTTTCGCCACCGACTACAAGCCGCTGCTGGTCACCCTGCTCACCGTGGCCGACGGGGTGGGCATCGTCACCGAGAACCTGTTCTTCGGGCGGTTCCGCTACGTGGAGGAGCTGCGCCGCATGGGGGCCGACATCCGCACCGAGGGCCACCACGCCGTGGTCAGGGGGGTGCGCACGCCTCTCGGGTGCGCCGGTCCGGGCCTTCGACATCCGGGCCGGCGCCGCGCTGGTCCTGGCCGGCCTGGTGGCCGACGGGGAGACGGTGGTCACCGACGCCCACCACGTCGACCGCGGCTACGAGGACCTCGACGGCAAACTGGCGTCGCTCGGGGCGCACGTCCGACGAGCCTGACGCCCGGTCCGGGGCCGGATACGCTCGGCACTCCATGCCTGCACCCCGTCCCACCGATCCCGCCGCGCTGTTCGAGGCGGCCCGAGGCGGGGACCAGGCGGCCCTGGCCCGCCTGCTGTCGTTGGTCGAGCGGGGGGGCGTGCCGGCCCGGACGGTGGCCGGCCTGGCCTACACCACCCCGGGCGACGCCTACACCGTGGGCATCACGGGCGCCCCGGGGGCGGGCAAGTCGACCCTGACCGACCGACTGGTCACCCTGGCCCGCCGGGTGGGCCTGGACGGGGCCGGACCAGGTGGCGGTGCTGGCCGTCGACCCGTCGTCGCCCTACTCGGGGGGAGCCATCCTCGGGGACCGGGTCCGTATGTCCAGCCACGCCCTCGACGACGGGGTCTTCATCCGCTCGATGGCCACCCGCGGCCATCTCGGGCGGCCTGGCCGTGGCCGTGCCCGACGCGGTCCGTGCCCTCGTCGTCGGTGGGCATGCCGGTGGTGCTGGTCGAGACGGTCGGGGTGGGGCAACAGGAGGTGGAGGTGGCCGCGGCCACCGACACCACCGTCGTGGTGGTCAACCCCGGGTGGGGGGACGCCATCCAGGCCAACAAGGCCGGCCTGCTGGAGATCGCCGACCTGTTCGTGATCAACAAGGCGGACCGTCCCGGGGCGCGCGAGACCCGCCGGGACCTGGAGCTGATGCTCGACCTGACCGAGCTCGGCTCGTGGCGCCCGCCCATCGTCGAGACGGTGGCCTCCACCGGGGAAGGGGTGGAGGAGCTGTGGGCCACGGTGCGCCAGCACCGGGACCACCAGATCGCGCACGGCAGCCTGGCCGTCCACCGGCGGCAGCGGATGGCGCGCGAGTTCCGCCAGATCCTGGTGGCCCGCCTCGGCGAGCGGGTCGACGGGGTACTGGCCGGCGACGGGGTGGACGACATCAGCCGGGCCGTGCTGGACGGCGAGGTCGATCCCTACGTGGCCGCCGACCGCGTGTTGGACCGGGTGTTGCCGTCGGGTCCGGTGTCACCCGAATCACCCGATTGACGCCCGAAGCTCCCTATCGGAGCATGACCGCTCAGGTAGCGTGCCAGCGTGACCGTTGAATCATCCCCGGGCGCGGCGATGTCCGTTCCGTTCGCACCGTTGGGCGGGCTGACCCACCCGGTGTCCCACCACACCCCGCTGCCCCCGCCCGAGGAGGATCGCCTCTGGTTCCAACGGGCCGTCTTCTACGAGGTACTCATCCGCGGCTTCTTCGACGGCAACAACGACGGGATCGGCGACATCCCCGGGCTCATCGCCAAGCTCGACTACCTCCAGTGGCTCGGCGTCGACTGCCTGTGGCTGTTGCCCTTCTACCCCTCGCCGCTGCGCGACGGCGGCTACGACATCAGCGACTTCTTCATCGGTCCATCCCGAGTCCGGCACCGTCGACGACCTGAAGCGCCTGCTCGAGGAGGCCCACGCCCGGGGCATCCGGGTCATCGCCGACCTGGTCATGAACCACACCAGCGACCAGCACCCCTGGTTCATGGAGTCCCGCTCGAGCCGAGACAACCCCAAGGCCGACTGGTACGTGTGGAACGACGACGACCAACGCTGGCCGGAGGCCCGGGTGGTCTTCATCGACGTCGGAGCGGTCCAACTGGACCTGGACGACCCCAGCGCGAGCAGTACTACTGGCACCGCTTCTACTCCCACCAGCCCGACCTCAACTACGACAACCCCGAGGTGGCCGACGCCATGCTCGACGTGGTCCGGTTCTGGCTCGATCTCGGGCTCGACGGGTTCCGGCTCGACGCCGTCCCCTACCTGTACCAGACGGACGGCACCGACGGCGAGAACCTGCCCGAGACCCACGCCTTCATCCGGCGCATCCGCAAGCGAGCTGGAGGCCGCACTACCCGGGCCGCATCCTGCTGGCCGAGGCCAACGGGTGGCCGACCGACGTGGCCGACTACTTCGGGGACGACGACGAGTGCCACCTGTGCTTCCACTTCCCGTTGATGCCCCGGCTGTTCATGGCCGTCCGGCGCGAGCAGCGCTATCCCGATCACCGAGATCCTGGCCCAGACCCCCGAGGCATCCCCGGCGCCTGCCCAGTGGGCCATCTTCCTGCGCAACCACGACGAGCTGACCCTCGAGATGGTCACCGAGGAGGAGCGCGACTACCTGTTCGCCGAGTACGCCAAGGACCCGCGGATGAAGCGCCACATGGGCATCGGGCGCCGGCTGGCCCCGCTGCTCGACCGCGACCGCCGTCTCTCCGAGCTGCTCTTCGCCCTGCTGTTCATCGCTGCCGGGCAGCCCCGTCATCTACTACGGCGACGAGATCCAGATGGGGGACAACCTCTATCTCGGCGACCGGGACTCGGTCCGCACGCCCATGCAGTGGACGCCCGGACCGCAACGGCGGGTTCAGCCGGGCCGACTTCGCCCAGCTCTACCTGCCGCCGCTGATGGACCCCGTCTACGGGTTCTCGGCCGTCAACGTCGAGGCCCAGCAGCGCAACCCGAGCTCGTTCCTGCACTGGATGCGGAGGATCCTGGCCGTGCGCCGGGAGTTCCCCGTGCTCGGGACGGGGGAGCTCGAGGTCATCTCGTCGGCCAACCCGTCGGTGCTGGCCTTCGTGCGGTCGGCCCCCGACGAGGCCCAGCGGGGGCCGGTGAACCCGGTGCTGTGCGTGCACAACCTCTCCAAGCTGGCCCAGCCGGCCGAGCTCCACGTGGAGCGGTGGGTGGGGCGCCAGCCCATCGAGCTGCTGGGCCGGGTGGCCTTCCCCCTCATCGGGACCGAGCCCTACCGGGTCACCCTGGCCCCCTACGGCTCACAGTGCTTCGAGCTGGCCTGAGGCCCGAGCGGGCGCGGGCCGGCCTCCCGGGGGCGCCGGAGGCCGCAGCTAACCGGCGTGGGCCATCGGAACTCTGACCACCAGCTCCTCGGCGGCCTGTTCCGGGTTCACGATGTTGATCATGACGCCGGTGCCCAGCTCGAACCCGGCCACCGTGGTGATCTTGGGCACCACGTGGACGTGCCAGTGGTAGGGCTCGGGGGCCCGGTAGGGGGCCGAGTGGAACACCAGGTTGTAGGCGACGTCCCCGACCACGTCGCGCAGGCTGCCCAGCGCCACCTTCAGGGCCCGGCCCACCGCCACCAGGTCGGCCGGAGGGCTGTGGTGCAGGTGGGGACCGTGGGCCCTCGGGATGACCAGCATCTCGTAGGGCGCCCCGCTCCAGAACGGGCAGATCACCAGGATCCGCTCGTCGGCGTAGACGACCCGGTGGTTGACGTTCTCCTCGGCGTCCACCGCGGTGCACAAAAGGCACCGGCCGGCGAACCGGGCGAATCCGGCCTGCTCCTCGACCAGCTCCCGGGGCACGAAGGACATCCCGAGCAGCTGGCCGTGGGGGTGCTCGATGGAGGCGCCGGCCTCGCGGCCGGCATTGACGATGGCCTGGCTGTAACGGAGGCCGGGGACGGTCGAGTGCTCCTCGATCCGGTCGCTGATGGCGGTCATCACCGCAGTGGTCTGCTCGTCGCTCAGCATGGACCACGAGTTCTGATGGTCGGGGGAGAGCACGATCACCTCGTGGGTGCCGCCCGCCGTGGCCTGGGTGAAGACCGGACCCCGGTTGGTCACCACGAAGGGGGCGTTCCCCTCGAAGGCCGGGTAGAGGTTGGGGACCACCCGGACGAGCCAGCTCCCGTCCTCCGCCCGGGTCTCCAGGGTGGGGGTCACGTGCTCCTCGTTGCCGGGGCAGAACGGGCACGGCCGGGACGTGTCGGCCTGGATGGAGGCGGCCCGGGGGGCGAAGGCCAGCGGGCGGGTGGCCCGGTCGGTGCTCACCACCACCCAGCGGCCGGTCAGGGGATCGAGTCGGAGCTGGTTCATCGGTGGTGCGCGTGGCCCCGGCTGGTCTGGGTTGTCTGTCTGCGCACGGTGCTTGCCACCTCGATCTGATCTCGCCCGTCCACCCTCGACCCGGATGGACGGATGAAGATGAAGGTCCTGTTACGAGCGTAGCAATCCCGGGGTCGGAGTAGGTGCCACGCCCGCCGGCCACCCCGGGGGTCCGAAGTGCCAGACTCGCCCGGATGACCGCTCCGGACCGACTGCTGTTGGCCTCCACCCACGCCCGGGACGCCGCCTACGACGTCGTGCTGCTGGCCCACGTGCTGTCGGCGGCGGTCGGCCTGGGGGCGGTGGTCGTCGCCGGGGCCTACGCCTGGGCCCTCCGCCGGTCGGGACCGGGCTCGGAGCCGGTCCGCCGCTACTACCGGCCCGGGGTGAACTGGATCGGCCGGGTGTTGTTCCTCATCCCGGTGCTGGGGGTGGCCCTGATGGCCATGAGCGGCGGCGACTTGTCGCTCGGTGACGGGTGGATCACCATCGGCCTGGCCCTGTGGGCGGGGGTGGCGGTGGTGGCCGAGATGGCCCTGTGGCCGGCCGAGCGCCGTCTGCAGGAGGCCGTGGCCGATCCGACGGCGGCCCCGGGCGAGGTCGGGGCGGCGGGCCCGGCGGGGACCGAGGGGGGGATGCCGGCCGGGGCCCGGCTCCGCTCGGCGTGCCTCCGGGTCGTGGGGCTGTCGGCCGTCCTGGGTGCGGTGCTGGTGGTGGCCGCCGTGGTCATGGTGGCCAAGCCCGGCTAATCCGGAGCTTCCGTCCCCCGGGTCCTCCCGCGGCCGACGCCCCCTCGGCGTCCCCGGGCCGCCGTACCTGGGGGAGCGGGGGGCGGTCAGGCGGGCGTGAACCGGCAGGGCAGGTGCTTGATCCCGTTGATGAAGTTGGACTGGAGCCGGTCGGGCTCCCCGGCGGCCTGGATGTCGGGGAGGCGGACCAGCAGCTCGCGCACCATCACGTCGATCTCGCGGCGGGCCAGGTGGGCTCCGAGGCAGAAGTGCGGCCCGGCCGCCCCGAAGCCGACGTGGGGGTTGGGGGAGCGGCGCACGTCGAAGGTGTAGGGATCCTCGAAGACCGCCTCGTCCCGGTTGGCCGAGTTGTAGAAGAGGAGCACCTTGTCCCCCTCGTGGAGCTCCTGGCCCGAGAGTACGGTGTCCCCGGTCACCGTCCGGCGCATCCAGATGACCGGCGAGGCCCACCGGACGATCTCGTCCACGCCGGTGGCGGCGATGGCGTGGGGGTCGGCCTGCCACAGGGCCCGCTGGTCGGGGTGCTCGGTGAGAGCCAGCAGGGCGTGGGAGATGGAATTGCGGGTGGTCTCGTTGCCGGCGGTCAGGAGGAGTACGAAGAAGGAGGCCAGCTCGCCCGAGGTCAGCGCCTCGCCGTCGATGTTGGTGGTGATGAGGGCGGTGGTGAGGTCGTCGGTCGGATGGTCGACCCGGTAGGCGCTCAGCTCGTTCATCAGGTCGGTGAGCTCTTGGCCGGCCTCGACGAAGGCCAGCACCGGGTCGGTGCCCTCGGGGATGTACTCGGGGTCGCCGTTGCTCAGGATGATGTTGGAACAGTGGAGGACGCGTGGCGTACTGGGAGGGAGGTACGCCCATCATGTCGCAGATGATCTCGAGGGGGAACGGTGCGGCGATCTCGGTGGCGAAGTCGCACTGGCCCAGACCGGCGGCCCGGTCGATGACCCGGTCGGCCACCTCCTCGATGCTCTGCTCGATGCTGGCGATCCGGCGGGGGTTGAAGGCCGCCGACACGATGCGGCGCAGCCGGGCGTGCCGCGGGTTGTCCGTCGAGATCATGCCGGCGAAGTACTCCACCATCTCGGGGGGCAGGTCGAGGATGCTCACCGCGCCCTGGCCCGAGCAGTAGATCTCGGGATGGCGGCTGATCTCGGTCACGTCGGCGTGCCGGGTCACGGCCCGGTAGCCCGGGCCCGGGGGAGGGGCCAGGGCCGAGGTGAGGGTGGCGTCGGGCTCCTCGAAGAACGCCAGCGGGCGCTCCTGGCGGAGGAGCCGGAAGGCACCCTCTCGCTCGCTCCACGGACGTTCCCAGAAGGCCAGGTCGGAGAGGTCGATCTCGTCGAGGTCGAGCACGCTGTCGGGGATCATGCCCCTCACCTTACCGACGGGCAGGACGACGGCCCCGGCCCGACGGCCCGCGCCCTCGGCCCGGGTCGGCTCAGCGGCCTCCGGACCGGAGCGCGGCCCGGGCCTCGTCGATCCGGCCGGCCTCCACCAGGGGAAGGACCCGGTCGTCGAGGAGGGTGGCCCAGTCCACCGACCCGGAGGGCCGACCCGAGGCTCGCCACTCGGCCCGGGCCTCCTCGACCAGCCCGGCCACCGTCTCCAGCCCGGCCGGGAGGCGGTCGGCGATGCGGTCCCGGAGCCAGCGGGCCAGGGCCGGGCTGGCCCCGCCGGTCGAGACGGCCACGGTCACCGGGCCCCGGTGGAGCACGGCGGGGAAGCGGACCGTCCCCGGGTGGTCGCCGTCGGCCGCGTTGACCAGCACGCCGGCGGCGCGGGCGTCGGCCACGACGGTGCCGTCCACCGCCGGGTCGCCGGTGGCCGCGACCACCAGGTCGAAGCCGGCCGACTCCCCGGCCCGGTAGGGGCGTCGCCCCACGGCGGCCAGCTCCTCGATGGCGTCGACGGCCGGGTCGACCTCGACGGCCACCACGCTCACCCGGGCCCCGGCCGCCACCAGGGCGCGGGCCTTGCGGGCGGCCACCGGGCCGCCCCCCACCACCAGGCACGGACGGCCGGCCAGGTCCAGCACCACCGGGAAGTCCGCCGTGCCGCGGCCGGACGGGTCGCAGACCCGCCCGGTGCCGCGTCGTCAGGGGCGGGGGTCACGTCGGGGACGACCACTCGGGCGGCCCGTGCCGCCGCTCCTCGCGACCACGGCGGCGAGCCCATTTCCTACCAGATAGGCCTGGATTCTCGTAAAACTTGATCTGATTACTCATGTATAGTGCTCCGACGTCGGATGTATCGCTCCAGCATGGCCCGAAAAGGTCGGCGGCCAGGTACTTCTCCGACGGAGTGATCGGACCGGACCCGTCCGGGTGCGGCCCAGTCCCGGCCGACAGGACGGAGATCGAGGAATGAGACGAGGGTGCTGAGGGTTGTTGCAGGGGCGGGTGTGGACCCGGGGGGCAGGGTGGTCGGCATCGCCAAGGCAGTCAGAGGAGCGGGAGGTGGGATTGTGAGCGAAACTGTTCACTCCCTGCTCTGCACGAGAGACGACAGAGAGGGTTGTGAAGGTGAGCATCGTGGCCAGCAAATCTGAACTGACGCAGTTGCGGGAGGAGATGGACGAGCAGTCTGCCGCCTTCGAAACTGCCCCGGCCGGCCTGGTGGTGGCCTGGGCCGTGGACCGGTTCGGGCCCAAACTGACCATGGCCTCCTCGTTCCAGGACGCGGTCCTCATCGACATCGCCGTGAAGGTCGACCCGACCATCGAAGTGGTCTTCCTCGACACCGGGGCCCACTTCCCCGAGACGCTCGAGTACGTCGAGACCATCCGCCAGCGCTACGACCTCAACCTCACCGTGACCAAGCCGGCGGCCGGGGCCGAGGAGTGGCCCTGCGGGACGGCCCAGTGCTGCGAGTTCCGCAAGGTCCGCCCCATGAAGCAGGCCATGGAGGGCAAGGAGGCCTGGATCACCGGCCTCAAGCGGGTGGACGCCCCCACCCGTCGGGACGCCCCCATCGTGGCCTACGACGACAACTGGGGCATGGTCAAGATCAACCCCCTCGCCACCTGGACCGAGCAGGACGTCGACGGGTACGGCGCCGACCACGGCATCCCCCGGCATCCCCTGCTGTCCAAGGGCTATCTCTCCATCGGGTGCGCCCCCACCACCCGCCCGGTGAAGTTCGGTGAGGATCCCCGTGCCGGCCGCTGGTCCGATTCGGACAAGGTCGAGTGCGGACTGCACGTCTGAGATGACGGCACCCCCCGCGCCGCCGCGCTCCTGAGATGACCAAGGACCGGGACGAGCTCTACGGGCTCAACATCCGCGGGACGGAACGTCCCATGCCCTTCGTCAATCCGTACCGCACCCAGGGCGAGCTCAACGAGATCGAACAGTGGAAGCTCGAGCGCCATCCGCTCGAGATCGCCGATGCCATCATCGACACGTACTCCAAGGAGGGTCCCGCCGCCATCGCCAAGGTGCCCGGGGAGGTGGAGCGCCTCAAGTGGGCCGGGATCTACCCGCAGAAGCAGGGCGGCGATGCCTTCATGATGCGGATCAAGGTGCCCGGCGGGTTCCTGACCGCTCCGCAGATCCGGGAGATCGGCGTGGTGGCCGACGCCTTCGGGGAGGGGCCCGACGGCACCGAGTCCCGGGTCTTCGGGTCCCGCTACGCCGACCTGACCACCCGCCAGACGGTCCAGATCCACTGGCTTCGCATCGAGGACATCCCCCGCGTCTGGCGCCGGTTGGCCGCCGTCGGGCTGACCACGGTCCAGGCGTGCGGTGACTCGTCCCGGAACGTGCTGAGCTGCCCGGTCTCCGGTGTCGACGCCCACGAGGCCTTCGACGCCCTGCCCATCGCCCGCAAGGTCTCGGACTTCTTCACCGGCAACCGCGAGTACGCCAATCTGCCCCGCAAGTTCAAGATATCGGTCACCGGGTGCGTGGAGGACTGCGCCCAGGCCGAGATCAACGACATCGGGCTGTGGCCGGCCCGGGACGCCGACGGGACGCTCGGATTCAACCTGCTGGCCGGAGGCGGCCTCTCCGACGGTGAGCGGATGGCCTCGGACATCGACGTCTTCGTGCGGCCAGGAGCAGGCCGTCGAGGTGACCCGGGCCATCGCCCAGCTCTACGGCGAGCTGGGCAACCGCGAGAACCGGGGGCAGGCCCGAATGCGCTACCTGGTCCAGGAGCTTGGGACCGGAGGGCTTCCGCGAGGAGTTGGCCAAGCGGGCCCGCTTCGACCTGGTGCCGGCCGGCGAGGACCTGACGACCCGGTACCGCGGCGACCACGTCGGGGTCCACCCGCAGAAGCAACCGGGACTGGTCTACGTCGGCTGCTCGGTCCCGGTGGGCCGGATGAACGGACTGGAACTGGTCGAGGCGGCCCGCCTGGCCGAGAGCTACGGCGACGGCACGGTCCGGGTCGGGACCGATCAGAACATCACCTTCACCGGGGTGCCCGAGGACCGGGTCGAGGCCCTGGTGGCCGAGGACCTGCTGCAGAAGTACTCGCCCTACCCGGGGCCGTTCAGCCGCGGGGTGGTGGCGTGCACCGGCAGCGAGTTCTGCCGGTACGCCATCGTCGAGACCAAGGAGCGGGCGGTCAAGTGGGCCCGCTTCCTCGACGAGCAGCTGGCCGGTGAGCCGGTGGGCGCCGCACCACTGCCCGGTGGGCGGTCCGGTCCCCGGGAGGACGCCGGCGTCATCCGGATGCACTTCTCGGGGTGCTCGGCCAGCTGCGCCCAGCCCCAGATCGCCGACATCGGCTTCCGGGGCGAGGTGGCGCACGTGGGCAACCACCTGGCCGAGGCGGTCGACATCGGGATGGGCGGATCGCTCGGGGCCGGCTCGGGCTTCATCGACTGGATCGAGCACGCCCGCCCGGTCAACGACGTGCCCGACGCGCTGCTCCGGGTGGTCCGCCGCTACCAGTCCGAGCGACGGGAGGACGAGCCCTTCTACAACTGGGCCCGCCGCGTACCCAACGACGACCTGCGCCAGACGCTGGCCGAGACGGGCACCGGTACTCCGGTCACCCTGGGCGCCAAGCCGTCGGCACCGGCCAAGGGGGCGCGGGCATGAAGGCCTACCGCATCCGCGAGGAGATGAACGGGATCGCCGAGCCTCCGGGCAAGACCTGGTTCTGGGAGCTGCAGGCCGGGGTCATCGACGCCGACCGGTGCATCCAGTGCGGGACGTGCGTGGCCGCCTGTCCGTCCAACTCCATCGGGATCGACGAGGACACCGACCTGCCCGAGTTGGTCAAGATGTGCACCGGCTGCTCGCTGTGCTGGGACTTCTGCCCGCGGGGCGGACTCCGCTACGAGGCCCTGTGGCCGCCGTCCACGGTGACCGGCGAGCCCGAGGACGGCGGGGTCAACCAGGTCGGCACGGTGGTCCGGGCCGACGCCGCCGACAACTACTGGAAGATCACCGGTGGTCCCCCCGGCGACGGCCTGGGCGCGGTGATGGACTCCTACGCGGTGCGGGCCGGGGCCCGGCCCGACGACGCCCAGGACGGCGGTGTGGTCTCGGCCCTGCTCATCGCCGCCCTGGCCGGTGGGGACATCGACGGCGCCCTGGTCACCCGGCCCAGCGACGACCCCGACGAGCCGTGGAAGGGCGTGGCCCACCTGGCCACCACGGCCCAGGAGATCGTCGACGCCGCCGGGAGCTACTACAACCAGACCATGGCCCTGGCCGAACTGGACCTGTCCAAGTACGACCTGCCGGCCAAGCCGAGGATCGCCGTGGTGGGCACGCCCTGCGAGATCCAGGGCATCCGGGCCATGCAGTCGCGGCGCTGGCCCACCGGGGCCCACCGGATCGACGCCGTGGTGCTGACCATCGCCCTGCTCTGCACCAAGAGCTTCGACTATCAGGGCCTCATGCTCCAGCTCCTCCAGCAGGACCGCGGGATCGATCTCGAGCGGGTCAGCAAGGTCGATGTGATCCGGGGGCGGATGATCGTCGAGTACCGCGACGGCGAGCTGGCCGTGGACGAGCCCATCAAGAACTTCCACGGGGCGGCCCTGAAGGGGTGCGACGAGTGCGCCGACTTCCTGGGGCGGGGTGCGGACCTCTCGGTCGGGAGCGTGGGGTCGATGGACGGATGGAGCAGCGTGCTGGTGCGCACCGAGCGGGGCCGGAAGGCCCTCGACAACGCCCGCGGCCGCCTCGACTTCCGTGAGCTCGACAATCCCGAGGCGCTGGTCAAGCTGGACGCCTTCGACAAGCGGATCGCCTTCGACAGCCTCCGCCGGCCGTTCGACCCCGACGCCCCGCTGTTCATCGACTACGCCGAGCACGTCTCGACGTACCAGGACAGCGACCGCGCGCCGGTGCTCCACGAGCGCTGAGCCCGCCTCCGCCCCTGGGCTGCTCCGGGGATGGCCTGCAAGGTTGCAGTGCCCGGAGCGGCGTTCCGGGGACGGCCAGATGAAGGTTGTGTTCCGATTTCTCGCGTCGGCCCTGGTCGCCACGGAGTCGCCCGTTTCGGCGCCGTTCGGGTGGGTAGGGTGCATCCATGACAGTGTTCGAAGTGGAAGGCGGTCCGCGGCTGGTGCTCCCCGACGAGCCCGAGGACCTGAAGGGCGGGCTGCGCTACGCCCTCCTCGACGGCCAGGACTGGCGGTCCGGCTTCACCGACGACATCTGTATCGGACTGTGGCTGTGGCGGTGCTGGCAGCCCACCTTGGAGCCGCTCGGGATGAGCCGGGAGGACTTCATCGAGGTGGTCGTCGGCGCCCAGCGCGAGCTCTGGCTGTGGCTGATGGGCGAGCGCCAGTGGATCCAGTTCCTCACCGGTCTGGCCGGCCGGGCCGTCCGCCGGCTACCCACCCCCGTGGGCTGAGCGGTATCGTCGGGCGGGCCGCCCCGGGTGACCGGTGGCGACGAGGCGTCGACCCAGGGGTCGACGACCGGGCCGACCGAACAGCGAGGAGAGGGGACCCCATGCCACGCGTGACGGTGCCGGTGGAGCAGGATCCGTTGGTCTACGTCTGGACCGAGTTGGCCACGCCGCTCACCTCGGCGGCCGGCGGGTACTCCAACGCGGTGTACGAGCGCTCGTCGCTCTCCCTGCGCGAGTTCGAAGCGGCCCGGACCACCATGGCCCGCATCAACCAGTGCGCCATCTGCATCGACTGGCGCACGGCCCGGGACGTGCCGGGCCGGGCCGCCGACCCCGGGGAGGTGCCCGAGGAGTTCTACGAGTCGGTCGGGGTCCGGCGCGACTGGAGCGGGCTGAGCGAGCGGGAGCGCCTGGCCGCCGAGTTCGCCGAGCGCTACTCGGAGGACCACCTGGGCATGGACGACGCCTTCTGGGCCCGGCTGCACGACCACTACACCGATGACGAGCTGGTCGACCTGGCCCTGTGCGTGGGATCGTGGCTGGCCCTCGGCCGCTTCAACCAGGTCTTCGACATCGACGGTGCCTGTCGGGTCCCCTCCCCGGCCCCGCGCTGACGCGACCGGCGAGCCGACCGTGGAGAAGGTGATCTTCCTGCTGTGGGGTGAGGGCGGTCCCGACTCCGGTGACGCCCTCCGGGACCGCCTGCTGGCGGAGACGGTGCCCCGGCTGCTGGACTCGGGCGTCCACGGCCTGTCGGTCAACGTCCACGACGCCCCCGCCGCCGCGGCGCCCTCCCCGGCTCCGGCGCCGGCCGGGGAGGATCCCCACGTGGCCGAGGTGTCGGTGTGGCTGGACAGCTACGAGCACCGGGACGACGCGGAGGCGGCGGTGGCCGCCCTCGGTCTGGGTTGGGCGGCCTACCTGGTGGTGGAGTCCCTCTACGACGACTACGGGACCACCGAGTACGCCGGTCCCCGGCACTGGCCCGACGGAGACCGCTCCCCCGGCGTGCTCACCGTGGCCCTCATCCACCGACCGGAGGGCCTGGGCTACCGCCAGTGGATCACCCGCTGGCACGGCACCCAGTCCCCGGTCTCGGGGGAGCTCCAGCCCCGGACCCGCTACGTGCGCAACGAGGTGGTGCGCCCGCTCACCGTCGGAGCCCCCGAGATCGGTGGCATCGTGGAGGAGGGCTGGCCCTCGGCCGACCACGTGGCCGACCCCATGCTGTTCTTCAACGCCTCCACCCCCGAGGAGCTGGCGGCCAACGTGACCCGGATGCTCACCAGCGTGGACGCCTGCCTGGACCTGGCCCGGCTGCGCAGCTCGACCATGAGCGAGTACCTGATCAGGTCGCTCCGCTGACGCCGGCCGGGGATCGGGTGGCCGTCGGGACCGGGATCTGTCCGTTCCGGGTTCGGGTGCCCATCACCTACGCTGTTGCGTTGGCCCACCCGGCGACCGGGTCGGTCACGACCCTTCGAGGAGCCATCCGTGGGACTGTCCATCGGCATCGTCGGCCTCCCCAACGTGGGGAAGTCCACCCTGTTCAACGCCCTGACCCGCAACGAGGTGCTGGCCGCCAACTACCCCTTCGCCACCATCGAGCCCAACGTGGGCGTGGTGGCGGTCCCCGACGCCCGGCTGGACCGGCTGGCCGAAGTGTTCGCGTCCCGGGAGATCGTGCCGGCCGTGGTCACCTTCGTGGACATCGCCGGCATCGTGAAGGGTGCCTCGGAGGGGGAGGGACTGGGCAACAAGTTCCTGGCCGCCATCCGCGAGAGTGACGCCATCTGCCAGGTCGTCCGGGTGTTCACCGATCCCGACGTGATCCACGTGGACGGCCGGATCGCCCCGGGCGACGACATCGAGACCGTCAACACCGAGCTGATCCTGGCCGACCTCCAGACGGTCGAGCACGGGGTGGCCCGACTGGCCAAGGAGTCGCGCAAGCAGCCCGAGCTGGTGCCGGCCCTGCGGGCCGCCGAGCAGGCCCAGGCCATCCTGGACTCGGGTCGGACCATCGCCTCGGCGGTGGGGGCCGGCGAGATCGACCCGGCCCCGTTGGCCGAGCTGCACCTGTTGAGCGCCAAGCCGTTCATCTACGTGTTCAACGTGGACGAGGGGGCACTCGGGGACCGGACGGTGCGGGACGAGCTGGCCGCCCTCGTGGCCCCGGCCGAGGCGGTGGTGGTGTGCGCCCAGATCGAGGCCGAGGTGGCCGCCCTCGACCCCGATGACGCCGCCGAACTCCTGGCCGGCTACGGCCAGGAGGAGTCCGGCCTGGTCCAGCTGGTCCACGTCGGCTTCCGGGCGCTGGGCCTCCAGACCTTCCTCACCGCCGGGGAGAAGGAGTCGCGGGCCTGGACCATCCACATCGGGGACACCGCCCCCCAGGCCGCCGGCACCATCCACACCGACTTCGAGCGCGGGTTCATCAAAGCCGAGATCGTCAGCTACGACGACCTGGTCGAGGCCGGCTCGCTGGCGGCGGTGCGCGCCGCCGGCAAGGCCCGGGTGGAGGGGAAGGAGTACGTGATGCAGGACGGGGACGTGGTCGAGTTCCGCTTCAACGTGTCCTGAGCGGGAGCCTTAGGAGGCCCTGCGGTCCCGCCACCACTCCGAGCCGCAGGACCGGCACGTGTGGGACTCGCCCGGATCTCTCATGCCCGAACCCGTACCGCCAGTGTCGGCGTGTCGGTCGACCCGCGGTCCGGGCACCGATGCGTTGCTTCGCCCACGTTTCGACCTCCGACACGGGACCGCCGACGAAGTCTCCGCATGGGCCAGCTACCGCTTGCCGGAGGCGGAATTCCGACAAGCGGCAGCCGTGCACCTGCGTGGCGAACACTTGCGGGAGCGAGCATCCGCCAGACAAGGGTTCTACTACCAACCAGTCGACCGGGCACCTATTGCAGGCAGAAGTAATTTCGCAGTCGAGCTACCCAATCCACCCCGGACCGGACCCAGATCGAGGTCCCTCGGTCGCCCCCGACCGGTCAGGCCCTCACCAGCCCATACCCACCGTTCCGGGACGCCATCCCGGGGACTTGCGCTGCCGGTGCCAGATCTCGTCCAGGGTCACGATCAGGCCCTCGAGGAACTGCATCGCCTCCGCCCCCCACGCGTCCACGTCCGCCTCGTAGCCGGCGATCAGCGCCACGACGGGGTGCAGACCGTCGGGTGGGGGCATCACCCGCCGGAGTGACCAGCGGACGGCCTCTTTGGGCTGGAGCCCGGCATGGCGCCGCAGCGCGTACTCATAGGCGATGAGGTTGAGGTAGGGGGTGACCTGCTCGGTCGCGCTGTAAGGATCGGCGTGGCGACGCTGCAGGGCCATCGCGTGGTTATCGGCCGGAACGGCCCCCGGCTTGAGCCTCTGGACGACATTCGGGGGCGACGCCGGAGTGGCGTGTCGGTGGCCGGTGCCGGTCGGCGCGGCTACCGGCCCCCGGGGAAGTGGAGGCACTCCCAGTTGGTGCACTCGACGTGCTCGACGCGCGCCCGGGGCGCAGGATCGTCGCCGACCATGACGTGGGTCAGGTCCACCCGGGCCCGAGATCCGCAGACCGGACAGACGTCCTGCTCCAGGTGGCGTGTCGAACTCATCCTCGGGACTCCTCGATACCCTGCGCTTCCGGCCGGCCGTATCGTAAGTCGCCCTCGACGGATTCCGTCGGAGCCGCTGCTCACAGTGCTGAGCACGGCACGGAGGGCGAGGCCGGCGGCGACCACGCTCAAGTCGGCGGCGGAAGGTGCCGAAAGACAGGTGGTGACCAGAGGCGCAACGAAGACCTACCTCGACCCCGATCGGGAGACCGCCATCGTGGGGAAGCTCTACGAGCGGGTGATGGAGCACATCCCCGCCCAGTACGAGCGGCAGGCCGGGCGTTGCGCCGGCTGCGGGAAGGTGCTCCCGACCATGGGCGACGGCCTGCTGCGTCTCGACGGCGGCCTCGAGTGCATCGACTGCAACCTGAAGGACCGCCACCCCTTCACCTGACGCCGGCGCTCGGGGGCGCCCGGCCGGAACGTCCGTGGGTGGGTTGCGTGCCCTCCGCTTCCCGGGGGCCGGAGGCGGACACCCTAAGGTGCCAGCGATGACCGAGCTCCGCCGAGCCCACGCCCCGGCCGGCCCCGCCGTGCGACTCGAGCACGTCCGCGTCGTGCGCCACGGGACGCCGCTCCTCGACGACGTCAGTTGGGAGGTGGGTCCCGGTGAGCGCTGGGCCCTGCTCGGTCCCAACGGTTCGGGAAAGACCACCCTGTTGAAGGTGGTCGGCTCCGCCCTGTGGCCCACGTCGGGCACGGTGGAGATCCTGGGTGAGCGCCTGGGCCGGGTGGACATGCGGGAGCTGCGACAGCGGATCGCCGTGGTCAGTGCCTCGGTCGGCCGGACCCTGCGGCCCGAGCTCCCCGCCCTCGACGTGGTGCTGACCGGGCGCCATGCCGCCCTCGAGACCTGGTGGAACGAGTACACCGCCGAGGACCGGGCCGAGGCCGCCGCCCTCCTGGCCGAGGCCGGCTTCGGGGCCCCGGGCTTCGCCGAGCGTCCCTTCGGGCTGCTGTCGGAGGGCGAGCGACAGCAGGTCCTGCTGGCCCGGGCCCTCATGTCGAGTCCCGACCTGCTGCTGATGGACGAGCCGGCGGCCGGGCTCGACCTCGGGGCTCGCGAGCTGCTCCTGGCGCATCTGGCGGCGCTGGCCGCCGACCCGGGCGTGCCGCCGCTGATCCTCGTGACCCATCACCTCGAGGAGATCCCCCCGGGGGTGACCCACGCCGCGCTGCTGCGGGGAGCCCGACTGGTGGCCGCCGGGAGGGTGGAGGACGTGTTGACCGGCGAATCCGTCTCCGCCGCCTTCGGTGTGGACGTCACCGTGGGGCACCGTGGCGGGCGGTGGTCGGCTCGAGCCGTTCTCGCCTGAGCGGTCGCACCGGGGCACCGGTCGCCGTGCCGGTTCAGAGCCCGGTCGGCCGATTCACGAACCGGCGGGCCGCCGGGGAGTAGAACCAGCCGCCGCCGGCCCTGGCTCCCGCCGTCGACCGGGATGTTGTGCCCGGTGACGAAGCCCGACAGGTCGGAGGCCAGGAACAGCGCCACCCGGGCCTGGTCCTCGGGCCAGCCCAGGCGCCCCACCGGCGCCCAGGACGGCCACAGATGGTCGTGGCCCTCGGAGCCGGCCAGGTAGTCGACCTGCGACGTCTGGGTCAGGTCGGGCCCGATGCCGTTGACCCGTACCCCGTGGCGGCCGACGCTCACGGCCAGGCTGGTGGTGAAGTGGGCCGCCGCCGCCTTCATGGCGGCGTAGACCGGCTCGCCGGGGTAGCCCCGCATGCCCTCGACCGAGTGGATGGTGACGATGGAGCCACGGCCCCGCGCCGTCATCGACCCGAGGAAGGCCCGGGTCACGGCGAACACGTGGCGCAGGTTGCGGTCGTACATGGCCTGCCACGACGCCGGCGTCGACTCCTCGAAGCGGACCAGGGGGCGGTAGTCGCCGACGTTGTTCACCAGCACGTCGACGTGTCCGTGCTCGGCCAGCACGTCGGTGGCCAGGCGCTCGACGTCACCGTCGCTGGTCACGTCGACCACATGGGCACGGACCACACCGCCGGCGGCCTCGACGGCACGGCGCGACCGGCCGGCGCGGTCGGCGTCGATCTCGGCGATCTCCACCAGTGCACCGTGACGGGCGAACAGCAGGGCGACGGCGGCCCCGATGCCGTCGCCACCGCCGGTCACCACCGCCACCCTCCCGTCGAGCAGTCGGTCCCACCGCTCGATGGGGGTGACGTCGGTCGGTCGTTGGGGGCTCATGCTCGCTCGCAGCTCCTCGGATGGACGGGAACCCATTGTGGTCGTCGACGGCCGGCCGGCGCGCCGGGGGGGACCGTCGATCCGGCGACGTTCATCTGACCAGCGACAGCACCAGCAGCCCCTGGGCCAGGTGGTAGGTGACGTGCACGCCGACATCGCCGAAGCGGACCGGCCGCACGAAACGGTTCCAGGCCAGCAGGGTGTCCGAGACCAGGAACAGGACGGCTCCGACGGCGGCGGCCATGACCCCGACGTTCACGGCCAGCACCACCATGGTGACGATGGCGGCGACGTAGACGCACACCGGAGGGACGAGGGTCTGTTGCCCCGTCACCAGTAACGACCGGATGAGCAGGGTTCCCGGTGCGGCCTCGACCGCCACCACGACCACGGTGGCCAGTACCAGCCCTGTGGTGGAGAACGAGAACGGGGGCACTCCGGGCGGCACCGGTGGCTGCAGCAACCCCACGATGAACAGGACGTGGCCGACCAGGAAGGCGGCCAGTCCCGGGACGAACAGGTCGTGCGGGACCATCAACAGCACGTCGCCGGCCAGGCAGAAGACCAGCGCGGCCACGAACCACCACCGTCGGTCGACCAGGTCGGTCCGGTCGGCCGGGATCACCGCCGCGGCCACCACCAGTGCGGTGAGCACGGCCGGCTTGGCCACGTACTCGAGCCGACGGTCGTCGGTCGCCACCGCCACCCAGTCCACGCCGGCGGCCAGCGCGGCCGCGGCCATCAGGATCCAGAAGGCCGGCATCGCCCGCCGACCCTACTGCCGACCCCGTCGTGCACGTGGCCCGCCGCGGACCCGGCCGGCGGTCACCAGTAGCCGGAACCATCCACCACTGTCGAATTGCCCATCGTTACAATTTTTCGAGGGAGTCCGGTCGAGGAGTTGATACCCATGATCCTCGTGATCATCATCCTGGTGGCGTGGCTGGTCATCCTGGGGCCCAATCTGTTGAAGCGACGTTCCCGTACGGTGGGCGCCGTCAGTTCCATCTCCCACTTCCACCGCCAGCTCCGCGTCCTCGAGCACTCCGCCCCCCAGCCCCTGGTGACGCCGGCCTTCCGCCTCCGTACCGTCGACGGGTCGGACGTGGTCGGCGAGGGTGCCGACGGCCGGCCGGCACCGGTGGCCCCGAAGCTCTCGGTGGTGGGAGCGGACCAGCTGCCCCGACCGGCCCTGGCCTTCCTGGGCGAGGACCCCGTGGCCAGCGGGGCCGGTCCCGAGGGGACGCCCGACCCGGTCCGCCCCGGCGTCGCCGAGTCGACGCCCCGTCCCCCCGAGGCCTCCGCCCGGGCCGCGGCCCGCCGTCGTCGGCGGGACACCCTCGGTGTGCTGACCCTGGTCTTCGCCCTCACCCTGCTGATCGGGTGCATTCCCGGTGCCGCGGTGGCCTGGATCGCCTCCCTGGTCTCAGGGGTGGCCCTGACCGCCTATGTGGCGATGCTGGTGCGGATGCGTCAGATGGCCGAGGAGCGCGAGCGCAAACTGCACTACCTGCGGCCGCCCGCACCCGTGGGCGAGGAGGCGCCGGACGGTGACCTGGGCCTGCCCGTCCGGATCAGTGGGCGCTACGCCCACCCCTCCAACCAGGCGGTGGCCGCCCGCTGAGGGTGGGCACCGGCGCCCACCGGAGGCGTGGGGGTCACCGGGTACTGGCGGCCCCCACTGGGTAGGATGCGGCCATGACCTCCTTCAGCGTGCACCCCGACCCGACCCCCCAGGCCGACGACCTGCCCGGTCACCCGCTGGCCGACGCCCTGGCCTCGGCTCTGGCCGACCGCGACCTGCTCAGCCACCCCTTCTACCTGCGGTGGCAGGCCGGTGAACTGGCTCCGGCCGAGTTGGCCGACTACGCAGTCAACTACCGGGCCTTCGAGGCCGCCCTGCCGGTGGTGCTCACCGCGGTGGTGGAACAGCTCCGCGCCGAGGGCGAGGTGGAAGCGGCCTCCACGGTGGGCCTGAACCTCGACGACGAGCTGGGTCACCCCGAGTCCCACCTGGTCCTGTTCGATCGGTTCACGGACGCCCTGGAGGCCCCGGCCTCCGCCACGGGTCCCGGCCCGGCCGCCCAGCTGCTGGTGGCCACGTACGCCGACCTGGTGGCCGACGGCCCGGTGGCGGCGGTGGCCGGCCTGGCCGCCTACGAGACCCAGGCGGCGGCCATCGCCTCGACCAAGGGTGAGGGGCTGCGCCGGTGGTACGGGATGGATGCCGCCGACACCGAATTCTGGGACGTCCATGCCCGGATGGAGGCCGACCACGGCGACTGGGCTCTCGACGCCCTGGCCCTCCTGGGTGCCGAGCCCGAGCAGGTGGCCGAGGCCGCCCGGCGCGGCGCCGACGCCTGGTGGGCCTTCCTCGACGAGCGCCAGGCCGAGGCGCCGGCCCCGGCGTAGGGGTCCGGCCCCGGCCGGCCGGATCAGCCCAGCTCCGTGCCGACCACCGAGACGAACGAGACCATCTCGCCCGGGTAGCCACCCAGGTTGTGGGTGAGGGCGAGCGTCCGGTCGGAGTGGATCTGCCGCTCGGGCGTGGCCTCGCCGCGGAGCTGGAGCCAGGTCTCGAAGAACATCCGCAGCCCCGAGGCGCCCGACCGGGTGGCCGAAGCTCTTGAGCCCGCCGTCGGGATTGACCGGGCAGCTCGCCGTCGCGGTCGAACGTGCCGGCCAGCACCTCCTTCCAGGCCGTGCCCCGCTCGGCGAACCCGAGGTCCTCCATCAGGACGAGCTCGGTGGGGGTGAAGCAGTCGTGCACCTCGGCCATGGCCAGCTGGTGGCGGGGATCGGTGATGCCGGCCTGGTGCGTAGGCGTCCTCGGCGGCCCGGGCGCACTCGGGGAAGCAGGTGTAGTCGTAGTCCGGGTCGATCAGGCCCGAGCCGCTGCCCGGCCGACGAACGACAGCGCCTTGATGTAGAGCGGCTTGTCGGTGTAGCGGAGGGCGTCCTCGGCCCGGACCACGATGGCCGCCGCCGCCCCGTCGGCCACCCCGGCGCAGTCGAACACGCCGAGGCGTCCGGCCACCCGGGGCGAGGCGCAGATGGTCTCGGTGGAGACCTCCTTGCGGAACTGGGCCCGGGGGTTGCGGGCCCCGTTGTGGTGGTTCTTCCACGAGATGCGGGCCAGCACCTCGGTCAGCTCGTCCTCGCCCACGCCGTACTTCTTGCCGTAGGCCGGGGCCACCATGGAGAACATGGCCGCGGCGGTCAGGGTGCGGGCGGTGCCGTCCCCGGGGATGGGGAAGGCGTTGAGTCCCTGGTACCCGCAGTCCTTCACCTTCTCCGCCCCCACGGCCATGGCCACGTCGTAGGCCCCCGAGGCCACCGCGTAGGCGGCGGCCCGCAGCGCCTCGGACCCGGTGGTGCAGTAGTTCTCCACCCGGGTGACCGGCTTGCCCTCCAGCTGCAGCGGCCGGGCCAGGGTGATGCCGCTCATGCCCGACTGGGCGGTGCCGAACCAGTAGGCGTCGACGTCGTCCTTGGTCACGCCGGCCGACGCGAAGGTGTCCTGGCTGGCCTCGACGATCAGGTCGTCGAGGCTCTTGTCCCAGTGCTCGGCGAACCGGGTGCATCCCATGCCGACGATGGCCACCCGGTCCTTGATCCCATGCGAACCCATGCCTGTCTCCTCTGCTCGGTCGGTCTGCGTGCTGCTCAGGAGGCGCGGGCCGACCGCACCGGCTTGGCCTTCCAGAAGTAGTCGTGGATGCCGTCGGCGGTGAAGAGCCGGCGGAAGGTCATCGTCACCCGGTCACCGATGTCGACGGTGGCGGCGTCCACATCGGTGAGCTCCAGCGGGAACCGGCCGCCGCCGTCGAAGTCGAGCACGGCGAAGACGATCGGGAGGGCTGGCCGAGTAGGCCAGGCGGTCGATGGTGTAGGTGACGATGGTGGCCTCGGTGTCGGCCACGGTCCACCGGTTCCATGTCGTCGACGGCCCCGCCCTTCATGGAGATGCGGGACGGCGGCAGGTGGACGGCCCCCGACGTCCGGTCCTGGGAGCCCACGAAGCCGAACTTCCACTCCTCGCTGCGCCACGCCGCGGTGGCCGAGACCCGGGCCGGCTCGGGACGACGCGGGCGGCTCGGGGGTGACCATGCCCCGCCAGACGAGGAACTTCCCGTAGGGGAGGTCGGCGGCGGCGGCGATCTGGTCGGCCACCGGCTCGGCGGCCGACCACCCGGTGCGGGCGTCGGTGGTGCGGAACACCAGGACGTCGGCCCCGTCGGCCAGCGACACGACGGCCACTACCTGCCCGGGCCCGGCCCGCTTCGATCATCGAGGCCAGGACCAGCCCGGATGGGCCGCCCCGGTCTGGCCCACCGTGGTGGTCAGGTCGTCGGCCAGCACCCCGTCGCCGCACCCCGAGCCTGGCGGGCCAGGGCCTTGACGGCCCGGCCGTGCATGCCGGTCACGACCACCCGGTCGACCTGGTCGGCGGTCATGCCCAGCCGCCTTCAGGGCCGACTCCCAGGCCTCGACGCCGAGGGGCACGTAGCGGGTCTCCCCGAAGCGCTCCTCCCACACCTTGGACCGCCGGTCGCCCGGCGTCCGCCACCGGTCGAGGAACTCGTCGCTGACCGAGGCCCCGCCCAGGTACTCGGCGATGACCGGGCTGCCCGGCCCGTCGTCCCCGATGAGGACGGCGGCGGCCCCGTCCCCGCCCGAGATCTCGTCGGCCGAGGTGGGGAGGCCGTCGCGCAGGTCGGACAGCACCACCAGGGTGGTGCCGGTGCCGCCGGCGGCCAGGCCGGCGCGCAGGGCCCCGGCCCCCGACCGCAGCGCCCCCCCGAAGTCGAAGGCGGGGACGTGGCGGGGCTGGCGCAGGGCGGCGTGGATGGTGGTGGCGTTGGTCTTGTCCAGGTAGGCCGGGGTGGCGGTGGCGAACCAGAGGGCGTCGACGGCGGCCGTCGGGCACGGGCCGGAGGGCCAGACGGGCCGCCTCCACGCCCATGGTGGTGGTGTCCTCGTCGTGGGAGGCGACCGACCGGGTCCCCTTGCCGCCACCGGAGCCGAACAGCTGGGCCACAGCCGACCGCTGCAGGCGCCGATAGGGGACATACCCGGCGATGCTCACGATGCCTCTCATCTCTGCGGTGGTCCCTTCGGCTCGGTGACGGCTCGGTGACGGCTTCGTACGGTCGGCTCGGCTGGTGCCGGCGGCGCCGACGGCCCCGGTCGCCGCCCCGCGCCGCTCGGGCCCCGGGCGATCCGGCCGGACAGGGGGTGACGTTGGCCCCTGCTGCTCGCCCATCCTATGATGTCCACCGTATCTGACGGTCAGTCAGGAAACCAACTGCGGCGCCCGCTGCATCCGGACGATGGAGGCCCACCATGGATTTCGAGTTCACCCCGGAGCAGCTCGAATTCATCAAGGAGGTCGAGGAGTTCCTCGACGTCAACGACGATCCCGAGGTCTTCGACGTCACCCGCGAGAACATGGCCCAGATCGTCGACACCCCGTTGCGCCGCCAGTTCATGGCCAAGGTGGGGGAGCAGGGGTGGCTCGGTATCACCTGGCCCGAGGAGTACGGGGGCAAGGACGGCGAGGGCATCTACGAGTACCTGCTGAACGAGGCCCTGGCCGCCCGGGGTGGCCCGCAGATCGGCAAGGGCGTCGGCATCATCGGCAAGACCATCATCAGCCACGGCAGCGAGAAGCTGAAGACAGGAGTTCCTGCCCAAGATCCTCCGCAACGAGGTCGAGTTCGCCGTGGGCTACTCCGAGCCCAACGCCGGGTCGGACGCCGCCTCCATGCAGTTGAAGGCCACCAGGGTGGAGGGCGGGTGGCGCCTGAACGGCCAGAAGACCTGGACGACCTCGGCCCACTTCGCCGACTGGTACTGGGTGGGCGCCCGCACCGACACCGAGGCGCCCAAGCACCACGGGATCACCCTGTTCCTGGTGCCCATGAACCACCCCGACATCACGGTCAAGGGGATCTGGACCATGGGGGACGAGCGCACCAACGAGGTCTACCTCGACGACGTCTTCGTACCCGACGACTATGTGGTCGGTGAGCTCAACAAGGGGTTCCAGTACATCTCGGAGGCCCTCGACCTCGAGCGCTTCACCCTGTTCACCTACTCGCCGATCGCCCAGCGCCTCGACCTCCTGACCGAGTACGTGCGAGGGGCCACCCGGGACGGCGCGCCGCTGAAGGACGACGCCGTGACCCGGTCCCAGATCGCCCAGCTGCACACCCAGGCCGAGGTGGCCCGGATGCTGGGCCTCAAGTTCGTCTTCGCCTCCTCCCAGGGCGGTGCCCCGCCCACCGCGGAGGCCTCGGAGTACAAGCTGTTCACCACCGAGTACTCGCGCGCGGCTGGCCAACGCCTCGATGGACATCGGCGGCCCGGGGGCCCAGCTCCGGGTGCGGGACGAGGACGCCCCGATGAAGGGCCGGTCCGAGTCCACCTACCGGTACACGGTCATCGACACCATCGGCGGCGGCGCCTCGGAGATCCAGAAGAACATCATCGCCCGCCGCAAACTCGGCCTACCCAAGAACTTCTGATCCCGCACCCCGCACACGAACCCGTGACCGATCCACCCACTTCCGCTGCCGTCGCGCCGTCAACGTCCCCGGCGACCGGCCCCCCGGCCGGCCCCGCCGGGCCGCTGTCCGGCATCACCGTGCTCGACCTGGCCACGGTGGGCCCGGCCGCCCGCTGCACGCGGATCCTGGCCGACTACGGGGCCACGGTGGTGAAGGTGGGGACGGTGCCCGGCCGCGGCGCCGAGCCCATCCAGCCCCCCTTCTACGCCTACAGCGGCTCGCGCTACCTGCGGCGCACGGCCATCGACCTGAAGGACCCCGACGGGCGGGCCGCCTTCCTGGCC
This sequence comes from uncultured Acidimicrobiaceae bacterium, assembly GCA_963817005.1. Classification (GTDB taxonomy): domain Bacteria; phylum Actinomycetota; class Acidimicrobiia; order Acidimicrobiales; family RAAP-2; genus Bog-756. The sequence continues at coordinate 1,222,414 of CAWFMN010000001.1, forward strand.
CTCGTCACCACCGCCGACGTGGTGGTGGAGAGCTTCCGGCCCGGGGTGGTGGACCGGCTGGGCATCGGGTTCTCCGACCTCACGATGGCCAACCCCAGGATCATCCTGTGCTCCACGACCGGGTACGGCCAGCACGGCCCCCATGCCGCCTGGGCCGGCCACGACATCAATTACCTGGCCGTGGGGGGCTACCTGGCCACCACCGAGCCCCGGGCCGACGGCGGGCCCCCGGTGTCCGGGGCCACCATCGCCGACGCCGCCGGCGGTGGGCTCCAGGCCGCCCTGGCCATCATGGCCGCCATCATCGGACGCGGGGCGACCGGCCCCGGCACCCACCTCGACGTCTCCGTCGCCGACGGGGTGCTGTGGATGACCTCCCTGGCCGTCGACGAGCACCTGGCCACCGGGGCACCGGTCGGGCCCGGGCCACAACATCATCACCGGCCGGTACGCCTGCTACGACACCTACCGGACGGCCGACGGTGGCTGGCTGGCCGTCGGGGCCATCGAGCCCAAGTTCTTCGCCAACCTCTGCCGGCTGCTCGGGTGCGAGCAGTGGACGGCCCACCAGCTGGACGACGACGTCCAGGACGCCATCCGGTCCGACTTCCGGGCCATCTTCGCCACCCGGGGCCGCGACGCCTGGACGGAGCAACTGGCCGGCGCCGACACCTGCGTCACCCCGGTGCTCACCGCCGACGAGCTGGTCGACGACGAGCAGTACGCCGCCCGCCACGCCATCGTGGACGCGGTCACGGCGCCGTCGGACGGCAGCGCCCCGACCCGGTTCCGTCAGGTGGGGCCGGTGCTGGCCGGCATGGCTCCGCCCGCCGCCCCCGTGGTGGCCGGCGATCCCACCCGGACCGACACCGACCACCTGCTGCTCGACGCCGGCCTGTCGGCGGCGCGCATCACCGAGCTGCGAGACAAGGGGGTGGTGGCATGAGCGCCATCAAGGAAGACGACATCGCCGGGCTGATCGGGGTCGAGCAGTACGAGGAGCGGGGCGAGTTCCCCGTCGAGCAGGGCTACGTGTGGACCACCTGCTCGTCGGTGGAGAACGGCAACCCGCTGTTCTGGGACGAGGCGGTGGCCGAGGAGGTCACCGGGGGGCCGATCGCTCCGCCGACCATGGTGTCGGTGTGGTTCCGCCCCCACCACTGGGCCCCCGACCGGAGCACCCCGGGCCTGCCGCTCCAGATCCACTTCGACCTGAAGGAGGGCCTCGACCTCCCCGAGGCGGTGATGAGCGACAACACCATCGTCTTCCACGAGCCGGTGCGTCCCGGCGACCGGCTGGTCACCCGTCAGATCCTGCGGTCGGTGAGCGACGAGAAGACCACCAAGCTGGGCACCGGTCGCTTCTGGGTCATCGACGTGGACTACCGGAACCAACGCGGCGACCTGGTGGCCGTGGAGAGCTACACCGGGTTCGGCTACCGCCGGTCCGACGGGGGCGGGTCATGACCGGCGTCACCACCACCAGACGCCTGCACGACACGGTCTCGGTGGGTGACGTGCTCCCCGAGCTGTCCCATCCGGTGACCGCCACCACGGTGGTGCTGGGGGCCCTGGCCGCCCGGGACTGGCGACCCATGCACCACGACAAGGACTTCGCCGTGCACCGCAACGGGACCCGCGACATCTTCCTCAACACCCCCAACCAGGCCAGCTGGTTCGAGCGGTACATCACCGACTGGACCGGGCCGTACGGCCGCCTCCAGCGGGTGACCTTCCGGATGCTCGGCTCCATCTTCCCGGGGGACACCATGGTGTTCCGGGGCACGGTGACCGACACCGGTGTGGACGGCACCGGGTGCGGCTGGGTGGCCATCGACATCTCGGTGTCGGTGGACGACGACGCCAAGACCACGTGCACGGCCCGCGTGGCCCTGCCCGTGTCGGACCACGACAACCCCTGGGAGCGGAAGGGCGACCGGTGGCAGCCGTGACCGCCCGCGTCCAACCGACCCCCGGCCGCCCCCCGGCCCGACTCGACCCACCCGAACAGGAGAGCTGACCATGTTGGACCTGCAATTCAGCCCGGAACAGGAGATGTTGCGCGAGACGGTCCGGGGCGTCTGCGCCTCCACCAGCCCGCTCAGCGTGGTCCGCGAGCTCGAGGACGACCCCGTCGGCTACTCGCCCGACCTGTGGAAGCAGTTGGCCCACCTCGACCTCATCGGCCTCCAGATCCCCGAGGAGTTCGGCGGCTCGGGCATGTCCACCCTCGAGAGCGTGGTCCTCTACGAGGAGTTCGGTCGCTCATTGGCCCCGTCCCCGCACTTCGTGAGCTCCATCCTCTCCGGCGGGGCCCTGGCCCGGTCCGGGAGCCAGGAGCAGAAGGAGGCATGGCTCCCCCGCATGGTCACCGGGGAGGCGATCCTGACCCCGGCGTGGCTCGAGCCCGAGAACGGCTTCGGTCCGAAGGGCGTCCAGGTCCGGGCGGTGGCCGACGGCGACGGCTTCGTCCTGTCCGGTACCAAGCGACACGTGGCCTTCGCCAAGTCGGCCACCGCCCTCGTGGTGCTGGCCCGCACCGGTGACGCCGCCGAGGCCGTCGACCTGTTCGTCGTGGATCCCGCCACGCCGGGGGTCACGCTGACCCAGCAGCTGTCCATCTCCTCGGACACCCAGTACCGGGTCGACCTGGACCGGGTCCGGGTCACCGCGGCCGACCGCCTCGGAGCCCCCGGGAGCGGCTGGTCCACGTGGGACTCGGTCATGCACGACGGGATCGTCCTGGCCGCGGCCCAGGCCGTGGGCGGAGCCCAGTACGCCATGGACATCACCGTCCAGTACGCCAAGGACCGCCAGCAGTTCGACAAGCCCCTGGGGGCGTTCCAGGCCCTGGCCCACTACCTGGCCGACGCCGCCACCACGGTGGACGGGGCCGAGGTGCTGGTGCACGAGGCGGCCTGGGCCCGCTCGGAGGGGCGGAGCGTGGCCAAGCTGGCCCCCATGGCCAAGCTGTTCGCCTGCCAGACCTTCCGCGACGTGACGGCCACCGCCCAGCAGATCTTCGGCGGCATCGGCTTCACCGTGGAGTTCGACATCCAGCTGTACTTCCGGCGGGCCAAGCAGCTCCAGATCTCGTGGTGGGACACCCGCTACCTCGAGGAATTGGTGGCCGCCGCCGTCCTCGACGCCTGACCGGCCGGTCGCGGCCAGACCGGGTAGGCCGGCCTGCCGCGCCGACAATTCCGGCGATAAGCCGCCCCGTTGCGCTACGGTCGAAAGGACGATCCGGTGAGGTCGGCCGGCCCGGAGACCAGGGGGAGACGGCATGAGTACGGATACGGCAGTGGCTGGACCGTCATCGACCGGGGAGGGGAGGGCCGCCGCCCACGGGCCTCTGTTCCGCTTCCTCTTCGTCCACGAGATCGACGAGTACCCGGCCAGCGGCAAGCGCACCGGCTATCTGGCCCTCGCCGTCCTGGCCACCATCGTCCTCTACTACACGTACTACACGCAGACCGGGGTCACGCCCAACATCCTGCAGAACTACCACATGTCGTTCAGCTTCTACGTGTGGATCGTGATCATCTCCAACCTGATCGGGGCGTTCGCCTCCCTGCCGGCCAGCAAGACCGACAAGCTGGGCCGGGCCAACGTCATCATCTACGGTCTGGTGGTCATCGGCCTGCTGGTGGCCGTCGGCGTGCCCCTCGCCTCGGGGGAGTGGGGCTTCGCCATCGTCATCTGCGCCCTGGGCCTGGTGGAGGGGGCGATCCTGGTGGCCACGCCGGCCATGGTGCGGGACTTCAGCCCCCAGGTGGGCCGGGCGTCGGCCATGGGCTTCTGGACGGTCGGCCCGGTGGCCGGCAGCCTGGTCACCAGCATCGTGGCCGCCAACACCTTGGACCACTTCCTGAAGAACGCCCCCATCACCGGGTGGAAGAGCCAGTTCATCATCTCGGGGGTGACCTCGTTGGTCGTCTTCGTCATCTGCCTCTTCCTGATGAAGGACCTGTCCGCCAAGCTCCGCGACCAGCTGATGGTCTCGGCCCAGGACCAGGCCCTCGTCGAGGCCAAGGCCCGCGGCATCTCCTCCGAGGAGATCCTGCTGGCCACCACCCGACCGTGGCAGCAGATCCTCAAGTGGGACCTGGTCGGCTCCTCGTTCGGCATCGCCGTCTTCCTGCTGGTGTACTACGCGGCGTCGGGATTCTTCACCATCTACTACTCGACCGTCTTCGTGAACCCCGACGGCCTCAACTTCAGCGTGGCCCAGGCCAACCATCTCAACGAGTGGTTCTGGGCCGCCGACGCGGTGGCCCTCATCGTGTTCGGCGTGCTCTCCGACCTGCTGAAGGTGCGCAAGCCGTTCATGCTGGTGGGCGCCATCGGGGCCATCGTCACCCTGATCGTCTTCCTCAACCAGACCACCCATCCGCACACCAGCTTCAACACGCTGGTCGCCATCGAGGTGGTCCTGGCCTGCTTCCTCTCCCTCTGTTACGCGCCGTGGATGGCCGGGTACACCGAGATGGTGGAGGCCAAGAACCCGGCCCTGGTGGGCACGGGCCTGGCCCTGTGGGGGTGGATCCTCCGCCTGGTGGTGGGCATCTCCTTCATCTTCCTGCCCCTGGTCATCACCTCGGTCAGCCCGATCGTGGACAACCAGCCCGTGGCCACCCAGACCATTCCGGGCACCCCCTACAGTGCCCAGACCTTCCTGAACGCCCATCCGGAATCGGTGGCCTTCGCCCAGGCCCACGCCACCTTCCTCGGGGTGCTCAACGAGCCCCAGAACGCCCCGGCGGTGGCCGCCCTGGCCGCCAACCCCACCGCGGCCAACCTGGCCAAGGTGGCCGTCCTGATCGGGCCGAAGAACACCGCCCTCCTCCTCAAGTACAACCAGCAGCTGACCACGCTGGTGGTGCCCTACCAGAAGGAGCTCAGCTACCTCTCGGAGCACCAGGCCGCGCTCACCGATCTGCAGAACGGCCTGGCCAAGTCGCCCGGGCAGTGGCAGAACTGGTTCTGGGTGTGCGTCGGGGGCATGGTGGTCTTCATCCCGACCATCTGGCTCAACCGTGGTCGGTGGAGCCCGAAGGGGGCCCGCCAGGACGAGCAGGAGCACGAGGAGGACGTCGCCCGAGAGCTGAAGGAGCTCGTCGGCGCCAACGCCTAGCTCCGACGGCGCGGTGCCCGGACCCCACACGGTACGGGCCGTCGCCGTACCGGGCCCAGAGGCACCGACGACCCACCGACCCTGCACCGGCCGCGGCGACCCGGCGGCGCCGGCTGGCCGTGCTGGCCGTGCTGTCCGTGCCGGGAGACCTCCCGGCCGGGGCCGGACACCGGACCAGCAGTGTTCGCCACCCCGTCACACCGGCGATCTACGGTGGGCGACGTGGACCTCCCCCTCGGGCGCCGGGCCGGATTCGCCGTGGTCGACGTGGAGACCACCGGCTTCGACCCCGATGCCGACCGGATCGTGGAGGTCGGTGTGGTGGTGCTCGACCCCGCCGGTCGGGAGGTCGGCTGCTTCCGCACCCTGGTGGACCCGGGCCGGGACCCCGGCCCCACCCACGTCCACGGCATCTCCGCGTCGATGGTGGCCGGCGCTCCGACCTTCGCCTCGATCCGGCCCGCCCTGGCCGGTCTGCTGTCCGGACGGGTGGTGGTGGGCCACAACGTGGACCGCTTCGACCTGGCCTTCCTGCGGGCCGAGTGCCACCGCGCCGGGGGCGAGGGGCTGGTACCCGGCCCCCACCCCACGGTTGACACCCTGCGCGTGGCCCAGGGTCACCTGGCGCTGGCCGGCCGGGCCACCCTGGCAGACTGCTGCGCCCACTACGGGCTGAGCTGGGAGGACCATCACAGCGCGCTGGGCGATGCCCGGGTCACCGCCGCCCTGTTCCGCTCGGTGCGGGCCCATCTGGGTGACGGATTCCTCGGTGTGGACCAGGCACTGGTCCGCGCCCGGTGCGCGGTGTGGCCCCGCGGGTGCGCCGCCCCACCCGGAGTCAGGGACCGGGCCCTGGTCGGCTGACGCCCGGCCGGTGGGAGCGGTGGCCTCAGGCCGTGGGCCGGCCGCCGACCGAGGGGACGGCCTCGATCGAGCCGGCCGGTGCCGGCTCCCGCGCCGGGGCCCGGGCGGTCCCCGCCCGGCGCCGGGCGCCGCCCAGCATCTCGTCGAGGTCGCCGGTCTCGTGGGTCCCGGCCACCAGGGGTGACCGGGCCAGGATGACCACGCCGGCCACCAGTACGGCCAGGGCCACCAGCTCCAGGGAGACCCAGCCGACCCCCGTGCGCAACGTGTCGCGGAACAGGGTGATCCCGAGGACGATGCTGACCAGGGGGTTGATGGTGACCAGCGTGGTCCGGGAGGCGGTGATCGGCCCGGCATGGAGGGCGTTCTGCAGGAGGAAGACCGTGCCCAGGCCGCAGACGGCCAGCATGTAGGGCTGGAAGTGGGTCAGCACATGACCCCAGCCCTGGGTGGTGTAGGTGGTGATGGCCTTGGTCAGGGCGGCGGTGTAGGCCGCCGTCACCGCCGTGGCCGCACCGAAGGACGCCGCCCGCCACCACCGTGGGCCCCGGAGGGCGGCCAGGACGAACCCGGCGATGGCGGCCAGCAGGAGGACCGTGGCCACCAGCCACTGCCGGTTGCTGGGGATGGCGTTGCCGCCCTTGGGGGCGGCGGCCAGGAAGAAGCTCCCGAGCCCGGCCACGATGATGAGCGAGCCGAGCCACTCCTTCCACCCCAGCCGGTAGCGGAACCACACACCCAGGATGAGCAGCAGGAACAGCAGCTCGGTGGTCAGCACCGGCTGGACCACGCTCAGCTCGCCGAAGCGCAGGGCCGTGGCCTGCAGGGCGAAGACCACCAGCATGAGGGCGAAGCCGATGAGCCAGATGCCCCGCGTGATGGCGTGCTTCATCAGCGATAGCCGCATGGTGTCCGAGTCGGGGGCCGTCTCCACCCCGATCCGCTGCAGGACCGAGGTCAGGGCGTTGACGAAGGCGGCACTGGCTGCGAGGACGTAGGCCACGCCCTGTTGTAGCGCAGAACCGGACGGCCGTGCCGGTCGGTATCCGGGTGCCGGCCGGCCACGACCCGACCGTCGGAGGCCTCCGGGCCCCCGTCAGTTCAGGGCGTCGTGCCAGGCCGACCAGGCGAGATATCCACCGGCCAGGTCGCCGGCGGCGTGGTAGCCCAGCTCGAGGAGGGACTCGGCGGCCAACGACGAGGCATACCCCTCCGAGCAGACCACCACGACCGGGCGGTTGCCGTCGGTGACCTCGGCGAGCCGGTGCGGGCCGTCCGGGTCGAGCCGCCACTCGAGCACGTTGCGCTCGACCACCACCGCCCCGGGCAGCTCGCCCTCGGCGGCCCGCTGGGCCGCCGGCCGGATGTCGACCACCAGCGCCGCCGGCGGCCACGACCCCGGCCAGCTCGTCGGGTCGGGTCCGCCGGATGCGGCGACGGGCCCGGACGACCAGGTCGTCGGCGGTCGGACTCACGACGGGTCGTGGTCGCTGGTGGCGTCGAAGGGCCCGACGGGCGGGACCTCGTCGGTGCGCACCCGGTCGAGCGACCCACCCGGGCCCAATTCGTAGTAGCTCATCGACGTCAGGCGGGGAGCGTAGACGTGCACGCTCACCGCCGGCCGCTCACCGTCGTTGATCAGGTCGTGGACGTAGTGGGGCCCGAAGCAGCGGTGCTCGCCGGCCACCACCCGGTGGGTGCCGATGAGGGCCACGCCATGGGGGGTGGAGCGCACGGTGGTCTCGGTGAGCGCGCCGACGGCCACCACCACCGCACCACGGGACCGGCCGTGGTCGTGGAGTTCGATGTGGCCGCCCGGCGGCCAGCCGATGGCCCACGCCTCGAACAGGTCGGTCACGGCCAGCAGGACCCACGCCCGCTCGCTGATCCCGTGCAGCTCGGTGATGGCCGGGGCCGACAGGGCGAACCCCTCGGCAATGGACAGGAGGTCCACCCGACGCCGGGGGCGGCCGGGACCGGGATCGAGGTCCCCCGATCCGGTCGGCAGCCCAGGGGCACCGGCCGTGGGGGGAGGGGGGACCCCCGGTCCGGCGGGCAGTCCCTCGGAGCAGTTGAGGGACGTGGTGCGAAGGACTGCCGCCGGATCGAGGTAGGCAAACGCCATGCCGTCACTGTAGACAGGAAAAGATGACTAATCAAGTCGGTTTTATATGTAATGGGGGATTCCGGCCGGTCGCCCCTCCGGCCGGTCACGAGACGGCGGCGTCGTCCTCTGCCCCCGGGGCCCCGGGCCGCCCGGCCTCGCTGTCGGCCATGTGCATGCCGAGGGAGTAACCCTCGAGGAACACGTCGGCCTCGGCCCGCCGCGGGTAGCGGTTCTCGAGCTGTCGGAAGCGGGCGGAGTGGTTGGGCTCGATGAGGTGGGCCAGCTCGTGGACGAGGACGGCGTCGAGGACCCAGTCGGGGGCCACCTTGAGCCGGAAGGAGATGCGGATCTCCCGGGTCTCGCGGGTGCACGAGCCCCACCGCTTGTTCTGGGTGGTGGACCAGCGGATGGAGGCGGGCTCCACGCCGTCGAGGTACCGACGGCCGAGGGTCCGGGCCCGCTGCTCCAGCATCTCGTCGGAGGCGTGAAGATGGGGGCGGTGGCGCATGAGGCGACGGGCGAGGGACTCGACCATCTCGTCGCGGGCGGCGCCGGTCAGGTGGGTGGGCACCACCACCACGATGCGGTCGCCCTCCCAGTGGGCACCGGCGGTCTTCTTCCTCCGCTTGCTGACCCGGACGTCGACGTGGGGATGGAACAGGGTGGGGGGCTGAGTGGTGTAGTTGCTCATGACGGGCACGGTACGACGGGGTTGTGACGGCTTGGCGGGCGCGGGCCGGCCCTCGTGTCTAGCCGCTCGACCAGCCGCCGGAGCGGTCAGCGGGAAGGTGCCCTGGCCAGGGGGACGGGAGGGGGCGACGGGGCTACTCCGGCTCCCGGCGGCGGCCGTAGGGGGCCGGGGCCTCGGCCTCGGAGACCTCCTCGGATTCCTCGTCCGACGCCGGCCGGAGGGCCCGCCAGGCCGCCCCGCCGAGGATGCCCCCGACGATCGGGAAGACGATGAACACCCAGAGCTGGCTGAGGGCCCAGCTCCCCTGGAACACGGCGGTCGACAGGCTCCGGGCCGGGTTCACCGAGGTGTTGTCGATGGGGATGGAGATGAGGTGGATCACCGTCAGGGTCAGGCCGATGGTGACCCCGGTCAGGCCGACCGGCATGGACAGTCGGCTGGTGGAGGCGATGATGAAGACGAACACCGCGGTGAAGAACACCTCGGCCAGCATCACCGCGCCGAGCTTGAAGCCACCCGGGGAGTGGATGCCGTACCCGTTGGAGGCGAAGCCCGACGTCTGGGCGCTGAACGGCACGGAGCTGGACTTGGCGATGATGAAGATGACCAGCGCCCCGATCAGGCCCCCGACGACCTGGCCCACGATGTAGAAGGGCAGTTCGCGGGTCTTGGTCTTGCCGATGACCCACAGGCCCAGCGTGACGGCCGGGTTGATGTGGCAACCGGAGATGGAGCCGATGGCGTAGGCCGCCACCAGCAGGCTCAGCCCGAAGGCCAGTGCCACGCCGAGGATCCCGACGGAGCCCTTGGGGAAGAAGGCCCCTTGGGCCAGGATGGCGGTGCCCGGCCCTCCGACGATGAGGATCATGGTCCCGACGGCTTCGGCGATGCCGATTCTCAGGCGCTCGTCCATGGCTGGTCCTTTCGATCGGCGGTCGACGAACGTCTCGGTGCCGTCAACTCCCGCGCCCGGTGGCGTGCATATGCGGGCGGTAGAGATACTAGGCAGCCGCATCCGCTCAGGCGGGGATGTCAACCGGACTCCGACCAGGTCAGAGGCCGATGGTGCAGCCGTCGCCCTCGGGTCCCGGGAGGACGGGGGTCCTCTCCCCCTGGCCGCCGCGGTGTAGGTCCGGAGGCTTGTCGGCCCCGAACGGCGCGCCGTAGGAGGTCCACGGCTCGCAGCCGTCCTGGTGCAGGCCGCCGATGACCCCCACCACGACCCCGCCGTGGGGTCCCCGCCGGAGCCAGGGCGCCGAATGGGAGCGGAGGGGGTCCGACGGTACGATGGGACCGTGGGCCGCTACTTCACACCCCGCTGCGTCGGCATGCACGCGACCCTGCTCATCCTGCTCCCCGTCTTCGCCTGGTTGACGTGGTGGCAGCTGAGTCGGGCTCTGGCCGGCAACACGCTGAGCTGGGCCTACACCTTCGAGTGGCCACTGTTTGCCGGGTACGCCGTCTACGTCTGGTGGCAGCTCATCCACGACCAGACCACCGCGGTGACCCGACGGGTCCTGCCGGCCGCCGCGGTCGAGCCGGGATCCGAGGGCGACCACACCCAGCCCGGCTGGGCCCTGACCGGAGGCCGGAAGAGGAACGTGGCCATCGCCGCCCGCTCGGCGGTGGCCGAGGGTGCACCGGCCCGCCACGAGCGGTTCACCGACCAGACCCCGGAGGAGGCCGCCCGACTGGCCGCCTACAACCGGTACCTGGCCGAGCTGAGCGGGTCCGACACCGAGTCGGCCGCCGGCAACCGGTGACCGCCGCCCACCGCGCCCCGGAGGGACCGGCCGGCCGTCGGTCGTCGCCGGGGCCTGCGAGGACGATGTGCACGGCGCCCTGATCCGCTACCGGGTGATGGCCTTCGTGGTCGGCACCGCCCTCCTGCTCCTCACCGTCATCGTCATCGCCCAGGCCCTGGGAGCCAGCGTGAAGCGGGAGGCGGAGATCGTGGCGCCCATCCACGGCTACCTCTACATCGTCTACCTGATCACCGCAGCCGACCTGGCCCGCCGGGCCCGCTGGAGGTTGGGACGGATCGTGGTGGTGGTGGCTGCGGGGTTCGTCCCCACCCTGGCCTTCTTCGTCGAGCACCGGGTCTACCAGCAGATGCAGGTCGAGCTGGCCGCCGGCCCCGCCGACCCCGCCGGCGACGCGGGTGACCCCGCGGGATCCGGCCGGTCGGACGGGACCACCGTCGGCACGTCGGGCCACCCGGCCGGTCCGGGCTGAGCCGCTTCGTTCGGCCCCCGATCGGGCCGGGCCGGTGGACGACGCCTGGGTCAGCGGGACCCGCGCAGCAGGGTGCCGGGCCGGGCACCGGTCTCCTTGCCGTCGGCGAAGGTGGTGACCCCCGACTTGATGGTCTCCACGTAGCCGGTGGCATCCTGCACGATGCGCCGACCGTCGGCCGGGAGATCGTCGACCACGGTGGGGTCGCCCAGTTGCAGGTTGTCGTAGTCGATCAGGTTGATGTCGGCCATGGCCCCGACCTCGATGGTCCCCCGGTCGGTGAGTCCGTAGAGGCGGGCGGTGTCGTGCGTCTGCTTCTTGACCACCCACTCGAGCGGGAGCCGCTCGCCCCGCTGGCGGTCACGGGTCCAGTGGGTCAGCATGAAGGTGGGCTGCCCGGCGTCGCAGATCACGCCGCAGTGGGCCCCGCCGTCGGCCAGGCCGGCCGCGGCCCGGGGGTGGAGCAGCATCTCGCGGGCCGGATCCAGGTCGCCGTCCGAGTAGTTGAGGATGGGCACGTAGAGCAGTCCCTGCCCGTCGTTCTCGAGCATGGCGTCGTAGGCCACCGCCAGCGGCGTGCGGCCGGTGGCGGCCGCGATGCCGGCCAGCGACCGCTCGGGCCCGGGCTCGTACTCCGGCGGGCTGCCCAGGGCGAAGGTGGTGCGGTAGGCCTGCTCCATCCGGGACTCGGCGTCGGCCGGCGGGCTCCCAGCCGACGATGGCCTCGCGGACCGCGGGCGTCCGCAGGGCGGCGACGAACGCTTCGGGGGAGGGGTGCTGGGCCTTCAGCTCCTGGTAGGCCGGGATCAGGTCGAAGAGGCTGTAGGTGGTGAAGTGGCCGGAGAGCAGTCCGGTGGCCCGCCCGGCCACCTGGGGCCAGAGGTCGGCCCCCTCGTCGACGGCCCGCAGCGACTCGTCCATCAGCTCGCGCCACAGGCCGGGCGCCGCGTCCACCTGCAGCAGGGCGAAGGTCACCGGCCGGTGGATGGCGGCCGACAGCCGGCGCATCCAGTCGACCTCCTGCTTCGGCCCGACGATGTCCTCGCCGGCCGACCCCATGGGAGCCAGCTCGAACACCCCGGTGCCGAGCTCGCCGAGGGCGCTGCCGATGCCGAACAGCTCGTCCTCGGCGGCGAAGGTGCCGGGCACCGGCTCGCCGTCGATGGCGAGGTGGGCGATGGTCCGGGAGGTCGAGAAGCCCGAGCGCACCGGCGCTGATGGCTTCCTTCACCAACTGCTTCATGGCGGCGATGTCCTCGGGGGTGGCCGCCTCGTTGCGGGCGCCGCGGTCGCCCATGACGTAGGAGCGCACCGCGCCGTGGGCGATCTGGGTGCCCACGTCCATGGTCCACTGCCGCCGACCCGAGGGCGTCGAGGTACTCGGGGAAGCGTCTCCCACTCCCACCGCATCCCCTCGGCCAGCGCGGTGCCGGGGATGTCCTCGACCCCCTCCATGAGACCGATCAGCCAGTCGTGGCGGTCCGGGCGGGCCGGAGCGAAGCCCACGCCGCAGTTGCCGGTCACGACGGTGGTGACCCCGTGCCAGCTACTGGGGGCGAGGACCTCGTCCCACGTGGCCTGGCCGTCGTAGTGGGTGTGGATGTCGACCCAGCCCGGCGTGACCAGCAGCCCGTCGGCTTCGACGGTGCGGTTGGCCGCCTCGTCGGCGAACGAGCCGACTCCGGTGATCCGGCCCCGGTCGACGGTGACGTCGGCGACCCGGGCGGGTGCGCCGGTCCCGTCGATCACCGTTCCTCCTCGAATGACGAGGTCGTGCATGGTTGGTTCCCCCTTGGAAGGCTGTCTCGTGATGCTGGCACGGACGCACCGGGCCACGCAATGACGGCCGCGGCGGCGAGTCACTCACCGTGGGGGAATGGAGTAGGTCACCTGGGCCTTGGCGACCATGGCGTCGCTGCTCACCGAGTAGAGGGCCACCTCGGCCACGGCGAGCCGCCGGCCTAGCTTGAGCAGGGTGGCATCGGCCACCACATCGACCAGGTCCGGCTTGCGGAGGAAGTCGATGTGGAAGCTGGTGGTCACTGACAGGGTCACCGGCCCGATCTGGCCCACGATGACCATCCAGGCGGCGCAGTCGGCCAGGGCCATCAGCGTGGGGCCCGAGACGGTCCCTCCCGGCCTGCTGTCGTGCCGGCCGATGGCCTGGCGCATACGGGCGGTCGTGGCGGTGATGGACTCGACGGTGTAGGGAAGGTCGGTGCCGGGGAAGGCGCCGTTCAGCATCTCCTGGAGCTCGGCCGCGGTCATGGCCGGCGAGGGCGGCGAGGGGGTGGCCGGTGCGGTGGTCGCGTCAGAGGCGTCGGTCATGAGGGGGGAGCGTACCCACCGGGGGCGCAGCACCCCCCGGTGCCCGGGGAAGGCGTCCACCGTCGGACCGCCGGTTGGCCGGAGGTCCTGAACCCTGATGTCGGGCAGACTGGTCACCCGCCGGGCGCCAGGCCCGACGGGTGACGAGCACGAGGGGGAGCGGTGTTGGTGGATCAGACCCGGGAATGGGGTGACGAGCACCGGGGTGCTGCCGAGCTGGCCGGCGAGGCCGGTACGGTCCTGATCGGGCTGCGCGGTGGTGACCTGGAGGGCAAGGAGCTGGGCAATGAGGGCGACCGCCGGTCACACCGGCTGCTCATGGGCCGCCTGGCCGACCGGTTCCCCGCCGACCGCATTCGATCGGAGGAGGCGGACCAGTCCGAGGCACTAGGGCCCGAGTCCGGGCGGGTATGGATCATCGATCCGCTGGACGGGACCCGCGAGTACTCGGAGGGTCGGGAGGACTGGGCGGTCCACGTGGCCCTGGCCGTCGACGGGGAGCCGGTCGTGGGCGCCGTGGCCCTGCCGGCCATGGGCCTGGTCCTCGGCACCGGTGACCCGCCGACCCTGTCCCCGCCGCGCCGCGTGCCCCGGATGGTGGTGAGCAGGACGCGGCCACCCGCGTTCGTACCGTCGGTGGCCGAGCGGTTGGGGGCCGAGACCGTGCCCATGGGCTCGGCCGGGGCCAAGATCGCCGCTGTCATCCGAGGCGAGGCCGAGGTCTACGTGCACGCCGGTGGTCAGTACGAGTGGGACTCCGCCGCCCCGGTCGCGGTCGCCCTGGCCATGGGGCTCCACGCGACCAGAGTGGACGGCGCGCCGCTGCGCTACTCGCAGCCGGACCCGTGGCTGCCCGACCTGGTGGTCTGTCACCCCGACCTGGCCGATGCGGTCATGATGGCTCTGCAGGACGCCGGCGTCTCCGGGGTGGGGTAGGTGGTGGGCCGGTGCGTGAGAGGATGGAGTCGGGCATGAGCGCTTCACGCCAACGGGTGGACGGGCCGGCACCGGAGGTCTTCGCACCGGCCCGTCTGGGCCCCCTCACGCTGAAGAACCGCATCATCAAGTCGGCCACCTTCGAAGGGGCCAGCCCCAAGGGCGCGATCACAGCCGACCTGGTGGCCTTCCACCGGCGGATGGCCGCCGGAGGTGTGGCCATGACCACGGTGGCGTATCTGGCCGTCTCGCCGGAGGGCCGGACCGATCGGCACTGTGTGCTGCTCGCCGACGACAAGGTGGCCGACCTCAAAGGGCTCACCGACACCGTGCACGCGGCCGGCGCGGCGGCCTCGGCCCAGATCGGCCACGCGGGCCCGGTGGCCAACGCCCGGTCCAACCGGGCGCCGTCCCTGGCCCCGACCCGCCGCCTCAACACCAGCGGGGGCATCACGCGGGCCGTGACCGACCGGGACATCGCCCGGATCACCGAGGAGTACCGACAGGGCGCTGCGGTCGCCGTCGAGGCCGGCTTCGACTGCGTCGAGGTCCACCTCGGCCACAACTACCTCCTGAGCGCCTTCCTCAGCCCCAGGCTCAACCGGCGGACCGATCGGTGGGGTGGCTCGTTGGTCAATCGGGCCCGCTTCCCGATGCAGGTGGTCAACGCGGTCCGGGATGCGGTGGGGGACCGGGCGGCAGTGACGGCCAAGCTCAACATGGCCGACGGCGTGGACGGTGGGTTCTGGCTGGAGGAGAGCATCGAGTTCGGACGGATGTTGGAATCCGAAGGCGCCCTCGACGCCCTCGAGCTCACCGGTGGGAGCTCGTTGTCCAACCCCATGTTCCTGTTCCGAGGGGAGGCCCCCCGGGTGGAATTCGCAGCCACGCTGCCGGCACCCCTACGGGCCGGGTTCCGTGTGGTGGGCTCTCGGTTCCTCCAGGAGTACCCGTTCGAGGAAGCCTATTTCCTTCCCTATGCCCGCCAGTTCCTCGACGCCCTGTCCCTGCCGCTTATCCTGCTGGGCGGGATCAACCGCCTCGATACCGTCGAGGCCGCGCTGGCCGAAGGCTTCTCCTTCGTGGCCATGGCCCGCGCCCTGTTGCGGGAGCCGGACCTGGTCGGCCGGTGGGAACGGGGCTCGGCCGACGAAGGCCTGTGCATCCACTGCAACAAGTGCATGCCGACCATCTACTCGGGCACCCGGTGCGTGCTGGTTCCCAACCCCACCGACGACTGAACGATTGTCGGTGCACCCATACCGGCCCGGGGGTCGATCGACGGTGCCCTGAACGACCCCATGCTCCGACGCTTCTCGAACTGTGACCCAGCCCGTCGGCCTCCGAGAACGTGGGCTGGGCAGCCTCTGTGCGACGATCGCTCAGGTAACCTCGGGGTCGGTTTCGGCGTCGCCGGACGTGATCGGTGCATCAAGATTCCAGCCCTCGTCGTCCTGGCCGCTGGAGGCGGTCGGTCCACCCACTCCGTCGGGGTCGTCGATCCCCCCGTCCAACGTGGCCATGGCCTCGGGATCGTCGAGTTCGGCGCCGGCCTCCTCGAGCTCGCGCTGGTCGGCCTGGAGCGTGGGATCGAGCGAAGGGTCCAATTCCACCGCCTCGAGGAAGCCAGGGTCGAGCTGGGCCTTCTCGTCGAGTGCCTCGTCGCCCTGCTCGAAGGGGTCGGAACCGGATGGCTGGTCAGGTGACCATTCGTCGTTCTGGCTCATGGTGTCCTCACGTCGCTTTCCAGGCCGGTCGACGGCCTGGTCCGAGACTACGAGTGGTGGGCCCAGATCCGATCAGCGATGCACCGTCATCAGCGCCCGAGCGGGCTCTCCGCCCCCGGTGGGCCAGTCCGAGGCGGAGGTCGCGGCGGCAGTATCGAGCGGGGTTCGGCGGGGCCGCAAGGGGGCGGCATCTCACGCGAACCCCGCTCTGGACCTTCCTAGTGATCGGGCGGCGGAGGCCAGGCTCGATGGAGGGGTTGGCTTCAACTTGTCCCCTCCTGGGGCCGCCGGGCCAGCCTTCCCCGTCGACTTCGACCGGTTGCGGCTCCTGGTAGCCAGTGCGACGTAAGGTTTACCTGTCTCTCCACGCCTCGACGTCCAAAAATAAGTGCGTGCGAGAATCCCGCCCACGTAGCTCAGGGGATAGAGCACTCGTTTCCTAAATGAGGTGTCGCAGGTTCAAATCCTGCCGTGGGCACCATTGTGATCTCGCGAGACATCGGAAACTTCCGAACCCTCGCGGATCATGGTTTCCTGGGCCGAGCGGGCCCTTTCGGGGCGCCCGTTGGCTGGTAGTCCCTGGTCGGGTTCAGCATGAAGTCCCGGAGCAGCTCGCCGGTAGCGGCCTGGACGACCCGTACGTGGAGCTCATGGACGAGCATGATGACGTGGGTTCCGGTGTGGATCCGCCCGACGCCGATGTGGTGGAGCTTGCCGTGCACGCGCAAGGTGACCGTCCCGGCCTTGTCGACTCGGTCTCGACGCACCCGATCGTGAGGATCGGATGCGTCGGACCCTGGACCGCTCTTGGGACGGGCCAGGTAGGCGGCTGTCGGTGTCGAGGACTCGGCGAGTGAGCGGTGGGGCCGACGTTCGTTGTAGTTGTCGACGAACTCGTCGATCAGGGCCTGGAGCTCGTCGACGGACGAGGGCTGACGGGGTTGGGCCCGCAGCCACTTCTTCATGGTCTGCTGGAATCGTTCGACCTTGCCGCAGGTGGTCGGATGGTTGGGCCGGGAGTTCTTCTGGCGCACGCCCAGACGGTGAAGCTCTGATTCGAAAGCGTTGCGCCCTCCTCTGCCGCCCGCCAACCGGGTAGTGAAGACCATGCCATTGTCAGTCAACGTCGAGGCTGGAACCCCATGGATGGCAACGGCTTCCCGGAAGCAGCCGAGGACGGTCCGTCCGGTGATCCGCCGGTGAGCCGTGACCGACAGAGCCTTGCGGGAGTGGTCATCCAGCCAGGAGAGGATCTCCACATAGGCACCAGGGGCACCAGACGCCGTCACGAGCCGATAGTGGGTGAAGTCGGACTGCCAGCACTCGTTGGGTTGGTCGGCTTCGAAGCGAATGTAGGACGAACGTGGCTTCTTCTGGGGCTGCGGGGTAACCAGACCGGCCTTGGCCAGATAGCGGCTGATGGTGGCGCTCGACACTCGGACTCCGTGGTGGTGTTCAAGGTGCCACCGGATGGTGTCCGGTCCGGCATCAAGGCCGGCCGCCACCAGCTTCGTGCGGAGTTCGACGATCTGGCCAACTACCGTCGCCGCCACTGCGTTGGGCGAGGTCTTCGGCCGTCGGGACCGGGGTTCGAAGGCCGCGTCTCCCTCGGAGCGATACCGAGCCACCAGCTTGGAGACCCATCCCGGCGAGACCTCGTACGTGCGGGCAACCTCAGCCTGGCTCCGACCTTCGACAATGACCGCAGTGATGACCAATCGGGCTTTCGACATGCCCGAGCATCAAGGAATCGGGCTTTCCTATGTCTTGAGAGATGCCTTTCCTATGTCCTGAACCAGAACACTGCCGTGGGCACCATGTGATCTCGCGAGGAGAGAGCAAGGCGGGGCACGCAAAACGGGCCAAAAGCACCGCGCACGGGCCGGGAGGCCGGGGGCCAGGGGCGCCAGGGCCGGCCACCCGAACCGGGAGGGCGGGGCGGCGGGGAGGGGACCCCTGCGGATTGGACAGGTCAGGGCATTCGCGGTGCCAGCACCGTACGGACAGCTATCGGGCGTGTTGGAGTAAGGCCAGCCGTTGATGGCAGCGAGGGAATGCCTGTTGTTAGGCGTGCGCCGGGAAGCGATTGACAACCTTGGAGCGGCCTGAGAGCATCGGGAGATAATTGCACGGCGGTGCATCTTTGGGCCGGCGTGGCGGAACCAAGAGGTGGTGCCCAATGATTCGTCGAGTTGTTGTAACAGTCGCCGCTATTGCCCTCGTACTCGGAATCGGGATGGTGACAGCCGCCTCGCCGGCGGGAGCATCAGTCCCGACGATCATTGCCAACGGGAGCGCGACCTGCACGAACCTCGGTGGGGTGGTTCACTTCACTCCACCTCTGTTTGCAGCGGGAACGTCGAACACCGAGTCGGCCTCGTTCACGGTCAACCTGAATAGCCTCAGCTCGGGCTGTTCGACGACGGCGACCAACCTTCCGGCTGGCGGCATCCTGTACGGGAAGGTGACAGCGACCCTCACCACGACCACGACTGACAACTCGGCCAACTCCTGTGCCAGCCTCGGGACCTCGCACCCTCTGTCGATGACCATCGCATGGCACTACAAGAACAGCTCGGGGATGACCCTCGCCAAACTGCCGTCCACCACGGTCAGCTTCTCCGGCCTCGACAGTCCGACCAACAGTGCAAGTGAGCCGGGCTACGCGCTTTCCAGAAGCCGGCGGTACGTCGCCGTCCAGTGGGTCCTTCGCCGGAGCGTTCTCGGACGTCAGCGTCTTTGGTGCCAAGACCACCAGTTTCATCGCTACGAAGTGCGGTCGCTCGACGGGCCTCACGTCGCTCAAACTGGGTGGGGCGGGCACAACTGCCGATCCGTCACAGGCCCTCATTGGTGGTCAGCCGCACACGGTGACCTTCAACTACAACGGGACCAACGGGACGGATGGTAGCGGCCGGATCTGGGTGGTCCCGGCTGGGGTGACGAGCATCGGGATGGTCGCCATCGGTGCCCAAGGGGGCTGTGATTCCAACGGGGGTCTCGGCGGCGAGGCCAGTGGAACCCTTGCCGTCACCCCCGGCCAAGCGCTCGTCGTGTACGTCGGTGGCGACCCAGGTGACTCCTTCGGCAATGGCGGTTTCAACGGCGGTGGAGGGACGGCTGATCCCAACATCGCCGGGTGCGGGGGTGGCGTTGTGGCTCTGTCCGACGACGACCGTATGCCTTGATGCTCACCGCCTCTCCTGGATGGCGATCGCCCGGGGAGCCGAGTTCACGAAGGACGGCCAATTCGCAAGGTGTGGCCGCGGCGAAAGAAGCGATCGGGACCGGCGCGGCGGTCGAGGGCGACCCACCAGATCGTGGAACTCCGATCCGCATTGGCGGGCAGAGCGGAGTTGCACCGTCGAGCGGTGGCCTCAAGATTCCCTCGGCCTGTCCCTTGGGTCCGAATCCGAGCACACGACCTGAATGACGTCAGAACTCGTCGCCTGTCCCTGAACACCGGGTAGGTGGGACGGGCCGGGCGCTCGTGGGCAATAATCGACACCGATGGATGATTCCAGTGCGGGGATGGCGTCAGCCACGTGGGGCCAAGATGTTCTAGAGGCCCTTCGCAAGTACTTCGATTCCGGGCGGCTCATTGATCCAGTCGAGCTGGTGGAAGCAACGTTGAGCGTCACGAACGACGGAAGTCCGGCGGTCATCGCCATCTACGACCACCCTTGGTACGACAGAAGGGTTGGCCTCCGATTCGGCGGCGGATCCTCACGGAAGCTCAACAACATCATGGTGTTCGGGGGCACGTGCGATTCGGCCGTGAAAAGCTAAGGCTCATGGAGATTGGCGTGACGTACCCCCAGACCGAGCTTCATGGCGATCCCACCGCCGTTGGTCGATTTGGCAGAGCGGTCGAGGACCTGGGCTTTGATCACCTTCTTGCCTACGAACATGTGCTGGGTGCCGTTCATGCCGATCGGTCTCCTCCACTGCCGGGCCCCTACACCGAGCACGATCCGTTTCATGACCCATTTGTGATGTTCGCATACCTGGCTGGCATCACCGACCGGATCCGATTCACCACCGGAATCCTCGTCCTTCCGCAGCGCCAGACTGCGCTCGTAGCACGGCAGGCTGCCGATGTCGACCTCTTATCCGGGGGTCGGCTGCGACTCGGTGTCGGAATCGGCTGGAACTATGTTGAGTTCGAGGCCCTTGGGCAGGACTTCCATACCCGCGGAGCCCGGCAGGAGGAGCAGATCGAGTTGCTTCGACGCCTGTTCACCGAGCCCGTCGTTACCTTCTCGGGACGCTTTGACCGGGTTGATCGAGCGGCACTCATGCCCAAGCCCGCGGGCTCGATTCCGATTTGGCTTGGCGGATCTGGCGAGAAGGCATTCGATCGAGCTGCCCGGCTCGCTGACGGATTCATCTTCTTCGGTGGCGGCGTCGAGACAACGGAGGTCTGGACAAGGCTGCGTGAACGGGTTGCTCGGGTCGGAAGGTCAGTCGACGAGTTCGGCGGCGACTATGTGGCGCTAAGTGGCGGCGATGTCGGTGAACTCACAAGGGAAATCGAGGCGTGGCGCAATGCTGGCGGCACGCACGTGTCAGTCGTCACTATGGGCCTTGGCCTGGATTCGGTCGATGCCCATATCGACTACATCTCTTCTCTCTCAGGGCGCCTCGGGTTGTCGTAGCTACCGCCCCGCAGGTAGCGGTCGGCCACCGGTCAATAACCGCCCCGCTCCCGGTGGTAGGGGATGGCCGTGCAGCGTCGGATAGCAGTCGGATACTCCGCCCGTCCTAGCCCCGAGGTGCGAAGAACTCGAGTGCGATGTTGTCGGGGTCTCGAAATGACAATGCCGAGTAGGAAGGTGCGTCCACGATGCCACCGTTGGGGATGCCGAGCTCGTTCAGGCGGATTTCCCACGCTTTTAACTCATCGCGGTTGGCACAGCCGAAAGCCAGATGATCGAGACCCGGCCGGCGCTCGTTGAACGGCTGAGTGCTGTTCAAATCAGGGAACTGAGTTAGACCGACGATTGTGTCGCTCGTAAGCCAAGCGACACGCTTGAAAGGACCTGTGTCCTCGTCAAGGATCGGGTCCGAGCCGAACAGAGCCTTGTACCAAGGCACACTCCGTTCGAGGCTCGTAACCGTTAGCGCCACGTGAGTAATCGCAGGGAACTCTGGCATGTCTTTTCGGCACCTCGTGAAGGCAGCGAATGCTGCGTCTTTTGGCTGGCAACTCTCTGGGAG
Organism: uncultured Acidimicrobiaceae bacterium; assembly: GCA_963817005.1. GTDB lineage: Bacteria > Actinomycetota > Acidimicrobiia > Acidimicrobiales > RAAP-2 > Bog-756. The sequence goes on from CAWFMN010000001.1 coordinate 1,243,659, forward strand.
TAGAAGCTATCTGGCAGCACAAGTCCCCGTCGCTAATTGAGGCCCCAGTTCCGGCGATAGGGGCACCCGCGAACCGTCCTTACACTCAGATCCCGGCTGCATGGCGCCCGCCTTCGAGCCACAGTCGAAGCGCCGGATCGAGAGCCGACGCGGAGGTCTCATAGAGAGCAAGATCGTCGGGCGTCAACACCCCGCGCCATCGACCGCTGTCGCCCTTGTAGAAGAAGCTGTCTGCGCCGCCCTTCCAGACCATGGCCATGGGGTCATCGAAGTGGCGTGCTTCGTCGCGCATGGCGTCGAGTCCGACCGTCGCGAGCAGAGCAGGCCAGGAGTCCTCGCTGACATCGATGGCGCAGAACTCAGCAATCCGACGCATCTCGGTTTCAGGGTCGGCTTTGAGATCACCAAAGTGGACGAACAACACATTAGGAAGCTCTCGTATCGCCCACCAGGTCGAGAGATGGTGGTGATGTGACCAGAATGGCCAGCCATCAGATTCCCATCCGAACCATCCTTCTTTTGCCCACACTGGCCACAACTCGCCCGGCGTCGCCGGGCAACGCGGAAATTCCGGCCCAGGCCGATCAGGGTCGTTGAACAGTTCGAACATCATGTCCGTATAGGACGAATAGTGGTTGAACAACGACATGAAGACGTCCCGGGTGTCGCGGCCGACGACGATGTACTTGGCCTGTGGGAAGAACCGAAGCCCGTCAGCAGCCAGATGGCTCTTTATGAACCGGCGATGACGCTGTGCATCTAGACGATCGAGAATCGGTTGAAGAGGTCCCATGAACCGAGCATCGACCCACGGGGATATTTCGCTCAATCTGGCAGGCAGGGGTTTTGGTCCAAGGATCAGAGCAGCCAGGATGCGCTGCGTCCATGTCGTGCCAGCCTTGTATGCGGTCGTAACGAAGATGTCGTCATCACGCGGTGCGAACTGGTCCCAACGTGTGCTGTCGAGGTGGTGATTGCGGTACTCGCGGGTTCGCTCGGGTGGTTCGAGGCTCATCGCGACAAATCATGCCACCAAGCCCGTTCTGGAACTGATCCGATCAAGCCTGACTGGCATTATCCTCTTCCCGGCGAACTGGGTCACGTACGAAGCCGAGGCCCGATCGGGTCATTGGGGCCGTACATCGGGTGTGCGATACCGGGCACGGCCGCAGTGCCCACTAGCACGTAGAACTGCCCGGCGAACAGGACCACACCACCGACTTCGGCGGCCAACGCGTCCGCATCGAAGTGGCGGCGGAAGACTCTGTAGCGACCTCCCCCCGGCAGGGTCCGCCCCTGCCACTCCTCGGCGCTCACTCCTTGGGGGCGCCCGGCGTCGAGGATCACGACCTCGGACGCAACCCGGTGCGCCTCGGCAAGAAAGGGTTCGCGCTCACTCGGAAGAAGCAAGCCATAGAGGTGGGCGGAGAAGAAGCGGTCGAAGGCGTGGGCTGGCACGGGTAGGGCAGTGGCATCTGCCTGGATCACCGGTACTTCGGGAGCAGCTCTGCGCAGAACGTCCAGCGCCCTTCGACTCTGGTCGATGGCGATGCCCCTCCCCGCAAGGTATCCGGTGAAAGTGCCTGGCCCAGCACCTACTTCGACGAAGCGGACTGCGGACAGCTCACGAAGTAGGCGTTTGAGCTGCGCAGCTTCAGCAGCGATGTCTTCGACTTCGACGGTGACGCCTAGCCCGGTCCAGTAGGCGTGGGCGTTGGCCAAGCCAGGCAAGCGCCCGGTCACTCGCCGGTCGTAGTACTCCCAGAGTGATCGACGATGCTGTTCTCGTTCGTTGGGCGATTCTCCGATCACCGACCGAAGCGAATCATCGGGGATTGGCACGCAACCATGTTTGCAGCTGCTCGAATCGACGAGTCAGCACCTTCCTCCGAAGTGCCTGTCGGGGGCACCCAAAGCCCCCTCCCGCCGCCCCGCCCTCCCCGTTCGGGTTGGTTGCCCGCCCGGAGGCTGCCGGCCTGGGCTGAGCTTGCCCGGCCTGTGCTCCGGGGAGGCGCTTGCCGGCCTGTAACCCCTAGTCCCAGTGCGGATTGATCGCAGGTTTTGAACCTCGGGTGGGCGGAATTGGCGGGGTGGGGAGTTTCAGACCCCCTTATCTCTTATCCCATGTGATCTCGCGAGGAGAGGGCAAGGCGGGCCACGCAGGACGGGCCAAAAGCGCCGTGCAGGGCGGCGGGGGGTCCGGCGGCAAGGGGCCGACCGGCGGGCCACCCGAATGGGGAGGGCGGGGCGGCGGGGGGCTTGGAGTGGAGCCACCCCGACTTCGTTGTTCTACCCTTTGTCCGTGGTCACAGTCTTCGAACATCTTCGAGACTCCAACCGGCGTCCGGCGCAGCGAGGTCATAAGCCATCGGCAGTCGCTGCGGCGCTGGTAGTCGGAATTGCCCTGGGCTATTTGGGTTGGGCGCTACCAGTTCCCGGCGGATCCATACTCATACCGACGCTGATCGTCTTGGGCGTCGGCCTCTCGCTCAGCGTCCTGATCTTCGTCTTTGCTCTCCACCCCAATCGCAGCTATCTCTGGATTGCGTTCGTCTTGGTGTCTGTGTTCACAGTGGCCGCTTCGTTCTGGACCTACGAATTCTCCATCCCAGCATCGGTAGCCTGGGACTTGGGTGCGACGCGGCAGGCGGAATCGGCACTGCTTCGGGTGACCACCGCACCCAAGAACGGCAATGGCGTGCCGCTTCAACACTGCTGGACCATTCGGAGCGGAAGCGTCGGTTCCATCATGGCTCCGTTTGTCGAGTGTGCGGTTTCAACGTTTGTCGCCCGGGATGTGTTCTTCTCCACCAAGGTCAATTCGAAGGGTGGACTGACCTATACCAACCGGGCGGGGGCAACCTTCGAAGACGAGTGCGCCCGGCACCTGGTCGGAAAATGGTGGATGTACTCGACCAAAACGGACGGAATGGGCAGCTGTCCTTTCGGCTATCAGTTCCACGGCGGAGGCTGATCCAGCGCACGCCCGCACCTCACCGGAGGGGGGTGATGTCGCGAGGGCCGCTTGAGACCCTCTGACTCGGCAATCGGAGCATCCCCGACAGGCACCGCGGGGGCTTGTGCAACGATGGGGTGCAGCGGGCCATCAGCATGTTGTGTCTGCTCGCATGGTGGTCCCCCAGAGAACGGAGTGCATATGGCTGAACCCGTTCCAGTGACTGAGCTAATAAGCGCCTTTAGCAGTCCGAATGCGAACCCGACCGAATGGTCCCAAGCCCGTGATGAGCTAGCGAGCGCTGAGGTGTATTGGCTTTCGACGGTTCGACCTGACGGACGCCCCCATGTCACGCCTCTGTTGGCAATCTGGCTCGGCGGGGCCCTGTACTTCTGTACTGGTCCTGACGAGCGCAAAGCGAAGAACCTCTCCGCAAACCGGCACTGCGTCCTCACGACTGGGCAGAACACTCTCAACGGTCTCGATCTCGCGATCGAAGGGACGGCCGAGAGTGTGGGGGACCCTGCTGAGCTTGGACTTGTCGCCAGCACTTACGAGTCGAAGTATGGATTGCATTTCGTCGCTCCAGAAGGAACGTGGGCCGGTCTGGGAGACGCCATCCGACGAGCTGAGATTCTTGTCTATCGAGTGGCACCCCAGACCGGTTTTGGATTTGGCAAAGAAGGACAGTTCAGCCAAACACGCTGGAGCTTCTAGTCCTCCCGCCACGGCCGTCGCCCACACGCCGAGCGGCCACGGCTACTGGGCCGCCGGTGACGACGGGGAGGCCCTGACGTTCGGTGACGCCGTCTTCCACGGAGACCTCTCGGCCGATCCGGCCCGATGGGCCTCCTCCATAGGTCCACCGCATCGGGACACCCAAGGCCTGGGCAGGGCAGCAAGAGGACGACGGGCCTGGAGCGGACGGGCGCCGGAAGGCCGACCGGACCGGAGGCAGGCAGGCGGCCGGCGGGCGGGCCAGACCGGAGCCGGGGGCAGGGCGGCCAGGAGCTTGGGCGGTTGTGAGCCGGTGAGCGGGTATCACATTCGGGACGTCGGCATCAGGGGCTCCGCAGCTACGATGTCGTGTCGTCAGGCAGGAACAAGTGCAAGATTCAGGAGGTCGCCCTGATGCCGATCACTGTTTCGAAGGTAGGACATCTCGTGCTCAGAGTCCGCTATCTGGACCGGGCGCTCGGGTTCTACACGTCCGTGCTTGGGCTTCGTGAGGTCGCCCGACGCGACTTCGGCGAAGGTCCGATGGCGTTCCTGTCATCCGGCAACTCTCACCATGACGTCGCACTTGTTGAAGCTGGCGGAGCGGGCATGTCGCCAGGGAATGCACTGCACCACTTCGCACTCAAGGTCGGGAACTCCGTGGCCGACCTCGCGGCCGTGCGAGCCGCTCTCGATGCCGAGGGCATACCAGTTCACATGGCGCTCGATCATCGCGTCAGCCAGGGCGTCTATATTTCCGACCCAGACGGAAACCTCATCGAGCTGTACGTGGATGCTTCCGAGCAGATTTGGCGGGAGGACCCGTCGCTCGTCGCGAACTCCGACCCGCTCTCGCTCTGATCTGCCGGCCTCTACCCGAACGCCGGGAGCGGGGGGTTCATCACCTGCCCCTGACCGGTAATCACCTTTGTCGGCAGGTGGTTTCCTCATGTTTGGCAACCGGTATCCGGCATCGGCGGGCGAGCTCTAACCGGTGGCCCGGACTCAACCGTGGTCGCCAGTCCCAATCCGGCGATTTGTGCGTTGATTGTCTAACGTTGGTGATGATCGGCACCCAGGTCCTGCACGCCAGGCCCGGTCCGCTCAAAATCAGGCGAAGCGCTACCAGGAGGAAATGATGTCGTTCATCCAGATCATGCAGTTGCAGACGTCCAAGATCGACGAGATCCGAGCGGCTGTCGACGAGTGGCAGAGGGCGACCGAGGGCAGGCGCACGGTAGGGCGGAGCGCGGTCTGCCAGGACCGGGATAACCCGGGCCGCTACGCGGTCGTTGTCTTCTTCGACTCCTACGAAGACGCCATGAAAAATTCGGCGCTTCCCGAGACAGACGCACTCTCGAAGAAGACGACAGCCCTGTCTGACGGCCCTCCCACATTCGTCAACCTCGACATCATCGAGGAACGCCTCGTATGACCCGTTGACGCTCGGAGGGGGGATCATCCCCTGAGCCATCACTAGTGGAGCGTGATAGGGGTGCCTCCTATCGCCGGCCAGACACCATCGCTTGCCAACAAGCCGCAACCATTGCGGATGGACGTTGAACCTTCCAAGCAGGAGCTAGCCGCATCGACCAGGTGGCGGAGAAGCTCGATGGGGCGCCAGTACTGGCTCGTCAACGGGCTGGGGGAGCCACAGGGTTAATTCTCGATGGCGCTGGGTATGCCTCCTGCATGAGCCTTTTCCTTGAGTGCACCACGATCATCGCCACAGCGTTGGTTGTCGCAATCGTGGCCCAGGCATTTCGAAGGGCAGACCACGTCGATCCACACCGGGCTAACGGCCATCTCGTGAGGTTCCGATAGGCGTCGCGGATCCAACCGGTAGCTGCCTCCGTAACCCGACGATTGCCGGCCTACTCGACGTGGACTAACGACACGTGACGACTGAGAGCAATGTCAGGCTCGATGTCTGCGTAACAGTCGATCCATCGTTGGCAGGGTGCGCAGTAGACGCTCACGTTTGCCTCTGATTGGGCCACTGAGCCGTCTGCCGGCGAGATGGAGCGGGCCTCCAGGTGTGGCCGAGACGGAGCGAATTCGACGGCAAGTGGGCGGATTAGTGCTTTGTCGTGCCTATTCCGTCGTCGCTCCATGCAGCCACCCTCATTCAATTTGCCGGCCATTCCGTATCGACACCCAATCGGCCAGGCTTGAGTCATTTCCCGAACTTGGAGCCACGAGCGGGCAGGGCATTCTGAGCGGATGGCTGGACTACCAATCCCCGGACCAAGTCCAAGTCGGACCGTCACAGTCGGATACCTGGGCTTCACTCGTAGCCGAACGTTCAGGTAACCCTGAAGTACGTTCCCGGGACCTGTTCGGCGACCCCAATCCCGTTGTCTACATGAGGGAAAGCAATCCAATGACAGATGCCACCAACTGCTCTTGGTGCCGATTCATCGGCTCCAGTGGCCAGGGGTGGCAATTGAACATTTCTCAAACGGCTTAGACCCCCACAACCACCTACCATGGGCCGGATGATGGAGCCTGGGCCGTTGTTGGCCGCCGGTCGAGACGCCGACATCTTCGAGTACAGCCCCGGACTGGTACTTCGACGCTCTCGGGTGGGTCGCTCTCTGACCGAAGAGGCTCGCGTCATGGAGTACGTCCGAGCGCAGGGATACCCCGTACCTGCGGTGGCGGAGGTGAGCAGCGATGGCTGTGACCTTGTCATGGAGCGAATAGAAGGAACGGACATGGGGAGCGCGATGACCAAGCGTCCATGGACGATCTCCCGGCAAGGCAGGGTACTGGCTGATCTCCATCGTCAGCTTCATGAGCTGAGCGCACCAGACTGGCTCCGCGATGCCCCCGTCGGGCGTGGCGACCGCATGCTCCACCTCGACCTTCATCCGTTGAACGTGATGGTGGGTCTACAAGGCCCGGTCGTCATCGACTGGACCGGTGCGTGTCGAGGTGATCCCGCCGTTGATGTGGCGTTGGCCTGGGTCCTAATGGTGGCCGGCGAGGTGCGCACAGGGCGGCTGGTCGGCATGATCGAAGGCCGGGCTCGTGTGGTCCTGGTAAAGAGCTTCCTTCGCTCGTTCGACCTCGATGTCGTGAAGAAGAGCCTTCGTGATGTAGTGGCGTGGAAGATCTTGGATCCCCACATGTCGGTCGGCGAGCAAGATCGGATGTGGCAGGTTGTCGATGAGGCCGGTGGGGCTACTCCCCATTAGCGGAAGGCGGCAGCAGATGGCCCGGTCGCCATTCTCGGGGGTCGTCCCAGCCTGCCCCGGATCGCGGCAAGTACGGTCTGTTGACCGCGATTGGACGGCAACTGAGGGCCGGTTGGTCCTACGGACTTGCCTCCGCAGTCCAACGCTGCTGAGTGTCTTCATAGTCCGAGAGGTTCCAGAGGAGTGCCTTCACGGGACGTAGGAGATAGAGAACATCGAAGGAGTCATCGCTGGACGGTAGGCGGTGAGCGTCACCAGGGTGGTCATACTTCACACTGAGGGCGTTCATCACCGCTCTGGCGGCTTCAGGCAATCCCACGTCGTCCAAGTAACCGCGAATGATCACGACGTCTTCTCCGCTCTCGAGGTGAACCACGGCACGGCCGTCTCTGGCTAGATTCCGGGCCTTGACCGTCTTGCGTTCGCAATGAATGTAGAGGCGATCGTCCACCATCACGCCCCAGACGGGCGCACTGTGCGGCGAACCGTCTGCATTCGTTGTCACCAGCCAGTAGCTGCGAGAGGTAGCGAGCTTCACAGCCACCTCTCGCCAAGAAAGTGGGGCCCAGGTCGGGTTTGACATGGTAGCCATCTTCGCATGGTCGCTGGTGCGCCCGACAGTACTTTGCTCGATGAACGAATCGCTCCCCAATCCCTGGCCGAGGCCGCGCTGCACGTGTCTCACACCGCCGGATCAGGGGCTCCGACAGAACAACCCAAGGCCTCCTCCCGGCGCAGGCTTCCCGGTGCGGGTGGGCCCGCGGGTGGTCTCCGGTCTCCGGCCTCCCGGTGCCGTCCGCTCCGGCACCCGTCGCCCGTGCCGTCCCCCTGGTCCCGGGGCTTTGCGCAGCGGTTCGGGGTCGGGCCGGTGAGCGTCTCCCTCTCTCCCATCCCCATCTCTGATATTGCCGGGAGGTGAAAGGGCCGGTCAACACGTCCGGTGGTGGTTCAGACTGCCAGGCGGCCTCCTGGGAACCCGACACGAAGGGGCGCCTTCAGCGGCACGCCACGAACGATCAGTCCTTCTCTTCTGGCGCTGGATCAGCTGTGCCAATCGTTTCGGGACGCCATTGCGAACCGAGGGTCCCCTGCGCAGCTCGTGTGCCCGATGTACCACCTCCGGGACCACGCAACACGTGAGCAATCCCGACGGCGATGATGCCACCGGCGATGGGTCCCGCGAGGTACACCCACCATGAAGTCCAATCACTGAAGACAAGGGCCGGTCCTAGCGAACGGGCAGGATTCATGGAGGCTCCGCTTACCGGGGCAGCCCACAATCCAGCGAGTGCGATATAGCTACCGACGCCGATGGCTGCAATCGGCCCAAGCTGCTGGGCACCAGATGCCGTGCCAAGGATCACGCTCACCAGCCCGGCGGTAAGGACCATTTCCGTCAAGAACGCTGTGAGGTCGGAGACTCCCTGGCCAGGCAATGTCAGTCCGGCAGGCCCGAACTTGCCGAGCATCCCCCACAACAGGAGCGCACCGAGGCTGGCTCCGACGAATTCAGCCACGATATAGGCCGGAACACGCCTCCACGGGAAGTTACCTCGCAGGGCGAACGCCAAGGTCACGGCCGGGTTGAGGTGTGCTCCGGACACCGCCCCCATGAAGAGGATGATCGCAGCGACCATCAGGGCCGGCGCCACCACCCGTGCGGCCAAGGGGATGGATCCGGGGAACCGCGCATCGACGATGCTGCCTCCGACGGCTACGAGGACGAGCAGGAAGGTCCCGAGGACTTCAGAGAAAAGTCGTCGTCCTTCGTAGCGATCATCCCAGAAGTCGAACGCCCGCACGACGGAATTTGGCTGCCCCATCGAACGTAGCGAGACCCGCGCGTGAACAAGCTGGTCCTCGTGCCGGGCAACCTCGTCCCGGACAGCCGCTTCCGCCTCCTGTGTGGTCATTCCGCCTCCACTTTCGTTACTCGACACTCTGTTCCTTCCCCTTGACGTTACGCCATTCTGTCTACACCAGAGGGTCGAAAGAATCACCCCCCGAGAGTGATTGTGAGAACGTTCTGGTTGGCCGCCAGGGGATAGTCCTTCACCACCGGGAGCAGCGGGATACGCGCGGAATATCAGCCGGAACTCATCGCGGATGTCTCAGCGAATGGGGCTCCCGAAGCGAATCACGTTTCCGTCGGGGTCGGTGAGGGACCCTTCCCGTTTGCCATAGTCCTCGTCCCGCGGGCCGTCCACTTCGATTCCCGCCCGTCTCCACTCATCAGCCACCCGGTCGGCGTCTTGACAGTGGATGTAGAGAGCACCGTGACCCGCAAGTTCGTCTCCGGCAGACTGAGCAAGGTGGATCGTGAGGTCCCGATCCCGGTGAGCGAAGGCGTAGGTGTCATCGTGGAACGACACCGCAAAGCCTGCACGCTCGAACCAGGCGACCGATCGGTTCACATTGGCGACCGTGAATATCGGCTCGAACCCCGTGAGCAGCCAACTTTCCGTCATGAGTTGCAGCTGGCCGTCCCGCTGTCCATTCAGCCCGGCGAGGCAGCTGTGGCAGATGGGCAGGTCGGGGTGTGTGCGCAGTCTGACCCACCAATCGACCGACATCGAGCAGCACGTGCACGTCACAGCCATGGGCTGACGATTGTAGATGGCCGTCTGGGAGTCCGTGGGCACCGGCTGCTACGGGGCTCGGGCTCACCGGGCACACCCACAGAGAGGGCATTCGCGGTGGCCGAGGTCATGTGCTTGGCCACCGCATCCACGGCTCGCGACTGAGCTATGAACGGCAGGACGCTCACCCACCCGAAATGCGTTCAGCCTCCGAACTGGCGCGTCTTCCGGTAGTACGTGTAGCCAGGGTGGGCTGTCTTCTGCTCTCTGTCCTTGTCGTGGTCCTGGTCCTCGATCTGGTCTGTGGCATCGGCGTCGGGACTGGCAGGGGGAGCTTCTTCTCGGCCATGGTGGTGGTCCTTTCGGCTCGCCGATCCATCGTAGTTCTCAATTCGCTCCCAAGCCCTCAGGCTCACCGTGCCCGGCAAGCGCCATGGACGGCGGAGGGTACAGGACCGTGGCCAACCCGGCATCGGGGCCGGTGAGCATCGTGGGTAGGAGCTGGCAGGGGTAAGAACCCCCTGGCGCCATCGTCGGTCTGGTAGGTCTGACCCGGCGCTCGTACGGCAAGGGCCAGCGTCGTCAACCCGGTCGTGCCCCCAACCTGCGATGTCCTACGTCGGGTTGCCGCTCTTGTCGGTCAGCCCGAGGTTGAAGCAGGTGGCCGCAACCTTGCTGGCGTCTGCTCTCAGAGCCGAATTGTCACCCTTGGTGATGTCATTGTCGAGTGCTGTTCCCTCACTTCGAAGTCGAGCGCTCGAAGACCTCTTCAACTCGCTGGCGACACTCTGGACCTGCGAGGTCCCCAGGGTCGCCGCGTTCTTCACGAAGGCCTTGGCGAAGTCGTGACAGGCAGTGGTCTCCGATGCTGTGACGTGAGGGGTCTGTTTCGGTACGGACTGGCCGTTGGTGCACCCAGCCAGAACCAGTAGGGCAGCACACCCAAGTCCGACTGCTGCCTTGCGCGTCATGTATTCAGCCACCTCCCGGTCATGCCCCCGGAGCAGCGTACCGGGCGTGACGCCTTGCGCCAAGACCTGGTCCCCGCTGACCAGCTGTCGCCGCTCGTTCAGCCGCACAGGGGAATGTCCTCGCATCCCGCTGGTCGGGTATGTGCACGGCGCTGATACGTGGGCCAGCCCGTTGGAGTCCAAGTCGCCAGTGGTTCGTAGCAGGATCGTTACAGTCCCTCGTTCGGCGGCGTTGACCGTTCCGGAGAGTGATGGGCTGAGGTCGCGCTCCGCCGTGCGTCAGAAGCGTGTGCCCGGCAGGGACCAACCGCTCCACCGACGCAGCCACGGTGGCGTGGTCGCCCGGCCCACCGTCTGCCGCGCACCGGGTGTTCACCCGGAACGGCAGAGCAGACGTCACCATGGCCGCGTCACGAGAGGCCATCTGGGCAACGATTTCGGACGGTTGTCGGGGCCGGTGGCCTCACGTCGACCAGCCAAGAGGTACCCCGCCGATCAATCAGGTATCTACACGGCATGCTGACACCGGGCTGCAATTGCCAACCTACGCTCGCCAGTGATCCCGGGACGAGTCGCGCACTCGACCGCCCCCGATGCGACTTGCGATCGCATTGTGCGACTTTGAGTCGCGAGTAAAGGTCTCCTGACGGTGCTAGAACGAGATCTCAACAGGTGGACGCGTTCCCGCACGTTCGCCTCGCAGGATGGGCCTCTGCCGGTGGGATTCCGCCTCTCGTCGGCGGAGGCTGCATCCTCTTGCGAATGGAGCCGGCCCGGGCCCGTTGGCGTATCGAGCATCTCGGGCCAACTCCATCGCTTGCCATGCAAACCAGGGGTGCTGTGACGGCGGACTCCCCGGCAACACTTGTCTCGGCAGATCACCGTCCAAGCTTGAGGGCCGGGCGCTCGGCGATCCCCGAACGGCAGCTGGCGCCGAGACCTTCGATGGGGGACCCCCAACGAAGGTGGTCTGAGCACTCAGCCAGATCGTCCCTGGCTCGAGACCACCGAGGCCGTACGGGGTCGGTCATGGGGAAGTTCCCTGGTGAAGGCCAGCGAGAAGAGGGCAAGCAGCATTGCCGCCAGGAGGCCCGCCTTCAGCGATCGGAGTTGGGCAAGTTCATAATTCTCGACCAGGGCCATGGTCGTGGTGCTGTCGAGCCCGGCCTTCTTGGCTGCAGTCTCGATCTCTTTGGACGCCACGAAGTTGGTGTTGGAGCCGACAGCCACACCGACCTGAGTGGAGACTTCAGCGCTGATTCGGGGATCGTGCTCGACGTTGGAGATGAAGGTGCTGGCCAGGCCGGCCAGCACGATGGCGCCGATGAGGGCCACACCGAGCGACGAGCCGAGCTGCTGGCCCGTGTACTGGAGTCCTCCGGCCTCGCTGCGACCCGAGTCCTCCACCGAGGACTGCACGACATTCCCCAGCTGGGAGACCATCAGGCCCATGCCGACCCCGAGCACGGCCATCCCGAAGCCGAACCCGACGTTGGCCAGGGTGGGCTTGATGGTGGAGAGCAAGATGAGCACACCGACGATGATCACGCTGAGCCCGGAACGGACGATGGTGCGAACGGAGAACCGGTTGGACAGGCGCGAACCGGCCGCCGCCGCCAAGAACATCGTGATCGAGACGGGCAGCATCTTGACCCCCGTCTGCAGGGCGTCGAGCCCGAGGACCAGCTGCAGGTAAAGCGGGACCACGAAGAACACGCCCATGAGGATCAGGTTCTGGCTGAACAGCCCGATCAGGCCGGATCGGACGGACGGAACCCGGGCCAGGGTGAGATGCACCAAGGGGTCCGCTCCCGTGTCCTCCCTGTGGCGCTGCCACGTCACGAACCCCCAGATCAGGATGGCGCCCGCAGTCAGGACATACGGCGTCAAGGAGAGTCCGAACGGGGATACCGGCGAGTCCTTGGGCTTGACCCATCCCCACGTGCTCGACTCGAGGACACCCAGCACGAACAGGCCGAGCCCGGTGGCCGAGAGCACGGATCCGACACCGTCGAACTTCGGGGTCGGATCCGGGCGGGGGACATCCCCGACCTTTCCGGTCATCACCAGTATGAACAGGACGAGGATGACCTCACCCACGAAGACAATCCGCCAGCTGTACTCCGTCGTGGCCCACCCGCCCAAGATCGGGCCGATGGCGATACCCGCTCCGGCAACTCCTCCAATGACCGCGTAGGCCACCTTTCGCCGGTTCCCTTCGAAGTTGCCGGCGATCAGGGCGACGAGGGACGGGAGCACCAGGGCAGCGCCGATACCCTCCAGCACCGACCATCCAAGGGTCAGGACCAGGATCGTCGGCGCGGCCGCGGTCATGGCTGAACCACAGCCATAGATGATGAGTCCGACCACGAAGGCACGACGCCGTCCGATGATGTCGCCGATCTTGGCCCCGGACATCATGAGCATGGCCATCACCAGGCAGTAGAAGGTGATGACCGCCTGGATGGTGGGCACCGTGGTGTCGAAGTCGTGGACCAACGTGCTGATCGAGACATTCATGACCGACTGGTCGAGCACCATGACGAACTGGGCCGTGCCCAGCGCGACCAGCGCCAGCCATCCCGTTGATGTGGCCCCCGAACTCTTCATGCTGGAGACTCTCGAATAGCGATCATGAAGTCAGTCTCGCTCTGCGGTCCCCGAAAGGCGCGGACGGTTGGGCAGAGGGACGCTCAGTGTGGCCGCTGCTCGACCTCCCTGGAACCTTCCTCCGGATCGGCCGCCGAGTCCGGAAGCGGTCCAGCGACGACGCCCCGGGCCCCGATCTCGCTGATCGACAAGCTCGTCGGGGCGTACACGACGACAAGCCACCGCTGGCATGAAGCGTGCCCCACGTGGCATCAGCGAAACGCTCCTCGGGCGCCGGACGGGCGGCGAGGGAACTAGTGGACGACGGGGACGAGATGCAGCCGTCGCTTGTCGGAGGCGGAAAACCGACAAGCGACGGCCCATCCCATGAGGCTGCGCTCTGGCGGGATCGCGCATTCGCCTGGGTTCGGTCTACCAGCCGCCAGTGCAAAGGTCACGTCTTGCAACCAGGCGCAAGGCAGCAGCCGATGCACTCAATCCACTGGTCCGCAACCCACCCGTTCCAAGGTCTGGATCGGCGGGGCAGAGGCGACGGTTGGCGGAATCCGTCTGCAGATCCAGCAGTGAGTTGTGAGCGAGTCGACGCGTCGCCGCCAGAGTGCACCTCGCTGCGTGGTTGCGAAGCCGCGATGAGTGCTACTTGCCGGACGTGGTTGTGATCCCGACCGCCGAACTCTTGGGTGCATGCAACGTCCGGTTCTATTGTTGTGGGCGTGGGGGGAAGAGCTCGCTTGAGCATCGGGTTCGCGCTGATCGGACTGGCGCTGGTCGCCGGTAGTTCGGCGTTTGGCTCCTCTCCTGCGGCGCGTCCGGTGAAGGCCCGTGGCGCATCACTGGCGGTTGTCCGGTCCGCCGTGAGCTATTGGAGCGCACGCGTCGACTCCGACAGTCAATTGCTGGCGACCAGGGATCTCCAGGAGGCCGAGGCGGCCAGGGCCCTTCCTCCTTGCGCACAGACTCCGGCCGTCGATCCACCTTGTACGGGATTCGCCCTCGCCACCGCAGGCGGTATGGAGCCCTACGTGGAGATGTACGGGCAGTTGTCGGCTGACGCCCAGACGCAGATCACCCAGGATCAGATCCGGCTCCAGGCTGCCCGGGACAAGTTGGCGCACGCCGAAGCGAAGGGTTGATCGACCACCGCTGGACCGGTCTGGCCATCGGAGATGCCGTACCGAGCCGCCACATCAGGCAGGCGACGCTCGCCAGGACCGTGGGATGACGCAGACGCGCCGGTGGCACACGCGACTGCGCCACCCGGACACCATCACATCCGGAGACCATCAGATGAACCGGAGACCATCAGATGAAGAAGAGGAAGTGCCGGAGCTGACCGGTGATGTAGAGGTCATCGAGTGGCGGCACGGCCACCAGATAGACGGCAAGCGCCGGCAACCAGCGTGACAGGCGGATGTGGGCTGCCGGGCCCTCAGTGGGCGCATCAGGCTGTTCTGCGGACGACCCGTCGGGATCGACGGGAGCGAGACGGCCCACGTGACCGGGTTCCCCGGCCAGCAACGGGACGAAGGCCTGCACGACCAACCACGCCGCGCCGCAGTCGGCGAACCACCGGACCCAGTCGAAGCCGGTGGCGAACAGGATCGCCGTCGCCACGACGATGGTGGCGCCCAGGACGGCACCCAGCCGTCGGTGCCCGGACGCCACGAAGACCTGTGCGAGGTGGGGCCGCGTCCACGACCGCACCCACAGGAGCTGCAGGGTGACCAAGACCATCCCCAGCAGCAGGGTCCAGATCTTGGCCGAGTTCGGAATCGACCCGACCAGTCGCACCGACGCGCCTAGCGAGTCGGGCAGATACGTGAAGACGGTGTTCCCTTTCAAGTGGAGACTGAAGAGATCCGCCTGGAGCTCGGCGACCTGCCTCGACGACGGGAGGCCCCAGGCCAGAACGGCGGCGGTCGCCGCCAGGGGGGGCACGACCAGGAAGCCGAGGAGCACGTTCACTTCGGTGCGTCGTCCGCGGTGACCCATCTCGCGGTCACCGCCCCCCCGCACCAGGGTGGCCGTGGCCACGAGCACCATGGCCCAGGGGACCTCGATGAGGATGACGTCCTCGTGCACCAGGACCATGGCTCCGAACCCGATCCCGACGGCCGTGATCCCGAGCCACGTGGCCCGGCGCCCCCGGGAGAGGACCAGGCCCAGTGTCACCAGTAGGACCAAGGCCAGGAGGTCTGGCCGCCGGTCGACGATGAAGAAGTCGAGGGTGAATGGGCTGGCCGCCAGGAGGAGCGCTGTGGCGCACGAGCTGGACGTCCCCCGCCGGATGAGCAGCTCGATGACCAGTACCACCGCTCCGACGCTCAGTGCCACCACCACGTCCGCCGCCACATCGACCTCGGATCTCGTCGGCAATCCGAACATCAGATGCAGCCCCTCGCCGAGTAGTCCGCGGCGGATGAAGCCGTGACCGTAGGTCACCAGGTAGTAGGACTCGGTGAACCGCCGGTTACCCGGGAGGATCGGATCGGACAAACCTTGGATCACCTGGAAGGCCACCAGCAGCGCGGCGAAGAGCCTGACTCCTGGTGGTGTCCACCTCGCGGCCGCTCCGGAATCGGTTGTCATGGTTCCCGCCGCTGGCCTCCTCCCGTCGAACTCGACACCCGTGTCGCGCAGTCTTACATCAAGTGCCGGCCGGCCTGCGTCTTGACCGATGGGGCCCACCGACCGTGATCCGTTCGCCGCGGCGCCCCGTACTGTCAGCGGGGGCCACGATAAGGTGAGGTCGATTCCACGCACAGCACAATGACGTCGTTCCCGGAGCCACCGCCCCGGGGAGTTGGTGTCCGATTGGCAACGCTTGCCATGACCGTCGGGCTGGCCGTGGGGGTGGTGGTGACAGGGGCGATCATCCCGTCTGCACCTTCGGGTGCGGCCACTCGCCATCGAACGGTCGTCATGTTCAAGACCACCGGCTCGCTCGGCCGGGTCCTGGTCGACGGCAGCGGACACGTCATCTACATCGACACCCGTGACCGGCTCAATCATGTGTCCTGTACGGGTAAGTGCGCCAAGCTCTGGCCGCCGCTGCTCCTGGCCGGTGGCGCCGAGCGAGCCGTTGCCGGGACCGGCGTCACCGGCCTCGGAACGGTCCCCCGGGCGAAGCACCGGCTCCAGGTCACCTGGCACAAGAGGCCTCTCTACCGCTACGTCGGCGACCGGCACCCCGGTCAGGCCCGGGGCCAGGGAAAGGGTGGGATCTTCTTCGCGGCCTCCACGACCGGATCGACCCACGTGGTGCCCGGCGTCGGCACCACCACGACCACCGCACCTCCGGCGGCCGGCATGCAGCCGGCAACCGGCGGAGCCACCACGACGCCACCGACCTCGCGGACGGCAACCGGTGGTTCGGGTGCCGGCGGCACCGGCCCCGGACCCAGTCCGGTGGTTCCCCGTCCAGGAACCACCAGCCCCCCGCCCACCAGCCCCCGGCCGACCAGTCCTCCACCCACCAGCCCCCCGCCCACCAGCCCCCCGCCCACCAGCCCCCCGCCGACCACGGCGCCGCCGGCCGGCGGTGGGGTCGCCTACTGACCCTCGACCGGGGATCGGACCTCGGACGATGATCCGATCGGGCCCTTCGTCCGTAGTGAAAGGTGAAGGGGTGAGCCAATGTGCATAGGAGAGAGATGGGAGTGCAAGTGATGCAGCAGACGGCCGGAACGAGGATGGCCCGCTGGACAGTGGCCGTGGCGATGACCGTGGTGGGTGTGGGAGCGGCGGCCGGTGCCGTCGTGCTCCCCGCTGCCGCCGGCGCCGCCTCGTCGCCGACGACGGTGACCACCGCGCAGAACAAGACCTGGGGGAAGATCCTGGTGCTGGGGAACGGCACGACGGTGTACCGACTGACCACGGACCCGAAGAACAAGAGCGTGTGCAAGGGAGAGTGCGCCAAGATCTGGCCTCCGGTGGTCCTGGCCGCAGGCCAGAAGGCGCCGATCGGCCACGGCGGCGTGACCGGACTCGGCACCATCACCCGGTCCGGAGGCGTCCACCAGGTCACCTACAAGGGCGTGCCCCTGTACCGCTTCATCGGCGACCACAAGTCAGGGCAAGCCACGGGCAACATCAAGGACACCTGGGGCCGGTGGTGGGTCGTGAATCCGGCCAACCCGAGGGTGGCCCCGACCGCGGTGCACGTGTCCCACGGGGCCACCACCCCGACGACAGTGGCCGGTTCGGGCGCTGCGTACTGATCCATGACCCTCACTGATCCGAGGTTGACCCTCTCCGAGCCGGAGCTCCGTCTCCCGGTGTCACCCGCACTCGAGGTGACACCGGGCCAGACGGCCCGGGTCGGGGCGTGGTCCGGCGTCATCGCCATCGCTGTTGCGGTGGGGTGGTTGGGGTTCGTGGGCATCCGCACGCTCGCCGGCGCCAGGGATCTCACCACGGCGCTGGCCACGGCACAGGGCCGGACCGTCGGACCGGCTCTGATCGCCGTGGTCGCCATCCTCCTCGTAGCCGAGCGCCTGTGGCCGGCGGTGCCCCGCCCTCTCTTGTCCCGAGGCCACCTGGTCGACGCCGGCTACCTGGTGCTGTTCGCCCTCGTCGTCGTCCCGCTCCTGACCCTGGTGGAGACGGGCTTCGCCGTCGAGATGAGTCGGCACGCCCGGTTCCTCATCCTGAGCCGGCTGCCGTTGGCCCCCCAGGTGGTGGTGGTAGGTGCCATTTTGGTGGGGATCGACGCCATGAACTGGGGTGCACACGTCGCCAACCATCGATCGGCGTCCTTGTGGAGACTGCATGCGCTCCACCATTCCCAGGAGGACATGAGCGTGCTGACGACGTTCCGGACGCATCCGCTGGTCCACGCCACGTATCTCGGCGCACTGCTCCCGGCCCTCGTCCTGGGGGCCAGCGGTGCGGTGCCGGCCGTTGCCATCATCGTCTACGGCTGCCTGGTCACGCTTCCCCACGCCAATCTGCCGTGGACCCTCGGACCGTTCGGCCGCATCGTCGTGAGTCCGGCCTATCACCGGCTGCACCACGCCAGGGTTCCCCTCGACTCCCGGGGCACGGTCAACTTCGGGTTCGTCCTGGTGTGCTGGGACCAGATGTCGCGGCGGGCCGCATACCCTACCCGTGGCGAAGCCGTAGCCACCGGTATCGCCGGGCGCCCCGTGCCCATCGAACAGGCGGCTCGGGGCGGCGCCTGGCGCGTCGTCCTGACCCAGTTGGCCCAGCCCTTCCGGATCCACAGCGGCATGGACGCGTCATGACCGATCTCGCCGTGCGGGCGCGTCATGCCACCGAGCAGATCAACTCGACCAAGGAGGCCCCCCTGGCCCGCGACGTGGCGCTGTTGGTCATCCGCATCAGCCTGGCGTGGATCTTCATCTACCACGGTGCGGGCACCCTGTTCGGCGCCTTCGGGCAGCCGGGGATCCACGGGCACGCGATCTTCTTCGCCAACGTGGCCCACCTCCGCCCGGGAACGTTCTTCGCCGTGCTGAGCGGTCTCATCGAATTCTTCGGCGGCATCGCCGTTGGAGTAGGCGTCCTCGGCCGTCTCGCCGCGGCCGCCCTGGTGGGCGACATGGTCATGGCCATGATCACGGTGACCTGGCACAACGGGATCGTGTCCAACGCCGCCGGGTCGGGCTACGAGCTGAACATCGCCCTGGCGGCGCTGGCCCTGGTCATCGTGTTGCTGGGCACCGGCCGGTTCTCGTTGGACGTGGTCCTCCGCCGGCAGCTGGAAGGTGGGTACGACCGATCATGAGCACGGCCGACCCGGCGGCGTCATGCTTGTACAAGATGGAGATGGTCCCCAACGATCGACCGGTCCGTGGGCGCCGCAGGCGCAGCGGGATCCGCGAGGCCTCGGACGAGGCGCTGGTGGCCGGCATGTCGGCCGGCGACGACCGGGCGGCGGAGGCCTTCGTGCAGCGCCACGAGCGCCGGGTCTTCGGGATCGCCTTGGCCATCACCGCCGACCGCGCCACGGCCGAGGACGTCGCCCAGGAAGCGTTCGTCCGGGCGTGGCGGCATGCCGCCGTCTTCGATGCCAGGCGAGCATCGGCCACGTCGTGGCTCTCGACCATCACCCGCAACCTGGCCATCGATGCCCTACGCCTCCGTCGGTCGACCCCGATCGATCCCGACGATGCCATCTGGTTCGTGGCTGAGGACCAGGAGACGGGACCGGTGGCCCACGTGGTGCACACTGATGTCATGGATCGGGTGCGCTCCGCTCTCAGGGCCGTCCCGGCCGATCAGCGTCGCGCGCTCGTGCGTTCCGCCTTCTACGGCCAGAGCGCCACCGAGATCGCCGAGGTCGAGGACATTCCCCTGGGCACGGCCAAGAGCCGCATACGTCTCGGCCTGTCCAAGGTGAGGGCCATTCTCGACGGTGAGGAGGGGTGATGGAATCGACCTCGACCGGTCCCGAGTGCGCCTCGTTCCAGGACGACCTGGCAGTGCTGGCCGTCGGTGCGTTGACCGGCCACGAGCGGGCCCGGTTGGTGGCCCATCTCGAGGAGTGTCCCCAGTGCTCGACCAAGCTCGAGGAGCTCTCGGTCGCCGCCGATGCGCTCACGTCGCTCATCCCCGATGCCATCCCATCAGAGGGTTTCTCCGAGCGGACCGTGGCCCGCTTCCGCGCCGAGCAGCAGGTGTCGAGACGCCCCCTGACCCGCCGCCTGGCCGCCGTTGCCGCCGTGGTCGTGGCCCTGGCCCTGGGTGCCGGCGCCGGCGAGCTGGCGGCCTCGCAGGGGGGCTCTCCGGCACCGGCCTTCCTGACGGCCCCCCTCCATTCGACCGTGGGCACGGAGGGCTCGGTGGTCCTGATGTCGTCGGGTGAGCAAGGGTGGTTGGTCATGAACGTCCACGATGCACCGTCGACCGGTACGGTGACCTGCTCGATCGTCCTGCACGACGGGACCCGGCGGAATGTCGGGCAATTCTCGCTCGCCGACGGGTACGGTTCGTGGGTCGCGTCGCTTTCCGTGCCCGCCACCTCGGTCCGGACGGTGAGCGTGGTCGACGACCACGGAGCCCTGGTGGCGGCGGCGCGGGTGAGCTGACCGACCTGCAGCCGGCCCGCGAGTTCTAGACGTCGGTGAGCGACGTCTCGGTAATGCCCAGGACCCGCAAGGTGCGCCCCAGTCCGAGGAACGCCGACAGGCAGATGGTGAGGTCGAGGATCTCGGGATCGGAGAACTCGTCACGCAGGCGCACGAAGAAGTCGTCGTCGATCGACAGGTGGTCGATGGCGAACCGCTCCGCGTACTCCATGGCCAGGGACTCCTGGGTGGTGAAGGTCGAACCCTCGTCATGGGCGCCCACGTGGCCGTAGAACGCCTCGGTCAGCCCCTGGGCCTTGACCTTGTCGGCCCGGAAGGCGAGACAGACCGTGCAGTCGTTTAGCTGGGCGATCCGCATGCGGGCAGCCTCACGGACCCCGACCGGCAGGATGCTCTTGTTGTAGGCGGCATCCACCAACCGGTTCACCGCTGCGCCCATCTCGGGTCGGAGGGACCAGAGCTGAACGGCGTCGCCGCCCTCACCTTCGGGTATGACGAGCCGGGCCATGAGCCTGACTCTACGCCGTCAGGCAACCTCCGGGGCGACCCTCGGGACGATCGCGGTCGGTGGTCGGCTCAGGTGTTCCATTGCTGGAGGTAGAGCCGGGCCCGCGACGCCTGCTGGATACGGTCCATGAAGTTCTCGCCGATCCTGTCGGTCAGTTCGGGGTTGCCGATCCATCGGCCGTCGGGGGCCTCTCGGCTCACGGTCTGCATGATGGCGCTCAGTCCCTGACAGGCGGAGATCAGCTCCCTGAAGTTGATGCCGAAGTTGTCGTCAGGGCACCGCCGAGCGTCGAGCCAGGTCAGCGCGTGGTGGACGGCGGCGTTGAGTTGGTCGGCCGCGGCCAGGACCACCACCGCCGGCGACTCCGAGGTCGAGATCAATCGATCCTCGGCCTCCATCAGCGACCGGACGATGGGCCAGGCCTCACTCAGCCATCGCTGCACCGAGCGGCGGGTGTGCCTCATGCCATCTGCCCCACGACCTTGCCCACGGGCCCATTCTGCCGACAAATGGAGGGGCGCTCACATCTTCGCGCTGTGCGCTACGCACCCGCCGCTGGCAGTGGCGGACGTGCCTCGCGGGTAGCGCCCGCCGAGCCATCCGCTTGGGACAAATGCCCACACTTCTACAAGGTAAAGAACGAAAACCACCCCAATTCCGTTACAGCGGGCATCGGCCCTGGTAGCGCCCGGTGCGGGTGTCCGCCGATGGTGGACGGGGACCCGCTGGGGGTGTAGTACTTCTCCCGGGGGCAGCGTGGAGCAGTTTGAAGAGTGAGGGTCGGGGGTCCGTGCTGATCGACTTCGGGGGGAGCCTGCGTGCCGCCAAACGGGGCGACGAAGCGGCGTTCGCCGCCATCTGGCGGGAGTTCCAGCCGGGGCTGCTTCGCTATCTCCGGGTAAAGGCCGCTCCGGCCGCTGAAGACCTGGCTGCCGACACCTGGTTCCGCGTGCTGAAGGCCCTCCCGACGTTCGAGGGGGACGAGAGTGGGTTCCGGGCGTGGCTGTTCACCGCCGCCCGCAATCGTGTCACCGACTGGTACCGGGCCGGCGACACCCGGCCGCTCTCCATCGATCTGGCCAACCTCGCCCTCCTGCCGGCCAGCAACAATGTCGAGTCGGAGGCGGACGAGCACTCGGCCACCGAGCGTTCGCTGGCGCTCATCGCCAACCTCCCACCGGACCAGGGCGAAGCGGTCATGCTGCGTATCGTGGCCGGACTGAGTGTCCCGGTGACGGCGGAGATCATGGGAAGGTCGCCGGGTTCGATCCGGGTCCTCTGTCATCGCGGCCTGCGTCGCCTCGAGGAGCTGCTGGCCGGTGCGCCGGACGAGGGTCACGTGGCATCGCTCGATCTGGTGACCGTCGCCCCCACCCCGTCGGTGCCCGAGATGAAGAACGCGTAGGGACGAGCTGATGGCGGACGAGAGCAGCGTCGGGTCCGGAGTCGAACGGGTGGGTGTCGATGTCGGAACCGTGGTCGACCTGCCCCACGTCGCCTCGGAGAGACTCGCCGAGCTGCTGGCAGCGGCATCAGGTCCGGCGCAGCTCCATGAGCTGAGCTGGGAGTACGAGGCCCGAACCGTCTTCCGGTCCGAGCTGGCCCGATGGCCCAAGGCGAGGCGTCGCAAGGGGCGCACCGTGGCCGTGGCCGTGGCCGTGGCGGCCGGCGTGCTGACCGGCAGCACGGGACTGGCCGCCGCCACCGGATTCCCGGCACCGGCGGCACGGATCGTCGACCACATGTTCGACAGTGGCCCCGCCGCCACCCCCACCGTCGGGTCCGCCGTTCCGGCAACCCCCAAGGAGCTGTCCCAGCGTGGCCATCCGGCCCAGCGGCCCACGACGGCGCCGGCGGCGTTCCCGGTGCACCATGCCTCGGTGCCGGTGTGCGCTACTCGGGCCGGCGGTACCCCGGTGGCACCTGGGTCGGTAGCCGCATCGGGCGGGCCCTGCGGGAACGCCCCGGTGAGCGGTCCTTCACGGTCGACGACGTCGCAGACGCAGCTGCCGGACCCTGGTTCGGGTTCGCCGCTGACCACCCCGGCCTCGGCGTCATCGGTCGGACCGACTGTCACCGTGGTGACCACCACGACCCCCGGACCGCCCGCTCTGTCCGCGGCACCGTCGTCGTCCCCGACGACCCCGACAATGCCAGCCGATGGTGGCTCGAGTCGAGGCAGCAGCCAGCCCACCGGCACCGGCACCGGCACCGGCACCGGCAGTGGCAGTGCCACCGGCACCGGCACCGGCAGTGCCACCGGCACCGTCACTGGACGGGGTGGCAACCAGGGCCCCGGCTCGACGACGGGGCGGAAGAAGGGCAACGGCAAGGGTCACGGCAAGGGCACCGTTTCCGGCCGGGGTGGCAACAGGGGAACCGGCGCCGGCCTCGGCGGCAGCAAGCGGTCGGGCGCAGGCGGTGTCGGCGGTGGCCACACGAAGCGGGGCACCGGGGCCGGCCGGCGCGGTGCCGGGACCCAAGGTGGCCGAGGCGGAGCGGTCGGCGGTTGACGGAGCGTGGGGCGGCTGGCCGGGATGCGTCGGGAACTCTAGGGCGCTGTCCTTCAGGACGGCCGGCGCGGCCGTCGATCCTCGGCCTCCTCCCGACCATCGTCGAGGCAGAGCAATGACGGCTCATGCGGGGGTACGGATGATGGCAGCGCGGGTCGGCGTAGGACTGGTTCTGGCCGCAGGCGCGTTGGTGGCCGCCCCGGCTGTCGGGGCCACGGAGGGGCATGGAGTGGTCAGGGATGCGCCGCTGGTGCCGGTGCCCGCGCCCGGCTCGGGAGCCGGGCTCAATGGCGCCCAGTCCTCGCTCAACTGGGCCGGGTATGGGGTAGCCGGAGGGACCTTCTCGAGCGTGTCCGGGTCATGGGTGCAGCCGGCCGCGCGCTGTCCGACCAACAGGGCCCAGCTGGCCGCGTTCTGGGTGGGACTGGACGGCTACGCACCGTCCGACCCGCACGTGGAGCAGGTCGGCACCGATTCGGACTGCCTCAAAGTCAGGGGGAGGCTCGGGGCGGCCCGAGCTACTACGCCTGGTTCGAGTTGTACCCGGCGGCGCCGGTATTCCTGCCGCAGTCCTCCTACCCGGTGTCGCCCGGCGACGCCATCAGCGCATCGGTGTCGGTCTCCGGCTCCGGCTACCTGCTCCACCTGGCCGACGCCGGGAGGTGGACCTACTCCACCGTGCAGACGCCGTCCACCCGTCCGCCCGACGCGTCCGCCGAGTGGATCGCCGAGGCGCCGACCTCCTGCAGGGGCTCATCCTGCAGGATCGCGCCGTTGGCCGACTTCGTAGCCATCGGGTTCAGCGGGGCCAGGGCCAACGGGCTTCCCGTCTCGGCGTTCGCCAACAACCGGATCACCATGGCCAACAAGAGCGGGAAGAAGGTCAAGGCACTCACCTCGGCGCTCGCCTCGGCCGGGACCGGGTTCTCCGTCTTGTGGCACCACACCTGAACGGTCCACCGCGCTCACCCGTTGACGGGCCGTTCTCGACCCCGGACCCGCTCGGTCAGCCCGCGGCGGACCCGTAGAACGGTGCGTGGAAGGAGAACACGCCTCCGTCCGAGGCCACCAGCCAGTAGCCGTCCCCGGCGTTGTCGTTGATGGTGGTGACGATGGGCCGGTTCAGTCGCATGAGACCGGTGCCCCCGTAGAAGGGCATGTTGAATCCGGTGAACACCCCGCCGTCCGATGCCACCAGGCGGTAGCCGCTCCCGTCCGACACTGCGTCGATGCCCACGATGGGCTGATTGAGCTTCATCCCGCCGGTGGCGCCGTCGAAGGGGGCGTGGAAGTTGAACACGCCGCCGTCGGACGCCACCAGCCAGTACCCGCCGGTGGAGCGGTCGACGGCCATACCTACGATGGGCTTGTTGAGCTTCATCAGTCCGGTACCACCGTGGAACGTGGCGTTGAACGAGAACACGCCGCCGTCCGACGCCACCAGCCAGTACCCGGCGCCGTCAGGGGTCGCACCCATGCCCACGATGGGCTTGTTGAGGCGGATATTGCCGGTCGAGCCACGGAACGGCGCGTTGAACGAGAACACGCCGCCGTCCGACGCCACCAGCCAGTACCCACCCGTCGCCGGATCGACGGTCATCCCGACGATGGGCCGGCTGAGCGGGGTGCCCGTCATGCCGCCGTAGCAGACGGCGGTACCGAAGGCAGCCACGTCGCCGTACTTGTCGACCTCGTAGTAGCCGGACCCGTCATCGGTCGCCGCGGCCCCCACCACCGCTCCCGACGGAAGATGGGTCGAGCAGCCCTGTTGGCCGGTTCCGGCACCGGACTGGACCGGCGCCGGCGTCGTGACCTGGTTGGCCACCCCGGGCCACGAGGCGTGCCCGCCGGTGTCGACGGCGGCCACCGAGTAGGTGTAGGTCGTGCCGGGCTGGGCACCGGTGTCGGTGAAGGTGGTGGTGCCCGCCCCGACGGTGGCCAGGGCCGAACCGTTGCGATAGATGCGGTAGGAGGCAATGGTTCCCCCGGCCTCGGTGGACGCGGCCCAGCTGAGCGCGACCGAGGTCGTGGATGTGGCTGCCGCGGTGACGCTGGCCGGCGTGGACGGACCGGCGGTGGCCGGGTACGTGTAGGTCTGCACGTCGAACGTACCGCCCGCCGCGTTGTAGGGGGTGACCGTCACGCGGTTGCCGGCCACGGTGACCTTCAGGAAGTTGTAGACGTCGGCGGCCGAGGCCGGGGCGGCCACATTGTTGTTCGTGCTGCACGAGGAGCCGACCCCCGCGGCCGGGTTCCAGCCGATGGCGTAGATGTCCTTGTCCACGGGCGACGTGCCATGGGTCAGGTTGGAACAGGTCAGCCCGCCGAGCACGGGCTCCAGGACCCCGCCTCCGCCACCGGTCACGTAGTTGGTGAGCTGGCCGGGGCCGCTCGGAACGATCCGCTGGTAGGTGTGGGCGTGGCCGTTGAAGGCCAGCTGCACCCCGTTCGCCGCCAGCAGGGCTTCGAGGCTTGTGGAGGCGTTGGGGTTGGCTGCACTGTTCTGCAGGTAGACGTCAGATGGCTGCGAGGCATTGTCCGAGCGGAGGGGGTAGTGCCAGACGGCGAGCTTGACCCCCCCTGGATGCTCGGCGAGGTCCCTCTGGAGCCACTGGTACTCCGGCGAACTGGTCTGCCAGTGCACATCGGTGTCGGCCTGGTACGGCTCGCAGTAGATGGCCTGGGTCGTGCCTGGAGCACCGCACAGCCCGCCCGTCGTCGTCCCGAGTTTGTTGGCCACCGCGTCCGACCAGGCACCGTCGAGAACGTAGATCCGTACGTTGGCCGACGAGAAGGCGTACCAGGTGTCCGGCGATGCGCCGTTGATCCCGTCGACGCCGGTGTAGCTGTCATAGGCGTACGTTCCCCCGGACGCCGCCGCGGTGTTCGACGTCGGAAACACCTTCAGGGGATTGATGTTCTGGCCGTGGTCCCCGGGCCCGGCGAAGATCGGGATACCGCCGGTCTGGGGATTGTAGAAGGGCCCGAAGATGTTACTGACCTCGGGCTGGGTCCCGGTCTGCTGGAGGTCGCCGAAGGTCGACTGCGTGGTGCCGCTGTAGGCGATGTCGCCCGCCGAGATGAGGAAGCCGGCGCCTGAATGCCCGATCTGGGCGTCGAGCGAGGCCTGGTCGGGGTTGAAGCCGTTGGGGAAGGGGAGATCCGTGGTGTGGGTGCGGCTCGTGTAGTAGTAGTTCTCGCCGGTGTCGTCGATCACGTCGAAGCTGACCGGCGTCGACGCCTGGGCACTGGTGGGACTGAGCGTGGTGAAGAATTGGGCGGGCTCGGTTGGGGGCAAGAGGTCGACGGAACCGGACGTGTTGCCGGAGAACACGGCGTAGCAGTACTGCGTCCCCGGTGTCAGTCCGGTGAGCACGACCGAGTTCTGGTACTCGGACACCCCGTTGACCGTGAACTGGCGGCTGGTCAGGCTGGGCGAAGGCACGGGGCTCACTCCATTGACCGGTGCGGGGAGCGAGGTGGGGGCGGTGGCGGCAGACATCGACCACACGGTGACCGAGGCCGGACACGACGACCCGCTCCCCGTCGGAGTGGCGAGGACCGAGCCCGGCGTGGCCGACGTCGTTGCCCAGTTGACCGACGCGGAGGTCTGGGTGAGGTCGGTGAGGTAGGGAGCCCTGGTCAGGATCGGGTTGAACCCGGTGTACGGCGGGACCGGCACCGGACTGTCCGCCGACGCGGTCGCCATCAGCACGACCGATGAGACCGCCCCGACCAGGACGACCACACCTAGCGTCAGTCTGACTGAAGCCCGCTTTCTCATTTCGCCCCGCTCATCGTCTCGAATCCTGCAAGTTATCGCAGAATGAAATTTGCTACAAAAGTTCACATGAGAGGCCCGTGCAGTGCATCTCAACTGGAGGTTCAGTGCAAAAATTCCTCTGCCCGCCCGAACATTCATTGAGCGATGAAATCAACGCTGGGCACCCGCCACTCACCTCGTCCGATCGAACACTAAGAGTGGTCATTTGACTACATAGAGCATGGCGATTTCACGCCGTGGATGTCACTGTGCGTGCGTCAACCCGTGCGAAGCGTGGTGTTCGTGCCCCGCCGGGGGGCGGGAGTTCACCGCCTCCCGCCTGCTCAGCCGGATTCCGGCCTCCTGCCATTGACCTTTTCTCAGCTGAATCCAATAATGAGCCGGATGAGCATTCGGGGGGTTGAGATGGTCGGTCGTCGTCGCAGTCGTCGTACTCGTCGGGCCAGCCGCGGTGGTCGGGCCAGAGCCCGGGGTGGTCTGGTCGCCCGGCGGTCGGTCGCCGTGGCCGCCGGGGCGCTGGCCGCCCTCTCGGCGGGGTTGTCGAGTGCCCCGTCGGCCTACGCGGGAGTGGTCAGCGGTGTCTCCCTGACGTCCACCTCCTATGTCGCAGGAGCCGCCGCCGCCTACACGGTCGACCTCACGACGGCGACAGCTCTGGCGACGACCGACACCATCACGGTGACGGCTGCGCCAGGGACCACCTTCTCGTCGGGCGCCAACGCCTACTCGGTGAACGGCACCACCACCTCACCGGTGGGTCCCGTGTCGGACACCGTGACCCTCTCCGTGCCGGCGCCTCTGGCCGCCGGCGCGGTGAGCGTGATCGCCCCGGCCGTGAACCCCACCGTGGCCAACGCCACGTACTCGGTGAGCGTGAGCACGTCCCAGGACTCGGTGGCGTCGGGAACGTACGGCATCACGCCCGCCGGCGCGGCCGGCCTGACGGCCACCGCGGGTGGCGGCCAGACGGTCAGAGTGGGCACCTCGTACGCCACGGCCTTCGCGACCGTCCTCACCGACGCGTTCGGCAATGCGATCTCCGGTGCTTCGGTGACCTTCACAGCGCCGGCCAGCGGGGCCAGCGGCACATTCGCCGGGACCGGCGCCAGCGAGACCGCCCCGACGAACGCTTCCGGCGTGGCGACGACCTCGCATGCCTTCACGGCCAATACCACGGCGGGGACCTTCGCCGTCACCGCCTCTGTCGGGGGGTTGATGGCCTCGTTCCAGCTGACCAACTTCACGACTCCCGGCGCTCCCTCCAGCGTGACGGCATCGGGCGGCAACGACTCGGCGACCGTCCACTGGGTCGCCCCCAGCTCGAACGGGTTCAGCGCCATCACCGGATACGTGATCACGGTGGTGAGCACGGGGGCACAGGTGGCCACCGGGGCCGTCGACCATGCCACGGTCGGCGGGCTGACCAACAATGTGCCCTATACCTTCACCGTCGCCGCCGTCAACGCCGCCGGCACCGGGCCGGCCTCGGCGGCCACCACGCCGGTGCGGCCCCAGCCCACGGGTTACTGGCTGGTGGGCTCGGACGGCGGGATCTTCTCGTTCGGCAGCAGCGGCTACTTCGGCTCCACCGGCGCCCAACACCTCAACGCCCCGATCGTGGGCATGGCGTCCACACCGGACGGGGGCGGCTACTGGCTGGTGGCCACCGACGGCGGGATCTTCGCCTTCGGCGACGCCGGCTTCTTCGGATCGATGGGGGCCAAGCACCTCAACCAGCCCATCGTGGGCATGGCCGCCACCCCCACGGGCCGCGGCTACTGGCTGGTGGCCTCCGACGGCGGCATGTTCTCCTTCGGTGACGCCGGCTACCACGGGTCCATGGGGGGCAGGCACCTCAACCGGCCCATCGTGGGGATGACCCCGACCCCGAGCGGGGCCGGCTACTGGCTGGTGGCCTCCGACGGTGGCATCTTCGCCTTCGGGACGGCCGAATTCCTCGGCTCGACCGGTGCCATGCAGCTCAACCGGCCGATCGTGGGCATGGACAGCCCCGACTCCGGCGGCTACTGGCTGGTGGCCTCCGACGGCGGCATCTTCGCCTTCGGCGACGCCGGCTTCTACGGCTCGACCGGGGCCCTCCACCTCAACGCCCCGATCGTCGGGATCAAGGCCACGGCGAGCGGGACCGGCTACTGGTTGGCCGCCGCCGACGGCGGCATCTTCGCCTTCGGGAACGCCACCTTCCAGGGCTCGCAGGGGGGGTCGCACCTCAACCGACCCATCGTCGGGATCGGGTAGCCGCCCGCCCGGGCGGACCGGAGGTCCGCCGGTGGACCGACGTCCCCCGGGCTGCGCAGGGCCCGTGCTGCGATCGCCGGGTGCCCCACCGGCCGATCAGCTGGCGGTGCCCCCTTCGCCGCCGACCGGCTCGACGTGGTCCACTCGCGGAGTTCCGTCGGGCAGGTCGGCGGGCGCGGCCGCCTCGGTGGCCGTGGGGGCAGCCGGCTCGACGGGGGGCGGGCCCAGGAGGCCCATGGCCAAGAGGAGCCACACCCCCAGCCGGACCTGGGCGAAGCCCTCGACGGTGTGCCGGGTGACCTCCTGGCCGTCCCCGTGCCAGGCCACCAGCATCGCCGCCACTCCGACCAGGGTCAGGACCACCACCATGCGCCAGGGGGCGGCTCGCCAGGCCTCCGACACGATCCCGAGGTACAGCGCCAGGGCCGAGAGGACCAGGAGCTCCAGCAGCGGTGGCCACAGCAGCTTGGTCAGCGGCGAGGCCGCGGCATGGGTGGCCGGGCCGTAGAAGGCGAGGTCGCCGTGAGCGAAGTTGAAGGCGCGCTCGGGTCGTTGCAACGGCTCACTTACCACGTACCAGGGGTGGGTGGCCAGCCACAGGAGATAGGTGTGGCCTCCCTCGGTGCGGAGCCAGTGCTCGAGGGGACCGAAGCCCGGTTCGTGGAGGGAGAAGCCGACCACCTTGACGTCGCCGGGCGCGACCGGGGTCTCGGCGGCCAGCTGGTCGACCCGGCCGGCCTGGGGCATCCCGTGGTCCGCGAACCAGGCCACCCGGTCGGGAAACGGGAACACCCGCACGAAGAGGACATCGGCGGTGTCGGGCGAGGTGCGGTCCGAGGACAGGGTGCCCGACTCGCAGAGGGCTGCCACCGTCAGCAGGCAGACGGCCAGCACGCCGGCCCGGAGGGCCGTCCCCCGGCGGTTGGCCAGGGCGATGAGGGCATAGGTTCCGGCCACCAGGGCCAGGATCCCGACGGTCCACACCTGCGCGTCGCGGGTGGCCGCGAATCCCAGGCACGCCACGACGGTGGCCGCCACCCTGGGCCACGTCGGCCGACGGGCCGTCCAGATGAACCCGGCGAACACCAGGGCCAGCAAGCTCATGGACAGGGACTCGGACAGCTCGGACCGGTTCCACTGGGCCACGGGCGCGGTGGTGGCGAAGCCGAGGACGAGGAACGTGACGGCGACGCGCCGCCAACCCGACGCCACCAACCGACCGGCGGTCCAGGCCAGCGTGCCCCAGGCGAGTGCCGCCACTACCGCCTGGGCGGTCACCATCGCCGAGCCGTTGCCCACCAGCTTCAGTACCAGGGGCGTGAGGGGCGGACGGGCCCCCGCCCACAGGGCCCGGGACCACACCGACCGGTGGGCCATGGCGGCATAGACCTTGGAGTCGCCCCACACGAGCGGTGGTCCCAGGCGGGCCTGGACGACGAGGTAGGCGGCGAAGGCGCACCACCCCGCCACGGCCACCATCGAGGACACCGTCACCCGGCCGGGGATTCGCCGCCACCCACCGCTCATCGCCTGCCTCGCTCTCCCACGGCCGTTGCACCAGGCCTTCGACGGTGACGGTGGGGCGGGCCCCCAGGCCCGCCCCTTTCCGGAGTGCAGTCGAGGTTAGCGAACCGGAGGGGCGGCGACCCTCCGTGGTGTCGGTCCGGGTGGGCACGGGCCCTGAGCCCGGTCGAGGAGGTGCGGCGCCCACCGCCCCGCCTCGGTCATCCGGTGAGTGCCCCGAGGGCCGCCCCGAACAGCTCACCGTGCCGATCGACGTCGGCGACCGTCGTCTCTGGGCAGGTCAGGATCATGTTGTGGAACGGGGTGATGAGCACGCCCCGGTTGCTCATGTACAGATGGAGGTATTCGTTCATCTCGCCGTCCTCGGCCCGGGCCGACTCGGTCCCGTTGACCGGGGCGGGGGCGCAGAACCGGTACTCGGACCGGGCTCCGAGGCGCGACACCGACCAGGGCAGCCGGTGCTCGGCGATGGCCTGCTCCACCTGGTCGGCCAGGCGCCGGGACAGGCTCGACATGTGGGCGAAGGACTGGTCGGTGAGGACGTGCTCCAGCGTGGCGCGGGCCGCCGCCGTGCTCAGGGCGTTGCCGGCCAGGGTGCCGCCCACCCCGCCCACGTCGAGGATGTCGGCGTCGTCCTCGCCGATGCGGGCGAGGAGCGACCGGGCGAGCGGCCCGCTGAGGCCGAAGGCGCCGATCGGGATACCCCCGGCGATGGCCTTGCCGATGGTGACGATGTCCGGTCGCAGTCCCCAGGCCCCGGTGGCTCCCCCCGGTCCGGCTGAGAAGGTGTGGGTCTCGTCGATCATGAGCAGCGTGCCGGTCTCGTCACACAGCCCGCGCAGTCCGGCGTGGAAGTCCTCGTCGGGCAGGACGATGCCGATGTTGGTGAGGGCCGGCTCGGTCAGCACTGCGGCGATGCGCCCGGTGCGCAGGGCCCGGGCCACCGCGTCGAGGTCGTTGAACTCGACGGCCACCGTGGTCACCGCGGGGTCGACGGCCGGGCCCACATTGCCGGGACGGGACACGGTGGTGCCGTCCCGGCCGGTCAGTACGAAGGTCTCGTCCACGCTCCCGTGGTAGCAGTAGGAGAACACCAGGACCTGGGGCCGGCCGGTGGCCAGGCGGGCCAGGCGCAGGGCCCACCGGTTGGCATCGGTGGCGCTCAGGGCGAACGACCACTGGGCCATCCCGAATCTCCGGCTCAGCTCGGCGGCCACCCACTCGGCGTCCTCGCTGGGAAGCATGGCGGTGATCCCGCCCAGGGTCTCCACCCGCCGCCGGACGGACTCGACCACCGGTCCGGGGGAGTGACCGGCCATGGCCCCGGTGTCACCCAGGGCGAAATCGACATAGGTGTGCCCGTCGACATCCGACACTCGGGCCCCCCTGGCCCGGTCCAGTGCCAGGGGGAAGCCGCCGGCCCAGTTGGCCATCCAGGTCATCGGCACGCCGGTGAACAGGTGGTCGGCCCGCGAGAATTGCTCCCAGGACCGGGGATTCCGAGATCGGTGCAGCGCACGTTCCTCGTCGAGCAGCGATGCCAGTCTGGTCCGGTCCATGTGGTCCTCTCCGGAGCACGGTGGCCGACGGCGCGGCCCGAGCCTCGCTCCCGGGGCCGGTCAGCCGGGGGGCGCCGGTCTACTCGTCGACGTAGTACCCCTCGGCGATGCCGTGCTTGTCGGGCAGTGACTCCACCAGGCGACTGACCGCTCGGTAGTCGGCATCCTTCCACGCCTCGCTGATGGTCCGGTCACCGAGCTCGCGGTGCCGGGCGAAGTTCCACCACCGGGTGACGTCGCTGTCGTCGTACCCCTTGTTGGCCAGGATGATGTTGAGGCGGGTGGCTTCCCAGGAGATCTCCTCAGGGCTCATCTCCCCGGTGGGCGGGGCCGGACGGACCCGCTCGGAGTCCCGTTCCATCTCGTAGGCGATCTCCCGGTCGAGATCACGGGAGACATGGCCGCGGATCGTCTTGAGCGAGCCGCCGGTCAGGGCCACCCGGTCGGTCACCCGCCGCTCCCGCTCCGCCTCCAGACTGCGGGACCAGAGGCGCTGGGCGGTGGCATCCACGTCGCCCGCGGTCACCCGGAGACGGAGCCGTCGCTCGATTCGCTCGGCCGTCCGCTGGGGCGCGGCCGGGGGGACGTCCGTGCTCCGGCGCCCCCGCTGGTCGCGGTCGTCGGGATCGGCGACCCGGCGCTCACCGCGGCGTCGATCGGGGGCGTCGCCCGGCGGCGACGACCGCGCCGGCGTCTCGATCAGCTCGGTGGCCATCGGCGTGGGCGCCGCCGGACCGGTCGTCGCCGGAACGGGGGCCTGGGGCATCGCTGGGACGGCCGGGGAGGCGTAGCTCTCCGGGGGGAAGGTGTCCCCGGTGGTGCCGGCGATGGCCGCACCCAGGTACGCCGCTGTCCACTCGCTCTCGCCCACCGCCACCGTCGGGGCGCCGGTGGCGGTCAGCCGGGCCACCGGTACGTCGAGGCACGCCGCCACCACGATGGCCTCGGTGAATCCGAGCCGGCGGTTGGTCGTCTCCACCTGGGCGACCGTCTCGCGGGTCCAGGCGATGCCCCGGAGGAGCATCTCGTCGGCGAGGGCCTGTTGGGTGAGGTTGGCCTTGGATCTCAGTGCGGCGACATTGCGCCGCACGATGTCCTCGATGCCCTTGGTCGGCTCGCCGTTCATCTGGCCATGGTAGCGCCTTTTTGTTAGAAATTTGAACATTGCTACCAACTCGAAATGGAATTGTTCTAACTTGCGAACAGGGATTTCAGGGCCCTGATCGGCCTCCCTCGACGATGAGAGTCTGAACAATCCATTCCGACGGAGGTGGCAGGCCCCGACGAGACGGTCGTGGGCCCGACCTGGGACGGGACGCCGCCGTCCGCCCGGGCCCGGACGACGCAGGGACGGCCTCCGGGTGCCCGCCCGGTCCGAGGCCGGCCCGCGGATCCCCGGTGCGTCCCACGATCGGCGGCGGTGGTTCCACTCGTCCCATGATGACCGGTGGTCCGGCCCGGCAGTGGGACCCCGACCGCCTGTCCGGTCCACGCTCCCGCCGGCCCGGCCATTTTCCGAATTCCCACTACAGCTCGGGCGCGCGCTTTCCGATCACAGGGGAGAGGGTTACGCAACAAAAAGGGGCAGGAAAGACTTTGACGATCGACCCGTTTCATGTGCACCGGTTCAGCGAGTGGTCAGATGCCGACTTCGACCTCGAGGACCTGGAGTTGCCCGCGGAGCCTCAGTGGAACCGCTGCGGCGCCGTGCACTGCATCGACCGGGGACCGTGGATCGGAACCCTGGTGTGCTGCATCAGGCGCAGCGGCCACGAGGACGGTCACTCCATGTCACTCGGAGACGAAGGCGCGCCCGACTACTGGCGCGAGACCTGGCTGTAGGTCCCCACGCCGTCAGGCGGCTGACGACGGGGCCGGTCCGGCCGGCCCCCGGGGGGCCAGGACCACGCCGCCGTCGGCCATCAGGGTCCCGGTGAAGGGCCGTCCCTCGAGGGCCATGTCGGTGGCCAGGGCCACCGTCCGTCCGGCCAGACCCGCCGAGTCCGCCCCGGCCAGCTCCACCGCCTCGCCGGTGACGTTGATGGCCACCACCCACGATTCGTCGGCGGACGTCCGTTCGTAGCCGAGCACGCCATCGGCCAGGTCGAGGAGGTCGAAGTCGCCGACCGAGAGCGCCTCGGAACGGCGCCGGAGGGCGAGCAGGCGCCGGTACAGGTGGAGGATCGACGAGGGGTCCTCCCGGAGGGCGCGGTGGTTCCGGTGCTCGGACTCGGGCGGGAACGGCAGCCATACCCGGGCTCCGGCCGCCGTGGGCCAGCCGTGGTCGGGCCCCCCGTCCCACGGCACCGGGGACCGGCAGCCGTCCCGACCGCCGGGGTCGACCCTCCGGTCGTTCGGTATCACCCCGTCGAGCAGCCCGAGCTCGTCGCCCTGGTACACGAAGGGAGTGCCCCGCAGGGTGAGGAGCAGCACGGCGGCGGCCCGGGCCCGGGCCTCGCTGCGCCGGGCGGTCACGTCGGGCTCCTCGCCCAGCATGGCGGCGGCCCGGTCGTAGCGGGTCCGGTGGCGGGGATTGTCGTGATTGGACAGGACCCAGGTCGGCCAGGCGTCACGCGGCGCCAGGGCGGCGACGGTCTCCTCGATGCACCGGGTCCACGGGCGCTGCTGCCACAGGGCGTACAGGGGCGGGAAGTTGAAGGCCAGATGGAGCTCGTCGTCGTGACCGTAGTAGGTGGCCACCGCCTCGGTGGAGAGGAGGTAGACCTCGCCCACGATGACCCGGTCGCCCGGGTAGCCGTCGAGGAGGCGACGGATGGCCCGGAGCCGCCCGTGGGTCACCGGGACGTCGTTCAGGGCACTGTGCGGGAGGCCGGCCACCGGTGGGGGATCGTCGGGCAGCTCGGGGTCCTTGCCGATGCAGTGGACGACGTCGGCCCGCACCCCGTCCACGCCGCGGTCCAGCCAGAAGCGGAGCACGTCGTGCATGGCCCCGACCACGGCCGGCTGGTCCCAGTCGAGGTCGGGCTGGGCCGACTCGAACAGGTGCAGGTACCACTGCGCGGACGCCGGGTCGAGGGTCCAGGCCGGCGCGGTGAGATCGAACGAGGCCACCCAGTTGTTGGGCGGGGCGCCGTCGGGAGTGGCGTCCCGCCAGACGTACCAGTCCCGGTGGGCGCTGTCCGGCCCGGAGACGGCGTCGACGAACCAAGGGTGCTGGTCGGAGGTGTGGTTGGGGACCCAGTCGATGATGACCCGGAGCCCGAGGGCGTGCGCCTCGTCCACCAGCTGGTCGAACTCCTCGAGGGTGCCGAACAGGGGATCCACATCGCAGTAGTCGCTCACGTCGTAGCCGAAGTCGACCATGGGGGAGCGGTAGAACGGCGAGATCCACAGGGCATCGACCCCCAGCCAGGCCAGGTCGGCCAGATGGGAGCGGACTCCGCCCAGATCGCCCACGCCGTCGCCGTCGGAGTCGGCGAACGACCGGGGATAGATCTGATAGAAGACCGCCGACCTCCACCAGGGTGGGTCGGGGACCGTTCGGGCCGGCGACGGCGCGGCCGGGTCGGACGGGCCCGTCACCACCTGCTCCCGGCTCCCGTACCCGGTCAGCCCTCGGCCCGCCCCTTGACGCGGGCCAGGGTGGCCTCCATGTGGGCGCGGTTGAGGGTGTCGGCGTCCGAGGTGCCGCGGACCAGCGGCGCGGTGAGCCGGAGCATCGTGCCCCGGTGGTCCTCGAACCGTTCGGTGACCACGCTGCCCCCGAAGGCGTCCCCGGGCTCGACCCGGTAGGACCAGCGGGCCACCGGGAGGGGGCCGAAGGTCACGTCCCAGGCGATCTCCGATCCGGCCTCGTAGCGGACGATGGTGCAGCTGGTGCTCCACCGCCGCCAGCCCGACCGGTTGCGCCCGCGGAACCGGGCCCCGAGGGCCGGGCCGGTCGACCCACCCACCCACTGCATACCCACGCACTCGGCCGTGAGGTCGCTCATGGCGACGGGATCGCCCACCACCGCCCACACCTGGTCGGTGGACGCCGCGATGGGCTGGGACACGTCGACGGGGGACATGGCCAGGACGTTACCAACGCCGACCGCCCGGCCGTCGACCCATCGCCTCCACCGGTCGCCCTGGAGCCAGCCCGGCTCCCCGGCAGGGTGGCCGTTACAGTTCCCACCCCAACCTGCCGAAGATTCCCCTGTTGGTGTCCGCGATCGCAAAAGGGGTACGACCGCCATGGTGGATAGGCGAATGGGAGAGGACAGCTCGTTCCTGGCCGACGGACTCGCGGGGAGCACGCCTCCCGAGGTGTTCGCCACCGGCCGGGTGTGCGCGGCGGAGGAGTGCACGGTCAAGCTGTCCCGTTACAACAGCACCGAGTGGTGTGCCCTCCACGAGAGCCCCGGCTCCACCCAGCGGCCCTACGACACCTCCACCCGGCAGCGGCGCCGGACCCGGCGCACCACGCCGCGCAAGGAGACGGCCAACGGGAGCGGCCAGCCGGGGAAGCCGGAACGGCAGACGGCCGCCTAGACCGACGGACGGTCACCCGTCCGCCCTGCACCGTTCCCCCGATCCCGGCCAGGCGTTGGTCCCCGTCGCGAACCCGTCGGTACACTGCGCCCATGTCGAGCAGATCGGGGAAGCCATGACACGTCACCTCGAGGGAACGGTGGCACTGGTCACCGGGGCGTCCAGCGGGATCGGTGAGGCCACGGCGGTGGCCCTGGCCGCCGAGGGGGCGACGGTAGCCATCGCCGCCCGGCGCCGCGACCGGCTCGAGCAGGTGGTGGAGCGCCTCGATGCCGACGCCGACGTGCTGGTGGTCGAGACCGACATCACCGACGAGGCCGCGGCGCGGGCCATGGTGGAGGCCACCGTCCTCGAGTTCGGCCGGCTGGACACCGTGGTCAACAATGCCGGGGTCATGCTGCTCGGGCCGATCGTGGACGCCCCGGTCGAGGAGTGGCGTCGCATGGTCGAGCTGAACCTGCTCGGGCTGCTCTACACGACCCACGCCGCCCTCCCGCACCTGCTGGAAGCAGCGGACCAGGGCCCCCGGCGGGTGGCCGACATCGTCAACGTGAGCTCGGTGGCCGGACGGTTCGCCCGCCAGGGCAGTGGGGTCTACAACGCCACCAAGTTCGGGGTGGGGGCCTTCTCGGAGTCCCTCCGACAGGAGGTGACCCGCCGCCACGTGCGGGTCAGCCTCATCGAACCCGGCGCCACCCGCACCGAGCTGGCCGGTCACAACCGGCCCGAGGTCCTCCAGACCATGGCGGCCACCTTCGGCGACACCGAGCTGATGCAGGCCGACGACATCGCCGCGTCCGTCGTGTTCACCGTGACCCGGCCGCGTCACGTGGCCGTCAACGAGGTGCTCATCCGCCCGACCGAACAGGAACGCTGAGTGGCCCTCGGGGGCTATCCACCGCCCGGCCACTTCCTCGGCGATCTGGGTTTCGAGACCGAACTGCTGTCAGCCACCGGTGCGGTGGCCCGCACCCGGGTCACCCCGTTCGTCTGCGGCGCCGACGGCGGGGTCCGGGCCGGGGTCCTGGCCACCCTGGTCGACGTGGTGGGCGGGCTGCTCGGGGTGCGGATCCTGCGCCCCGACTGGATGGCCACCGCCGATCTCACCGTCCAGCTGGCCCACCCGGCCGTCGGGCCCCTGGTCGAGGCCCGGGCCGAGCTGGTGCGCCGCGGCCGGACCACCATGGTCATCGAGGCCCTGGTGGTCAACGTGGACGAGAACGGGACCGAGGTGCTCGATCTCGACGGGGCGTCGGCCCCGGTGGCCTGGTCCACCCTGACGTTCGCCGTGCTGCCGGGCGGGAACCGGACGGCCACCGAGCCCCTGCCCGTCGAGCTGCCGACCAAGATGGAGATCGACGGGAACGGCCTGGACCGGCCCCTGGTGGAGATGTTGGGCATGACGGTCGAGGAGTCCGCCGAAGGCCGGGTGTCCCTGCCCGTCCACCCCTACCTCCACAACTCGATCGAGGCCGTCCAGGGCGGGGCCATGGCCCTCCTGGGCGACGTGGCCGCGGCCGAGGCGCTGGGTGCCGCCGCCGGGCTCCCGGGTGCGTCGATGGTGGTCACCGACCTGCAGGTGGCCTATCTGACGCTGGGTCGGACCGGGCCCATCGTCAGCCGGACCACCGTGCTCGACGCCGGCGGGGGAGGCGGTCCCGCCGCGTCGGCCGGCAGCGCGCGGGTGGAGCTGGTCGACGTCGGGGCGGGAGGCCGGCTGACCACGGTGATCAACGCCCGGGGGATGGCCGCGGCGGACTTCGGGGCGGTCCGCGGGGACGCCGTCGGGACCAAGGCGGCGGCCCCGTGACCGAGGCCGCCCCGACGGGACCGGTCGACAGCCGCCACTACATGAGCGAGTACTTCCGGCTGGAGCGCTGGGAGATCCCACCGTCCGGCGGGGCCGAGGGGTTCTCGGAGTTCGCCGGGCGGATACCCCTCGACGACCACCACCGCGGCGCCGGCGGCGGCCTGCGCACCGGTGCTCTGCTCACCAACCTGGACGGGGTGGGGGGGTTTCTGGCCGGGCTCTCGGTGCTCCCTCGGTGGATCGTCACCACCAGCCTGATGGTCACCGTCACCCGCCTCGACCACCGGGGACCGCTCCGGGTCCACGGCCGGGTCCTCCGGCGGGGGCGGAACGCCGTGGTGGCCGGGCTGGACGTGGTCGACGAGGGACGGGACGACGGACTGGTGGCCGCCTCCACCGCCACCTTCGCCGTGCTCGACCCCGGCGACATGAACGTCGAGTTCGAGCGTCCGGCCGTCGTGCCCATGCCGCCGGCCACCCCCGACGCACCGTCCCCGGAGGAATTCTTCCGAATCCAGCCGGGTGTGGGCGCCATCACCCGGCTGGACCTGGCCGACCACCTGCGCAACCCGTGGGGCATCCTGCACGGGGGAGCGGTGGCCATGCTGGCCGACGTGGCAGCCTGTCGGGCCGTGGCCGGGGCACCACGTCCCGGCGGGGGGCCGGGCCCGGGGCCCGGCGTCGAGCAGCCGGCCGCGGCCGACGCCGTCCTCCACTACCTCCGACCGGTCCGGGTGGGCCCGGTCGAGGCCCGCTGCCGGGTGCTCGGCGGCCCGTCGGGCCGCACGCTGGTGCGGGTGGCCGTCCATGACCTCGGCGCCGATGACCGGCTGGTCTCGTTGGGTTCGGTGGTGGTCCTGGCCGTCTGATCGGGGGCCCATCCCCCGCCCATCCCGTGCTGGTCCCGGGCCGACGTCGGGGACAGGGTTGACATAGCGCCGAAATTAGGTTTACCTAACATCTGGACTATGTGCGAGCGCAGCGGGGCACCTCGATGATTCCCACCTTCGTCATCTTCCTCCGGGAGGGCGTCGAGGCGAGCATGATCGTGGCCATCCTGCTCGCCTACCTGGACAAGATCGGCCAGCGCCGGTACTTCCGGGACGTCTTCTTGGGCGTGGGTGCGGCCATGGCGCTCATCCTCGGGGGCGGCGTCGCCGCCTATCTGGTCATCAAGCAGTACGACGGCTCGAGGGTCCAGACCATCTTCGAGACCGTCACCTACCTGCTGGCCGCGGTGGTCCTGACCTACATGACGTTCTGGATGCAGGCGCACAGCCGGACCATGTCCGCCGACCTCCAACGCCGGTCCGACGAGGCACTCAACGGCAAGGCCCGCTTCGGGCTGGGCGTACTGGCCTTCCAGGCGGTGGGACGGGAGGGGGTCGAGACCATGGTGTTCACACTGGCCATCGTCTTCGCCTCGTCGACCCAGGCGGCGACGGCGGCCCGGGGCAACGGGCTGCTGCTCGGCGCCGTACTCGGCCTGGCGCTGTCCCTGGGCATCGCCTACGTCATCTTCAAGCTCGGGCGACGCCTCAACCTGGCCCTGTTCTTCCGCATCATCGGCGTGGTGCTGATGGTCTTCGCCGCCGGGCTGCTGGCCGATGCGGTCCAGAACATGCAGGAGCTGGGCTGGCTCCCCTTCCTCCAGGGCAGCCTCTGGGACACCAGCCGGTACCTGAGCGAGGACAGCACCCCGGGTGACCTCGTGCACAGCCTGTTGGGGTACGCCGACCACCCCACGGTCCTCCAGCTGATCGT
Source organism: uncultured Acidimicrobiaceae bacterium (assembly GCA_963817005.1). GTDB lineage: Bacteria > Actinomycetota > Acidimicrobiia > Acidimicrobiales > RAAP-2 > Bog-756. Next base: position 1,283,959 of record CAWFMN010000001.1, read on the forward strand.
CTGGTCGACCTACCTCTCGGTGGCCACCTCCCTGTTCATCGCCCGGGGCCGGCGGGACCGGAAGACGCCGACGGTGCCGGCCACCGCCGACCCGGTGACGGGAGGTCCGGGCGACCCGGCGGCGCCGGCCGCCACCGGGTCCGTCGGCCCCCCGGCCGTCGAGGCACCGCAGGTGCCCGAGCCCATCGGGGGCGCGGGCCAGTCGGGATCCTGACCTCCGGCCCCCTCGGTCGGTCCCCAGCGGTCGCCGGCCAAGCCCCCAGCCAATAGCGTCGGCCTGGCCCCCGAGACACGGGAGGCCCGGATCGAACCGCGAGGACCACCGATGCGCCGACCACCCCATGCCGTCCCCACCATGCAGGGCCGCACCGTGGTCATCACCGGTGGCAACTCAGGGGTGGGCAAGGCCACGGCTGTGGCGCTGGCCACGGCCGGTGCCGCCACCGTCATCACCTCCCGCCACGAGGAGCGCGGCAGGGAGGCTGTGGCCGACATCCGCCGCCTCAGTGGATCGGACGAGGTGGACCTGGTGGTGTTCGACTTGGCCGACCTGGCCTCCGTCCGCCGGGGGGCCGAGCAGGTCCTCGACCGGTGTCCCCGGATCGACGTTCTGGTCAACAACGCCGGGCTGGTCCAGTCGGAGCGCACCGAGACGGTGGACGGGTTCGAGGCCACCTTCGGCATCAACCATCTGGGTCCCTTCCTGCTCACCCGGCTGCTGACCGACCGCCTGGTCGAGTCGGCCCCCGCCCGGGTGGTCACCGTGGCCTCCACCGCACACCAGGCGGCCCGCCGAGGTCTGGACTTCGACGACCTCCAGACCACGAGGCACTACCGGGGCATGCAGGCCTACAGCCGCTCCAAGCTGGCCAACGTCCTGTTCACCGCGGAGCTGGCCCGACGACTGGCCGGCACCGGGGTGACGGCCAACTGTCTCCACCCGGGCACGGTCGCCACCGGCTTCGCCCGCGACCACGACGCCAAGGGCTTCCTGGCCTTCGGCGTCAAGGTCATCAGGCCGTTCATCCTCACCCCAGAACAGGGCGCCCGGACCTCGGTGTACCTGGCCACCGCCCCGGAGGTGGCCGACGTCACCGGTCAGTACTTCGTCAAATGCCGGGTCCGCACCCCATCGCCGGCGGCCCAGGACGAGGCCGCGGCCGTCCTCCTGTGGTCGGTCAGCGAGGACCTGGTGGACCGGGCGGCCGGGCCGCGCTGAGCACCGGCGGCTCCCTCACGGTCCCCGTCCCCGACCCGGACCGGTCCTAAGGTGTTCGCCGGACGGCGCGTGCCCTGACCAGGGCCGCTCGAACGGACACGGAGGTGGTCATGGCTGACCCAGGGGGAGTAGAGGTCACGCCGCAGGAACGGGACATCCTGCGCATCGTCGGGAAGTCGTGGGGGTGGGTCCTGTTCTTCGGGATCGTGACCCTCATCCTGGGGGTGCTGGTGGTCGTGCGGCCCAGGGACACCATCTACGCCTTCGCCATCCTGCTCGGCATCTGGCTCTTCGTGGCCGGCCTGTTCCGGATCGTGATGGCCATTGCCGACAGCGAGGACACCAACGGCACGCGTTGGCTGATGGCTGTCCTGGGCCTGCTGTCGGTGATCATCGGCATCCTGTTCCTGCGCCACACGGAGGAGACGGTCACCACGCTGGCCTTCCTCATCGGTCTGTTCTGGGTGATCGGCGGGATCATCGAGTTCTTCACCGCCTACAGCGACCACGGCTCGTCGGCCCGGGGATTCCGGATCGGCATGGGGGTGCTGGCGTTCGCCGCCGGGGTGGTGACCCTGGTCTGGCCCCACCTGACCCTGGGCGTCCTCGCCGTGATCATGGGGATCTGGCTGATCCTGTACGGCGTGCTGGAGATCGCGCTGTCCCTGCAGCTCCGGCACCTGGCTGACGCGTAGGACCGCGGCGCTCAGCGGTGGGGTCCGGCCATCGCCACGATGGGCTTGTTGAGCGGCGAGCCACCGTGGGATCCGGAGAAGGCGGCGTTCCCGTAGGTGAAGATGCCGCCGTCGCTCGCCACCAGCCAGTAGCCACCGCCGTCGGGGGTGGCGGCCAGGCCGACGATGGGCTTGTTGAGCGGGATCGCTCCCGCCGATCCGTAGAAGCCGGCGTCGCCGTAGTTGAAGATGCCACCGTCGGAGGCCACCAGCCAGTAGCCGCCGCCGTCGGGGGAGGCGGCCATGCCGATGATGGGCTTGTTGAGGGGCGAGCCCCCGTGCGAACCGAAGAAGGCGGCGTCACCGTAGGTGAAGATGCCGCCGTCGGAGGCCACCAGCCAGTAGCCGCCGCCGTCCGGAGTGGCGGCCATGCCGACGATGGGCTTGTTCAAGGGTGAGCCGCCGTGGCCGCCGTAGAAGGTGGCGCTCCCGTAGGTGAAGATGCCGCCGTCGGAGGCCACCAGCCAGTAGCCCTGGCCGTCGGGCGTGGCCGCCATCCCGACCACGGGTTTGTTGAGCGGGATCGACCCGGCCGAGCCCCTGAAGGGGGCATTGCCGAAGTTGAAGATGCCGCCGTCACCGGCCACCAGCCAGTACCCGAGTCCGTCCGGCGTCCCGGCCATCCCCACGACGGGGCTGTTGAGGTGCAGGCTGCCCGTCGAGCCGAAGAACCCGGAGCCGCCGTAGTTGAAGATGCCCCCGTCGGTGGCGGCCAGCGTGTAGCCGGTGGACGGGACGAACAGCACGTTGTCGGGTCCGGACAGTGTGGTGTTGCTCCCGGTCAGGGTGCTGGTCGCGGCGGGAGTTCCCGTCGTGGCCAACTGGGACGGCAGGAACTCGGTGATGGACTGGCCGGTGAAATTGGCCACCCACAGGTTGCCGAACGGGTCGAAGGTCAGTCCGTCGGGGGCGTCCAGGCTGGTTCCGTTGGGGGAGAGGGTGATGTGGGGCACGGGCGCCCCACTGGACGCCAGCTGGGCCGGCGAGAACGCCACCAGGCTGCCCGGTGTCGTGTCGTCGGCGACCCACAGTTGACCCGAGCCGTCGAACGCCAGGGCATCGGGTGTGGTGATGCTGGTGCCGGTCGACGTCAGCGTGACACCCGGGGTCGGGGCCCCGGTGGCACTGATCTGTGCCGGGGTGAAGCGCACGAGGGTGTTGGTGCCGTCGTTGCCGACCCAGAGGCCGCCTTGGCCGTCGAAGGCCATAGAACTGGGGTCGCTGATGCTGCCCACCCCGTCGTCGGTGAGCGTGACGGTGGGGGTCGGTGACCCCGTAGTCGACAGCTGGCTCGGTGTGAACTCGACCACACTCCCGTTCCCGGGTGCGGCGTTGGTCACCCACAGGTCACCGGACCGGTCGAAGAGGACGTAGGTGGGATGGTCCAGGCTGTTCGACACTGTCGAGGTCAACGTCACGGTGGGCGCCGGGCTACCCCCGACGGCCAGCTGTGACTGGGTGAACTCGACCACGGTGTTGGCGGCGTAGTTCGCCACCCACACGTTCCCGGACGGGTCCATGGCCATGTAGTAGGGACTGTTGAGTGTCGTGCTGGGGCCCGACACCGTGCTGGTCGGGGCCACGTTCCCGGTTGCGCCGGGGGCGAACGACAGGACGGACCCACTGGTGTTGTTGAGCACGTACATGGTGTTGACCGGCGTGGTGGTGGCGGCCGCAGCCCGCGGGGCTCCGAGTCCCGCCGTGAGTACGCAGGTGGTCGACACGCTGACCGCCAGGGTGAGGGCTCCCACCAGGGCCAGGGCCGATCGGACCGATCCCCCCGCCCTGTCGGGACGCGCGTCAACTCGACGCTTCGGCCGGGGGGCGCCCTGACGGATTCCCTTGTTCACCGTGCGGTACATCGAGCCACCTCCGCTTCGATGCCCCCCGCCGCCGACCATGCTGGCACGGGTCGGGCCGGGTGTCGATCGGGAATTGGATCACTCGCGACCGGGCCTCGCCGCGTCAGCCGCCGGCGGTTGGCGGCCCCGCCGGCTCAGCCGGCCGGCGTGTGCCGGGTGCGCAGGGCCTCGCGCAGGGCCGCCGCCGCTTTGGCCTCGTGGACCTGCTGGGCGGTGAGCGGCGGATGCCGGAGCGGTTCGCCGGCCGGGGCCAGCGAGGTCACCAGCAGGTCGAGATGGCGGAGCCATGCCTCGGGGGAGACCGTGGCGGTCGCCTCGATGACCCCCCGCAGGGACCAGAAGAGCACGATCACATCCTCGTAGACCAGGTCCGTCCGGACGGCACCGGCCTGTTGGGCCCGGGCCAGCAGCGAGCGGCCGTACTCCTCGATCCGCTGCCGGACGCCGTCCCCCGAGCCGTCGTTCCAGAGCCGGGTCAGGCAGCCCGCGTGCTCGAACTGGAGCTGCCCGACGGCCCGAAGGTACTCGGCGAAACCGTCGGCCGGGGACTCGTGCTCGAGCGCCGTCGTGGCCGCGGCCAGCACCGCGTCGAGCACCTCGGACACCACGGCCTGGATCAGCAGCTCCTTGGTGGGGAAGCGCCGGTACAGGGTGCCCACACCCACGCCGGCCCGTTGGGCGATGAGTTCCACCCCGACGTCCACACCTGCTTCGTCGAACGCGGCCCGGGCGGCGACCAGGATCTTGTCGCGGTTGCGAGCGGCGTCCCGCCGGAGGGCCGGCAGGCCGTCATCGGCCTCAGCTGGGTCGGGCTTCCCGACAGCCGGGCCGGTGCGGAGGGTGGGCTGTCCGGTGATCACTGTTCCGCAATGGTGCCACCTGCGACGAGCGCCAGCTCGGCGTTCTTCAGATGGGGCCCGTGGTCGGCGTCGGCCGCCTCCGCGGTGGACGTGGGGATGAGGACGGCAGCGATGATGGCCACGATGGTCATGACCGCCAGGAAGGCGAATCCCCTCGTGTAGCCGGAGGCGGCCGGATAGCCGCTGCTCAGCATGGTGGAGGTCACGATGGACGACATCACCGCTGCCCCCACCGCTCCGCCGATGGTGCGGATGTTGGCGTTCATGCCGCTGGCCACGCCGGTCTGGCTGGGGGGACGGCCTGGACGATGAGGTTGGACATGGCCGAGAAGGCCAGCCCCAGTCCGACACCGAGCAGGGTGCTGGCCAGGTAGATCTCCCACGGCGAGTGGTTGGCGAAGGCCAGCAGCAGGTAGGCGGCGGTCGAGAACGACGAACCGATGATGACCGCGGCCTTGGAGCCGATGGCGGCGGCGATCCGGCCCGACAGCATTCCGACGATGAACATGGCCACCGTCAGCGGCAGGAGGTAGAGGCCCGACTGGATGATGCTGGCCCCGAACCCGTAGCCGGTCGACGTCGGGCTCTGGAGGAACTGGGGCAGGAAGCCGATCACCGAGTACATGCCGATGCCGAACAGGAAGGCCACCAGGTTGTTGGTCCACACCGCGGGGAGCCGCATCATGTGCATGTCGATCAGCGGCTGGCGCGAGCGCAGCTCGACCACCACCCAGGCCACGCAGAGCACCACGGCCAGGACGATCAGCCCGATCACCCTGGTCGAGGTCCAGCCCCAGGTGGGCGCCTCGCTCACGCCGACCAACAGGGCCACCAACCACGATGACAGCAGGACGGCGGCCAGCCAACTGATCCCCCCGGGGGTTCGCACCGGCGACTCGGGGACGAACAGCTGGGCGCAGCCGGCGGCGACCAACGTGATGATCAGGGGTATCCAGAACAGCCAGTGGTAGTTGAGGTGCTCCACGATGGGTCCGGCCAGGACGATGCCCGCTCCACCCCCGACCGCGGTCATGGCGGCCACGATGCCCACGCCGCCGGCCACCTTGGCCGTCGGGAACTCGTCGCGGATGATCCCGAACGAGAGGGGAATGACGGCCCCGCCGATGCCCTGGATGGCCCGGGCCAGGATGAGTATCCCGATGGAGTGGGCCAGCCCGGCCAGCGCCGAGCCGACGGCCAGGGCCAACAAGGTGGCCACCAGCATCCGCTCCTTGCCGACCATGTCCCCGACCCGTCCCAGGATGGGTGTGAAGATCGATGCCGACAGCAGGTAGGCGGTCAGGACCCAGGTGACCGTGGACTGCGAGGTGTGCAGGTCGTGCTGGATCGTGCTGAGCACGGGATTCACCAGGGACTGCAGCAACGCGTAGGCGGACACGCCGAGGAGGAGGACGACGAAGGTCGCCTGATAGCTGGACCGTACGGGTGATCTGGTCATGGGGTCCTGAGGGTCCGGTGGGCAGGTCTGGTTGGGCAGGTCTGGTTGGGGCGTGTCGGATCGGTGAGGCGCCCGGACCGAGTGGCCGTGAGGTGCAAGGGGACAGGATGGTGTCGGCCGTGCGTTCCGTTCCGGCCGCCGCCGAACCTTTTGGCGGCCGGTCGACCGCCTGGTCCCGGTCCGAGAGGGGAAGTACCGCCCACCCTACTACAAACGGAATTCTAGTTCCACTTCATGTCGGCCGGCGGGACGGATCCGCCCAGGGGACGGGATCCCGAGTGACCACCATCGGGCGGGGACGTGTACCGGTCACAGGGGCTCCCCTTCGCCCAACTCGGTGGTGACCTCGGCGATGGCCTCGGCCTCGGCCTCGGCCGACAGGGGCCGGCCTCCACCGTCGTCCTGCCACAGCTCGGGGACCCGCCAGAGCAGCACGCCCACGCCGACGACGCAGGCCAGCCCGCCCGACCACACGGCGAACTGGGGACCACCGATGGCCGCGGCCACCCCGGTCTCGGCGTCGCCCAGCCGGGGGCCACCGGCGACCACGGCGAAGAAGGTCCCCGACAGCCGGCCCTGCAGGTGCTCGGGCACGGTCCGCTGCTGTACGGCCTGGCGGAACACGGCCGAGACCACGTCCGCCGCGCCGGCCAGGGCCAGCAGCGTCAGCCCGATCCACAACACGGGGATGATCCCGAACAGTGCGATGGTCACGCCCCACACCGTCACGCAGGCGGCGATGGCCCGGCCCTGGTGGCGGACCCGGCTGCACCACCCGGTGAACAGTGAGCCGATCAGCGCGCCGGCCCCCGGCGCGGCGTACAGCAGCCCGACCACGCCGGCCCCGCCGCCGAACAGGCCGGTCCCGAGGGCGGGGAAGACGGCCCTCGGCATGCCGAAGATCATGGCGTTGAGGTCGATCCAGTAGGTGGCCGAGAGCAGCTTCTGTCCCCGGAGGTGCCGGAAGCCCTCGGCCATCGAGCGGAGCCCCATCGGCGTGCCTCCACCCGACGGCACCAGTGAAGGAAGGAGGAGCGCGGCCACCAGGGCCACGCCGTAGGAGCCAACGTCGATGGCGTAGACCGCACTCAGCCCGATGGTGGCGATGAGCACACCGGCCAGGGCCGGACCGGCCACCAGGGCCAGCTGCTGGATGGAGGTCTGCAGGGCGATGGCCGCCGTCACGTCGTGTTCCTCGACGAGCATCGGCAGGGCGGCCCGCCGTGCCGGCCAGTCGATCCCCTGGAACCCGGCCCCCGCCCCGGAGCAGACGAAGAGGGGCCAGACGGCGGGGTGGGCCAACGAGGCGTTGACCACCAGTCCGCCCACGGCGGCGGCCATGGCCACCTGGGTCAGCACCAGGACCTTCTTCCGGTCCATGGCGTCGGCCAGCGTGCCGCCCCAGAGGGCCCCGGCCAGCAGCGGGAACAGCTGGGCCAGACCGATCAGCCCGACCACCAGGGTCGAGTGGGTCAGCGCATACGCCTGGAACGACACGGCCACCAGGGTCAGCTGGGAGCCCAGACCCGAGATCACCTGGCCGGCCCAGAGACGCCGGAAGTGCCGGTAGCGCCGCAACGGGGCGATGTCGACGACGAACCGGGCCACCCGCCAACGGTAACGGCCCTGATCCGTGACCCGGCGCTGGCCGCGTCTCCGCCGCCGTGGCGGCGGGCGGGCGGCGGGCGGGTGGTCGGCGTCAGGAGATCTGCAGCCGGCTGCAGGAATCTGAATTCCTTCGAACTTGTACCGTTAACGGCTCGCTGGCGGCAACCGGTCGGCTACACTTGTAGCCGTGAGGGACATGGGCACTCCGTCAAACCAGGGGCAGCAGCGCGAAGAGGACCAGGCGGTGGTCGATTCGGGGCCCCCGTCCATGGCTGTATCGATCGCCGGGATTTCGACGGCCTGCAGCAAGGATGCCCTCGTATCCAGCGCCAAGGCAGTTCGGGAGGCACTCTCGACGGATTGACGCAGACACTGACAAGGTCTGGAACCGTCGAGGAGTCGCTTCTTAGGGAGCGGCTCCTTTTGTTTTCTCCGGAGCCACACCCCTCCGACTCCCCGCCGTCCTGATCGACCGGCCCACCGCCGCGCCTGACCCATGTGGCCTCCCCCGCCCCGGGCCTGTAGCGGCTGTCCCCCGGTGTCCCACAGCCAGCCCGTGCCGGACGGGGACGGCTGGCGTGGCACCGACCCACCCGAATGGGTCGCTCCGCCCGTCTCGGGCCGAGCCGTCGGGCGACCACCACGAGCACCACCGAAAGTAGGAATTCATGATCGAAGCAGAACGGAATGAAGCGAGCGGACGGGCCCGACCGGCCACCGGCCGCGTCGGACCCGAATGGGCCGAGCGGGCCACGTCGGCCCGGTTGCAGGAGTGGTCGTCCGACCGGGTCCTTGACCAGGGCGATACCCACGACAAGGGCGAGGCCTCGCTCTGCGTGGGTGAGGCGGCATGACAGGTCTCGGCGCCGGCCGCCCCGTCCTGGCCGCCCCGGGACCCGGTGATACACCCTCCTGAGAGCATGTCCACATGACAGCGACGGGCCCGGCGGGGCAGGCGAGCGGGGTGGAGCAGGCGCCCTCCGGGAAGTTTGCCTTCGTCACCAACGACGCACTGTGCGTCGCCGCCGACCAATTGCACGCCGGCCACATGGCCGTCATGCACGAGTTCCTCGAGGTCATCCGGGCCATCCACCGGTCGGGACAGTGGATACAAGACGGAAGTCCCCACTTCGCCCAGTGGTTGGTGGCCCGCTACTCCGTGGAGCTGTCCACCGCTCGTGAATGGGTGCGGATGGCCGAGTCCCTCGCCGATCTGCCCGCCATCGACGCCGTCGTGGCCCAGGGCAGGTTGTCGCTCGACCAGTTGGCCCCCCTCACCAGGTTGGCCACGCCCGAGACGGACGAGGACCTGGCTTCCCGGGCCCAGGGGTGGACGGCGCAGCAGACCAGGGCGCTCGCCGCCCGGGCGCAAGCCCCCAAGGTGCACGACGCCAACGACGCCCACGACAAGCGCCGTCTGCGTTGGTGGTCGGACGACAATGTGGTCCATCTGAAGGGCCAGTTGCCCGCCGACCAGGGCACGTTGATCACCAACGTCCTCACCCGGATGGCGTCCGACTCGGCGCCGGACCCGGAGCGCAAGGTGTACGAGACGTTCGAGGCGCGGGCCGCGGACGCCCTGGTCGAACTGGCCTCACTCCACGTGGGCGACGATGCCGATGCCGACCGGGCCACCGTCGTGGTCCACGTCGACGCGGCCGTGCTCGGCGGCGACGACGAGGGGGTGGCCGAATTGGAGCAGGGTCCCCGGATCGCTGCCGAAACGGCCCGACGGCTGGCCTGCGACTGCCGGTGGCAGATGGTGGTCGAGGACGGCAACGGCGACATCGTCCGCCTGGGTCGGACCACTCGGTCGTCTCCACCCTGGTTGGTGAGGCAACTGCGCAGGCGGGACAGGGGATGCCGGTTCACCGGGTGCGGGCGAACGCGCTGGCTGCACGCTCACCACGTCGACTTCTGGGGTCTGGGCGGATCCACCGATCCGGACAACCTGGCCCTCCTGTGTGGCTACCACCATCGCTTGATCCACGAAGGGGGCTGGAAGATGGCGATGGGATCCGAAGGTGAGGTCACCTTCATCCGACCCAACGGGCACAGGATCGCCACCAGACCCCCGCCCCTTCGAGCTGACGTGAAGCGTCGACTCATCGGGCCTGACCCCCCTCCCACCGCGGCCTGAACCGGTCGGCACCCCGGATGCCGGGCCGACGCGCCCGGGTCGACTCAGGTGAGCTTCTCGGCGGCCGCGGCGTCGTCGGGGAACTCCGGGTCGGGATCGCCGGAGCCACCGGACTCTTGCCGCTCGAACTGGATACGGTAGAGCTCGGCGTACTGCCCCCCGTCGGCCAGCAGCTCGTCGTGTCGACCCCGTTCCACGATGCGGCCGTGGTCGAGCACCAGGATCACGTCGGCCTCGCGCACGGTCGACAGGCGGTGGGCGATCACCAGCGAGGTGCGGCCGTGGAGTGCGGTGGCCAGGGCCTGTTGCACGGCGGCCTCGGACTCCGAGTCGAGGTGGGCGGTGGCCTCGTCCAGCACCATCACCTCGGGGGCCTTGAGCAGGATCCGGGCGATGGCGATGCGCTGCTTCTCGCCCCCCGAGAGCCGGTAGCCGCGGTCGCCGACCACGGTGTCGAGGCCGTCGGGGAGCGAGGACACCATGGTGGCGATCTGGGCGCCGGCCAGCGCCGCCTCCAGCTCGCCGTCGGTGGCGTCGGGCTTGGCGTAGAGCAGGTTGCCCCGGATGGTGTCGTGGAACAGGTGAGCGTCCTGGGTGACCACGCCGATGGTCGAGGTCAGCGAGGTCGAGGTGGCGTCACGCACGTCCAGGCCGTTGATCCGGATGGCGCCCGAGCGTACGTCGTAGAGGCGGGGGAGGAGTTGGCTGATCGTGGTCTTGCCGGCTCCCGACGGTCCGACCAGAGCCACCAGCTGCCCGGGCTCGGCGGTGAAGGTGACGTCGAACAGCACCTGCTGGGAGACCGTGGTGTCCAGCACGGCCACCGACTCCAGCGAGGCCAGCGAGACCTCCTCGGCCGCCGGGTACCGGAAGTCCACGTGGTCGAACTCGATCCTGGCCGGACCGGCGGGGACCGCACGGGCGTCGGGCCTGTCCTGGATCATGGGGGGCAGGTCGAGTACCTCGAACACCCGGTCGAACGAGACCAGGGCGGTCATCACGTCGATCTGCACGTTGGACAGGGCCGTGAGGGGACCGTAGAGGCGGGTGAGGTACGCGGCGAGGGCGACCACCGTGCCGAGCTGCAGGGTGCCGTTGACCACCTGGATGCCACCCCAGCCGTAGACCACGGCGGTGGCCAGCGCCGCGGTGAGGGTGAGGGCGGCGATGAAGAAGCGGGCGTACATGGCCTGGGTGACCCCGATGTCGCGCACCCGCCCGGCCTTCTGCTCGAACTCGTCCCGCTCCTGGGCCGGCCGGCCGAACAGCTTGACCAGCAGGGCCCCCGAGACGTTGAAGCGCTCGGTCATCGTGTTGTTCATCTGGGCGTTGAGTCCGTAGGACTCCCGGGTGATGATGGACAGCCTCCTCCCGACCCGCTTGGCCGGCAGGACGAACACCGGGAGGATGATGAGGCTGATCAGGGTGATCTGCCACGACAGGGCGAACATCACGATCAGCACCAGGGTCACGCTGATGATATTGGACACCACCGACGACAGGGTGTCGGTGAAGGCCTGCTGGGCCCCGATGACGTCGTTGTTGAGCCTGCTGATGAGGGCGCCCGTCTGGGTCCGGGTGAAGAAGGCGATGGGCATCTTCTGGATGTGCTCGAAGACCTTGGACCGCATGTCGAAGATGAGCCCTTCACCCACCTTGGCCGAGACCCAGCGGATCCCGATGGACAGGGCGGTGTCGACCAGGGCCAGCACCGCCGCCACCAGGGCCAGCCCGAGGATCAGGGACTTGTTGTGCTCGGGGATGCCCTTGTCGATGATGGAGCGGAAGAGCAGGGGGTTGATGACCCCGATGACGGCGTCGATGACCACCAGCACCAGGAACCACAACAGGATCGCCCGGTAGGGCCGGGCGAATTGGACCATCCGGCGGGCCGTGCCCTTGGTCACGTGTTGGGACGTCACGGAGTCGTCCCGCCGCATGGAGCGCATGACACTACCGAACTGCCCACCGCCGCCCATGCCGTGGCCCCCCATGCCCATGCTCATGGGCGTCCACCGGGGCGAGGACTGGGGATCATGCCCCGGACCCTACTGTTCGCACACCGATGTCCATCCGGTGCCGGACCGGTCCGGCGGAGCCGATCAGACCACCAGGCCGCGCCCGTAGACCGGAGGCAGGTCGAGGGCGGTGAGCAGGCCCGGGAGCCCCCTCCACCACGGCGGGTACGGCGTTGACCAGGCGCATGGCCGTGGCCTTGAGCCCGGCCGTGTTGTGGTCGCCGTCGGTGCCCAGGAGCTGCAGGTCGAGGGTGTAGTTGGGCTCTCCGGTGATGGTCACCCGGTAGCAGCCCTGTCCGGCCGGCTGCGGCCACCCGGGGGCCAGGTCGTCACGGAGGCGGGTGACGTGCTCGAGGACGATCACGGCCCTGCCGTCTCGCATCCCGCGGAGCTCGAAGTGGAGGGCCGCGGCGGTTCCCTTCTCGATGGTGCCGGAGTCGACCTCGAAGGTCTCGGTGGCCGGCAGCCGCTCGTACCACTCGTCCACGCTGTCCAGCTCGACCTCGAGCCCGGCGGCCAGCTGGCGCACCACACTGCCCCAGGCCATGGTCATGACGCCGGGCTGGAGGATCATGGGCACGTCGTCCATGGGACGGCCGAACCCCATGATGTCGAAGATCACCATCGGCTGGTTGTAGGTGGCGTAGTTGAGCACCTCGGCCACCCGGACCTCCTCGATACGCTCGCTCACCCCGGAGAGCACGAGGGGCAGTGCGTCGTTGGCGAAGCCCGGGTCGACGCCGTTGACGAACAGGGACGCTCCGCCGGCCACGGCGGCGTCCTGCACCGGGGCGATCATGGCCTCGTCCACCACCCCGTAGGGGTACTGCAGGAAGACCGGCCCGCTCGAGACCACGTTGACACCGGCCCGGAGGATGCGCTGCAGGTCCTCCAACGCCTCCATCAGGCGGTGGTCGGCCATGGCCGTGTGCACGACGACGTCCGGTCGGAGGGCCAGCAGGGCGTCGACGTCGTGGGTGGCGACCACGCCGAGGGTGCGGCCCAGTCCGGCCAGCTCACCGGCGTCCCGGCCCACCTTGTCGGGGTTGGACACCCACAGGCCGACCAGCTCGAGATCGGGTCGGGCGTCGATGCCGGCGATGGCGTGGCGGCCGACGTTGCCGGTGGACCAGGCCACCACTCGGTAGGTCTTGCTCATGGGGTGCTCCTTGCTGCGTTGCGAGGTGATCGATGAACGGTTTGGCCGGCGGCACGCGTGGGTCTGCTCACACGTCGGGGAGACCCATGTCCAGATTGGGCCCCTCGATGCCGCCGTCCACCTCGAGGATCTTGCCGGTCACGTACGAGCCGGCCTCCGAGGCCAGGTAGATGACGGCGGCGGCGATGTCCTCGGGCTGGCCGATGCGCTTGAGCGGGGTGCCGTCCTCGACGGCGGCGCGCAGCTCGTCGGAGCTGCATCACGATGTCGAGGGCGGAGGTGGCCACGGAGCCGACGGCGATGGCGTTGACCCGGATCCGCGGCGCCAGGTCGGCGGCGGCCAGCCGGGTGTAGTGGGCCAGAGCACCCTTGGCGGTGCCGTAGGCCAGATAGCCGCGACCGGACATCCGGCCCATGGCCGAGGAGATGTTCACGACCGAGCCGCCGCCGTCCTCGACCAGCAACGGCACGGCCGGGCGCAGGAGGGCGTGGGCGGTGGCCACGTTGAAGTGGAAGGCCTGCTCCAAGCGACCGGGCGAGGTGTCGAGGAACGGCCGGGGCATGGCGCCCCCGACGTTGTTGACCACCAGGTCGAGACGCCCGAACGCCTCACGGGTCCGCTCGACGAGGGCCGCCACGGCCTCGAGATCGCTCAGGTCGGCCGGCACGGCGACGGCCCGGCGCCCGGCCGCCTCCACCTGCTTGGCCACACCGGCGAGCTGCTCTCTGGTCCGGGCCGAGATGACGACGTCCGCACCCGCCTCGGCCAGCGCCACCGCCGTGGCCGCGCCGATGCCCCGCCCGGCCCCGGTGACGATGGCCACCTTGTCGGTCAGCTGGAATCGGTCGAGAATCATGGTGCTGCTCCCCCTTGTTCGGTGTCAGTGCTAGCAGCCCGACCGGGTCGGTCGCCACGCCCGTGGAGTGGCGACCCGTCTCCGCGGCTGCTACACCGACCCCTTGGGCGCCCTTGGCCGCCCATGGCCGCCACGCTCCGACCCGCTTGCCCCCACTGCCCGACCCGGTCGGCGGCGGGCTCACTCGGCCAGGTCGGCGCCCGACACGATGCGGGTGGGCCGGAGCCGGACCAGCAGCTCACCGGGCACGCCGTTCCGGCGGCCGTACTCGGCGGCGCGGTCGGCGCCCATGTAGCGACCCCCGATGACGGCGGCCCACCGGGCCAGTTCGTCGAGCTGCTCGCTGAGGGTGACCACACCCTCGAAGGCGGCGAAGGAGAAGGGCGGCCGCTCGTCGTCGACGCACAGGGACACGCGGGGATCCCGCCGCAGCGCCTTCCCTTTCAGGGTGCCGGCCCCGGTGGTGAAGACGATGTCCCCGACAGGGGAGTCGCCGTCGGCGGTCGACGGGTCGAGGACGAACCAGATCGGGGCCACATGGGGTCGACCGTCGGCCCGGACGGTGGCCAGTTTTCCGGTATGGGCCGGCTCGCCGGTGAGCAGGGCCACCACTTCCTCGTGGCTCATGGGGTGGTAGGGCACCGCGTCTCCGATCCGAGGCCGGACGGGGTCAAGCCGGCCGGGTGGAGGGCAGCCCCAGCTTGCGGTGGTCCCACGACACGGTGCGTTCGACCTCGAGCTTGATGACCACCCGCTTGTTGAGCATGGTCTCGACGAACGGTTTCAGGTCCTCGGTGTAGGCCCCGTAGTAGCGCTCGAACACGCTGACCCCCAGCTCGAACATCTTGTCGGGGTCGTCGATGATGACGGCGGTGCCCACCAGTTCCACGCCCCGGAGCTCCTCGTAGTAGTCGCCCTCCTCGACCATGCAGGTCAACCTCGAATCACGTCCCAAGTTGACGGCCTTCTGGGCTTTGGCCTTGGTCTCGACGGCGATCGAGCCGTCGAGGAACCCGTACCACATGGCCACGGCATGGATGGATCCGTCGTGGTTGAGCGTGCACATGGTCATGGGCCTGCGCTCGTGGAGGAAGGCGTCGACCTCCTCGGGGGTCATTTTGATCAGGTCTCGCTGCTTGACCCCGTGACCCATCTGCTGTGGCGGTTGCTGATCGGCGGCCATCCGTCCCTCCCTGGGGTGCGTACCCTGCGTGGTCAGCGGTGCTGGTGGGCGGCCCGCTGTCGTGGAGCAGCGTATCGGGACCGGCAGCGAGGCCGGTGGGTGGGAAACCCGCCGGGGACCGAACGGCGGCGGTGGACCTGCGGGTGTGAGCGGGCAGAATGAGCGGGTGAGCGATCCTGAGAGCACCGACGGGGCCGGATCCCTGGGGGAAGACGTCGGGGTGGTGCGGGTGTGCTTTGTGTGCACCGGCAACATCTGCCGGTCGCCGATGGCCGACGTGGTCCTCCGCCATCTGGCCGGACGGGCCACGCTGTCCGACGGCACCGTCCTGTCCGAGCGCCTGGTCGTCTCCAGCGCGGGGACCAGCGGCTGGCACGCCGGGGAGCCCATGGACCCCAGGGCCCGGGACGCCCTGGCCCGCCGGGGCTACGAGGACCACGGCCATCGGGCCCGGTCGTTCGAGACGCCCTGGTTCGACTCGCTGGACGTGGTGGTGTGCATGGATCGGGGTCACCAACAGACCCTGGTCAGCCTGTCCCGGGGCCGGTCCGGTGACGACCGGCACCTCGAGCGGCTGGTCATGTTGAGGAGCTTCGACCCCGGTGCCGGGGGGGCGGTCGACGTGCCCGACCCCTACTACGGCGACGACACCGAATTCGAGGAGTGCCTCGACCAGGTCGAGGCAGGGTGCCAAGGCCTGACCGAGTACCTGGCCGCCCGGTTCTGAGCCTCCGCCGGGGAGGGCGGCGCCCGCCGGGCCGGTGGGCGCCGGCGGTCGGGGTCCGCTATCGGAGGATGGCGATGGTGACCAGGATGGCGTCGAACAGGAAGTGGGCGGCGATCGGCCGGGTCAGCCTCCGGTGCTTCTGGAACGACTTGGTGACGAAGTAGCCGAAGGGGATGGTGAGCAGGAATCCCAACCCGTAGTAGATGTGGTAGCTGGTGCGCAGGACCAGGCTCAAGACCAGAGCGCTGCGCGGCGTCCAGCCCAGCTGTCCGAGCCGGGTGATGAGGTAGCCGTTGACCAGCACCTCCTCGGTGACGGCGGTGGTGGCCGACACGGCGAGGCCCCAGATCACGTAGTAGGCGGGCACGTGACCCGTCGGGACGGTGTTGATGAGCGACGAGTGGTGGGCCAGCAGCGGGGCCAGGGGGATCAGGATGATGAGCTCGGACCCGAAGGCCGCCGCGGCGATGCCCAGCCCGGGGACAAGGTCCCCACGGAGACTGGGACGGCCGAGTCCCATCACCGACGGCGGTTGGCCGGTTCGGGCCAACAGGAAGAGGGCCAACGGGACGATGGCGGCGACGGGCAGGTAGGCCAGGATCCCCAGGATCAGGTTGAGCACGGGCTTGCCCTGGACGAGATCGGGGAAGCGGGTGATGCCGGCCACGCCCGCCTCGTGCTGGGCGAAGAGGATGACCGCGGCCATGACCGCCGGGAGCAGGAAGGCCACCATGACGAACCGGGTCTCCCACACGAGGCTCCGCCGACCCGGGCCATCGGCCACCACCAGCGGTGTGGTGAGCGGTTCGACCTCCCAGTCGGGGGTGCCCGCGGCCTCCCAGTAGGACCAGCCGGGCGGTGGCGGGGGCCACTCGGGCGGGGGCCGCCAGCCCGGTTGCGGACGCCAGCCCTCCGGAGGCGGGGGCCAGTTGGGCGGGGGCCGCCAGGTCCACTGCTCGATGGTCATACCTCAGATCCTCCGCGATCGAACCCTCGGGGGAGTATCGGCCGTCCTGGCCGGAGACCTGAGCCGCGGACGCCCGTGGAAGGGTTCCGGGGCCCGACTCCCGGTGGCCGGACCCCTAGCCGAAGGAGTGGAACGACTCCCGCTCGTAGGCCTGCATCCGTTCGTAGACGCCGTGGAGCTCCGAACGCCGGGCCCGGTCGTTGGCCAGGTTGACCAGCTCGTGGGGATCCGAGTCGTGGTCGTACCACTCGTGGTCGTTGTCGTCGAAGGCGCAGTCGACGTCGAACAGTTTGGTGCCCGGCGACTTTCCCCACAGGCCGGTGGAGGGCTTGCCCCCGCCGACCCCGTAGTACCGGGCGTACTTGGTGGTCCCGTCGTAGAAGCCACGGAGGGCGTAGCGCACCTTGTTGAGCTCGGTGGTCTGGGCCGAGTCCTGGGCGAACAGGACGTGGTCCCGCACCGAGGCCGAGGGGTCGGTCAGGACCGGCGTCAGGTCGGCACCCTGCACCGTGGTTCCGGACGCCGTCGGGTCCACACCGGCGAGCGCGCAGATGGTGGCGGCCAGGTCGACGTGCGAACCCAGGGACGACGTGACCGAGCCGGGCGTCGTCATCCCGGGCACCCTCATGTAGAGGGGCACCCGCATGATCTCGTCGTAGACGAACGGTCCCTTGGAGCGCAGCCCGTGGGAGCCGCACATGTCGCCGTGGTCGGAGGTGAAGATGATGACGGTGTCGTCCCACGCCCCGGAGGCCTCGAGGGCCGACAGCACGGTGCCCAGGTTCCGGTCGGCCAGCTGATGGAGGTGGACGTAGTAGTCGAGGTGGCGGAGCCAGGCGCCCTTGTCGGCGGGGTCGATGTACCCCCACAGGCCGTGCTGCTGGTCCCACCGCCACTGCCGGTGGGCCTCGGGCTTGGTGTGCAGGTCGTCGTCGAAGTTGTCCGGGAGTCGATCGACCACCTCGGGGTAGGGGTCGGTGAAGACGGGAAGGGCGTCGTCGTCCTTCCAGGCCGCGGACTCCAACACCTGTCGGATGCCGGCCACCTCGTCGGGGTGGCTCTCGCGGTAGCCGGGCTGGTCCACCGGGAACCACATGACGTCGTGCGGGTTGACCAGGGCCACGGTGAGGAACCAGGGCTCACGAGGGGTGGCCGCAGGCCCCGGGGATGCGGCGTGCTCGGTGAGCCAGTGGGCGGCGTTGGAGGCGATCACCGGATCGAAGTGGACGCCCGTGCCCGCCCAGCCCATGAAGTGCCGGTCGTTGCCGTCCCAGTCGGCGAAGCCGTAGGCCTCCATGTCGGGGGTGGGGGAGTGGGAGAGATGCCACTTGCCGATGTAGGACGAGCGGTAACCGGCGCCGTCGAGCAGCGAGCCGAGCGTGGGGGTGGCGGTGGGCAGCTCCTCGTGCTCGGGCATGATCACGTTGTCGGTGACTCCATGGCCCTCGAGGTACCGGCCGGTGAACAGGCTGGCCCGGCTGGGGGAGCACGGTGAGGAGTGGGTGAAGTAGTCGGTGAACTCGATGCCCTCGGCCCGGAGGCGGTCCCGCCAGGGCAGGGAGACCTCGGCGGGGAGCCACGACCGCTGACGCTCTTGGTCGGAGACGATCAGCAGGATGTTGGGGCGCTCGGGGGGGGTCTCGGTCATGGGGTCACGGTAGCGCCGCCGCCGACCGGCGATCGCAGTCACGCCGTGGCGGGCGTCGGACCGGCGGAACCTTGGGGCGGTTGTCGCACCAGGGCTGCTGGCACGAAAGTGAAATGTGTTCTACTTTTCGGGCACGTACGTTCGACGACTAGCCCAGGGGGAGGTTCAGGATGCCTGACAGCGAAGTCCTGCACGCGGCACACCGGCTCGAATACCCGTACTCACGCTCGGTGGGACCGGTCATCGGTGCCTTCCTGACCGGACTCCGGGACGGGAAGCTGTTCGGCGTCGTCGGCGCCGGGGGGTCGGTCATCGTGCCGCCCACCGAGTACGACCCGACCACCGGCGACGACACCGGCGAGATGGTCGAGGTCGGTCCGGGAGGCGTGGTGGAGTCCTGGGCCTGGGTGGCCCGGCCGCAACCCAAGCATCCCCTCCAGACCCCGTTCGCCTGGGCCCTGATCCGGCTGGACGGGGCCGACACCGCCCTGCTCCACGTGGTGGACTCGGGCGGCCCGGACGCCCTGCGCACTGGCGACCGGGTCACCGTGAGGTTCCGGCCGGCCGCCGAGCGGATCGGGGCCATGGCCGACATCGAGGCGTTCGTGCCGGAGGGGTCTGCGGGCTGATGGTTGCTACCGCCACCGACCAGCCGGAGGGAGGGCGCGGCCCGGTGACCACTCTGGCCACGCCCATCCGGCTCGACTTCGAATTCACCCCCGGCATCGCCCAGTCCAAGTTCCTCCGGGGACTGGAGCAGGGCACGTTCGTGGGCCAGCGGTGCCCGGTGTGCGGGAAGGTGTACGTGCCGTCCCGGGGATCGTGCCCGACCGACGGCGTGCCCACCACGGAGGATGTGCGAGCTGTCCAACTCGGGCACCGTCACCACCTACTGCGTGGTCAACGTGCCCTTCGCCGGCCAGTCGATCGAGATCCCCTACATCTGCGCCCAGATCCTGCTGGACGGGGCCAACCTCTCGTTCATGGGCCTCATCCAGGAGATCCCCACCGACCAGATCCGCATGGGCATGCGGGTCGAGGCGGTGTGGGTGGCGCCCGACGAGCTGGTCCCGTCACTGGCCTCGGTCAAGTACTTCCGCCCCAACGGCGAGCCCGACGCCGACTACGAGACCTACAAGGAGTACCTGTGAGCGCGTTCCGCCGGCGCTGCGCGTCGGTCCACCCGCCCCGTCGGCGTGGTCTCCGTTCGCCCAGACGAGAACGTGCGGCGCGAGGACGCACCGCAACGAGGTCGAGATGCTCATGCCGGTGGTGGCCGAGGTGTTCGGCAACATCGGCATCACCAAGGACGACGTCGGACTTCATCTGCTCGGGCTCGACCGACTACCTCATCGGCGGGCCGTTCAGCTTCGTCATGGCCCTCGACGCCGTCGGCGTGTGGCCGCCCCGCGCCGAGAGCCACGTCGAGATGGACGGGGCCTGGGCGCTGTACGAGGCGTGGGTGCTGCTCCAGGAGGGCGAGATCGACACCGCCCTCGTCTACAGCTTCGGCCGGTCCTCCCTCGGCAACCTGGGCGAGATCCTGGCCCTGCAGCTCGACCCCTACTACCTGGCCCCGCTGTGGCCCGACCCGGTCAGCCTGGCCGCCCTGCAGGCCCAGGCGCTGATCGACACGGGCAAGGCCACCGAGGCCGAGTTCGCCGCCGTCGCCGCCCGCAGCCGACGGGACGCCCTGGCCAACCCCAAGGCCCAGGTGGCCAACGACCGGTCCCCCGAGGACCTTGCTGGCCGACGAGTACGTGGTCTCCCCGCTGCGCCGCCACGCCCTGCCCCCGATCACCGACGGCGCGGCCGCCGTCGTGCTGGCCGCCGGCGACAAGGCCCGCGAGCTGGTGCGAGCGGCCGGCCTGGATCACCGGGCATCGACCACCGCATGGAGACCCACGCCCTCGGCGCCCGCGACCTCACCTCCTCGCCGTCCACGGCCCGCGCCGCCGAGGTGGCCGGCGTGGCCGACGGACCGGTCGACGTGGCCGAGCTCCACGCCCCCTTCGCCCACCAGGAGCTCATCCTGCGCGGAGGCCCTGGGCCTCGACGACGACGGTGACCATCAACCCGTCGGGCGGGCCGCTGGCCGCCAACCCGGTGATGTCGGCCGGCCTCATCCGGATCGGCGAGGCCGCCGAGCGGCATCTGGTCGGGCGAGGCCGACGCGGGCGGTCGCCCACGCCACCTCGGGCCCGTGCCTGCAACAGAACCTGGTCTGCGTCCTGGAGGGTGAGTGATGGCCGAGCGCTGCGCAGTCATCGGGGTCGGCCAGACCGCACCACAAGTCCAAGCGGGAGGACGTGTCGATCGCCGGCCTGGTCCGCGAGGCGGCGCATGGCCGCCCTCGACGACGCCGGCCTGACGTGGTCGCCGACATCGACGCCGTGGTGATCGGCAAGGCCCCCGACATGTTCGAGGGCGTCATGATGCCCGAGCTCTACCTGGCCCCGGCCCTCGGCGCGGTGGGCAAGCCGATGTTCCGGGTGCACACCGCCGGGTCGGTCGGGCGGGTCGACCGCCATCGTGGCCGCCCACCTCGATCGCGTCGGGCATCCACGAGCGGGTGCTCACCGTGGCCTTCGAGAAGCAGTCGCGACTCCGACGCCATGTGGGCCCTGTCGGTGCCCCAGCCCTTCCCGCGCCCGCTGCTCGCCGGCGCCGGCGGGTACTTCGCCCCGCATCATCCGGGCCTACATGCACCGCTCGGGCGCGCCCGACCACATCGGCATCATGGTGGCGGTCAAGGACCGCCTGCACGCGCTGCAGCAACCCGTACGCCCACCTCCACCTGCGCCGACATCGCCATGCAAGATGGTCGAGGAGTCGATCATGCTGTGGGACCCGCTGCGCTACCTCGAGACGTGCCCGTCCTCCGACGGCGCCGCGGCCATGGTGCTGGCCGAGCGAGCAGGTCGCCGACTCGTCGGCCGGGTCCCGCCGGCGTGGATCCACGGCATGGCCATGCGGTCGCGAGCCGACCATGTTCGCCGGCCGCGACCAGGTCAACCCGCAGGCCGGCCGGGACTGCGCGGCCGACGTCTACCGCCAGGCCGGCATCACCGAACCCGCGGGCGCAGTTCGACTGCGCCGAGGTGTACGTGCCGTTCTGCTGGTACGAGCCGATGTGGCTCGAGAACCTCGGCTTCTGCGCCGAGGGCGACGGCTGGAAGCTGACCGAGGCCGGCGCCACCGCTCTCGACGGCGACATCCCCTGGAACTCCTCGGGCGGCGTGCTCTCGTCCAACCCCATCGGGGCCTCGGGCATGCTGCGCTTCCTCGAGGCCGCCATGCAGGTGCGGGGCCAGGCCGGCGAGCACCAGGTGGACGGGGCCCGGCTGGCGCTCGGCCAGGCCTACGGCGGCGGCTCGCAGTTCTTCGCCATGTGGGTGGTCGGGAGCGACAAGCCCTAGGGCCGGAGGTCGCCGCCGGCTTCGACCGGCGCACCCTCCCGAAGGTCGGAGCTACGATCTCCACCGTGCGCTGAGAACCGGTGATCCCGCGTCCGACTCCGTCCACGGCCCGAGAGGCTCGCCGTTGCCCGCACACCGCTCCATCCCGTCCCACGCCACACCCCGTCCGTCGGCCACGGTGGTGGCGCGCCACGTCACCCACGACCGGGGCGGTCGGCTGGTCCTCGCCGACGTCTCGATCACCGTCGGTCCGGAGAGCTGTGTCGGTGTCGTGGGGCCCAACGGGGTGGGGAAGTCCACCCTGCTCCAGCTGCTGGCCGGCCTGATCGAGCCCGACGCCGGTCAGATCGTCCGGGACCCGCAGACGGCCACGGTGGGCTACCTGGCCCAGGAGCATGACCGGGTAGCCGGGGAGTCGGTGCGCCAGTGGCTGTCGCGCCGGACCGGGAGCCGCCAGGCCGAGGACGAGTTGGCCGCCGCCGCGGCCGCCCTGTCGGCGGGTGGACCAGCCGCCGAGCGACGGTACGAGGCGGCCCTGGAGCGGTTCGCCGGCCTGGGCGTCGCCGACTTGGACGCCCGGATCGACGCACTGCTCGTCGACCTCGGGCTCGACCCCGAGCTGTCCGCCCAGGAGGTCTCGACCCTCTCCGGAGGACAGCGGGCCAAGGTGGCCCTGGCCGGCATCGAGCTGTCCCGCTACGACCTGACCCTGCTGGACGAGCCGACCAACGATCTCGACTTCGGAGGCCTCCAGCGACTCGAGACCTGGGTGCGCTCCCAGCCGGGCGGGATGGTGATCGTCTCCCACGACCGGGACTTCCTGGGGAGGACGGTGGCCAGCGTTCTCGAGCTCGATGTCCACGACCGGACCGGCCGTGAGTACGGCGGAGGGTGGAGCGGCTACCAGGCCGAGCGGGCCAACGCCCGCCGGCACGCCGACGAGGCCTATGAGCTGTACGAGCGGCGGCGTCACCAGCTGGAGGGGCGGGCCGAGCGGCAGCGCCAGTGGGCCACCTCCGGGGTCCGCAAGGAGAGCCGGCAGCCGCGGGACAACGACAAGGCCCAGCGGGACTTCCGCATCAACCGCACCGAGAAGCTGGCGGCCAAGGCCCGACAGACCGATCGGGCCCGTGACGCACTCGAGCCGGTGGCCAAGCCATGGGAGGCATGGGACCTACGGTTCTCGATCGAGGAGGCTGCCCGCTCCGGGGCGGTGGTGGCCCGTCTGACCGGGGCCGTCGTCGAGCGCGGCTCGTTCCGGATGGGGCCGGTGGACCTCCAAATCGACTGGGGTGAGCGGGTGGCCCTCACCGGGGCCAACGGCACCGGCAAGTCCACCTTGGTGGCCGCCCTCCTCGGCGCCCTGCCGCTGACGGCCGGCGGGCAGTGGTTGGGACCGAGTGTGGTGGTGGGGGAGCTGGGCCAGGACCGCGGGGTCGTCGGCGACCGGGCCGATCTGGTCCGGTCCACCATGGACCGGTGCGGGATCACGCAGTCCGAGGCGCGGTCGCTACTGGCCAAGTTCGGGTTGCACGCCGAGCACGTCACCCGTCCGCCCGACTCCCTCTCGCCGGGCGAACGGACCCGGGCCGAGCTGGCCGTGTTCCAGGCCCTCGGGGTCAACTTCCTGGTCCTGGACGAGCCCACCAACCACCTCGACCTCCCGGCCATCGAGCAGCTGGAGGCGGCGCTGGCCGGGTTCGGGGGGACCCTGTTGCTGGTCTCCCACGACCGGCAGCTGCTCGAGTCGGTCGAGGTCACCCGCACCGTCGAGCTGCCGGAGCGCTCACCCGGTCGTGGCCCGGGCGGGGACGCGGTGCTCAGGTAGGGGCGCCACCCACGCACCGACCACCACGGTCCTGACCCAAGCCATCGCCGGGGCGGTCTGGGTCAATCAGAACTGAGCACCCCGTGGTACTCGCTCCCGCCGTCGGACCGGCGTGGCGGGTCCGGCATCAGCCCGACGCGGTGAACACGTCCTTGCCGAAGGTGGCGCTGACCGTCTTGGCCTGGGCCAGCTTGGACAGTCCGAAGATGTCCTCCACCGTGGCCAAGGTCGAGAAGTGGTTGTACGGGACCGAGGTGGTGGTGCCGCCCCTGATGAAAGGGGACAGGAGCACGGTCCCGGTGCGGCCACCGCCCGGACCGGTGATGCCGGGCTGGGACGAGGCCGGACCCGGCACCTCGTTGCAGCAGGCGGTGGCGTTGGCCGGGTTCCCCCCGTCGGTGTCGGCTTCGTCGAAGGTCACCTCGAGTAGCCCGTCCTTCTTGAACGCCGGCGAACTGGTGATCATGGGGACCCAGGTCTGGAGGAAGGTGTCGACATTGGTCAGGCCGGAGGCGCTGCCCTGCTGGTTGACGCAGGGGGCGTCGTGGCCGTCGTTGCAGAGGTTCGGGGTGATGAAGCTGAAGTCGGGCGTGGTCGACATGGACTTGAGATCGGTGGCCAGGCCCGTCACGCCCGCCGCGGCACCGGCGGGAAGGGCGCCGGTGGTCGAGCCCAGCGGCACCACGTGGGTCCGGCACAGCGAGGTGTTGTCGATGATGGAGTGGAAGTAGACGAACGGGTCGTGGCGGGTGGCGTAGCCGTCGCCGGGGACGGCCCTCTCGGTCAGGTCCGGTGTGCCCACCGCCGGGTGGCCGCACACCGCTGGCTCCCGCGAGGCGATGTTGCCCATGTCCTCCATGTATCCCTTCCAGGTCAGATGGGCCTGGTCCATCTGGTTGGCCAGAGTGGTCACCGACGTGGGGAAGACGCAGCCGGAATCGCTGATCTGGCCGTCGCCGGCCACGGTGGCCGTCGGTGGGAAGTCGGCGAAGACCGGGCAGTCGGCCTGGTTGGACGGGTTGGGGGCCTGGCCCGAGATCAAGGCGATGTAGTTGTCGTTGGAGTTGTGTCCGATGCCGTAGTAGTCGGACAGCAGGGCCCCCGACGCCGGCAGGGCGGTGGCCAGGTAGGGATCGGCCGAGGGGTCGCCGAACGTGTTGTCGTACCCCTGGTTCTCGAGGACGATCACGAAGACGTGGTGGATGGCCGGGAGCCCGGTCGACTCGCTGGTGGTGGAGGGGGCCGGTGTCGAGGTGGTCGAGGAGGTACTTCCCGAGGAGCAGGCGGCCAGTAGGACGGCGAGGCCCGCCACCAGGGCAAACGACAGGCGGACCCGGACCGGTCCGGCCGGGGGGCGGGGTGAGCGGTGCGGAGAGGGGATCGGGCGCATGGCCCGAGTATTGCCCGCCCGGGTGGGTGGCCATGAGTACCGGGTCCGGGCCGGCCGGATTTACCGGCCGGGCGGTGTCGGTGTCCCGGTGGCCTCCCGGAGGGCCGATACACTCGGCCTGTTCGCCGAGCATCCGGAGGCATCACGTGAAGATCGTTGTCGACTACGACGAGTGCGCCAGCAATGCCGTCTGCATGGGCATCGCCCCCGAGGTGTTCGAGGTCCGTGACGACGGCTTCCTCTATGTCCTGAACGAGAACCCCGGTGAGGAACTGCGGGAGAAGGTGCGCCAGGCGGCCAACGGCTGTCCCACCGGTGCCATCACCATCGTCGAAGACGAGTAACCAGGGAGTGCCCGGGGACACCCCGAGGGTCCGCTTCGCTCCGTCGCCCACGGGTTACTTCCACGTCGGTAGTGCCCGGGCCGCCCTGTTCAACTGGCTGGTGGCCCGGCAGTCGGGTGGCACATTCGTGCTTCGTATCGAGGACACCGACGAGGAGCGGGGCCGCGAGGAGTGGGTGGACGGGATCATCTCGGCCCTGCACTGGCTGGCCATGGACCCCGACGAGGGGCCCTATCGCCAGTCGCAGCGGACGAGCCGCTACCACCAGGCCATCGACGCCCTGTGGGACGGTGGCTTCCTCTATGCCTGCGACTGCACACGCGACGACATCGACGCTCGGAACCGGGCCGCCGGCATCCAGACCCCGGGCTACGACGGCTTCTGCCGTCGGCGCGGCCTGGCCCGCGGTGAGGGCCGAGCCCTTCGGTTCCGTACCCCGGACGACGGGGTGACCATCGTCGACGACGTCATCCGCGGCCCGGTCGAGTTCCCCTGCGCCACCATGGACGACTTCGTGGCCGTGAAGGCGAATGGGGCGCCGCTGTTCGTCCTGGCCAATGTGGTGGACGACATCGACATGGCGATCACCCACGTCATCCGGGGCGAGGACCTGCTCCCCACCACCCCCAGGGGCGTCCTGGTGTGGCAGGCCTTCACGTCGCTCGGTTGGCGGACGGACGGGTCGACCGGAGCCGGCGTCGTGGACGCCCCCGGCCTCCCCGTCTTCGCCCACCTGCCCCTGCTGGTCAACGAGCAGCGCAAGAAGCTGTCCAAGCGCCGCGACCCGGTGGCCGTCGAGTCCTACCGCGACCAGGGGTACCTGCCCGAGGCGTTCGTCAACTACCTGGGCCTGCTGGGTTGGAGCCCCCCGGGTGGGGAGGAGCTCTTCGACACCGACCAGATGATCCAGTGGTTCCGCCTCGAGGACGTCAACCATTCGCCCGCCTTCTTCGACGTGGTCAAGCTCACCCACATGAACGGCGAGTACCTGCGGTCCATGACGCCCGAGTCCTTCATCGAGGCATGCGGGCCGTGGCTGACCGGGGACCGGGCACCGTGGCCGGCCGCCAACTTCGACCCCGACGTGTTCGCCCGGCTGGCCCCGCTGGTCCAGGAGCGGGTGGCCACCCTGGGCGAGGTGCCGGGCATGGTCGACTTCATGTTCCTGGACCAGCCGGACATCGACGAGGAGGCCTGGGCCAAGGCCGTCACCGGCGATCCGTCGGCCCCGGCCATCCTGGCCTCGGCCATCGAGGCCTACGCCGCCCTGGCCGACCACTGGACGCACGAGGCCCTCCATGCGGCCACCCTGGCCGTGGCCGAAGGGGCGGAGCGCAAGCTGGGCAAGGCCCAGGCCCCTATCCGGGTGGCCGTCACCGGCCGGAGGGTCGGCCCCCCGCTGTTCGAGGCCCTGGAGGTGATGGGCCCCGAGCGGGCCCTGGACCGACTTCGAGCCGCGCTCCGGCGGGCCGACAGTGACGGTGACGGTGGCGGGCCCGGCACCGCCGCGTGAACGACCGCCGGTCGGCGGCACCCGCGGAGGTGGCCTGAGCCCCGTGGCCGGGTCCGCCACGGCGACCAGGGTCGGTCCGTTCCGTCGCATCGTCCAGGTGGCCGGCGTGGTGCTGGTGCTGGTGGTGGCCTATCTGGCCGTGACAGCGGTGCAGGTGTGGTTGACCGGCCGGCGCTACGAACCCCGGGCGGCCGGAGCCATCGTGGTCATGGGTGCGGCCCAGTACAACGGTGTGCCCTCACCCGACCTGGCGGCCCGGCTCGACCAGGCCGTCATCCTGTGGAAGGCCCACTACGCCACCTCCATCATGGTGACCGGCTCCAAGGAGCGGGGCGACCGGTACACCGAGGCCGAGGCGTCGGCCCGGTTCCTGACGGCCGCCGGCATCCCGAGGAGGGACATCCTCGAGTCCGGTGGGAGCGACTCGTGGGAGAACCTGGCCCAGGCGGCACCGGTCCTCCGGGCCCGGGGGGACAGTACGGTCCTGATCGTGAGCGACCCGTTCCACGAGGCCCGCAGCCTGGCCATCGCCACCGACGTCGGGCTGCACCCGTACCCGACACCTGCGCAGCACTCGCCCATCAGCGGAGCCTCCACCATCCCGTACTACGCCAAGGAGACCGTCGGGGTGGCGGTGGGCCGCATCATCGGGTTCGACCGGCTGAGCGCGCTGCACACCTCGTTCGGGTCGGCCCGGGGCTGAGTCGATGGGCCGCAACGTGCTGTTCCTCACCGTGGACCAGTGGCGAGGGGACTGCCTGTCGGCCGCGGGCCACCCGGTGGTCGCCACTCCGGCCCTCGACCGCCTGGCCGCCGGGGGTACCCGGTTCGCCAACCACTGGGCCAACGCCGCACCGTGCGGACCGTCCCGGGCCTGTCTCTACACCGGCACGTACCTCCACCACAACCGGTCAGTGCTCAACGGGACACCGCTGGACGCCCGTTTCACCAACGTGGCCCTCCTGGCCCGGCAGGCCGGCTACGACCCGGTCCTCTTCGGCTACACCGACACCAGCCTCGACCCCCGTACCCTCCCGGCGGACGATCCGCGGCTGCGCTCCTACGAGCAGGTGCTGCCAGGATTCCGACCGGAGGTGTTCGATCCCTGGGAAGGGGGGAGCCCGGCCTGGGGGCACTGGCTGGCGGCCCAGGGGGTCGACGTCCCCTCCCGGCCCAACGATCTCTACGGTCCGACCCCCGGCTTCCCCGGAGCCGACGACCACGGGTCGACATGGGCCCCGACCCGGTTCACGGCCGAGCAGTCGCAGACGGCGTTCCTGACCGAGTCGGTCATCCGGTGGCTGGACCACCACGGCGACGAGCCGTTCTTCGTCCACGCCTCGTTTCTCCGCCCCCACCCGCCGAGGCGCAATCCGGTCGGCTATCACGACCGCTACGACGCCGACGATCTGCCTTCGTTCGTCGGAGCGCCGACCAGGGCCGAGGAGGCCGGCGCCCATCCCTTCAACCGGTCGGTGCTGTCCGTGCGCGCCGCCGCGGCTCCCGACGACGAGCGGGAGCGACGCCAGATGCGGGCGACCTACTACGGGGCCATCGCCGAGGTCGACGACCAGTTGGGCCGGCTGTTCGCCTACCTCGACTCCTCAGGCCTGGCCGGCTCCACCCTGGTCGTGCTCACCAGCGACCACGGTGAAATGGGCGGCGACCACTGGTTGTTCGAGAAGCTGGGCTACTGGGACGAGTCGTTTCACGTTCCCCTCATCGTCCGGGATCCCGATCGGTCCGCCGACCCCACTCGGGGTGGTGTGGTCGGGGCGTTCACCGAGTCGGTGGACGTCCTGCCCACCATCTGCGGCTGGCTCGGGATCGACGTGCCGCTGCAGGCCGACGGGTTTTCCCTCCACCCGTTCCTGACGGGGGAGGGGCTGGCCGGGGACGGGAGGCCGGAGCACTGGCGGACCGAGGCCCACTGGAGCTGGCACTTCTCCAATCCGGCCACTCGCGGGGCCGAGTCGTTCTTCGGAGTGCCCATGGCCCACTGCTCCCTGGACGTGTCCCGCGGGTCGGAGGTCAAGTACGTGCAGTTCGCTGCCGACGCCACGATTCTGCCCCCCATCCTCTTCGACCTGGTCGCCGACCCCGACCAACTCCACGATCTGGTGCCCCGGGGAGAGGCGGGCGAGACGGCTTGGATGGCGGCCCAGCATCTCGTGCAGTGGCGGATGCGCCACGAGGAACGCCAGCTGTCCGGCACGGTCCTGACCCCGGACCTCGGGCCGGTGTCGTCCCGGGACGAGTGGCGCTGAGCCGGTCGCACCCGGCGCCCCCACCCTCGGTCGGTCCGGACGGGGGCATCACGGTCCGCTCCCGAGCAGGAGTCGGGGTAGGTCGGCCACCGAGTCGATCAGGTGGGTGTGCGGGGCCTGGACCAGCTCCGCCCGGGAGTGGGCCCCGTTCAGCACCCCGACCACGTACGAGGCCCCCGAGCGGGTCCCGGCCAGGAGATCGCTGGTGGTATCCCCGACCACGGCCACCTCGGCGACGTCGTCGACCCGCAGGTGGAGGACGGCGGTGAGGATCATGTCCGGCCAGGGTCGGCCCCGTCCCGCATCGGCGGGCGAAAGGGCCAGGTCGATGGCGCCTCCCCATCCGAGCGCGGCGATGATGTGGTCGCGGGTGGCGGGCGAGAAGCCCGTGGTCAGACAGAGCCGCATACCGGCCTGGCGGAGGGCGGCCAGCGTGGACTCCGCTCCGGGCATGGGTGCCACCTCGCCCCGGTCAACCGCCTGGTCGAACGCGGCTTCGAACGCGGCGTTGGCCCGCTCGGCCCGGTGGCGGTCCCCGCCCAGCAGCTCGGTGAAGACGGTGATCTTCGACTGTCCCATGGTCCGCCGAACGTAGGCCTGTGGGTCGTGGCGGAGATCTCCGGCGGTCAGGCCCACAGCATCGAGTGCCTGCTGGAAGGCCTCCTCGACGGCCCCGTCGTCGGCCACGGTGGTGCCGGCCATGTCGAGGGCCGCCAACCGGAGGGTGAGGGTCACCCTGGGGCCCCCTGTCCGGTGGGGCGGTCGGGGAGGAGGGGGTCGGGGTCGGCGTGTCGGCCAGGCCCGCCGATCGCCTGACCCTGTGCCACCCTCCGCTCCCTGGTCATCAACGCCGATCGTAGTGAGGGAAGGGGCCTTGGGCGGGCGGGAGCGGGTCTGGAGGGAGCCGTCCCCGGGCCGGCGCCGGTCGGCTAAATTGACGGTTCGCCCATTCGGGGGTGGCGCAACTGGCAGCGCGCATGATTCTGGTTCATGAGGTTGGAGGTTCGAGCCCTCCCCCCCGAGCGCATGCGGCGCTCCCCACCAGGGGCGTCGCGACAGGCCCACTCCATCAGGAGTGGGCCGCCGGTCCGCTCCTGGGAGCGGACTGACAGGGTCCCATCGTCTAGAGGCCTAGGACACCACCCTCTCAAGGTGGAGACACGGGTTCGAACCCCGTTGGGACTGCTCAGTATCACTGCTGGTCAGAGGGGTGATGATGGCATCGTCCGCGGACCCGCTTGGCACCATTGTCCGTATTTTGTCCGTCAGAATATGAGAGGGCTCCTCTCGTACGACGGACAAGTGGGGCGCCCAAGCGGCCAATCGGCCGGCGGGATCTCTGTCGCGATCCATGGTGGCGTGCTGGTAGCGAAGGGCAGCCGCCGGGCTTGAGTGGCCCCCACGCTTCATGATCTTGGGCGACGTCGGATCGTGGTTCTCGCCTTCGTCCACGCTCGGTCGAGGGTCCGAGAGCTGATTGGCTGGCCGGGCTGTCCCGGAGACAGCCAAGCATGCGGCTCAGGATCGATTGAACCGAGGCATGCGACAAGGTCCGGGAGGATGTTCTCGGGAAAGGCTACGGTGCGCCGCCCGGCCTCCGTCTTGGGCGGCCCCACCGATGACCCACCGCCCTCGAGGTGGACTCAGGCACGTTGCACCGTGATCAGACCGGCGGTCACATCGACATCCCGACGCTGTAGTGCAAGCACCTCACCTCTTCTCGACTGGCACCAGGCCGCCAAGGGACGATCAGGCGGTATTCGGAGGGAAGGGCCATCGCCACAGCAGTCACCGCCTCTGGACTGGCCGCTACCGGGCCACGGTCGAAGGGAGATTCGTGCCTGACGCACCCAACGGCGTTGATGCCGGAGATGCCGCATAGGGCGTGGACTCCCAGTCAGTCTTCATCCTCGTCGGGTAGCCAGTCGTCCGGCGCCCTTACAAAGCAGAAGCGGTCGGGAGATTCACCCACCAACTCGACCATGAGCAATGGTCCCCGGGCATCGCAATCCCACCACCACGCATTGAGTAGTCCCATCACCACGTCGGCCTCGGCCAGGCCAGTGTCCTTGACGATGTCGCACAGGAAGAACTCATCGCCCACTTCGTAGTGAGAGAAGATGTAGTCCTTGACCACCCGATCTCTGTGGCTGTCTTCCAGAACGGCCAGACTCAGTGGGTCGGGGGCCAATGTCTGATGTGCGCTGAGCAGTGCCATCGTGCCGGTCCTTGCTCGACCGGAGGGCTACGCCGACTCCCGGATGACCGGGAACAGGCTCAAGGGAACATGCGGCGTTAGATGGAGTGCAGTCTGGACAGTGCATAAGCGGGAGTCGCAGGAGGAGGGATCGTGGTCCATTGGTCTCCTTGATGATCTTGCCCCACTTCGTCACCATCGGCACGAATCCTTTGCTCCTTGACCGCCAGGCTTTGGCTCCGCTCACCACTGTCACCGTAGGGCTCCGACAGGTCCCGTTGCCCGGTTCACACGGGCAAATCTCCTCGGACCCTCCGTTTCAGCGGCACGCAGGGCAACGTGAGCGGACTGGTGGGACGATTCCGCCCCCCACAGTGTGGGAATAGCTCCTACATGGCTAAGACAAGTGCTCTACCCGACGACCGGTCCTGGGCGGTCATTGCCGGATCGCACTGCTCGGTCTGGGAAGACCCATGACCGGGTGGTGGATTTGGGTGCCCACCATCCTCGGGGTGGCAGCGATCGTCGTGATGATGGCCCTTGGATGGAGACGAGACGAGCGGGACCGATCGAAGGGGTCGTAGACGACGCGGCATTGCCGCCAGCGAACGCACAGCCCGAGCATCCAGCACCCTTCCCCGCTACAGTCACCTCCGTACCTCGAACGGTCATTGAAGGGGGAACGATGCACGCAGTGGTGTCGAGGGTTCACGTCCAGGACCCCGAAGAGGCACGGAAGGTGCTCCAAACAGCAAGAGTGCCAGTTGTGAGGCGCGCCCCTGGCATGGTGGCCGCGTACTGGTTGGAGCCGTTGGAGGGAATCGGCATCTCGGTCATCGTCTTCGACTCCAAGGAGTCTGCCGAGGTGGCGCTGACCTACCCGCTCGATGCCATGCCCGGCGTGACCCCGATCAACACCGAACTGCGCGAGGTCTTCGCCAGCGTCACAGCATGACCGTCGACCTGGACTTGGAGGACGTGCTCCCGTGCCCTCACTGCTCGGGAGTGTTGATTGGCAGGTGGGAGGAGCACGGCCAGTGGTGCCCCGCCGCCGGGGATGGTCACTCCTGTGTCGTCTGCGAGGTAGCGACCGACCAGTTCGCGCTCAGACGCCTCTGACTGTCGATCGGCTGAGTCGACGTCGGCGCCCCGATGGCCCCGCGGCGGGAGCCGCCCGAGGACGATCCCGAACGGCGTCCCGGTAGGGTCCCAGTCAATGAAGGAGGTCGGTAAATGAGTGACGTCCAAGACTGGAACCAAACGATCATCGAGGAGTTTCGGGCGAACGAAGGCAAGGTGGGTGGAGGATTCGCTGGCGCCCCACTCTTGCTCCTTCACACGACGGGGGCCAAGACCGGCCGGGAACGGGTGAACCCGATGATGTACCTGGACCTTGACGGGCACCGCTATGTCTTCGCCTCCAAGTCGGGTGCTGACACGAACCCGGACTGGTACTGGAACCTTGTGGCCCATCCCGACGTGACCGCTGAGGTGGGAACCGAGACATACGAAGCCGCGGCCGTGCCGGTGACCGGGGGCGATCGGGATCGGATCTACACCGAACAGGCCCGCCGATACCCGGGGTTCGGCGAGTATGAGGAGAAGTCCAGCCGGGTAATACCGGTGGTCGAACTCATCCCCAAGGGCTGACGGAGCACTTCAGCACACCGCCAATCGATCTGGCTTGTGGTCGGCATAAGACTCGCCTGACGACCAGTACTTCCCTGCTGACCTCTGCTCGGTTGGCCTTGTGGGCAGGAACGATAGTGGCAGTCCCCTTCGCCTTGACGGGTGCCATCCTCCTGGAGGTCCACCTCTTCGGCCACCACGAAACCGTCACCGTGAACTGGGCTTGGTGCACAGCGACCGGCTTGGCGCTGGCTGCCGCCTGGCTGCTGAAGAAGAGGCGAAAGAGCCAACAGGCTCCCTGATAACCGCTACGGTCCCGAAGATGAGGGATAGTGCAGCCGATCAGTCAAGAGGGAACGGATTCCTACTTTGGTGGCGCTCTCATCGTCATACCGGGTCGCCGTAAAAACCACTTGCTGAGGACGTTTCAAACGGTGGAGGGTGTCCGTACCGATGTTCGAGCCTCCAGCACTCGGCCCGCTACTGATCCAGCCAGACCCGTCCTTCGAACCCGCCGCGTTCGTGCCTCTTCCGCAGGCCTTCTGCCTCGACTTCATCCCAGTCCAGGCCGTAGTCCTGGACCATCGCCTCCAGGACCTCGACGACGTCAGCCACCTCCTCGATCCGCTTCTCGGCGGGGGCAGCGAGCAGTTCTTCGACTTCTTCGAGCAGTTTCAGCCGGAGAGCCTCCGTGTAGTCCTCGTCTCCGAGCAGGGTCGTCGTAGGGTCACCTCCGGCTTCTCTAATGATGTCCGGAATCCTGTCCCGGACCAGCTTGCCTGATCGCTCCTGTTGCACCATGTAGATACGGTGGCACAAACACCGGGGAAAGGTGGCCAATTGGCCAGCGCCTATCAGTTCATCGAGACGACACCCACAACCGAGAACTACTTCCGCGGCATCATCCTTTTCGGTCGAAATGTCGCTTCCCACAAGTTTGCCCTGGGCAAGGCCCTGATCGAACTGGCCACCGATGGTCGGGACCGAGTGTCCCTGGAGGATCTTGCGGTCCCGTTCTCCCGGCATCTTTGTTGGGAGGCGCAGAAGGTCTGACCGATCGCGTATCCGATGACTGCCTTCACCGTGCCCACTCGGTTGCCGAGCGTTTGGCCCAGGTCTAGGTTGGTAACAGCCTCCTCATCGGATCGGAGGGGCCTTATGACCTGCCCAAACTGCGAGTCACCGGCATTGCCAAGAGTGGTAGCTCGATCGGGAGTAGGGATCTGGAACCCTGCACTGATCGCCACGCTCCATTGTCCTGATTGCCACTCCGAATGGACCGAGGAATCACCGTTCGGAGCTTCTGTTTTTCAGGGCAAACAAGCGAGTTGAATCGGGCCACCAACCCATCGCCCAAGCGATTACGACGCCGCACAGCGAAGCACAGCGCGCCTCGCCAGTACGTGCAACCGCCGCCCGGGGCTCACATCATGGTCAGAATCGCCGTGACTACCCATGGCCGAGCCGGCGCTCTGCTCGGAACCGGTATGCGTCTTCCGGAGCAACAACTTGAAAGTCCTACCAAGGTGAGGAATTTTCACCCTTCAAAGCAAGAGGCGTCACGGGTTCAACCACTCCCCGAAGTCACTGGCCGAATCCAGAACCCGGGGTGTACTGCAACTTGGCGGGAGTGACGCCCGTGGGCATTTGGAACGTCACGCATCCCGTGGCGCTTGAACGGGGCGTCGGTTGGTAGCTGCCGCTGTCGAAGTCCGTGCATCCAGACACGGTGCTGATGTCAGGGGTGCAGCTCTGATTGTCTGATCCGATGAGACTGGCTTCAAGGGCCATCCACCCAAAGGTCAAGGCGCAGCAGCTGGCCGGTTGACAGGTCCGCATTCTCAGCCAATGAGACAAGTTTCTCCCCCTCATCCCGATGGGCCTTGGCACCGAATAGGTAGGCCGGGTCTGGGAGTCCGGGATCCCGTCCACACTGACTCCCGGCCCGGTCCCGAGAACACAGCGGGGCCGGATGATCCTTGAATGCCCCGACGGCACGTGTGGGATACTCAGCGCAACGGGGAGCGTCTCGCCTCCTGGGTTGATTCCCATGACGCCTCGTTCGTCTCTCAATGGCGGGGTCGTAACCCTGCGGAGCACCCAAGCACCATCCGTGTTAGGCAATTGAGAGTCGCCAACGTGCGGTCGGACCGTGGGCAAACAATGAGTACACCGAGATGCACGTGGACGGGCTAAACCCGCAGCTAGCCAACTAGGACTCATCTACCGCCATCCTCACTGCCGATCTTAAGGAGACGACAGCATGCCGACCATCATCGGACACCACGACATCTCGAAAGGCAAGGACCACTGGCTGAATTCGCCTAAGCGCGAAGAGATCTTTGGCCAGCTCGGCGTCACCAACATCCGGACGTTCGTGAACCCCGACGATCCGACAAAGGTGGCGCTCCTCATGGACGTTCCCGACATGGATGCATTTGCGTCCGCCATGCAGTCAGAGGCTGCCGCCGAGGCCATGGAGTACGATGGCGTTCTGCCCGAGACGATGGTAATCCTCGTAGAGTCGTAGACGTCCGACCACCTGCCTCCAGGTGGTGATGCAGATACACGGGCAAGCCTTGGTCCGAACTAAGGGGTGCCCCCGACCACCGGGTCGATGGCGGCTATCGACCGAGGCCGACCGCCACTCAGGGACTCGGATTCCCTGGTTCGGGATCAAGTCGACCCGTTCAAACACTCGAGGGCCGACGACCTGGACCTCGAGGACGTGGTCGGCTGTCCTCACCGCGGGAGAGTCCTGTCGGGTCCGTGGGAGGACCACTCGCCCAGCTGTCCAGCCGGCGGACAGGGGCACAGCTGCCGGGAGTGCGACGCCGCCGTGGAGGACTTCGCCAAGCTGAGGCTCTAGGACTTCGTTCCGGGAGACAGTTCTGGCGGCACCCGGGTCCGCCACCCCGGGGTCCCTGCCGGGCCGGTTCCCGCGCATCACTTTCTAGCAAGCCCGAACCGCCCTCAACCGGGCTCAGCCGGAAAGCCGGAAGAACGGCCAGATCGGAGTGAGAGGCCATGGGCCCGGTTTGAGGACAAGGCGCGGACCCTTGTTTGGCTCTGACCGAAAAAGTCCGGGCCAGTTCCAACGGATTCGGTCCACCTCCCGCCGCGTCAGAGACGGGACCGAAAAGGAGGCATCGCGATCGTCCTATCAGACGCCTTGGTGGTAGCACGAATCCGCCCAGAAGGTAGCCACCTTGGTGATCTGCCCTCGGCCAGTCACAATGGGCAAACCGAGCTGAGGGAGGACGTCGTTGCGAGCCGTCTGGGTGGTGTTTCGGGTACAGCTGCGCCACCGGTGGCGATCGTGGCTGGCCATCGCAATCCTGATTGGCCTGGTTGGTGGCATGGTCATGGCCGCCGTAGCTGCCGGGCGTCGCACGGAATCAGCCTTCCCAACCTTCGTAGCGGCCAAGGGTTTTGACGCCGAGCTGTACTCCGTGAAGCCTCTGTCTGAGATTTCCCGGCTCCCCGGAGTCGTCGCGGTGACCGAGGCCTTTGGCCCCGACAACGGTCAACCCACGTGTGCCTGTACGCACCCGCTCAACCCCTCGTACTTCGGTGTGCTGGCTCTCCCCACCACGGCAAAACTGGATTTCAATCTCGTGTCTGGGCGCTTGCCAGATCCATCGAACCCTGACGACGTGGTCGCCTCCTACACTCTCGAAAAAGACGAGGGAGTCCACCTCGGGACCGTCATTCGCGTGCCCTTCTACGCCCCATCGCAACTGTCGGCCGCCAACAGCGCGACGGGCCCCCCACCCGTACCCACGGGTCCCACGGTCGCCTTACGAGTGGTGGGGTTCGAAGCCACTGAGTTCGATTTTCCTTCTGGCGCCACTCCCCAGTACAACCTCTACGCCTCCCAAGGATTCGTCCGCACCTTGCTGCCACGCACGGCGACCGGCTACGTGTACCTCGTCCGCCTCCGTCACGGCGCTGCCGACCTTCCCCGCTTCGACGCTGCCACCAGCGCCGACGGCGGGGCGGTCTACACGCAGAATGAGGATGCTCAGGTCGCGTCGGTCGAAGCGTCGATTCACCCCCAGGCCATCGGATGGTGGCTGCTGGCACCGCTCGCCGCGCTGGTCGGGCTGGCCGTCATCGGCCAAGCGCTCGGTCGCCAGAGCATCGCCGAGAGCGAGGACTTCCCCACGATGGTCGCCCTCGGGGCAGAGCGACGTCAGTTGGTCATGCTCGGAACCCTGCGCAACCTGGTGGTCGGAATGGTCGGAGCACTGGGTGCCGCCGTGATCGCCACTATCGTCTCTCCGATCGCACCACTCGGCGAAGCGCGCATCGCCGAGAGCTCGACCGGGATCAGATTTGATCCACTCGTGCTGGTAGTCGGTGCGCTCGCTACGGCGGTAGTGGTGATCGCTCTTGGCCTCTGGCCGGCCGTACGGGCGGCACGTTCCTCTCGCTTCCGTGACCGGATCGTCGAGGTCGCGCCCTCCAGGGTGGCCGGCCGTCTCTGGACGCTCGGCGCACCGCCGAGTGTTGTGATCGGTGTCCGCAACGCGCTGGAGCGCAGGAGCGGCGGGGCCAGCGTGCCCGTGGGCAGCGCCCTGCTGGCCACCGTGCTGGCAGTGATGGCGCTCTGTGGGACGGCGGTCTTCGGCGCCAGTCTCTCGCACCTCACGGCCACGCCCACACTGTACGGAGACCCTTTCCAGCTCAATATCTCAGACCCCAACAGCGGAGGGACGCCCGATCCGGTGCTCTTGAAAAGCCTTGAACACGACCGGGCCGTGACCGGAATCACTCAGGGAATCGCCCTTCCGGCCATCTCGATCAACAAGGTGGTCGTCGGCGCCATCGCCGGAAGAGCCATCCGAGGTCCGCTCCTGGTCTCCACGGTGGCCGGTCACCCCCCCCAGCGCAATGGCGAGGTCGGCCTCGGCGCCACGACCATGCGTCGGGTGGGTGCTCGACTCGGCTCGTTCGTCCACGTCACCTTGCCGTCGGCCGCTGGCGCTCGACGAACTGTGCCCTTCCGGGTGGTCGCCCAGATGTCGTTCCCCGTGTTGGGAAACGCCGTCAGTCTGGGCACCGGCGCGATGTTCACGTTGGCCGGCTATAAAGATGCCGCGTGCCCCCAGGGTCCCAACCGAGCCGCCTGTCAGCAACGGGTG
The DNA here is from genome assembly GCA_963817005.1 of uncultured Acidimicrobiaceae bacterium. GTDB lineage: Bacteria > Actinomycetota > Acidimicrobiia > Acidimicrobiales > RAAP-2 > Bog-756. The sequence continues at coordinate 1,322,134 of CAWFMN010000001.1, forward strand.
GCGGAGTCGAGTAACGGCGGAACGCTGGCCAGTGTCGTGCCAGGTCCGAAGGGACAGGCAGCAATCAACCACTACTTCGACAGCTACCGGTCAGTCACCGCCCTTCCCATCGCCCCGACTTCGCTCATCAACTTTGGCGAAGCGGTCAACTTTCCGCTCATCTTCGGCGCCATCTTGGCCCTGTTCGGAGCAGCCACGCTGTTCCACCTGCTGGTGGTCAGCGCCTCGCAGCGCCGCCGAGAGGTGGGACTGTTGAAGGTACTGGGATTCGTGAACCGACAGGTTGTCTCGACGGTGGCATGGCAGGCGATGACCTTGGCATTAGTCGGCATCGCGATCGGTGTTCCATTGGGGATTGTGGTCGGCCGGACGTTATGGCATGCGTTTGCGAATAACCTTGGCGCCGTACCAGTCTCCGTCCTGCCGATCTGGCTTGTTGCCGTCCTGGTGGCCGGGGTACTGGTAGGTGCGAACCTGATCGCAGTTGCACCCGCGATGGTTGCGAAACGTTCCAAGCCCCGAGATCTCTCGCGGGCGACCTAAACTTCGACCACTGAGATCCGGCGGGAGCGGGAGATTTCGGCACTCAGTCAGCCGTGCTGAGCGCGCCGCCGGCATTTCTCATTGCTGGAGTCATTGGTCATGCCCACCTCGGTGCTTGCTGTGGGAGGGAGTTCCTCCTCCACTCGTCGTGGCCGTCGTGGTCGTCGTGGTCGTCGTGGTCGTCGTGGTCGTTGGGGGTGGAGGGGCGACCGCCACCGTCATGACGACGGAAGCGCCCAATCTGACCCGACCGGTCGGAGAGACGGAAACGACCGTGCCCGGCGACATGGTCGAAACCGCAGAGGTCTGAACAGACTTGAGGCCGAGCGACGAGAGCGTCGCTGCCGCATTGGCCGCCGGCTGTCCTTGCAGGGCCCCGGCGTTCACTGTCACATAGCCCGAAGCGATGTTGAGGAGTACGTGGGAGCCGCTCGGCACCGAGGTCCCCTGTCTGGGCACCTGCGACACCACAGTCCCGGCCCTCTGGTTTACGTCAACGAGACGCTGGTCGGCCCGTAACCCCAGCTGGTCCACGCTGGCCAGTGCTGCGCTGGTCGTCAGGCCACTGAGGCGTGGCACCGAGACGCGTGACGGACCCTCCACGAGCCAGAGCACCGCCGCCGCGGCAACGATCATCACTACGGTCGAAAGCAACACCCACAGCTTGCGCCAGAGCGGTTTCTCTCGTCGGCCGTCAGGGGCTGCGGAAGTCGAGACGACCGCCGTCGGTGTGCTGGTGGTCAATGTAGGAGGGGATGCAGCGGGGAGCTTCGAGGGGGCATCGACCATCGGACTGGTTGTGTCGCCTGGGCGAGCGCATGCCGGGGTAAGGGCGATCTTCTGGTCCGTCCGTGACGTGGGTAACTGCACGGAATCCCGCAATGCCGCCGCCCGGAGCGCCACTTCGGTCGCCGTGCTTGGGCGTTGACTGGGGTCTTTGGCCAGCATCTGCGAGATGAGTTCGGCCACTTCTCGCGGCACGTCCGGGGGCATCGGGGGCATCGGATCACTCACGTGGGCCATGGCGACGGCCATCGACTCGTCGTAGTCGAACGGCGGGTGGCCGGCGACGCAGAAATAGGCGACGATGCCCAGGGCGTAGATATCTGATGCCGGCGTGGCCTTACGTCCGGAGAGCTGTTCGGGTGACATGTAGCGAACGGTGCCGACCATGGTTCCCGTTTGCGTGAGCGACGTGGAGTCGAGGACTCGCACGATGCCGAAATCGGTGAGCTTTACGACTCCGTCCGTCCGAAGAAGGAGATTGGCCGGCTTGATATCTCGGTGTATCAGGCCACGATCATGAGCATCCTGGAGGGCAACGGCCGCCTGGGCGATGACATCGAGCGTCTCCGATGTCCCGAGGCGGCCATCTCTGTGGAGGCGCTCCTCGAGGGACTCACCGTGGACCAGCTCCATCACGATGTAGGCCCGCCGATTCCCGTCGCTGCCGACTTCTTCACCGTAGTCGTACACCGAAGCAACTCCCGGTGCCGTCAAGCTCGCCACTGCCTGTGCCTCAACTTGAAATCGCCGACGCGTGATGTCCTCATGAGCGAACTCGCTCCGGAGCACTTTGACCGCCACTTCTCGACGTAGGCGCTGGTCGGTGGCCCTCCAGACATCGCCCATTCCGCCGCTGGCGATCAATCCGGTGAGGACATAACGCCCGTCGAGGGCAGACCTTCTCGAGATGGTCGTCACTACAGCAACACCTCCGGCTCAACCCAGCAGGGGCATGGACATGATACGTCCGGGCTGGCCTCCCCGATCGCTCGCCAGAATTGGCCCAGGTACCGACTCGGCCTGTCGAAGTCGATTGGATGCCTAGGACGGTGATGGTGCGACGTAGGGCACGATGAGGGAGTCGTCCTTCAGATAGAGCGGGTGAGGGGGTTGGCCGCTACTGTTCGGCCTCGCCTTGAGGAAACAGTGGGGGTGGCCGAACCTGACGAGCGGCCACACGTCGAATACCCGTCGCTTGACGGCTTCGTAGCGCAGTCGACCACCTGTCCCGGTGCTCCTGCCGTCACCCCATCCGAGGACGAGAACGTCCGCTCGTCCCACAATTCGTTCGATCCAGGCATCGTTGGCCTCGATCGTCTCACCCACGGCCTCGGGATACCGAAGGTCGTCCTGATCGGTGTCGACCAGAGCGAAGAGGTTCACCAGGTCGAATCCGCCAGCGCCTTTGGCGAGGGTCATGCGTGTGAGCTTGCGGGAGGTCTCGTCGTCCGTCTCCTTTCCCGCCCTGGAGGGGTTCAGCAAGATGTAGGCGTAGTGCGGGAGGTTGGGATCCCATCGTCGCTCCAGCCAGTACCGGAACGACGAATCGTCACTGAATGTGGCGTCACCCTGTACGCCCACCGAGAGCCTGGTCAACCTGCTTGCCATCGGAAGCCCCTCTGGTGACCCTCGGGTGCCCGCTTCCCGTCAGCGGACACGGCGATGCCCGCCCTGTCCTTTGCCCATGGGTTCACCATACGCAGGGGGGACGATCGAGATGGGCACGTCGGTGCTGCAACTGGTCCGAGGTCGCAGGCTGCCTTGAGGTGCTCCACTCGCATGAGCCAAGATGGTTCCATGTGCGAGCAGCACCAGGAGGTGCGACTGTGACCGGCACGATCTTCGGAGTTGACGGCTTCTTCATCTTCGCGGTCACGGCCGTGACCCTCGTCCTCCCGATCTGGGCGCTGGTGGACGCCATCTCTCGACCGTCAGGGGCCTTCGCCGCGGCGAGCTCATCGAAGGGACTGTGGATCGCGCTGATCGTGGTGACCTGGCTGCTCACCGGAATCATCGGTGTTGTGCTCTCGATCGTCTACCTGGCCTCGATCCGGCCTCGAGTGAAGGCCATAGGGTCCTGAATCGTCGCCGAGGAGTGATGAGGAAAACGCCCGGACAAGGAAAGATTGCGCACGGCACACTCAACGCCAAGAAGGGCGACAAGGCACATGCAGCCGCATTTTCAAGCCCCGCCCGCTTCAGGTGATTGGTTCGTGAACTCGAGCTGGCAACCCCCAGGCCCCAGGGCCGAAGGCTGTCCTTGAACGCCGACGGTCGGAGCTCCGGCCTACTGGGATCGAGGTGTACTGCATCATGGCCGGTGGCGGTTCCAGATGGCTGATCGGCGACCTGGTGCCTGATCCTGGTGAACGGCGGGCTCGTCCGTGGTTTCACCGGTGCCGGCAGATTGGAATCGTTCCCGGATGGCCTCCGCCACCTTCGCCCGGAATTCAGAGGTGTCGGCGATTTGAGTTCTCACCATCTTGGTGATCAGGTCACGGACCCCCGGGTTCTCGGCGTGGTCGACCATCCATTCACCGATCGCCTGCCGCTCTGACTCAGTCAGTTCGTGTTGACCGGTAAGTGCGGCAACGAGAAGCGTGACCATTGCAACATCCCGTGGTGGCTCTTTCGCTCCGTCCATTTCGTCTCCATCAAATCATGAGTTCTGGCCAGGTGGGTGCCAGGAGACCCCGGCGAACCCGATCAAGTCGATCATTGTGGCGTGTTCGATCATCCAACGACCGTCCACCAGAACTGCCCGTCCCTCACGTCCGTCGACCATCGCGAACCGTTGGCCGTCGACCTCGACTCCAAACCACACCACTGCCTCGTCGGGGCGAAGGAAGAGAACATCGTCGACCACCATCTTCACCGCGGAGGAATCGCCGCTGGGTACACGGGTCGCGGCCCGCTTCAGCAGCTCGGCCAGGTTCTGCCCGCCGTGGACGTTGACCAGCGTGGATCCGTCCTCAGCCACCTCGTCATTGTGCTCGTAGGCGAACTCGATCGCTGCCCGTGCCCCGGCCTCATCGGCCGGGGGCAGCCCGATCGGAATGTGCTTGGACCTCCGTGCGGTCCTGGTCTCCTCCGGGGCGGCTGGACGCGTCTGAAAGCCGGCATGCAAGGCGCTTTGAACGGCAATCTCATCGGTCTTGTCCAGGCCGCTCAGGTCAATCCCGCGCTCTTCGGCCATGCGGATGAGCTGGTCGACCCTTCGCTCGACCGTAGTATCGGAATCCGGCGTGTAGGTGAACAGTGTCTCGTCGATCGTCTCATCGACTCTGACGTCGCTGAACTCCGACGTAGAGCATTTCCGCCCCTGGAACAGTCCGACATGTCGGAGAATCATCCCGGTGGTGGCATCGAACCAGATGGTGTGGTCGATGCCGGACAGGCCCATCCCGGGGTACAACGGTCCACGGTTGCCTTTGGCGGTGGCTGTCGAGGCGTTGACCCGCCAACACCTGCGACCCGCGACCTCAGCTTCTTCCGGGATCCCGAACTGCAACCCTCCGAGGAGTTCTACGCCGGGAGCGATCAGAATTCCGATCTGTGTTGTGTCGAGACTGGCTTCATCGTGGTCCATCTCGACCACATGACCGCCACTACCGACCCAGTGTCGCCTCCCGTCGCTCACATCGACCCGGTCTCCGGTGATGCTCCAGCGGGATGGCCGCTCCACCAAGATCCGTAGGTGTTCGTCGGACGTATCGCGGGGCACGCGGCCGCTGGAGGCGAAGGAGATGGATCTCCCGCGACTCTGGGAGAGCTGTTCGAACGCCTGCCGGGCCAGCCCGTGATGGATCCACATCTCGAGTTGGGCTTCGAAGGTCCTAAAGGAGCCGGGAGCCTCGGCGATCAGTTCAAGGAGGTCTCCCTTCAGGCCCATGGCGTGAGCCTAGGCCGTCGTGGCCGGCACTTCGGGAGTTTGGTGTCGAGTCGCCCGGCCGATCCCGGTAACGCCGAGCGGCGGCGGCCGTGAGCAGGGACCCGTCCGGAATCGTCATGGTGCGCTCCCTGAGTACCGGATCGACCACGTGGTGCAGCGACACGGAACGTGGCCGACCCGTCACGGTAGGGAGGTCGGGAGGGCTTGACCAGGGAGCATTGACGGCTTTGGGTCGCCCTGCCCAGGACCCTGGATGGTCCCCGGCGATCCCGGACAACCGGGCGCTTGATTCGTGGTGTTGGTGCTGTTGAGATCTGCCGGTAAGCGAAGCAGGTGAGGGGGTGCGGTGTCGACCGAGCATGAGTGGAAGTCGGATGCTGCGACAGTCCTCGCCTCACTCGTCGCCGTGCTCGACGCGTGTCAGAACGCGTGCATCAATCAGTTCGAATCTGTGCTGATATCCGAAGCAGACCAGTTGAGAGCGTCCTCGCGCCACTTCCAACTGTGGCTGGAGCTCCACCCGGGTCCAAACCCTGACCTACGTCTCCAGCTCATCCGGGTGAGCCGGTCGGTGGCCTATCTGGCGACCTCGTTGGAGGTACTGGCCCGGTCATCCCCGAACGTCTCCTGGAGAGTTGCCCAACGCGAGCTGACAGGCCTACAGCTCATGATCGTCGAGACCCATTCGATGATGAGTGATCGCCACGGGCGTGAGCGTCAACGCTCACGCCCCGAATCTGCTCCGGGCGGCGGTTGACCCACAGGCGAGCTCGGACAGTCGCCCTGCTCAGGACTCCTGCCGTCGATTGCCACTTTCAGTTGACGTACGGCAACCGGAGTCGATCCGTCGCCGGATGGGGAGTCTCTGGTGACCCCCGACGGTGTGGCTCGGCCCCTGCTGAATCGGCCAGGGCCGGCTTATGCCGCGGTTCTCCCGGAGATGACTCGGGCCGCCGTCCGGAACGGCACGAACAAGAAGATGGCGATGCCGAAATAGAGAAGGATCGCGACCTTGGGGACGAAGAGGCCGATCAAGATCGTGAGCACATATCCGACGACCACATAGCCGAACTTCCTTCGAGCTTCCTGAAGGTCTGGGTCATCGTTGCCGGGCTTGCGTAGGTGCTCCCTTCGGACGTACCAACCCAACGCGGCGAACAGCAGCCGAATCAGCAGCAACGTCAGTCCGTACACGACGGCAGCCATGCGTCGCCAGGCCGTGCTCTCGTTCAAGGCTCCGACAACGAGCCGTGTAGGAAACGGCAGGAATGCGACGGTCAGTAGGAAAGAAGATTCAGTCTGAGGAAGAGGGCGTCGACCCGCTCCAGCCGATTGGTAAGACCGTGGTGGGCCATCCAAACGGCCCCGATCGTCAGGAAGCTCACGAGGTAGGCGAGGAATGCCGCCCAGGCTCGAAAGAGCTCCATTGTCGGCGAGCCCGGTGGTCGGAGGGCAATGTCGAGAACGAGCAGGGTGATGGCGAACGCCAGCACGCCATCGCTGAAACTCTCCATCCGGCTCTTTCAAGCGGCGCTCTTGCCTTGGGTGTCTCGTCTTCAGTGGCCAAGGCTCCCCCAAAGGTTCGAGCGTGACGATACCAACCGTGAGGAATCCCGAACCACTGTAGGCATCATGGGCTTCGCGGGAATGATCATGTCGCGAGACGGCCGCGGGATCTTGACCGGGAGCAGGTGCTCTCGGATGGCGTGGGCGGGTTCAACCATAGGGCAGGTCCTCGGGTGAACAGTCCCGAAAATCAGGCTCCGGCTCAATTTCGGACCGCACCGCCTTGATGGTCGAGTGTCCGTCCACGATGGCCCGGGCGATCCGGTGCATGCCGTCCATTACTCGCCCGTCCGCGCCAAGGATGACCGGATACGAAAGGTCGACTTCCCGGATGAGGTGGAGGTGCTCGATGATCCGGCGGACGGTGGGGATCGGGCCGAATGTGAACCAGAAGTCGGTATCGACGTCGGCGATCGAATCCAGCGGGACGTCCTTGACGGGCAGATCGGCGCTGGCCCGGATGAGGTTGTCAACGTCCCAGGCGTCCAAACCACCCGCACCCGGTCGAAAGTTGTACTGCTTTCTCACTCGGCCAGTCTCGCGGATCAGCGCCGAATGTCGATGGGGCTGGTACGCGGGACCGACGAGGAGCATGATTGGCGGTAGGCATTGCGAGCGGTGGGAGAGCAGCAGAAGCGGTCATGTCGCCCGGCTCTTTGGACCGGTGAAGGGCCGGCTGCCGGGTCAGTAGCGGATCAGGAGGAACAGACGGTGCAGGAGATTCACGGGACCACCACGAGAACGGTTGATGCTCCTCCCGAGGCCATATTCGCCCTGATCACGGATATTGACCGCTTGCCCGAGTGGAACGAAGCCATCGAGAACGTCGTCGAACGGCCGGCCGGGCTGGATACCGGCACGGAGTGGGTCGTCAAGATGCACCCCAACCGAATGATGTCCTGGAAGAGTCGGTCGAGTGTTGAGGAGATCGACCGCCAAGGGTTCCGGTTCGGCTACCGGACCAGGAACGAGGACGGCAACCCGTCCTACACATTGTGGAGGTGGGAGGCCGATCCGGACGATTCTGGTACGAAGGTCAGTGTTCGTTGGGACGTCTACCTCAAGACCCTTGACCGAAGGCTGTTGGCGGGTCCGATCAGACAGAGGCAACTGCGCAAGGAGGTTGCCGCCTCACTTCGGGCCATGGAGAAGGCCGTCGCCCGAGCCTGAATCGCGGCCAAACAAGCCCCAGACGCCGTGGGTCAAAGCCCGGTGTGTGATGAGCGGGTAGCCGACTACTGGTGGAGCTGAGGTCTCACGCGTACGTACGGATCAGTGCCAGGACCGCGGCGGCATCTGGACCCTCGGCCTCGAGCGCGGTGTCGCCCGGGTCGGCTCGCCTGGCCGCCACTTGGCAGAGATCGACAGCGGATCCGCTGATCGTCGTCACCTCGGGCCCGTCAGGCAAGAACTCCCACGGTTCACCGGACGGTCCGACAAGGCGCAGTGCCACCGGCCCGCTCATCCGACGACCAGCCGAATCGAACGCATAGGGCAGCGTGCGCCAGGCCAACCGAGCGATCAATCGGAGCCGGTCGGTGGGCACCAGGTCCAACCCGAGCGCATCGGCGACGTCACCGGTGTGGATCCACGTCTCCGAGAGCCGGGTGGTCGCCAGAGTCCGAGCCGAGAGGAGGCCCGCAACCCAGCGGACGCGGGTGGAGAGATCCATTGCTTCGAGCACCCCCACCAGGCGAGATGCGCTCGTCGACCAGCGTCGGACCACCTCGTCGACCGGTGCTCCCCGTTCTCGTTCCACCATTGCGGCCACGCTCTCGTCGACAGAGTTCCCCCCGCCCCAGCCAGTGGTGTCGTCGCCCACGGTGCCACCGAGTTGACCCGTGAGACTGGCGATGGCCATCTCATCCGACTGCGCGAGATGGAGCAGGACATCGGCAACGGACCACCCGACACATCGGGTGGCCAGTTCCCCGGCGGCATCAGTCAGACCGTCCACCACCGAGGCCGTTTCGGCCTGTTGCTCGGCGAGCGCCTCCACGATGGTGTCCATGGCTAGCTCCACCCTTGACGGCCGCCGGCCTCGACCTGTATGGGTTCCGCCTTCATGCTGGGCCAAATGTACTCTCCAACCGCACCCTCGTCATAAGCGATCCCGTGGGGGCCGTCGCTGCTCTGCTGCTGCGGTCAACCGCACGCTGGCGCCCCGTGGCAACCTCCTGGGAAGGAGGCATTGACGCCAAATGCATTGAGGTTCAACATGGATGTATTGATTACAAATGAGAGGGGCAGGCGATGAATGATTTGCGCGCCGAAAAGCGATTCCTCGAAGAGTCGATCGTACGAGGAAGACGACGGGCGGTGGAATGGCGAGAAGCCGGCTACTGTCGAAGGGCGGAGTCCCTCGAGCACGAATTGGACGTGATCGAGGCGTACTACCTCGGATACGAAGTCGGGGTCGACAAGGCTTCCTGAACCCTCCTATCGCACGAGAACACTGTCGGCGAACCGTCGACGGCCAAACGAGGGCGCGACCGTCGGCGTCGCCCGGCGCACCAGTGGTCAGATCTGCGCCCGTGAGATGTTCACATGTGCGTAACCCACCGTGCGGAACGCCGCGTTACAACAGAACCGGTCGGGTTCCCCCATCTCCGGCCGATCACGGGGAAAAGACGCCACCGCCGCACTCCCAGACGGCGGTGAGCGTACCCCGTGGTGGGTGAAGGGTGGCTGCTCCCGCCCGACCGGATGACCGACTTGGCGGAACCGGCCCTCTCCCCGCCGCACCAGAGCTCCACGTGCGAGAATGCCCCGAGAGACCGAATCTGCCTACAATCGCAAAGGGCGGCCACGGGCGAGTATCGAATTGAGGAGTCGCTGCAATGGGTCTATCGGTCCGGCTGGAGTACGGCACCTGCCCCACTTGTGGGGCTGAGGCATTCATCGAGTCCACCCGTTCCATGGACTCGAGAGGATCAGAGGCTCGTGAGCGGGTCACATTCCTGGAGTGTTCGTCCGAGGAGTGTCTCCACTATCCGGCGGTCTTGCAGTACTTCTGATCTGAGCGGCCTGGCCTGCACCCGCTCTCTCGTTGATCGAGTGGTCCAGATCGTCCATCGCGTCGATGGGCTTGTCGATGTCCGGCCTTGACGCCGGAACGGCCTGAGGACAGTCCGAGGTTTCTACGGCGGGTGCCACCCGTCGCCGGGTGAAGCGGGGCGACGTCGTCACCAATTCCTGGTGCCACAGAACGTTCAGCGTGAGTTCATCGATCAGTGACGCTGACGTCATCCGACGAGTGTTAGAACACCATCAGGCCGGGATTGCCCAACGGTCACGCACGGCCCGCCACAGGTCGGAAGTGTGGCCCAGGGTTGGACGATCAACCGGTCCACCCTGCCAAGCGCTGCCCAACTCCACCGTTCTGAGGAGTCCGAAATGATCGAACACCCCCTGGCTCAACCTTGCCCGAGCTGTGAACTGCTGCAGGAGCCAATACTCGTCATCCGCAGTTCCGGAGTGCCAAATCGTGGGTGGATCCTCCGGTGCCGGTCCTGTGAGCGGGAATGGCCACACCAGTGGTCTGGGCGGCCTCAGGCCTCATAGTCAGTCCGCAGAGGTCGATGCCGGGGGGCCCGACCGGCAATGAAGCGGTTGTGTCACGCGGCCGACAGACGAAGGCCGAACCGGGGCGCAGAATGAAGGTGATTCGCGGCCAGGCGGTCCTGAAGGTGTGCTGCTCCCGGTGGAGGAATTCAGGACCGGCCAACCGTCGCTGAGAGGAGAAGCGGACATGACGGCACTCAAGCTTCACAAGGACGAACGGATCACCCTGTTGCGCGGTGTCAGGCTGTTCTCGAGCTGCACAAAGGACGAACTCCGGAAGATCGCATCACTGATGGAGCAGCTGGAGGTGGGCCAGACGCGCATCCTGTCGGAACAGGGAAAGGTGGGCGCGGAGTTCTTTGTCATCGTGGAAGGAGTCGCGACGGCCACCCGCAACGGCATGCAGCTTGCCGTCCTTCGGCCGGGTGATTTCTTCGGGGAGTTGGCGTTGCTCGACGGCGGACCCAGAACGGCGACCGTCGTGGCCGACACGGACATGCACCTGCTGGTGTTCTCGCGTAGGGATTTCTCACGACTGCATTCGCTTGCCCCCACTGTCGCCTACAAGATGCTGGCCGAATTGGGCGCTCGGCTCCGCAGGGCCGACAGCATGTTTGACGGGAAATCGTCATCCGACCTCACCTCGATCCAATCGATCTAACCGATGCCGCTCAGATCCAACGGTCCCGGAGCCCGCGGGGCCATCGGCCTTCTTCGTCCACATCAGCTGGACCCCCGAAACATTCACGTGTGCGTAACCCGCGGAGCGGAGCATCGTGGTACAACGGAACCGGTCGGATGATCCCCCCAATTCCGGCTAACCACGGGCTGACGCCACCGCCGTATCCCAGACGGCGGTGAGCGTGTCCCGTGAGGTCGACGATGAAGACCGAGCCGGCCCGACATCGGCCGAGGCAACGGAGCAACCCCGGAGATGCAGGTCGTACTGATGTGGGCCGGCGGTCGACATCGGGCCGGAACCTCTCCAGCGACAACAGGAGTTGTTCCACGACTCTCTCGGGCCTACGCTGGGCGGCGCGAGCCGGTGCGTGGGGCGGGTCGTTGGCTCCGATGGCGATGTCCGGCGTCAGAGCACATGGAGGTTGCAATGGCAGTCGCGTCCGATGACCAGGTGAGGTCATTCCGGGAAGGTTTCGGCGGCAGGACACTTCTCCCCTCCGATGAGGGCTATGACGGCGCCCGATCGTTGTGGAACGGCGAAATCGACCGAAGGCCCGCGGTCATTGCCCAGTGCACCACGGCTGAGCAGGTCGCCGCGGCCGTTACGTTCGCGGTTGCGCACGACATCGAGATCGCTGTGCGTGGTGGTGGTCACAACTTTGCCGGCCATGGCTGTTGCGATGGCGGTCTCATGGTCGACCTCAGCCAAATGAACGGCGTCGCGGTCGATCCGGCCGCGCGCCGGGCGGTGTGTGGCGGCGGTACGACATGGGCTGATCTCGACGCAGCGACGCAGGAGCACGGTCTGGCCACAATCGGCGGAGTCATCAGTCACACCGGCGTCGGCGGACTCACCCTTGGAGGTGGGATCGGCTGGTTGAGCCGCGAGCTCGGCCTTGCATGCGACAATCTCGTCGGCGCCACCATCGTCACGGCCGATGGTCGCGTCCTGCACACTTCGCCTGCGGAGCACCCCGATCTGTTCTGGGCACTGTGCGGTGGCGGTGGCAATTTCGGCGTGGTGTGCGAGTTCGAGTTCGTGCTGCACGAGGTCGGACCGATGGTGAACCTGGGCCTGTTCTTCTGGACCATCGACCGCACGGTCGAGGCCTTGCGGTTCTCGCGTGATTTTGTGGACCAACTCCCCACCGGGTTTGGTGCCCAGATCGTGGGACTCAATGCGCCGCCAGCGCCCTTCGTACCGGAGCAGCACCATTTTGAGCCGGGCTGGGTACTGGCGGTCGTGGGTTTCCGTTCGCAGGAGGAGCACGCTGCGGTGATCGGAGCAATCCGCGAAGCCGTCCCGCCCACGTTCGAATTCGTTACACCCATCCCGTACACCGATTTGCAGAAGATGCTCGACGAGAGCGCTCCCTGGGGAATCCTCGCCTACGAGAAGGCCCTCTATCTCAACGAGTTGAGCAACGAGGCCATCGACATAATTGCCGAACAGATGCCGAAGAAGGCGTCACCGATGTCGATTGTGCCGGTCTTTCCGATGGGAGGCGCCTATGCGGAGGTGCCCGACAAGGACACCGCATTCGGCGGCAGTCGATCTGCGAAGTTCGTCTTCAATATCTCTGCAGCCGCCCCAGACCAGTCACTGCTTGATGCAGACCGAGACTGGGTCCGAGGGTTCTACGATGCCCTGCTGCCGCATTCCAGTGGCAACGCCACCTATATCAACTTTCTCGTTGAACCTGACGACGATCGCGTCCGCGCCTCCTACGGCGCCGACAAGTACGACCGCCTCGCCCGGGTGAAGGCCCAGTACGACCCCGAGAACGTCTTCCATCTCAACGCAAACATCAAACCCGCTCGCTGAAGCGGACTCCGCGGCCATCCGTCCTCGTTGCGGGGGGCATCTGACACCGCGGCACGTCGCACGCTGGGTGCTTGGGGCGAAGTGTTCAGGCACAACCGGCTCCCGGAAGGGGGGCACAACCGCCTCGCCACTCTGCGGGTGGGGCGGCTTCCCTTCGGCAGGCTCGGATAGCCTCGGCGTCGTGAACGGTGAAGGTGGGACCGATCCTGGCCGGGTGCGGCTCGCCGAGCTGGTCGCCGCGCTGTCCCTCGGGGTCGACCTCGGCTTCGGCCAACCCATGGAGCACGTTCTGCGCCAGTGCCTGATCGCCCTCCGTCTGGCCGAATGTGTCGGCCTCGACGAGCAGCAGCGTTCGGTCGTCTACTACACGGCCCTGTTGGTCAACGTGGGCTGTCACTCAGACGCCCACGAACAGGCAAAGTGGTTCGGCGACGATATCGCCCTGAAGTCCGGGAAGTACGACCACGAGTTGGGTTCCGTGAGCGGAGCACTGGCCACACTGCGTCTCGTTGGTAGCGGTAACCCTCCTCTCCACCGATTCCGGGTGGGAATGGAGTTCGCCGTGTCCGGTCGGCGCGACCTCGACGGGATGATCGTCCAGCACGCGGCCCTGGCCCGGCGTCTGGCCGAACAGCTGGGACTGCCTGACGATGTCCAGGACGCGGTGGGCGCCACCTTTCGTTGTGCGGCGGACCGGACCGACCGGGAGTGCCTACGGACCTGACAGCAAGCCTATGGCTCAGGAGACCGTTCTCGGTAGAAGGATGTGCTTGCCGGCCGGCGAAAGGGTCGCTCAGCCGATTGCCTCATTCGAGGACGAGGACCCCCCGGATGTTCCGACCCTCGCGCATGTCCCGGTAGCCGTCGTTGACCCGCTCGAGCGGGTAGGTCCGGGTCACCATGCCGTCGAGGTCGAGCTGCCCGCCGCGATACAGGCCGAGTAGCCGCGGCACATCCTCCTCCGGGTTCGACGACCCGAAGATGGATCCGACGAGCTCCTTCTCCATGCTGAGCAGATCGAGCAGGCTCATGGTGACATCCGTCTCGGTCCAGGGGTGGACATTGGTGACCACGACCCTTCCCCGCTTGGCGGCGAGCGCCATGATGGAACTCATCCACTTCCCGCGACCCACGGACATGGTGCAGATGACACGGTTACACATCCGTCCCAGTGTGAGCTGCTGGATGATCGGAAGGGCCTGCTCGATGCTGGAGGCAGTGTGGGTAGCCCCGAACCCGATGGCCCGGTCCCGCTTGAATTCGATCGGGTCGATGGCGAAGATGCGTCGGGCACCGGCGAGTCGAGCCCCCTGGACTGCGGCGCTGCCGACCCCTCCCACCCCGACGACGGCCACGTCCTCGCCTGGTTGCACCTGCGCCCGGTGGACGGCGGAGCCCCAGCCGGTGCTCACCCCGCAGGCCACCAGACAGGCCCGGTCCAGCGGGAGGTCGTCGTCGATCTTGATGAAGGACCTCTCGTGGCCGACCGTGTGGCGGGCAAAGGCTCCGACCATGCAGAACAGCCGCAGATCGATCCCTCGGGCATGATGACGAGCGGTCTGGTCACCGACTTGCCATCCGTCGGCGATGTGCATTCCCATGTCGCACAGGTTCTGGTGACCCGCGACACACGATGGGCAATGCCCGCAGGGCGGGAGGAAGCTGGTGACGACGTGGTCCCCGGGCTTCAAGGTCGTGACGTCCGGACCGGTCTGTTCGACGATGCCGGCCCCTTCGTGACCACCGATCATCGGACCCAGGAACGGCATGTCGCCGGTCAAGAAGTGCTCATCCGAGTGGCACAGGCCGGAGGCGACGAGACGGATGAGCACCTCGTGGTGCCTGGGTGGGTCCAGCTCGACCGGTCCGACCTCCCAGACGCCGCCCGGTTCCCACAGCACAGCGGCTTCGGTCTGCAATCGTCACCCCCTTGGCCCCGCGGTGAACATTAGTCCCACCGTGTGTCTGGTTCCCGGCGACTGGGAGCCGTCCAACCAACTTCGGGCTCCCCGGTACCGGAGTGGAGAGAATCCCAGACCGCCACCGGTGCTTCCGGTCGGTCGGTCACCAGGCTCAGGACCCCCGTCCTTCATCGACCAGGTCGCCGGGCTCGTGGGCCGGATAGGGCGCGCTCCACAGGATCCACCGCTGCACCGCCGTCACGTGGAGGATGAAGGCGGGCCACATGGCGAAGCTCGCGCAGCAACTGCGCGTCGTCCCCCCTGATCAGAAAGTGGCTCAGGGCGGTGCGAACCACGAGATCGGCCAGATCGGAAGGGTCAACGGGGTCGGCTTCTTCCGGGGGCGCCCACTCCTCGAACATCGAGGCGAGGGTCGGGGCCATCGAGTGCAAGGCCCGCTCGAGCTGATCGAGCATGAACGCCGGCTCGACGGCCACGAGTCCGCGAATCGGGTACTCGTGCTGGAACTCGATGATGAAGCACAGCGCGCGATCGAGCCGGGCCGGACCGGCAAGACCTTCGAGGGCTTCGGCCAGCTCTGACTCGAATCGCTCCTTCTCGTGGTCGGCCAGCGCCAGCAGCAGGTCGCGCTTGGAGGCGAAGTGGCGGTACAGCGTGGGTCTCGAGACGCCGGCCAGGGTGGCAATGTCGGTGAGGCTCAGCTTCCGGGGTCCGTACTGCGCCAGGACGAGACTGGTGGCGTCGAGGAGGCGGGTACGAGTCGCGCTCGGGCTGCTGGCTGTCGTCGGCATCGGTCCCACACTACAGGGCGGACATTACATATAGTGTACCGTTTGTAATATGCCCGTCACCCGGTGCCCCGTTGGCGTTGGACCTCACCCGAAACTGACGCCGCCCGCCGGCCGGGCGGGGGGCTGAGCCGGTGCCCCCCCGACTCGGCGACCTCGGTATCGACCCGAGCACACCGGGCTTCTTCCTCCGACCCGACTACTACGAAGTGCTCGAACGACTGCGCGTCGAGGCACCGGTCTACGAGTACGCGCCCGGCGTCAAGGCCGTATCCCGGTACCACGACATTCGCGAGATCAGCCGGGATCCGATGCGGTTCTGCTCCGGCCGAGGAGTGCTCGTGAACGATCCACTCCGGGAGGGCGGCACCATCGCCGGCTCGATCCTCCACATGGACCCTCCCCGCCACAACCAGTGGCGGCGCATCCTCAACCGGGAGTTCACTGGTCGGGCCCTGGGCCGCATCGAGGCCCAGATCCGGGGGCTGACCATAGGACTCCTCGATGCGATCCCCAGGGGCGAGGTCGTCGATCTGGTCGGGGCGCTCACCGCCCCCCTCCCGGTCCTGGTGATCTGCGAGCTGCTGGGCGTGCCCAATTCGGCCCGTTCCGACTTCCGCCGCTGGTCCGATGCGACGATCCTGGCCTCCGACGGGCGAGCGTCACTGGATCCCGAGGCGGCCGCGTCGGTCATGGAGATGGTCGGATTTCTCGACGAACTGGCCAAGGACAAGGCGGCGGCACCGGCTGACGACGTCGTGTCCCTGCTGGTCCAGGCGGAGGTCGAAGGCCGACGGCTCAACCCCGGCGAACTGGTTACGTTCACCATGTCCCTGGTGGTCGCCGGTAACGAGACGACCCGCCACCTGATGAGCAGCTCCCTGATGGAGTTGGCCGTACGGGCGGGCGTGCGCGACACCCTCTACGCCGATGTCGACCGGATCCCCGGTGCGGTCGAGGAGTGCCTCCGATGGGTCACGCCGATCCAGCAGTTCGCCCGAACGGTGACCGAGGATACCGAGGTCTCGGGTGTCCCAGTGGAGGCGGGCGACTACCTGGTGATGCTGTACGCATCGGGCAACCGGGACGAGACCGTCTTCGGCCCCACGGCATCGCTGTTCCTCCCTTCCCGGGAGCCGGGGGTGCCCAACCTCGGGTTCGGCTTCGGTGAGCATCTCTGTCTCGGCGCCGCCCTGGCGCGCATGGAGACCCGGGTGCTCTTCGAGGAGCTCGCCTCCCGCCACTCGGCGTACTCACAGGCGGGAGAGGCGACCTATCTTCCCTCGAGTCTCGTCCGAGGTCCGGACTCGGTCCCTTTCGTCTTCCACTGATCGCGGTGCCGGACCTGAGCTGGTTGCCGTATACCGGAGGAGCGGCAGGGCCTCGATCGGGTCCCGGTGGGTCGGGCGGCGCCGAACTCCAGTGTCACGATGGTGGCAGCAGGCCGCCGAGAGGAATCGCATTATGACGAAGCCAGGTCCGTTGCTCGGAGCAGACGAGCTCATGAACCACCAGATCGCCGACACTTTCGCTCGGGTCAGCCAGTCCGATCGATCCTGGACCGAAAAGGTATGGGCCATGGCCGCGGCCCGGGACGGGTCACTCAGCCTGGCCTTCGGGTTGGGGAAGTACATCAACCGCAACGTCATGGACGGATTTGCCGGTGTCTCCCGGGGCACGGAGCAGTGGACCGTGCGAGCCAGCCGTCGCCTCTCGCCGGACCTGGAGCGGAACGAGATCGGACCGATCGCCTATGCCGTCGTCGAGCCTCTGGAGCGAACCCGCTACCGGCTGGCAGCCAACACCATCGTTCCCATCAGCTTCGATGTGGAGGTCGAGGGCGTGTCATCTCCTGCCATGGAGGAGCGGGAGACCCACATCAGTCGCAGCCGCTCGCGCATCGACGCCGACATCATGCGCTTCCACCAGAGCGGTGTGGCCCGGGGCTGGATCGAGGTCGAGGGTGTGCGCACCGAGATCGACGATCAGCGCTGGGTCGGTGCTCGTGATCGCTCGTGGGGGGTCCGCTACGGCGTCGGCCAGCCTCCTGACGACATCGAGGCCACGCCGGTCCCCGAAGACACATCGGGAATGTTCGTGTGGATGCCGGCAACCATGACGCGGCCTGACGGTAGATCGTTCACCCTCTTCGTCTACTACCAGCAATTCCGTGGGAACGGCTGGTCGACTGGAAGCGCCCGTGGGGGGATCGAGCTGCCCGACGGCCGGTCCAAGGCGTTCGTGGATGTGCTCCCCGACCTGCAATTCAGGGACGACAATCGTCGGCTGGAGGGCGGCACCATCCGGGGCGTCCTGCCCGACGGGGCCGAACGGCTCTACCGGATCGAACCGGTTTCGAGTACGGGGTTTCACCTGGGCACCGGGCTCTACGGGGGGTTCGAGGGTCACTACCAGGGAGAATGGCGAGGTGAGCTCCACGTGGACGGTGAGCACGTCGAGGCCTGCGACACCGCCGAGGTGGCCCACCGCATCCACCAGCACCGGGACTGCATCGTGCGCGTCGTCGACCTCGGAGACGGATCAACCGGGATCGGGACCATGCAGTCCACTGTGGCGGGTCGGCATCTCGAGATGGGACTCACCGCCGAGGCCTCCTTCCTGTGAACCCCGCCCCGACCGGCCGTGGCTGCCATAGGGTCGGCCACACGCTCTGGTGATGAGTACAGGGGCTGGTGGTGAGTACAGGGGGGAGTGGTGAGTACAGGGGGTATGGAAATGGACGGACAACTGGTGCTGCGAGGCGGCACGCTGGTGGACGGAACCGGTGCGCCGGGCCGGACCGCTGATGTGGCGGTGCGTGACGGAACCATCGTGGCCATCGGCCCGAAGCTGTCCGGCACCACCGAACTCGACGCGTCGGGCCAGGTGGTGGCGCCCGGCTTCATCGACATCCACACCCACTACGACGCCCAGGTGTTCTGGGACCCCGATCTCACCCCTTCGTCCTTCCACGGGGTCACCACGGTGGTCGCCGGCAACTGCGGGTTCTCGATCGCTCCGATCCGCGGCCGAGGGAGTCGAGCTGCTGGTCCGGACGCTGCAGCACGTGGAGGACATGAGCTTCGACACGCTCATGGCCGGTGTGCCCTGGGACGAGTTCGAGATCGTTTTCCCAGTATCTCGACGCGGTGGAACGGCGGGGCGTGTCCCTCAACTACGGCTGTTACGTCGGCCACACCGCTGTCCGCCTGTACGACGATGGGGGCCGACGCCTACGAGCGTCCTGCCACATCCGAGGAGCTGGTGACCATGGCCGGCGTGGTCGACCAGGCGCTCGACGCCGGGGCCATCGGCTTCGCCACCAGCTGGTCCCCGACTCACAACGGTGACCACGGCCGGCCGGTGCCCTCCCGGGTGGCCGACCTCACCGAGTTGCGCCGCGCTTCTCGAGCCGCTTCGCCACCGCAATCGGGGGGTGGCGGCCCTGCTGCCGGGCGGGGTCCTGTCCCATGCCGAGATGTTCGAGCTGCAGCGCCACATCGGCCGCCCATTCACCTGGACGGCGCTGCTCACCTTCGCCGGGTCCGACTACCACGAGACAGGTCATGGCGGATCACGCGACGGCCAAGGCCTCCGGGGTGGAGGTCTGGCCCCAGGTGTCGTGCCGACCGTTGGTGTTCCAGATGAACCTGGCCGAGCCGTTCACCCTCAACACCTTTCCCAGCTTCGCGGCGCTCATGGACACTCCCCTCGAGGAGCGGATGGCGGCGTACCGCGATCGCGGCCTGGCGGGCCGCAGCGCAGGCGGAGCTGGACTCGGGCGGCTTCAGCCTCTTCAACTGCCGCGTCATTGTCGGTCGCCGAGTCGCCGACACGGCCCGAGCTGGTGGGCGCGTTCGGTCAGCGATCTGGCGCTCGAGAGCCGGTGCGACCGCGTTCGACGTCGTGCTCGACCTCTCGCTCGCCGACGACCTCGAGACGCGGTTCTGGTCGGTGCTGGCCAACAACGATCCCGACGCCATCGCCTGCGCTGCTCCCCCGAGACGACGTGCTGCTCGGCCTGGCCGACTCCGGTGCCCACGTCAGCCAGCTGTGCGACGCCTGTTTCGCCACCGACCTGCTGGGGAGCTGGGTTCGGGACCGGGGGGTGATGACCCTGGAACGCGCCGTGCACAAGCTGACCGGTGAGCCCGCCCGGGTCTACGGGCTCCATGACCGGGGTACGGTGGAGGTCGGGAAGGCCGCCGACCTGGTCGTGTTCGATCCCGACACCGTGGCTCCGGGTCCGATCCGGCGGGTCGTGGACTTCCCGGCCGACGGCGACCGACTGACGGCCGACGCGCCGGTGGGCATGACCCACACCCTGGTCAATGGAGTTCCCATCCGCGTTGACGGGCGGGTACCGGTCGACGCCGAGGAGCGGAGGCCGGGCACCGTCCTGCGCTCGTAGCCCAGGGACCCGGCGCCGCCTGAGCGGCCGTGGTGGTCCGAGGTCAGCCGCCCCGACGGTGGCGCTCAAGGGCGCCGGCCAGGATGCCGATCACTCAGACAACGGGTCAGGTGGCTCGGTGTGCCGAGGCGGCAGACTTCCGCCGCGCCGAACCGGGCCTCGACGAGGGGAATGGGCCACATGACGATCGAGGCAGGTCATCCGTACGGCTCGGCGCGCCTCGGGATCCCGCTGATCGGAGTGTCCTTCTTGCTACTGGCCTTCCTCGGGGTGTCCAGCCCCGCCGTGGCGTCCCCGCCGTCAGTGGGCTCGACGCCGGCGAGGACCATCATCGCCGAGGCTCGGGCCGCCATGATCAGGGCGGGTTCGGTCAGCGCCACCGGGAGTGGCACCACCACCGTCCCGGGTGTCGGGAGGGCCGCCCTCACCGAGACGGACTACTCGGCGGCCGACTCGGGCAGCCAGGTGGCCACGTTGACGTCCGGGAAGCCCGCCTCCGCCGACCTCCCGTCGGCCACCACGCTCGACGTCGGCGGCGCCGTGTACGTCAACGGGGATGCGTCGTTCTGGACGGCCACCGTCGGCATGGGAACCGTGCAGGCCACGCAGGTGGCGGGCCACTGGGTGCAGATCCCGAAGGGCAGCCCGGCCTACAGTCCCGCCGCGGCCGACCTCACGATGTCCAGCCTGGTGCACGACCTGTTCCACGCCAGGAATTACCGAAAGGGCACGATCCAGACGGTCGACGGCACCCGGGTCATCGCCATCGCCTATGTGAACACGGGCAACGACTCCGGTCCGGTGACGTGCTACGTGGCGGTCGGGTCCCATCTTCCCGTCGAGGTGACCATCGGTGGCCTCTCCCTCCACCTGGGGTCGTGGGGGAAGACCCGGGCGGTATCGACTCCCTCTGGGGCGATCCCGTTGCTCGCCCTCGGTTCGTCATCGGCCTCTGCGCTCCCTGTGGTGGCGTGACGGCTCCGAGGAGCCACCAGTTCGAGGGGTATGGAGGTCCACCACCATGATCTGGATCGATCGATCGGGTTGGTCTCTCTCCGCCACCGTCTCGCCTGACGGGTGCATCCCCAGGCGAAGATAGGCCTCCCGGGCGCCGTCGTTGCCCTCTCGAACCCCCAGGGAGAGTAGCGAGGCCCCGTCCGACCGGGCCCAATCGCTCACGGCGTCGAGGAGTTGACGAGCAATTCCTCGTCCTCGGTGCAGAGGCGCCACCCACATCCCGACCAGCTCGCGGGTCGCCGGATCGTCGGTCGATCCGTCCAGTCCGCCGGCGACACCGATCGTTGCCCCGTCCTCGACGACCACGAACCAGCGGCAGGTCGTGGCCCGATCCTGCCAGGCGGACTCGTCGAACGCCACCTCCACCGCGTGCGTCGAGGTGAAGGCGTGAGGTGACTCGGCGAGCGAGGCCAGCCGAACCTGACGGACAAGCTGCCAGTCCTGGGGGCGCAGGACGCGGATCTCGAACATGCCAAGGTCGAGGGTACCGTGAGCCGGGCACCGACGACGGTGCCGGCAGGATCAGGCGAGGCCTTCGGTGTCGACAATGAGCACCGAGCAAGGAGCCGAGTGGGCAATGGAGTTGGGGACACTGCCGAGCACCCGCCGCGTCCCCTTCATCCCCTTGTTGCCGACGACGATGAGGTCGGCGCCGACCTGCTCGGCCACCGTCACCACCCCTTCGGCGGGGGAGCCCGTGATGGCTTCGACGGAGACGGGTATGCCGCGCTCGTGCCCGATCCTGGCCAAGCTGTTCAGCAGCACGTCGGCGGGGTGGACGGTGGTCGACAGCTGAAGGTCGCTCGGCAGGTCCTGGACGCGCACCGACTTCGGATCGAACGCCGTGACGATGACCATCTTCCCGCCCGACATCTGGGCCAGGTCGGCAGCGGTCACCACCGCTTGACGGGCCGTGGCCGAGTCATCGGAGCCTACGACGATGGTGTGGAACATGGTTCCTTCCGTTTCATGAGATTCGATTTCATGAGATTCGATCGATGGTGCGAATGCGGCAGCCGCCCGGTTCCCGCCGGCGGCCGCCGGTCAGCCGCGGCTCCTGTTGCGCCTCAGCATTCGATGTCTGAGGCCGAGACCGGTGGCCAGGAGGAACAGTCCGATCGCTACCACGACCGGGGCATAGGGCCCGCTTCCGGTAAAGGCCAACGAATCTGTCGAGGCGTCCGCGGGCTGGGGCGTGGCCCCCGACGAGCTGGCCGCCACCGTCGTCGGCAGTGTTGTCGCGGTGGTCGCCGCGGCCGCCGGACAGGGTGTGGTGGTTGTCGTCGTCGAGGATTCGCTCGGACTCGTCGTGCCGGTCGTCGTGACCGTCGTGGTGGTGGAGGCCGGAGTGGTCGTGGTGGAGTCCACCGCCGCGGCGGCGGACTCTGCGAGCGAGGTCGTCGTCGTGGACGTCGTGGACGTCGAGCTGGTCGAGGTACTGCTGGTCGAGCTACTGCTCGTGGTCGAGGTGCTGCTCGTCGTCGTGCTGCTCGGACAGACGGTCGTGGTCGTCGTCGTGGTCGGTTCGGTGCTGCTCGTGGTGCTCGAGCTGGTAGTGGTCGGCGTGGTCGTGGTCGAATCCGCCACGACGCTGGGCGAAAGGGAGCAGCAGCTGCTGGAGACGTCCGTCCGGGCCGCGCCGGTGGGCCCGCTGACCACCACCGACGTGGAGGAGGGATCGACGGCCCCGGCCACCCCGACGAGCGGCAAGGCGGCAAGCGCGATGGCGCCGGCGGCCACCGTCAACAGCTCAACTGAGCGTCGCCGCATCGGATCGTCCTCTCCATCGGCCCGGCTCGAGCGAGCTGGAAGCGCAGGGATTTGCGCTGGCCACGATACGGCTCTGAGGTGACTGCAACGATACGGAAGGGTGAACGTTTTGTGACCGTCCCCACGGCGAGGCGGTCCCGGCCGATGTGTGGTGACATAGGTGGACCACTCACGCGAAGTTCACTCTCCCGTGACGTGTCGTTGACGTGTTTCCAAGCTTGCCGGCGTACGGTGGTCACGTGGCACGACATCAGGCAACCGCACGAAGGATCGGCGAAGTGGAATGGGACGTGGTGTGCCGGGGCTGCCCGGGTCACGACGCACAGGTCGGTGCCGTCCCCGACAGCCCGCCCCTCCACTGCCGTGAGCAAGCCCAACTGCTCGCCGACTTCCACAACCAGATCTACAGCGAGATGGGCGACCGGATCCTGCGCTGAGCCCCCAGAGGACTCGCGCCTCCCACGTCCCCGTCCCCGACTGACGGCCCGGGTGAGCCACTGGACATACGAACATACGTTCGCTAGGGTCGTTACCGTGCGGTACGAGGTCGATGTCACCATCCCGAAGTCGCTTGACCGGCCGACCGAGCGGTTCCTCGAGTCTGCACGTCGCTCGGCCAACCGGCTCATCCGGTTCACCGGAGGGGCCGACTCCATCGATCTGACCGTCGAGGTGGCCGGGATGTGTCGGGAGGATGCCATCCGGGCCGCGGTGCGTGAGGTAGCCGGGATCTTTCCAGCCTGCGAGAACGAGAAGTACAGCGAGCCGCGTCCGGTGGAGGACCTCGGTGCCGGGAGCCCGAAGCCGACGGACTGGGCGCGCCCCCGTGGAGAAGCGACGCAAACGTTCATCGAGCGTTCAGCCGTCGGTGACGGGAGTGTCACCGACGAGAAGTAGAACGGCCTCAGGCCGGTACGCGCCGACGATGCGACATCCGGCCATCCACGGGGTGGTAGCGCCGCCGTCGCCGGGTGAGTCTTTGCCCCGCGACGGCGGGCACTCCCCACGCCGCCGGTTCGTCACCTGTCCTCATGGTGCACTCGAACTGGAGCGTTCTGTCTGAGTAAGCGGCAAGAACCGGTTCCCGGCCGTGGTGGTGGCCTATCGTTGGGTCATGCCCGGGGCCCTGTCACCGGCTCGGTCTCCGTCGACCCGGGGCCGGCTCGAGGTGCTGACCCGCGGGGCCGGGTCCCCCCCAGCCACCCGGATTCGAGGGCGATGATCATCATCCACGTCGTGACCAAGGTCATCAAGTGGACCGTCATCGTCGTTGCCTACCTGCTGGTCGGTTTGGCCAAGCTGGTGACCATCCTGCTCCTGCTGCTGTTCCTGACCGGTCGGGCGGGGGTCCGCCGTCTGCTGGAGACGAAGGGCCGCCGGGCCGAGGCCGACGAGCCAGAGGAGTACGACCTGGGCTACCCAGCCCACGTCGGTCGCCCCTCGGCATCGAGACACGACGTGTCCCGGGATGCCTTCGACGCGCGGTGGCAACGGGAGCGAGATCTCCGGGTGGCCGAACGGCGGGCGCGCCGGCGGGAGGCAGGTGTGGGCCGGGTGGTCTCCGGGCGGTCCGACGCCGACTACCGCCCGTAGCGGCACGACCGTAGCGTTTCCCCTCATGGGCGCCGGCAGGGAAAGCCGCGGTTTTCGCACCCCCATGGGATACCGTTGACCCGGTAGTTGCCGCCGAGAACGGACCTGTGGATCTGGAGACACCGGAGCCCCGGTGGAACCCGATCGACGAGGGAGTCAAGGTAATCCACGCATGAAGCGCCTCTTCAAGTTCCTGGGCATCATGGCCATGATCCTGACCATTCCCGTCGCCATCTACATCACCACCAGCAAGGGCGTCGACTATGTGCACGGCTTCGGCAAGGCCTGTGCCATCTCCCACGACGGCTGGAATTTCCACAGCCAGTGCGGCGTTCAGCTCCCGCCCAGCCCCTGAGCCGACCGTCGGTCCGGTTCCGCTGCCCACCCTACGCTTCTGGGCATAGGCTCCACTGGTAGGACACGGCTCGTAGGACACGGGTAGGAGCACTGGACCGGTGGGTCCGGGAAGAGAGCGAAGGGACCAACATGCAGACTGAAGCAGCGATCCTCTGGGAGCAGGGTGGCGATTGGCAGGTCGAGACCATCAACCTCGATCCGCCGAAGGCTGGTGAGGTGCTGGTGAGGATCGCCGCCTCCGGCATGTGCCACAGCGACGAGCACTTGCGGACGGGCGACCTGGGTGGCATCTACCCGATCATCGGCGGCCACGAGGGCGCCGGTGTGGTGGAGGAAGTGGGCGACGGTGTGGAGGGCCTCAGCCCCGGGGACCACGTGGTGTTCGGATTCGTCCCGGCCTGTGGCCGCTGTCCGTCGTGCGCCCGCGGCCACTCCAACCTCTGCGATGTGGGTGCCCTGCTCATGATGGGTTCGCAGATCGACGGGACCCACCGCCACCATGCCGCCAACGGTGCCGATCTCGGCACCATGGTGTGTCTGGGCACGTTCGCCAAGCACACCGTTGTCAATCAGGCCTCCTGCGTCAAGATCCTCGACCACTATCCACTGGACAAGGCCTGCCTCATCGGCTGTGGTGTGACCACCGGGTGGGGTTCGTCGGTCTATGCCGCCGAGGTCAAGCCCGGTGACGACGTCGTGGTCATCGGCGTCGGGGGCATCGGGGCCTCGGCCATCCAGGGAGCTCGGCTGGCCGGCGCCGAGCGCATCTTCGCCATCGACCCGGTCCCCTTCAAGTTGGAGATGGCCAAGAAGTTCGGGGCGACCCACACCGTGGCCTCCATCGACGAGGCCCTGCCACTGGTCAACGAGGTGACCTGGGGGAAGAACGCCGACAAGGTCATCTGCACCATGGGCGTGGGCGACGGGCGTCTCATGGAGACCATCATGCAGCTGACGGCCAAGGGCGGACGGGTGGTCGTGACCAACATCCACCCCATGAGCGAGACGGACGTGACCTTGTCCCTCACCTGGCTGACCCTGATGGAGAAGCAGGTTGTCGGGACCATCTTCGGGTCCGCCAACATCCGGTACGACATCCCGCACCTGCTCCGCCTCTACGACCAGGGCCAGCTCGACCTCGACAGCATGGTCACCCGGACCTACAAGCTCGAGGACATCAACCAGGGCTACGCCGACATGCTCGACGGCAAGAACATCCGCGGCGTGCTCCAGTACGAGTAGCCGGTCCCGCTGGACCGAGGCCCGGTTCGAACCGCCAGACCCCCGGCAGTTCGAAGATGAACTCTTGGTGACGGGCTGACACCATCGCGTCACGCGTCGGGGAGAACGTCCTGCTCAGGGAGGATTCGAGGCTTGCTCGACCGACAGCGGCCAGGGGGTATCCCACGCCCGAACCGCTCAGCAGTGGAATGATCTCCGGAATGCCCTGCACGAACACCGGTTCGATACCGGACCGGGTCCCATGCGATGTCGGCGTCGGTCCCCATCGGTGGGTCACTCGCGGTGCGATCATCGTCACCATGGGTGAGTCGCACCTGGTAGATTGCGGTGCGGGGCAGCCCAGGAGTTATTCGTCTGCACCCAAGGAGCGGTAGTGAAACGGATCATCATTGCGTCGGTCATCGCGGTGACCGTCGTGGCCGCAGTTGCAGTCGGCACGGCGTCGAGAGCCTCGGCCAGCCCCACGTCGGCGGTCATTACCTTCGACGACATGGCCCGCCAGGTCACGCTGCAGATTCCCGACCCGCCCTGCGACGCCAGCCAGCCGGGCTGTGTCTGGAAGTTCTTCCTGAATGAGCCCAAGGTCTCGGTCGACGTGGCCATTGTCTACAGCCAGCCGGGCATGTCGGGCACGTTGACCATTCCCTACCCGCCGAACTTCTGCGACATCCTCCAGGCCGACGCCTACGTCGGGCCGACGGCCAACGGCCCCTGGGTGTCCAAGCGGGGTTGGCAGCATCAGATCGCGTCGGTCGGCGACTGCGAACCCCCGACGCCCCCGTCCGGTGGAGGCACGGACACACCGCCCGGTGAGCCGTCCGAGCCGCCGCCATCCGGTGCCACACCGGTCGCCCCGGCCCCCGCCC
The DNA here is from genome assembly GCA_963817005.1 of uncultured Acidimicrobiaceae bacterium. Classification (GTDB taxonomy): domain Bacteria; phylum Actinomycetota; class Acidimicrobiia; order Acidimicrobiales; family RAAP-2; genus Bog-756. The sequence goes on from CAWFMN010000001.1 coordinate 1,348,957, forward strand.
CCACGCCAGAGCCGCAAGCCGCCGCGGTGGCTCCGGTGGTCGCCGCGGCCACGGCCGCTCCGACCACCACGACCACTGCGCCGGCCAAGCCCGCCGCCGTGGCGACCTCGCTGCCGTTCACCGGGGCCAATCTTGGACCCTTCGCCTTCCTGGGCCTCACCTTCGTGACCCTCGGCCTGTGCCTGGTGTTCCTGCGACGCAAGCGCACCCTGTAGCGGTCTCTCCTCCGGACTCCACCTCCGCCGGCCTCCTGCGCCCGCCGGCCTGGTGGACCACCGCGGCGGTCCCCGATCTGGTGAGTCCGGCACCACCGAGGCAGCGTTGCGCCTAGCCAACGCCGACGGGCGGTGCCCGATGAGCTCCACGAACGACACAGCCCCGTCGGTGACGTCCCGATCCTTCAGTCGCCCCCGGTGTCGCGGAGCGGCTGAGGAGGCCGGGCCCGCCACCGCTCCATGATCCGCATGCAGGCCACGCCGTCTGCGAATGACGGGGCGATCTGACCCCCTCCGGTGACCGCCTCTCGAACGGTGCCCGCCCAGGCCACCATGGCCTGGTTGTGGCCGTCGCCATCCGGGCGGTCGAAGTCGAAGTGCCGGGGCTCCTCGCCCGGCCGACGCAGGACCACCCGCACGTCCCCGACGTTCTCCAGGGCGCCCTCGGATCCCGTGAGCACGATACGGGCGGGGGTGGTGATCCCGGCGGCGAAGGTCGTGTCCACGGTGGCAGTGGCCCCGGATCCGAGGCGGATCCATCCTGTGAAGGTGTCTTCGGCGTCGCACCGGACCAGATTGCCGTCCCCGTCCGGTCGTTCGGCGATGGTGATCCAGGTGGCGGCCCCGGCATCGACGGCATCGCCCAGGAGCCACCGCACCAGGTCGACCGCGTGCGAACCGAAGGCGCCGATCCATCCTCCGCCCATCGATCGGTCGAACAGCCAACCCCAGTGGCGAAGCGGAACCCGAGAGCCCGAGTTGTACGCCGTGTAGGCCAGGTGCTCGGGCCGCCCGATGGCTCCCGAAGTCAGCAGTTCCTGCATGGTCTGTCGGGCCGGTTGGTGCCGGAATTCGAAATTGACCAGGTGCACCACCCCGGCCGCCTCGGCCTGTCGGGTCATGGCCTCGGCGTCGTCCACGGAGCAGCCGAACGGCTTGTCGCACAGCACCGCTCTGCCGGCCTCCAGGGCCATGGTCACGTGGTCACGGTGCAGGAACGGCGGCGAGTGGACCGAGATGAGGTCGACCTCGGATCGGCACAGGGCTCGCACGGCGTCGAAGTCCCTGGCCGTGACCACATCGGTGACCCGACAACCGTTGGCCTCGAAGGCACCGGCCACCACCCGGCCGCCGAAGCCGGTGCCGATCACGCCGACGCGCATCATCCTCCGACCGGCGACGACGTCCCGGTCCCGACCCCGCCCTCGGTTGGTCGCTGGTCCACGTCCGTTCTCCCGGGCGCCGTCAGCTGGTCCCACGCACCTCGTGCAGCTCGATGGCGTTACCCGACGGGTCGTCCAGGAAGGTCTGGCGGTTCGACCCGGAGTCGACGGGGTCGGCGATGGCCACGCCCTTCGCCCGGAGGTCGGCCACCGCGGCGTCGAGATCGGCGACCTGGATGGCGAAGTGCTGACCGAGGTTGTGGGGCACCGGGGCCTCCAGCAGGTGGACCTGTTGTCCACCGAGGTCGATCCAGGCTCCGCCGATCCCGAAGTCGGGACGATCGGGTCGCAGCCGACCTCCGAGGACGTCGGTGTAGAAGGCCACGGATCCGGGCACATCGGACACGTTGATGGCTACATGGTGGATGGCGAGTGGCTTCATATCTGCAGTCTGGTCCCGAGGGGACCGGTCCGCAACGGAGGCGGCAGGGGCACCGGGACAAACCGTCACGGGCCGGCCAGCTCCACGTCCATGGCCAGGATGCCCCGGACGTTGCGGCCCGCCTTCAGGTCGTCGTACCCGTCGTTGACCGCTTCGAGCGGATACGACCGTGTGATCATGGCGCCGAGGTCGAACTGGCCTTTTGCGTCGAGCTCCAGCAGCTTGGGGATGTCGGCCCGGGGATTGGCCGATCCGAACAGGGAGCCGACCACCTGCTTCTCCATCCCGGTGAGATTGCTCAGGTTCATCGTCACCTCGTTCTCGGCGTACGGGTGGATGTTGGTGACCACGACCCGGCCGAGCTTGGCCGTGAGGCCGAGCGCCTGGTTCATCAGGTCCCCCCGTCCGACGCCCATGGCCATGATGACCTTGCCGGCCATGCGGCCCTTGGTCAGGTCCCTGATCGGCCCGCGGGCCTCTTCCATCGAGGTGAAGGAGGCATCCGCCCCGAAGCCGATGGCCCGTTCCCGCTTGTAGGGCACCGGGTCGATGGCCACGATGGTCTCGGCGCCGGCCAGCCGGGCCCCCTGGACGGCCGAGGCACCGATGCCGCCGACGCCGACCACCACCACCGTGTCGCCCGGCCGGACGTCGGCGGCATAGACCGCGGAACCCCAGCCGGTGACCGCTCCGCAGCCCACCAGGCAGGCGGTGCGCAGCGAGTGGGAGGGGTCGATCTTGACGCAGCTGGCCTCGTTGACCACCGTGCGGTCGGCGAACACACCCACGAGGCACATCAGCTGGAGATCGCGGCCCCGGGCATGGTGCCGCGAGGTGCCGTCGGCCTGCCGCCCTTGTCCGATCAACGCCCCGAGGTCGCAGAGGTTCTGGTGACCGGTCGAACAGGGCACGCACCGCCCGCAGGAGGGGAGGAAGGCCAGCACCACGTGATCACCGGGGGCCAGGGTGTCGACCCCGGGTCCGATCTGCTCGACGATGCCGGCGCCCTCGTGACCGCCGACCATCGGCGTCGGCATGGGTGAGTCACCGGTGACGACGTGGTCGTCGGAGTGGCACAGGCCGGCGGCAGCCACGCGGACGAGGACCTCGCCCGACCGGGGAGGATCGAGGTCGATCTCCTCCACGCTCCACCGCTGTCCGACGCCCCAGCAGATTGCCGCCCGTGTCTTCGTACTGACCACCCCCGCAGGACCATGCGGCCTGGAGCCGCTGGAGCCTCGATGCTACCGAAGGACGGGGGAGCCACTCGGGGGCGTGGCGGCTACACCCGGTGAAGAATCGGGCGAGCGGTACGGATCGGTGCTAGAAGAGTTGCCAGCGGGCAGGCCCTGGCGAGGCATTCGTTCAGGCCATGGCCCGACTGGCGTCGACACAGTTCAGGGGGAACGATGACCGATTCACGCATCAGTCGCAGGCAGGTACTGGCCGGGGGGATTGGAGGCGCCGCCGCGGTGGGGCTCGCCGCCATGGGTGGCCTCAAGACCTCGGGCGCCGAGACGGTGCGCCGGGCGTCCACGGTGAAGGCCGCCGGCAGCGACCTCGGTGCCGTCGAACACGTGGTCTTCCTCATGATGGAGAACCGCTCCTTCGACCACTTCTTCGGGACCATGAGCGGTGTGCGTGGCTTCGACGACCATCCGGTCGGGGACAACGGGGCCTTCGCCCAGTCGTGGCCGGGCGGCGCGGCCTCGACGCTCCTGCCGTTCCACCTCAACACCAAGAACTCGATGGCCGAATGCACCTTCGACCTCACGCACAACTGGGGACCGCAGCACCAGTGCTGGAACAACGGCGCCATGGACAGCTTCGTGTCCACGCACGTCTCCGCGAGCAACGAGGGTCCGTCCAACGGTGTGCTGACCATGGGCTACTACAAGAAGCCCGACATCCCCTTCATGTACGACCTGGCAAACAAGTTCACCATCTGCGACGGGTATCACTGCTCGGTCATGGGTCCCACCCACCCCAACCGGCTGTTCCACATGTCGGGGACCAATGACCCTGACGGCGTGGCCGGTGGACCGGTGCTCGTCACCAACTCCAGTGCGGCCAAGAAGTTCACCGCGTCGTGGTCGACCATGCCCGAGGCCCTCGACGCGGCCAGTGTGTCGTGGCGCGTCTACAACCCGAGCGGCAGCGTCTACGACATCACCAGCAACAGCTCCATGCTGCTGAACAGCAATCCGCTCCAGTACTTCTCGCAGTACGAGAGCCCGACCAGCTCGCTCTACCAGAACGCCTTCACGTACTACGGGCCGAACGTCACCAATGCCTTCAGCAACCCAAACGGCCCGGATGACTTCAGTCACGATGTGGCCTCGGGCCAGCTGCCGGCCGTCTCCTGGATCATTCCGCCCATCGGCTTCGACCAGCACCCCCCGGCCGCCCCCCAACTGGGCGAGTGGTACATCCAGCAGGTCCTCAACGCGCTGGTGGCCAATCCTGCGGTATGGGCCAAGACGGTGCTGTTCATCAGCTGGGACGAGAACGACGGCTTCTTCGACCACGTGGCACCGCCGGTCGCACCCCCCGGGACGCCTGGGGAGTATCTGACCGGCACCCTTCCGACCGAGGCCAACGGCATCGCCGGCCCGATCGGGCTGGGGTTCCGGGTGCCGATGCTGGTGGTCTCCCCGTTCAGCGTAGGCGGCTGGGTCTGCTCCGATACCTTCGACCACACCTCCCAGATGCGGTTCCTGGAGGCCCGCTTCGGGGTCACCGCACCCAACATCTCGGCTTGGCGGCGAGGGACCACCGGTGATCTGACGGCGACCCTTCCGGTGCTCGGCACCCCGGTCACCAAGCCTCAACGCCTGCCGCTGGTGTCGGCCTTGACCACCGCACCGCCCATCAGCAACGAGTGCACTTCGTCGCAGCTGATCGAGGTGAACAACTCGAATGCGGCGCCCTATCCGATCAGCAAGCGCCAGAAGATGCCGGTCCAGAAAGTCGGGACGCGCCAGCGCACTCCGACCTGAGGGACCGGGTGGGCGCCGCCGTCGGTCCGCTTCCTCCGGGGTCGTCACGCTGCGGGCACGACCGATAGCTCAGACCACCGGGTGGTCGGCGGCGATGTGCCTGGTGGCGCTGACCCAGATCTTCTTCGTCGCGTCGGCTGCGGGGGCGTCACCCCCGAGGGCGGTCCCGATGGACGGGGCCTACACCTTCACACTCACGTCCGGTGGGCTGCACCGTGACTACCGGCTCCATGTGCCTCCGGCGGCGGCCTTCGGCCGTCCGCTGCCCCTGGTCCTGAATCTGCACGGCGCCACCCAGAACGGGCTGTTGGAGGAGGTCCAATCGGGTATGGACGCCTCCGCCGACCAGGACGGCTACTTGGTGGCCTATCCCGACGGAACCCGGATCGCCAAGGTGTTGACCCCCGATCCGGTGGCCAAGCAGGCTCAGTACGGGTGGAACGCCGGTCAGTGCTGCGGGCTGCCGGTCACCAGGCACATCAACGACGTGGGGTTCCTGGAGAAGGTCATCGCCGACATCGCCCGACGGACCCCGACCGATCTGCGGCGCGTCTACATGACCGGGATCTCCAATGGCGGCATGATGGCCTACGCCATGGCCTCCGAGGCCTCCGACCATGTGGCCGCCATCTCGTCCGTGTCGGGCCAGGTCCAGCTGCCCACCATCCATCCGACCCGGCCCGTGCCCACGTTGGAGTTCCACAGCATCGACGATCCCATCGCCAGGTGGGAGGGGGTTCCCAACCGGGATCCGAAGCTCCGCCTCTCGGTCATGGAGGGAATCGACCAGTGGGTGAGGGCTGACGGATGTCGTCCGCACCCGGTCACCGGCCCCACTGTCGTCGGGGCCGCGAGCACGATCTCAGCGGACGAGACGGCTACTCCGGTGACGTACCAGCACTGCCGGTCCGGAACCGAGGTGGCCCTGTGGAGGTTCACTGGATCCGGCCACGTGTGGCCGGGCAGCACCCTCAACACCGGGCCCAAGAGCACCTGGATCCTCGACGGCGTGGGGCGGGGTATCGTGCTCGTCGACGCCAACGAGGCCATGTGGCAGTTCTTCGAGCGTTACTCGATCCCCACCGCTGCCCAGGGTGGGGATGGTCCCCGGTAGGGTCGCCCCCATGAAGATGCGCACGCTGGGCCGTACCGGCATCAAGGTCAGTCCCCTCTGCCTCGGGGCCATGATGTTCGGGGAGTGGGGCAACCCCGATCACGCTGATTCGGCCCGGATCATCCACCGGGCCCTCGATGCCGGCATCAATTTCATCGACACCGCCGACGTGTACTCGGCGGGGGAGTCGGAGGTCATCGTGGGGGAGGCCCTGGCGGAGGTGGACCGCTCCCGGGTGGTCCTGGCCACCAAGGTCTTCGCTCCGATGGGCGACGATCCCAACGCCCAGGGCAGCTCGCGGCGGTGGATCATGGCCGAGTGCGAGCACAGCCTCCGGCGGCTGGCTACCGACTACATCGACCTCTACCAGGTGCACCGGCCGGACGAGACAACGGATCTCGACGAGACCCTGGGCGCCCTCAGCGACCTGGTGCACGCCGGAAAGATCCGATCCTTCGGCAGCTCGACCTACCCCGCCGAGCGGATCGTGGAGGCCCAGTGGGTCGCCGAGCGCCGGGGCCTGGAGCGCTTCCGGACCGAACAGCCCCCGTACTCCATCCTGGTACGTGGCATCGAGGCCGATGTCCTGCCGGTGGCCCAGGCCTACGGCATGGGGGTCATCCCCTGGAGCCCGCTGGCCGGGGGATGGCTGTCCGGTCGGTTCGGGGCCGGCAAGGACAACACCAGCGCACGCGCCCAGCGGGCGCCCGGACGGTACGACCTCAGCCTGCCCGGCAACCGGCGCAAGTTGGAGCTCGTCACCGAACTGGCCGCAGTGGCCGATGACGCCGGGATCACCATGGTGGAGCTGGCCCTGGCCTTCGTGCTCGAGCACCCGGCGATCAGCGCCGCCATCATCGGGCCCCGCACCATGGAGCAGCTCGAGACCCAGCTGTCGGCTCCCGATGTCCGCCTGGACTCCTCGGTCCTGGACCGGATCGACGAGATCGTTCCGCCCGGGATCACGGTCAACCGGGAGGACGCCGGGTGGACGCCGCCGTCACTCGTCGACGCCCGGCTCCGTCGCCGCCACCACCAGTAGGTCCCGGACACAGGCGAGGACCAGGCCGGGAGTCGCCGGACGGCCAGGGCCACCCCATCGTGTCGGCGCCCCCGGGCAGCGCTCGCCACAAGACGGTCAAGACGGTCAAGACGGTCAAGACGGTCAAGAGGTCAAGACGGTCAAGACGGTGAGGACGCCGTCGATGTCGAGCGGGACCGCCTGGGCCAGGAAGAAGTCACCGCATCGCCCCCGGCCGGATCGCCGTGGCCGACGGGCCGACGTGGGTCAGCCGACGCCCTGGGGGGACGCCTCGACGGTCGAGGGGGACGGGGCCGGGACCTTGGCGGTCACCCTGCGGACCATGGTGCTGGCGGCATCGGCGTCCTTGATGGTCAGGGCGATGGCCCCGGCCACCAGGGCGATGCCCGCGGCGGTGAGGAAGGCGGCGTGGTAGGCGGCCAGATTGGGCACCGTGTGGCCGGCAACCTGACGCGTGGTGCCCTCCGCGGCCAAGACGGTGGCCAGCACCGCGACCCCCATCGCACTGCCCAGCTGGCGGCCGCTGTTGAAGATCGAAGACGCCGACCCGGTGTCGGGGAGGGAGATGGTGGCGAAGGCCGCAGCCTGACACGACACGAACACCTGGGACATGGTGAGGCCCATGGCGAACATCAGGACCCGCATCCACCACAGGTCGGTGGCGAAGCCGATCTGGGTCATCAGGGTCATGACCACAGCCACGCCGACCAGCCCGCACACCACCAGTCGGCGGGGCCCGAAGCGCGGGTAGAACAGCCGGCTGGCCAGCTGGGCTCCGACCATCACGCCGATGGCCTCGGGAAAGGTGTTGAGGCCCGACTGCAGGGCCGACAGGCCGAGTGCGATCTGGAAGAACAGGGGCGCCACGAACAGGACGCCGAGGAAGGCGGCCATACCCACCATGAGGACAAGGCTGGTCGACCGGAAGAGTCGGTTTCCGAACAGGCGCAGCTTCAGGATGGGCTGGGCGGTCCGGAGCTCGACCCACACCATGGCGGCGAGCAGCATCGCCCCGACGACGATGCTGCCCAGGATGACCGGGGTACCCCACCCGCGGTTCGGCCCCTCACTGACGCCGAACATGAGCAGGGCGAAGCCGATGCCGGCGAGCAGGAACCCGGGGAGATCGAAGGCACCGGGATCCGGTTCCCGGTGACTCTCCAGGAAGATCAGACCGAACAGGATGGCCACGATCCCGAAGGGGAGATTGACGAAGAAGACCCACCGCCACGAGAACTCGGTGACCAGCAGGCCGCCGAGCACCGGCCCGAGGGCGGGGGCGAGCGCCGTCGGCACCACCAGGATGCTGGACGCCCTCACCCGTTCGGCGGGGGGGAAGGCCCGGAACAGCATGGCCATGCCCACCGGGGTCATCATCCCGCCACCCACGCCTTGCAGCACGCGGAACAGGACCAGTTGGGAGAGGCTGTCGGCCAGGCCGCACAGGACCGAGGCCCCGGTGAAGATGGCCACCGAGAGCAGGAGGATCCGCTTGGATCCGAACCGGTCGCCCAACCAGCCGGCCGCCGGTATGAATACGGCCAGGCTGACCAGATAGCCGACGGCCACCGAGTCGAGGGCGGCGGTCGACTCGTGGAACTGCCGACCGATGGCCGGCAGGGCCACGTTGACGATGGTGACGTCCATGATGCTCATGAACATGGCCGCCACGTAGACGACGCTGACACTGATCTTCGGATTCATGGAGAAGCGGGTCATGACGGGTCCTGTGCCGGCAGAGTGTTGCCGGTGCGTGCGGTGCGTGCGAAACGATGCGATGCGATGGGGTCGACAGGGACAGGTGGGGCGCGGAGGGGATGAGCACCGTGGGTGGCACCACCCTGTTCCCGAAGACTCTAGGGGCCCACTGGGGGAGCCGGTTCCACCCAGGGGCGTGGGGCCCGGACCGCCTGGCCCGCTGCCGCCACCCGGCCGGTCGCCTCGGTACGATCGGGAATGGAGCAGGAGGAGACAGGATGACGGCAAACGTGGGCATACTGGCCGTGGGCTACGCCCATGACCGGGTGGCGAGCACGGTCGTGCCGGTGAGGGACGGCCCGGTGATCACCGTGGTGGACCCGGGACGGGCCCCGCGCCCGTCGATGAGCGGCGCGCCGGTGGGTCGACCCACGGCCGCCCAGCACGGGATGAGCCCCTCGTGACCCCGGATCCTGGGAGGCCGGCGGTGGCAGTCAGCAGCGGGGAGTCGGCGGCCTCCAAGACCCGGGCCCTGGCCACCGCGGCCCTCGAGGCCGGAGGCGGGGGACGGCTCATCGACCTGATCGAGCTGTCCGCTGAGGGGCTGCTCGGCCGTCGGCCCGACGCCGGCGTGGACGACGCGGTGGCGGCAGCCTCGGCGGCGCCGGTGCTGATCCTGGCCACGCCGATCTACCGGGCCACCTACAACGGCACCATGAAGGCGTTCCTCGATCGGTTCAGTCCCGACGCACTGAGCAGGACCGCGGTTGTCTGGCTGGGCACAGCTGCGGCCCCCGGGCACTTCCTGGCCCTCGACACCGGTGGTCGGGCGGTGGTGGCCAGCCTGAAGGGATGGACGGTGCCCACGGTGGTCTATGCGACGGGCGCCGACTTCACCGATGGACGACCATCCGGAGGGGTGCTCGACGTACTCCAGACGGCGATCGACGAGGCCCGATCGCTGGCTGCCGGCCTACGCAACGGAATGATCGATCCCCGGTAGGGTGCGACACGGACCATCAGGGCCATCGCGCCAGTGGAAATAGAGGAGAATGTGTGACCGACGAGGCCGCCAACGACCAGATGATCCGGGCCTTCATCGGTGCCTGGGAGCGCCGTGACACCGAGTTCATCGTCGACCACTTCGCGGACGACGGGGTGTACCACAGCATTCCGTTGTCGCCGATCGTCGGCAAGGCAGCCATCCGGGCGTTCGTCACGAAGTTCGCCGGGGCGCCGCCGGGCCAGCTGGCGATCCATCACCAGGTGGCCTCGGGCGACATCGTTATGAACGAGCGGACCGATCACATTCTCATAAACGGCAAGCCTGTGACGCTCCCGATCTGCGGCGTCTTCGAGATCGAGGACGGGCTGATCAAGGCGTGGCGCGAGTACTTCGACCTCACGCCGGCCAGAGAAGCCTACGGCGAGACCTAGGATCCGGCCGGATCCGGGGTCGGAGCGATCCGCTGTTGCCGGTGACGCGGAGACGGGGAGGAGCCCGCACCGTCCACCCGTCCACCCGTTCAGTCGATCAGCCCAGCTTCGCCGCCTGTGGGGTCACCTTGAAGACCTTGGTCGTGCAGGAGTACGGGTAGACCTTATGGGTGGTGCCACCCGAGTAGGCCAGGAACTCCGAGCAGTATGGGGTCGCCGCCACCGTCGAGGCCGGGTACTGGATCGGCCCCACCAGGCCCGGGATACCCCACTTGATGGTGGACAGCACCTTCCGGATGTTCTCGGGGGTGATGGCCTGCTTCTTCGCCTGCACGGCGTGTACCGCGGTGGCGAACATGGCCGTGTCGAGGTAGGACGGCACATTGGAGTACGAGGTGAGCTGCGTCCCCGGCACCACGGCGTTCATGGCGTTCTGCATGGCGGTGAGCCCCGGGTTGGGCTCGTTGTTGAAGGTGGCGATGGTGACCGTCCCCTGCATCGACGAGTCGAGGGCGGCGATGGCTCCGAGCGGATGCCAGTACGAGCCGGTAAACCCGGCGTTCTTGAGGGCCGCCCACATGGGGATGCACTGGGCCGCCAGCTGACAGGCGATGGCCTGGGGCTGCTTGCCGCCGTTGGAGGTGAGCAGCTGCTGGACGTAGGGGGTGTAGTCACTGGCCGTGACCGGCACCTTGGCCTGGTTGTAGACGACCTTGAAGCCGGCGCCCTTGGCCGCCACCGTGGCGAACCGCACCGAGGTGGACCCCGAGGCGTTGTCGTTGGAGAACACCGCCATGGTGGGGCGGGCACTGCCGGTCTTCGCCTTCACGTAGGTGTAGAACTGGCTGTAGACGTTGCTGACGACCGGGGGGTTCGAGGGCACAAGGCAGCCGCCCGCCGAGTAGCCCCACAGTCCCGTGGTGACCGTTGTCGAACAGTAGGTGCCATCGAAGCCGCCGCCCACGTACAGGATCTTCTGGGATTTCATGTAGCTGCCGGGGTTGACGGCCGAGAGGTCGGGGACGAGGGCGAACACCTTGTACTGGTTGACCAGCTGGCGCACGGCGGACAGGGCGGTGGCCGGGTCCTGGTTGTCGTTCACATAGCCGGCGAACTTGAGCTTGATCCCGTGCAGGTAGTTGGTCTTGTTGATCTGGCTGATGTACCCCTCGGCGCCGATCTGAGCACCCGAGAAGTTGGACGTGGACCACATGCCCCCGATGGTGATCGTCTTGCCGTCGAAGCCACGGGTCGTCGCACCGGCCTGTCCGGAGGTCACGCCGACCGCCGTTGCCGAGAGAAGCACCGCCAGGAGGACGCCCGCCCCCACTCGAACCTTCCGCCTCATGCGCTCCCCCTTCGTCGCTCTCCAGCCCGACGCGCTGCCCGCCCATAGCCGAGGCCCCGGCCACCAGCGCTGTTGCCGTCCCGAGGTCGCCTTGGTGGACGCTAGTGCATCGCGGCCCTGGTCGGGCGGCCCTTGCTCCGGCGTCTGCGACGGCCGGCGCCGGAGGGTTGCCGCTGACGGATCAGGTGACCGTCGAGCCGATGACCGGCTGGCTGCACACTCGGTCCAGCCAGCCCAAGAGCTGTTCGGCGGGCATCGGGCGGGCCATAAGGTAGCCCTGGGCCACGTCGCAGCCGGTGGTGGTCAGGGCAGCGAGGATGGCCTCGTTCTCCACGCCCTCGCCCACCACGCGGAAGCCGAGGTTGTGTCCCAGCTCGACGATGGAACGGACGATGGCGGCGTGCGCCGGGCTCTCCAGCATGTCGGCGATGAAGCTCCGGTCGATCTTGAGTTCGCTGATGGGCAGCGTCGCCAGATAGCCCAACGACGTCTGCCCGGTGCCGAAGTCGTCGATGCTGATCGGGATGCCGGCGACGCGCAGCGCGGTGAGGGCCGATGCGGCCCGGCTGGGATCGGTCATCAGGGCGGTTTCGGTGATCTCCACGGAGAGGAGACGGGCGGCCGTCCCGCTGGCCTCGAGGGCGCCGACGACCTGGTCGGCGAAGCCGGACTTGCCCAGATTGCGAGCCGACACGTTCACGGCGACGGCCAGATCACCGGCGAGGATGTTGAACCGTTCGCAGTCGGCCAGCGCCTGGCCGATCACCCACGCCGTCAGGGGGTCGATGAGGTCGGTCTGCTCGGCCAAGGGGATGAAACGGTCGGGGAAGAGCATGCCGTGCAGGGGGTGCTCCCACCGGACCAGAGCCTCCACTCCCGCGACGCGTCCGTCAGCCAGGCCGATCTTGGGTTGGTAGTGCAGCACCAGCTGGTCGGTGTCGATGGCGTGGCGCAGCTGGGAAGCCAGGGCCAGGTTGGCCGCGTCGTAGTGGTTCTGCTCGGATCGGTAGCGGACCACACCGGCATGCGTTCGCTTTGCTTCGTACATGGCCACGTCGGCCAGCTGGAGCAGCTCGTGCACGTCCAGGGCGTCGTCCGGAGCCACGGCGTAGCCGATGCTCGACTCCATCCCGAGGGGCAGGCCGCCGACCACCGTCTCCCGGCCAATGACGTCTCGAAGGCGCTGGAGCACCTCGCCGGCGTCCGAGACGTTGCCCAGGATGACGCCGAACTCGTCGCCACCCAGCCGAGCCAGGGCATCGGGCCGGCGAAGCTGGGCCGACAGGCGCCGTCCCAACTCGATGAGGAGCTGGTCGCCGTTGTGGTGCCCGAGGGTGTCGTTGATCTCCTTGAAGCGGTCGAGGTCGATGATGGCGACCGCCGTGGGCCGGTCCCGGCGATGCCCTCGTTCGACGGCGGCTTCGGCGCGACGAAGGAACAGCGTCCGGTTGGGCAGGTCGGTGAGGGTGTCGAACTCGGCCAGATGGGCGGTCAGTTTGACCTGTCGGCGGAGCCCCCGCGTGACGGAGAGGGAGATCCCGAACAGGATGAGATAGAGCACGGCGAGCCCGATGGCCAGGTTGCGGTAGAGATTGCCGAGACCGGCCTCGACGTCGGCGTTGATGGGGGCGTAGGGGAGGTAGACCTCCATCACCCCGACGCGGTGAGGCGGGGTTCCCGCCGTCAGCGGCAGGTAGGCCTCCACCGACACGGTTCCCACCCGGCCCGTGTCCACGCTGTCGGAGTTCAACGCGGTGAGTCGGACCACCGACCGACCGGCGGCCGCGTCCAGGACCTCATCCTCAGGGCGTTGGTGAATGCCCGATCCGTCGTCGGAGAACACCACCCGTCCACTGAGATCGCGCAACCGGAAGCGTCGAACGTTCCCACTCGAGACCGCGGCACGGGCCATCTGTCTGAACGCCTGCTCCTCGGCCGGGCTGAGACCGCGGCTGAGTGGTCGGCCGTTCAGGAGTGGTTCGACCGCCGTCTGGGCCATCAGGGTGGCCTCGGAGCGACCTTCGGCCAGCCCTCGACGCTCGGCCTCGGTCCGGTAATTGGCCGCCAGCACCAGGCCCAGCGCGATCACCGGGACCAGGATGATGGTGGCGTAGACGGCGACCCGCCCGCCAGTCGAACTGTTCCACCGCGTGCGAATTCCGCCCACAGGGAGGTATCGGTCGATTTGGCGTGCCACTTGACGTCGGCTTTGGCGCTGCCCCGAGGGGACGGGCGGACGGCACGGTAGGGTCGACCGGATGGCGAGAGAACGACGATGTGGCTGGGCCGAGAGCTCAGACGCCATGCGCCGATACCACGACGAGGAGTGGGGTGTTGCCTCCCGCGAGGACGCCCACCTGTTCGAGATGCTGATCCTCGAGGGGGCGCAGGCCGGCCTGTCCTGGTCGACCATCCTCAACAAGCGGGAGAATTACCGGCGGGCCCTCGACGGGTTCGATCCCGCGACGGTCGCCCGGTACCGGGAGGACAAGATCCTGGCCCTGCTGGACGACGCCGGGATCGTCCGCAACCGACTCAAGGTCCGAGGGACGGTGACCAACGCCCAGGCCTTCCTGACCACCGCAGAAGAGCACGGCTCCTTCGCCGAGTACCTCTGGGCGTGGGTCGACGGGACCCCGATCGTCAACCGGCCCCGCACCATGGCCGACCTCCCCGCCCGGACCGAGCTCTCGGACCGGGTGGGCAAGGACCTCAAACGACGCGGCTTCACCTTCGTCGGGTCGACCATCGTCTACTCCTTCCTCCAGTCGGTCGGAGTGGTCGACGACCACCTGGTCGGCTGCCCGAGCAAGGGGCCTCGGACGTGAGCGGCCGTCCCTGGGCGAACTCCAGTGGGGCACCTGTCGGAGGCCACCGCAGCCCGGCCCGTGCTCTGACCTAATCTGAGGCCATGTCAACCCACGTGGTCATCCTGGGAGCAGGCTTCGGCGGCCTCGAGCTCTCCTCTCGCCTCGACGACGCGCTGGCGGATCAGGTGCAGGTCACTCTCATCGACCAGAACGACTCGTTCGTCTTCGGTTTCTCCAAACTCGACGTCATGTACGGCCGCCAACGCCTCGACCAGGTGCAGATCCACTATCGGGACATCGCCAAACCCTCCGTTGACTTCCGCCAGGAGACGGTGGTGTCGATCGATCCCGTCACCCGACGGGTGGTCACCGACGGGGGCTCGTACGACGCCGACATCCTGGTGGTGGCGCTGGGTGCCGACCTCGACCCCGGGGCCACCCCCGGTCTGACCGAGGGCGGCTACGAGTTCTACTCGCCGGAAGGGGCCGACCGGGTCCGGGAGGTGCTGCCCACCTTCGACTCTGGTGTGGCCGTGATCAGCGTGCTGGGCCCATTCTTCAAATGCCCGCCCGCGCCATACGAGGCGGCCTTCCTGCTGCACGACTTCCTCGAACGGCGAGGGGTCCGGGAGGCCACGTCGATCTACCTCCTCAGCTCGCTGGGGTCACCTATCCCCATCTCGAAGGAAACCTCGGCGGCCATCGTCTCCATGCTCGACGAGAAGGGGATCGAGTTCTGGCCCTCCTCCGTGGTCGAGCGACTCGATCCGGGGGCCCGGGTGGCCCACCTGGGCGACGGTCGCCAGCTGGCCTACGACCTGTTCCTGGGGATCCCGGTCCACCGCGCCCCCCAGGTGGTGGTGGAGGCGGGCTTGACCGACGACGGTTGGATCGGCGTCGACCCCGCCACCTTCGCCGACGCGATTTCCCGACGTGTTCGCCGTCGGGGACGTCACCAGCGCGCCGGTGCCTCGGGCCGGGATCATCGCCGAGGGAGAGGCCCGCACCGTGGCCGACGTCCTGATCTCGCGGCTGACCGGGGGCCGGCCACCGGCACCGTACGAGGGACAGGCCATCTGCTACATCGAGATGGGCCCCGAAGGAGTGGGGCGGGTCGACGTCAACTTCCCCGCCGGCGCGGCCCCCACGGCCGACTTCAGCCCGCCGTCCCCGGCGCTGGCCGAGGAGAAACGGCTGTTCGGCTCGTCCCGCCGGGAGCGCTGGTTCGGCTAGCGGCCCGGGCCGCCCCGAGCCGCCCGTGCGGGCGACCGGCCGGGGTCGGGAGTAGACCAGTGGGATGAGGCTCGACCGCCGTCGCTGTGAGGAGCTGCTCCACCGAGCCGATCACGGCATCCTCGGAACCGTCCACGCCGACCGCGGCGTGGACGCCGTACCGGTGTGCTTCGCCGTGGCGGACGACCTGTTGACCGTGCCGGTGGACACGGTCAAGCCCAAGGCGTCCCAGCAGCTGCAGCGGTCGCGGAATCTGGAGGCCGACCCCCGGGCCGTGCTCCTGTGTGAGCACTGGGATCCCAGGGACTGGGCCAACCTGTGGTGGATCCGGGCGGCCATGGAGCAGGTTGCCGTGGGAGCGGAAGAGCGCGGGCGTCTCGAGCGCCAGCTGCGCGACAGGTACCCCCAGTATCGGGACCAGCCCTTCGCCGACCTGATCACGTTCCGGATCCTCGGCCTCGAGGGCTGGTCGGGTGAGGGACCTCATGTGTGACTCGATGGTGACGGTGACCGGCAACGGTTTGCTCTTCGCCAAGAACAGCGACCGGGACCCCAACGAGGCCCAGCTCCTGGAGTGGGTCCCGTCGGCCGACCACCACGCCGACGACCGCGTGGCGTGCACCTGGATCGACGTGCCCCAGGTGGCCCACACCCGTGCCGTGCTGCTGTCCCGACCCTGGTGGATGTGGGGCGCCGAGATGGGGGCCAACGAGCATGGCGTCGTCATCGGCAACGAGGCCGTCTTCACGACGGCCCCGCCCGGCGAGAAGGCCCTGTTGGGCATGGACCTCCTCCGGCTGGCCCTGGAACGGGCCTCCACGGCCGAGGACGCCGTCTCGGTCATGGTCGGGCTGCTCGAGCGGTACGGGCAGGGAGGTCCGTGCAGCTACGAGCGGAACGGGTTCACCTATGACAACAGCTTCCTGGTGGTCGACTCCGGCGGGGCCTTCGTGCTGGAGACCTCGGGCTCGCAGTGGGCCACCGAGGTGGTGACCGGCCCGGGGCGGAGCATCTCCAACGGGCTGACGATCCCGGCGTTCGCCGAAGCGCACCGCCGCACCCTTCGGACCTGGATGTCCTCGGCCTCGACGCGGCGGGCGACGACCGAGTCCCTGGCCTGTGCGGCCACCGGTCCCGGAGACCTGATGGACGCGTTGCGCAGCCACGGGGCCACCTCTGCGCCCCGCTGGTCACCCATCCACGGTGGACTGGGGGCCCCCTGCGTCCACGCCGGAGGCCTGATCGTTTCGAGCCAGACCACCGCATCGTGGGTGTCCGACCTGCGTCACGGGATCCGGCACTGGGCCACTGCCACCGCGGCCCCCTGCACCTCGTTGTTCAAGCCGGTGGCGGTGGACGCGCCACAGGACCTCGGGGCAACGCCCGCCAACGTCTTCGACCCGGACAGCCTGTGGTGGCGGCACGAGCTGCTGCACCGCACCACCCTGTCGGCCCAGCCCACCCTGATGCCCCGCTACCGGTACGCTCGAGATCGCACCGAGGCGCGGTGGATCGCCGACCCACCGTCCTCCGCGTCGGCCTTCGCGGAAGCCGATCGGCTCGAGCGACGATGGCTCGGCGACGTGGCTGCGGCCCACCTTCCCGACAGCCGCCCGGCGTGGGTCCGGAGGGCCTGGAGGTCGATTGACCGGGCTGCCGACGTCGACCTGGCCGCCGACATCGACAAGGAGCTGCACCAGTGAGCACACCGCAGATACTGATCGTCGGAGCCGGCCTGTCCGGACTGGCCGCCGCCCGGCGGCTGAGGGACGCCGGGGTCGACGTGACCGTCATCGAAGCCCGGCCGCGGGTGGGGGGGCGCACCGAGGGAGGACACACCGGGGACGGTACCCCGGTGGAGCTGGGGGGCCAGTGGCTCGGCCCCACCCAGACCCGAATGTACGCACTGGTGGAGGAGCTGGGACTGGAGACCTTCCCCACCTTCAACACCGGCAAGCACGTGATCCAGTTGGGAGGCAAGCAGAGCCGCATGGCCTCCAAGCGGGGCGCCGTCCCCAAGCTGAACCCGTTCGTCCTGGCCGACCTGCTCCAGGGACTGACCCGGTTCCAGAGATTGGCCGGCAAGGTGCCGCTGGACCGGCCCTGGACCGCTCCGGGAGCCCAGGTGCTGGACAACCAGACCTTCGAGACCTGGATCCGCCGCAATCTGCGCACCGAAACCGGCCGGGCGTACTTCCGGGTGGCCACCGAAGCCGTCTTCTCGGCGGAGAGCGGCAACCTCTCGGCGCTCCACGCACTGTTCTACGCTCATTCCGGCACCGACCTCGAGGGGCTGCTCAGCACCGACCGCGGAGCCCAGCAGGACCGGATCGTGGGCGGCTCCATCCGGATCTCCGAGCGGATGGCCGAGGGCCTCGGCGACCGGATCCGGCTCGGCGATCCGGTGCGTCGTATCCAGCAGGACGCCGGGGGGGTGTCGGTCACCACGCGGACCGGCGAGGTGATGGAAGGCGACCGGGTCATCGTAACGCTCCCGCCCACCCTGGCCGGACGGCTGGAGTACGAGCCCATCCTTCCTCCCTGGCGCGACCAGCTGACCCAGCGGCTCCCGGCCGGGTCGGTGATCAAGCTCTGCGCCGTGTACGACGAGCCGTTCTGGCGTGACGACGGGCTCACCGGGCAGGCCGCCTCGGACCAGGGACCGATCAAGGTGACCTTCGACAACTCGCCGCCCGATGGTACCCCCGGGGTGCTCATGGGGTTCATGGAGGCCAACGACGGCCGACGGGCGTCACGGCTGACCCTCGAGGATCGCAAGGCGGCCGCCATCGAGTGCTTCGTGCGGTACTTCGGGCCCCGGGCCGCCCAACCGCTCGAGTACCTCGAGCGGGACTGGACGGCCGAGGAGTACAGCCGGGGCTGCTACGGCGCCCACTTCACACCGGGGGTGTGGGGTGACTTCGGCACCGCCCTCACCGAGCCGGTGGGCCGGCTGCACTGGGCCGGGGCCGAGTGCAGCCCGGTGTGGAACGGCTACATGGAGGGCGCCGTCCGGTCGGGGGAGCAGACCGCCGACGACGTGCTGGCTGCACCGGGCTGACCGCTCCGGGCCCGGTCGGCGCTCACCGGACCAGGCCGTCGACCACCTCGACCAGTCGGGCCAGTTCGTCCTCGCTGTTGTAGTAGTGCGGCGATGCCCGGACCTTGGACGTGGGGTGTGGGGCGACCATGTCCAGGCGGGCCCAGGGGGCGTCGCTGACCGAGACATTGATGCCGGCCGCCCCCGCCCGGGCGGCCACCGCCGCCGGGACCTGCCCGGACACCGTGAACGTCACGATACCGGCGCGACGAGTGCCGCCGTCGTGGACCTCCACCCCGGGCAGGGCGGCCAGGTCGTGGCGCAGCAGCTCGGCCAGGAAGCCCACCCGGGAGGCGATGGCCTCGAGGCCCAGGTCGAGGGCGTGCTCGCATCGCCACCCCCAGGGCCAGGTGCGCGGCCACCGGGACCTCGAACTCGACGAAGCGCTCGGCACCGGCTCGGAACGTGTAGCGGCCGTCCTCCTCCCAGGAGGCGGCGCTCCAGCCGAGCCCCGGGGGCCGGAGCCGGTCGGCGAAGTCCGAGCGCACGAACAGCAGGCCGGTGCCGCGGGGTCCGCGCAGCCATTTGCGGCCCGTCGCCGTGGCCACGTCGCAGCCGATGACTCCGACGTCGACGGGACGCTGCCCGACACTCTGGCAGGCGTCGAGGAAGTAGGGCACCCCGGCCCGGCGGCACAGCGCCCCGGCCTCTTCGACGGGATTGACCAGCCCCCGGTGCGTCCCGACGTGGGTGAGGGCCACCAGGGCCACCGGGCCGGCGCCGCCGACCGGGCCCCGCCCGCCCGGGTCCAGCAGTGCGTCGAGGACCTCGAGGTCGAGGGTGCCGTCCCCGAGGCTCGGCACCACCTCGATGGTGGCACCGGCCAGCTCGCTCACTTGGAGCAGTGCCAGGAAGTGGCTGTCATAGGCCAGCCGGTCGACCAGGACGCGGTGGCCCGGGCCGATGCCCCCGCCGATGAAGTAGCCCCACACCGCCTTGGTCCAGGCCTGGGTGTCCGAGCCGGCCACCACCACCTCGTCGGCGCCGCAGTGGAGGAGCCGGCCCGCCGAGGCCCGGACGGCGGCCAACCGGTCGACGACGGCTGCCGCGGCCTCGTATCCGCCCCGCGCCGCCTCGAACCGTAGGTGGTCGATCTGGGCCCCGAGGGTGGCCTCGGCGGGAAGGGCGGCGCCGGCGTTGTTGAGGTGATTGACGGTGGCACAGCCGGGAGTGCCGGCGCGCTCGGCCTCGACGTCGATGGTCCCGGTCACAGTGGGCGAATCTACCGGGCTCCCGACGGCGGGGCCTCGGCCGGCCGGGACCTCCCGCCACCGGTAGGGTCGGGCCGTGGACCTGCACGCCGAACCGCTGTCCGAGCGGGACGTGGATCCCGACCCGTTGGCCCAGTTCGGCCGATGGTTCGATGATGCCGCCCGCTCGATGGACGCCCCGGAAGCCATGGCCGTGGCCTCGGTGGGCGACGACGGCCAGCCGTCGGTGCGGATGGTGCTGCTGAAGGAGTGGGGGGAGGACGGGTTCGTGTTCCACTCCAACTACGACAGCCGCAAGGGACGGGAGCTCACCGCGCACCCGCTGGCCGCCCTGCTCTTCTACTGGGAGCCCCGGGGTCGCCAGGTCCGCATCGAGGGTCCGGTGGAGCGCACCAGCGCGGCGGCGTCGGACGCCTACTTCGCCACCCGCCCCCGGGGTGCCCAGATCGGGGCCCATGCCTCGCAGCAGAGCGCGGTGGTGGCCGGTCGGGACGAGCTGGACGCACGGGTCCGTGCCCTCGACGCCGAGTACACCGACCGCCCGGTGCCCCGACCGGCCGGATGGGGCGGGCTGCGGGTCCGCCCGCGGTCCTACGAGTTCTGGCAGAACCGCCGGGACCGGCTCCACGACCGCCTCCGCTACACGCCGACGGACTCGGGCTGGAGGATCGAGCGCCTCCAGCCCTGACGGAGGCCCTCTCCAGGGCGGGCGGAGCCCTGGACACCGGTCGGGGTCGGGCCGCCGTGCCGGTACGGTCGGCGATCACCGGCACCGTGCTCGCCGTGGACGTGGTGGTCGCGTCGCTCACCTTTGGGAGCAGCCTCGACATCGCGGGGGCAGGTCCCCCCGTCTCCGACCCGAACCGGATTCCCGTCCACCGCTGTATGTTCTGGGCATGGCAGACGCGACCCTGGTGACCGACCGGACCGGCCAGCTGCTCGACGAGCTCGACCCCAAGACCACCCCGGTCGAGTCGTTCCGGGCCCGCCAGTTCGAGCTCGGGCTGGCCTGGGTCTCCTTCCCCGAGGGGTTCGGCGGCCTCAACCTGCCTCCCGGCCTGCAGCGGGAGGTGGACCGGCGCCTGGCCCAGGCCGGGGCCACGCCCCCCGGCGCCCGCGAGTTCTTCGGGTTGACCATGGCCGGGCCGACCGTCGTCACCCACGGGTCCGACGAGCTCCGCCGCGCGCCTGCTGCGCCGCACCTTCACCGGCGAGGAGGCGTGGTGCCAGCTGTTCAGCGAGCCCGGATCCGGCTCCGATCTGGCCGGCCTGGCCACCCGGGCCGTCCGCGACGGGGACGAGTGGGTCGTCACCGGGCAGAAGGTGTGGAACACGCTGGCCCACATCGCCGACCGGGGCATGCTGGTGGCCCGGACCGACCCCGACGCTGCCCAAGCACAAGGGCCTGACCTACTTCGCCCTGGACATGCACGCCCCGGGGGTCGAGGTGCGGCCGCTGCGCCAGATGACGGGCGAGGCCGAGTTCAACGAGGTCTATCTCACCGAGGTCCGCGTACCCGACACCGACCGGGTCGGCGACGTCGGCGAGGGATGGCGGGTGGCCATGACCACGCTGTCCAACGAGCGGACCACGATCGGGGGGAGCTCGACGGCGCCCGGGGCAGGGTCGGGCTCGATCGCCGAGGCCGTGCGCATCTGGCAGAGCCGAGGGCCATCGTCGGAACCCGGTGGACCGTGACCGGCTGACTGCGTCTGTGGATCGAGTCGGAGGCGCTGCGGCTCACCAACCTGCGGGCCAGCCAGAACCGCAAGGCCGGCAATCCCGGCCCCGAGGGCTCCATCGCCAAGCTCATGTTCGCCGAGGTCAACAAGCGGGTCTACGAGCTGTGCATCGACCTGTTGGGCGCCGACGGTCTCGTCGGCTACGACTACACCATGCGCCGCTCCGAGGGCCTGGGCCTGGTGGGCCCGCCCGG
This sequence comes from uncultured Acidimicrobiaceae bacterium, assembly GCA_963817005.1. GTDB lineage: Bacteria > Actinomycetota > Acidimicrobiia > Acidimicrobiales > RAAP-2 > Bog-756. Next base: position 1,370,706 of record CAWFMN010000001.1, read on the forward strand.
GATCGTCCCGCAAGCTGTTCATCCGGTCGAGGGCCAACTCCATCGAGGGCGGCACCTCGGAGATCCAGCGGAACATCCTGGGCGAGCGGATCCTCGGCCTGCCCGGCGACGTCCGGGTGGACAAGGAGCTGCCCTGGTCCAAGGTGCCCCGCAGCTGATGGGGGCGGTGGAGACGGGGCGATTGACCCGGACGGCCCTGTCGGCGCGGCGGTGACGGACGCCCGGCAGTTCCTCGGTATGGAGCCGGTCGGTCACGACCGGCAGTGGCGGCTGACGGTGGTGCCCGAGCTGGCCACGCCGGGCCATTTCCTGTTCGGCGGGTGCGGGCTGGGCGCCGCCCTGGTGGCCCTGGAGGCGGCTTCGGGCCGCCCGACGGTGTGGTCGACGGCCCAGTACCTCTCCTACGCGCCGACCCACGCCGTACTGGACCTGACCGTGACCCTGGCCGCCGAGGGCAACCGGGTCACCCAGGCCAGGGCGGTGGGGTACGTCGGCGACCAGGAGATCCTGACGGTCAACGCGGCGATGGGGTTGCCGGGAGGCTTCGACGACGGCGGCGTGTGGGTCACCGCGCCGGACGTGCCCCCGCCCGACCAGTGCCCACCCCGCCGCCTCCCCGACTTCACCACCACCTCCATCTTCGACCGGATCGACGTCCGCCTGGCCCGGGGGCGGTCGTTCGAGGAGATCACCTCGGGCACCGCCGGTCCCGGCGATCCCGCCAGCGCCCTGTGGGCCCGGGTGCCCGGGCACCTGGAGCCCTCGGCTGCCACCCTGGCCATCATCGGCGACTATGTGACGGGCGGGGTGTCCCAGCCCCTGGGACGCCGGGTGATGTCCCGGAGCCTCGACAACACGATCCGGGTCGTCCATCTCGAGCCCACCGAGTGGGTGCTCTGCGACATCCGTATCCAGGCGCTGGTGGGTGGGTACGGCCAGGGGGTGGCCTATCTCTGGTCGGAACGGGGCGCGCTGCTCGCCACGGCCAGTCAGTCGATGAGCGTACGGGCCTGGGACTGACCTCGCCGTCGCCGTCCCGTCCGCCCGTCGTAAGGTCTGGGGAAGCGCCCGCCGCGGGGCGCACGACCTGACGGGGAGAAGCGATGAAGATCAGTACGTTCCTGAGCTACGCGGGGGGCTTCCGGCAGGCCGCCGCCGAGGTGGCGGAGTTCGAGAAGGCCGGGCTGGACCTGGTGTGGGTGGCCGAGGCCTACGGTCTCGACGGGCCCAGTCTGATGGGGTACATCGCCGCCCTCACCGAGTCGGTGGAGATCGGTTCGGCCATCCTGCCCATCTTCACCCGGACTCCCACGCTCATCGCCATGACCGCGGCCGGGATCGACACGCTCTCGGACGGTCGGTTCCACCTCGGACTGGGCTCGTCGGGTCCCCAGGTCATCGAGGGCTTCCACGGAGTACCGTTCAACGCCCCCATCGGCCGGACGCCGCGAGATCATCGACGTCTGTCGGCAGGTCTGGAAGCGGGAGGCCCCACTGGTCCACGAGGGCAGCCTACTACACCATGCCCCTTCCTCCGGACCAGGGTACCGGTCTGGGCAAGGCGCTCAAGATCATCGCCCACCCGGTGCGGCCGGCCGTCCCCATCTGGGTGGCGGCGCTGGGCGAGAAGAACGTGAGCATGACCGCCGAGGTGGCCGACGGCTGGCTCCCGATGATGTTCATGCCCGAGCAGGCCCGGGCTATCTGGGGGCCGGCGCTGGATGCCGGGGCGGCCAAGCGGGACCCCTCCCTCGGCCCACTCCAGATCTCCACCGGGGGGTTGCTGGCCATCGGCGAGGGCGATGACGTCACCGCCCTCCGGGAGCTGTCGCGGCCCGGGGTGGCCCTGTACGTGGGGGGTATGGGCGCCAAGGGGAGGAACTTCTACAACGACGTCGTTCGACGCTACGGCTTCGAGAAGGAGGCCGAGCAGATCCAGGAGCTGTACCTCGACGGCAAGAAGAAGGAGGCCGAGGCCCTGGTCCCGGCCGAGCTCCTCGAGGCCACCTCGCTGTGCGGTCCGGAGGGCTACGTGGCCGAGCGCATCGCCGCCTACGGTGCCGCCGGCGTGACCCACCTCCAGGTGACGCCGGTACCGGTGGGCGACCAGCGGCCGGTCGACCTCATCGCCAAGGTCAAGGAGCTGGCCGGCTGAGCGCCGAGGGCGCAGCGACCAGCAACCGTCGGCTCACCAGCCGAGCACCGTGCCTTCGACGGCCACCACCACCGACGGTGCCGCGTGGTTGCGGAACCGGCGGGCGATCTCGTCGAGCTGATCGTCCGTTCGACCCGGGCTGTGATGGGACAGGACCACCGTGGACGCGCCGGCCTGCTCGCCGAGGGCCACGGCGTACTCCATGGCGGCATGCCCGTAGGCTGCGCCGTCGGGGAGCTGGTCGGCGGTCAGCTGGGCATCGTGGATCAGCAGGTCGACGCCGCGGACCAGGTCCAGCACAGCCGGCGGGTACGCACCCCATCCGTCCGGACCTGGACCGTAGGCGGTTGGGCAGTGGTCGGGGAGGTAGGCCAGGGCCGAGCCGTCGCCCTCGATCCGATAGCCGAAGGTGGTCCCCCCTTTGTGGGCGATCTCGGCCGCGGAGACCACCCACTCCTCCCGTTCGTACGTCCCCGGTTCGAGCGCGGCGAACGTCCAGCTGCCGAGGAGCCCGTCGGGTCCGATGGGAAAGTTGGGTGGCGACATCATGCGGGCTAGCGCCGCCGCCGCCCCGGTGCCGTCGGGCTGGGCGGGGAGCAGGAGGTCGCAGCGGGCGTCCGGACGGTCGAGGGCCCTGCAGAAAGGGAGGCCCTCGACGTGGTCCCAGTGCAGGTGGGAGAGGAGGAGGCTGCCGGTGAAGGGCGCACTGCCGCTGTCACCACCACCACCACAGCCGCCGCCGAGCAGTTCGGTCAGCGATCGGATTCCGGTGCCGGCATCCAGCACCAGGGAGGGTGGCTCGCCGTCTCGGGCCAGGGCCACGCACGACGTGTTGCCCCCGTAGCGGACGAAAGGGAGGCCCGGGGTGGGAACGGAACCACGCACACCCAGGAGGTGGGCCCGCACCCCCTAGGCCTGTGGCTTCTCGCTCCGGTGGCCCTTGGCCAGCTCGTGCAGTTGGTCGCGGTCCATCGCACTGTGGGCCACCACCGCCACCCGCGAGTCGGTCACCGCCACCAGGCTCGAGGTCCGGGTGCCCCCTTCGATGCCGGCACGCTCGCCCAGTACGGCGCCGGGCCCGTACTCGGCCATCCGTTCGCCGCCCTTCTCCACGCGGATGACTCCGTCGAGCACCAGGAAGACATCGGTGCCCGGTTCGCCCTCCTGCACCAGGGTGTCCCCGGCCGAGAGCTTCCGGAACTTCGGCTTCGAATTCTTGTCCATCATCTGGACCGACAGTGCCCGCTCGAGCGCCGTCTCCACCGCGGTGACCAGCGCGGGGGAGTCCTGGTCACCCCACGGGGTCTGCTTCCCGAACGACTTGCGGTACCAGTCCTTGAAGTCGGTGAGCCCCGACTTGGCCGCCAACTTCCCGTCCCCGTCGTAGAACCAGTGCCGGGGGAACCGGCTGGCCCCGAGGACGTCGAACGTCGCCGGGCCGTCGACCCGGAGCGTGAGTCCCAAGGTGGCCCACACCAGCGGGGCCTGCCACTGGATGAACGGCTTTCGGCGCACCCGGCGCGGGGCGGGGAGCCCGGTACGGCCCCCGGCCGTCTGGACGAACCGCACCCAGCCGTCCCCCACCTCCGGCGGCTGCTGGATGACAGGGAGGGCCACCGCTTCGAACTCCTTGTTGAGGCCGCCCAGCGCCACGGTCGTCGAGCCCATCAGGCCGCCCCCGGTGTAGCCGTACCCGGTGATGGTGCCGTCGGCGCCGTACTCCAGGTAGGCCGAGAGCACGTTGGCGAACCGGAAGCGATCGGCCTTGCGCAGCGCCTCGATGTCCTCGATGACGTCGGGCGGTGGATCGTCGTAGTGGGTGAAGCCCCGGTCGAAGGCCACCCGGGTCCCGCCCCGGACCGCCTCGGAGGGGATCCACGACAGTGATGTCACGGAGTGCTCGGTTCGCATGTCTCCATCCTGACGCCGGATGATGGCCAGGTCCACCGTGACCGCCCTCCAAGCAGGGTGTGGCTGGCACCACCCCCCGATGACGTGCTCACGCACTGTCCGGCCGGCCGGTGATATGTGATAACTGATGCATCATGGATACCGAAGACCCGACCCCGGGGGCCGTCATCGACGTCTTCCTGGCCGATGACAACGTGATCGTCCGGGAGGGCGTGCGGACCCTGCTGGAACGCCAGAGCGACCTGCGGGTGGTGGGGGTGGCGGAGGACTACGACAGCCTGGTCGAGGGGGTACTGGCCAGCCAGCCCCACGTGCTGGTCACCGACATCCGGATGCCACCCACCTTTCAGCGCGAGGGCATCGAGGCGGCCCGTGAGGTCAGGCAGCGGTGTCCGGGCACCGGTGTGGTCATCCTGTCGCAGTACGACGACCCCGAGTACGCGATCTCCCTGGTGGCCGAAGGCTCGGCCGGCTACGGCTACCTCCTCAAGGACCACATCGCCGAGGGCAACCAGTTGGTCGACGCGGTGCGGGCGGTGGCCACCGGCGGCACGGCACTCGACCCCTCCATCGTCGATGCCCTCGTGCGGCCGGTCACCACCCACGGAGGTCTGACCGAATCCGAGGAGACGCTGTTGAACTGGGTCGCCGAGGGCAGGCCCATCAAGGCCATCGCCGCCGCCCAGCGCACCACCCCCGAGGCCGTCGACACCCAGGTCGAGGCGCTGTTCGTCAAGCTGGCCCAAGGAGTCTCGGCGGGAACCGAGGGAGCCATCCGCCGGCTGCGGCTGCTCCACCAGTGCATCGTCGAGCGGGAGGAGCAGGGTGAGTCCCTGTCTCGCCTGCTACCCGGCGGGCTGGCGGAGAAGCTGCGGCGGGATGGCCGTGACATCGGGAAGACCGAGGTGGTCGAGGTCACGGTGCTGATGAGCGACATCCGGTCGTACTCGACCATTGCCGAGCATGCCGATCCCAGCCAGCTGGCCGGCCAGCTCAACACCCACCGGGCCGCCATGAACCAGGCCATCCTGGCTCAGGACGGCACCATCATGCAGTTCGTGGGCGACGCGGTGATGGCCGTCTTCGGGGCCCCGTTTTCCCAGCCCGACCACGCCGACCGGGCCCTGTTGGCCGCGGCGGACGCCCACCGGCTCCAGGCCGAGGTCAACGCCGGTTGGGGGCGGGAGGGTCTTCCGGCCTTCGGGCTGGGCATGGGGTTGTCCACCGGTGAGGCGGCCGCCGCCCTGCTCGGAACCGAGGAGCGCCTGGAGTACACCCTGGTCGGGGACACGGTCAATCTCTCCCAACGCCTGCAGCAGCTGGCCGAATCGGGGGAGACTGTACTGAGTCAGGCCACGATGGACGCCTTGGCGGCGCCGGTGGAGGCGACACTCTTGCCCGAGCAACTGGTCAAAGGACGGGACACCCCGGTTCGGGCGTGGCGCATCGCCCGCCAGGTGCCGGCGGTATCGGTGGCGACGCCGGCGTCGCACCCGGGCCCGCCGCCGTCTTCGCCGTCAGCCGTCTCCGGTCGGTCACCGCTGGCGGTGCCGGCCGGCAGCCGTTCCGACAACCCTCCCGGAGGAGTAGCCCGATGAGTGCAGCGGTGGACGTAGACCCGACGGCTGAGGGGCCTGAGCCCGATCCCCGAGTCGAGGGCGACGCCGGGACCGAGGACGTACTGGTGGTGGTGGGGGTTCGCAAGACCTTCGAGGCCGAGAACGCACCGGTACGGGCGCTGCGCGGCGCCAACCTGCGGGTGCCGGCCGGCGACTTCGTGGCGCTGATGGGCCCGTCGGGGTGCGGAAAGTCGACGCTTCTCAACCTGGTGGCCGGACTGGACACGGCCGACGAGGGAACCATCAGGGTGGGCGGGCAGCTGGTGACGGGTCGCACCGAGGACGAGCTCTCCCTCATCCGGCGCCAGCACATCGGCATCGTCTTCCAGTTCTTCAACCTGTTGGAGAGCATGACGGCGCTGGAGAACGTGGCCCTGCCGGCCATCATCGCCGGCACCAAGCGCAAGCCCGCCGAGAGCCGGGCCAGGGACCTCCTCGACCTCCTGGGGGTGGGCGACAAGGCCAAGGTCGTCCCGGGTTCTCTCTCGGGTGGGCAGCGCCAACGTCTGGCCATCGCCCGCGCCCTGGCCAACCAGCCCACCCTGCTCCTGGCCGACGAGCCGACCGGGGCCCTCGACTCGGACAGCGGCCACGAAATCGTCGAACTCCTGTCGCGGCTGCACCGCGGCGGTCAGACCATCGTGCTCGTCACCCACGACAACGACGTGGCCCGGGCCGCGGAGCACGTGATCTCGATGCGCGACGGGCGCATGGTGGAGGCACCGGACCGGAAGCCGGCCGAGGCCGGGTCCGAGGTTCGGTGACCACGACTCCCGAGGCGTCCGCGTCGGGGGCCGCTGCTTCGGAGGCGACAGCCGGGGCGTCCGGTGCGGCGGGCACCGCACCGGCGGCCACCGCGGACGCCATGACGGCGGCCACCCGGGAGGCAACGGCACCGGTGGCGCACGACGTCCCGGACCACCGGGGCGGCGAGGTCACCGGGATGGGTGCGCATCCCTCGCGGGCCCGGGCGGTGCCGGCGCCCGCCGACCGCGACGACGTGGCCCGGCTGTCACCCAGCGCGCTCCTGGTCGTTCCCGCCCTCGCCGTGGCCGGGTACGGGCTGGCCAAGGCGGTGGGGGCCGGGGTCAGCGCGGCGGACGTGATCCGGGTCGAGCTCACGCTGGGCTGGGTGGCGGCCGCTCTGTGCCTCCTGGTCCGGCCCGCGCTCCGACCGCTGGGTCGACTGGTGTCGCTGGCCTCCCTGTTGGGCGCGGTGGTGTTCACCGCCGCCGAGCTGGGCGAGACCACCGCGGGGACCACCGGCCACGCCGCCCGGTTCGTGGCCACCCTGGTCCCGGCGCTGCTCATGGCCGTGGGTGTCCAGTTCCTCCTGTCCGTGCCCGACGGTCGGCTGGTCTCGCGGGCCCGTCGGGTGGTCGTGGCGGTGTGCTACGCCGCCGGGTCGGCCTTCGGCCTGTGGGCGTGGTTCGGACCCGGCCGGTTGACCGTTCCGGTAGCCGTGGCGGGCTGGCTGGTGGCCGTGGCCGTGGGGCTGGTCGGCGCGGCCCGCCGGTACCGTCTGGCTCCGGGGATAGACCGCCAACGCCTGCAATGGATTGCCGCCGGGGCCGTCGCCTCCGTGGAGTTCGGGCTGGTGGTGGTGGGCCTCTACATCTTGGTCCGGTGGCCGATCCATCCCTGGGCCATCGCCGCCGGGGGCACGCTGCTGGTGCCGGCCGGGGTGGCCGCTGCCTCCTTCCGGCGCCTGCTGGGGGCGTCGGACCGGGTCCTGGTGTGGCTCCTGACGGTGACCGGGCTCTCGGCGGTGGTGCTGGCCGTCTACGTGCTGGTCATCCTGGGGTTCGGTCACGAGCCCGGGCCGGGGGACCGTCAGGTGCTGGGCCTCTCCATCCTGGCCGCCGCCGTGGTGGCCCTCGGTGCGTCGGTCTCCCATCAGCGGGTCCAGCGCTTCGCCCAACGGCTGGTCTACGGCACCGACGACGTCCCCGACGACGTGGTCAAGACGTTCAGCACCCGGCTGACCCGGGCGGTGGCCATGGACGAGCTTCTGCTGCAGCTGACCGAGTCCCTGCACAAGTCGATGGTGCTGACGAGTGCCGAGGTGTTCACCGGCTCCAGCGAGGTCCTGGAGCGGACCGCGTCCATCCCCGACCGCGGGCCCAGCACGCTGCACATCGGGCCCCAGGAGCAGCCGGTCGTGGCCCGGGCCGGGGTGTCGGGGAACGCCTGGACGTCAGTGTGGCTGCCCGCGGTCATCACCGGCCGGGACCATGCCCAGCTCCGGGTGTGTCCGATCACCTACGGCGGTGAGCTCCTGGGACTGGTGGTGGTCGAGCGGCCAATGACCGAGCCTCCCTTCACCGAGCAGGAGGACCTGGTCCTCACCGAGCTCTCCCGCCAGGTGGGACTGGCCCTCCACAACGTCAATCTCGACTCCGCCCTCCAGTCGACCCTGGACGAGGTCCGACGGCAGGCCGCCGAGCTGCGGGCTTCGCGGACCCGAATCGTGGCCGCGGCGGACGCCGAGCGACGTCGGGTCGAACGTGACCTCCACGACGGAGCCCAGCAGCACCTGGTGGCGCTGGCCGTGAACGTGAGGCTGGTGAAGGACCTGGTGGCCGAGGACCCCGAGGCGGCCGCCCAGGCCCTCGACGAGATCGCCGCCGAGGTCAAGGCCACCGTCCAGGAGCTGCGCGACCTGGCGCACGGCATCTACCCGCCGCTGCTGATGGACAACGGCCTGCCCGAGGCTCTCCGGGCCGTGGCCTCCCGGAGCCCGCTCGACGTGGCCACGGTCAGCGACGGGATCGGGCGCTTCTCACCTGATATCGAGGCGGCCGTGTACTTCTGCTGCCTCGAGGCCCTGCAGAACGCGGCGAAGCACGCTCCCGACTCCCACGTCGAGGTTCGGGTGTGGGAGGAGGAGGGGGGGCTGCTCTTCACGGTCTCCGACGACGGGCCGGGATTCGACCCGGCCGTAGCTCAGGCGGGCCACGGCTTCATGAACATGAGCGACCGTCTCGGGGCCATCGGCGGCTCGGTGCGCTGGGACTCGGCTCCGGGGGCCGGGTCCACGGTACGGGGATCCATCCCGATCACCTGAGGCGACGGTGGAACTGGCAACCGGTCAGCTGGGCAGGAAGTCGACGGTCTCCCGCTCGACCCAGATGCGCTGGAGCTCGGTGGGACCGAACTCCTCCTTGTTGACATAGGCCACGGCCCCGCTGGCGGCGGCGTCCGGAGGGAGGTCCTGGGGGTTGTAGGTCGAGCAGAGGATGACGACGGTGTCAGGCTCGGCGGCCACGATCCGGCGGGTGGCCTCCACGCCGTTCATACCCGGCATGTTGATGTCCATGAGCACGAGGGCGGGGTGGAACTCGGCCGCCATGGCCACGGCTTCCTCACCGTCGGTGGCCTCACCGACCACGTCGAACCCCTCCATCCGGCGCACCACGGCCTTGGCGGCCATGCGGAAGGGAGCCTGATCGTCGACGATCAACACCGGGAGCGCGTCCATGATGGTCAATTCTCTCACGGACTTCGCTCCCGAGACAGTGAGCTAGCACTCCCGGAGGGTGTGGCTACCCGGGGGGCTGACCGCCCAGGTAGATGAGCACCGCCTTGACCCGCCGGTTGACGTCCCCCTCCTCGGTGAGTCCGAGCTTGGAGAAGATGGCATTGGTGTGCTTCTCCACCGCCCGCTCCGACAGGAACAGCGAGGCGGCGATGGCGGCGTTGTTCTTTCCCTGGGCCATCTCGGACAGGGTCTCCATCTCGCGGGCCGTGAGCCGGTCGAGGTCCGAGGGCCGCCGGGGGGCGGACGCCCCGACCAAGGCGTCGACCACCGCCGGGTCGACCACCGAGCCCCCCTCGGCGACCGTCAGGATCGCCCGGGCCAGTTCGTCGACGCCGGCGATGGACTCCTTCAGGAGATAGGCCCGTCGGGCAGAACCGTCCGACAGTAGGGCCAGGGCGTACTCGGGGTTCGCATACTGGCTGAGCACCACCACACCGACATCGGGACGGTGCTCCCGCAGGTGCGCAGCGGCCTGGATGCCCTCGTCGGTCCCGGTGGGCGGCATCCGGATGTCGGTCACCACCACGTCGGGGCTGACTCTCTCGACCAGCGCGAGCAGGCCCGGCAGGTCGTCGGCCGTCCCCACCAGCTCCAGTCCGTCCTGATGGCCGATGAGCTTCTCCACGCCCTGCCGCAGGAGCGCGTTGTCCTCGGCGAGCACCACTCGGACCGTCTCCATGGCCGTCAACCGTAGTCGCCCAGGTCCCTGACCAGCAGAACTCCGGCCTGATCGTGGTCCCGTGGGCCGTCGTCCCGGCCCGGCGCCGGCCCTCAGCCCTCGGAGACCAGGTCGCCAGAGTCCAACTGCTCGAGCTCGAGCTCGATGCTGTCGAGGGCCAGCAGCGAGTCCAGCTGCGTGGCCATGCTCTCGATCTCCTCGGCGTCGTAGTAGCTCCGGTCGAGCGTCAGCGTGAGCTGCTGCTGGACCAGGGCCAGTGCGTCCTCTGCTGCTGCGGCAGCGTCGTACACCGAGAACAGCTTGGCCTGCATGGCCTGGGCCGAGACGAAGCGCGTCCCCCGCCGCTGGGCCTCGGTCGGGAGGGTGCGGAGCGCATCGCCGGGGGTCGGCGTCCGACCCTGGGTGGTGGCGACGTCGGGAACCTGTCCGGCCTCGTCCTGTTCCATCTGTTCCGCTCCACTGTTCCGCTCCATCTGTTCCCGCTCCATCTGTTCCATCTCCTCTGTCCTACAACCTCGTGGCAGGTGGCTGTGGGACCTCCTCCTCTCAGAGGGTCCAACACCGATGGGACCGTGCATCTTCCGCGTTCAGGTGGTGGTTCCATCGGAACGCCGGGATCCAGTCTTGAGTCCCGGATGGGAACCTCGTGGACCAGGGATTTCTTGGCAATCGGATGGTCGGCGCCTGGTTGCCAGGTGCTTCAGGACGATCAGGTGAGATCGAGCCGTTCACTCCCGCTGCGGCGGACGCCGCTGGTCGCCATGGTTGCGCATCCGGTTGTGGGTGCTGCAGAGCAGCCGACCGTTCTCCTGGGTGGTCAGCCCTCCTTGGGCGTAGGGCTGGACGTGGTCCACCTGGCACCGACTGGCCTGGAGGTCACAGCTCGGGTGGCAGCACTCCCGGTCCCGGATCTCGATGGCCCGCCGCGTGGCTCCGGTGAAGAAGCGGTCGGCGGGAGGGCACTCCACCCGGGTGATGGGGCGGAGCACGGCGTGGTCGAAGCCGGCGAGGTCCAGTGTGGTGATCCGAGCCCGGGCACCGACCGCGACGGTTCCGTCTGCCCGGTATTCGGCCCGCTCGAGGTCGGCCTCCTCCAGCCAGGGAAGGAGGGAGCCGGGCGGGACGACCGATCCGTCCTCCAGCTGCGAGATCCTCCCGTACATCGTTTCGTAGCCGACCAGGACGGTGAACAGCGGGTGCGGCTTGCGGCCGTCCACCGGGGCGGTGTTCGAGCGGGTGGCCATGAGCACCAGGGCGTCGGCCCTCCGCTGGCCGGGCGAACGGGTGACGTCGCTGACTGTCGGCTCCCTTCCCAGGCGCTCTTTGGCCTCGGCCCAGTCCGCGTCGAAGAGGAGCTGCTCCAACCGTTGGAGCTCGTCGCCCACGATGGCGCCCGAGATCGGGTCCAGGGTCATCTGCCCGAACCAGGTGCCCGAGAAGCTCCGGACCAGGTAGGCGTCCCGGCCGGCCCTTCGTCTCTCGGCGGCCTCGTCGGAGCCGTCGGGGTCGGCCAACTGCTTCCAGTAGGCGACGGCCTGGACGAAACGGTCGTAGGTGAGGGTCCGGGCCTTCTCCACGAGGAGCCCCTCATCCCGAGCAAGGGCCTCCTCGGTGGCCTCACCCCGGAGCGAGACCATCACGTCCACGTGGGCCCCGGTGACGGTCCCCTCGGCCCAAGCCGCCCTGGTGTGGTGCAGGTGGCGGAGCGCACGACCCCGACGGACCAGGACCTGCGCGGTCCTCTTGGGTAGACGGGCGACGGACTGCAGCCATGCCGTGGCCGAACGGGCCTCGGAGGCCTGCCACTCGCCCAGGGCGTCGAAGGAGGCCACCGACTGGGTGACCAGGCTGTCGAACTCGGCCCACTGGCGCAGGAGGGTGCTGATGGATTCCGGATCGGAGCGCTCCGAGGGGTCCGTCGCCCCGAGCCGGGCCAGTGCCTCGTCCATGACTGCGAGATCCATGACCACAGCCAACACCCAGGGTGTGACAAGCCCGTACCGTGGGCCACGAGTCCTCGGTGCCGGAGCCGGCCGGGGTCCAAACGGCATCCACCCTGTCGACGGGAACGGCGGTCGGTCGGGCCTGGTTGCATAGGACATGGACAACCATCAAGAGCACTGGAACATGACAGCGAGCAACGAACGACCGACAGGCGCTGGCAGGTGGCCGGCGGGCTGGGCCGGTTGCTGTCCTCCGATTGGCAGCCCACCGGTGGGACAGGGCACTGTGGACGACGTGATCGGCAAGAGGTGGACACGGGGGACGGGCCAATGACCGGGTGGGGCCCCGATCGGCGGGTGGATCCCTGATGGGCGGGGTCGACGCCGTCGACGCCGTGGTGGTGGGGTCGGGGCCCAACGGTCTGGCCGCGGCGGTGACCCTCGCCGCCGCCGGTCTGTCGGTGAGAGTGATCGAAGGGGCAGACACCCCTGGCGGTGGGTGCCGTACCGAAGAGCTGACACTGCCCGGCTTCCGCCATGACGTCTGCTCCACGGCCCACCCCATGGTGCTGACCTCCCCGTTCTTCCGTCAGCCGGCGTTCGAGGGACTGCGGGCCTCGCTGCGACAGCCCGACGTGCCCTTCGCCCATCCCCTCGACGGGGGCGATGCGGTGGCCGCCCTCCCGTCGGTGGGGGACACCGCCGATTCGCTCGGCGTCGACGGCCGGGCCTACCGACGACTGCTCGGTCCGCTCCTGGCCGACGCCGGGCCGGTGAGCGAAGCCATCCTGGCCCCACTGCGGTCCTTTCCCCGCCGGCCGCTGGCCCTGGCCCGGTTCGGACTGCCCGGGCTCCTCCCTGCCGCCGCGCTCGCCCGGCGGTTCGAGACCGAGCGGGCCAGGGCCATGCTGGCCGGGGTCTCGGCCCACTCCATGGCCCCGCTCACCGCCCCGTTGACCAGTGCCTTCGGGCTGTTCCTGACCCTGACGGCGCATGCCGCCGGCTGGCCCGTGGTCGAACGCGGCAGCGCCGGGATCACCGGCGCCATGCTCGCGGAGCTGGAGCGACTGGGCGGGACCTTGGTCACCGGACAGTGGGTGAAGTCACTCGATGAGCTCCCCTCGGCCACGGCGGTATTGGTCGACACCGCGCCGAGCGGCCTCGCCGCCATGGCCGGGGACGCCCTGCCGTCGAGGTACGGGCGGGCGTTGCGACGGTTCCGCTACGGACCGGGGGTCTGCAAGGTGGACTGGGCCCTCTCGGGACCGGTGCCGTGGAGCGCCGAGGTCTGCCGGAGGGCCGGGACCGTGCACCTCGGAGGAACCTTTGCCGAGGTGGCGAGAAGCGAGGCCGACGTGAACGCCGGGCGGCACCCGGACCGGCCGTATTGCATCGTGGTGCAGGCCGGGGTGGCGGACCCCACGCGGGCCCCGGCGGGACAGCAGGCCCTCTGGGGCTACTGCCACGTGCCGTCGGGATCCACGGTGGACATGCACGACGTCATCGAGGCCCAGATCGAGCGGTTCGCCCCGGGCTTCGGCGAGCTGGTCCTGGCCCGCACCGTCCGGACCGCCGCACAACAGGAGCAGCACAATCCGAACTACGTGGGCGGGGATATCGCCGGCGGGGCCTCGACCCTGCTCCAGACGGTCTTCCGGCCCACCGTGCAGTGGAACCCCTACCGGACCCCCCTCGGGGGCGTGTACCTGTGTTCGGGGTCGACCGCGCCCGGGGCCGGGGTGCACGGGATGTGCGGGGTGTACGCCGCCCGGACCGCCCTCCACGACCACTTCGGGGGGCCGTCACCCCTCAGGGTCTGATCCGGGCCCGACCGACGGGGCCGGGGCCGAGCCGGACCGAGCCGGCCGGCCGGAGGACCGAGCCGGCCCGAGGACCGAGCCGGCCGGAGGATCAGGTGGCCGCGGCCGGCCCGACGGTGGGCCGCGGGGCCGTCGAAGCCGGCGTCGGGGTCTCGACCCTGGCGGTCCGCTCCGGAAGCAGCAGGAACGCCCCCACCAGGAAGCAGAGGGCGCCGACGAAGGTGCCCAGGTTGGAGAGCTCGGCGTTCCAGAGCTGGCCGGTGGAGGGGACGATGTAGGCGGCCACGGCGGAGACGCCGAAGGCGAGGGAGCCGACCAGATTGAGGGCGGTGATCCACCAGGAGAGGCTGGTCGGCGACCAGGCGAACCAGGCGTGGCACACCTCGAACCAGGCCATGCCGCTGGCCACCAGGAAGCAGATGGACCCGATGGCGTCCGGCCGCCAGACATGTTGTTGGGCCGCCTGGGCGGTGAGGTCGATCCGCAGGGCGTTGCCGGTGCTGACGTTGAAGTAGAGGGTGCCGATGAGCTGGACGGCGGACGCCCACCAGTCGATCTGGCGGGGTCGGTAGACGAAGACCCTGCCCCATCCGTGGGGCCGTCCGTCGGCGCCGGCATCCACCGATTCGCGGTACTGGAGGAACCCGGCCGAGGTGAAGAAGACCGAGCCCACGAAGAAGGTGATGGAGTCGGTCGTGGTTCCCACCAAACCGGCGTAGCCCGGCACCGCCCCGAGGGCGAAGAGGGCCGAGCCGACCATGAAGAGCACGGCGATCCACCAACCTCGGGCGTGCGGTGCCCACCAGGTGTGGGCGGGGGTGCCCGCGCCCGGCCGGGCCTGCTTGCGGTACCGGCGCGACTCCCAGCGGGCCACCAGCCCGTCCGGGCGCTCGTACTCGACGAAGGTGACGAACGGGCCGGGCCCGCCCCGTCGCCCGGAGCCGTCCGGGATGCCGGCCGGGCCCCCCGGAGGCGGTGCCGCCACCGACCCGGCCCCCGGTCCGTTCACGTCGGCGTCGTCCGGCGGGACGCCGAAGTCGAGTTCGTCACCGGACCGGGTCGGGAGGCCATCCGTTCAGTATCGCCCGTGGGGCTGGTCCGGTGGGCCACCGGACTCTGCGATGATGAACACCCGCTGCCGCCCGTGGCGACGGCCCGGACCGACGGAGCGCGGCGGCGGAGCACAGGGGAGGGAGTGCCGATGGAGGGTGAGATCACCGAGAGCGATCGGGCGGCCCTGGTGCGGTTCGCTCTGTCACGGGTGGGCCGGGACGAGGTGAAGGCGGCGCTGGCCCGCACCAACGAACCCTCCTTCCAGGCGCCCAAGGTCGTCGTCAACGCCCTCAACGCCTTGCGCAAGCACCGGGATCCGGCCGACGCCCTGACCCGCCCGCAGTACCGCGCGGCGTTGCCCTACCTGGCCGCGGTGCTGGCCGACGCCTGCCTGACCCGGACCATCGAAGTGCTCGGCGACCACTCCGACGATCCCAGCCGCGAGCAGCTGCTCGACGCACTCGACCAGGTCAGCCGCTCGTTCTCGCCCGGCACCATCGGGGTGATGCTGGCCTCGGTGGCGGACAGCCAGATGCCCGCCTCGGACCTGTGCTTCGAGGTGGCGGCGGGCGACGAGCGGTTCGGCTTGACCGGCTGGTCGGCGGAGGAGCCACCAGGAGCGCGGCGACCGGCCGCTCCGCCGGTCGAGCGGGCCACCACGCCCGAGCAGCGCGAGGCGCGCCGGCTGAAGAAGCAGAAGGACGCCGACGAACGCCGGAGGAAGATGGAGGCGGCGCGGAAGGCGGGGGAGCAGGTCCGCCGGGCCCGCAAGCAGGAGCGGTCGGGTGCGTCGGCCGCGTCGGCCTCGGCCTCGAGGGCGACCGGAGGAACCGCACGGGACCGGACGGCGGCCGGCCGGGAGGCCAGTGTGGCGCCGAGGCTCACCCGACGGGCGTCGCTCACCCCGGCCCAGGAGGAGGAGTTCGACCGGAACGACCCGTGGGTGGCCGGCGTCGTCTTCGCCTGGATCACGTTCGACTCGGCGGAGGCGGACCGTTCCGACCTCGAGGGGAAGTCGCGGCGGTGCGTGGTGGTGGCCGGTTCCCCCGCTGACCTCCTGGTGCGCCCGGGCTACTCCGAAGGCGGCATGAAGAGCCGGGACTGGAAGTCGGTACCCCTCCGACACTGGAAGCAGGCCGGGTTCGACCAGCCCACCTGGATCGACAGCGAAACCGTCCGGGTCCCGCGCCCGGACGACGCCGGGCCGCTGGGATGGCTGGCCCCCGACGACTGGAACGCCCTCTGGTAGGTCCACGCCGTTGTCGCTCCGGGCCCGACGGCCCGGCCCCCGGCCCCCCGGCCCCCGCCCTCTCGGTCTCGCCACTCGGGCCTCGACCGATCCCGGTCCCGCAGTGCATTGCACCATGCAACCCAGTACACTGGCACCATGCGTCGGAAGAGCTTCGAAGGCATGAACTGCTCGGTGGCCCAGACCCTCGAAGTCGTGGGGGAGTGGTGGACCATGCTCATCGTCCGGGACTGCTTCCTCGGGGTCACCCGGTTCGACGACTTCCACCGGCGGCTCGGCATCTCCCGCAACATCCTCACCGACCGCCTCGACCACCTGGTGGAGCGCGGCGTCCTGGTGCGGGTTCCCTACCAGGAGCACCCGGTCCGTTACGACTACCGGCTCACCGACAAGGGTCGGGACCTGTGGCTCGTCCTCACGGCTCTGCGGCAGTGGGGCGACACGTGGGAGGCGGCCGAGGGACCGCCCGTGGTGATCGAGCACAAGGCGTGCCGCCACCAGGCCACCGTCGTGCCCAGCTGCTCGTCCTGCGGCGAGCAGCTCGACGCGCGGTCGGTGCGGGCCCTCGCCGGTCCGGGGTCGGAGCACCGTCCGGCCGACGAGATCCTGCTGCCGTCAGGCGGGGGCTGAGCCACCGCTCCGGACCAGGGGTCCCCCGGGTCCCGGCCTTGCCCTTCCGGCCGGGGTTACGGCCGGACCACGCTCAGCAGAGTGGACGCGTCCGACGCGACGGCTCCGAGGCCCAGGCGCTCGGCGATGGCCCGGGCGTGGAGCAGCAGGTCGGCGGCCCGATCCGAGTCGGGCGGTTCGGCGCGATCGAGGTGGACGCGTGCCAGCGCCACCATGGTCCGGGCTTCGTACGCAGGTGCGCCGATCCTCGTCTCGATCTCGAGGGCGTCCGTGAGATCGGCGATGGCCGTGGAATGGTCGCCCAGTCGCGAGGCGAGCAGACCGAGCGCCCGCGACGTCGTGCCCAGGTAGCCGACTCCGATGGCTACTGGGACACCGCGCCGCTGATAGGGACGGAGGAGGGTGAGCAGCTCGCCGACCAGATCAGGCTCGGCGACCGCCGCGGCGACCTCGGACGCCAGCACCGTCGTAGCCAGCCAGAGCCAGTCCTTCGGGATCGACGGGAGGCCCCGCTGCACCAGGGTGTCCAGCTGGGCCCGGGCGTCGTCGGGACGGCCGAGTTCGAGTGCCGTGACGGCGATCGTCGCCTGCCAGGCGGGAACGTCGGGCGTCATCTGGGCAAAGGCGACGAGCGCGGGCTCCACTTCGGCCAGGCGGCCCTGGTCCCGTCGGACGGTCCACGTCAGCCCGGCATAGCCGGCGAGCACCGCCAACTGCTGCTGGGGTGCCGCGGCAAGCGAATCGTCGGCCAACACCTCGGCCGTCTCGTAGTCGCCGGACAGCTGGGCCACCATGGCGCGCCGCTGCTGGGCCATGGCGCGGTACCAGGGCTGTCCCAACTGGTCGGCCAGGTGTTGCATGGCCTCGACGTCGTCACGGAAGGTGTCGGGCCGACCGGCCTCGACGAGTGACGTGGCCCGCCAGCCGTAGGCCTCACAGGCCGCCTCGAGGTGACCCGAGCAGGCCGAGCGCTCGAGCTGTGTGTCGATGTAGGTCAGCCGTTGCTCGAGCAGGTCCGGGCTGAAGGTGGCGATTACCGACACCCCCAGCACGAATGCGACTTCGCCCGGGTCGCCGAGACGTTCTGCCATGGCAACGGCCTCGGCGACCAGGTCGAGTCGCGGGCCCTGGTCGGAGTTCTGCAGCGAATGGGCAGCGGTGACGGCGAGGAGCTGCGCCCGCAGATACGAATCGTCTTCGGTCAGCGCATCCAGCGCCTCGTCGAGCAGGTGTCCAAGCCCGAGATCGGGTGCCCCGGGCTGCACCGCCCGAGCCAGTCCGCAGGTGGCCCGGGCCAATGCCTCCGGTCGGCCCAGATGCCGCGCCTCCTCGACGGCCTGTAGAAATGCCTTGTTCGAACCGTCGAAGTCGAGCGTCCGGAATTTCGCGTCCCCCAGCGCCAGCACCACCCGGAGTCTCCGGTCCGTGTCCGGCGCGTCGGCCGACTCGACGACCGACAGCGCCTGCTCCAGCGTGGCCACCGACTGCTCGTACGAGAGGCCGCGGGCGGCAACCTCGCCGGCGCGGATGAGGAATTCCACGGCTCGGTCGGCCGTGTCCCGGCTGCCCACGGCAAGAAGGTGGGCAGCAATATCCGCCGCCCACGGGTCGAGGTCGCCGGCATGGACCGCTTCGAGCTCGGCCGCCGTCCGAGCGTGCAACCGGGCACGTCGGGTCGCGCCCAGCTCCGAGTAGAGCACGTCACGGAAGAGCCCGTGCTCGAACTGGAAGACGCCCACCGATCCCGTACTCTCACGCACCAGACGTGCCGTCATCGCTGTCTCGAGCGAATCGATCACCTCGTCACCGGGCAGGTTGAGGATCCGCTCGACGACCGACACCTCGAATTGGGTCCCGACGATCGACGCCGCAGCGAGTACCCGCCGGCACAGGTCATCGAGGCGCCGGACCCGACGCAGAACGACATCGCGCACGGTCTCGGGGACGCCGAGCCGCCCATGCACGTCCTCATCGAGCGCGGCCAGGTCGGCGAGACCGATGTCGAGCAGGTCCCTCGTGAGCTCCTGCACGAAGAAGGGATTGCCCTCCGTCTTCCGATAGAGCGCGGCGCCCAGTCGCTCCGCCAGGCCGGCCACCGGGGCCGATCCCTCCGCCGACCGCTCCAGGGCCTGGTCGATGAACCGGTCGACCTCCTGGCGGGCCAGCCCCGGGAGTCGAATCCTGGTGGGCCGGACGCCGGTGGCCAGATCGCCGAGGAGTCCATCCAGGGTCCGATCCGGTGCGCCGTCGGTGTCGCGCCACGTCGCAACCAGCAGGACCCGCAGATCCGCACTCGAGCGAGCCAGATGCCTGACCAAGAGGTGGGTTGCCTTCGATCCCCATTGGAGGTCGTCGATGACGAAGAGGATCGACTTGATCTCGGAGGCGGCGGCCAGCCAGGCCGTGATCGCCTCGAACAACCGGTATCGGGCCGTCTCGGCGTCGGTCGACGGCGCCGGTGCCAGCCCGGGGAACCGGTCAGCGAGTTCCGGGACCAACCGGACCAGCTCGCCGGCGCCGGCTCCCAGTTCGTCCCGCAGATAGGCGGGGGGGCACTGCCCGAGAAAGTGTCTGAGCGCCTCGACGACGGGTTGGTACGGCACGTCGAGTTCGTCGTCGCATCGACCGAACAGCACGGTGGCTCCGTCGCGGTGAGCGGCGCGGGCCACCTCGGCGGCGAGCCGGCTCTTGCCGATGCCGGCTTCACCGGTGATGAAGGCCAGATGAAGGCCGTCGGGGTCGGTGGCCCGCCACAGCCCCTCGAGCTGCTCCCGTTCGCCTTCCCGGCCGACGAAGGACGAGTCGCTGGACGAGAGCGGCCCCGGCAGGGTGGTCACCACGTCGGCTTCGGGCGACCACGCGACCTCGTAGGCGGTCACCGGACCGGGTAGTCCCTTCAACTCGAAGGGTCCCGCCGGGGCGAAGTCGAATTCGGTCCGGGAACCGGCCAGCAGCCGGACCAGTTCCGAGACCAGAACGGTCCCCGGCACTGCCTTCGGTTCCAGCCGGGCGGCCTCGACCACCGGAGTGCCGTGATAGTCGTCGGCGTCCCACGTGACATCGCCGGCGGCGATTCCCACGCGGATCTGAATGGGGAGCGTGGATCGTTCGGCCTGACGATGCACCGCCTGCTGGAGGGCCACGCCGGCGGCCACGCCGGTCGCGGCACCGTCGAAGACGGCCATGAGGCCGTCACCCATGACCTTCACGACCGTGCCGCCGTGGTCCTCGACCGTGGTGCGCAGAATCCGTTCGTGCTCGTCCCGGAGCACATCGGCCGCGTTGTCCCCGAGCGATGTCCGGAGTGCGGTAGAGCCCACCATGTCGGTGAAGAGCACCGTGCGAGTGCCGTGTCCGGCGGTCACCCCGCAAGCATAGGTGCGGGCCGGGAACCCGGTGCCGGGACTTCCGGGGGGACGGCGCCGGTCGCCACCGGATCGGCGGCGGTCGGCACCAGTGGGCTCCGATCGCGTCCCCTTGACCCGGAGTTAGAATAGTTCTAATATTTGACTTGTTCCGGTAATCGAGTCACCGCTCGAGCAGTAGCTGCTCGAGCGGTGCACCAGACAACGCCACAGCCGTGCGGAGGTTCCCATGCCCAAGCCCACCCTGACCACCGAGTCCGGCGCCCCGGTCGTCGACAACCAGCACAGCCAGACCGCAGGTCCGGGCGGACCGGTCCTGCTCCAGGACCAACACCTCCTGGAGAAGCTGGCCCGGTTCAACCGTGAGCGCATCCCCGAGCGGGTCGTCCACGCCAACGGGTCGGCGGCGTACGGCACCTTCGTCGTCACCGGCGACGTCACCCAGTGGACCCGGGCCCGGTTCCTCTCCGAGGTGGGCAAGGAGACCGAGACCTTCCTCCGCTTCTCCACGGTGGCCGGCGGACGCGGGCTCGGCCGATGCCGTCCGGGACCCTCGGGGCTTCGCCGTGAAGTTCTACACCGAGGACGGCAACTACGACCTGGTCGGCAACAACACCCCGATCTTCTTCATCCGTGACCCGCTCAAGTTCCCCGACTTCATCCACTCCCAGAAGCCCGACCCGTTCACCAACCACCAGGAGCCGGACAACGTATGGGACTTCTTCTCCCATTCGCCCGAAGCCACTCACATGTTCACCTGGCTCTTCGGCGACCGGGGCATCCCGGCCAGCTACCGGCACATGGACGGGTTCGGCTCCCACACCTTCCAGTGGGTGAACGCCGACGGCCAGCCGGTATGGGTGAAGTACCACTTCAAGACCAACCAGGGCATCCAGTGCCTGGATTCGGCGGAGGCGGCCGAACTGGCCGGGCTCAATCCGGACAGCCACCAGCTGGACCTGATCCACTCCATCGAGCGGGGCGACTTCCCGTCGTGGACGCTGAGCGTGCAGCTGATGACCCCCGAGCAGGCCGCCGCCTCCCCGGTCAACCCCTTCGACCTGACCAAGGTGTGGTCGCAGAAGGAGTACCCGCTCCACGAGGTGGGTACGCTCACCCTGAACCGAAACGCCGACAACTACTTCGGCGACGTGGAGCAGTCCGGCTTCGACCCGGGGAACTTCGTCCCCGGTATCGGACCCTCGCCGGACAAGATGCTCCAGGGCCGGCTGTTCGCCTACGGCGATGCCCACCGCTACCGCCTGGGAATCAACCACACCCAGTTGCCGGTCAACGCCCCCCACGCCACCGAGGCCGACAACTACGGCCGCGACGGTCTGATGGCCGGTCACGGCAATGGGGGCCGGGCCAAGAACTACGAGCCGAACTCCTTCGACGGCCCCGTCGAGACCGGCCGGCCCCACGCCGCCCCCCTGAAGCTGGACGGCGTCACCGGGACGTTCGAATGGGACTCCCGGGACACCGACGACTTCGCCCAGGCCGGCGACCTCTACCGCCTGCAGCCGGCCGAGGCCCGGGCCCGGCTGGTCGACAACATCGCCGGTGGGCTCGGAGCCGTGTCGCCCGGTCCGGTCGGTGACGGGATCGTGGAGCGGAGCATCGCCCACTTCCGGGCGGCCGACCCCGAGTTCGGGGAGCGGATCACCCAGGGCGTGAAGGAGCGTCGCGGCTGACGTGGTCGACCTCCTCGCCGATCGGCTCCAGTCCCGCGGTTGGCGCATCACCCCGCAGCGCCGCGCCGTCATCACCGCGCTGCACGGTGAGCACGTCCACCTGAGTGCCGAGCAGGTGCTGGCCGGGGCCCGGCGCGTGGTGCCCGAGGTCAGCCTGGCCACCGTGTACAACACGCTCAACGAGCTGGTGGCCATGGGGGAGATCAGCGAGATCCGCCTGTCCGACGGCACCACCCGGTACGACCCGAAGGTCGGCCCCGACCACCACCACCTGGTATGCGAGGGCTGCGGGCTGATCTTCGACGTGGAACCCCGGGGCGTGGACGGTCTCAGCCTGCCCCGGGTCCAGCGCTACGGCATGACGGTCGACACGGTCGAGGTGGTCTTCCGCGGCCGCTGCAGCAGCTGCGCCGAGCGGGCCTGACGTCAGCCGCCGCCGGCTTGGTGCGGACGGGCCCTCGAGCCGGGACGGTGGATCAGTCGACCGGCGCCGGGGCGTCGGGGGAGATCCGAGGTCGGACCCCCTCCGGACGTCCCGTACGGTTCGACCGCTCGCCTCCGACCGGTGCACCCGACGGCTGCGACTCCCTGATCACCTGGAGGATGTCGTCGCCGATGAGCTCCTCCCGCTCGAGCAGGGCGTCCCGCAGGGCCTCGACGACGTTCCGGTGCTCGTCGAGCATCCGGGTCACCGAGTCCTTGGACGCGCCGAGGAGGGACTCGACCTCGGCGCGTCCGTCGTCGTTGGCCAGCACCTTGGACACGATGCCCCCGGCCGGGTACTCCATGGCCGCCGACGAGATGAGCGTGGTGCCCATGCCCAGCTGCCCGACCATCTGGCAGGCGTTCGTGGGTGGCGGCCTGCAGGTCGCCGGCCACGCCCGTCGCGGCCTCGCCGAAGAACAGCTCCTCGGCCACCATGCCGCCGAAGGCGATCTGGATGAGCGCTCGGATCTCGGACTTGGTCTTGGTGAAGCGCTCCTCCTCCTCGGAGTGGGCGAGCAGGCCCGAGGGCGTCCTTGCGCTTGATGATGGAGAGCACCTCGAGCTTGCGGCCCTTGCCCACCAGCCAGGCCACGGTGGCGTGACCGGCCTCGTGGGTGGCGATGGTCCGGCGCTCGGCCTCGGTGTACTCGACCGGCTGGGCCAGGCCGATCTCCTCGGTCATCTTGGCCTGCTGGATGTCGTCCCAGGAGAGCCGGTCGCGCCCCGCGACGCAGCGCCCACACCAGCGCCTCGTCGAGCAGGTGCTCGATCATCACCGGCGAGTAGCCCGACGGTCAGGGCGGCCAGGGTGTCCCGGCTGGCCGGGTCGTCGAGCTCGGCGCTCGTGGGCCTTCTTGCCCAGGTAGTAGTCGATGATGTCCCGCCGCCCGGACCGGCCGGGCAGGTCGAAGTAGATGGTGCGGTCGAAGCGGCCCGGGCGCAGCAGGGCCGGGTCGAGGTCGGCGGCCCGGTTGGTGGCGCCGATGACCAGGATGTTGGCCGGCGACGTTCGGCGGCTTGTCGAAGCTGGCGGTGCGGCGGGCAGCCAGGCGGTTGACGCCGTCGACGAACCAGCCCGCGCAGCCGGACCCGGCGCGGGGGCTGGTCGAAGGACTGCAGCTGGATGAGCAGCTCGTTGACCACGCCGGCGATGCCCTCGCCGTGCCGCCGCTGCCCATGCCGCCCCGGGCGCCGCCGATGGCGTCGATCTCCTCGATGAACCCGATGGCGCCGCCCTCGCGCCGGGCGTGCCTTGCGCAGGGCCTTGAAGTAGGAGCGGATCTTGCGGTTGGTCTGCCCGTAGAACATCGACTGGAACGCCGACGACGACACGAAGAGGAACGGCACGCCGGCCTCGGCGGCCATGGCCTTGGCCATGTAGGTCTTGCCGGTGCCCGGCGGGCCCTCGAAGAGGATGGCCCTGCGGGGCGTGCCGCCCATCTGCTCGGCGAAGGTCCGGTGGGCCAGGAACAGGTTGAGGGTCTTGACCACCTCCTCGACCAGCCACCGGCTGCGCCGCGCACGTCGTCGAAGCCGATGGTCGATCTCATCGGGCCGGTAGAGGATGTGCGGGGAGCGGCCGGCGCCCAGCAGCGGGATCACCATGACCAGGACGAGGACGGTGATCAAGGCGATGGCCGGCAGCATGGGCTGCAAGGAGGCGGGAAGGTGGGGCACCGGGAGGGAGGCCCCCGGATCCAACACGTCGCGGAGCACCAGCAGGATGGCCACCGGGGCCAGGATCATGGCCAGGCGGCGGAGCCGGCCACTACGGGAGCGTTCCCGGTGGACGCCCACGTCGGTGGTGGCGATGGCGGACACCCCGGACTCGGGGAGGTTCATCGTCCCCTCGGGGTGGTCGGGCGTCCGGCGGTCACCCGACGCGTCCTGGTTCTCCATGGCCTGCCTCCATTCGGACCTGCGGGGCACCTCTCGGCTGTCCGCCCCGTCCGCCCCGAATCCGCCGGCTTCGACCGAGTGCCCCTCCGTCGATGCCGGCCGCAGTGCCACGGCGCGGACGACGCCATCTCGGGGCGAACCTATACCGGCCCGATGTGGCCCGTCCCGAATCGCTCAAAAACAGTACGGAGCGTGTGCAATCGCTTTCTCGGAGTGAGTTCAGGAAGCAATCGCCGGGGGACGGAGGCTGTCGTCGGTCGCCGGACCGATGGCCGCCGGACCGATGGCCGCCGGACCGATGGCCGCCGGACCGATGGCCGCCGGACCGATGGCCGCAGGCTCAGCTGTGGGCGGTGGGGACCGGGAACTCGCGAACCTCGAAGTCGGAGATCACCGTGGGGCACAGGGTCGCGGCAACCAGTGAGCACGACTCCTGGGCCACGACCACCGGGGAGCCGTTGGTCACGGCCGGCACGGCCTGCGGGAAGATCACCACCCCGGTCACCGGGTGCGGGCCACCGGACCCCTCGAGGGTGCCGGTGATGCCCGCGGGGTCGGTGACCGATGCCAGGTCGGGGGTGGGTATGGCGCTCTGCTCCCCGGTCGGAGGTGACCCGTTGCAACCGGCCTCCCGTTGCTGCCACTGGGGAATGGTGAAGTACGGGCAGACGAGGGCGATCCCCGAGGGCCGAGCCGTGCTGTCGAAGGTGGCGAAGACGCCCTCGGTGCCCGCCTCGGCCTGGGTGAAGTTCGCCGGGGCGGTGGTGTTGGCCGGGGTGACCGCCAGGCCGGCGGCCCCGGCCGAGGCCGCCCACTCCGAGCAGCTCCAGCCATCGGGTCCCAGCAGTGTGTGGGTCCCGTCGGTGTAGAACTCCACCTTGCCCACCAGGGCCGTCGGGATGGGGGCGAGGAGGACGCTGGGCTTCCAGCCCTGGGTGGGGAGCACGACGCCGTAGCTGTTGGTGCAGCCGGCCACCGGGAAGGCCACGGCCACCTCACCGGAGAGTGGGGGCGTCGGGGCCGAGGGAACCCCGGCGCCGACGGGGTCCTGGGTGGTGGAGGTCGACCCGACGATGCTCGAGAGCGACTGCCCACAACCGGTGGCCAGCACACCGACGGCGATCAGCGCCACGAGGCCGGCCCAGGCGGTCCGGGTGGCCCGGTGGGGGTGGTGCTCGGCGGGCGTCGGTGGCATCACTGGACCAGACGTTAAGCCACCGGAGGGCCGTAATCGTGCTTCTCGGGCCGGTCGGGCTCTGGCGGAGTCGTGGTGCGGGCCCGCTGACCGGCCTACCGGACCGAGGGGGGTGCATCCACATGCACCAGCTTGTCCGGGTTGCGGACCATCCGGATGGTCGCCACCCGGCCGCCCTCGACCTCGAACGCGGCCACCAGGTCCACGGTCCCGTCCCGGGACACCACCGAGCCGATGTCGCCGTTGACCGAAGCGGGGCGGGCCGTGAGGTGGCCCGCATACCGGCGGGTGAGGTTGACCAGGAAGCGGACCACCCGGTCGGCCCCGACCACCGGCCGCCTGGCCGCCTTGACCGAGGCCCCGCCGTCGGAGACGCAGATCACGTCGGGGGCCACGTGGCGCAGGGCCACCTCGACGTCGCCGAGGGCCACCGCCGTCAGGAGGGCCTCGACCACGGCCCGGTCGGTCCCGCGGCCGGCTGGGTCCCGTCTCCCCTGCGGTGCGTCCACGTCGGGCCGGACCTTCCGCCGGGCCCGACTGGCGATCTGCCGGCAGGCCCCCTCCGACTTGCCGACGGTTACGGCGATCTCGGCGTAGGGCACGGCGAACACGTCGGCCAGCAGGAACACCGCCCGCTCCACCGGCCCGAGCTGGTCCAGCACGGTCAGGAACCCCAACCGGAGCGACTCGGCCAGTTCGGCGGCCTCGGCCGGCCCCGCCGCGGCCACCAGGGGCTCGGGGAGCCACGGTCCGACGTAGGCCTCCCGCCTCCGGCGAGCGGTCCGCAGATGGTCGAGGGCGATCCGGGTGGTGACGGTGGTCAGCCAGGCCTCGGGTCGGTCGAGGTCCCCGGGCACGACGGTCCGCCAGCGCAACCAGGCATCCTGGACCACGTCCTCGGCGTCGGCCACCGTTCCCAGCATGCGGTAGGCCAGCCCGACCAGTCGGGGACGCTCCCGCTCGAAGGCGTCGGAGGGCGCCGGTGGGGAGCCGGCGGGTGGGGCGCTGATCACACCACCACTATGGAGGAGTCGGGGCGCCCGCGCCCGGCCAGGCTACCGGCGGCATGCCCGCTGGCCAGTGCGGCGTCGCCCAGGAGCCCAACGGGACCGATCCAGTCGCCGGCCATGGTCACGCCGGGAACGCCGGTGTCCTCGATCCCGGGCCGGCCGGCCAGCCCCCCGGCCGTCGCCAGTGGGAGGGCGCTGTACACCACCATGCGGGCCAGGAACCGGCGGACGACCACGTCCTGCTCACCCACGCCGGCCGTGGCCACCAGTGACTCCAGCTGCGGGCGGTCCTGTGCCGCGGTGCGGGCGCCGTAGCGGACCGCGGCCACCACCGCCCCGCCCTCGCGGGCCTGGCGGGCCGGGGGCGACTGCACGGTGGCGTAGAGGGGATCGTCGAGCGAGAGGACGTAGCCCGGCGCCGGCACCCCGGACACCCCGAGGTCGAGGCAGGCTGCTGTCACCGGGGGACCGAGCTCGCCCCACTCGGGGTCCGCGGGGAGGAGCCGGCGAACGGCGGCCGGTCCGCCGGTGGCCACGACCACCCGGCCCGCCGCCAGCGTCCCCGCCGCCGTGCGGACCTCCACGCCGGCCCCGCTGCGGTCGATGCCCTCCACCTCCACCCCGGTGCGGAGGTCGAGGGAGTCGGACAGGGCGCCGAGCAGTCCCGACCAACCACCGTGGAGGTAGAGGACGCCCGCCCGGCCGGCGTTCTGCAGTTGGGAGAGGGCGGCGTCGGCGCTGAACCGGTCGACGTCGTCGGTGTACGTGGCCAAGCGGATCAGGGCCCGGACCATCGCATCGGCGTCCGGGCGGAGGCGCTGGTCGGCCAGCCACTCGGCCAGCGGGACGTGACCGAGCTCCCGGGGCCGGAGGCGGGGGAGGAGCCCGAGCAGCCGGACCAGTTGGGCCCTGGAGCGGGTATCCAGCGCACCGGTCCGGAGCAGGGAGGCCGGACCGGTGGGCAGGGCGTGGAGGCGACCCCCGGTCAGGGCCCGGTACCGGGCGAGTGGCGGGGCGGCCCCGTCGGGGGCGATGCCCAAGGCAGCCAGGACGGCCATGCCCACCCCACCGCGGTAGAGGGCGTGCGCCCCCATGTTGAGGGTGAATCCGTCCCGCTCGTCGGTGCGGGCCCGCCCTCCCGGAGCGTGGGCCTCGAGCACCGTGACCCGGGACCCTGACTGTCGGGCGGTGGTGGCGGCGGTCAACCCGGCCAGTCCCGCCCCCACCACGATCACATCGGCATCGGTTGGCATACGCGTCTGACGCCGGCCGGGTCCCGGTTGTGACAGTCCGCCGGACGGATGCCGCCAACCGGACCCCGAGTCGCCGGCATTCAACCGCCGGCCGGAGTCACGTTCTGGAGTCGTACCTCTCCGTGGGCCAGTCGCTTCCCCGAGCCGTCGGTCACGTCGACCTGCCAGAGCTGCTGGGTCCGGCCCTGGTTGAGGGCGACTGCCTCGACCACCACCCGCCCGGCGGTGACCGAGCGGAGGAAGTGGGTGGTGTTGGTCAGCCCCACGGCGACCTGGCCGTGGTCGGCCACCGCCGCGCTGGCCCCGATGCTGGCGGCGCTCTCCACCGCGGTGGTGTACACCCCGCCGTGGACGATGCCCCAGGGGGTGTGGTGCCGCTCGTCGAGGTCGATGTGGCCGGCCACCCGGTGGGGCGACACCGAGTCGACTTGCAGCCCGGCGGCGGTGACGAACGCTCCGGCCTGCTCGGTGGGGCGGGGCGAACGGGTGGGCGCTCCGGGGACCGTGGTCGGGGTGTCCGAACTGAGTTGTATCATAAAACTCATTGTAGGGGACGTCCCGACCGGGGGGCAAACCGCGGGCTCGGCGTTGGTCGGTGCATCGGCCGGTGATTGACGCGAACGTTAAGATAGATTGACGTAGAAGGTAGATCGAGCGAGCCCCGGAGAGCCATGGCCGTCGTGGAGGACACGCAGAACCGCGCACCGAGGGGCCCGTCGGGCCCCTCGGGGCATGGAGTCCGCGGGGACCGCACCGTGGCCGACCTTCCGGCCAACTACAAGTGGATCGCCCTGTTCATCTCCACGCTGGGCATGCTGATGGCCACCATCGACGGCTCCATCGTGCTCATCGCGCTGCCCGACATCTTCCGGGGCATCGGGCTCGACCCGCTGCAGCCGGGCAACACCTTCTACCTGCTGTGGATGATCCTGGGCTTCCTCGTCGTCACCAGCGTGCTGGTGGTCAGCCTCGGCCGGATGGGCGACATCTACGGGCGGGTCCGGATCTACAACCTCGGCTTCGCCGTCTTCACCTTCTTCTCCCTGATGTTGAGCATCACCTGGATGACCGGGCACGCCGCCGGCGTCTGGCTGATCACGATGCGCATCTTCCAGGGGGTGGGCGCGGCCATGCTGATGGCCAACTCGTCGGCCATCCTGACCGACGTCTTCCCCAGCAACCAGCGGGGCATGGCCCTCGGGGTCAACCAGGCCGCCGCCTTCAGCGGCACGTTCATCGGACTGGTACTCGGCGGCGTGCTGGCTCCGATCAACTGGCGGCTGATCTTCCTGGTCTCGGTCCCCATCGGCCTGTTCGCCACGGTCTTCGGCTACCTCAAGCTCCGCGAGACCAGCCCGCGCCGCCCGGCCCGCATCGACTGGCCGGGCAACATCACCTTCGCCCTCGGGCTGATCCTGGTCATGGTCGGTATCACCTACGGCATCGAGCCCTACGGCCACCACACCATGGGGTGGACCAGCCCGACGGTGATCGCCTCGCTGGTCGTCGGACTCGCCCTGCTCGTCGCCTTCTGCATCATCGAGACCAAGGTGGAGCAGCCGATGTTCCGCCTGCAGCTGTTCAAGATCCGGGCCTTCACCGGCGGCGTGCTGGCCAGCTTCCTGGCCGCTCTGAGCCGGGGTGGACTGATGTTCATGCTGATCATCTGGCTCCAGGGCATCTGGCTGCCGCTGCACGGCTACGCCTTCAGCGTCACGCCGCTGTGGGCCGGCATCGCCATGCTGCCCGCTGACGGCCGGGCTGTTGATCGCCGGCCCGCTCTTCGGGAGTGCTGTCCGACCGCTACGGGGCCCGCCCGTTCGCCACCGGCGGCATGCTGGTCACCGCAGTCTGCCTGGCCCTCCTGGAGTTCCTGCCCGTCGACTTCTCCTACTGGGTCTTCGCCGTGCTGCTGTTCGTCACCGGCATGGCCATGGCGTCCTTCGGCTCTCCCAACCGGGCCGGCGTCATGAACAGCCTGCCCCCGCAGCACCGGGGGGCCGGGTCGGGCATGAACACCACGTTCCAGAACTCGGCACAGGTGCTCTCCATCGGGATCTTCTTCTCACTCATGATCGTCGGCCTCTCCGCCACCCTGTCGGGCAATCTGCTGCGCGGGCTGTTGGCGCACGGGGTGCCGGCCGACGCCGCCCAGGCGGCGGCCCACCTTCCCGCGGTCTCCACGCTGTTCGCGGCCTTCCTGGGCTACGACCCGGTGCAGCACCTCATCGGGGCCCACCAGCTGAGCCAACTACCGGCCGCCCAGCAGCACGCCCTCACCGGTCGCAGCTTCTTCCCCGGGCTGATCAGCGCCCCGTTCCGGGCCGGGCTGCACGCCGCCCTCGACTTCGCCATCGTGGCCAGCCTGTTCGCCGCGGCGGCGTCGTGGATGCGCGGTGGTCACTACGTCTACTCCGAGCCCGACCCGGTGGCGTCGACCGGGACGCCCGACCCGGTGGCGTCGACCGGGATGCCGACCCGGTGGCGTCGACCGGGATGCCCGACCCGGTGGCGTCGACCGGGATGCCCGACGACGTGTCCGGCGCCGCCGTCGCCCAGGTGGAGGCCGGATGATCACCAGGAACGCCACCACGCAGCCGGCTCCGGCCACCTTCCGGATCGGGGAGGTGGCCAAGCTCACCGGACTGACCACCCGCACGTTGCGCTACTGGGAGGAGCAGGGCCTGATCAGCCCCAGCGGCTACCGGGGGCGGGGCGAGCGCCTCTACTCGTCGACGGACATGGCCCGGGTCACCCGGATCAAGGACCTCCAGGAACTGCTGGGCTTCTCGCTGGCCGAGGTGCGGGTGGTGCTCGACACCGAGGACATCGAGGTCCTCGACCGGCTCCGCTCCGAGTACCGGTGGGGCGATGCGTCACCGGAGCGCCGGCGCCAGCTCCTCGACGAGGCCATCGAGGCCAACGAGAAGCTGCTCGAGCGCCTCGACATCACCCTGGCCCGGATCGGCCGCTTCCGCGACGAGCGGGCGGTCAAGTCCGTCCGATTGCACGAGGCCCGTGCCGAGCTCGACGACGACTCCGCCGTCGAGACCGGGGTCGAGCCGTCCTGAACGCCCACCGGCCAGACCCACGGCGATCGAGCCCCCTCCGGACCATCCCGACCCAGGAAGAGACAGGAGCCGATCCATGAGCGACGCCATGCGAGCCGAGACGGTACAGATCACCGGGCACGGCCAGGACGCCATCGAGGCGTACCTGGCTCTTCCCCTCGACCCGACGCCGACCGGCGGGGTGGTGGTGATCCACCACATGCCCGGGTTCGACGAGCAGACCAAGGAGATCACCCGGCGGTTCGCCGCGCACGGCTATCTGGCCATCTGTCCGAACCTCTACTCACGCGAGGCCCCCGGCGCCAGCCCCGACGACGCGGCCGCCGCCGCCCGCGCCCAGGGCGGGGTGCCCGATGCGCGCCTGGTCGGGGATGTGGGCGCGGCCGCCGCCTACCTTCGCTCCTTCGGGTCCTCCAACGGCAGGGTGGCCACCATCGGCTACTGCTCGGGCGGCCGGCAGTCGTTCCTGGCCGCCTGCAGCCTCGACCTCGAGGCGGCCGTCGACTGCTACGGGGCCTTCGTGACCCGGCCGGCACCCGAAGGGCGGCCGATCAGGATCGAGCCCATCGTGGACCTGGCGCCCGATCTGTCCTGCCCGCTCCTCGGGCTCTTCGGCGCAGAGGACCAGTACCCCTCCCCTGAGGAGGTGGCTGAGCTGGAGGAGGCCCTGGCCAAGGCGGGCAAGGTGTTCGAGTGCCACTCCTACGAAGGGGCCGGCCACGCCTTCTTCGCCACCAACCGGCCCAGCTATCGCCCCGAGGCGGCCAACGAGGGGTGGGAGAGGATCTGGGAGTTCTTCGACCGCAACCTGGCCAGCCGCTGAGCGGCACCGTCGACCCGCGACACCGACCGACCTCCATCGACCGAACGGAGCGCCCCATGTGCACCTACCAGACGAGCACGCTGACGATCGAGGGGAGTGGCAAGGGGGCGACCGGCTGGTTCCCCGTCACCGACGCCACGGTCTACTTCGACCACCCGGTCCACGCCCGTCCCGAGCACACCCTCAACATCGATCTGATCAATCCGTCCCGAGGCCCCGGTGACCGGGTGGCCATGGAGCTCGACCCCGCCTCGGCCCGGGCCCTGGCCGAGGCCATCCTGGCCACCCTGGAGACGGTGCCGTCCGGTCTGCTGGCCGCGACGCCGACGACCTGACCCCACCCACACTTCGGGGTGCTGTCGGCTGGCTACTGGGGTGGAGGCGCCTGCCCGGGTTCGGAGGTAGGGGGCACCTGCCCCGGCGCCGGGGGTGCGACGGGGGGCGGGGGCGGGGCCTGGCCGGCCGGTGGGTAGCCGGGCTGCGGCGGGGGCGGGGCCTGACCGGCGGGTGGGTAGGCCGGCTGACCGGCCGGTGGGTAGCCGGGCTGCGGCGGGGGCGGCGGCTGACCGGCCGGTGGGTAGGCAGGCTGACCGGCCGGTGGGTAGCCCGGCTGGCCGGCCGGTGGGTAGCCCGGCTGGGGCGGATACCCAGGCTGTGGCGGGTAGTAGCCGCCGGCGGGAGGGTAGCCACCCGATCCCGCGCCCATCGCCGCCGCAGGTCCGCGATACACGCTCGAGCCGAGCCACAGGATGTAGTAGAAGATCACCGACACGTAAGGGATCACGAGGCCGACGGTGAATCCAGGACCGTGCCCGAAGCTCTTCGAGACGTCGTTGGCGACGATGACGTAGATCACGAAGAATGCCAGCGTCCCGAGGTAGGGCACGATCAACAGGAGCAGGAACCACCCCCAGGACGTCGGCCTTCCGGCCACCTTGAGCAGGATGATGAAGTTGTAGAACGGGACGAATCCGGCCCACCCCGGCTGGCCGGCCTTGACGAAGGTGCCGTAGAGGCCGAGAGCGGTCAGCACATAGAGCGCGATGCCGATGAAGAGGAATACGGCAAAGCCACTACCGCCACTCGAAACCGTATAGCCCGTTGTCGCTAGGTGTCCCATGGGGTTCCCCTTTGGACTCAGTCGTCTCCGGATGTGGGCACTTCCTACTTTCCTTGTTACCACTTGACGGGCACCGCGGGGTCGATGCCTGTGCCTGTGGCCTGGGATGTTGTTGATTGCGCAACCACCTTGGGGCGGGCCGCCCCGGTTGGCCCCCCGGAACGGAGTGGGCTCGACCGCCGGAGACCGCTGCCGGAAGGGCACGCCGGTCACCCGGTTGTCGCACCCCCTGACTAGGGTCGCTGGTCGATGATCCATCTGTACTCGGCGGGCTCGGCCCGGCCCCTGGCGGCTCGATTGGCCGAGGTCCTGGCGGTCGCACCCCCGGACCCCTTCACGCCCGAGTGGCTGGCGGTGCCGTCCGACGGGATGCGACGCTGGCTCGCCCTCGAGCTGGCCCGTCATCTTGGCGCCTCGGGACCCGGTGCCGGCGACGGCATCGCCGCCAACATCATCAGGGCGTATCCGGGCGACCTGCGCAACGCCGTGCTGGCCCTGGACCGGCCCGACGGCCAGCCCGATCCGTGGCGCATCGAGCGGATGGTGTGGCCGGTGGTGGATGCCATCGCCACCGCCGACGGGGCGACCGGGCTCCCCGCCGGCCTGGCGGCGTGGGCCGGGCCGGGGGAGGGCGCCTCGCTCTATGCCCGGGGCCGGCGCATCGCCGACCTGTTCGACCGCTACCACCTGCACCGTCCGCACATGGTGCGGCAATGGGCCCGAGGCCGGTTGGTCGACGGCACAGGTCGGCCCCTGGCCGACCATGCCGCTTGGCAGGCCCGCCTCTGGCGACAGGTCAGGGTCCGGATCGAGGAGCCGAGCCCGCCGGAGCGACTGCCGGAAGCCCTCCGGCGCCTCCACGCCGGCGAGGATCCACTCGACATGCCGCCGCGTCTAGTGCTGTTCGGGTTCACCCTGCTGCCGGTCGGTGGGTTCCTCGAGGTGGCCCGGGCGGTCGGCACGTCCCGCGAGGTCCACCTGTTCCTGCTCGAGCCGACCCATCTCGATCCCGACCGGCTGCTCCGCGCGAGCCCGGCACCGCCTGACGGCTCCGTTCGCCCACGGTCGGGCGACGCCACCGCCTCACTGGTCGCCCACCCGCTGCTCCGGAGCTGGGGCCGCCTCCATCGTGAGACGGCGCTGCAGCTCGCTGACGTCCGAGCCGAGGAGGTCCCAGTGGAACGGCTGGAGGATCGGGCGCCGACCGGGGCGGCCTCCGACACCCTGCTGGGTCGTCTGCAGCACGATCTCCGGGCCAACCGGGCACCGGAGGCCACGCTGGGCGATGGACCCGGCGACGACTCGGTGCGGTTCCACTCCTGCTTCGGGGCCACCCGTCAGGTCGAGGTCCTGCGGGACGCCCTCCTCCATCTGCTGGCCCGGCCGGAGTCGGACCTGAGCGAGGACGACATCGTCGTCCTCTGCCCGGCACTCGACCGCTTCGCCCCACTGGTCGAGGCGGCCTTCGGCCGGTCGGCCGGCGCGACGTCGTCACCGACTTCGGACACATCCTCGACGATCCCCTCGGCGGCGAGCCCGCACGCCGACCGACATGGTGCTCCCGCCCTGCGGTACCGGTTGGCCGACCGCTCGATCCGGACCACCAACCCGGTGCTGAGCGCGGCCTCGTCGCTGCTCCAGCTGATGGCCGGCCGGTTCGACGTGGACTCCGTGTTGGAGTTCCTGGCGCTGGGTCCGGTCCGGGAGCGATTCGGATTCGACGACGACGCGTTGGGTGTCATCGGTGAGTGGATGGAGGCCACCAACGTGCGGTGGGGTCTCGATCCGTCCCAGCGGGAGCGGTTGGGTCTCCCCGGCTCGGTCGTCACCAACACGTGGGGGGCGGCCGTGGATCGGCTGCTGATCGGCTCCGCCGTCTTCGACGAGGAGCTCAGGCTCGCCATCGGCGACATCGCGCCCTATGGCGTCGAGGGAGGAGATGTCGAGACCGCCGGGAGTCTCGCCGCTGTCATGGGATGTCTGGCCCACCTGGCTGCCGATGCACCGGCCTCCTACCCCCTGGCCGGCTGGGTCGAGCGGATCGGCCAGACGTGCGCCGCCCTGTTCGCCACCGAGCGGGACCAGGGGTGGCAGCTCGAGGCCCTCGAGCGCATCCTCGGCGAGGTGGTCGAGTCGTCCGTGCACCAGGGGGAGGCGTCGTCGGTGGCGCTGGAGTTCGGCGACGTCCGCAGGCTGCTCGAGGAGCGACTCGACGACAAGGTGGGGCGGGCCGACTTCTTCCGGGGCGGGATCACGGTCACCTCGTTGACGCCGCTCCGTTGGGTGCCCTTCCGGGTGGTCTGCCTGCTGGGCATGGACCAGACCGCCTTCGGCGCCGAGGGGTCGGCCGGTGACGACCTCACGGCCCTGGACCCCTTCATCGGGGATCGGGATCCGAGGGGCGAGGCCCGCGAGACCCTCTTGGAGGCGGTACTGGCCGCCCAGGACCACCTGGTGGTGGTGCGCGACGGGCACGATGTCCGGACCAACCAGGCGGTGCCGAGAGCGGTGCCCACCGCCGAGCTCTACGAGTCCGTGCTGGCCTCGGTGGAGGCCGGAGCGCGAGCCGTCGTGGCCCGTCGTCTCGAGATCGACCACCCCCGTCTGCCCTACGACGAGCGCTGCTTCGAGACGGGGAGGCTGGCGGCCGGCACACCGTGGGGTTTCGACCACATCGAGTTGGCCGGAGCGCTGGCCCGACGGGACCAGGCCACACGCAGGCGACCGTTCCTGGACGAGCCCCTCGATTCGCTGACGTCCGACGTCATCGAGCTCTCGGTGCTGCACCGCTTCCTCAGGAATCCCACGGCGGCGTTCGTCGGCGACCGTCTGGCTGCCCGCCTCCCCCGTCCCGAGGACGAGACACCCACCGCGTTGACCGTGGACCTCGGGGGCCTGACCGGCTGGACCGTGGGCTCGCGGCTCCTCGAGGCCCGGCAGTACGGACGTACGTTCGAGGAGTGGTTGCACTACGAGCGCCGGCTGGGCACGTTGCCGCCGCCGCCGCTCGGCGAGGATCAGATTCGGATCCTCGACCGGACGGTGCAGGCGATGCTGGACACGGCCCATCAGGCGGGGATGGTGCCTGGCCCCGCCGTTCCGTGGCCGGTGGACGCCCTGCTGCCGGACGGCACCCGGGTCGTCGGCTCGGTCCCGCTCCGTCTGGGCGGGGACCGGGGCGGTACGTCCGGCCCGGTCCAGCTCTACTACTCGAGGTTCAAGCCGACCCATCGGGTAGCGGCCTGGCTCGATCTGATGGCGCTGGTGGCGACCGATCCGGGCCGTCGGTGGCGATCGCTGGCGGTGAGCCGTCCCGAACGGGCCGGGGGGGACCCGACGGTCAACGATCTGGTGCCCTCGGCTGCCGTCTACGAGGGCAGTCCGGGTGCCCCCTCGCTGTTGGCCGTGGCCGTGGACTGCTACCGGAAGGGGATGACCGAGCCCCTGCCGCTCTTCCCCAACTTCTCGTTCCACCTGTACCGAGGCAAGTCGCCCCGAAGCCACTGGAAGGGGTACCCGTTCCCTGAGGACGGGGACCACCCAGCCGTACGGTTGGCCTTCGACGACAGCGACTTCGATGCCATCACCCGACTCGCGCCCCGGCCCACCGATCCCCAGGGCGTCAAGGGCCGGGCCTGGCGGTTCGCCACCTACCTGCACCGGACCATCGACACGTCCACCACCTCCGACCCAGCGGTGAGAACGGCCGCCCCTCGGACCGGGCGTCCGGGCACTGATGACGGCTGATACCGCCGCCCGGTTCGACCTGTCCGACCCCCTTCCCCGCGGAAAGGTGGCCATCCAGGCCAGCGCCGGGACCGGCAAGACGTACACGCTGGCCGACCTGGCCACCCGATTCATCGCCGAAGACCGGGCATCCGCCTCGGAGCTGCTGATCGTCACCTTCACCCGCGCCGCCACCGACGAGCTCCGGGCCAGGGTCCGGGACCGGGTGGTCGGCGCGGTCGAGCATCTGGAGTCGGGTCACCCCGCGCCGTCCGACGACGACCTGCTGGCCCTGCTGACCCGGCAGGGGGACGGTGCTCAGCTGGCCCGGTTGACGCGCGCCGTGTCCGAGTTCGACGCCGCCACCGTCACCACCATTCACGGATTCGCCAAGCAGGTGCTCGGTGCCCTGGGCGTCACCGCCGGAGCCGACCCCGACGCCCGACTCGATGTCGACTCGTCCGGTCTGATCAGGGACACCTGTGCCGACGTCCTCATCGCCGCCGCCGTGGACGGCCGCCCGGTCGACCTGCTTCCGAGCCCCGACGTGCTGTATGAGGCCACCATGCTGGTCGACGGGCGGCCCGACCTCGTGCTGGCGCCGGTCCCGGACCAGGCCGGTGCGGCCTCGTCGCACCTTCTCCTGCGCCTGTTGGTGGAGCAGACCGCGGCCCTCGTTGCCCTCCGGCGTCGCCAGAGCGGGACCCTCAGCTTCGACGACGTTCTCACCCAGCTCCGCGACGCGCTCCGCGGCCCTGGCGGCGACAGTGCCATCGCCTCCCTCCGGAGTCGATTCCGGGTGGCGCTGGTCGATGAGTTCCAGGACACCGACCCGGTCCAGTGGGAGATCCTCTCGACACTGTTCGACCGGCCGGACACGGGGACGACGCTGGTGCTGGTGGGAGACCCCAAGCAGGCCATCTATGCCTTCCGGGGTGCCGACGTGCACACCTACCTCCGGGCCGTCGAGGATGGTTCGTCGACCACCCGCCGGTCGCTCCTTGTCAACTGGCGGTCCGACGACTCGGTGCTGACGTCGCTGGACGCCCTGTTCGACGGAGCCACCTTCGGCAGCCCCGACATCCCGTTCGTGCCCGTGAGCGAGGCCGAGGTCAACCGGGGGCGGTACCTGCTGGGCGGTGACGGCCGGCCCCTGCCTGCCCTCTCGCTCCGGTTGGCCGTCGGGGATGGCATCGTGCGGCACAAGCTCAAGGACCACCTGGTCACCACGGCCCCGGCCGAACAGGCCATCTACGCCGACCTGGTGACCGAGGTGGCCCGGCTGCTCGGCGAAGGCCGCCTCCCCGAATCCGTCGACGAGGGCGGTCACCGGCCGATCCGTCCGCCGGACATCGCCGTACTGGTCGGGAGGCATGCCGAGGCCGCCGACGTCCAGGCCGCCCTGGCCGAGCACGGGATCCCGGCCGTCGTGGCCCGGGGCGGCAGCGTGCTGGAGTCACCGGCCGCCGATCAGATGCGGTGGCTCCTCCACGCCCTCGGCCGACCGGCCGACCCCCGTCGGGTGCGGATGTACGCGCTGTCATGGTTCGCCGGCTACCGGGCCGCCGACGTGGCCGCCCTGTCGGAGGCCGCCATGGTGGCCATGCAGGAGGCGCTGCGCCAGTGGTCGGAGATGCTCGGTTCCCACTCGGTGGCCGACACCTTCGCCCGGGTGTGGTCGGAGAGCGGCGTGGTCCCGAGAGTGCTGGCCGCCGCC
The DNA here is from genome assembly GCA_963817005.1 of uncultured Acidimicrobiaceae bacterium. GTDB lineage: Bacteria > Actinomycetota > Acidimicrobiia > Acidimicrobiales > RAAP-2 > Bog-756. The sequence continues at coordinate 1,408,665 of CAWFMN010000001.1, forward strand.
GACGGCGACCGGAACATGACCGACCTCGACCACCTGGTCGAACTGTTCGCCGGCGTCTCGGCCGGCGGGCGCAGCGGCGTGGCCGGGTTGCTCTCGTTGCTGGACACCGAACCCCGCCGCGAAGACGACACCGAGGTCGATGGCGACGTGTCCGCCCGTCGCATCGCCTCGGAGGCGGCCTCGGTGCAGATCATGACGGTCTGGGCGGCCAAGGGTCTCGAGTTCCCGGTGGTGTGCCTGCCCACCCTCTGGCGCCCGCCCCGCCAGGACGAGCCCGTGGTCTACGTGGACCCGATCACGGGTCGACGGACCTTCGACCTGGCCGGCGGAGTGGACTGGCCCGACGACGTCGGAGCCCTGGCCCGGCGCCAGCTGGCCGCCGACGAGTCCGCCGGCGAACGCCTGCGACTGCTGTACGTGGCGCTGACCCGGGCCCGGCACCAGACGATGGTGTGGTGGGCCCAGGTCGAGAGGAGCTCGCAGTCGGCCCTGGCCCATGTCCTGTTCGCCCGCAAAGGGGTGGCCATCGACCCCGAGGCGTTCAGCGCCGAGTCGGTCTCGGTCCCGGCCGACCGGGACGTGGTGGCCCATCTCGATCCCCTGGTGACGGCGGCCATGGGCACCGTGGCCGTCCGGGTGATCGACGAGCCGGCGCCCCGGCAGGAGCCGTGGACCGCACCGTCCGTCGATCGGCCGCGGCCCGAGCTCCGGGTGGCGACGCTCGAGGGTGTCCCGGACCGTCGGCGCCAGCGCTGGTCGTTCTCGGCCGTCGTCGACCAGGCGTCGGTCGCGCGCTCCGATCCCCACGATGCCTCGATGGCCGACCAGGGGGCCGGCGACGAGCAGGAGCCCGACGAACCGGTCTTCGAGGTCGGTGAGGCCGCGCCGGATGGTGGACCTCTCGCCGGGGCGGGCGACATCTCGGTCGACGGCGGCGTTCCGAGGAGCCCGCTGGCCGATCTCCCGGCCGGGACGGCCTTCGGCACCCTGGTGCACTCAGTGCTGGAGGAGGTCGACTTCGGCTCCGACCGGCTCGACGCCGAGGTCGAGGAGGCGGTGGACCGCCAACTTCGGTGGCGGTCCGTGGACCTGACCCCCGTCATCCCCACCGGCGCCACCGCCGACCAGGGGAAGGCCCTGCTCGTCGACGGCCTCCGTCGTGCCGTCGAGACCCCGCTGGGACCCGGGTGCGGCGGCGTCCGGTTGGCCGACGTCGACGCCGCCGACCGGCTCGCCGAGGTCTCCTTCGACCTGCGCCTGGCCGACGACGGCCCGACACCCAGCGTGCGGGGCATCGGTGCCCTGGTACTGGACCACCTCGATCCCGACGATCCGTTGACCCGGTGGGCGACCCGACTGGCCGACGGGTCCATCGAGGTCACGCTGGCCGGCCATCTCACCGGATCGATCGACCTGGTCATGAGGGTGCCAGGTGGACCGGACGGTCACCGATTCGTGGTGGTCGACTACAAGACCAACGCCCTCCACCCGCGCGGCGCCCCGGTCGGCCCGGACGACTACGCCCCCGCCCGGCTGGTGACGGCCATGGAGGATCACGACTATCCGCTCCAGGCCCTCCTCTACTCGGTGGCCCTCCACCGCTACCTGCGCTGGCGGAAGTCCGACTACCGGCCCGAGACCCACCTCGGCGGCATCGCCTACCTGTTCCTCCGGGGCATGGCCGGTCCTAGAGGACGGCCCGGGGAGCCGGCGGGTGTGTTCGGGTGGGCCGTACCTCCGACGCTGGTGGTCTCGCTCAGCGACCTTCTGGACGGCCGCCCGCCGGGAGGTGGGGTGGCGTGATCCTTCGCTCGATCATCGGTGCCGGCGGGGAGCCCGTGGTGCTCCCCGCCGGGACCGGGGTGCTGACCCCCTTCGTCGAGGCCGGCGTGTTCGGGGCCTACGAGGTGCAGTTCGCCGCCGCGGTGCTCCGCCTGCAGCCCGGTCTCGGTGCAGAGGAACTGCTGGCCCTGGCCGTGGCGGCCCGGGCCCCCCGGTACGGCCACGTGTGCACGCCGCTCGATGACATGGCCGTCCGGCTCGCCGAGCTCGATGGGGAGGAGGCGGACGGCCTGCCGTGGCCGTCGGCGGACGCCTGGGCGGCCACCCTGGCCCGATCGGGCGTCGTGGCCGCCGTGCCGCAGCTGGGTGACGGGCCCATCCCCCCGTTGGTCTGGGACGGTGGGCGGCTCTATCTGCACCGCTACTGGCACTACGAGGTGGCCATCGCCGACGATCTCGCCGGCCGGTGCCACCCCGCACCGTCCGGCCCGTCCGGCCCGTGGACCGACGCCTCCGGGGAGGAGGTGGACCGGGTGCTCGACCTGCTGTTCGCCGCCGACGGATCCCCTGCGCCCGACCTCCAGCGTCTCGCCGCACGACGGGCACTGGCGCCCGGGGTATCGATCATCGCCGGAGGACCGGGGACCGGGAAGACCTACACGGTGGCCCGGCTCCTGGCCGCGGCCCACCTGGTGGCCGCCGGGCGAGGCGGTCACCTCTCGGTGGCGCTGGCCGCTCCGACCGGCAAGGCCGCGGCCCGCATGGGCGAAGCGGTCCAGGCCGCGGTCACCGGTCTGGACCTGACGGGCCGGGCGGCCGCTGCGGCCGGGCCGCTGGCCGCCACCGACCCCACCACCATCCACTCGCTGCTGGGTTGGGAGGACCGTACCCACTTCCGTCACCACCGTGGGCACCCGCTGCCTGAGGACATGGTGATCGTCGACGAGACCTCGATGGTCTCCCTCCCGCTGATGGCCAAGCTCCTCGACGCGGTGCGACCCGGGGCCTCGGTGGTACTCGTGGGTGACCCGTACCAGCTGGCCAGCATCGAGGCCGGCACGGTGATGAGCGACGTCGTGGGCCCGGCGGGCGATCCGGAGGGGCTCGACCACCCCGAGGATCCCGGCCTGCCTCCCGGGTCGGTGCTGTCGACGCCGACCTTGTGGGACCAGGACCCGACACCGGACCCGGCCCCGACCGGAGTCCTGGACGGTCGGGTCACGGTGCTCCGGACCATGCGCAGGTTCGAGGAGGACTCGACCATCGCCGCCCTGGCCGATGCCGTCCGCACCGGTCACGGTGCTCGGGCCCTGACCCTGCTGGAGGAGCAGGCCGGCGACCTCCGGTGGGTGCAGCCCGACGATCCCGGGTCGCTGGGGGTGGTGGCCGCCGAGCTGGTGGAGGTGGGCCGCGAGCTGGTCGCCGCCGCCGGGCGGGGGGACGGTCCTGCCGCCCTGCACGCGGCCGGGAGGGTCAAGGTCCTGGCCGCCACCCGTCGGGGCCCGAACGGGATGGTCGACTGGACCGACCGGATCGAGCGGGGCGTGGCCGAGGAGCTCACCGGGTTCCACCCCGATCGCCGCTGGCACGTCGGACGTCCGGTGCTGGTCACGGCCAACGATCGGGCCAATCGGGTGTTCAACGGGGACACCGGGGTGGTGGTGCAGGGCAACGAGGGCATGGAGGTCGTCCTCGCCTCCGAGGACGCCCTCCGGCAGCTGGCGCCCTCCCGCCTCGACCGCGTCGAGACCTGGTGGGCCATGACCATTCACAAGAGCCAGGGCTCCGAGTTCCCTCACGCTGTCGTATCGCTGCCCGGCCCCGGATCACCCATCCTCACCCGTGAGCTCCTCTACACCGCGGTGACCAGGGCCCGGGACCGCTTGACCGTCGTGGGCTCGGCCGAGTCGCTCGAGCGGGCCATCGCCCGCCCGCTGTCCCGGGCCTCGGGCCTGCGGCAGCGCCTGTGGCCGTCGTGACCGGCCGGCCGCCGGGCCGGCCCGATGGGAACTTACTTCCGGGCCTAGGGGAGCATGTGTTTGAACCCGACGTGGGTCGGCTCGAAGCCGTGACGGGCGTAGAAGCGGTGGGCCTCGGTGCGCTGGCGGTTCGAGGTGAGTTGGACCCGGTAGCACCCGGCCCGTCGGGCGGCGTCGACGGCCGCAGCCAGCAGTTGTGCCCCGATGCCCTCGGAGCGGTGGTCCGGATGGACGTGCAGCGACTCGATCTCGGCACACAGTCCCCCCTGCCGTTGGAAGTGGCGGAACACCACCAGCTGGCATAGGCCCACCACCTCGCCCGCCCGGTCCGCCACCAGCACGTCGCCGTGGGCGGTCCCCTGGATCTCGGCCAGCGCCCGCCGATAGGGCCCCGGGTCCGAGGACCCCACGTCGGCGGCGCCCAGTGCCCCTAACTGGATGAGGCGGACCAGACGGGGCACGTCGGTGGGCTCCGCGCTCCTGATGGTCACCTGGTGCATCGCGGCAGTATCGCAGTCGGTCACGACGACCGCACCGCCGGCCCCGTCAATCGGACCCGGTCAGCCGATTGTGCCTAGCCTGGCCCGATGGACGAACACGCATCTGCCCTCGACGTCGCCTCCGCCATCCGGACGATGGACGTCTCGCCGCTCGAGGTGCTGGACGCCACCCTGGCCCGGATCGACGCCCGCAATCCGGCGCTCAACGCGGTGATCTGGCGCAACGACGAGGAGGCCAGGGCCGAGGCCAAGGTGCTCGGGGACCGCATCGCCGCCGACACCGCCGACCTCCCGCCGTTCGCCGGGGTGCCCCTGCCCATCAAGGACCTCCTCGCGGTGGCCGGGCAGCCGGTGACGTACGGCTCCGAGGGGGCCCCGGCCGGGCCGAGCACGGTGACCGAGCCGGTGGCGGACGCCTTCCGGCGGGCCGGCTTCATCCTGACCGGCCGGACCAACACCCCCGAGTTCGGATCGATCACGGTCACCGAGAACAGCCGGTTCGGAGCCACCCGCAACCCGTGGAACCCGGCCCACACCTCGGGCGGCTCCAGCGGCGGTGCGGGCACGGCCGTGGCGGCCGGGATGTTCGCCGTGGCCCACGCCAGCGACGGCGGGGGGTCGATCCGGATCCCGGCCTCGTGCTGCGGCCTGGTCGGCCTCAAGCCCAGCCGGGGGCGGGTGGCCTCCATCGTCCCGGGCTGGCAGGGCATGACCACCGACGGAGCGCTCACCCGGACGGTGGCCGACAGCGCCGCCCTGCTCGACGTGATCAGCGCCCCCGATCCCTACGCCTGGTGGAACGCACCCCGTCCGGAACGGCCCTACGCCGACGAGGTGGGAGCCGACCCGGGCCGCCTGCGGGTGGCCTTGTGCACGGTGTCGGCCCTCGGCGTCCCGGTGGCCGACGGCCCGGCCGCCGCCGTGGAGCACGCCGGCCGGCTGCTCGAGGGCGCCGGCCATCAGGTCACCTGGCTGGATGCCGACGTGTTCGACGCGGCCGGCCTCGGCCCGTTCCTCAACGTGGTGAACTCCGGAGCGGCCGAGGTGGACGGTCTCGACTGGGACCGTGTGGAGCCCCACAACCAGGAGGCGCGGCGCGCCGCCGAGGGTGTGGACAGTCTGGCCTTCGTCCGGTCTCTCAGTGAGCTGAAGCTCCTGACCCGGTCGATCCTGCCCCGGTTCGACCACGAGTTCGACCTGTTGGTCACACCGACCATGACCATCGAGCCGCCCGAGGTGGGCCTCCTCGAGGCGGTCCACGCCGGGGCCGGGACCGGCATGCCGCCCATGGAGATCGTGGCCATGGCCGCCTTCACCGCCGTCTTCAACATCACCGGCCAGCCGGCGGTCAGCCTGCCCCTGTACCAGGCGCCATCGGGGCTGCCGGTCGGCGTGCAGTTGGTGGCCGGGCCCTGGCAGGAGGCCCGGCTGGTCCGGGTGGCCTCCCAGCTCGAGCAGGCCGATCCCTGGGCCGGTCGTCACCCGACCGTCGACTGAACATCGACCGTTGGCCCGGTCCCGGCACCGGTCGGGCGTGGCCGGCCCCGGTCGGGCGTGGCCGGCCCCGCGCCACGTGGGTAACGTCGGGGTCCGAGCCAAGGAGGGTCCATGACGACCATCGACGAGACGGTACGGCAGCACAAGTACATCCTCGACGAGAGCGAGATGCCCACCGCCTGGTACAACATCGTGCCCGACCTGCCGTCTCCACCGCCACCGGCCCTCCATCCGGGGACCCTGCAACCGGCCGGCCCCGACGATTTCGCGCCGCTGTTCCCCATGGACCTCATCCTCCAGGAGGTGAGCCAGGACCGGTTCATCGACATCCCCGGCGCCGTGCTCGACGTCTACCGGCAGTGGAGGCCGTCGCCCCTGTTCCGGGCCCACCGGTTGGAGCAGGCCCTCGGCACCCCGGCCCGGATCTACTACAAGTACGAGGGCGTCTCGCCGGCCGGCTCGCACAAGCCCAACACGGCGGTGCCCCAGGCGTACTACAACGCCAAGGCCGGGGTCCGGCGACTCACCACCGAGACCGGGGCCGGCCAGTGGGGCACGGCCCTGGCCTTCGCCTGCGCCCTCTACGGATTGGAGTGCGAGATCTGGCAGGTCGGGGCGTCCTTCGACCAGAAGCCCTACCGGCGGCTGATGATGGAGGCCTTCGGGGGGAAGGTCCACCGGTCGCCGAGCACCCTGACCGCCGCCGGCCGGGCCGTCCTCGAGGCCGATCCGGAGAGTCCCGGGTCACTGGGGATCGCCATCTCGGAGGCCGTCGAGGTGGCCGCCCCCGACCCCGAGACCCGTTATGCGCTGGGCAGTGTGCTCAACCACGTGCTGCATGCACCAGACCATCATCGGCGAGGAGGCGCTGCTCCAGCTGGCCAAGGCCGGCGAGCCGGCGCCCGACCTGCTGGTGGGGTGTACCGGTGGCGGTTCCAACTTCGGCGGGCTGGCCTTCCCGTTCATGCGGGAGAGGATGGCCGGGAGGATGAACCCGGTGATCCGGGCCGTCGAGCCGGCCTCCTGCCCGTCCCTCACCCGGGGCGTCTACGCATACGACTTCGGGGACACGGCCGGGATGACGCCGCTCATGAAGATGCACACCCTGGGCCACGACTTCATCCCCGACCCCATCCACGCCGGCGGCCTGCGCTACCACGGGATGTCCCCCCTGATCTCCCACCTCTACGAGCTCGGCATGATGGAGGCCGTCGCCATCCCGCAGTTGGAGTGCTTCGCCGCGGCCATGCAGTTCGTGCGGTCCGAGGGCATCCTGCCCGCGCCGGAGCCCACCCATGCCATCGCCGCGGCCATCCGGGAGGCCCTGGCCTGCAAGGAGTCCGGCGAGGAGAAGGTCATCCTCACCGCCCTGTGCGGTCACGGCCACTTCGACCTGGCCGCCTACGACTCCTACCTGAGCGGGCAGATGGTCGACGAAGAGGTCACCGACGCCCGGTTCGAGGCCGGACTGTCCACGGTGCCGGTGGTGGCCTGAGCGGGCGGCACGACCCCGGCCCGAGCCCGGGCGTCACTCTGTCCGGAGCAGGGTGGCCGGGCGGGACCGGGCCGCCACCAGGGCCGGACCGAGGGCCAACAGGTTGGCCACCACCAGCGTGCCCAGGGCGACGGCGGCGATCACCCAGCCGGCCACGACGGGGACCGGGACCACGCCCAGGTGGTCGGCGAAGACGCGCCAGACCAGCCGGCCGACGGCCACGCCGGCCGGCACCCCCACCACGACGCCGACGAGGGCCACGGTGGTGGTCTGCCAGGCCAGGGTGAAGGCGACCTGGCGGCGGAGGAAGCCGAGCGACTTGAGCAGCCCCACCTCTCGTCGTCGCCGGGTCACACTGACCACCAGCACGTGGAGGAGCGTGGCCACGCCGAACACGATGAGGACCGATCCCAGGATGAGGGGGAAGTTGACCGCCTGGCCGAAGTTGACCAGATCGGTCGGGGCAGTCGGATAGGTGACCTCGTCCCCGTAGGTGCGGACCAGTCGGTCGAGGGCCGATCGTCCTGCGGCTCCGGGTTCCGCCCGAACCAGGATGCCCCCTCCCGCCCGGTACATCTGGTCCACCGCACAGCGCTGCGGGGTGGACGCCGAGGGGCACGGCGCACCCAGTCCGGCGAAATCGAACACGGCACCGGTGCCCAGTCCCCCGGTACCGAAGTCCGGTGGGAACGAGGTGACCCCGACCACACGGTACGACGCAGTGCGTGCGCCACCCTGGGGGCTGGGAACGGTCACCCGGACCCGGGACCCGAGATGCCCGCCGAGCGTCCGCAACGTGGTGGACCCCAGACTGACCTCGTCGGCGGCGCGAGGCAGTCGACCGGTGATCGTCGTCAGCAGGAGTGGTCCCCGGATGGGCTGACCGGCCAAGGCGTTCACCGTGTGCCCGTCGATGCTGACATCCCCCGAGATCCCCGCAGTGACGTCCGAGATCCCCTGCTGGCTCTCGATGGAGTGCAGCATGCGGTCGGCCTGGGCCGGCGTTCCGGTGGAATTGACGCCGAAGGAGAGGTCGAAGGGCTGTCCGTACAGGCTGGGGGTCGTGGTCAGATGGGTCAGGCTGGCCCCGAACACGGCGGTGGCGCACAGCGCGGTGACGGCCAGGATCGAGCCCACCAGCGCCGAGCCGACGGGCACGGCGGTGCGGCCGCGTCCTCGTTCGAGGGCGTGGCGGACGCCGATCAGGGCACTGGGCGACGCTCCGATGCCGGCCAGCACGGCGACCGTGCGGGATGGACGCGACACCCGGCCGCCGGTTTCGCCCCGCTGGACCCTGGCGGCACCGACGGCGGGCCACAGACCCAAGGCCAGGATGATCAACAGTGCCGTCAGGGCACCGAGCAGCAGCACCCACGCATCGAACGAGAATCCGTTGGCGGGGTCGGCCAGTCGCGCCTCACCGACGGGCGTGAAGGTCGACAGCCCGTAGGCCAGCAGGACACCACCGACCACCCCGACCGTTCCGATGGCCAGGGTCCTGGCCAAGCCCAACAGGGTCAGCTGGGGGCTCGAGACGCCGAGCGAGCTCAGGGTGGCGAAGGTGTCTGCCTCGACCACGGCCTGGCGGGCCAGAGCCTGGGCCACCATGATGATCCCCACCAGCGCGGTGAGTCCGGCCAGGATCCACCATCCGACGGCCTGGGGTCGGATGGATTCGCTGACGGTGGCGGCCGTCGTGTCGAGGTCGGTCACGCCGCCCTGACCGCCGGCCTCTCGGGCATGGGCCTGGAAGCGCGGGAGATCGGCGGCCCCGCGGCGGAGCCGCACGAAGTCGACGTAGAAGAAGATGGTCCGCTTCTGGATGGCCCGTGCGAAGGCGGGGGTGGTGTACAGGTCGTACGAGGTGCTGTTGGTGGCCGGGAACTCGTTCTCGGCTGCCTCGAAACCCACCACCCTGAAGGCGAAGGTGGGTCCCTTCGGCGCGATGTTGGCGCCGCTCAGGGCCGCACTGTGCTGCGCCGGCGAGGCGAACGGGACACGGATGACCGACCCGAGGTGGACGCCGATGTCACGCTGCATCGTGAAGGAGGCCAGCACCTCGTCGGGGTCGGACGGGTCGGGCATGCGACCGGCCACCAGTTTGACCTGGTGGCGGAGGGCCTGCGCCCCGAGGTCGAAGACCCCGAAGTCCTGGTTGCCCAGGGGCCGGCATCCGGCGCACCGGGGCGTCCCGTTGCCCGGGATGAGCGCCTGGGTGGACAGGGCCACCTCGGGAAGGGTGGCGATGGTGGGGGTCGGCACCGAGCTGTACAGCATGGCGTCGTAGCCGTGGGCCGCCACGTACCGGGGGAAGGCGGTCGCCGTGCGGCGACCGGCGGCCACCCCGGCCAGCACCAACCCGCTGACCAGGGCCACCAGCAAGGCCAGCAGCAGCCAGGACCGCCAGCGATGGCGGAACTCGGCTCGGAACAGGACCCTGACAACTGCCACCTGGACCTCCTGGTCAGAGTCTGAATCACCCGCCCCCGGCCGACAAGGGCGTCAGCCCCGGGGGCGGGGTCGTGCTACCACCACCCGGCGCCTGGGCCGCCGCCCCGGGTGGGTGATTCAGCCGAGGCCGAGCCCTCCGGCCACCCGGGCCAACACCTCGAGGTGGGCGTCCACGTCGGCCAGGCCGGCGTGCATGGTGTTGATGGAGAGGTGGGAGGCGCCGGCCTCCCGCCAGGAGCCGACCCGTCGGACCAGCTCGTCGAGGTCACCGCGCCAGTCGAGCCGGCCCTCCATGCCGATGACGCCCGGATCGCGGCCGGCCTCCTCGGCCCCGGCGGCCACGTCGGCCCGGGCCCGGTCCAGGTGGGGGCCGGGCTGCATCATGGGGAGCCAGCCGTCGGCCACCCGCCCGGCCCGCCGGAAGGCCGCCGTCGAGGCACCCCCGAACCAGATGGGGATGGGCTGCTGGACGGGCCGCGGGGCGATCCCGACCCCGGACACCTGGTCGAACCGGCCGGTCATGGTCACCGAGCGGGTGGTCCACAGCGAGCGCAGCAGTCCGACCTGCTCCTCGATGCGCCGTCCGCGGGTCGAAAAGTCCTGACCCAGCGTCTCGTACTCCACGGCATTCCATCCGATGCCCACGCCCAGGCGGAAACGGCCCCCGGTGAGCAGATCCACCTCGGCCGCCTGCTTGGCCACCAGAGCGGTGGGGCGCTGGGGGAGGATGGTGATGCCGGTGACCAGTTCGAGCGAGGTACAGGCGGCCAGGTAGCCGAACACCACGAACGGTTCGTGGAACTGGGTGTCGACGTCGTAGGGACCGTTCCAACCGACGTGCACAGCCGGATCAGCCCCGACCACATGGTCGTAGGCCACCAGGTGGTGGAAGCCGAGCTCGTCCACGCCTTGGCCGTAGGCGCGCACCGCGCCGACGTCGGGTCCGATCTCGGTCTGGGGCAGGACGACACCGATGTGCATGGCCGGGGGTTCCGATCGCGGGAAGGGCATGGCCGCGGCGGCCGTGGTGGACCCGACCTTACCGGTCCGCCACGGCCCGGTCCGGCGTGATCGGCCGCCGGGTCTCGGTGGGCCGGCGAGGTGTCGGCCCTGTCCGTCGCCCCGGGGCGGGTCGGCCGCGGCGTTCAGCCCAACGGCGCGCCGCGGTCCTCGTGCTCGGACAGGTCGGACTGGTGGACCCAGGTGGCGTACATCTCGGCGTAGCGACCGCCGGCGGCCACCAGCTCGGCGTGGGTGCCCGCCTCGATGATCCGACCCTCGTCCACCACTACGACGCGGTCGGCCCGCATGGCCGTCGACAGCCGGTGGGCGATGAGGATGGCGGTGCGGTTCTGGAGCAGTACGTCGAGGGCCGACTCGATCTTGGTCTCGGACTGCAGGTCGAGGTTGGAGGTGGCCTCGTCGAGCACCAGCACCCTGGGGTGGGCCAGGAAGGCTCGGGCCAGGGCGATGAGCTGGCGCTCGCCCGAGGACAAGGTCTGCCCCCGTTCGTGGACCACGGTGTCGATCCCCTCGGGCATGCGCCCGATGACGTCGGTCAGGCCCACCTTGTCCACCGCCTCGTGGATCTCGGCGTCGGTGGCGCTGGGCCGGGCGAAGGCGATGTTGTCCCCGATGGTCCCGGCGAAGAGGAACGGTTCCTGCGGGACCACGCCGAGTTGGCTGCGCAGGGAGAACATGGTCACGTCCCGCAGGTCGTAGCCGTCGATCAGCACCCGACCGGCGGTGGGATCGTAGAAGCGGGTCACCAGCTTGGCCAGCGTCGACTTGCCGGCTCCCGTGGGTCCGACGAAGGCCACCGTCTCGCCGGGGGCGATGCTCAGGCTCACGTCGTCGATGACCGGGTGGGCCGGGTCGTAGCCGAAGGTCAGATGGTCGAAGACGATCGCTCCCTCGATGGGTGGCAGCTCGACGGCACCGGGCGCTTCACGCACGTCGGGCTCGGTGTCGATCAGGCCCCGGAGCTTGGTCACCGAGGACTGGCCCTGCTGGTAGGTGTTGTACTGCTGGACCAGCAGCTGGATGGGCTGGAAGAACCGGTTCAGGTAGAGGAAGAAGGCCACCAGGGCGCCGATGGACAGGGTGTGGTCGACCACCATGGAGCCGCCGACGGCCAAGAGGACGGCCTGGCCGAGCACGCCCAGCAGCTGGGTGCCGGGACCGTAGAGGGCGTTGACGCGGGCGGTGTAGTTGTTGGCGTCCCGGTAGTCCCCGACCACGTTTCGGTGATGGATGACGTTGTGGCGCTGCCGGTTGTGGGCGGTCACGATGCGCACGCCGTGGAGGCTCTCGGACAGGTCGGCGAGGACATTGGCGATGCCGTCGCGCACCCGGTCGTAGCCGCGCTCCGAGGCCCGCTTGAACCACACGGACGCTCCGATCAGGGCCGGGATGATCAGCACGATGGTGATGAGGGCAAGGCGGACGTTGGTGGCGAACAGGATGGCGGCGATGACCACCATGGTCAAGCCCTGGATGGCCAGCTGGGAGAGGCCGTCCTGCAGCAGCTGCTGGAGATTCTCGATGTCGCTGGTCATACGGCTCATGACCACGCCCGCCTTCTCCTCGGTGAAGAAGCCGAGCGAGAGGCGCTGCAGGTGGGCGAATACCTTGACCCTGAGGTCGTTCATGACCCAGGCGGCCAGTCGGCCGGTGACCTGGACCTGGAACCGCTGGGCCAGGGAGGTGAGGACGACGAAGACCAGGTAGGCGATGGCTGCGCCGACGACCACGGCGAAGTTGAGGTGACCCGGGGTCATCCCGTT
>CAWFMN010000002.1:0-313399 GCA_963817005.1 uncultured Acidimicrobiaceae bacterium
CATCCGTACTGGTAAAATAATCGGCCTCCCAACCCATTTTTGCAGCGCCAGTAACATAGTAACCATACTCGGGTTCGTAAAGCGCCATACGCATATATTCGGCAAACGTAATCGGCCCATCCCGTTGAATGCGCTCGCTTATCAATTGTTGTAAATCAAGACATAGATGTAATTTCGTTTCAATTAATCGGTAAAGTAGTAGACATGCACCAGGCCAGTATCAGAGCGCTCAAAGTAGCGGTAGTAATGGCTGCTCGACCACTGGCGTAAATCTGTGTGCCAAAAGCCACCAAGTAACAAAAATACCAGTACCAATACAGGCAGTACGATGCTCAAAAAATCCAGACCAGGCGTGACCAGGATCGCCACAAATAATCCTGCAATCAGTAGAAACTTAAATGCCAGGCTGCTTACGATAGCACGAATTGTTCCCTCTTCTTGATACCCTCGGTTTATACCTTCATCCAACAGGAATAGTGGCCAGATGATCAGAAAAACGAGTATAAAACGCCACAGGCGCGGGAGAGTGAATGTCAAACGTTGCCAGGCAAACGTCACAAGCTGGCCAAGTGTAATATACAAGAAAGAGCCAGAGCAGGATACCCAGAACGATTTGTTTTGTTGTCTGGCGAAATACAGGTAGAGGCGCCATACCTCGTACAATGTAGACTAACAGCGCAAGCACAACTGCTGTAATGAAAAAGTAGCCGCTGACATAGTCCACAAGCAGCACGTGAATGAAGCCAAAGGGACGCCAGAAATATTGGATCGCGATAGCGACTGCGATGCCAACAATTGCGCACAGGTCAAAGAATACTACATCCTGCCCTCGGAAAGGTCGTACTATTCCATATATATCGAACATGTCGAGGGCAAGAGAACTGAGCGGGAACACGGCCAGTATAATACCGGCAATGCCCAGCAGTAGCCAGAACAGCGTCTTTTCATAGGCAATCACACGATTGAAACCAAGCCCGAACATGCCCAGAAAGATGATGAGAAACAGGAGGTTACGCGCTCGTCGGATTCGGCGCTTGCGGCGAATGAGTTCCGGCGGCCTACTTTCCCTGCGAGGTGCGCGTCTGCGCATGCGTATCATCTAGCGTTCGCCGCCTCTCCGTGCATATTTCACCCTCATGGAGATATATCATCAATCAACGATGCGTCCATCCTGTATATTGAGTACGCGGTCGGCAGCTTCTACGATTGTGGTGTCATGTGTTGCCACAAGCAGGCCAATCTGTGATTGTTGCGCAGTTTCACGAAGGAGCGTAGCGATATCGCGTCCTGTAACCGAGTCCAGATTACCTGTTGGCTCGTCTGCTACGATGAAGCGTGGAGAGTGTACCAATGCTCGCGCTAACGCCACACGCTGTTGCTCGCCACCTGACAACTCCAATCCACGATGGTGGGCGCGTTGAGCAAGCCCAACACGTTTCAATGCATCATAAGCCAGCTTCTCACGCTGATCAGCGTCTGTCAGCGCAAGCCGTAATGGAATCTCAACGTTCTCTTGAGCAGTGAGCGAGGGAAAGAGATGGGCATTCTGAAACATCATGCCAATGCTTTGACGACGCAATCGTGCGCGTTCCGTTTCATTGAATGCCGCTAGATCATTCTCCAGAATAAATACCTGTCCCTGAGTCGGGTTATCCAGCCCGATCAGAATATTGAGTAGTGTTGTCTTGCCTGATCCTGAGCGTCCGCGCAGGGCAACGAATTCTCCAGGCAGTATGCGCAGATCAATGCCGCGCAAAGCGTGTACAATACCTCCACCACTGCGGAACTCGCGTGTCACACCCCTGGCTTCAACAATTGTCGTTATGGCTGTTGCAGTTTGCTCCATCAGTTCACCTCATCGCGGGTTGCCTGGTTCTCTGCTTGCTGCTCTCCATCAAGCGAGAATCCATTCATGCCAGTTCCGAGTGGCCACAGTTCCACGTGATCATTGACAATGCGGATTTCGGCACGACCATTGTACGAGATGCGCTCGAGCGCTTCCTTGGGGAGTTGAAGCCGACCTGCGCGGTCAATAACGACGGACTCACGATGGGTCTCGCTTGGTAAGCCAATCACTGCGCTGGTCGCGAGCGTATGCTCGCTTACTGTCTCAAGTGGAGCATCTCGGCGCACAGTTTCGGTGCTGGTTCGTCCATCTCGAATGGCAATCGTGCGGTCCACCAGAGCAGCTATAGCCACATCATGCGTCACAACAATGATAGTCAGTCCGAGTTGGTGATTAAGTGTGCGCAGCAGTGTCAGTATTTCATTGGCTGAGATGGAGTCCAACTCACCGGTTGGCTCATCTCCCAGTAACAGTTTTGGTTCGTTAGCAAGAGCAACAGCAATAGCTGCCCTTTGCTGCTCTCCACCGGAAAGCTGGTCAGGCCGCTTCTTGCCCATACCTCCCAATCCAACCAGTTCCAATAATTCCTGGGCATTCCTGGCCCTGCGTGCGGAATTAACACCACCAAGCACCTGCGGCAGTTCGACATTATCCTGGATACTAAGCTCTGGCAGCAGGTTGCGCCCGCTCTGTTGCCAGACATGGCCAACCGTGAATCGCTCGTAGCGAATGCGTTGTGCCTGGCTCAAACGAGTGAGATCATTTCCATCTACAACACATTTGCCCGCGCTCGGTACATCCAGGCTGCTGAGTATATTGAGCAAAGTGGTTTTGCCTGAGCCAGATACACCAACGATGGCCATCATTTCACCTGGCATGACCTCCAGATCCAGTCCCTGTAGCGCAACCACTTCCAGGTCAGCAACTTTATATATTTTGACCAGGTTATCACAGATTACGAGCGGTTCCGGCATGCTCACTCCTGTTAACATAATAATGATCAACGATCTATTCAAACTGGCAGCGTACTCTCTGCCACGATCACTTGGATTGTTACTATTTTAACATGTTCACCGTAGGCGGGAAGTGTGCTAAAATACGGCAATATCTGCGTAGTCTATGATAGAATACGGACTCAGACCCAACCTTATCACATAGTTTTGAAAAAATACTGTCGTTATGAGAAGAGAAGCAGTATGAGTTCACTTCGAATACTTCGCAGCCAGCCCATCAATCGTCGTCTTGTCTCCTCGATAGTAACTCTCTCACTCTGGCGCTGGCGTCAACAATGGTTTCTTCTCATGATGATTTGTCTTGGTATGATCGCAGCCGTTACCATTGTATGTACTATTCCGCTACTCTCGTCGACCATGCAGACTGCAGGCACTGCGCAATCGTTCTTCGCGCAACTCCTGAATAGCTCGGAAGTTTCACTTAGAGCGCAGGTTGCAGGGTTATCCACCCAAAGTATAGAGCAGATCTACCAGCCGATCAGTGAAGCCTTTGCAACAGCATTTAGCAAAATACTTGAATGGCCAGCCGCGACTCGATTTTCAAACTCCCCTTACCAGCATTTTCTCACCCAAACCTCCTGCGAGCAGCGATCGGCTAGGTATTTATGGAACATCGATGGATAAGGCTGCATCGCATGTGATGCTCAAACAGGGCCGATTACCACAACCAACCAGTACCGATGCTGAGATTGCTGTCACACCAGAGACTGCTCAACTTCTCAAGTTACATGTTGGATCAAATCTTGTTCTCAACTGGACAATTTATACGGGACCTGCCGGTCATAGCGTCTCTCCAGCTCACATTCCCATTCCTATTGATCTTACAGTTCACCATGCATGTTGTCGGAATATTCAATGTCCAGGCAGGTGATCCATACTGGCATGGCTATAACTTCCTGCCATATACACCAGATACAGGTTGTTGTACACAATATACGGTACTCGCCTCACAGCAAAACTTTCTTGCTGCGCTTGATCAGCCTTGCCATCAGCCACGGTGTCAACCAGGTCTTCTTCTTTGATCAATCGTATCTTTTCTGGTACTACCAACTGGCTACTTCCCACATCACTATCACTCAACTTAATGACCTTATCAGCCAGCTTGGCAACCACGCAGGCAAAAATTGCCGATACATACAACGACCCTCTTGTTGCCTATCAACCCCCATACATTCAGACAGTCGATATTTCTGGCGCTGTAATACACATACCCGGCGTTTCAAGTATCTTAGAAACGTTTCGCTCCAAGCTAGCTGTTGTGCAGATTCCCATCGTTATCCTCGCGTTGGAAATCATTGCCTTGATCTTGCTCTTTGTGGGAATGATGACTTTGCTACTGGTTGATCGCCAGGCAGATACTATTGCGCTCATTCGTAGTCGAGGAGCAAGTAGAGGTCAGGTATTTGGCGCATTCATGACCCAGAGCATTCTGCTTAGTCTCATCGCTTTGATTATTGGGCCATTGCTTGCTATTGCTTCTGTGTATTTTATAACAGATCGATTGTTGCCTCCAGCAACTCAAGATGCAGTGAATGTCATCTCGAATGCTCCTCTGCAAGCTCTGCTGAGTATCAAATGGTATGCCATTGGCGCGGCTATCGTAGTGATTGCCACCATGGCGTTTCTCCCTCTATCGTGCATCACGTGTAGATGTTTGGTCCACAGCTAATCAGGCTTCCCCATCTGCGCGCCGTCCACTCTGGCAGCGACTCAATCTTGATCTGTTTGTGGCGCTCATAGCGCTTGCGGGCTTTGGCATCTCTGTATATTTGACCAGCATCGAGGGGCTTCTCGATCCACAAACACAGACGCTTGTGGTATCGCCCCTGGCATTGCTTGCTCCTGTTTTCCTGTTACTGGCTATGGTGCTTTTATTTCTACGTTTCTTACCTGTATTGTTACATTTTGCATCCAGACTTGTTATGCGTGGTCGTAGTGCCCCGCCAGTCTTGGCCGTAGCACAGATGGCCCGCAAACCGCGCCAGGCTGTGCGTATGATCTTGCTGCTTGGTCTAGCCACAGCCTTTGCGATTTTTACACTGGTATTCGCTGCATCCCAGGCTCAACGAGCCCAGGATATTGCAGCCTATCAGGCAGGAGCGGATTTCAGTGGGGCGATTCCTATCAGTGTTAGAGCTTTGCCTATACAACAGGAAATAGCTCTCTATCGGACATATCCCTGGAGTTCTTGCCGCTTCAGCCGCATATGTGGAAGATGATATCTCGTCGGTCAATGCTACTGCTGTTCCTATCCAGGTTCAAGCGGTTGATCCTGCATACCTACACGCAAGCGACGATCTGGACTGCGTATAATTCCTCCCAATCTCTCTCCTCCCTATTAGCCCAGCTCACAGCACGGCGTTCAGATGCTATTCGCACTGCCAGTATCCCAGCCATTGTTGATGCCTCGACCTGGAATATGCTCAATCTCCATCCAGGTGCGATCCTTTAACTTGTATAAGAATACTGCAACAGGTCCTCCAATGCGTTATATTGCTGTTGCGCAGGTGCAACAGTTTCCGGCGATCGATAATGCTAGCAGCGGGGGAATCATGGTTGATTACTCAGAGTCTTGCTTCGGTCATTGCTGCAGCAAGCCCAGACCATGCACTTGTCCCTGTCAATCACATCTGGCTCACGGACGAGCAGCAATCCGGCGAGTCTGGCAAGCGTGCGTACTGCTCTCAATACATCACCCTTGCAGCTCGATAACCTGTCAGATCGAAGAGCACTCAGTGAGACTCTAGGTAGTGATCCGCTCTCCCTCAACATCGTTGGCCTGCTCGCGGTTGGCGCAACAGCGGCCTTGCTGCTTGCGCTTGCCGGAAGTTTGCTCATCTCCTGGTTGAGCGTACGCCGCCGCTTGACAGATTTTGTGGTCTTGCGCGCTCTGGGAGCAACATCCACACAGAGTGCCAGTGTGTTCGTTTGGGAGCAGGGAATCATCTATACAACTGCATTGTTTCTCGGTATTGCCTTTGGTGCTTTGCTGATTGTCACAACCGTTCCCACGTTGGTTTTCACGAATCCTCCTGGAGGAGCCAGTAGTGTAGTCAACAGCACACAATTGTATGCGCTTCAACATATCATTCCACCACAGATCGTGGTACCTCCTGCGGTCGGCATTGTTTTACTGGTTTTGATTGCCATTTCTATTGTTGCATTAACTTTGATGATCCGAAGTGTTTTAAGGCCATCGATGAGCCAGATTCTCAGACTGGAAGAGGATCGTAGTAGCGCACTCCTTACGCGGGAAGATGCGATCATGGCTCGTTTCGTTCCTCGTCAAGCAACATCACAAGCATCAAATCGGGCTTTTAAACCCTCTTATGTCACGCTTGCTTTCTGGCAACTTCGCAAGGTGTGGTTCCTGTTGCTTGTACAAGGAATTGGGTTTATTGCTGCTGTGACCATTGTTTGCTCTGTGCCACTCTTCTCGACGGTTGCAACGACTGCCAGTCTTCACGAGACTCTTAATGCCAGCGCTGATACCTCCACAATGACACTCAACACTACGACTACAGGGTTTCTCCTCAAAGATCTACAACGATGTTCAAAAACAGCTTGATCCCATGGTTCAGCAGTATATCGGGACATATCTGGATCATCCTACACCTGCTTTCATCCAATCAGCAGGCTTTACACGTGGATCGGCTGCTTCATCTAGCACCAAAGAGGATATACAACTGATTGGTGCATCGATGGATCAGGCTGCCTCGCACCTCACCCTAGTGCAAGGTCAGCTACCGCAATCTACAGCTTCATCAAGGGATGATTGATGGTATAGTGACACCTGCGACCGCTCGACTTCTACGATCTCACAGTTGGTTCCGTTGTCACTTTGCGTGCCGACTTTTTCACGAATCCAGCGGATATGTTCGGAGGCATCTCTCCTTCAGGAACGGTGACTAGTGACACATCGTTGGACTTTTCAACATTGCTCCCGCGGATACTGCCTTTCTGGCATGGAGATAGATTTCCTTCCAATTCAAGGGCAGCAAGTTGAACTCGTTTCAACTGTTGGTTCCCAGTGAGGCATATCTCAGTGCACTTGACCAGATCGCCAGTGCTGCTCACCAGGATACTGTGTTCTCACCCCAGACATTTACGATTAACTGGTATTATCATCTGGATACAGCCAATATCGCTGTTGACCAGGTGGATGCTCTCAGCAATAGACTCTCTCAACTACGGACAAGTATTGCGAATAAATATGGCAGTCTTGCAACCGCTACAGATGGTCCCAGCTATCCCTATATAGTTCAGGTCAATCTCTTACAATCCTATAGCTGGTTCATATGATATTTCAAACACTCTGGATCAGTTTCGCAATCGTGCTGCTATCGTCACCATCCCAATCGCGGTCATTACCTTGCTGGCTTTTGCTCTCATCCTGTTCTTCGCCAGTCTGATCGCGAATCTCCTTGTTGACCAGCAGGCTGAGACCATTGCTATCTTGCGTTCCCGTGGAGCAAGCATTTCTCAGATTTTTGGTTCTTTGCTCATGCAAAGTATTGCCCTGGGTGTTATTGCTCTCATCATAGGGCCAATCTTGGCGCTCATTTTCGTCTCACTCATTTCTCAACACGTGTTGGGCTCGACAGAACAAGCAGCCATAAGCCTTGTTGCAGGTCAACCTGTTCAGGCAATGTTTTCCGTGGCCTTTTATGCTCTGGCAACAGTCATTGTGGTTGTTGCCGCAATGGCTTTTATGCTCTGGCTCGCAGCGCGCAAGAATGCCCTTGTCATTCGTCGTGAAGCTGCGCGTACCACACAACGCCCGCTCTGGCAACGCCTGAACCTCGATGCAGTTACAGCAGTTATTGCACTCGTAGGTTATGCCGTCTCTCTCTACCTTGTAAGTCTGAACAATCTGTTTGATGCACGCACCAGAGTGCTCGTTGTGGCTCCATTAACGCTCATTGCACCGCTCTTCCTGCTCATCGCCTTTTTATTTCTCTTCTTACGCTTCTTCACGGCATTACTGCGCTCTGGGAGCAAGACTTGCTATGCGTAGTCGTGGCGCAATCTCTATGTTGGCGCTTGCTCAAATGGCTCGCAATCCACGCCAGGCATTGCGTATGACGTTGCTGCTTGCGCTGGCTATTGCCTTCGCCATCTTCACGTTGGTGTTCTCCGCTTCACAGTTTCAACACATCTCTGATATGGCAACCTACGAGTCGTCTGGTGGAACCAGTAGCCGTCGCCATGGAAAGTGTTCGACCCGCTCTTGCTGATGAGCGTGATGTTTCCGCCAGAGGACCGGCTGAAATCAATATTCGAATTGGACACGCCAACGCGGAACTCTTCCAGACTTTCCACGCCGGTAGGAATGAAGTTGACGGCCGTCGCGCCACCGCCGACGGTGTTGTCCGTGATGTCGATGCCGTCCATGGAAATCGCGTTTTGATCGCTGCGGGCGCCAGCCACGGTGCCGCCGTTATTTCCAAAACCACCGTTGGCAGGCGTGTCGTACGGCGTCGTTCCCGGTTGTAGCGTTAGCAGTTCGGAGGCGTCGCGCGTCAGCGTGGGCAAACGCGAAAGGGTGGTTCCGCCAATCACGTCGCCGACTTGCGCGTCGGTCGTCTGCAGTTCAACTCTGGCCTCGGTGGAAACGGTGATGGACTCGGTGACTTCGCCGATCTCCAGCTTCACGTCCACCGTATAGCTTTTGGCCACCTCGACGGTGAATGCCGAGCACGTTAGAGGCGCGAAACCCTCCTTCTTAACGGCTATTTCATACACGCCCGGCGTTACATTGACGAAAGTGTACTGCCCCGCTCCGTTGGTCGTCTGCGTGACCTGCGCGTTTGTTGCCGTATTGCGAAGAACGACGGAGGCGTCCACGACTGCCGCGCCGCTCGGATCGGCGACGGTGCCGAGCACAGCCCCCGTTCGTCGTCGCTTTGCGCCCAGCTAACAGGCGCAACAGCACCGGTAATTAAAAACAAGGCCATGCAAACGACAAAGCAGATGCCTGTCTTCCTCACAAAAACACCCCTTTCCTCAAAGCCACGTTTAGAACCACTTTTAGAACAAGGGTAGGAAGGCGCGAGAAGGCGGCCCAGCAAGGGTACCTAAAGCAATCTCAAAGTCCAGCACACGCTTAGCGACAAGAGATTCCCCACCACAGTCCCCAAACCACCCAGTCAACCCCGTACCCATTCCTCTTCCCAAGAAAAGGAATTGTTCATGCGCGATAGGACGTAAGGGCAGCAGAAATAGTTTGTCGGGAGAGCATCAAGAATTTCTAAATTAATTCTATACGCAGAGTTCTACGCTGCGAGATCGCCGGAACGTAAGACAAAATCCTTAGGTAAACGAGACCCGGAACCACAGATTGGATCGCGCAGACGATTCGATCCGCCCCGAGGGAGAGCGGCAGCAACTCAGGGGCCGAGCTGAACGCACGTTTGACGCATTCTGTCCGCTACAAAAATGCATAGTAGCACATCGCGGAGGTACACCAGCGCACAACTGACCGCAGAGACGCTACGGTTAACCAAATCAGAGCGGCGAACCTCTCGGACGCAAGTGGTGTTTCGCCGAATGCCGAAATCACGCTAGAATTGTAAGTGCATGCTTACGCAGATCAAAGGAACTGACGCGACGGCCAGCGGGCGCCCTCGGCGCAAGACTTACGGCGTGCGCGTCGGCCACGTGCTCGTCGGCGGCGGCGCGCCGATTGTCGTGCAGTCGATGACGAACACGGACACCGCCGATGTGGCGACCACCTTCAAGCAGACCGTGGAGCTTGCGGAAGCTGGCTCTGAAATTGTGCGCT
Source organism: uncultured Acidimicrobiaceae bacterium (assembly GCA_963817005.1). GTDB lineage: Bacteria > Actinomycetota > Acidimicrobiia > Acidimicrobiales > RAAP-2 > Bog-756. Next base: position 9,644 of record CAWFMN010000002.1, read on the forward strand.
GGACAGTCAATGTGCCGGAGGCCGCGGCGGCCGTTCCCGAAATCAAGAAGCGGTTGCTGGATGCCGGTTGCAACGCGCCGATCATCGGCGATTTTCATTACAACGGACACGTTCTGCTGACGAAGTATCCGGAGTGCGCCAAGGCGCTGGACAAGTACCGGATCAATCCAGGCAATGTCGGCGCCGGGCAGCGGCGCGACGAACAGTTTTCCACGATTTGCAAAATCGCGCGCGACAACGGAAAGCCCGTGCGCATCGGCGTCAATGGCGGCTCGCTGAATCAAGAGCTCGTCATGCACAAGATGCAGGAGAACACGGACAAGAACCTGGGCAAAGAATCCGAAGAGATTATCAATGATTGCATGGTGCTCTCGGCGCTGCAGTCGACGGAATTGGCGCTGGAGTGCGGGCTGCGGCACGATCAAATTATTATTTCGTGCAAGACTTCGCGGCCGCGCGATTTGATTACGGTGTATCGCGATTTGTCCGGCAAAACCGAGCAGCCGCTGCATCTGGGCTTGACCGAAGCCGGGATGGGGATGAAGGGCCAGATCTGGTCGGCGGCGTCGCTGGGCGTTTTGCTTTATGAAGGAATTGGCGACACGATTCGCATTTCGCTGACGCCCAAGCCTGGAGGCGACCGGCGCGAAGAAGTGTATGCGGCGTGCGAGCTGCTGCAGGCGCTGGGCCTGCGGTCGTTTTCGCCGAGCGTGACGGCTTGCCCCGGCTGCGGGCGCACGACCAGCACGACGTTTCAAGAGTTGGCGGAACGCATTCAGGGCTACATCCGCGACAGCATGCCGATCTGGAAGACGCAGTACGAAGGCGTGGAGACGATGACGCTGGCGGTGATGGGCTGCATCGTGAATGGTCCGGGCGAATCGAAGGCCGCAAATATCGGCATCAGCTTGCCGGGCACCGGCGAAGCGCCGCGGTGCCCTATATATATTGATGGAAAGAAAGATGTGACGCTCGAAGGAAATTACGACGAGCTGGCGACGGCGTTCCAGGCGCTCGTCGATAATTACATCGCAAAGAAGTATCCGCGCAAGACCGCGGAAGCTATTCCTGCCGGCCGCTGACCCGAAAAATAAAAATCACGCAAGAAAAGCGCCCAGGAGAGTAGCATTTTGCCGCGAAGTGCCGAGGCGCTCTTGCGGATTGACGAGCGACCTTTCTTCTCTACAATGCATAGAGCTTACGGGGCGTAAAGCAGACGGCCCTGAGAGTAGTCCACAGTTGACGGAGAAGAAATGAAAACCTACTGCGCTGCGGCGCTGGCGTTCGCCACATGTTTTCTGTTTACGACTTCCGCGCGGGCGCAGAACACGGCGTTTACCGAGGCTTTGAAGAGAAACCGCGGGGCCATCAGCGTGCAGGATGGCAAGCTCGCGGGCCCAAGCGCGGAAATTCTGCGAGCGGCGATCGCAGATGCGCAGTTTGTGGCATTCGGAGAAGATCACGGCATCCGGCAAATCCCAGAGTTTGCCGCGGCGCTTTGCGCGGAGCTTGCTCCGCACGGATTCCACTCACATGGGACTCGAGATCGGGCCGTACGTTGCGCCGGAACTCGAAAAGATGGCGCGAAGCGCGGACGGAGCGAAGCAGCTCGCGGAGTTCGAGAAGAAATATCCGGAAACAATCGCGTTCTACAACTGGCAGGAAGAGTTCAGCGATGCTGCAAAAGTGCGAAAACCTGGCTTCGCCAGGGCACATGACGATTTGGGGGCTGGACCAGGAGTTCATGGGAGCGACGCGGCTTTCTTGCCGACAAGATCTCTGGCGACGAATCCAGGGCCGGAGGCGAAAGCCGCCGTCGAAACGCTTTTGAAAGAGAACAGCGAAGCGCGTGCGGCGCGCAGCGAAGAGCGGCAGCCCCGGCGATCTGTTCATGATGACGGCAAAACAGGAGGAGTTGGATCATGTGCGCGATCTGCTGAAGAAGCAGGGCAAGCCTGAGGCGCAGAAATTATTTGACGCTTTTCTGGTGAGCCGCGAAATCTATCAGAAGAACATGACCGGCGACTATTACAAATCGAACCGCCAGCGCGCGCTTGCTGATGAAAAAGAATTTCTCGGATCCGTTTGCGGCTTCTTCGCAAAGCAACGGCGTGTTGCCAAAGGTTTTTTTCAAGTTCGGCGCGTATCACATGTTTCGCGGAATCAACCCGCTGCATTCGAGCGAGCTCGGCAATCTCATCAGCGAAGCGGCCGAAGCCAATCAGCTCAAGTCCGTGCATATCTTGATCGCGGGAGTGAAAGGCGAGCAGTTGCATTTTGCGGGCATTGGAAAACCGGCGGAAGCCGCGCCGCTCGATCTGGCGGGCGACAAAGACTCGCCGTTTCTCTTTTTCAAGCCGCTGTTCGACGCGCAGGTCGAGAATTCCTGGACGCTCTACGATTTGCGGGCATTGCGCGATGGCTTTTCGAAATACGGCAAGATCGATCCGGAGCTGGAACGCGTAATCTTCGGCTACGATTTCGTTGTGTTTATCCCCGACCCGAAGGCCGTCCCACGTGGTCCAGTAGCAACTCAGGCGTGGTCCAGGGGGATATGCTAGAATTTTTGCTATTGCTTCGAATGAAATAAAGGCGGGAAATCACCTTGAAAATCAGCCGGGCGGACGTGGAACGAGTTGCGGAGTTGGCCTATCTGGATTTGAGCGAGGCCGAGACTGGAGATGTACCGCGCGCAGATTGACGAAATCCTGGAATACATCGGCAAATTGAATGAACTGGACACCGCACATGTCGAGCCGATGGCCCAGGTTTTGGCCGACGACCAGTCCGCGGACGCGACTTTGCGCGAAGACGTGGTCGTCGCGTTGCAATGTGGCCAGCGAAATCCTGAAACAAGCGCCTGATCCCGAGCCTCCGTACTTTCGTGTGCCCAAGGTCATCGAGCGATGAGTGCAAACTGGACTATCGATAGCGTCGCGTGAAGCGCTGGCGGCGAAGAAGATTTCGGCGCGGGAGCTTGCGGCGGATTTCTACAGGCGCATCGGCGCAACGCAACTCAGAGCTGAACGCGTACCTGACGCTTTCCGAGGAACGCGCCTACGCGCAGGCGGACCGCGTGGATGCGACTGGTTGCGGCGGGAAAACCTCTGCCGCCGCTGGCTGGCGTGCCTATCGCGATTAAAGACGTGATCAGCACGCGCGGCGTGCGCACCACTTGCGGATCGAAAATCCTCGAAAACTACGTGCCACCTTACGACGCTACCGCGGTGGAGCGCCTCGAAGCAGCCGGCGCAGTGATTCTCGGCAAAACAAATTGCGACGAATTTGCCATGGGCAGCTCCAACGAAAACTCCGCCTATGGCCCGGTGCGAAACCCGGAGGCGCATGGACCGGGTTCCCGGAGGTTCGAGCGGCGGGTCGGCGGCGGCGGTGGCGGCAGGGTTGGCTGTGGCCGCTTTGGGAACCGATACAGGCGGCTCGATTCGGCAGCCGGGCTCGTTCTGCGGGATTCCCGCGATGATGGGAAGTTACGGACGAGTTTCGCGATACGGGCTCATCGCGTTTGCGTCCTCGCTGGACCGCATCGGGCCCTTTGCAACCAATGTCGCGGGATGTGGCCGCGGTGCTGGGCGTGATCGCCGGGCGCGATGCGAATGATTCGACGTCGACGACGGCGCCGTGCCGGATTATCGAGCCGCGATGGAAAAGCCGGTCAAGGGGCTGCGCATTGGCATTCCGAAGGAGTATTTTGGCGAGGGAATGGACGCCGAGGTCCGGAAGAAGATCGAGGCGGGGATCGAGGCTCTTGAAGAAGCTCGGTTGCGAGCTGCACGAAATCCACATGCCGCATACGGACTACGCGATTGCGACGTATTACATTATCGCGACAGCCGAGGCGAGCTCGAACCTGGCGCGGTATGACGGCGTGCGCTACGGCTTGCGCGTGGAGGACGATTCCCTGCTGGCGATGTATCGCAAGACGCGAGGAGCGGGCTTCGGCGCCGAGGTCAAGAGGCGGATTGTGCTGGGCACGTATGTACTTGTCGGCCGGCTACTACGATGCCTACTACCTGAAGGGGCAGAAAGTTCGCGCGCTGATCGCGCAGGATTTTCGCGATGCGTTTAGCAAGGTGGATGTGATTGTGACTCCCACGTCGCCGGTTCCGGCGTTCAAGCTGGGGGAGCGAACCGCCGACCCGCTGCAGATGTATCTTGCTGATATATATACAGTTACAGGATCTCTGGCGGGCGTGCCGGGCATCTCCGTTCCGTGCGGCAGAGATTTGCGGGAAGCTGCCGGTGGGCTTGCAGATTTTCGGGCCCGCCTTTGGCGAGGCCAGTGTTTTGCAGCTCGCGCACGCCTTCGAGCAGGCTGGCGGCGGTTCCGTCTGACGATGCGAATCAGAAGGTAGCCGTGCCGCAGGAACTTGAGTCCATCATCGCCTGCTTGGCCAAATCACAAAAAGGGCTTTTGTCGGCGGCCGATGCCGTGCCGTCGAAGAATGGAAAACCAAGCCAGGCGACGGGCAGATGGTCGGCGGCGGAACTGGTCGCGCATTTGATGATGGTGGAACGGGCGGTGATTGGAAAAGCCGACCGTGTTGCGCAGCAGCCGCCCAAGCGCATTTCCCTGTTAAGAAAGATTCATCTACCGATGGCGCTTGTGGAATCGCGATGGATTCGCCGCAAATCGCCGATGCCTGTCGAGCCCGGGAATGCTGCGCGACAAAGAGGTAATGCTCGCGGAATTGCGGACGGTGCGCGAACGGTCGCTGGCATTTCTGGAAGAAACGAGAAGCCGCAACTTGGGCGAATACTGCTGGAAGCATCCGGCGCTGGGAATACTGAACGCGTATGAATGGATGCAATTCATCGCCTCGCACGAAATACGGCACACGAAACAGATGCGCGAAATTGCGGCGAGTCTACCGAAATCCGTAGAGAGTTTGCATTAGTGGGACATTTTTTCCCATTACGTTTCCACTCCACGTTGGACCGTACCATCGCGGGTGGCCTGCCTAGTTTTGGATAAATGTCTTTTTACACAGGGAGTTGGAACAAAAGTACTAGCCTTTTCGTTTTAGCTTAGGAGAACGGAACTACTATTGCTCTAGAAAAGGTGCACCGCGTAGGCTGGAAAAAGCATCAAAGCGAACTAGGAGCGCGGCGTGATAGACAGTTTGAGGGACACGGCCATGGTTACCGTAAAATCGAGCCAAAAGATCTTCACCGACGCGGAAATTGCCAGCCTGACGGGGATTTGCGTCGATCACATCCGCAATTTTGCGAAGAGCCGGCACTTGGGCTTCATCGCGCGGGCCGCCGAAGCGGCCGGCAAGCAGGCGGACCAGTGGCTGTTTACGCTTTCCGACCTGATGGTGCTGGTGACGTTGTTCCCGCGCTGCACGCACTAAGCATTTAACAGGCATTCGATCTCGAAATGCTCTTTCCGGAACACCGGAAAGAGCATTTTGCTTTTTGGGACAGTCTCTATGGACAGTTGCAGGCCCGCAGGCCGCGGGGTATGCTCGATTAAGAGTCCCGATGTCGCCTTAGGGCAACTGATTTCTGCAAGGGGCGTCTGATAGCCCAGAAACGATCATGAGCTCGTTTTCCACGCGTATTTTGGTTCTCTCGGCGGCTTTGCTGAGCTTGGGCGCAATGGCTTGGCATCGCGTTTCTCGGCCGATTTGGGCGAACAGCAGGATGCGCAGAGCGCCAAAAAGCCAGGAAGCGAGGCCGCAGGTGACCCGCCTTCAGGATCAGCTCGCCTTCCGCGGGGCAAAAAGCTCGTGCTTACGGATGGCAGCTTCCAGATCGTGCGCAGCTACGAAAAGAAGGGCGACCGCGTGCGCTATTTCAGCGTGGAACGAGGTGCGTGGGAAGAGATACCCACCGCGATGGTGGATTGGGACGCCACAAAGAAAGCGGAAGCCGCCGACGAAAAGACGACGGCGGCAATGCTAGAGAAGGTGCACATCCAAGAGGCGGCGGCAAAGGCGGAAACTGGCGAGACGAAACGCGCGTATTTTCGCCTCGGGTACGGATTCTTCCCGCTCGCGCAATGGCGCTTTCAATATGCACGCTGCCAGCTGCATTCCCGCTGTGACCGGCGCCTGGCTCTACGAAGGCGGGGGGGCCTTTCACCACAACGATGCGATCTTTCACATCAATAAGAACTTGATCGAAGGCAGCGACCTGCGCGACCCAACGATCCGCATGCTCGATCAATCACGTATCGGTGCGATCCTGACCGGCGACGACAAAGCTCTCGAGCGCGGGCCGCCTGTTACGGCGCTTCTCATCCAGAACACCAACCCGATGTGCGTCGCGCCCGATCAGGAAACGGTCAAGCGCGGCTTTGCGCGCGACGATCTGTTCGTCTGCGTGCACGAGCAGTTTATGACCGAACAGCTAAGGTCGCCGATGTGATCCTGCCGGCGACAATGTTCATCGAGCATGACGACCTGTATCGAGCAGGCGGTAGCCAATATATTCTGCTCGGGCCCAAACTGATCGAGCCGCCTAGCGAGTGCCGGTCGAACCACGACGTGATCTGCGCGCTGGCCCGACGGCTAGGCGCCGAACATCCGGGCTTCACCATGACGCCACGGGAGCTGATCAATGCGACCCTGCAGAAATCCGGCTGGGGCACGCTGGCCGGCTCGAGGCGAACCGCTGGATTGACTGCCAGCCGGATTTTGCTACGGCGCACTACATCGATGGCTTTGCCTATCCTGACGGCAAGTTCCGCTTCAAGCCGAACTGGCCGGATGTTCCGTTCTCGCCGGCGCACGGGACCGTCCCTTGTCTTTCCATGCCGCGATTTCCTGATCATTGGACCGTGATCGAGGAGGCGGATACCGAGCATCCGTTCCGGCTGGCTACGTCGCCGGCGCGCGGCTTCCTCAATTCGAGCTTCACGGAGACGCCTTCGTCGCGTGCCAAGGAGAGGCGGCCCGAGGTGATGATGCATCCCGAGGACGCTGCGGCGCTCGCGGTGGCGGACGGAGAAGAAGTCAAACTTGGCAATCGACGCGGCACCGTGCGGCTGCACGCGCGGTTGTTTGAGGGCGTGCGTCGTGGCGTGCTAGTTGCGGAATTGCCTTGGCCGAATGATGCCTACGTCGGTGGCCACGGCATTAACGTGCTGACGAGCGCCGACCCGATTGCGCCATTTGGCGGCGCCGCTTTCCACGACAACAAGGTTTGGCTGCGGAAGGTCGCAGGTTGATCAATCGTATCGCCGGCTGTCGAATTGTCCTGCGCTCAACTCGGATTTCGGAGTATGTAAAAAAGATAATCCTGCTTGGCGGTATCCATGATGACTGATCTGTGGCGCCTGACAGCGACGGAGGCTGTAGTAAAGCTGCGGAAGCGTGAGCTTTCTCCGCTGGAGTTGGTGGAGGTCGCAGCATCGCGCATCGAGGCCGTCGAACCGAAGGTCAATGCTCTGCCGATCCGCTTCTTGGACGAAGCGCGCGACAATGCACGGCACTTTGAACGAGAGGCCCGGGACAATCCTGGGTGGCTCGCGGGCCTGCCGATGGCCGTCAAAGACTACAACGACGTGGCTGGGCAGTTGACCACCTACGGCTCGCCTATCTTTGCCGAATACCGCGCGCGAGCTGATGACCGCACTGTGGCAACACTGCGCGCCAATGGCGCAATTCCAGTGGCTAAGTCGAACGTGCCGGAATTCGCGGGAAGCCATACCTTCAACCCAGTTTGGGGCACCACGCGCAATCCATGGAATTTGGGCCGCACTGCCGGCGGCTCTTCGGGCGGCGCCGCGGCGGCGCTTGCGGCAGGCGAGGTCTGGGTTGCCAATGGTTCGTGCCTCGGCGGATCTCTGCGCATCCCCGCAAGCTTCTGCGGCATTGTCGGCCTGCGTCCGAGCCCGGGTGTCGTGCCGCGAGGCGATGGATTACCTGCCTTTGATAGCTTGTGGGTGGACGGTCCAATGGCGCGCAATGTGCCGGACGTCGCACTAATGCTGGATGCGATGACTGCATTGACCCAACATGACCCGTTGTCTCGCCCCTTGCCGGAGGGCGGCTTCCAGTTGGCACTGCAGCGAGCGCGGCCTCCGCGGCGGGTTGGGTTCAGCTCTAACTTCGCCCTGCGCAACGTCGATCCAGAAATCGCGCGCATTTCTCGGGCTGGTGCCCTGCGCTTCACAGAAATGGGCTGCCCGGTAGAAGAGCACGCACCGGATTTATCTGGCGCAATAGACTGTTTCCAAGTGCTCCGCGCCCTTCTTTTCGCTGACGTGCGTGGTGATTTGCTGCCCCGCGAACGCAGCCGCATCAACCCCGACATCGTGTGGAATATTGAAAAGGGAAACGCCTCACTGCGGACGAGATCATTAGGGCACAACGCCAGCGGCACGCGCTCTTTCATCGCGTCGCACAATTCTTCGATAACTACGATTTGCTGATGTGCCCTACTGTTGCGGTCCCCCCATTTCCGGTCGAGCAGCGATTTCCTCTCGAGATCGCGGGCGAAAAGCTGACCACCTATATTGACTGGATGTTCCTGACCTTCGTCATTACTTTGGTCGGCTGTCCGGCTATTTCACTCCCCTGCGGCCTGACGCAGGACGGACTACCAGTCGGACTTCAGCTTGTGGGGCGGCCACATGGCGACGCCGAGTTGCTCGGCACAGCTTTCCTGCTGGAACAAGCTCTCGGCTTTGACCGTCGTGTGCCCTTGGAAGTTTAGATGCAGTTCTAAGAGGCTGCACTGGAGCATCGGCCTGGATGGGGGCGAGCGCAGGATTAGAAAGGCCGCCATAGCACGGGCGTGCAAGCGCGCTCGCTCAATTATTGGCGCCAGAGTGCATCTTCATGGAAGCACGAAACTGCCGCGTCGTTTCCGGTAGAAGCGTGTAGTCGTTCCAATCGCAGATAATGCCATGGCGACGAATGGCGTCGGTGACACTGATCTCGCCATTTCGCAGGCGCTCGACCACGGAATCCGGCGCCTCATCGAGCCATCCAGCGCGAGCCTGCCGCATCCGATTGCGCAGTGCCTCGGTCGCGGCAGCATCAATGCGCCAGTCGTCGATTTCAGGATCGACCGCCTTGACCACGACGCCGTAGTCGCGTTCGGCGCCTTGCGCCGTCACGTAGCCGTCAATAACGTCTTCCAGGACCTGCGCCGGATCCCGTTCCAATGGGTCGCCAAGACCACCGCCTCCGGCCGAGGGGCGCTCAAAGCGATCACCTGCGCTGACCGGAATTCCTGAAAAGACCGCACCGAGGAACCGCGGTCGCTCGTTGTCCCGCCACAGCGTCACGCCGTGAGGTATGCTCGGCAGCCCTCCGTCGACACCCCAGGTGATGCTGCGGGCGCGATCACAGGAATAGGACATGACCGTGCGACCGATCTCGGTGAGCGTCCCACCCTTGATCACGCCGCAGCCGCCGCGGTGCTTGCCCGGTCCGCCGCTATCGGCCGCAATCTGATGCGAGCTGGTGAGCACCGGCGTCAGTCGCTCTTGCGCTTCGCAGGACTGGATCGCCAACCCGACGCCGAAGATCGGCGAAGTCGCGGAGCAGCCGTCGCGGTCGGCGCGGCCACCCCATCCACCTGCCATCCAATCATACCACATGAAGTAGTGCCCCTGCATCCCTTCGCGATCGTCCTGTCCGCCGACGAGCAGGTACTCGAGGTTGAAGCAACAGGCGAGCGCCCGTTCGGGAATCACTCGCGACCACAGCTCGAACACCGCGTTCATGATTTTCTCGTACGCCCCGGAACAGAAGCCGGTAACTGCGTATGGATGTGGAGCGTTGACCACGCTGCCGGGCGGAAAATACGCGGTAATGAAGCGATAGAAACCGGAGTTCAGCGGGATTTCGGGGAAGAATGTCTTCGTGCCCGCGACCACCGCGCTGAATGCGCTACCTTCGGCGGCGTTGAGAAAGCAGCCGATCGCCGGATGGCTGCCGGTCAGATCATAGTGAACCGCGCCCCCTTTGATCGTCATCGCCACGTCGATCGGGATCAATCCCTCCCCCTTGCTCGGATCCTGATCGATGAAGTCACGCGTGCGCCAAGTACCCTCGGGCAAATTGCGCACTTTGTTTCGGGCGTAGCGCTCGACGTAGTCTTGGCATTCGCGAAACGCCGCCAAGATCGTCTCTACCCCGTAGCGGTCGACCAGCTCCAGCAATCGCGTCTCGCCCATCGCAGTGCAATTGGCTTGCGCCAGAAGATCGCCCATTGCGTCTGACGGCGCACGAGTGTTGGAGACGATCATCTCGGCAATGTCCTTGAGGAATTCCCCGCGCCGCCACACCCGGATCGGTGGAATGCGCAGCCCTTCGCCGAAATGCTCGGTCGCCTTGATATCGAATGAACCCGGTACCGAACCGCCGACATCGGCCCAGTGCCCGTTCGACTGGGTGAACGCAATCAGACGTGCGTCTGCGAACACCGGTCGCACGACCCGCACATCGCAGAAATGCGTGCCGCCACGGTACGGATCGTTTATTAGAAAGACATCTCCCGGATTGATGTCGCCCCGGAATCGCTCAATTACCGCCTTGGCGGTGAGGTGCAGCGTTCCGACATGAACTGCGATATCGGCGCTACCTTGCATCACGGTATCGCCGTTCGCGTCGCACAGGCAGTTCGAGAAATCGCGGCAGTAGATCACGAATGAATAGCAGGTGCGCAGAAGTTGCTCTGACATCTGGTCAACAAGGTTGACGAAGGCGTTTTTCAGGACCTCGAACGTCACCCGGTCGAGCGTTGACGCTGAATGAGCTACCGGCGCGCTCATCGCGAATCTCCATCGAACCGAGTGATGATATGCAGGTCGGGCGTGACAGAACTCAACGTTCCCAGCGGAAGGACGACCGTACTGTCGAGTTGCTCGACCACTGCCGGTCCGGTGAGTTGCGCGCCCGCGGTGAGCGTCTCGCGCTTGTAAACTGGCGTTTCTACATACGCCGAGCGTTCGGAAAAGTAGACCGGCCGGCGCGCGGATCCGGTAGTTTGACTGCCTTGTGGTCAGCCTTAGTCGCGGCCGATTGAGGCTTGGGCACGACCCCTTCGGCGACAACGCGCGCAGCATAGATCTCGACGGGACGCGCTTCGTCCCGAAATGCGAAGGCGCGCTCGTGTTCAGCATGAAAGTGGGAGAGTGCTGTCTCAACCCCTTGGCCCGGCGGCATCTCGATGGAGAGGTGCCGCCATTGACCCGCATAGCGCATGTCTACTGTGCGGCGCAGGCGCATCGCCTCGGCAGCTACTCCGTCGTCGGTAAGACGTACGCGTGCTTCCGCCTCCAATTCAGCAAAAAGCGCCTCAATCCGTGGTGTGCTCGCCTGTTCGGCCGGAAATAGGCACATGCGCGAAAGGTCGTGGCGGATATCGACCAGTAGACATCCCATCGCTGAGGCGATGCCAGGATGGCGCGGAAAGATCACCACCGGAATATCGAGTTCGCGGGCCAGGTCGCAGCCGTGAAGTGGACCGGCGCCGCCGAAGACAACGAGCGCGAAATCACGCGGATCGAATCCCCGACCGACCGAAATAAGTTTGGTGGCGTTCGCCATGTTCGCGTTGGCCACACGCACAATAGCGTGCGCCGCCTGAGCCTCCTGCAAACCCAGCGGTCCGCCAACCGTTTCTCGGATCGCGTTGGATGCACGTTGACGATCGAGCACGAGCCGCCCGTCAAGCAGCCCCTCTCCAAGCCTCCCCAGCAACAAGTTCGCGTCCGTGTTGGTGGCCGCTGTGCCTCCCTTGCCGTAGCAAGCTGGCCCGGGATCGGCGCCGGAACTCTGCGGTCCGTTGCGCAGCGATCCGCCAGGATCCAGCCACGCGATCGAGCCGCCGCCGGCGCCAATAGTTATGACCTCGACCGACGGAAACATGATTGGATGGCCGTACTCGACAGACCATGTTGGTTGCATCCGCAGTTGCCCCCGGTACATCAGCGAAATATCGGTGCTGGTGCCCCCCATATCGAGGCTGATTGCGTTCGCAAAACCGCATTCGCGGGCGATGTGGGCACCGGCGATCGCACCTGCTACGATGCCGGACGACGCAACTCTGGCCGCGTAGCGGCGCGCCCCCTCTGCAGTGAGTACCCCACCGCCGGAATGCAGGATCAGAAGGTCACCGGAGTAGCCCTCGGCCTTCAGGGTTGTAGCGAGGGCACCGATGTAGCGTGCAACGACTGGCCCGGTAACGGCGTTGATTGCGGCAGTGGAAAAGCGCGGATGTTCGAAAAGTTCGGGGGCAATTTCCGCGGATGCTGAAACGAAAACTCCGGGCAGCTCCCTTTCTAGAATTTCTCGCGCCCGCCGCTCGTGGGTCACGTTCACATACGAGTTCATGAAGCAGACTGCGATCGACTCATATCCACGACGTCTTAAAATTCGCGCCAGATCCACCAGCTCTCTTTCGTCCAGAGGTTCGACCACTTTTCCAGAATAGTCGATCCGCTCTGTCACCTCGAAGCGATCGCGGCGTCGAACATAAGGCGGCGAAGTGTCTTTATAGGCGTCCCACAAATCCTCCTTGGTGCCGTCGCGGATTTCCAGCACATCGCGGAAGCCGCGCGTCGTCACTAATGCCGCCTTGGACAGACGACGGGTAATAAGGGCGTTGGTGGCCACGGTCGTGCCATGTGTAAAAAGCCTGATATCCCGAGGCGCCACACCTCCTGCCTGCAAGCTTTGCATTACGGCTTGATCAGGCGCGCTGGGTATCGAGGGCACTTTGGCGACGTGACTGTTGCCGGTCGTTTCGTCGAAGAAATACGCATCGGTAAACGTGCCGCCGGTATCGACGGCAACGCGCCAGCGCGCACCATTCGCCGCAGTCACGAGCGCACCATGGGGAGGGCGCTCGCCAGGTCGAAGGCGGTGGCGCAGTCGTGATGGCTAGTTGGACGCCCCGTCCGGCCACATTTTGTCGCCGCATCCTCACGCATTATTGCGTCACTGGCTCTTAATTGCCCGCCATTGTGTTGCTCAGACGCCCAGCGCGGTTCGCCGCCCGCGGTCCCCAGGCCTGCTAAGGCTCTCATATGTCGCGGGAATTGACAAGCTCATCGGTCGATCGCCCTTCGTGGTTGGCGACGCCGTCAATATGCCGCAACTCGCCGAGGCTCAACATGATGACGGGGTGCACCTGACGGCGCCCTGCACACTGGTCACGATCGATCGTAACGAGTGGTCGCGATGCGTCGGAACGAGTGGACGCGATCATCGTAAACGCGCAGCTACGTAACATTGCCTGGGCTGCCGGACCAAGCGGTGTACCGCGCCACGGTTGTCATTTGCGGACGAGACACAACCGAACTACATTTATGGCTCCATAGAGAAATTTTAGTCAGCTCAGGACTGTGACAAATTACTCTGTGCGTGACCAAATCGGCACTGAACGCGTGGTGGAGTGGAGGACAATGAAGGAAGAGTTTATCGAGACCACCCAAATAAACGTCGAGCGCGATTGGGTCGGACGGGCAAGAGCTTTGAAGCCCCTTTTGGAGGCTGCTGCTCCCCGGATTGAACAAGCTAAGATGATGCCACCCGACGTGTTAGAGGTGTTGCGCAATGCCCAAGTGTTTCGGATGCTGACGCCGCGCTCGGTTGGGGGAGCTGAGCTTGATCTGGCCACGTACGCCCAGGTCGTGGCGATGATTGCTGAGGGCGACGCGAGCACCGCGTGGTGCATCGCACAGATATCGGGTAGTTCAATGTGCGCCGCGTATCTGGACCCGACTGTGGCGAAAGAAATCTTCGGCGATGCAGATTCCGCATTCACTTGGGGATTTGCAGGCGGGCAGCTTTGTCGCGCCGTTCCCGTTCAGGGTGGCTGGATCGTGAACGGAGCATGGACTTTTGCCAGTGGCAATCGCTTCTGCCAGTGGCTTGGTGGTCATACGCAGCTGTGCAACGAAGAGGGCACGCCGCTGGTTCAGGCGAATGGCCGGCCCATCGAGCGGACGATGCTTTTTCCACGCTCGTCAACGATGGTGCGTGAGGATCTCTGGGACGTCATTGGTTTAGTTGGTACTGGCAGTGATAGCTACTCGGTTACTGATCTATTCGTACCGGAGAAATACTCCGTGGTGGCACGGGGCATAGGTCGCGATCAGCAGCTTCCGGAAGGTGCCACTGCCGACCCGGATCCTGAACGGCGGGAACGGGGTACACTCTATAAGCACACCAGTCAGTCCGCTTACCAAGTGGGGCTCTCGTCTGTTGCAATCGGGATAGCAAGAGCGACGCTGGATGCGTTTGTTGCACTAGCGAAAAAGAAGTCGCCTTCCAGCGCCGTTCAGCCCTTGCGGGATGATACTTGGATACAGGCGCGCATAGCGCAGGCCGATGCCAAGATAAGCGCTGCCAGCGCGTGGCTGATCCAGCTGCTGCGCGACGCTTGGCACGAGTGTTCAACTCTAGAGGGAATAAGCTTCCCCTTGCGCGTCAAGATCCGTACAGCTTGCACGCACCAAATCAATGAGGCTCGTGATGCGGTGGATATGATCTATCTGGAAGCTGGTGCGACAGCAATCTTTCGAAACAACCCCTTCGAACGGCGGTTTCGCGACATGCACACGGTGTCGCAGCAGGTGCAAGGAAATATCGCTCGCATGCAATCCGTGGGTCAATACTACTTAGGAAACAGCCCCCAGCTTTTCTTACTACCCTAAAGCCGGAGCGTTTCGTGATAGTGCGTAATGTCTTCTCATGTGGCGCTCTTGATCAAGAAGGAAAGCCTTTCTTCAGCAAAACTCACGAAGCTGATGGTCAAACGAGAATGAATCTCTTCCTTTGGACACACCTGTCGCGTAAGCTTTGCGACAGCAGACATTTGACCAATTGCCTCAGTTTCATCTCTTAGACTTTCCTGGGCAGCTCGCGTTCAGAAGCGACTCTCGTAGGCCCTGGCGCCGATCTCAATGGCGAGCAATGTGAAAACACCGGTGCGTTCCAGGGCAACGCTGACCTCCCTCTTTAGAGAGGTTTGGTCGGCAACGTTGGCGCCGTAGCCGCCAAAGGCTCGAGCCACCGCAACGAAATCGGTGGCTCCGAAATCCACCCCCAAGTTGGGGAGTTGGCTTCCACGTTGTTTCATTTCGATGAGTGTTAAGGACCGGTCGACCATGACGCAAATGATTACGGGAAGCTTCAAATCCCGCAGAGTTGCGAGTTCCCCAGCGACCATCTCAAGGCCCGCATCGCCCATGACCGCTAGCACTGGCGTACCGGGTGAGGCGAACTTGTACCCGATGGCCAACGGCAACGAACATCCCATCGTGCACAGCGCCGACGATTGCAATAGGCCGCGTTCACGGTAGCACTCCCACTGCTGACTGAGAAGAATGCGGTGCGCTCCGGAGTCGACGGTGATTACTGTATTGCGTGGCACGCTTTTCCGCAGAACATCGAAGGCGACATCCGGCCCCCAGTAGGCGATCGAACGGCACGGTCGGCGGCTGCGTGCCGACCTTGCGTTGTTTGATCAGAACCGCGCCCCGGTGGCGGCGTTCGGCCGGCCGCTGCCGCCGCCAAGGTTGGTCGGCGAGAGCGGCTGGCTGAACGGCCGCGGCGGGCCGGCATGGGCGTTCCGTTTGTCGGACGGCCGCTGGCTCGTCGCACGCACACCACTGCGCCCGCCGGGACCGCTGCTCGGTCTGATCTTCTTCTGGCCGCCATGGCCATCGCCATTGCGGTTTTCGCCTATCCGGTAGTGCGTCGGCTGACGAAGCGTGGCGTTCAGCCCAACGGCGCGCCGCGGTCCTCGTGCTCGGACAGGTCGGACTGGTTGACCCAGGTGGCGTACATCTCGGCGTAGCGGCCGCCGGCGGCCACCAGCTCGTCGTGGGTGCCCGACCTCGACGATCCGCCCGTCGTCGACCACGACGATGCGGTCGGCCCGCATGGCGGTCGACAGCCGGTGGGCGATGAGGATGGCGGTGCGGCCCTGCGAGCAGGACGTCGAGGGCCGCCTCGATCTTGGTCTCGGACTGCAGGTCGAGGTTGGAGGTGGCCTCGTCGAGCACGAGCACCCGGGGCTGGGCCAGGAAGGCCCGGGCCAGGGCGATGAGCTGGCGCTCGCCCGAGGACAGGGACTGGCCCCGCTCGTGGACCACGGTGTCGAGGCCGTCGGGCATGCCGCTCGATGACGTCGGCCAGGCCGACCTGCCCGACCGCCTCCCAGACCTCGTCGTCGGTGGCGCTCGGGCCGGGCGAAGGCGATGTTGTCCCGGATGGTCCCGGCGAAGAGGAACGGCTCCTGGGGCACCACGCCGAGCTGGCGGCGCAGCGAGCGCGAGGGTCACGTCGCGCAGGTCGTAGCCGTCGATGAGCACCCGCCCGGCGGTCGGGTCGTAGAAGCGGGTGACCAGCTTGGCCAGCGTCGACTTGCCGGCTCCGGTGGGTCCGACGAAGGCCACCGTCTCGCCGGGCGCGATGCGTCAGGTCGACGTCGTCGATGCACCGGGCGCGGCCGGGTCGTAGCCGAAGGACACGTGGTCGAAGGCGATCTCGCCCTCGATGGGCGGCAGCTCGACGGCATCGGGCGCTTCGAGGCACGCTCGGGCTCGGTGTCGAGCAGGCCGCGGAGCTTGATCACCGAGGCCTGGCCCTGCTGGTAGGTGTTGTACTGCTGGACCAGCAGCTGGATGGGCGGGAAGAACCGGTTCAGGTAGAGGAAGAAGGCCACCAGGGCGCCGATGCGACAGCGTGTGGTGCGAGCACCATGGCGCCGCCGATGGCCAAGCAGGACGGCCTGGCCGAGGACGCCGAGCAGCTGGGTGCCCGGACCGTAGACGGCGTTGATGCTGGGCGGTGTAGTTGTTGGCGTCCCGGTAGTCGCCGACCACGTTGCGGTGGTGGATCGACGTTGTGGCGCTGCCGGTTGTGGGCGGTGACGATGCGCACGCCGTGCAGGCTCTCGGACAGGTCGGCCAGCACATTGGCGATGCCGTCGCGCACCCGGTCGTAGCCGCGCTCCGAGGCCCGCTGGAACCACACCGACACGACGATCAGGGCCGGGCACGATCAGCACGACGGTGATGAGGGCCAGCGCGACGTTGGTGGCGAACAGGATGACGGTGATGACGACCATGGTCAGGCCCTGGATGGCGAACTGGGCCAGGCCGTCCTGCAGCAGCTGCTGGAGGTTCTCGATGTCGCTGGTCATGCGGCTCATGACCACGCCCGCCTTCTCCTCGGTGAAGAAGTCGAGCGAGAGGCGCTGCAGGTGGGTGAAGACCTTGACCCGCAGGTCGTTCATGACCCAGGCGGCCAGCCGGCCGGTGACCTGGACCTGGAACCGCTGGGCCAGCGGAGGTGACGACGACGAAGACCAGGTAGGCGATGGCCGCGCCCACGACCACGGCGAAGTTGTAGGTGACCCGGGGTCATCCCGTTGTTGATGGCGTACTCGGTGAGCTTGGGCCGACCTGGGTGGCCACGGCGATCACCACGACCAGGAGGCCGGCCAGGGCGCAGCATGCCCGGGTACTCGGTCAGCAGTCGCCACAGGCGTCAGCCGCTTGAGCTCGGCCTCGGCGGCCGTTCTGGGTGAAGACGATGTCCGGATCGGCATGCTCGGGCTCGGCGGCCAACAGCTGGTCGACGCCGTCCTGGAGCTCGGAGGGGATGCCGGCGAAGGGCAGGCCGGAGGCGCCGAGGCCGCCGCGCCTCCGGGGCCGCCGAACCCGCCGCCACCACCGCCGAACATCATGAGCGACCACCGCCGCGCACCGAGTCGAGCAGGTCCCTCAGCGGTTGGCCGTCGGTCACCGCCGGACTTGCGCCGTCGCCCGTCCGCCCGTCCTCCTCTTCGGCTGCCTCGGCATCGGCCTCCCGCTCGAACTCGCCCGCCTGGGCCAGGACCTCGGCGTAGAGCGGGGTGGTCTCGAGCAGCTCGGCGTGGGTGCCGTCGGCCACGACCTTGTGCCGCGTCGAGGAGCACGACCCGGTCGGCCAGGCTGATGGTGGACAGCCGGTGGGCGATGATCAGGGTGGTCCGGCCCTCCATCAGGACCCGCAGCGCCGGCGTGGATCTGCTGCTCCACCTGGACGTCGATGGCGCTGGTGGCGTCGTCGAGGACCAGGATGGGCGGGTTGACCAGCAGGGTCCGGGCGATGGCGATCCGCTGGCGCTGGCCGCCGGAGAGGGTGTAGCCCCGCTCGCCCACCACCGTGTCGTACCCGTCGGCCAGGTCGGCTGATGAAGCCGTGGGCCCCGGCCGCCTTGGCCGCGGCCACGATGTCGTCGAGGTCGGCGTCGGCTTGCCGTAGGCGATGTTGTCCCGGATGGACACCGAGAAGAGGAAGGGCTCGTCGAGCACGACGCCGACGTTGGCCCGGAGGCTGTCCAGGGTCAGGTCCCGGACGTCGTGGCCGTCGATCTGCACCGAGCCGTCGGTGACGTCGTAGAAGCGGGTCAACAGGCGGGCCACGGTCGACTTGCCGGCGCCGGTCCGACCGACCAGGGCCACCGTCTCCCCCGGGGTGAGGTGCAGGTCGAAGTCGGCCAGCACCAGCTGCTCGGCGTCGGCCGCGTAGGCGAAGTCGACGTGGCTCGAACCGGACGTCTCCCCGGCAGTCGACCAGATCGACGGCGTCGGGCGCGGTCGACGACGGTGGGCTGCTCGTCGAGGATCTCGTAGATCCGGTCGGCCGAGGCCGCCGCCCGCTGGCCCATCATGATCAGCATGCCCAGCATCATGAACGGCGCCTGCAGCATCAGCAGGTAGAGCGTTGAACGTCAGGATGGCACCGACGGCGATGCCGCCGTGGATGACCATGTAGCCGCCGAACAGGAGCACCAGGGCCAGGCCGACCTGGGGCAGGTTCTGGACGAGCGGCGAGAAGCGGGCCCGGAGGTCGGCGTCCTTGATGTAGCTCCACTGCAGCCTGTCGGCCGCCCCGGCCAGGTGATCGGAGCTGCTGCTGCTCGGCGGCGAAGGACTTGACCACCCGGACGCCGTTGACGTTCTCGTCCACGATGGTGGCCACGTCGGCCAGCCGGGCCTGGATGATCCAGGACACCGGGAACATCGACTTCCGCATCTTCACGCCGGCCAGGTAGACGAAGGGCATGGTGGCCATGGCGACGAAGGCCAGCGGCACGTTGATGGAGAGCATGAAGCCGAAGGCCACCACCGCGATGGAGCACTGGACCAGGATCGACGGGGCGAAGGTCATGTACATCTGGACCGAGCGGATGTCCGAGTTGGCCCGCGAGATGAGCTGACCCGACTGCACCCGGTCGTAGAACGGGAACGACATCCGGGTCAGGTGCTCGTAGATGATGTTGCGCAGGTCGAACTCGATGTCGTAGGCCGTCTCGAACAGGAACAACCGCGAGATGTACCCGGCGATCGCACCGACCACCCCGATGATCGACGATCCACCAGACGTAGTGGCTCAGCGGCACCGTGTGGCGAGTGATCGAATTGTCGATGGCATTGCCCAACAGATTGGGCACCAGGACCTGCAGGACGAGCCCGACGAACGACGCCACCAGCGAGGTGATGAAGATCCCCTTGTGGGCCGCCATGATGGGAATGACCCGTCGCAGCCAGGTGAGCGAACGGTCCGGGTCGATGGTGGCCCGGGGTGCCTCGTTCCGGGCTTCCACGGCGATGGGGACGAACTCGGTGCCGGTCTCGGCGGGAACTTTCGGTGCGGGCCGGAACAGACGTGTCAGGCTCATCGGGCCGCGCTCCGGGCCAGCCGGGAGGCGACGAGGGCCCGGCGCCACAGCGTGAGCCCCTCGAAGGCCCGATCGGTGTCGGCTTGGCAGTCCAGGTGACCGGCGATCTCGCGCAGGCGGGCGCTGACGGCCGAGTCGGCGGCGTCGAGTACCCGACGCCCGTGGGCGGTCAGCACGTGGTCGACGCGGCGACGGTCGCCCTCGACCGTGCGCCGCTCGACCAGACCACGGGTGACCAGCCCGTCGACCACCGCGGTCACGGTCGGGGGACGGACGGCCAGTCGCTCGGCCAGGTCGGAGGAGAGGGCCGAGGTCCCCTCCAACATGCTGAGGACCCGGTACTGGGGCAGGGACAGATCGACCGTGCCCAGACCGATCTCCACCTGCTTGGCCAGCCAGGCGGCCGTCCGCCCGAGCGTCTGGCGCTCGTCGGGCTGCGTACGGGCCCGGTCAGTTGCTTTGAGAGTCACATAGTTAGAGTATCGAATGAGACGCAGGGTCCGAGCACCGGCGCCGTGCTCAGCGGGGGACCAGCCGGTGGTGACCGAAGAAGGCCAGCATCAGCCCGGTGGCGTCGATCTGCTCGGTGGTGGCCCCGAACGTGCCGGCCGGGAGCACGATGGGGGAGCCGGGCCAGGTGTGCCCACCCCCGAGCACGCTGTACAGGACCACCGCACTGCCACCCCGGCAGCCGGACCAGGTGCGCCGCACCACCATGGGGGCCAGTCGGCGCCGGCCGGGGCGGGGCGAACACCGATCGAGGCGGGCCCAGTGGGAGAGGTTCTGTTCGACCCCGATCACTGGGATGCCGGGCAGGGCGGTCCCGGTGGCGCCCGACCGGTAGGCGACGATGGGGTCGGCCGTGCCGTGGAAGGCGATCACCGGGAGCGGCCCGGTGCAGGGCCGGAGGAGGAACTCGGCGGCCACCAGTCCCACCGCGGCGATGTGGTCGCGCCGGGTGCAGCCCACGATGGCGGAGAACTCCGAGCCCAGGGAGATGCCGGCGGCATAGATCCGGGTCCGGTCCACGCAGTAGCGCGAGGTGAGGTCGGCGATGAGGTCCGAGACGAAGGTCAGGTCGTCGGTGGTCGCCCCTGGGGCCGAGACCTGCCACCTCCCGTCCAGGCCGTCCGGGGTGGCCACCAGAGAGCCGTCCCGCGCCGCCCGCTTGGGCAGCCGGGTGTAGATCGAGGTCTGGACGGCGTTGGAGCCGCTCCCGTGGAACAGGAGGATCAGGGGCGTGGCCACCGAGGGGCGGTACCCCGCCGGCACGGCCAGTCGGTAGCTGCGGGTGACCCCGTCCACCGGCAGCGACTGGACCACGTCACCGGTGGCCGCGGTCTCGGCCGTCGGTCCGGGGACGGGCCGCTTCCCGCAGCCGTTCGACGCGCCGCCGGCCGGGTGCCGGGCGACGGGTGCAGCCGACCCGGCCGTCACCAACGGAGCCACGCCGATCCCGCCCACCGCCACGACCAAGGCCACGGCCAGGCCACCTCGGCGGATGGCGGCACGCCGCCTGGTCAGCCTCCGGGCCATGCGATCGCCCCCTGGCCCATTCGCCGGAACGGCCGGACTCGGGTCTGGTCAGCCCGGCCGGTCGGCTAGGAGACCAGGCCGCCGGTGTTGAGATTGAGGCCGTCGGTGCTCTTCGAGCGGTACACGGCCTGGATCTCGCTGAACTCGGCCAGACCCCACGGTCCGTTCTCCACGCCCACGCCACTCCACTTGAAGCCGCCGAACGGCTGCTGGGGCGAGAGGGCCAGATGGGTGTTGACCCAGGCCGTGCCGCACTCCAGTTGGTCGGCCACCTCGGCCGCCCGATCGGTGTCGGCCCCCCACACCGAGCCCGACAGCCCGAAGTGGGTGGCGTTGGCCCGCTCGACCACGTCGTCCACGTCCCGGTAGGCGATGACCGGAAGGGCCGGGCCGAACTGCTCCTCGTCGACGATGCGGGTACCGTCGGTCAGCCCGGTGAGGATCGTGGGCTCGAAGAAGTAGCCCGGCCGGTCCATGGCCTTTCCGCCGTACGGCCGCACTGGCCCCGTGCGAGAGGGCGTCGCCGACCAGCTCCTTGACCCGCTCGAACTGCGGGGCGTTGTTGATCGGGCCCAGCTTGGCGTCGGGCTCGGTCCCCTCGCCCACCCTGACCTTGCCGGCCTGGTCGGCGAGGACGTCGACCACCTGGTCGTAGAGGGACTCGGGCACGTAGACCCGCTTGATGGCCGAGCACACCTGGCCGTTGTTGTTGAACGCCCCGGCGAAGATGGCCTTGCCCACCACGGCCGGGTCGGCGTCGTCCAGCACGATGGCCGGGTCGTTGCCGCCCAGCTCCAGGGTGACCCGCTTGAGGTCGGGGGCGGCCGAGACGGCCACCTTCTTGCCCGTCTCGATCGAGCCGGTGAAGCTGACCTTGCGGGGCACGGGGTGGCCGGTCATCCAGGCGCCCAGCTCGTCGCCGCCGCTGACCACGTTGAGGACACCGGCGGGCAGCACCTCCCGCAGGAGCTCGATGGTCTTGAGGGTGGCCAGCGGGGTGAACGGGGACGGCTTGAGCACCAGCGTGTTGCCGGCCAGCAGCGCCGGGGCGATCTTCCAGAAGGCCAGGGTCAGCGGGAAGTTCCACGGGGTGATGGCGGCCACCACACCGACCGGGCGCCGGACCACCTCCACCCGGGCCTCGTCGTCGTCCTGGATGACCTGGCGAGGGGTCTCGAGGTTGGCGAAGTACTGGCACCAGATGGCCGCGGCGAACACCTCGATGTTGGCGTCGGCCAGGGGCTTCCCCTGCTCGGAGGTGAGGACGGGAGCGATCTCCGCACCCGAGGCCAGCAGCACGTCGGCCATCTTCAACAGGGTGGCCCGCCGCACCGCCTCGTCGGACTTCCAGTCCCGTTGGGCCTTGGAGGCGGCGTCGAAGGCCGCGTCGAGCTGTTCACGGCTGCACTCGGGGGCCTCGGCGAAGACCTCACCGGTGGCCGGGTTGATGACACCGAACGACTCGGCCGCCGGGACGGTGTCCCCTCCGATGGTCATGACGAAGTCGGACATGTGCTTCCCCCAGTGTTCGATGTGTGGCTGCGCGGAAACGCTACCTCAGACGGGAACGGACTCGGGCTGGGCCGGGTCGACCGGACCCCCCGGGGACTGGGGGTCGTCCGGGTCGGCGGGCCCATCGCCCTCGGGGGGCAAGTCGGGGTCGACCGAGAGGCGGGGGAGTATCCGGTCGAGCCAGCCGGGGAACCACCAGTTGGCCCGGCCGAACATGAACATCAGCGCGGGCACGACGGCCATGCGGATGAAGAGGGCGTCCACGAAGATCCCGGCGGCCAGACCCAGGCCGAACTCCTTGATGACCCGGATACCGCCGAGGATGAACGAGCCGAACACCAGGATCATGATGAGTGCCGCCGCGGTGATGGTCTTGCCCGTGGCCGCCAGGCCGTTGCGGACGGCGGTGCGGTTGTCGCCCGACTTGAGCCACTCCTCTTGGATCCGGCTGATCAGGAAGACCTCGTAGTCCATGGACAGGCCGAAGAGGATGGCGAACAGCATCACCGGGAGGAACGCCTCGATCGGGCCGGTCCGGCTGACCTGGAAGACGGACCCCACCCAGCCCCACTGGAACACGGCCACCAGGATGCCGAAGGCCGCCCCGATGGAGAGGAGGTTCATGACCGCGGCGGTGAGGGGGATGACGATGCTGCGGAACACCATGGCCAGGAGCAGGAAGGACAGCACCACCACCAGCCCGATGAACAGCGGCAGCTTCGACGAGAGCACCCGGGCGAAGTCGACGAAGATGGCGGTGTTGCCGCCCACATAGACGTGCTCCCCGGTTCCGGCCACGGCAGCCGGGATGGTGGCCGTCCGGAGATGGTCGATGAGGTCGTTGGTGGCTGCGGCCTGTGGTGAGGAGTGGGGATAGACCGTGATCAACGACACCGTCTGGCCGTCCTTGGTGGGCAGCGAGACGGGTGCGGCCACCTTGTCCACGTCGGGCTGGGTCCCCACCACGGCCGCCAGGTGCTGCAACGCTGCGGTGTCGGCCGGACCCGAGTGCTGGGTCACCAGCAGGAGGGGCCCGTTGAAGCCGGGACCGAAACCCTGGGCCAGCAGGTCGTAGGCCTCGCGGGTGGTCGTCCCCACCGGGTCGTTGCCCTGGTCGGAGGAGCCGAGGCGGAGGGAGAAGAAGGGCAGGGCCAAGAACACCACCACCAGGAGGGCCACCACCGCCGGGAGTACCGGACGGCGGCGGATGAAGTCGGCCCACCTGGGCCAGAAGCCCTTGGTGCCGGCCCCGACCACCCTGGGCCCGTGCTCGGCCAGGCCCTTCTTCTGCTTCCGGCTCAGCACCCTCGGGCCGATGAACCCGAGCAGGGCGGGGAGCAGGGTGAGGGCGGCGATCATGGTGAAGGCCACGCCGAGGGCGGCGGCGATGGCCAGCCCGTAGAGGAAGGACACCCCCAGGGCGAACATCCCGAGCAGGGCGATGCACACGATGATGCCGGCGAACAGGACGGCCCGACCCGAGGTGTTGACGGCGTTGCCGATCGACGTGGGCACCGAGTTCCCGGCGATCAGACCCTGGCGATGGCGGGTCACGATGAACAGGGCGTAGTCCACGCCCACACCCAGGCCGATCAGAAGGACCAGCTCCGTCGAGAACTGGGGCATCTTGAGGACATGGCTGAGCAGGCCGATCACGCCGATGGCGGTGCCCAGGGAGGCCAGGGCCGACACCAGGGGCAGCGCCATGGCGAAGATCGAGCCGAAGACCAGCAACAACACGAGGCCGGCCAGGAGGATGCCCAGTCCGGTGCCCCCGAAGGACACCCGGTCCGCCGCCTCGGCCACCTGTCCGGCCACCGCCACCTGCAGGTTCGGCCCGGCGGCGGTCTGGGCGGTGCTGACGAACGTCTTGGCCTCGGCGGTGGAGATGTTCTGGGACAGCACGTCGAAGGTGACGGTGGCGAAGGCGGTCCGGCCGTCGGCGCTGACCTGGTTGGCCCCGGCGGGGTCGTAGGGACTGGTGATGGTGGAGACGTGGGGGAGGGCCCGGACCTTCTCGAGCATGGCGTTGACCGGTGCCTCGACCGACGGGTCGGTCACCTTGGTCCCGTCGGTGGTGTGGAAGACGATCTGCTCCCGGTCACCGGCCACGGCCGGGGCCGCGGCCTGCAGGAGGGACAGGGCCTTGGTGGACTCGGTGTTGGGCAGGGAGAAGCTGTTGGAGTACGCCGTGCCGATGGAGCTGGACAGCCCGCTGGCCAGGACCAGGGCTGCCAGCCACAGCAGCACCACGATGACGCGGTGTCGGACGCACCAGGAGGCGAGGCGCTTCATTGCAGGGGGACTCCTCAATCGTGTTCGAACTCTGGGCCGGTGCACACCGGGGTCGGCGGGGTTGGGCCGCGGCCCCGACGGCGTACGGGACATTCTCGCCCATCGACGGGGGCCGGGTCGATCTCAGCAGCATCCGGCCGCCGGTCCCGGCCACCCGGTGGGCGGCGTCCCCCTGAGCCGACCCCCGTGCCGGCCCGGGGTCCCGCCGGTCATCGGCCATGATGAGGGCGTGGACGCATCCGAACGGCTGATCCCCCTGGACGGGGCCTTCAACTTCCGCGACCTGGGCGGCTATCCGGCCGCCGGGGGCGGCACCACCCGCTGGGGCACCCTGTTCCGGAGCGACACCCTGCACGAGCTGTCGTCGTCCGACGTCGACACCCTGCGGGCGCTGGGGCTGACCACCGTCATCGACCTGCGCACCCCGCGCGAGCTGGCACAGACCGGTCGCGGACCACTGGAGCCGGAGCCCATCCGTTACCGGCATCTCTCGGTCATCGGCGACGGGCCGACCGCCGAGTCCGCCGGCGAAGCCGTGGCCGCGCCCGACGGCGACGACCTGTCCGAGCGGTACCTGTGGTACCTCGAGGTGGGGGCCGCGTCCCTGGGCGAGGCCTTGACCATCCTGGGCGAGCCGGCCAACTATCCGCTGGTCTTCCACTGCGCCGCCGGCAAGGACCGCACCGGCGTGCTGGCCGCCTTGGTCCTCGACCTGCTGGGCGTGGACTCCGACCTGATCGTGGACGACTACCTGATCACGGCGGAGCGAATGGAGCTGATCCTCGGACGGTACCGGTCGGACCCGGCCTTCGAGGCCCGCATGGCCAAGGTGCCGCCCTCTCGGTTCGGCGTGCAGACCTCCACCATGGAGCGGTTCCTCGACGTCCTCCACCGTCGGTTCGGTGGGGCCGGGGAATGGGCGTCCTCCGTCGGCGTGCCACGGGCATCCATCGAGCGGATGCGGGGGGTTCTGCTCGAACATCCTGGTTGAGGCCGCGGCCGGCCCCGGCATCGCGGACGCCGCGAGGGACGGGTCACCCTCTACACTGGAAGGGTGACCGCCTCACTGTGGGTGCCCCTCCTGGCCGGAACGGCCATGTTCCTGGCCCTGATGACGGCCGGTCTGGTGGCCACCGGGCTCCTGTTGTGGAGACTGGCCCGTCGCAAATGGCGGGCGTTCCACGCCCATGGCGCGGTCATCGGCGCCACCGCCCTGTGGGAGGCCGCCGCCGTCCGCCGACGGCGCGGGGGGGAGCCGACCTCTCCCGAGGAGGTCGGACAGTGGACCGCCGGTCGGGCCCGCAAGGAGCTCTGGCGTTCGGTCGACCGGGCGGAGGCCGCCGTGCGGGCGGCTTCCGAGGTCGATGCACCCACCGCCGAGCTCCCATCGCTGTGTCGGCGGCTGCAGGCCGCAGCCGTGGACCTGGACAAGGTGCTGCGGGTGGAGCCGGCCGGACCGGTGACCGTGGACCTCCGCACCCAGGTCCATCGAGGTCATGCGGGCCGCCGGTGACGTGCAGCGGGCCGCGGTGGTGTCGGCCAGCGATGCCAGCGGCCAACGGGTCCAGGACCTCACCCGCGATGCCGTCCACGAGATCCGGCTGCTCGACGCCGGACTGGCCTCGGCCCAGGAGGCCCTGCCCCGCCCGCCCCGTTGAGGGGCGCGGCAGCAACACCCGGGTCGGCCGGGATCGTCAGGTGCCGGCGTCCGACAGCACGTCGGTGACGGCGGCGGCCAGCACGTCGAGGCCGTCGGCCAGGAGGGACTCCCCGATGACCAGGGGAGGCAGGAGCCGGATCACGTTTCCGTAGCTTCCGCAGGACAGGACCACCACGCCCTCCCGGTGGCAGGCCTGGACGATGCGGCGGGTGGCCTCGGGGTCGGGCTCGAGGCTCCCGGGCCGGACCAACTCCATGGCCATCATGGCCCCGCGGCCACGGACGTCACCGATCCCCGGATGGTCCGCCTGCAGGCCGCGCAGGCAGGTGCCGACGGCCTCGCCGATCCGGGCGGCCGCCCCGGCCAGTCCTTCCTCGTCCATGATCCGGACGGAGGCCAGGGCGGCGGCGCAGGCCACCGGGTTCCCGCCGTAGGTGCCGCCGAGACCGCCCGAGTGCACGCCGTCCATCCACTCGGTCCGGCCGGTGACGGCGGCCAGCGGCATCCCGCCGGCCAGGGCCTTGGCCGTGGTGATGAGGTCGGGCACCACCGCCTCGTGCTCGCAGGCGAACCACGTTCCGGTGCGACAGAAGCCGGTCTGGATCTCGTCTGCCACGAACAGGGCCCCGACGCTCCTCGCCCACTCGGCCACGGCAGGGAGGAAGCCCGGTGCCGGCACCACGAAGCCGCCCTCGCCCTGGATGGGCTCGATCAGTACGCAGGCCACGTTGGCCGCCCCCACCTGCCGCTCGATCTGCTCGATGGCCCGGGCCGCGGCCTCCTCGCCGGTCATCCCTTCGGGGTCCCGCATCGGATAGGACATGGGTACCCGGTAGATCTCGGGGGCGAACGGTCCGAACCGCTCGCGGTACGGCTGGTTCTTGGCGGTGAGGGCCATGGTCAGGTTGGTGCGGCCGTGGTAGGCGTGATCGAAGACCACCACCGCCTGCCGGCCGGTGACGTGGCGGGCGATCTTGACGGCGTTCTCGACGGCCTCGGCCCCGGAGTTGAACAGCGCCGTCCGCTTGTCGTGTCCGCCCGGCGTCAGCTGGTTGAGCGCCTCGCACACGGCCACGTACTCCTCGTACGGCGTGACCATGAAGCAGGTGTGGCTGAACTGCCCCACCTGCGACCGGACGGCGTCCACCACGGCCGGCGCGGCGTGGCCCACGCTGACCACGGCGATGCCCGAGCCCAGGTCGATGAGCGAGTTGCCGTCCACGTCGACCAGGACCGCACCGGAGGCCTCGGCGATGTACACCGGGAACGTGGTGGACACGCCGGAGGCCACGGCCGCCGAGCGCCGCCGCTCCAATTCGGTTGACTGCGGTCCCGGGAGTCGGGTGACCAGGGTGCGCTGCTGCTTGATCAGGGACGGTTCCACGGGGGAGACGGTACCGGAATCGGCGGGACGAGCCGAGGTCGGGCCGGGGTCAGGCCGAGGCCAGGGCGATGACGGCGAACATGGCGCCGGTGGGGTCGGACAGGACGGCGAACCGCCCGATGGGGATGTCGACGGGCCCGACCACCAGGCTGGCCCCGTCGCCGGTGGCCTGGGCCACGGTGGCGTCGCAGTCGACGGTGCCGAAGTAGGTCAGCCAGTAGGACGGCACCTCGGCGGGCACTTCGGCGGGCATGGTCATCATGCCGCCGATATCGACCCCGTGGAGCTTCCACTCGGTGTACTCCATGCCGGCGGCATCGCTGGACGCCGCCTCCCAACCGAAGACGTCGCCGTAGAAGGCCGCAGCTGCGGCGGGGTCCCGGGTGGACAGTTCGTTCCAGACGAGGGCTCCCGGCTCGTTGACCAGGCCGGCGCCGATGTGCTGCCGGGGCTTCCAGACGGCCGCGGCGGCCCCGGTGGGGTCGGCGAAGACGGCCATGCGCCCCACGTCCAGCACGTCCATCGGTTCGACGAAGACGGTGCCGCCGGCCGCCTTGACCTTGGCAATGGTGGCGTCGGCGTCGGTCACCGAGATGTAGGTGGTCCAGGCCGGGGGCTGGCCCTCCATCATGATGGGTCCGGCCCCCGCCACGGGCAGGCCGTTCTTCTCGAACATGTGGTAGTGCCCGGCCTCGGGCCCCTGATCGTGGGCCTCCCAGCCGAAGAGCTTGGCGTAGAAGGTGGCCGAGGCGGCCAGGTCGGGACTGGCCAGGTCGACCCATGACGGGGTTCCGGGCTCGTACGAGGTGCGGGTGGGCATCGTGGGCTCCTTGTCCTAACCGGATCGCGCCCC
This sequence comes from uncultured Acidimicrobiaceae bacterium, assembly GCA_963817005.1. GTDB lineage: Bacteria > Actinomycetota > Acidimicrobiia > Acidimicrobiales > RAAP-2 > Bog-756. Next base: position 38,549 of record CAWFMN010000002.1, read on the forward strand.
GAGGGTCACCCCTCGCCGGGTGGGAGCGTTTCGTCTCCTGGTCCAGCCTGGCACGTCTCGATCCGGTGTGCTCGGGCGGTCCGAGGACCCGGGACTCCCGGCGGTGGCTCCCCTGGGATGCCGGGACGATGCCCGTGGCCGGGAGCCGATTCCCTCGAGTGTGACGGCCCGGTACCGAGCTCAGTTCCCGAAATTCCAGGTCTCGCCCTTCTCGTAGCGGTGGAGGATGTTCTTGGCGATCAGGATCTTGTGCACCTCGTCGGGGCCGTCGGCCAGGCGCAGGACGCGGGCGCCGAGGTACATCTGCGCCAGCGGCAGGTCGTTGCTCACCCCGGCGCCGCCCCACACCTGGATGGCCCGGTCGACCACCCGGTGGTAGGCGGCGGGCACGAAGACCTTGATGGCGGAGATGTCGGTGCGCACATCAGGGTCCCCGTTGGCCACCTTCTCGGCGGCGTTGATGGTCATGAGCCGGGCCGACTGGACGTCCATGTAGCTGACTCGGCGATGAATCCCTGGATGAACTGCTTGTCCTTCAGCAGCCCGCCGTGGACCTCGCGGGTCAGCGCCCGCTCGACCATGAGGTCGAAGGCCCGCCACATCTGGCCCACCGAGTTCATGCAGTGGAAGATCCGACCGGCCCCGAGCCGGTCCTGGGCGGCCTGGTGGCCCTGGCCCACCGGCCCAAGGGTGTTCTCGACGGGGACCCGGACGTTCTCGTAGCTTGATCTCGCAGTGGTCGGAGGTGGCGTGCCCGAAGATCCCGATGCCGCGGACGATGTTGACGCCCCGGGTGTCGGTGGGGACGATGATCTGGGTCATCCGCCCGGGCGCGCCCAGTTCGCCGGAGGGGTCGTTGGCCCGGCACATCACGATGAAGAAGTCGGCGTCGATCCCGTTGGACGTGAACCACTTGTGCCCGTTGATGACCCAGTCGTCACCGTCGCGGACCGCTGTCGGTCTGGATGGACCGGGGGTCGGAGCCGGCATTGTCCGGCTCGGTCATGGAGAAGCCCGACTGCATGGTCCCCTCGATGAGCGGGAGGAGCCACTTGCGCTTCTGCTCCTCGGTCCCGTACTTGACCAGGATGGTGGGTTGCCCGAGTTGGGGGCGACGATGCCGAACAGGGCGAGGCCGCGCCCACGGCGTAGGCCAGGATCTCGTTCATGTAGGCGTGGCCAGGAAGTCGAGCCCCATCCCGCCGTACTCCTTGGGTAGGTGGGGGGCCCACAGCCCGGCTTCGTTCACCTTGGCCTTGATGGTCTCGCGAAGCTCGATGCTCCTGCGACGGCCCGCCTCGCGGTCGTCGGCGGTCAGATCGCTGCCCCGTTGGGAGCGCCAGAGGATCTCCTCGTTGGGCAGGATCTCGAGGTTGATGAAGTCCGCCGTGCGCCGGCGGATGTCGTTGATCTCGGGATCCAGGCCGGGTATCGGCGTCACGTTGATCGCCATGGCGAACTCCTTTGTCTGGCGTCGGATCGGGGCGGGAGGGCCCCGGCCCATCATGGCGCAGTCGACGGAGCGGCGGGCCGGCCCGACCGCTACCCCAGCGTGACCTCGGTGGGGATGCCGGGGTCGGAGGCGTCCCGGGCCACCCGCACCCGGTAGGCCCCGGGCCGGACGACCATGGCGTGCCGGTCGGTGTCCCGCTCGGCCAGGGCGGTGACCGGCAGGTCCAGTTCGATGGCCGCGGCCTCGCCGGTTCCCATCGTCACGCGGCGGAAGCCGATGAGCCGCTCCGGGCGGTCAGAGCCGAGACGACGGCCGTAGACCTGGACCACATCCGTCCCCGGGCGTGACCCGGTGTTGCGCACGGTAGCCATGACCCGGAGGACGGTGTGGGCCTCCTCGACCCCGACGGTGGCCGACTCGAGGGCGAAGGTGGTGTAGCTCAGGCCGAAGCCGAAGGGATAGGCCGGGGCCGTGCCCTGCCGGGCCAGGTGCCAGTACCCGTGCCACGAGTCGTAGTCGAAGGCGGTGCTGTCGGGGTCGAACTCGGGCAGGTCGGAGTGGCGCCGAGGAACGCTGAAGGGCAGCCGCCCGGCGGCGTCCGTCCGGCCCAGGAGGACATCGGCCAGGCCGTGCCCGCCCTCCATGCCCGAGTACCAGGTCTGGACCAGGGCGGGCACGGCGGCGTCCCACTCCGAGACGACCACGGCGCTGCCGGCCACCACGGCCACCACCGTCCGCGGATTCGCCGCGGTCACGGCCCGGATCAGGGCGACGTCATGATCGTGGAGGTGGAGCGAACGGCGGTCGCCTCCCGCGGCGAAGCCCACGCCGCCCGGCGAATCCTGGACATGGTCAGGGGCCCGGATGGTCCGCTCCTCGGCGATCTCGGCGGTGAACCGCTCGACGAGGGCCGGATCGTCCTCGCCGGGGAACAGATCGGTCAGGTGGCTGGAGGCGAACTCACCGATGTACTCACCCTCGTCCGAGCGGGTGTAGCCGACGACCACCAGTGCCAGGTCGGCCGAGGCGGCCACGTCGGCGGCGGCTCCGGGATCGGCGCCGTCGTCCAGCCGCAGCTGGACCCGGGGAAGGGCAGCCCGGAGGCCGTCGGCCACCGTGACCACCTCGGGGGCCCACACGTCGCTGGAGCCGCCGTCGCCGAGATTGACGGCGACGGCCAGTCGGCCCACGACGGCCACCGATCTCCCGTCCTCCACGGTCAGGGGGAGGATCGGTGCCCCACCCACCGGCTCGTTGCGCAGGAGGACCACCGACTTGGCCGCAGCCTCGCGGGCCAGGGCCCGGTGCGCGGGCTGGGCCAGGACGCCGCGGTCCGGAGCCGGCGCACCGAGTACGTCATCGAACCGCCGCCGGGTGGCCACGATCCGCTCGACGGCCTGGTCGACCTCGGACCAGGTCACCTCGCCACACTCGAGCGCGGCCCCCAGGTGCTCGGCCCGGATCATCCGGTAGGGCATCTCCACGTCGAGCCCGGCCCGGAGCGAGCGCCCGGCGTCACGGAGTCCCAGGATCCAGTCGCTGATGACAAAGCCGTCGAATCCCCACTCGTCCCGCAGGATCCCGGTCAGTAGTTCCCGATGCTCACCGCACCACTCGCCATTGACGCTGTTGTAGGCGCTCATCACCACAGCCACGCCCTCGTCCACGATCCGCTTGAAATGGGGGAGGTAGACCTCGTGGAGGGCGACCTCGTCCACGGTGATGTCCACGGAGAAGCGGGCATTCTCCATCGAGTTGCAGGCGAAGTGCTTGACGCAGGCCATGGCGTGGCGCTGCACGCCGCGGGTCAGGGCGGCACCCATCTCGCCCACGTGGTGGGGGTCCTCACCGTAGGTCTCCTGGGCCCGGCCCCAAGCCGGGTGGCGCAGAATGTTTACGCACACCCCCCCATACAGGTCGGCTCCCACCGCCCGCAGCTCGAGGCCGATGGCCTCGCCGATCCGCTCCTCGAGCTCCACGTCCCAGGTGGCGCCCCGGGCCATGCTCACCGGGAAGCAGGTGGACTGGTCCACCACCACGCCCCGCGGGCCGTCGGAGAAGGCGAAGCCGGGCAGCCCGAGGCGGTGCACCCGGGCCGCCCGGAAGGGGCTCTTGTGGTAGCCCTGCTCGCTCAGGTAGACGAGGCCGGCCCAGAACGGCGCGTCGCCGTCCAGGCACCACAGCTTCTCGTCCGGTGTCATCGCCGCCACGGTGGCTCGCACCTCGTCGTGGGGGGAGTCGTGCCGGTGCTCTGTCGCTTCGGGGGTCACGGAGGTCAGTCTCCCAGCCGGACACCGGTCGTGCCCGGGGACGGGCGTGGCGACCCGTTCCGTTCTCTTCGTGGCCCCGGTGTAGGCGCCCGACGCCGGGCCGCCCGGTCTGCCGGTCCGGGTTCGGCCGGCGGGTCAGCCGGTCGGGGAGGTGAGGTCGTAGAGCGTGACCCCGCCCACCGTCACGGCCGAGAAGTGGGACTTGACCCAGGCGGCGATCTGCGACGAGGTGGAGGTCCCCGAAGCCCCGAGGCCTCCGCCCCCGAAGCCTCCGCCCCCGCCTACGTAGTAGTGGATCCTCCCTTCGGACACGTACTTCTTGAACTGGGCCAGCGTCGGCGTGGGGTCGGTGCCGTTGAACCCGCCGATGGCCATCACCGGATCCCCGGTGGCCAGTTGGTAGCCCGATGCCGAGTTCGAGCCGGTGGCCGCGGCCACCCAGGTGTACCTGGAGGCGTCGGCGCCGAGCAGCGCCGTCAGCTGCTTGCTCGGCGCGGACCCCTCGAGCAGCCCGCCGCCCGCCCCGCCGAACCCGCGGCGGGCGCCGACCCGGCCGCCCGCGAACCCGCCGGGCGCCTGACCGGGACCGAAGCCGCCGGCCCCCGGCGCTCCGCCCCGGAAGAAGCTGCCGGGGATGTGGACGCCTCTGGGCAGTGCCTTCCCGTTGGGCAGGGTCAGGCCCCGGGGCAACGTAATGCCGTTGCGACCGAGGGCGGCCCGTCCCCCCGGTCCGCCGAACCCTGGCCCGCCGAAGCCACCAGGCCCGCCGAGCCCTCCGCCTTGGACGGCGGGACCGGCCGAGGGAATGGCCCCATTGTGCGGGGTGGCCGCCGTGGTCAGGGAGTAGGCGGCCGGGGCGGCCATGATCGACGCGACGCCGAACCCGGCCAGGCCCGCGGCCAGGACCCCGCGTGCCCTGGGCACCAAGGCGATGCCGAGGGCGGCCACCACGCCGAGGGCCAGGACCACCCAGCGCAAGGCCGGGTACCAGCCCGGGCTCCAGCCCAGGATCACGACGGCCCACACGGCGGTGACCCCGATGGCCAGGGCCAGCGCCATCCGGGGGAAGACCTCCTGGCGGCGGTGCCACAGCGTGGACGAACCCATGCCGACCAGGGCACCGACGGCTGGGGCCAGGACGATGGTGTAGTACGGATGGATGATGCCCTGAGCGAAACTGAGGGTGACCCCGGTGAGCAGGAGCCAGCCGCCGAAGACCAGCACCCCGGCCCGGACCCTGTCGGTACGAGGGGCGCGGCGGGTCATCCACAGCACAGCCACCATCCCGATGAGCGCGCCGGGGATCAACCACGAGATCTGACCACCCATCTCGCGTAGGAAGAGCCGGTTCCAGCCGACCGGGCCCCACATGCTGCCGCCCCCCGCACCGCCGAACCCACCACCGACGCTGCCGACCTCGTTGCCGGTGAGCCGACCGAAACCGTTGTAGCCGAAGATCAGGTTGAGAAGGTTGTTGTCGGTGGAGCCACCGATGTAGGGCCGGTCGGCCGCCGGGGTGAGCTGGACCGCCGCCACCCACCAGCCACCGGCCGCCACCATGGCCACGGCGGCGTAGACGACCTGGAGGACGCGCCGTCCGAGCTTGGGTGGCCCGGCCAGGAGGTACACCAGGCCCAGCACCGGGAGGAGAATCACGGCCTGGAGCATCTTCGTGATGAACCCGAAACCGACGAGGGTCCCGGCCAGCACCATCCAGCGGCTCCGGCCGCCCTCGACGGCCCGGACGGTGGCGTAGGCCGCACCGGTCAGGAGCAAGGTGAGGAGGGCGTCGGGATTGTTGAACCGGAACATCAGGGTGGCGACCGGGGTGAGGGCCACGACCGCCCCGGCCAGCAGCGCCGCCCCCGGGGTGAACCACCGCCGGACGGTGGCGAAGACGAGGCCGACGGTGGCCACGCCTTCGAGGGCCTGGGGGACCAGGATGCTCCACGAGTTCACCCCGAAGATCCGGGCCGAGAGCTCCATGACCCACAGCGCGGCGGGCGGCTTGTCCACGGTGATGAAGTTGGCGGCGTCGGACGAGCCGAAGAAGAAGGCCTTCCAGCTCTTGGTGCCGGCCTGGACGGCGGCGGCGTAGAAGCTGTTGCCCCATCCGGAGGCCCCGAGTCCCCAGAGGTAGAGGAATCCCGTGCCCACCAGCAGGACGGCCAGGGCCGGGCGGACCCAAGCCGGGTCCTCGGGCCGTCCCCGCGCCAGGCGGGTGAGCCGGCCGGCCGGGGGAGCCAGGGCCGGGGGTTCGCCCAGGGGAGCCACGGCCGCGCCGGTCGGAACCTGCCGTCCGCCGGCCGACGGGCCCCAAACCGGCACCCAGGCTCCGGGCGCCGGCGGGCCGGCCGGCCCCGGGGCCAGCGGGGCGGCGTCCGGTTGGGTGGACGCCCCGGCGGGTGGGTCCGCCGTCACCGTGCCGGTGGTCTGCCCGGCGTCGTCGGTGGGATCGGTCTGGTGCATGAGGTGGTCCTTGTCAGTCGGAGCGTCGTTCACCGGATCGGATCGACGGGGTCATGGTCGAGAGGGTCGCTCCCCGGGCGCACGCCGGGGTGGGTGCTGAACTGCGGTCGGAACACCCAGGTGCGGAGGATGGCGAAGCGGACGACGGCGGCCAAGGCATTGGCGGTGGTGACGGCCACCAGCTCGGGTGGGAGGGTGTGGAGACCGACGGCACGCACCCCGGCCAGCGCGGCAGTGGTGACCACCAGGCTCACGCCGACCAGCCCGGCGGCCACCCCGAAGCGGCGCGCCCGGTCGCGCCCCACACCGGCGATCCGGGCCATGCCGCGGTGGGCGGCGGTGTTGCCCAGGCTGCATGCCACGATGGCCACGGTGTTGGCCACGTAGCTCCCCACCCCGGGGGCGAGGGTCGCGAACAGAGCGGCGTAAGCCACCGTACTCACCGCCCCGACCCCGGCGAAGCGCAGGAGTTCGTCGGCGAAGACCGCCGACGGCGGTGGCGAACCGGCGGTCCGCCGGTCGGGACGTGCCTCGGGCGGACCGTTGGGCACCAGGGCCAGTCCGGTAGCCGAGGGAGGGGCGGTGCCGGCCGTCGCCGGCCGGGCCGGGCGGGGTGTCGCCCGCTCCCTCGACGCCGGGCCCAGCATGCGCCACACGCCGCGGAGGTCGGCCAAGGCGGTGGGCAGGACCTCGACGCGGGAGTCGGTGTCGTCCACCCAGTCCACCGGGACCTCGTGGATACGGAGCCCCAGTCGTCGGGCCGTCACCAGCACTTCGGTGTCGAAGAACCATTCGTCGTCCTCGACCAGGGGGAGCAGCTCGACGGCGGCCTCCCGGCGCATGGCTTTGAACCCGCACTGGGCGTCGCTGCACGCGCTGCGGAGCGTGGAACGCAGGAGGAGGTTGTAGCCGCGGGAGATGAACTCGCGCCGTGCACCGCGGACCACGTGGGCACCGGGGGCCAGACGGGTGCCGATGGCCAGGTCGCTGTGGCCCGAGAGCAGGGGGGCCACCAGCGGCAGCAGCGCATCCAGGCCGGTGGCCAGGTCGACGTCCATGTAGGCCACGACGGTGGCGCTACTGGATGTCCACGCGGCACGCAGCGCCCGTCCCCGACCCTTCCGGTCGAGGTGGAGGGCGCTCACCCCGGGCAGGTGGTCGGCCAGCTGCCCGGCAATCCGCCACGTGTCGTCGGTGCTGGCGTTGTCGGCGATGGTGACCGTGGCGACGAGCGGGAACGAGACGTCGAGGTACGTCCGCAGCGCGGTGATGCTGGCGGCCAGCTGCTCGGCCTCGTTGTAGACCGGGACGACGATCTCCACGTCCGCCGCCCCCCGGGGGTGGTCGGACGGTACGTCACCGGGGGCCGAGCTGGCGAGGTGGGCGATGCTCATGACCGTCACTGTGTCCCATCCGATTCAGACGACGTTGGGAGTGGCCTGTGGGTTTCTTGAGAATCGTCCCGCGGGCGACCCCGACGGTGCGCGGGTGGGGAACGGAGACCCCTCACCCGTCGGACGCGGGCGCGTCCCCGGGTGCGAGGTCGAGCGAGGTCGTGTCCGGTTCGTCCGGTGGGACCGGAACCTGGTTCGGCGAGTGATCGCCCTCGGCGCCTTCGGCGTCCGGTGGCGGTAGCGAGGGCAGATGGACCGTGAACGTCGTGCCCTCGCCGACCCGTCCCTCGGCCGAGACCGTGCCGCCGTGGTTGGCCACGATGGCACTGACGATGGACAGCCCCAGTCCCGCGCCACCGTTGGCCCTGGAGCGGCTGGGGTCCGACCGGTAGAAGCGCTCGAAGATGTGGGCTGCCTCCTCCGGCGCCATGCCCGGACCGTCGTCGGCCACCCGGATCACCGCGCCGCCGTCCTCGGGCTCCAAGGACACCCGGGCCGACGTTCCGGCGGGGGTGTGGGCCCGCACGTTGCCCAGCAGGTTGTCCATGACCTGGCGCAGGCTGGTGCCATCGCCCTCCACCTCGATGGGCCGGGTGGCGTGGAAGGTGACCGGCCAGTCGGGGCCCACGGTGGAGGCGGTGTGCACCGCCTCGGCGCAGAGGGCCACGAGATCGACCGACCGGCGCTCCATGGTCCGGCCCTCGTCCAGCCGGGCCAGCAGGAGGAGGTCGGCCACCAGCTGTTCCATGCGGGTCGTCTCGCTACGGATCCCGCCCATGACCCGCTCGAGGTCCGCCTTCTGTTCCGAGGCACCCCGGCCGAACAGCTCGGCGTAGGCGGAGATGGCGGCGATCGGGGTACGCAGCTCATGGGAGGCGTCGGCCACGAACCGGCGGAGGCGGGCCTCGGAGGTCCGCAGCCGGCGTTCAGATGCCAGGCGGGCGCCGAAGGCGGTCTCGATGCGGGCCAGCATCACGTTGAGGGTGCGGGCCAGGCGGCCCACCTCGGTCCGCTCGTTCTCCCCGGGCACCCGCTCAGTGAGGTTGCCGCCGGCGATGGCCTCGGCCGTGGTCTCCATGTCCCGCAGGGGGCGCAGCCCGATGCGCACCAACCAGTAGCCACCGGCCAGGGCGATGAGGACCGCGCCGCCGGTCACGGCCAACTCGATCACCAGGAGCTGGTGGAGGGTCTCGGCGGTGGACTCGAGGGACTGTGCCACGATGAGGACGTTGCCGTTGGCGAGCGTCGACGCCCGCACCCGGAAGCTCGGACCGTTGGGCTGCTGCGAGGGGGCCGTGAAGTAGACGACCTGCTCGTGGTTGGGTTGGCCGGTGTACCCGGTGATCGTCGCGGGCAGCACCGGGGTGTACGCCGTGCCGTCCTCGTAGGCCGGACACTTCTGGGAGTCGACCACCTCGCCGGTCGGGCTGCGAACTTCGACGGCCACCACCTCGAAGGCATTGGACAGAGGGGGGCCGCCGGGCCGGCCACCCGGGGCACCCTGGCGCGGCCGAAGCCTCCGAAGGAGCAGTTGAGCAGCCTCCCGTTGTTCAACCCGTTCTCATAGGTGAGGTGGACGCCCTCGAGTTGCTGGTCGACCTGCTGGTAGAGGAAGGACTGGAGGGCCTTGTACGTGGCCACATCGGCGATGAGGAGGGCCACGAGGGCAATCACGCCGATGGCGATCAGCAGCCGTGACCGAAGGGACATGAAGGCTACTCAGCGGCCGGCTCGCGGAGGGCGTACCCCACGAGCCGCACGGTGTGGATGACCGGTGGTCCGACGGCCTCCAGCTTCTTGCGGAGGTAGCTGACGTAGGTCTCGACCACGTTCCCGTCACCGCCGAAGTCGTAGTGCCAGACGTTGTCGAGGATCTGGGCCTTGGACAGCACGTGGCGCGGGTTGAGCAGGAAGAATCGCAGCAGATTGAATTCGGTGGCGGTGAGCGCGATGGGCTGCCCGCCCCGGGTCACCTCGTGGGCGTTCTCGTCCATCTCGATGTCGGCGAAGCGGAGCGTGCCCTCGTCCTCGTCCTCGCTCCCGGTCCGGCGCAGGATGGCGTGGACCCGGGCCACGATCTCGGCCAGGGCGAAGGGCTTGGTCACATAGTCGTCCCCGCCCACCGTCAGACCGGCGACCCGATCCTCGACCGCGTCGCGAGCGGTGAGGAACAGGATGGGGACCCGGACGCCGTCGGCTCGGAGACGTCGGGTGACCTCGAGGCCGTCGAGGTCGGGGAGCATCACGTCGAGCACGATCAGGTCCGGTGGATTCTCCTGGGCGGCGGACAGGGCCAGCCGCCCGGTCACCGCCTCCTCGACGGCGAACCCCTCGTAGCGGAGGGAGGTGGCCACGGCGTCCACGATGGACGGTTCGTCGTCGACCACGAGAATGCGTTGGTTGCGGGTGGGCTCCACCGGTTCGTCCTTCCTGGGTGCGTACCGCCAGTGACCTGGGGTCCGATGTCGACGGATCCAGCATCGCACCGACCCTTGGGCCGCGGGTGTGACCCGGCTGTGCGCCGGCTGTGAGGCCGGGGACCGTCCGGCAGTCCGGAATGGTCGGAAAACGAACGGAGGCGCTCTCCTTCGTACCGGTGGCGGTCCACCGGACGGGTCCGGGCATGGTCACGACCGTGGCGGCGGTTGAGGTGTCGCGATTCACAGGTACCCCACAGCCGGAGTGGAGGTGACTCTCGACCGGGCCCGTTCTGATGGTCCCACCGAGCAACGGACCGCCGGCGCCCCGACAGGGAACTACCGGCCCGACCCAGAAAGGCCAGCCATGGCACGACAGTCCCGACAGCACAAGCCCAGCTCCCACTCGGCGGCGCGCTCCCGCGACCGGGCGATGGTCCGGGTGCGCCGCGCCACCATCGGCATCGGTGTTGCCGCATCCGCCGGAGCCGTCGGCCTCGGCGTGCTGGTGGCCTCGGGCACCACGGCCCACTCCTCGTCGGTCGCTACAGCGACCCCGTCGGGCTCGACCACCACCACGACGCCTTCCACCACGTCCACCTCGGCGTCCACGGTCTCGGGACAGTCTTCGGTCTCGACGTCGACGGCGGCGAACACGTCGGCCTCGGCCGCAGCCACGACGCCCAGCACCACCACCACGCCGACCACGACGACCACCTCCACGACGCCGAAGTCGACCGACAGCTCCGCTGCGACCGTCTCGGGCCAGTCATGAGCGCGGCCGGTGCCGAGGTGGCCGTCGACGAGCAGCCCGTGACGGAGACCTCCGTCGCCGTCCGCTCCATGCAGGCCATCGGCACGACGGCCGTCGTCGCCGTCACCGACGCGGACCTTGCCGATGAGGCCCTGGCCCTGTTGGCCGACGAGCTCCGTGCCATCGACGATGCCTGCAGCCGGTTCCGACCTGACTCCGAACTCCGGCAGGTGGAGGCTCACGGCGCCGGAGGTCCGGTCCCCGTCAGCCCGCTCCTGTTCGAAGCCCTCGAGGTGGCGTGTCGCGTGGCTTCCGAGACGGCCGGCATTGTCGATCCCACCATCGGGTCGGCGCTGATCGAGCTGGGCTACGACCGGGACTTCGAGGAGGTCGCGGGCAATGACCGGGCCGGTCGGTTCGATCCCCGACCGGCCCCCGGCTGGTGGCGGATCCGGCTAGACGCCGAAGCCCGAACCGTGGCCATCCCGATCGGCGTCCACGTCGATCTCGGGGCCACGGCGAAGGCCTTCGCTGCCGATCGGGCGGCGGCCCGCCTGGCCGAATCCCTCGGTGTCGGCGTGCTGGTCAATCTGGGTGGGGACGTCGCCGTGGCCGGCACCGCCCCCCGGGACGGCTGGGCCATCGGCATCGCCGCCGAATGCGCCACGCCGCTGGCCGCGGTCGACCAGGTGGTGACCATCGTCGACGGAGGGCTGGCCACCTCGGGGACCACCGCACGGACCTGGCTCCGCAACGGTCGGACCGTCCACCACATCGTGGACCCGTGGACCGGGCAGGCTGCGCCGGCCGTCTGGTCGACCGTGTCCGTTGCCGCATCTTCCTGCGTGCAGGCCAACGCATGGACCACGGCGGCTGTGGTCTGGGGGAAGGACGCCGTCGGCAATTTGTCCACCTGGGGTGTGCCGGCCCGCCTGGTCGACGCCGACGGCAACGTCGTGCTCCTCGGTGGCTGGCCGTCCCGCGACGGCGCCTCCGGCCAGGCTCTCGCTCCGGACGCCGACCGCCCATCGTCCTCCCGCGGGCCAGGAGGGGTGCACTGATGGTGGCCGCCGTCACCTCCACGAGCATCTGGTACACCATGCGAGCCACCGGCGTGGTGTCCCTCATCCTGCTCACCGGGACGATGGTCCTCGGGATACTGACCGCCGGGCGCACAGCGTCGGCGTCGTGGCCGGCCTTCGCCCGGGCCGACCTGCACAAGCGGATCTCCCTGCTGGCCATGGTGTTCCTGGCCATCCACGTGCTCACCGCGGTCCTCGACACCTACGTCAGCGTGGGTTGGGCCGCGGCCATCATTCCGTTCGCCTCCCCCTATCGTCCCCTGTGGACCGGTCTCGGGACCGTGGGCGTCGATCTCATGCTGGCCGTCGGGGTGTCGAGCGCCCTCCGCCAGCGCATCAGCCCCCGCACGTGGCGCGGCATCCACTGGCTGGCCTATGGCAGCTGGCCGGTGGCCATGGCGCACTCGCTGGGCATGGGTACCGATGCCGCCGCCCGGTGGTTCGACGCCCTGGCCGTGCTGTGCACGCTGGCCGTGACCGGAGCGTTGGTCCGGCGCATCGCCGACCACCGCCGGAGTCGGGAACGGGCCCGCTTCGTCGGTGCGAGCACCCGGGCCGTGCCCGTCCGGCCCGGACGACCGGCCCCCGACACGACCCCACCGGGAGTGGGGGGAGCGGTGCCCCGGTCCTCCCGGCCCGTCATCCACGACGGCGCCGTACCCAGTGCCACGCCCGCACCGTCGCCGGCCACCACCGCCACCCGACTGCTGGAAAAGGATCGACCATGAGCACCACGACGCTGGACGCCCCCGAACGACTCCTGGCCGGTCCGACGGGGAGGTACTCCTCGCCGGACCTGGCCACCCACCTGGCCACCCACGGTCCGTTGGCCCTGCCTGTCGGGGACGACCCGCAGTGGCGGGCGGCCGTCTGGCGGGCGGTCGTCGAGTCTGGTCTGATCGGCCGGGGAGGTGCGGGCTTCCCCGCCGGCGTCAAGTGGGACGCCGTCCGCCGGACGGGCCGCACGCCCATGGTGGTGGTCAACGCCATGGAGGGTGAGCCGGCCAGCGCCAAGGACCGCGTCCTGCTGACCCACTCCCCCCACCTGGTCCTGGACGGAGCCGACGTGGCCGCCACCGTGATGGGCGCCGCCGAGGTCGTGTGCTGTGTGGCCGACCACAGCGGACCGGCGGCCGACGCCCTCAGAGCGGCCATCGCCGAGCGGCGCGGGGCCGGGCCGCCCCGGATCCGGTACACCCTGGTGCGCCCGCCGGGCCGCTACGTGACCGGCGAGGAGTCGGCGCTCGTGGCGTGGCTCAACGAGCGACCGGCCCGCCCGGCGCTGCGGGTGGACAAGTCGGTGCCGCTCCGGGTCGGCCGCCGACCGGTCGTGGTCCACAACACCGAGACCCTGTCCCACATCGCCCTCATCGCCCGCCACGGTGCTCGCTGGTTCCGCGGGCAGGGGACGGCGGAGGCGCCGGGCTCCACGCTGGTGACGGTCACCGGTGCCGTCCGCTCCCCCGGCGTGCTCGAAGTCGAGGTGGGTACCCCGGTCATCGACGTCCTGGAGCGGGCCGGGTTGGAGACGGCGCCGGCCGGGGTGCTGGTCGGCGGGTACGGCGGGTCGTGGTTGGACCCGTCCCGGCTCGCCACCCCGCTCGCTCCCGGTCCCCTGGCCGCCGCCGGTGCCGCCCACGGTGTCGGTGTCCTCGTCGCCCTACCGGCCGGCGCCTGCGGCATCGCCGAGACGGCCCGCATCGCCCGCTACATGGCCGGGGAGAGCGCCGGGCAGTGCGGCCCCTGTGTGTTCGGCCTGCCGGCCATCGCCGCGGACCTCGAACAGCTGTGGGCCGGCCGGGCTGATGCTGCGGTGCTCGGGCGCATACTGGACCGCTCGTCCACGGTCGACGGGCGGGGGGCGTGCCGTCACCCCGACGGCGTGGTCCGACTGGTCCGGAGCGCGTTGGTCGTCTTCGCCGACGACGCCCGGGCCCATGCCGGAGGGCGACCCTGTGCCGGGCACCTGGCCCCGACCGTGCTGGCCTTTCCGGCCCGGGCCCCCTCCCCGGCCGACACGGACGGGAAGGGGTCATGAGCCTGCCCCGACCGGTGGCCGTCCGGGTGCGAGTCGACCCGGTGGCCTGCGACGCCTACGGCTTCTGTGCGGAGCTCCTCCCCGAACGCATCAGCGTCGACGAGTGGGGCTATCCCATCGTCGACGGGACCCCGGTGGACGGGGCACTGGTGGAGCTGGCCACCCGGGCGGCGGCCGAGTGCCCGCGCCGTGCCGTACTGCTCGACTCGGTGGCCCCAGCCGGTTGAGCTCGGGACGGCGGGCCACCCGGGGCCCGTCGAGACACGGGCGTGGTGCCCCCGACCGTGCCCCTGGCGGCTCTCTAGGCTGCGCCCATGGGCCGACCGGGAGAGGAGGGAGGGGCAGCCGGGGGAGCGCAGCCCCCGGGCAGCCTCTGGGCTCCCGAGCGTCGGGCCCTGACCCTCGGACTGGTCCTCACCATCACGTTCATGGCCGCCGAGGCTCTCGCCGTGGTGACCATCATGCCCCAGGTGGCCCGCAGCCTCGGGGGCCTCCATCTCTACGGCTGGGTGTTCAGCGCCTTCCTGTTGGGCAGCATGGTGGGCATCGTCGCCGCCGGCCGCGAGGCCGACCGGGCCGGCCCCGCCCGACCGTACGTGGCCGGGGTGGTGCTGTTCGGCGCCGGCCTGGTAGTGGCCGGCCTGGCCCCGACCATGGCCGTCCTCGTGGTGGGCCGTACCCTGCAGGGCCTCGGTGCCGGCGCGGTGCCGGCGGTGGCCTACGTGACCATCGGCCGGAGTTTCCCGGAACACCTTCGGGCCCGGATGATGGCGGTGCTGTCCACGGCGTGGGTGGTGCCGGGCATCGTCGGTCCACTGATCAGCGCGGCGGTGGCCCATCTGTTCGGATGGCGATGGGTGTTTCTGGGTCTGGTCCCCCTCGTGGCAGTCACCGGGGCGCTGTCCCTCCCCGGCCTGGCCCGCCTGGGTCGCCCCGACACGGTGCCCACCGTGGAACATCGGCTGGTGGATGCCGTGCTGGCGGCCGCGGGGACGGGTCTGATCATCGGGGGGCTGACGGCAGGCAGCCTGGCCGTGGCGGCGGTGCTGGCCCTGGTCGGCGCAGTCGTCCTCGTCCCGGCCCTCCGACGGCTGCTTCCGGCCGGGACACTCCGTGCCCGTCCCGGGCTCCCCACCACCATCCTGAGCCGGGGCCTGTTGACCTTCGCCTACTTCGGTGCCGACGCCTTCGTCACCCTGACCATCGTGACTGTGCGCCACCACAGCCTGGCCCTGGCCGGTGTGGCCGTCACCGGCTCCACCCTGTCCTGGACGGCCGGGAGCTGGGTCCAGGCCCGGCTCAACCAGCGGGTCGAAGGTCGGCGCATGGTCCAGGTCGGCTTGTCGCTCGTGCTGCTCGGAGTGGCCGGCATGCTCGCCGTCCTCCGCCCGGGCGTCCCGGTCGGGCTGGCCGTGGTGGCCTGGTCGTCCGCCGGCCTGGGCATGGGGCTGTCCTACGCGCCGCTCAGTCTGATGATGCTGCGCGAGGCCCCGGCCGGCCGCGAGGGTTGGGCCTCGGCGTCCCTCAACCTCAGCGACGTGCTGGGATCGGCCCTCGGCGCCGGGCTCGGGGGAGCGGCCATCGCCGCCGGCGCCGACCGCGGCTGGGCCCTGTCGACCGGCGTGGCGGTGGCGTTCTCCCTCCCCGCCGCCGTAGCCGTGGTGGGCCTGGTGCTCAGCGGACGGCTGCCCCTGCGCCCCCCCAACCCCCCGGCCTGACCGGCCCCGGAGGTGGACCGGGTGCGGCGGGTGGTGATACCGATGACCAGGGAATTCGACGGTCGTCGGCCATGACCCGGATCATCGGGGAATCATCGCCGTGGCAACCGCGTTGCACCGGTCATGCAGTTGTTGGCCTTGCCCTCGGGGTTCCGACCGTCGTCAGTGGACGAGGGCGACACCACCCGCCTGACCGCCGCCAAGGTCTTGGGTGTGGGCGGGGTGGTGGCCTACAACTGGTGGGTGGTCGTGCCGTTCGTACCCGGGCTCATGCCGTCGGCCAACGGGTTCTTCTCGGACCTCGAGGCCACCGGACGGCCGCACGCCGCGCTGATGTCCGATGCCGACCTGGTCGCCGGCGTGCTGTTGGTGACGGCGCTGCTCCTGCGGGGTTCGACATCCCGCCACGGGGTGAGGCGGGAGTGGAAGTGGCTGGTGGCCTTCGCTCTTGCCGGGGCGATCGGCGGTCGGTACCCCTATGCCTGTGCAGAGGGACTGAGCGAGGCGTGCCGACAGATGGAGTGGCACCTGCAGCTGCCCGTCCACCACTACGTGCACGTGATCTCGGGGATCGCCGAGTTCGCCACCATCACCACGGCCGCCGTGATCGCCATGCGGCGCACGAGGCACGAGGGCACCGTCGAGGCGCGCGTCTACGCGGGGGTCGTCACCGCCCTCGTCGTCGGGTACCCCCTCCTCGGGCTGGTGTACCTCACCGACCGGCTCGGCACCCTGGTCGAGCCCCTCTTCTTCCTGGCCTTCTCGGCCATGGTGCTGACCGAGCTGTTCGAGCCCATCCGTCGTGGCTCCGCACCGAGCTGGGCTGAGCGGCCGACCGACCGCCTTTCGGCGGTGGCTCCCGAACATGCACCGGTCCCTGGGGCACTGCGCCACGACGCCCGGCCCGACGACCGGGACCGGGCCGCCGGCGGTGTCCTGAGTCGGGGGACCGACGCCCGTTGACCGTCCCGTTCGGGGCGCGTCCCAGCCTGTCGACGGACAATTCCAGCGCTCCACCGCCGTTGCGCCTAGTGTGAGGGGGTCGTCGACCCAATCACGCGGGCCGGCACATGTAGGGCTTCACAATGGATCCCCGCGTTTTAGTGCGTGATGTTCAAGGAGTGACAGTTATGGGTGTAGGTGCAGTCAAGTGGTTCAACGCCGAAAAGGGCTTTGGATTTATCACGCCTGACGGCGGCGGGGATGACCTCTTCGTTCACCAGTCGGAGATCCAGATGGAGGGCTTCCGCGATCTCGCGGAGGGTCAGCGTGTGGAGTTCGAGACCAAGCAGGGCCAAAAGGGCCTGCAGGCCAGCCAGGTCCGCAAGATCTGAGTCGGTCTCTGTCGGGAGTCGACCCGGCGCCGCCATCGGAACCCCGGTAGCGGCCGTCGGGTCGGCCTCCCCGCAGAGGTTTCGGACCGCCGTACGCGCTAGGCCGCGGACGGCGGGGTTTTGTTTCCGGGAGTTCCGCTCGGAGCCGTCCCGAAGATGATGGTGGTGGCCGTCACGGTTCCGTCGGACGACGTCGAACCGGTCACCATGACGATGTCCCCTCGCTTCAGCGCGCCCAGCGTCGACGTGGCGGCGCCCTCCCTGAGCGCGGTGGACGCCGTCACCTCACCGCGATGGTGCAGGAGGTACGGCACGACCCACAGCGAGCCGTAGGCGGCGACGTCGGCCGACCCGACGGCCGGGGTGTGTCCCCAGTGGCCCCTGGCCCGGGAATGTCCCGGGGGGACTCGGGATGTCCCCTCGTGCCCGCATCCTCCGAGGACACGGCCGAGGCGGGGCGCGACGATGCCCAGTCGCTGGTGGGCGACCGGGCATCATGGATCGTCCGTGCCACGCACGGAGAGGGCGCATCGCGCGCGGCCGCTACCAGCCGTGACACCCGTACTGGTCCGGCGCGGTGGACTGGATTCGTTCGGCCACCATGATCTGCTGATCCTCGGTGGCCATGGCGCCCTCCGGGGCGAATTCGGTACCCCCGTAGGCGATCCAATTGGCCCGACTGATGCCGAGACCGCCGCTGAAGCGACCGCCATCGGCGGACCAGTTGCCGCCCTCCTCGCACATGGCCACGCGTTCCCACGCGGCCCGCTGCTCCGGCGTGACGGTGTCGACCGGTCCGACCGGGACCGCCGCGGCGGAGGGGGCCGCGGCCGCGGTAGCGGTAGCGGTAGCCGCGGCGTCTGCGTCGGCGTTGTGCTGCAACACGGCGGCGTGGAGTGCCGCCTCGGCCTGCAGCGCTGGGTTGAGGTGGAGCAACAGGCTCGTACCGGTCAGGACCGGACTCAGCGAACGGGGGCCGTGGTAGGCGGCCAACGCCGACGGCGGCAGGGCCACGGGTGTCGTCGACGTTGCGGTGGTGGGTGAGGGTGCTATCGCCCGAGCCGACTGCGCGGAGGCAGTCAGCGTCAGGATACTGACGGTGATGAGGGCGACCGGGATGATCGCCACGAGTGCAATGCGGGTCCGCATGGCACCTCCCTTCGTAGGGCGCGCGGGGGCGCCTTCCTCTGCTCGGTGTTGGCGGGCTCCGGCCCTTGCATTCGGTCCCCGGACGGCGAGCGGGAAGGCTACGTCCGTCCTGGCTTCACGCCGTAGGGTGTGCGGCCGGTTTGGTTATGCCCAAGCTTGCGTCGTGGAGACACCACTCGTTTCGTCGTTGCCCCGGGATCGTGGGTTGGTGTGCGGTGGCACATCCGGCCACGAGCACGCGTCGGTCCGAGCGGGGAGCTCGATCCCTGCCGGGCGGCCGCCGGTCGTCGATGGGTGGTCGACGCTCAGTTGGGCCCCTGTTTTGAACTGTAGAGCCAGCCCAGCAGTTGCGTGTTTGCAGGAGTATAGCGGTTGCGACTGACCAGTGAGTATCGCCCGATAGAAACAGCCTTGACCTGGTTGTATATACCGCTAAATCATCAACAGATGGGCCATATCATTATTATTGATGAGGGTAGATAGCCACTGTTCTTATCTATCTATTGCGAGGACAAAATAAGGGTGTGACCTGCGAGGATCCCGGGCCGACCACGGGGCGTGACGGCTCGAGAGCCGACCGTGGTCACGCTCACCCGGACCACAGTTGACGGCCACGGCAACCCCGGGATCGAGGTCCCGGTCATCGGGGTCCCCGGGGGTCGGACGCGTCGGTCCGGGGGAGTCGGAGCGCCGGGAGGAGGGGCCCGAGGGAGCGTGCTCGCACGGCCCCCACCCAGACCCCGGCCCCGTAGGCCACGTCGTCGGCCACGGCGGCCACCGTCCACCGCACCGGATCGAGGGCCGGCCGTCGGCGCCACCACTCGACCAGTGGCGGCACCGTCACCAGGAGGACCGCCACCGCCGCCCGCCGCCGGCTTCGGAGGGCCCCGATCACGACGGCCGGAGCCACCAGCACGGTCAGGGCCCGACCCACCCCCACCACGGTCCACGCCACGCCCTGCACGCTCCACCACAGGGCGGTGGACAGGGGCACGCCGTAGCGTCGCAGGGGACGGGCCGTGGCCCCGGTCGAGCCGGCCAGGAGGGCGATGGCGATGACGGGGTGCCCGGCGACCAGCGCCGTCGTCACCGCCGTGGGCCAGGGCCGCAACTCGAGGGGTGCGAGGCGACCGGGATGGCGCCGGGCCAGCGGTCCCGCCGACGTGCCGTAGCGGAACCGACGAGCGAGGAGCTTGGCCCACGACGTCGGCTCGTCGTGGTGCACGGTGACGGACGCCTCGTAGCGGACCCGCCACCCCGCCTGGCACAGGCGCCACACCAGGTCCACGTCCTCGCCGACCCGGAGGCGCTCGTCGAAGCCGCCGGCCAGCGCGCCGACCCGGGCCACCAGGGCGGCCGTGGGCACGTAGCCCACCACCCGGCCCGCGCCCACTTCGCTCGACTCCGGGCCCATGTCGAGCGCGGACCGGCCGGCCGAGTACCGCGCCAGCACCGAAGGACGCGTCGAGGTGGCCGCCGACCGGGGCCGGACCCTCGGCGCCACCGCCCCCAGCCGAGGGTCGGCGAACATCGGTGTCAGGGCGTCAAGCCACTCCGGGCGCACCCGGCAGTCGCTGTCCACGAACGCCACCAGTTCGGTGGTGATGGCCGGTACGGCCTGGTTGCGAGCCGCCCCGGGCCCGCCGTTCACCGACCGATGGATGACCGTCGCCCCGTGCCGACGGCAGGCCTCGGCGACGGCCGCCGGATCGTCCGACGCATCATCCACCACCACCACCGGACCGGGGTCGCCGAGCGCCTCGAGACACTGCTCCAGGGACGCGGTCCGGTTCCGTACCGGGATGACCACGGTCACGGGCGGGGGCCCCTCCAGGGCGTGCGGTGGAGGCACGGGATGGGCCATGCCGGCGTCGACCAGCCGTCGACCGAGCTGCCGCGTCGCCGCCGAGGGTGTCGCCCCGTCGAGCCATCGCCGGAGTGCCTCGGCCCCGGCCCGGCTCAGGGCGATCAGCCGGCCGGGGTGCCCACCGACCAGCACGGTCCCCTCACGGAACGACCGCACGGACCGGTCCAGGGTCAGTCCGAACCCTTCGGGCAACGGCGTCACCGGAGGGAGGACACGACCGGGTCGCCACTCGGCTCAGAGACGCCGGGTCACAGCGACAGGCCGCCGTCGACCGGGATCACCGCGCCGGTGAGGGCGCCGGACTCCGTGCCGGCCAGCCACACCAGGGCCGCCGCCACCTCCTCGGGGGCCAGCAGGCGCTTGACCGGCTGCTGGTCGGCGAAGGAGCGGGTGTCGGCCAGCCCGTAGAGCCGGGCACTCTCGGTCAGGATGGCGGTGGCCGTCGACCCGGGGCTGATGGCGTTGGCCGTGACGCCGGTGTCGGCCAGTTCGACGGCCAGTCCCCGGACCAGGCCGGCCACGCCGGCCTTGGCGGCGCCGTAGGCCGACAGCATCGGGAGTCCCCGGGTGGCCGCCGCCGACGCCACGCCCAGGAACCGGCCGGACCTCGGTGCGGGCCGTCGGAGGAGGGCGGGGATGCCCACCCGGGCGGCGTTGATCGGCCCCCCCAGGTCCACCCCGAGCACCGCGGCCAACTGGTCGGCGGGCATCTCCCACAGGGGCACCCCACCGGCGATCACGCCGGCCACGGCCACCATGGCGTCGAGACCCCCGAACCGCTCCTCGGCCTCGGCCACCACCGCGCCGAGCGCCTCGGGATCGGTGGCGTCGGCCACTCGG
This sequence comes from uncultured Acidimicrobiaceae bacterium, assembly GCA_963817005.1. GTDB lineage: Bacteria > Actinomycetota > Acidimicrobiia > Acidimicrobiales > RAAP-2 > Bog-756. Next base: position 59,334 of record CAWFMN010000002.1, read on the forward strand.
GCCACGATCCGCTCGCCGTTCCGGACCGGAGCCGACGGTCCCGGCGCGACGGCCAGCGCCGAGGCCACCACGGCATCGAGCTCGGCCGGCGTCCCCATGGGATAGGGAAGCCGGGGGTCGTCCGAACCGCGATCGACGGCCACCACCGCCCACCCGGCGGCGGACAGCCCCCGCACGGTGGCCGCCCCGATGCCGCGGGCCGCTCCGGTCACCACCGCCACCCGGTCGCTCATCGCGGTCCCTTCCGGACGGCGGCCACCTCGTCGGACGCCGTGGCCGCCAGCAGATCCCCGACCGCCCGGGCCAGGAGGTCCCGACCCTCGCCGGGACTGGCCCCGGTCGGGTCGCCGAGCACGCCGTTACCGCTGACCCAACGGACGCCACGGGCGCGGAGCAGCGGGAGGAGCTCGCCGGGAGGTCGACGGTCCCCGGGTTCGGCCCGCTCGAGTCGGACCCGGGCGGGATCGATGGCCAGCATGAGGGAGGTCTCGGTCCGGCCGGCATGCAGGTCTCCCGACCACGACGGGGACCACGCCGAGACCGGGTGGCCCTCGTCGGCCAGCTGCGCCATGGCCCGGGACAGGGGCGCGGCATTGCCACCGTGGGCCGAGACCACCACCACTCGGGCGAAGTCGGTGACCGCCGAACGACCCAACTCCAGCAGGAGGAGCTGGGTGGCGTCCTGACCGATGGAGAGCGTGCCGGGGAATCCCTGGTGCTCCCCGCTGGCGCCGTAGGACACCGGCGGGGCCACCACCAGACGGTCGTCCCGGGCCGCCGCACCTTCGGCGATGGCCACCGCGATGTCGGTGTCCGTGGTCACGGGAAGGTGAGGTCCGTGCTGCTCGGTGGAGCCCAGCGGGATCAGCAGCCACCGACCGGCCCGCGCCGCCTCGTCCGCCTCGGGCCAGGTCGACGCGGTCAAGCGGCCGGGGGAGTGGGTCACCGGCCCGGTCACGGCGCTCTCCCCGGCGCGGTCAGGAGCCGTGGCCCGAACCGGACAGGGGGTGCTCGTCGCACGCTCGGTCGGGTGGCCGGGCCGGCGCCGCCTCCGGTGCCCGGTGGGTCGGACCCACACGGACCGGCACCGGGCCGGCCCGTCTCGAGTGGTCGGGCGAGGACTTGGGCGGTGGGCCCTCGAGCCCGCGGGCCAGTGCCCGCTCCCCGTGGCCCAGGACGCACTCGGGGTCCGGCCCGTCGAGCGGGAGCCCGGTGAAGAACTTGGCCGCCATGCAGCCGCCCCGGCAGGCGTCGTAGTGGCCGCACGACCCGCAGGCGCCGGTGCTCTGCGGCCGTCGGAGCTCGGTGAACAGGTCGGAGTGACGCCAGACCTCGGTGAACCCGCCCGGGCGGCGGACGTTGCCGGCCAGGAACTGGTCGTGGATGGCGAACGGGCAGGCGTAGACATCGCCCACCGGGTCCACCAGGCAGACCACTCGGCCGGCACCGCACAGGTTGAGGCCGGGTAGGGACTCGCCGTAGCCGGCCAGATGGAAGAAGGAGTCGCCGGTGAGCACGTCCTCACCATGGGCCAGCAGCCAATCGTAGAGCTGGTGCTGCTGCCCGGCCGTGGGGTGGAGCTCGTCCCAGACGTCGGCGCCGCGTCCGGAGGGGCGGAGCCGGGTCAGTCGGAGCTGGGCACCGAATCGATCGGCCAGCGCCTTGAAGGCGTCCAGCTGCCCGACGTTGTGCCGGGTGACCACCACGGACAGCTTGAAGCCGGAGAACCCGGCCCGGGCCAGGCGGTCCATGGCTGAGAGGGCTGTCTCGTAGGAGCCCGCCCCGCGCACGACGTCGTTGACCTCGGCGGTGGCCCCGTCGAGCGAGATCTGCACGTCCACGTAGTCGCTGCCGGCCAGCCGCGCCGCCACCTCGTCGGTGATCCGCGAGCCGTTGGTGGAGAACTTCACCCCGACGTGGTGATCGGTGGCGTACTCCACCAGCTCCCAGAAGTCGGAGCGGATGGTGGGCTCGCCGCCCCCGATGTTCACGTAGAAGATCTGCATCCGCTCGAACTCGTCGATGACCGCCTTGCACTCGTCGGTGCGGAGCTCGCGCGGATCGCGCCGACCCGAGCTGGACAGGCAGTGCACACAGGCCAGGTTGCAGGCGTAGGTGAGCTCCCAGGTCAGGCAGATGGGCACGTCCAGCCCCTGTTCGAACCGGTCGGCCAGGCGGCCGATGGCCGGGATGGCCGGGGCAGACGGCACCGCCGGCTCGTCGATGAGGGTCACGACGCCTCACGCTCGCAGATCATTCCGGACTGGGCCAGCGCGGCCAGGGCCCGCTCGTAGCGATCCATCTCCTCACCGGTGACACCGGCCGCCCGGCATGCGTCGTGCCCGGTGGGCTGGTCGGCCAGCGACTCCACCACGGCGAGCAGGGTGCGGCTCTTCAGGAAGGACAGGCGACGCGTGCCGAAGTGGTAGGCCAGCGCCCCGAACGACTCCGGTCGGAGGGAGACCTGGGGGTGCAGGGTCCAGGGCCGGGAACCGTCGAAGGGCGCGGTGCGGGGGTGCGGGGCCAGGGGTGGCACCGGTGGGTGGCCCGCCGGCCTAGTAGACGCCGCACATGCCGTCGATGGACACGTCCTCGACCAGCAGGTCCTCCTCGACCAGCCGGTCGGGCCCGCCGACGGGAGTGGCCCCGTCGTCCGGGGCCGGGCCCTCGGGGGCGTCGGTGGCGAGGGTCGATTCTTCGGTGGTGGCGGTCATGGAGCCTCCGGGAGTCGTCCGGCACAGGGCCGGCGGGCTGGTCGTTCCAATTTATAGCACTCGATGTCAAAATGGAAGCCTGATGGACGGACCGCACGCGGAAGGCGAGCACCACCGATCCGCCGTGGCGCGGGGGAGGCGACCCAGCACGTCCCGCGAGGACGTGGCCCGCGCCGCCCTCGAGCTGTTCAGCCGACAGGGGTACGACGAGACCACGGTGGACGAGATCGCCGCCGCCGTCGGGGTCAGCCGGCGGACCTTCTTCCGCTACTACGACTCCAAGCGGGACGTGGTGTGGGGGGAGTTCGACGCCGAGTTGGTCCGCCTGCACCACGAGCTGTACCGGGCCCCGGCCGACCAGTCCATGATGGACGTCCTCCGGCGGGCCGTCATGGCCACCAACCGGTTCGGCGCCGGCGAGCTCGACGAGCTCCGCATCCGGATCGGTCTGATCGGCTCGGTACCCACCCTGGTGGCCCACTCGGCGGTCCGCTATGCCGAGTGGTGTCAGGTGGTGGCGGGGTTCGTGGCCGGGAGGACCGGGGGGCGACCCGACGACCTGGGCCCTCAGACGGTGGCCCGCGCCGCGCTGGGGGCGGCCACGGCGGCCTTCACCGTGTGGGCCGCCGACGGCGACGGCGACCTGCCCTCCGAGGTGGACCGGGCGTTCCGCCTCCTGGCCTCCGGCTTCGACGAGCCCTCGCTCCGGGCCTGACGTCGGGACGTACGAGCGCTCGTTCGGCCAGCGTCCCGGCGAGCCGGTCGGTGGCAACTCAACCGGGGGACCGCCGACATGAACGGGGTGGACCGGGTGCGGCACTAATCTGTCCGGACCGCGCCGACCCCACCGGAGAGTGAACGTGTCGTTCGACCTTGCCGCCCTGATGAACGACCACCGGGGTCAGAGCTTCGACCTGCATGCGCAGTTCATGAATCCGCAACTGGTCAAGGTCCTCAAGACGCTGGGCTTCGACCGTCAGTACGTGGGAGCGGAGGGCGCCTACCTGATCGATGACCACGGCGACCGGTACCTGGACCTCCTGTCGGGGTTCGGGGTCTTCGCTCTGGGCCGGAGCCACCCGGTGATCAAGGACGCCCTGCACCAGGCCATCGAGGCCGACCTCCCCAACCTGGTCCAGCTGGACTGCGGCCTCCTCCCCGGCCTGTTGGCCAAGGCCCTGGTGGAGCGGTCGCCCGCCGGGATCGAGCGGGTGTTCTTCACCAACTCCGGTGCCGAGGCGGTGGAGACGGCCATCAAGTTCGCCCGCTGCTCCACCGGGCGCGACCGCATCCTCTACTGCGACCATGCCTTCCACGGACTGACCAACGGCGCCCTCTCCCTCAACGGGGGCAAGGAGTTCCGCCAGGGGTTCGGGCCCCTCCTGCCCCACTGCGACCAGGTCCCCTTCGGGAACATCGAGCTGCTGCGCCGGCAGCTGCGTCAGGGCGATGTGGCCGCCTTCGTGGTGGAACCCATCCAGGGCAAGGGTGTGTACATGGCCCCGCCCGTCTACTGGGCCGAGGTCGAGGCCCTCTGCCGACAGCACGGGACCCTGCTGGTCATGGACGAGGTGCAGACAGGGATGGGACGCACCGGCCGCTTCTTCTGTCACCAGCACTGGGATCTGCACCCGGACATCATCACCGTGTCCAAGGCCCTGTCCGGCGGCTATATGCCGGTGGGCGCCGTCCTCACCACCTCCCCGGTGTTCGACGGGGTCTACAGCACGATGGACCGGGCCGTCGTGCACTCGTCCACCTTCTCCAAGAACCAGCTGTCCATGGTGGCCGGCCTGGCCACCCTGCAGGTCATGGACGACGAGGACATCGTGGGCCGGGCCGCCCGCAACGGTGCCCGCATGATGGAGGCCCTGCGCCCGCTGGCCGAGAAGTACGAGCTGCTCCACGAGGTCAGGGGGATGGGACTGATGATCGGCCTCGCGTTCGGTCCGCCGGAGTCTCGCGGCGGCCGGGCCCGCTTCCGCGTGATGGAGCTGGCCCGGAAGGGCCTGTTCTCCCAACTCATCGTGGTCCCCCTGTTCCACCGTCACCGGATCCTCACCCAGGTGGCGGCGGACAACGTGAACATCATCAAGTTGCTGCCACCCCTGGTGGTCGGGGATGCCGAGATCGACCAGTTCGTGACGGCCCTGGACGACGTCCTGGCCGACGCCCACCGCAACTGGGGGCTCCTGGTCGAGGTGGGGACGTCGATGGCCCGCAACACCCTCCGGAGCCGACGCCGCACCCCGGTACTGGCCGACACCCGCGTCCTCCGTTCGTGACAGACCCCGAGCCCGTCGTGACCCTGGAGCCCGACGACCGCGTGCTGGTCACCGGTGCGGCCGGGTTCATCGGGTCGTCGGTGGTCCGGGAGCTGGCCGGACGCGGTACCCACGTGGTGGCGCTGGTGGAACCCCGGGGGGACGTGTCCAATCTCGAGGGATCGGACGTCGAGGTGGTCTACGGCGACCTGCGGGACGCCGACGCCGTGGCCAAGGTCACCGACGGCTGTCGGGTCGTGTTCCACATCGCGGCCCTGTACCGGTTCTGGGCCGAGCGCCCCGAGGACTTCTACGACATCAACGTCAACGGCACCCGGAACGTGCTGGACGCCACCCGATCGGCCGGCTGCGAGCGAATGGTCTACACCTCCACCGTCGGGACGCTGGGGCTGCACGGAGCCACCATCGAGGACCCGGTCGACGAGGCCTCCTTCGCCCATATCGACCACCTGTTCGGGGGGTACAAGCAGTCCAAGTACGTGGCCGAGCACGAAGTGCTGCGGGCCGGGGCCGAAGGGCTCCCGGTGGTGCTCGTCCAGCCGACCACCCCGGTGGGTCCCGGCGACCGGCGTCCCACGCCCACCGGCCGGACGGTGCTCGAGATCCTCAACGGCCGGTTCCCCGGCTACGTCGACACCACGCTGAACATCGTCGACGTGGAGGACGTCGCCCACGGCCACATCCTGGCCGCCGAGCGGGGCAGGAACGGTCGGAGCTACATCCTCGGCGGGGAGAACCTGACCCTCAGCCAGGTGCTGGCGGCGTTGGCCACCGCCACCGGGGTCACCGCCCCCACTCGGGAGTTCCCCGGTGCCTTCGCCCTGGCGGCCGGCCACCTCTCCGAACTGGTCGAGGGACGGCTGCTCCGCCGGGAGCCCACCATCCCGCTGGAGGCGGCCCGGATGTCGACCACCCACATGTCCTTCGACGACCGCCGGGCCCGCACCGAGCTGGGCTATACCTCTCGCCCGGCCGCCGTGGCCCTGGCCCGGGCGGCGCGGTGGTTCGTCGACGCCGGCTACGTCCGGCCCGGGCGGGCCGGCTCCTTCGTCTGGGCCGAGTGACCGGCGCCCGCCCGGCCCCGGTGGACCCGGGAGGCGGTGACCCCGACCGGTAGGGTGTCGGGATGCTTCTCGTGATCGGCTCGGACCACGCCGGCTACGTGCTGAAAGCGGCAGTGGCCCGACACCTCGAGGAAGCCGGGCATGAGGTCCGAGACGTCGGCACGTTCTCGGAGGAGCCCGTCGACTACCCGCCCATCTGTGCCGACGTGGCCCGTCGCGTCGTCCGGGGCGACGGCGACGCCGGCGTGGTCATCGGGGGGAGCGGCCAGGGCGAGGCCATCGCCGCCAACAAGGTCCGTGGGGCGCGGGCCGCGCTGTGCCACGACGAGTACACGGCCCGGCTGGCCCGTCGTCACAACGACGCCAACGTGCTCTCCCTGGGGGCCCGGTTGGTCGCCACCGAGCTGGCGCTCGACATCCTCGACGTGTTCGTGTCCACCGGGTTCGAGGGCGGTCGGCACGTGGCCCGCCTCGACGAGCTGGCCGCCATCGAGGCCGAGGAGGCCGCCGGCGCCGGACCCCGCGGCGGCCCTCCCCCCTCGGTCGGGTGACCGACCGGCCGACCGGGCCCGGCCCCGCCGATCCGGCGCCGGTCCGCTACCTGGCCGACGTGGTGGTCCCCTGTGACCGACCCGGTGCCGTGCTGCGCCCCGGGGTGGTCGAGGTGGTCGGTGACACCGTCACCCACGTGGGCCCGCCGGGGTCGTCGGGGGGCGACCGGTCGGCCCCGTCGGTGCGGGAGGTCCGGGTGCCCGGAGCCCTGCTGCCCGGGTTGGTCAACGTCCACTGTCACTCGCCGATGACCCTGTTCCGGGGCTCGGGGGAGAACCTGCCCCTCCTCCGCTGGCTCCACGAGGTCCTCTGGCCCCAGGAGGCCCATCTGACCGAGGAGGACGTCTACTGGGGGATGAGCCTGGCCGCCGCCGAGCTGCTGTGCTTCGGGGTCACCACCACCTGCGAGGCCTACTTCTTCGAAGACGCGCTGGCCGACGCGGTCATCGACGCCGGCTCACGGGCGACCGTCACCCCGGGGGTGCTGCAGCTCCCCGGGGTGCCGCCGCGCCCGGAGTGGTGGGTGGCCCGGACCGAGGAGATCGTCGACTTCCACCGTCGCCGGCACGGGGACCACGGACGCCTCGAGGTCGGCTTCGCCCCGCACGCGCCGTACACCGTGCCGATCCCGGGGTTGGTCCACATCGCCGAGGAGGCTCGAGCGCTCGACGCCCTCTTCCACATCCACCTGGCCGAGACCGAGGACGAGGGCCGCCGCTTCGTCGGCGAGCACGGGGACTCGGCACCGGCGGTCCTGGCCCGGGCCGGAGTGCTGGACGGCCGCGTGCTGGCCGCCCACAGCATCTGGCTGTCGGAAGCCGACATCGACCTCTACCGGCAGTTCGACGTGGCCGTGGCCCACTGCCCGCAGAGCAACGCCAAGCTGGCTTCGGGAGTGGCCCCGCTGGTCCCCCTGCTGGCCCAGGGGATCCGGGTCGGGCTGGGGACCGACGGCCCGGCGTCCAACAACGACCTCGACCTGTGGGAGGAGGTCCGACTGGCCGCTCTGCTGGCCAGGATCCGCCAGGGCGATGCCGCCGCCCTCCCGGCCCGGGCCGCCCTGGACCTGGCCACCCGGGGGGCGGGGTTGGCCCTGGGCCGCCCCGACCTGGGTGTGCTGGCGCCCGGGTCCCGTGCCGACATGATGGCGGTGCGCCTCGACGACCCGGCCTTCGTCCCCCTGCTCGAGGACGCCCAGATGACCGAGCACCTGGTGTGGTCGGCCTCCAGCCGGCTGGTCACCGACGTGTGGGTGGCCGGTGTGCCGGTCGTGGCGTCGGGGCGGTGCCTCACCGTCGACGTGGAGCGGGCACGTCACGAGGTCGAGGCGCGGGCCCGGCGGCTGCTGGCGTCGGTGGGCTGACCGGCGGTCGCCGCCGACCGGCGGGAGGCGACCGCCGGGCCGGTCACGGGGAGGCCGGTGTCACAGGGTGGCCAGGTAGGCGGCCATCTTGTCGAAGCTGGACAGCATGCCGGACCGTGCCTCGGCCGAGCGGAACATCTCGGGCACGTTGGTCTGGTGGGTCACGGTCTCGCAGCGGCCGTCACCCAGGTCGGTGAAGGTGATGGAGGTGGTCATCCCGCCCTCGACGTCCTCCTCGCTCCACACCAGCTTCTCCGGCGGGACGATCTCCACGTAGACACCCCGCGACGGATACTCGGAGCCGTCGGCGTCGTTGACCATGATGGTCTCGAAGAGGCCGCCGGGGCGGAGGTCGACGGTGATGTTGTCGATCGGTGTGCTCACGCCCACCGGGCCCCAGAAGTGGGTGAGGTGTTCGGGCGTGGTCATGCACTGGAACACCAACTCTCGTGGCGCGTCCCAGACGCGGGTGTAGGTCAGCTCTCCGAGGTTCGTGCGGGCATCGGTCATGTCGGTTGCTCCTTCTTGTTCGACGGGTTCCCGTCGGTCGGTGGGTTCGGTTCGGTGGGCGGTGGTGTGGGGGTGTCGTCCGGCCCGGGAGACCGCACCTGCAGGCCGGCCAGGTGCTGCTCGAGCTGGTCGAACCGCTCCTCCCAGACGCGGCGGTGCCGTTCGATCCAGTCCACCGCACCGTCGAGGGGCTCGGCGGCGAAGCGGCAGGGTCGGAACTGGGCGTCGCGGCGCCGGGTGATGAGACCGGCCCGTTCGAGCACCTTGAGGTGCCTCGAGACGGCCTGCACGCTCATGTCGAACGGGCGGGACAGCTCGTTCACCGTTGCTTCCCCGACGGACAGCCGGCTCAGGATGGCCCGCCTGGTGGGGTCGGCCAGTGCGCCGAAGGTGACGCTGAGGGGGTCGGTGGTCTGCATATTCAACCTTATTGTTGTTTAACTACTCTGTTGAGTATGGAGGGGACCGGCCGCGTTGTCAAGCCGCGGGTCGGGCCGGCACCGGCCGGTCGGGGTGGGCCGGGTCCCGTGGCCGCGCCCCGTGGGAGGAAGAATCCGGTGGACGGGGACCGACCGGAGACGCACGCCGAGCTGCGGGCGCGGACCCGGGAGGCCTACGAGCGGCTGGCCCCGGTGTGGTCGTCCACCACCGACGAGGGTCCCATCAACGGACGGCTCGAGCGGCCGGCCCTCCGGTCCCTGGTGCCCACGCCGCTGGACGGCGCCACCGTCCTCGACGCCGGCTGCGGCTCGGGGGCAGCAGTGTGAGTGGCTGCGGTCCGAGGGAGCCGAGGTGGTGGGAATCGACCTGAGCCCGGCCATGGAGGCCGAGGCCCGGGCCCGCTGCGGCGGTGGGACCTCCCTGGCTGCCGACCTGGCCGTCCCGTGGTTCACCGTCTACCGGCTGCGACTGCTCGGCGGCCCCGGCTGAGCGGTCCGGCCCTGGCGTCGGCCTCAGGCCGGCGACCGGTGCTGGTCGGCGTAGCGGCATGCCCCGGTGGCGAACCCACCGACCATCCGCTGCAGCACCAGTTCCATCAGCCGTCCGGTGCCGGGTATCTTCTCGTCGAACGACGCCGACCAGGTGACGAGGGTGCCGGTCCCGTCCGGCGCGCAATGCACGTCGGCCCGGTAGTGGCGCACCGGGAAGCCCTTCACGATGGCGTACCCCAGATGGTGGGGAGGGTCGTAGGCCACCACCTCCTCGGTGGAGCCGACGCCGTGGCTGGTGAACCGGCGGAGGGCGCCGACCCCCTCCGGATCCGGCGTGCCCTCTCGGAGCAGCTCGGACCGGTCGAGAAACGACCACTCCTTCCACCGGTGGGCCTCGCCGAGGAGGGGCCAGACCTCCTCCACCGGGGCCGACGACCGGGCCCGGACCTCGAAGGACCGCCGCCCCCGGGGTCCGTCCGATCGGGGAGCGACCGGGTCGCTCATGCCTCGATGTGGGCCTTCAGGGCCTCGAGGGCCTGCTGGTAGAGGGTGGCCATCAGGTCGGCCATCTCGTCGGGGGAGGCGTCCACGTCCCAGGTGACGTGGGACGACTCACCCGAGGGCGTCACGGTGATCACGGCCTGGTGGCGCTCGACCGGGGCGCCCTCGGCGATGGAGTAGGTCAGCGCCCGACCGGTGTCGTCCCTCGTCACCAGGCGCTCGGTGATGGTCATCCCCATCGTCTCGATGATCCGGTTCTCGCCGTCCACCCGGCACGACTCGATGCCGGGCATCCACCCGGCGATGCCCCCGAAGTCGCCGGCCACCTTCCACACCTGATCGGCCGAAGCGTCGATGTCGATGGCTGCTGTCCCTGATCCCATGGTTCTCCCCGTTGCTCGATGGCCCGTCCGGCGGTCGGTGGCCGGTGGCTGTGCGCCGGCGTGCTCGGCGCGGCCCTGATGGTAGGCGCGGTCGGCCGCCGGCTGCACTACTAGCGTCGCTGAGGTGACCGCCTCATCGACCGCTCCGGGGGATGCCGCCCTGTTCGTCCCCGACGGCGACCGCCTGCGGCCCACCGAGTACGCCCTCGGCCCGTGGTCTCCCGGGGCCCTCCACGGCGGCCCGGTCGCCGCGCTGGTGGCCCGGGCGGCCGAGTCGGTCGAGGGCGGCGAGGAGTTCCAACTCGTCCGCATCTCCCTCGAGCTGCTCCGGCCCGTACCGCTGGCCCCCCTGCGGACGACCAGTGCGGTGGTCCGACCGGGCCGGAGGGTCCAGCTCATCGACACCGTGGTCGAGGCCGACGGGAGCCAGGTGGCCTGGTCGCGGGCCTTGCGCATCCGCGCCGACCACCGTGGCCCCGCCGTCCGGCCCACCGTCCCCGAGGACGAGGCTCCACCGCCGCCGGCCGACGGGAGGCCACCGCCGCCGGCCGGGGAGCGTCGCGCCTTCCACAACGAGGGCGTGGACATGCGCTACGTAAACGGGGCCTTCGAGCACCCCGGACCGGCCGTGGTGTGGTTCCGCCTGCGGTGCCCGGTGGTGCTCGGCGAGCACCCCACGCCCTGGGAGCGGACGGCGGCGGTCGCCGACTTCGGCAACGGGGTGAGCGCGGAGCTGCCGTTCGGATCGAGCCTCTTCATCAACCCCGATCTCACCGTCTCGCTCCACCGTCCGCCGACGGGGGAGTGGGTCTGCCTGGACGCCCGCACCCGCTTCGGGACGCCGGGCATCGGCGCCGCCGAGTCGGCGCTGTGGGACGAGGAGGGGCGCGTCGGCCGGTCGGTCCAGAACCTGGTGGTGGAGGTGTCCCCATGACCGGCGAGGCTGCCGAGGTCGACCCCAGCATCGCCGAGCTCCTGGTGGCGCGGGCCGAGGACGACCACCTCGGGCTGCGGTTCGAGGATCGGCAGTGGACGTGGCGGGAGGTGGTGACGGCCAGCGCCGAGCGGGCCTCGCTCATCCGCTCGCTGGACGACGGCGGACCCCTGCACATCGGGGTACTGCTGGGCAACGTGCCCGAGTACCTGTTCTGGCTCGGGGCGGCGGCCATGGCCGGCGCCGTGGTGGTGGGGATCAATCCCACCCGACGGGGCGAGGCGCTGGCCGGCGACGTCCGGCGGACCGACTGCCGGCTGCTGGTGACCGACGCCGACGGCGCCGCCCTCCTCGACGGTCTCGACCTCGGGGTGGCCCAGGACCGGGTCCTGCGCACCGACCTCCCGGACTACGACGAGCTGGTGCGGGCCCACCGGGGCGCCGATCCCCGCCAGGTGGTGGCGTCGGCTGCACCGGTGCCCGAGGACCTGTACCTGCTGCTGTTCACTTCGGGCACCACCGGCGCCCCCAAGGCGGTGCGGTGCACCCAGGGACGCTTGGCCGCCATCGCCGTGCGCTCGGCCGGGGCCTACGGCTTCGACCGCAGTGACGTGGCCTACTGCACCATGCCCCTGTTCCACGGCAACGCCCTGATGGTCCTGTGGGGCCCGGCCCTGGCCGTCGGGGCCACGGTGGCCCTGGCCCGTCGGTTCACCGCCTCGGGCTTCGGGTCCGACATCCGCCGCTACGGGGCCACCACCTTCACCTACGTGGGGAAGGCGCTCGCCTACATCCTGGCCACACCGCCCGAACCCGACGATGCCACCACCACCCTGCGTCGCGGCTTCGGCACCGAGGCCTCGGTGGCCGACTTCGCCGCCTTCGAGCAGCGGTTCGGCTGTGTCCTGACCGAAGGGTACGGATCCAGCGAGGGAGGGGTGGCCATCAGCCGGACGCCGGACACGCCAGCCGGATCGCTGGGTCGGCCCTCCGAGGACGTGGTCATCATGGATCCCGAGGCGCTGACCGTGTGCCCGGCGGCCCGGTTCGACGAGGCCGGCCGGCTGACCAACGGTGACGCCGCCGTCGGGGAGATCGTGAACCGCTCGGGACCCGGTCGCTTCGAGGGCTACTACGCCGACGAGGAGGCCACGGCAGCCCGGACGCGGCACGGGTGGTACTGGACGGGCGACCTGGCCTACCGGGACGAGGCCGGGTTCCTCTACTTCGCCGGCCGACGGGGGGACTGGATGCGGGTCGACTCGGAGAACCTGAGCGCCGGGCCCATCGAGCGGGTGCTGGTCCGCTTCGAGCCGGTGGCCACCGTGGCGGTGTACTCGGTGCCCGACCCGCGGTCGGGCGACCAGGTGATGGCCGCGCTGGAGCTGTTGCCGGGCCAGGAGTTCGAGCCCGAGGCGTTCGGCTCGTTCCTCGCCGCCCAGGCCGATCTCGGGACCAAGTGGGCCCCGTCCTTCGTGCGGGTGGCCGCCGCGCTGCCCCAGACGGCCAGCGGCAAGGTGACCAAGCAGCCCCTTCGCGCCGACGGCTGGTGGCGGGGGGGTGACGAGGTGTTCTGCCGCCGGGGGGCCGGTCTGGACTATGTCCGGATGGACGAGACGGATCGGCAGGCGCGGCGGGCCGAGTTCGGGCGGCACGGCCGGGACCACCTTGTCGGCGGGTGAACGGTTCAGCCGGGTGGTGGCCCCGGTGGGCCGTCTGTGGTCCACCCTCGCCGGTGCCGTCACCTCAACGGTCGACGGCTTCGACCGGTGGCAGCGGCGCCGGCCGGCCACCGCCGTCCCGAGCGCCGTGGTGCGCAAGTACTCCGACGACCGGGCCGGGCAGCTGGCCGGCCAGATCTCCTATGCGGCGTTCCTGGCCGTCTTCCCCATGCTGCTGGTCCTGCTCACGCTGGTCGGGGTGTTCCTCCACGGGCACCGGGCCCTCCAGGACGAGATCATCAACGCCGCCCTGCGTCAGTTCCCGGTGCTCGGGACCGACGTTCGGGCCAACATCCACCAGCTCTCGGCGTCCAACGTGGTGGTCGTGGTCGTCGGGACCCTCTGGCTGCTCTACGGCGCCACGAAGCTGAGCCGGGCCTCCCAGGTGATGATGGCCTCGGTGTGGGACATCGACCGCGACGACCTGCCCGACTTCTGGCACTGGATCCCCAGGGCCGCCGGATTCCTGGTCGTGCTGGGCGTCGGGTTCATCGCCGGTGGCGCCCTGGCCGGTCTCGGGGCCTTCGGGCGGCTGGGGGTGTTCTCCACCTGGATCGGCTTCATACTGTCGCTGGTGGTCAACGTGCTCATGTATTGGGGCGGGTTCGCCATCGTGGTCCACATCCCCCGCAACGAGCGGGCGGTGTGGCCCGGGGCGGTCATCGCCGGCGCGGGGTGGACGCTGCTGCAGTTCGGCGGGGCCCTGCTGGTCAGCCACCAGCTGCGCCACCTGACCACCCTGTATGGAACCTTCGCCACCGTCCTCGGCCTCATCTGGTGGATCGCCCTCGGCGCCATGATCACCGTCTACGCCGCCGAGGCCAACGTGGTCTTGACCCGCCACCTCTGGCCCCGCTCCCTCCGGCGACCCCGGCGACCCGACGGCGTCGGGCGGGTCGCCGACGGCCCGGGGGAGCCCGGCACGACTGTTCCCGGGGTGGCGGGCCGGCCCGCGCCGCGCCCGGCCGATGCGGCCGACCGGGCCGGTTGAGGCTGGCACCCTGGCGAGGCCCCGGTCAGGGCCTCCGACGGTCACGGCGGTCACCGGGGCTTGGCCGTGGGCGGTCAAGGGCATCGGACGGACGTCGGGGTGCTCGGGCACCGGGACGGCCCTCAGCCCCGTATGGGGAGGAGAGGGCCTCAGTCCTTGATGCAAGCAGGCGGCGAACCCCCTTAGGACTGAGCCTCCAGTCTACCCGTCCTGTGGAAAACTCAAACAGGCTACGAGGGTGCGCTACCGCTCGGCCAGCGCGGTCGGTCCCTCGGTGGTGCCGTCGGCATGGATGGCGACGGTCACCTCGGGCCTCGCCGGGTGGGCCGGGATGATGAAGGCCAGCAGCCCGCCGACCAGGGCCAGCCCCGACGCCACGAGGAAGCCCCGCGAGTAGCCGGCCGTCATGGCGATCTTGGCCGCCTCCTCGGTGACCGCCCGACCGGACAATAGCGAGGCGATCCGGGTGGCGGCCACCGTCGAGAGGATGGCCAGGCCCAGGGAGGCCCCGATCTGCCGACTGGAGTTGACCAGTCCCGAGGCCAGGCCGGCTTCCCGGGGAGCCACCCCGCCGGTGGCCGACAGGGCGATGGGGGTGAACGCCAGGCCCATCCCGAAGGTGGCCATGATCCCGCCGCCGCACGCACCGGTCCAGTAGCTGTCCCCGGCGCGGATGAACGACAGCCAGTAGAGGCCGACGGCCGTGCACAGGGCGCCGGCCATGAGCACGGCGCGGGGGCCGAGCTTCGGGGCCAGGCGCCCGGCGATGGTGGCCCCCACGGCGATGGCCGCCGTCTGGGGGAGGAAGGTCAGGCCGGTGATGACCGGGTCGTAGCCGAGCACCTGCTGCAGGTACAAGGAGAGGAAGAACCACATGGCGAACATGGACGCCCCGAAGCAGAACATGACCAGGTTGGCCCCGGTCAAGGCCCGCGACCGGAACAGCCGGAGGGGCACGAGCGGACTGGCGGCCATCTTGGCCTCGATCAGCACGAAGACGGCCAGCAGCACCACGGCGATGGCGCCGGTGACCATCGTGGACCCCGACGTCCAGGCCACCTGGTCGGTATGGACGATGGTGTACACCAGCATCATCAGTCCGGCGGTGACGGTGACCGAGCCCGCCACATCCAGGCGAGGCCTGGGTCCCTCGGCCTTCGATTCGGCCAGGTACCGCCGGGCGAAGACGAACAGGACCGCCCCGATGGGGACGTTGACGAAGAGGATCCACCGCCAGGACAGGTACTGGGTCAGAAATCCCCCGAACAGCGCCCCGGCGGCGCCGCCACCGGCCGCCACCGCACTCCACACCCCGAGGGCCCGGGCCCGGGCCCGCTGCTCGGCGAAGGTCACGGTCAGGATGGTCAGGGTGGCCGGGGAGAGGACCGCCGCCCCCACGCCCTGCAGAGCGCGGGCGGCGATCAAGGTGGCCTGGTTGCCGGCGAAGCCGCCCAACAGGCTGGCCCCGGTGAACAGAACCAGTCCGGACAGGAAGATGCGGCGCCGCCCGTACAGGTCGGCCAGCCGGCCCCCCAGCAGGAGGAGACCCCCGAAGGTCAGTGAGTAGGCGGTCACCACCCACTGCAGGTTGGCCGCGCTGAACCCCAGGTCATGCTGGATCGAGGGGAGGGCCACGTTGACGATCGAGATGTCGAGGACCACCATGAACTGGGCCAGGCACACGATGGCCAGGATGACCCGGTCGGTCCCGGCCAGGGCGGCGTCCCGGGCCGCCCGGTCGGCAGTGGGGTCAGAGGCGGCGCCCGTTCCGCCCGGCCGGAGATCACCGCCCGCATCCATGGGGCAGAGCGTAGGGGAGTCCCCGGGTCGGCCGATCCGGCGTTCCGGCGCCCCGTGCTCCGGGCTCAGTGGGACAGCCAGGCGTCCGGGTCGGTGGTCAGCGACTGGACCGACTCCGGCAACGACCCCGAGACGATGTCGGCGATGGTCACCTCCTCCAGGACGGCCCGCAGGCTGGCCCGCACCGCCACCCACACGTCCTGGAGGCGCTCGGCCGGGCCCTCGTAGGTGGCGGCTTCGGGTCGCAGACCGCGCACCTCGGCCAGGGGACCGTCCAGCGGGCGGATCACCTCGGCGACGGTGATGGAGGAGGAGGGCCGGGCCAACCGGTAGCCGCCGTCGGCCCCCCGTTGGCTCAGCAGCAGTCCGGCCCGGCGCATGTCGTTGAGGATGCTCTCGAGGAATTTCGCCGGCAGGCCCTGGGACTGGGCCAGGGTCTCGGCCGTGACCGGGCGCCCGTCGGCATCGGCCAACGTGCACAACGCCCGGACCGCGTAGTCCACCTTGGCCGAAATGTACATGGAGGGGATTCTGTCAGAGGTGGCGCCGAGGTGTGCCCACCGGCCCGGGCGGACGGGCCGACCCTGAGCCTTGGACCTATCCGGCCCCGGCGGCGACGGCCTGCGCCCAGGTGTAGCTGAGAGGGGGAACGGGGCCGGTGGCCAGCACCAGCAGTTCGGAGTCGGAGGCCCAGCCGTTGCCGGTCGTGCCGTACACCTCGGCCGCCCCCATCAGGAGTGTGCCCCCGTCCTGGTGCTGGTAGTCGGACAGGGAGAGGATGTTCTCCCGGTGTCCCCAGCACCCCGACTGGTTGGTAGTCGTGCAGTCGATGTTGCCGCTGTTCAGGCCGTCGTCGTACATCCAGAAGTAGTTCGAGCCCAGCGGGTTGCCGTTCTCGGCCCAGTTGCTGCCCCAGGCCACCAGGTGCAGGCCCGAGGGCACCTGGGTCGGAGTGGGGTCGGCGTTGGCCTGCGCGCCGGCCTGGGCATCAGCGCTGAAGGTGCTCACCAGGCCGACGAAGGGAGCCAGCCCCCGGTCCACGCGCTCGATGTCGGTGACCACGAAGATCTGCTCGGCCGGGGTCAAGGCGATGAAATTGCCGGGGAGGACCATCGGTCCGAGGCCCTCGGCTGCCCGGGCATTGGTGGTGGCCTGGACCTCCTTGGCCACGCAGGTGGCGCTCATGGTGTGCGGGTAGCACGAGTTGAGGAAGTTGGGGTTCGGGACCACGTTGGCCGGCGGGTTGCCGAGGGCCAGGTTGGACGGGGCCGCCGGGCTGACCAGGGACCCGAGGAACGGCGCCCCGCCGAAGCTGAACAGGCCACCGTCGGTGGCCACGGTCCAGTAGCCGGTGCCCGAGCGGTGCGCGGCGATGGTGACCATGCGGGCGTTCAGGGGGGTGCCGCCCATGGAGCCGAAGAAGGTGGCGTCCCCGAAGCTGAAGATGCCGCCGTCGGAGGCCACCAGCCAGTAGCCCAGGCCGTCCCCGGTGGCGGCCATGCCCACGATGGGCTGGTTGAGGTGGGTGCCGCCCATGGAGCCGAGGAAGGCGGCGTCCCCGAAGCTGAAGATGCCGCCGTCGGAGGCCACCAGCCAGTAACCGTGGCCGTCGGGGGTGGCGGCCATGCCCACGATGGGCTGGTTGAGGTGGGTGCCGCCCATGGAGCCGAGGAAGGCGGCGTCGCCGAAGCTGAAGATGCCGCCGTCGGAGGCCACCATCCAGTAGCCCTGCCCGTCGCCGGTGGCGGCCATGCCCACGATGGGCCGGTTGAGGTGGATGTTGCCGGTGGACCCGAGGAAGGCGGCGTCGCCGAAGCTGAAGACGCCGCCGTCGGAGGCCACCAGCCAGTAGCCACCGCCAGTCGGGGGTGGCGGCCATGTCGACGATGGGTTGGTTGAGGTGGATGTTGCCGGTGGACCCGAAGAAGGCGGCGTCGCCGAAGCTGAAGACGCCGCCGTCGGTGGCCACCTGCCAGTAGCCGCGGCCGTCCGGGGTGGAGGCCATGCCCACGACGGGCCGGCTGCTCCCGCTGCCGCGGTGTGCCGGACCCGGAGGGGAGAGCGAGGGATGGGCGGTCAGGGCGGAGGACCCCGCCGAGCCCACCAGGCCCGAGCCGGCCAGGGCCAGCGTGGCCACCGCCGCCACCGAGGCCAGGACCGCCACGGCCACCGCTGTCGTCCCGGGCCGCACAGGCCCGCGCCGGGGGAGGCTCCGAGCCGTCAGAGCCGCACCTGCGGCGATCGCCACCGTCGTCCAAATCTGCGTGATCATGCCCCGGTTGATCCGCGCCGGCTAGGTCATGGGCTCGCCGAAGACCCGAGCGGACCGCCCCTACCTCCTCGAGGAGGGGTATCGACCGATCGGGGCGGCCGCTTGAGGGGAGATGCCCACCCCCCACCTGGTTCTACGGCGTCTACTGCCCCAGCCGGTCGACCAGGCGCTGGCGGTGGACGGGCCACTCCCGGTCGAGCATGGAGTAGACGGCCGTGTCCCGCACCCCGCCGTCGGCCGCCGGACGCTCCGCCCGGATGACCCCGTCCAGTGTGCAGCCCAGGCGCTCGATGGCCCGGCGGGACCGGATGTTGCGGGCGTCGGTCTGGATCCGCACCACCCGGACCTCCCACTGCTCGAAGGCGTGCGTCATCATCAGCAGCTTGGCCTCGGTGTTGACCGGGCTGCGCTGGGCCGAGGGCTCGAGCCAGGTGTACCCGATACCGGCCACGTCGGGCCGGCCGCGGCGTTGGGGGGCGTCGGTGCCCGGGGAGTGGGACGACCAGTCCCAGGTGGCCAGGTCGTAGAAGCGGGTGGCGCCCACGATGCGCCGGGCGGCCAGGCTCCAGGTGACGAAGGGCTCGTGGTGTCCGGACGCCCGCTTGGCCATGGCCGCCTCCACGTAGGCCGCCATGCCGGCCCGGTCCCCGGGCACCGGGGTGAACTCGAAGGTGGTCCGGTCAGCGGTGGCCGCGGCCAGCAGGCCGTCCACGTGCTCGGGTCCCAGGGCCAGCAGGCGGATGTGACGGCCGGTGAGGGAGAGGTGCTCGGGCATGGGGTCCATTGTGACCGCCGTCACTTGAGCAGTCGGGACATCCGCCGGTCGGCGAGGGCCTTCCCCCCGGTCTGGCAGGTGGGGCAGTACTGCATGGACTTGGTGGCGAAGGAGACCTCCCGGATGGTGTCCCCACAGGTCGGACAGGCCTGGCCGGCCCGACCGTGCACGGCCATCGACCGCTTCTTGTCCCCCTTGAGGTCGGCGATGTCCACCCCGACGAGACGGTCCAACGCCTCGGTGAGCACGCCGACCACGGCGTCGTGCAGTCGGGCCGCCTCGTCGGCACCGAGGTGGTTGGACTTCCGGTAGGGGGAGAGCCGCGCCCGGTGGAGCGCCTCGTCCGAGTAGGCGTTGCCCACCCCGGCGATCAGGGACTGGGTGGTCAGGGCATGCTTGAGCGTGGCCGACGAGGCGCCGAGGAGCGCCGTCCACCGGTCGACCGTGAACTCCTGGCTCAGCGGGTCGATCCCGAGTTCGGCCAGGGGGCCGACCTCCTCCGGGGAGCGGACCACCCAGAGGGCCAGGCGCTTCTCCGTGCCCATCTCGGTGACGTCGAACCCGGCACCGTCGTCCAGACCCACCCGGAGGGCGATCGGACTGCGGCCCGGCTTGATGGCCGTGGCCGCCAGGACCTCGTGCCACCGGACCCAGCCGCCCCGGGCCAGGTGGGCCACCAGCCACAGGCCGTCGCCGTCGACGCACACGAATTTGCCCCGCCGCTCCACCCCGGTCACGGTGCGGCCCACCAGCTCGTCGAGGGGCGGCTCCACCGTCTTCAGGGCGGCGAAGCTGGCCAGGCGGCACCGGTCGATGCGGTGTCCGGTCATCCGTCGGGCCAGGCCGGCGGTCAGGGCTTCCACTTCGGGGAGTTCGGGCACAGGTCAATTGTGGCCCCTCGGCGCCCGTAGTATCTCCTGCACCCCGCCGAGCCGCTCCGTCGGCCCTGCCCACCAGCCGCCCGAGCCCATCCCACCGACCCGAAGGGACGTACCCGTTGTTCCGCCCGGTGCCCGCCGAAGCCGATTTCACCGCCCTCGAGGCCGACGAGCTGGCCCGGTGGACGGGCCACCGCGTCTTCGAGCGATCGGTCGAGCTCCGTGCCGGGTGCCGAGCCCTGGGTGTTCTACGAGGGGCCGCCGACGGCCAACGGGCGTGCCGGGCCTCCACCACGTCTGGGCCCGGGTCTACAAGGACCTGTTCTGCCGCTACCGCACCATGCGGGGCTATGCCGTGCCCCGGCGGGCCGGGTGGGACACCCACGGCCTGCCGGTCGAGGTCGAGGTCGAGAAGCCAGCTCGGCATCACCGACAAGCGCCAGATCGAGGAGCAGGTGGGCATCGCCGAGTTCACCCGGCTGTGCCGGGAGTCGGTCCGCACCTACGTGGACGAGTGGAAGGCCCTCACCGAGCGGATCGGCTTCTGGGTCGACATCGACGCCGCCTACTGGACCTTCGCACCCGAGTACGTCGAGTCGGTCTGGTGGCATCTGAAGAGCCTCTGGGACCAGGGGCTGCTCTACGAGGACATCAAGGTGGTGCCGTACTGCCCGCGGTGCGGGACGGCCCTGTCGAGCCACGAGCTCGGCCAGCCCGATGTCTACCGGCGACGATGGAGGACGAGTCGGCCTACGTGCGCCTCCCGCTGACCGACGAGGGCGCGGCCGCCGGCCGCCTGCGCGCCGCCCTCGGACGGGACACCCTGTCCGGGCTCTCGCTGGTGGCCTGGACCACCACGCCGTGGACCCTGCTGTCCAACACCGGTGCCGCCGTGGACCCCGACCTCGAGCTACGCCGTCGTGGACGCCGGGTCGGATGGCCGGGCGGCGACATCGTGGCCGTCGATCTGGCGGCGTCGGTGCTTCGGCGAGGACGCGGCGATCGGACAGCGACTGCCCGGGTCCGTCGCTGGTCGGTCTCCACTACGACCGGCCGTTCGACGACCTGGTCCCGCCCCCGGGCGCGCCGGACGGGCGGCTGGCGGGTGGTCGCCGGCGAGTTCGTGACGACCGACGAGGGCACGGGCATCGTCCACCTGGCCCCGGCCTTCGGCGAGGTCGACCGGCAGGTCGGGACGTGAGAACGATCTGCCCACCCTCAACCCGGTCGGTCCCGACGGGCGGTTCACCGAGGCGGTGGCCTGGCTGGCGGGTCAGTCGGTGCGGGACACCAACCACGCCATCAACGACCGCCTGGAGGCCTCGGGACGGCTGGTCGCGGTCACCCCATACGTCCACTCCCTACCCGCACTGCTGGCGTTGCGGCACCGCCGCTCATCTACTGGGGCAAGCCGAGCTGGTACGTCGCGACCTCGGAGCGCAAGGCCGAGCTGCTGGCCGCAGAACCAGACCATCGACTGGCACCCCGAGCACATCCGGGACGGCCGCTTCGGCGAGTGGCTGGCCAACAACGTCGACTGGGCCCTGTCCCGGGACCGCTACTGGGGGACGCCGCTGCCCGATCTGGCGGTGCGAGCGAGGGACACGTCCGCTGCGTCGGGCTCGCTGGCCGAGCTGTCGGAGCTGGCCGGCCGGGACGTCTCCGGCGTCGACCCGCACCGCCCGGCCATCGACGAGGTGACGGTTCCCTGCGGCGAGTGCGGGCCGGGTCACGACATGCGGCGGGTGGAGCCGGTGATCGACGCCTGGTTCGACTCCGGGCTCCATGCCGGCGGCGCAGTGGGGCTACCCGCAGCGTGCCCGGCTCGGCGGAGCAGTTCGTCTTCCCGGCCGACTTCATCTGCGAGGCCATCGACCAGACCCGGGGCTGGTTCTACTCGCTGCTCGCCGTCAACACCCTGGTGCTCGGCGCCACCCCCTACCGCAACGTGCTGTGCCTCGGGCACATCGTCGACGCCGACGGCCGCAAGATGTCCAAGCGCATCGGCAACGTCATCGACCCGTGGGAGATCCTCGACGACCCGGGGCGCCGACCCGCTGCGCTGGTGGATGTTCTCGCCAGGGGTCGCCCGTGGACGCCGACCCGGGTCAGCTTCGACGCCATCGACGCCTCCATGCGGGACACGCTGCTGACGCTGTGGAACACCTGGTCGCTTCTTCACGACCTACGCCTCGCTCAACGGGTTCGACCCGGCCGACCCGGCCATCCCCGCTCCGGCCGACCGTTCGGTCCTCGACCGGTGGATGCGGTCGCGCCTGGCCGCCACCGTGCGCGATGGCCACGGAGTCGCTCGACGACTACGAGCCGCTCCCGGCGGCCACGGCCATCGCCGACCTGGTCGACGACGTCTCCAACTGGTACGTCCGCCGCAGCCGGCGCCGGTTCTGGCGCACCGACCCCGACGCCGACCCCGCCGACTCGCTGGCCGCCCAGGCCACGCTGCACGAGGTGCTGGTGACGCTGGCCTGCCTGCTCGCCCCGCTGTGCCCGTTCGTGGCCGACCGGATGTGGCGGGACCTGACCGGCGCCGCCGAGGACGACTCGGTGCACCTGGCCGACTGGCCTGACGCTCGACGCCGGTGCCCTCGACCCGGCCTTGGACGAGGGGATGGCCCTGGCCCGCCGGCTCTCCTCGCTGGGCCGGGCCGCCCGCGCCGAGGCCGGGGTCAAGGTCCGCCAGCCCCTGGCCCGGGCCCTCGTCTATCCTCCCTCCCGGCAGTCCCGCGCCGCCGCCCGGGGTGGTCGAGGACGAGCTCAACGTCGACCGGGTGGAGATCACCGACGAGCTCGGCGACGTCCTGACCTACGAGCTGGTGCCCAACTACAAGCTGCTCGGTCCGCGGCTCAAGCAACGGGTCCAGGCCCTGCGGGCGGCCATGGGCACGGTGGACAGCCTGGCCGCGGCGGCCGAGCTGGCCGCCGACCGACCGGTGGTG
The DNA here is from genome assembly GCA_963817005.1 of uncultured Acidimicrobiaceae bacterium. Taxonomy (GTDB): domain Bacteria; phylum Actinomycetota; class Acidimicrobiia; order Acidimicrobiales; family RAAP-2; genus Bog-756. Next base: position 81,966 of record CAWFMN010000002.1, read on the forward strand.
GTCCAGCTCGACGACGGGCCGGTCGAGCTGGTGGGCGACGAGGTCGAGCTGCGGGTGCAGGCCCAGTCGGGCTTCGCCGTGTCGCGGGACGGGGCGGAGGTGGTGGCCCTGGACCTGGCCCTCGACGACGACCTGCGTCTGCGGGGTCTGGCCCGTGAGGTGATCCGGCACGTCCAGGACCTGCGCAAGGCCAGCGGGCTCGACGTGTCGGACTGGATCCACCTCCACCTGGTGGGCCTGGACGACCTCTCGCCGATGGCCGAGAGCATCGGTCGGGAGGTGCTGGCCCGCACCGTCTCCTTCTCCGCGCCGGAGGGTGCGGGGCCGGGGGTCGCGTTGGCCATCGACGTCGGCGACACCGTGCGGGAGGCCACCGTCTGGGTGAGCAAGGCGTGATCGGGCGGTGCGCCGGCCGGAGGGCCTGGTGACCGGGGCGCCACCGTCGGCCGGGCAGTACGTCCTGGCCGTCGACCTCGGCACCGGTGGCCCCAAGGCGGCGGTCGTGGCCACCAGCGGCAGGATCGTGGCTCACGCCACCGAACCGGTGGCCCTCCATCTCCTTCCCGGTGGTGGGGCCGAGCAGGACCCGGCCGAGTGGTGGTCGGCCGTCTCGGCGGCCTCACGCCGCGCCGTCGAGGAGGCGGCCGTCCCCGCGGGTGCCTTCATCGGGGTGGGCTGCACCTCGCAGTGGTCGGGCACGGTGGCCGTGGGAGCCGACGGCGAGCCGCTCATGCGCGCCATCATCTGGATGGACTCCCGGGGCAACAAGGCCATCCGGAGGGTGGCCGGCGGCCCGGTCAACGTGCTCGGGTACGACCCCCGCAAGATCGTCCGGTGGGTGCAGGTCACCGGGGGTGCCCCGGGGCTGTCCGGCAAGGATCCTCTGGCCCACATCCTGTTCATCCGGGAGGCGTTCCCCGACGTCTACCGGGCCACGGCGACCTTCCTCGAGCCCTGCGACTACCTCAACCTCAAACTGACCGGGGTCACGTCGGCCTCGTTCGACTCCATCGCCGCCCACTGGATCACCGACAACCGGGCCGTCGACCGGGTGGCCTACGACGACCGCCTGCTCGAGCTGACCGGCCTCGACCGGGCCAAGCTGCCCGACCTGGTGCCCCCCGGGACCATCATGGGCACCGTCACCCCCGGCGCCGCCGCCGACCTGGGCGTCCCCGAGGGCCTGCCGGTCTCGGTGGGCTCCGGCGATGTCCACTCGGCGGTGTTCGGGTCGGGGGCGGTGGCCGACTTCGCCGCCCACCTCTACATCGGCACCTCGTCGTGGATCTCGGGCCACGTCCCCTTCAAGAAGACCGCCCCGACCAGCAATGTGGCCTCCATTCCCGCCGCCCTGGCCGGTCGCTACCTGATCGCCGACGAGCACGAGACGGCCGGCGCCTGCCTGACCTTCCTGCGCGACAACCTCGGGTTCGCCGAGGACTTCGAGGCCATGAACGACATGGTCGAGTCGGTGGCGCCGGGCAGCGGCCGGGTGCTGTTCACCCCGTGGCTCAACGGCGAGCGTTCGCCAGTGGACGACCACACGATCCGGGGCGGCTTCCACAACCTCTCGTTGGCCACCACCCGACCGCAGATGGTCCGCGCCGTCTTCGAGGGCGTGGCTTTCAACTCGCGCTGGCTGCTGGACGCAGTGGAGAAGTTCGCCGGCCGGCGGTTGGATCCCCTGGCCTTCATCGGGGGTGGGGCCAACTCCGACGCGTGGGCCCAGATCCACGCCGACGTGTTGGGCCGCCAGGTCCGCCAGGTGGCCGACCCGGTGCTGGCCAACGTGCGGGGCGCCGCCTTGATCACGCTGCTGGCCCTCGGCCGGATCCATCTGGAGGACATCCCCGGCATGGTGGAGATCCGCCGCACCTTCACCCCCGATCCGGCGACGAGTGCCGAGTACGACGTCCTGTTCGCCGAGTTCGTCACCCTCTACAAGCAGACCAAGGGCATCTTCCGGCGATTGAACCGCTTCTGACCGTCAGCCCGGCGAGCTCTCGACGGATCCGTCGGCGATGGCCCGGGCCAGCTGGGCGTGGTCCCGTTCGTTCTGGTCGGCGTACCGGTGGGCGAACCGGCCGATCGATGCGGCGAACTTCGCGCCCTTCCCGATGTAGCCGTCGATGGCCACCGGGTCGCCGGTGCGGGCGTGGGCCCGGGCCAGGGTCTCGCCGCAGGCCGTGGCGAACTCGACCAGGCGGGGAGCGATCAGTTCCGTGGTCGGGATGATCTTCATGTCACGGAACTGCCGGACGTAGAAGTCCTTCCCGTGCAGCGAGCCCCAGCCGACGAAGATGTCGGTGGCACTCTGGACCAGTCGCTTCCCGTTGATCACCCGGGCGCCGTGGTTGTGGTGGCGGCTGGGCCGGGTGTGCGCCTCGTACACCGACGGCCCAGCTTGTTTGACCTGCAAGAACAGTGGATCAGCGCCGCTCCGACCCTCCATGAGCACCAGGTAGACCTGCATGCCCACACTGCCGACCCCGACGACCTGGCGAACCACATCGGCCTCGGTGAACCGGTCGAACAGGGTCCGTCGATCCTCCTGGAGTGTCAGCCGGTACTCGGCGAACAGGTGGTCGACCAGATCAGCCTGCTCGTCGTCGCTGATGGCCACGCGGACCGGTGGCTCCTCGGTGATCCGGGGCCTTCCGTGCGCCATGGTCGTGAGCTTGGCAAAGGCACCGCGGCTCGTACGTCGCTTCTGCTTCTTCTCGATGTAGACGGAGACCCGCCCGCGGTCGGCGGGTTCGTAGTAGCTGATCAGGTTGTCGACGTGCAGGCCGTCGTACCAGATGTCGAGCTCCGGCATCGCCGTGTACCGCCGCATCCGTTGCCCATACGCTTCGACCGCCGCCGTGACGGCCGCATCCGCCTTTCCCTGCTTGATCCCGTTCTCCCGGGCCACGACGACCAGACTGGCGGCCAGTCGCTTGACGTCCCACTCGAACGGACCGGGCAGCGTTTCGTCGAAGTCGCGCAGGTCGAACATCAGGTTCCGCTCGGGTGTCGCCCACAGTCCGAAGTTGAGGACGTGCGCGTCGCCACAGAGCTGCACCTCCAGCCCACTGTGGGGCTGGGATGCGAGATCGCCGGCCATGACCGCCGCCGCGCCCCGGTAGTAGTTCCAGGGAGAGGCCGCCATTCGCTGGTGCCGGAGGGGAACGAGCTCGGGAACCCGGATCTGGTTCTGGGCCAGGATGGTGGCCAGCGCGTCGTGCCCGCGCTGCTCCTCCCGCCAATCCCCGAGCGTGCCTCGTCGCACCCGCTGGCGGGCCAGCTTCCCCGACGTGCGTCGCTCGTCGCTCGTGGCTGTCAGATCGTGCCGGGGCGTGGGCAGTGGCGCCGGCTCTCCTGCATCGGGCCCCGTCACCACGACCTCCCCTCGACGGTGGACGGCGGGCGCTGGTCCGATGCGCTCACCTGAACCCGACTCTAGGGCTCCATCGATCCGGCGACGAGCGCCGGGTGCCGAGCGCAGAGTCCTCGTCGTCGAGTTCGTCATCCTCTACAAGGCAGACCAAGGGCATCTTCCGGCGGTTGAACCGCTGCTACGAGCCAGGACCCGGTGCTGGGCGGTGCCGGCCGGCTCCGGAGCGGTCAGGGACTGGTGGGATAGTGCGGCCTCGACCGTCTCGCCCGGGCGGCCTCGATGGCCTGTCGGCGCTGCAGGCGAGGGCCGCGGCGGAGCTCCCAGTCGTAGGGGTGTCGCGAGCCCTTGGGGGTTCGCGGGATACCGAAGAGGACGAGGAAGAATGGGAGCAGCATCGATCGCTCCCGTTCGATGAGTCCGAGGTTGCCGAGGGCGGCGAACGCGTAGAAGAAGCTGGCCGAGTAGACCAGGCACATCATGACGTACGGGCGAGCGAATGCCGCTCTCGGGATCATGCGGAGTTGTCGGAGGGACATGAAGAGCAACCCCAGGAGCAGGGTGTTCTCCGCCGCCGCGATCAGCTCGCCGAAGCCGTGGAAATTGACCGGCAGTGGATTCAACAGCACCTCGTAGACGTCGCGAGGATAGGTGGCGGGATTGGTCGAATAGGGAATCCCGCCACTTCCCGCCAGGCTGTTGTTCTTGCTCGTCGTCTGCAGTTGACCGGAGACCGAACCGTTGCGGACGAGATAGTGCTGTGTCAGCTTGAACGAAACCAGGAGCAGCACGGCGCAGAAGATGACACCGATCACCCTGCGGACCCCGCCGTAGTTCTGCCGTACATTCGCCGTGGGCACGACGAGGGCGACGACGAAGGCGGCCAGGATCAGTACCAGCTCGTTGGGCCGAATGTAGAAGGCGAGGACCGATCCGGGAATGAGGAGCACGAATCCCCCCTTCTGCCGGGCCAGGATCTTGGCCGTGCCGTAGGCGACGAGCGCCAGGGCAATGGTCATGATGGCTTCCTTGCTGGCATCCGCCGTCCAGAAGATCAGCGACGGGAAGAAGAACACCAGTAGGGCGTACCGGTGAGGGTCGGCGCCTCGGAAGGTCAGGCTGAAGGCCCGGAAGAAGAGCACGGCCCCCAAGAAGGACAGCCAACTGAAGACGAGGAACGTGGCCAGGTCGTTGGCTCCCACCAACGTCATCACGATGCCCGTGGCGATGCTCACTGAGCCGTCGTTGACGATCTGACGCACGTTGGCACCCGCCAGGGTGAAGTTGAAGTGGCGGAAGTCGGGAGCCAGGAGGGCCCCTTGGTGCGTGTACCGAGTCCAGTCGGAGATCCCGTGGTAGAAGTGTTGGGTCACGAAGATCTGGGCCGGGGCGGCCAGCAGGTGAAGGATCAAGCTGACGGTCATCACCTTGATCAGCCAGGGATAGGCCTCGGCAAAGGCCACCCGGTTGATGATGACCCGCCCCAAGGCGAACAGGATCACGGCGACCAATACTGCAGTGATGGGATTGGAGCCGATTTCGGCGCCGAAGAGCACGGTCAACCTCGGTCCGGTGCGGAGGCCGGCCGGCCGGTTCCTGCCCTACCGAATTCGAATGGCCTCACTGTGCGCTCACTCCCTGCCAGAGATCGAATGACGATCATACAGCGCCATCCCGTTCACGGGGTTCACGGGTCCGGCCCCTCGCCGACTCAGGCGGTCGGCGCCGTGCCCACGAACAGGAGGTCGAAGGCCAGGGTGTGCAGCGCCGTCCGTGACGAGGACCAGGCGCTGCGGCGGTCCAGCCAGTAGCCGACCGTGGGGAACACCTGGCGGACCCGGCGGCCGTTCAGGTGCAGGACGTGGAAGGTCAGCGCAGCGTAGTACTCGGCCAGGTAACCCAGGGCTTCGAAGGTGCCCCCGAACACGTGCACCTCGCCGTGGTCGAAACTGGCCGAGCCCAGCTTCTCCAGGCCCTGGGCCGTGAAGCGCCAGTAGTCGTGGTCATCGTGGCGGGGGACGGTGGAGGGTACGGAGAGGATCACCGTGCCCCCGGGTCGGAGGACCCGGGCGAACTCCCGGAGGACGGCGGCCGGTTCGGGAACGTGCTCGATCAATTCCAGCGCCAGGACCAGGTCGACCGATCCGTCGGCCAGGGGCAGGGCCGAGGCGTCCGAGGTGAAGTCGACCGTGGGCAGGACCCGGAGGTCGGTGGCCAGGAACCGGCCCGGGCAGGCCGATTCGAACCGTCGCACCACCCCGCACCCGACATTGACCACCCGGGCCTCGGGCGGGAGCCCGACCAGCTGCTGGTCGATGAAGTCGTCCCGTCGGGCGATGGCATTGGTCCAGCCGCCCGCCGTCCCGGTGGCGACCGTCCGGCCCACGTCACCCGCGCCGCTCATCTGGTCGACACTCATGGGTGTGGCCACCTGGAACGCTCCCCCCTCGGTTCGGTGCGCCCCGGCCGTGGGGCCCCGGCGCAGCCTGCATCGTAGACCGGTGGGGGCGACCGACCGCTCAGGGAGTCGCCGGGCCTCGTCGCTCCAGGTCCCGGTTGGCCGCGCTGACCACGGCGTGGAGCGAGGCATCGAGGATGCTGGAGTCCATGCCCACCCCCCACCAGGTGCGATCCGTCCGGGCCTTCGGCCTCCACGTAGGCCACCGCCGAGGCCTCACTGCCGGCGGTCAGGGCGTGCTGGTTGTAGTCCTTGACCTCGAAGGCCACGCCGAGCTCGGCCCGGAGGGCACCGAGAAGGGCGTCGATGGGGCCGTTGCCCTCGCCCATGACCGTACGGGGCTCGCCGTCGACCAGTAGCTGGGCGGTGACGGTGGTCCGGTGGCCCCCGGTGGTGACCTCGCTGCTGATCAGCCGCATCCCGGCGTCCTCGGGCAGATAGGTGCGGGAGAACACGTCCCACATCTCGCCGGGCCGGATCACCGTCCCACTGTCCTCGGTGATGGCCTGGACCTCCCTGGAGAATTCCACCTGCAGCCGCCGGGGGAGATCGAGCCCGTGCTCGGTGTCCATGACGTAGGCCACCCCGCCCTTGCCGGACTGGCTGTTGACCTGGATGATGGCCTCGTAGGTCCGCCCGGTGTGGCTCGGGTCGATGGGCAGGTAGGGGACCTCCCACTGCTCGTAGTCGTCGCCCAGGGCGGCGAAGCCCTTCTTGATGGCGTCCTGGTGGGAGCCGGAGAACGCCGTGTAGACCAGGTCGCCGGCGTAGGGGTGACGGGGGTGCACGGGCATCCGGGTGGCGTACTCGGCCACCCGCCGGACCCGGTCGATGTCACCGAAGTCGAGGGCCGGATCGACGCCCTGGGAGAACAGGTTCAGGGCCAGCGTGACGATGTCGACGTTGCCGGTCCGCTCCCCGTTGCCGAACAGTGTCCCCTCCACCCGGTCGGCGCCGGCCAGCACGGCCAGCTCGGCGGCGGCCACCGCCGTGCCCCGGTCGTTGTGGGGGTGGAGGCTGAGGATGATCGAGTCCCGGTTGCCTGATGGTCCGGCCGAACCACTCGATCACGTCGGCGTAGACGTTGGGACCGTACATCTCGACGGTGTTGGGCAGGTTGATGATGATGGGTCGCTCGGGGGTTGGCTCGATGACCTCCATCACCGCCTCGCAGATCTCCACCGCGAAGTCGGGCTCGGTGCCGGTGAAGCTCTCGGGAGAGTACTCGTAGCGGACGTCGGTGCCCGGACCAGTGCGGACTCGAACTTCTTGCACAAGCGGGCGGCGTTGACCGCGATCTCGGTGATTCCGGCCCGGTCCAGGCCGAACACCACCCGTCGCTGGAGCTCGGACGTGGAGTTGTAGAAGTGGACGATGGCCCGGCGGGCGCCGACCAATGATTCGAACGTGCGCTCGATGAGCTCCTCCCGGCACTGGACCAGCACCTGGATGGTGACGTCGTCGGGGATCACCCCGCCGTCGATGATCTGCCGCTGGAAGTCGTAGTCGGTCTGGGACGCCGAGGGGAAGCCCACCTCGATCTCCTTGAAGCCGATGGCCACCAGCGTCTCGAACAGCCGCAGTTTCCGCTCCGGGTCCATGGGGTCGACCAGGGCCTGGTTGCCGTCACGGAGGTCGACGCTGGCCCAGCGCGGGGCTCGGGTGATGTCCCGGTCGGGCCAGGTCCGGTCGGGGAGGGTCAGCGGTCGGTAGGGGCGGTAGAGGTGGAACGGCATGGGGGACACGTCGCAGGGCATGGCCAGTCGCCGGGGACGGTCGTCCTCGTCGGGGTGGGCCGTCGGCGTGTTGTCGGTGTTGCTGCTCACGGTGCTGCTCCCTTGGTGCGTGGTACTGCCTGTCGTTGGTGTCTCGTCACCGGTCCCCGTGCGTCGGACCTCCGCCCGACCAACAAAAAACCCCCTGGCCGCTTGGGCTCAGGAGGTTGCGGGCGAACGCGATGTGGCGCTCGCCGTCAGGTAAGGAGAAGGTCCGAGGTCGAGAAGTGGTCCATGGTGGGATCCATGGTGTCAGGGTGCCGTGGCTCCGTCAAGGACCGGGAGCCACGGTCGGGCCCAGGACCGACTGGGCCGCGTCGACCACGGCGGTCCGGCGGGACCGGACCAGCTCGGCCGCCGGGCCGCCGGCCCGCACCGCCCGGTAGCCGGCGACGGCCCCGCCCATCCGGTGGATCCGCTCCATCGTCCGGACGGCCACGTACCCGCACGCCGGTGCCGCGGCGGCGGCCACTGCTCCCCAGCCGGCCCCGAACGTGGTGCCCACGGTGATCCCCACGGCCAGGTAGGTCAGGGTGTAGAGGACGAAGCTGCCCAGTACCTTGACCGTGGCCCGCATCCCCACGTTGTCCGGCGCCCGGCTGGCCAGCTTGACCACCCCGTAGGGCACCGCGTGGACCACCACGCCGATCACCGCCAGGGGGAGGGCCACCACCATCTTGGCCACCGCCCCGGCCAGATCCCAGCGCAGCCGACCGGATCGGTAGTCCGCGGCCACCTGGGCGTCGTCGAGTCCGAGGACGTCGAGCGCCTCACGGTAGGAGGCATGGGCCGTCTCCAGTGATCGCATGGCCGCCGCGGTCGTCGGACCGGGCCTTCGCCGGGCCCGGGCCAGCGCGTCGACGACCTGGCTCCGGTCGGCCAGATCCACAGGATCGGGGAGCGCAGTGGTCGACCGGGCCACCACGTCGGCGATCTCGGCCAGCATGGTGGCCTCGACCCAGGACACGTACTCGCGGCCGTCGGGCCGCAGCCGCTCGGCCAGGTCGTCGGTGAGAGCGCGCACGGCGGCGGGCCCATCGTCCCGGTACGCCCCGATCCAGGGCTGTGTCGGAGCGGGGACGCCCACCCGGACCAGGGCCCTCGACCGGAAGCGCTGCTTGTCGTCGTAGACGAGGGTGACGGCCACCGTCTCGACGTCCGGCACCCCGGCGGCGGCGGCCGACAGGGCGATGCGGGCGGCCCCGGTGCGCAGTGGCTGGAGGACCGGCTCGTCGTGGCTGACGCCCTCGGGGAAGATGGCCACCATCCCCCCGCGCGCCAACAGCCGGTGGCAGCGGGCGAAGGCCCGCCGGTTTCCCTCCGGGGAGCCCCCGTCCTGGGCGCGGTAGACGGGCACCACGCCCCCCAGCTGCAGGAAGGGCCACAGGAGGGGATTGCGGAACAGGGTCGACTTGCCCAGGAACCGCGGATAGCGGTGGAGGGCGCCCATCAGCAGGAGGCCGTCGACCAGTCCGTTCCGATGGTCGGCCACCACCACGGTCGGTCGACCCGCGACGATCCGCTCGCCGTGCTCCACCTCGACCTGTCGGAAGAAGCTCCGGGTGAGCAACCGGGCCAGGCCGCTCATGGCCAGGTCACCGACGGCACGCCCGGCGCGCCACGGGTCGCGTGCAGCGGTCCTGGTGTCAGGGGTGGGCGTCACACCTGTACTTCGTCGCCGGACCACCGGATGGGTGACCCTTCGTCGCTACCCCGGGCGCTCACCCCTGGCCCGCGACAGCTCCAGGGCCAGCATCTCGAGGCGAGCGCGTCCGTACTGTCGGTCCGGCTCGAGGTAGTTCCCCTCGGCCCACTCGTTCCATGACTTGATCATGAGCACCTGCTCGTCGGTCGGGAGCTCGGCCACCAGTTCCACGGCCCGGCGGACCTGGGCCCCGAACCGTTCCGGCGTGGACTCCAGGGCGAGGACCCCTCCCCGTCCCGAGCGCGGCGTGTTGTCCCAGTTGGGGTACACGCAGGGGAAGACCGGTCCGGCCAGGTCGGAAGGAGGCTCGGGCAGGGTCTCGCGGTAGGGATACCGCCGGGGTCCGCGCATGAGCCCACGGGCCATCATCCGCTCCCGCATGCGGGACCCGGCATCCTCACCGAAGGGGAACTCGTACCAGACGGCGGCATCGAACCCGTCCTCGGCGTGGGTGGGATAGGCCGATTCCCCCAGCCCGGCTACCAGATAGAGGCCGCCGAGCCCGGCGTCACGGGCCATCTGCTGCCACCGTTCGACGAACTGCGCCGGCTCGGGGAGGTCGGCCGGCTTGTAGATGAAGAGCAGCGGCCGTCCGTCGACCCGGATGTAGCGGTCGTCCTCGAACGCCTTCTGCAGGTAGGCGAAGTGCCGGGTCTCGTCCTGTTGGCCGGGGTAGGTCTGCTCGACCAGGATCCGGTCCGGGGCACCGTGCCAGATGCCCGACCAGGTCTGGTTGGCCCACGCCAGGCAGAAGGGGAAGTCGGGCGACCCGGACGTGAGGGTGTCGTCGAACGGTCGCTCGAGCAGCCTCTTCCCGCCGAACCAGTAGTGCCAGTAGCAGAAGCCCGTCACCCCGTGTCCCCGGGCCAGCTCGGCCTGGGCCTCCCGCACCTCGGGCACCCGGAGGTCGTAGAACCCGAGGTCGGAGGGGAGGTGGGGCTGGATGTGGCCCCAGAAGAGCGGACGGGCCTTGGTCACGTTGGTCCACTCGGTGAATCCCGTGCCCCACCATTCGTCGTTCTCCGGGATGGGGTGGAACTGGGGGAGATAGTGGGCGATGACCTCCATCTTCTGGATCCTCTCGGAGAGGCGGGGTCGGGCCGGCGGTCGGCTCGCCGCCTCGGGCCCCGCCACCTCCCGGGCGAGATCCCGGACCCTGGCCTGCGCGGCACTGGAGGCGAACCGCTCGAGGTACAGCCGCTCGGCCGAGTCGACGATGCGTCGGCGGAGAGTCGGCGACGAGCGGAGCCGGTAGATGGCGTCGGCGAACTCCTCGGGTCGGTCGGCGATCAGCAGGTGGGTCCGATGGTCCACGCCGAGGCCCTCCGCTCCGATGGTGGTGGAGACCACGGGCACGCGGTGGGCGAACGCCTCCAGGATCTTCAGGCGCGTGCCGCTCCCGAACCGGACCGGGACCACGACCACGTCGGCGCGCGCCAGCTCGGCCGTCATGTCGGGCACCCGGCCCGTCACCGTGATGTCGGGGGGACGGTCGAGGGCCTCGACCCGCGGCGTGGCGTGCCCGACGAGCCTGATGCGGGCCCCGGGCATCTGCCGGCGGATCAGCGGGGCGATGTCCGTGGCCAACCACGTCGCCCCGTCCACGTTCGGTTCGTAGTCGAAGGTCGCCGGGAGCAGGATCACCGGCGAGCCCCCCTTGCGCTCCCGGCCCACCGGCGGGAAGGGCTGTGGGTAGGAGTTGACCACCACGGCGGCGTTGGGCACGCCGATCCGTTCCACGTCCTCATCGGAACACAGCAGCACCCGATCCACCGCAGCGGCGATCGACCGCTGGATACGGGTCCAGTCCTCGGCGTTGACGCCCGCCTCCTTGGCCTCGAGGGCCCGGTGGTAGCGCTCGCTCACGCTTTCGGCCGGCCGTCGGGCGATCATGGCGGCACGTTGGCGCTCCTTCACGTCCTCGAGGTCGATGAGGTCCACCACCGTGGGACCGAGACGGGGCCGACCGAGCCATTCGTAGGCCCGGGCCGAGCTGAACCAGACCAGGTCGTAGGGCTCGTCACCCAACCTGGCGAAGTCGGTGCGGGGCCCGTGATCGGCCATGCGGCTGGCGATCTGGGTGGGGACACCCCGCTGGAGCATCCACCGGGCCCGCCACCGGAGCCAGCCGGCCACCGGGTAGCCCGTGGTCAGCAGGTTGGAGACCCGTACCGTCGAGGGCACGACGGGTTCCGGCTTGCGCTTGTCGTGGAAGACGAACAGGTCCAGTTCGCCCAGCTCGGCGAGGCCCTCGACCGAGGTTGCGCCGCGCATGAGCCCACCGTTGGTGGCCGGCCACGGGAAGAACTCCGCGACCACCAGCGTCCTCATCGGACGGTCACCGGCATGCGACGTGACGACCCCACTCCAGACCCCCCCGTCCCCGGCCGCGTCATTGCGCTCAAAATGTAGCATCGGTGCCCGATCGGCCGGCCCGGGACGCCAACCCCGACCGTCGGTGGACCGGGGCGGTCAGATGCGCTCGAAGTTTCGGGCCAGCTCCCAGTCGGTGACGACGCGGTTGGCGGCGGCCCACTCCTGCCGGGCGGTGTTGAGGAGGTGGTGGTGGACGTCGGGACCGAAGGCCTCGGCCGCCACCTCGCTGTCGGCCAGCCGGTCGATGGCCTCGGCCAGGGTGGTCGGAATCCGCGGTACCTCCGGTGCATGGTACGCGTTGCCGGTGAAGGCCGGTTCCAGCTCCAGCTGGTGTTCGATCCCCCACAGACCGCCGGCGATGGCCGCGGCCAGCGCCAGGTACGGGTTCACGTCCGCCCCCGGGATGCGGCTCTCCACCCGCCGACCGGCCCCGCTGCCCACCGCCCGGAACCCGCACGTCCGGTTGTCCTCCCCCCACACCCGGGCCGTCGGGGCCCAGGAGTCGGGCACATAGCGGCGGTAGGAGTTCACGTACGGGGCGAAGCACCAGGCCAGCTGGTCGGCGGCGAAGAGCTGACCGGCCACGAACTGGGCACCGACGCGTCGAGTACCCCGACGCGGACTCCTCGTCCTCCGCCGGGGCCATCAGGGGGGAGTCGCTCTCGGCGTCCCACAGGCTGGTGTGGATGTGGCACGAGGAGCCGGCCGTGTCCATGGACCACTTGGCCATGAAGGTGGCGGCCCGCCCGAACCCCGAGGCGATCTCCTTGACCCCGTTCTTGAACACCAGGTGACGGTCGGCCACCTCCAGGGCTCCGCCGTAGGTGATGTTGATCTCGTGCTGGCCGATGCCGGCCTCGCCCTTGGAGAACTCGATGGGGATCCCGGCCTCCACCATCTGGTTGCGGATCTTCCCGATGATGTACTCCTCGCGCGACGTCTGGAGCAGCTGGTAGTCCTCGATGGTGTCGGCGTGGGGGGCGAGGTGCTGCCAGTGCTTGTCGGCTGCTTCGGGGAAGGAGTCGAGGAACAGGTAGAACTCGAGCTCGGTGGCGCACTTGATCTCGAGGCCGCGGCCGGCCGCCCGCTCCAGCTGGCGTCGGAGGATGCGACGGGGGGACACTTCGACCGGCTCACCCTCCAGGGTCAAGAGGTCGCAGAGCACCAGGGCGCTGCCCGGCAGCCAGGGCAGGGGCCGGACGGTCTGGGGGTCGATGACGGCGTTGAGGTCGCCATAGCCGGTCTCCCAGTTGGCGAAGCGATAGCCGGGCAGGGGCTCCATGTCGACGTCGCAGGCCATCAGGTAGTCGCACACCTCGATCCCGTGATGCAGGACGTGCTCGAGGAAGAACGATCCGGTGACCCGCTTCCCCACCGGCCGACCCTGAAGGTCGGGGAACGCCACCACCACGGTGTCGATGTCGCCCGTCTGGATCTGGTGGGGGAGCGTCTCGAGGGTCAGCATGGATGCACTCTGGTCCAGCGGCGACCCGCCGTCCAGCCCTACTCGGGGGTGACGTAGGCCGCGGTGATCCCGCCGTCGACCACCAGGGCCGAGCCGGTGACGAAGGAGGCGTCGTCCGAGGCCAGGAACAGCGCGGCCTTGGCGATCTCCTCCGGCCGCCCGAACCGGCCGATGGGGATGTGCACCAGCCGTCGCTGCCGCCGCTCGGGGTCGGCCAGCAGCTCGGCCAGCAGCGGCGTCTCGACGGGGCCCGGGCAGATGGAGTTGGCCCGGATCCCGCGTCGGGCGTACTCCACGGCCAGCTCCCGGGTCAGGGCCAGCACCCCGCCCTTGGAGGCGGTGTAGGCCATCTGGGCGGTGGCCGCCCCGACCAGGGCCACGAACGAGGCCACGTTCACGATGGAGCCGCCCCCGGAGTCGACCATGGCCGGCACCCCGGCCCGGCAGCCGAGCCACACACCCTTCAGATTGACCTCCATCACCCTCTGCCAGGTCTCCGGCGGCGTGTCCAGGATCCCGCCGTCGTCGTCCGGGAAGATGCCGGCGTTGTTGAACAGCACGTGGAGGCCGCCGTAGGTGCCGACCGCGGTGGCCACCATGGCCGTCACCTGGGCCTCGTCCGAGACGTCGACGGTCACCGCGGTGGCCGTCCCGCCCGCCCCGACGATCTCCGCCACCGTCGACTCGGCCTGGTCGGCGACCACGTCGGCCACCACCACCCGGGCCCCCTCGGCGGCGAAGAGCGAGGCGGCCACCCGGCCGATGCCGCTACCGGCACCGGTGATCACGGCGACCTTGCCGTCCAGTCGAGCCATCGCCGTCTCCTCTCGGACCTGCTGCCGTCCTCGGTGCTGTCGTGGGGAGGGTTCGGGAGGCCGACGCCGGCCGCGGGCCCTCGGCTGCGCACCTTATCGGCGCGCCGTGACCGCAGTGCGATACTGCTGTCCGTGCCGTCCGAGTCCGTGCCGTCAGGGTCCGTGCCGTCAGGGTCCGTGCCGTCAGGGTCCGTGCCGTCAGGGTCCGTGCCGTCAGGGTCCGTGCCGTCAGGGTCCGTGCCGTCCGCCGGTGCTCGTCGACCGCTCATCGGGGTCACCATGTACCGACAGACCACCTCGTGGTGGTCGTGGGAGCGCGACGCCGCCCTGGTGCCCGGTACGTACCTCGACGTGGTCGAGGCGTCCGGGGGCGAGGCGCTGCTCCTGGCGCCGCGGGGGAAGGGGGGAGGACCACCCGACCCCGGCCGCCACGACCGGGTGGCCTCGGTCCTCGACGGGCTGGTCCTCATCGGCGGGGGGGACGTCGACGCCGCCCGCTACGGTGCCGATCCCGATCCACGCAACGGCGGCGCCAGCGGGAGGCGCGACGAGCTCGAACTGGGCCTGCTGGGCGCGGCCCTCGAGCGGGACCTCCCCGTCCTGGCCATCTGCCGGGGGATGCAGGCGCTCAACGTGCACCTCGGGGGCGACCTGGTCCAGCAGCTGCCCGACCTCCTGGGGACCACCGTGCACCAACCCCGCCCCGGTGCCTTCGGTCCGGTCACCGTGGTCACCGAGGAGGGGAGTAGGGTCCGCAGCCTGTTCGGGGCCCGGGCCGAGGTCCTGTGCAGCCACCACCAGGCCCTCGGCCGGCTGGGTGCGGACCTGGTGGTCACGGCCCGGAGCGAGGACGGGGTGGTCGAGGCCGTCGAGCTGCCCGGCCGCCGGTTCGTGGTCGGCGTCCAGTGGCATCCCGAGGAGACCGGCGACGTCCGCTTGTTCGAGGCCCTGGTCCGGGCGGCCGCCGCCCCCATCCAGGAGATCGCCACCGAGGAGCGCGTATGAGTGACACCACCATCGTGGTAAACCCGGCCACCGAGGCGCCCATCGCCGAGTTGCCCCTCGGCGGGGTGGGGGAGGCGGACGACGCCGTCGCCCGGGCGCTGGCCGCCGGGCCGGCCTGGCGGGCCGTCGCCCCGGCCGATCGGGCCCGCTTGCTGCGACGGTTCGCCGCCCGGGTGGAGGAGCACGGCGAGGAGCTGGCCCAGCTGGAGACGGCCAATGTGGGCAAGGCCATCGTGGACAGCCGTGACGAGGTGGCCATGGTGGCCGAGGTGCTCTACTTCTATGCCGGTGCGGTGGACAAGCACCGGGGGGCCACGGTGCCGGTGGCCGGTGGCGTGGACATGACCTTCCACGAGCCGCTCGGCGTGGTGGCCGCCATCGTCCCGTGGAACTTCCCGGTGGCCATCACCTCGTGGAAGGTGGGCCCCGCCCTGGCCACCGGCAACACCATCGTGGTCAAGCCGGCCGAGATCACCCCGCTCTCGGCGCTGCGGCTGGCCGAGCTGGCGTTGGAGGCGGGCATTCCCGAAGGCGTCCTGCAAGTGGTGGCGGGCAAAGGGTCGGTGGTGGGGAGCCGGCTGGTCGAACACCCCGATGTGGCCAAGGTGGCCTTCACCGGATCGACCGAGGTGGGAAGGGACGTGATGCGCCGGGCCTCGGCCACCATCAAACGGGTCACCCTGGAGCTGGGTGGGAAGTCGGCCTCGGTGATCTTCGCCGACGCCGATCTCGAGCGGGCGGCGGAGGCCACCCCCGGGGGCGTCTTCGCCAATGCCGGCCAGGACTGCTGTGCCCGCAGCCGAGTGCTGGTGCAGCGCGGCGTCGTCGACCGCTACCTCGAACTGCTGGCCGACGCGCTGACGCGGTGGACGGTCGGCGACCCCACCGATCCCACTGTCCAGATGGGGCCCCTGGTCACCGCGTCCCACCGACGGGTGGTCGAGGGCTTCCTGGCCCCGGGGATGGGCGCGCCCGGGGGAGGGGCGGTGGAGGTGTTCGCGGCCGGCACCGTCCCCGACGGCCCCGGCTTCTGGTTCCCGCCCACGGTGGTGGCTCCCGCCGATCCCGGCTGGCGCATGGCCCGCGAGGAGATCTTCGGACCGGTGGTGGCGGTCATCCCCTTCGAGGACGAGGAGGACGCCGTGCGGCTGGCCAACGACACGCCCTACGGGCTGTCCGGCTCCATCTGGACCGGCGACGGGGCCCGCGCCCTGCGGATGGCCCGGGCCATCCAGTCGGGCAATCTCTCGGTCAACTCGCACAGCTCGGTGCGGGTGCAGACCAGCTTCGGCGGGATGAAGCAGTCGGGCTTCGGGCGGGAGCTCGGCCTGGAGGCCCTGGCCTCCTACAGCGACGTGAAGAACGTCTTCGTGTCCACCGACCGGTGAGCCCCGCACTGTCCGACCGCCGTCCGGCCGACCTGGTCGCCGTGATCACCGGGGCCAGCCGGGGCCTGGGGGCCGGGATGGCCGAGGCGATGGCCGCCGAGGGGGTACGCCTCGGACTGTGTGCCCGGACCCGGCCCGATGCTCCCGGGGGGACCGAGTCGCTCACCGGATCCGTGGACGTCACCGACGCCGACGCCGTCGAGCGGTTCGCCGCCGAGGTCGTCGCTCGGTTCGACCGGATCGACCTGTGGGTCAACAACGCCGGTCTGCTGGCCCCCATCGGCCGACTGGCCGATGCCGACCCCGTCGGCCTGCGCCGCAACGTGGAGGTCAACGTACTCGGGGTGCTGCACGGATCGGCCACCTTCGCCCGGCACGTGCGGTCGCGACCCGGTGGGGGCGTGCTGGTCAACCTGTCCTCCGGGGCGGCGACCCGACCCTACGAAGGTTGGGCGGCCTACGGGGGGGCGAAGGCCGCAGTGGACATGATCACCGAGGTGGTGGCCCGTGAGGAGCGGAGCGCCGACCTCGCCGCCTACGCCCTCTCGCCGGGCCTGGTCGACACCGACATGCAGGCGCAGATCCGGTCGACCCCGGCCGAGGACTTCCCGGCCGTGGATCGGTTCCTCCAGGCCTCCCGGGAGGGCGCGTTCAACTCGCCGGCCCGGGTGGCCGGGTACGTGCTCGAGCGGCTGGTCGCCGCCGGCGGCGCCGACGGGGCGGTGGCGTCCGGTCAGGACCATCTGGTGGTGCGCCGGCGGGTGCCCGACGGGTTCTGAGGGTCGGACGGACCCGCTGCGTGGATTAGTTTCGGTCCATGGCCACTACCACGTTGTCGCCCCCGGAACCACCGAAGGAACAGCCCAGGTCCCAGCCGGCCGAGGAGAGCGGACTGGCCCGGATCGCCGGCTGGTGCCACGACCACCGCTGGTGGGTGCTCGTCTTCTGGCTGGTGGCCCTGGTCGGGACCAACGTCGTGGCCCAGGCGGCCGGGAGCAACTTCTCCAACAATCTCAACGGGGGCAAGCAGCCGGTGCAGCAGATCCTGGACAGGGCCTTCCCCAATCAGAAGGGGAGCCCCAACCAGGTGGTCATCTCCACGACCGGACCGGTCACCGCGGCCTCGGTGCGGAACCAGACGGCCAAGATGGTGGCCGCCCTCACCCCACTGGCCCATGTGTCAGAGGTGGTCAGTCCCTTCACGGCGGCCGGGGCCCACCAGATCTCCTCCGACGGCCACGTCGCCTATGTGCAGGTGGTCTTCGACCAGCAGGCCGGCGACCTCCCCGAGGACGCCATCAAGCAGGTCGTGACCACGGCCCAGTCGTTCGCCGCGCCCGGTTACCACGTGGCCCTGGGCGGGCAGGCCATCAGCCTGGTGGCCGGGGCCAAGCCCGGGTCCAGCGAGGGCATCGGCATCCTGGCCGCCATCATCATCATGCTCCTGGCCTTCGGGTCGGTGGTGGCCATGGGCCTCCCCATCATGACCGCCCTGTTCGGCATCGCCATCGCCTTCGCCGTGCTCGACCTGCTGTCCCACGTCATCACCACACCCACCTTCGCCCCCGAGATCATGGCCATGATCGGGCTCGGCGTGGGCATCGACTACGCCCTGTTCATCGTGACCCGCTACCGCAACGGCCTGGCCGAGGGCCGCGACCCGCGTCAGGCCGCCGCCGTCTCGTTGGCCACGTCGGGCCGATCGGTGGTGTTCGCCGGCACGACGGTGATCCTCTCCCTGCTGGGCCTGTTCATCCTGCAGCTGCCGTTCATGCGGGGCCTGGCCGTCGGGGCCATCTCCGCCGTGGTCCTGGTCATGCTGGCCGCCACCACCCTGCTGCCGGCCATGCTCGGGTTCTCGGGCCGGGCCATCGACAAGCTGCACGTCCCCGGCCTCCTCCAGAGCGCCAGCGAACCGGCCGAACGAGGCTTCTGGTACCGGTGGAGCCGTACCGTGCAGCGACGTCCGCTCCTGGCCGCACTGGGCGCCCTGCTCTGCCTGCTCGTGCTCATCGTCCCGTTCTTCTCGATGCGGCTGGCCTTCACCGACGCCGGCAACGACCCGACCAGCAGCACCACGCGTCAGGCCTTCGACGCCCTGGCCACCGGCTTCGGCCCCGGCTTCAACGGGCCGCTGATCGTGGCCGCCTCGGTGCCCGACGGCCAGCGGGCCGCCGTCGACCAACTGCAGGCCAGGGTGAAGGCCACCCCCGGCGTGGCCTTCGCCACGCCGGCCCGGTTCTCCGCCTCGGGCCACGACGCGGTGATCATCGCCTACCCGACCACCTCACCGCAGTCGGCCAAGACCGAGGCCATCGTCCACACGCTGCGCGACGACGTCATCCCCGGTGCCACCGCCGGCACCGGCGTGGTGGCGTACGTGGGCGGCGAGACAGCCGGGTCGGTCGATGCCTCCACCTACCTGTCCAACCGTCTGGTCTGGGTCATCGGCGCCGTCCTGCTGCTGTCCTTCCTCCTGTTGATGGCCGTGTTCCGGTCGCTGGCCATCCCGGTGAAGGCGGTGGTGGTCAACCTGCTGTCGGTGGGGGCGGCCTACGGGGTCATCGTGGCCGTCTTCCAGTGGGGATGGCTGGGCGGGCTGATCGGCATCGGGGCCACCAGCCCGATCGACCCGTGGATCCCCCTGATGATGTTCACCATCCTGTTCGGCCTGTCCATGGACTACGAGGTGTTCCTGCTCTCCCGCATCCGGGAGGAGTGGCGGCGGACCGGGGACAACTCCACGCGCGGTGGCCGACGGACTGGCCAAGACCGCCCGGGTCATCACCGCCGCCGCCGCCATCATGATCTGCGTGTTCGGGTCGTTCGTGATCGGTGACCCCCTCCACGTGCTCAAGGTGTTCGGCCTCGGTCTGGCCGCCGCCATCTTCATCGATGCCACCCTGGTCCGGATGGTCCTGGTCCCGGCGGTCATGGAACTGCTGGGCAGGGCCAACTGGTGGATGCCGGCGTGGCTCGACCGGATCGTCCCCCACCTGGGGGTGGAGGTCGACGTGGCGCCACCGGCCACTGGAGGATCCGGCCCGGCCGGCGCCCACGAGCGCGACCTGGCCGCCACCTGACGGCCGGCGGCCGTCCCGGCCCGTCGAGTCGGCCCGCCCCGTAGTGCCGAGGCCGGCCGCCGGGGGGTAACGTCAGCCCCATGTCAGATCGTTCTCGCAAGATCGCCAAGCCCGCAGCAGCGTTCGGCGTCCTGGCCACCATGGCGAGCATCTGGTGGTTCGCCCTGCGGCCCCGCCGCAAGCACAAGGGCGAGGAGTAGCTCCACTCCGGACGGGACGACGACGGGCCCGGCCTGACCGGACCGGCCGGCCGGTAACCTCGACCGGTGCCCCTGGCCTCGCTGCGCCCGCTGCGGTCGCGGAACTTCGCGCTCATCTGGTCGGCCGCGCTCGTCTCCAACATCGGGTCGTGGATGCAGACGGTGGCCCTCGGGGTGCTGGTCTTCGCCCGAACCGACCAGCCGGGATGGACCGGTCTGGTGGCCGCCGCCGCCTTCATCCCCATCGGGCTGCTGGCCCCCCTGGGCGGCGCCCTGGCCGACCGCCTCGACCGGCGGCGCTGGTTGATCGTCACCACGTTGGCCGAGATGGCCTTCGCCACCGTGCTGGCGGTCCTGGCCGGCACCGGACACGATCCGCCGGGGGTGCTGGTGGTCCTGGCCTTCCTGGGCGGGGCGTCCGGGGCCATCGGGTTCCCGGCCTTCCAGGCCATGGTGCCCGACCTGGTCCCCAAAGAGGATCTCCTGGGCGCCGTCTCCCTGTCGTCGGCCCAGTTCAACCTCGGGAGGGTGGTCGGCCCCGCACTGGCCGGTCTGGCGCTGCTCAGTCACAACTACGGCCTGGTCTTCGGCATCAATGCCGCCTCCTTCGCCGCCGTCGTGGTGGCCCTGGTCATGGTCAGACTGCCCAAGCCGGTGGTCTCCCACGAGCGGATCAGCCTGGCGTCCCGGCTGGCCGCCGGGGCCCGGGCCGCGGCCGGCGAGCCGGGATGCCGTGCCGCCATCGAGCTCATCGCCGTCGTCGCCCTCCTGGCCTCCCCGTTCATCGCACTGGTGCCGGCCATGTCGGCGGTGCTCGACCGCGGCGGGGTCAGCATCCAGGTGGGCACGGCCATCCTGGTCACCGCCCAGGGGGTCGGCGCGGTGGCCGGCGCCCTGGTCCTCCCGACCCTGGCTGAGCGGGTGGGCCGCCGGACCATGCTGCAGTCGGCCCTGTTCCTCCTGCCGGTCCTCCTGGTGCTGTACGGCCTGGCCCCGTCCCTCTGGGTCTCCGCCCTGGCCTTCCTGGCCGTCGGCGCCGGGTACATCGCCGTGCTCTCCGGGCTCAACACGGTGGTGCAGCTCCGGGCTCCGGCCGAGGTCCGGGGCCGGATCCTGTCCATCTACATGATGGGTCTGGGGATCGTCTACCCGATCGGCGCGGTGGTGCAGGGAACCATCGCCAACCACACCGGAGTCCGGGCGGTCACCGTGGTCGGGGCCCTGGCCATGTTGGCCACGATGGCGGCCATCGCCGCCCTCCGGCCCGTCGTCTTCACCGCGTTGGGTGATCCGGGCACGGCCGTGTCCCTCGGGCCGTCCACCCCGCTCGTCCCGACCGAGGAGCTCCCCTGAGCGCCCTCGCCCGGAGGCTCCCGTGACCACGCCGACCGGTGTCGAGGTGCTGACCCCGGCCACGGCCGAGCCGGCCCAGCGTCGGGTGGCCGGGGCCCTGCAGGCGTCGGGGCTGCGGCCGGGGGACCGGATCGTCTTCAGCCTTCCCTCGTCGGCCGCCCTGCTCTGTGCGGTCCTCGGGGCCCTGCGGGTCGGGGTGGTGCCGGTCCTGCTCAACGCCACCCTGCTCGAGGAGGAGCGGGAGGTGCTGGTGGCTGACGCCCGGCCCACCCTGGTGGTGACCGACGGGGACGCGCTGGCCGCGCTGCACCACGGCCCTCCGGTGGAGCTGGCCCCGTACCCGTTGGCCCGTCCCATGCACTACACCTCGGGCACGACGGGTCGGTCGAAGGGGGTGTGGTCGGGGGTCTGGGGCGTGGAGGAGGCGGCGGCCTCCTTCGCCGACGAGGCCGACCTGTGGTCGTTCGGTCCCGGCGACGTCCACCTGGTCTGCTCGCCGATGTACCACTCGGTGTCCGTGCGGTTCGCCGGTGCCACCCTGTTGCGGGGCGGGACCTGCGTGGTGCTCAGCCGCTTCGACGCCGAGACGGCCCGCTCGGTCCTGACCGGCCACGGCGGTGCCCCCACTCCGACCACCACGTTCATGGCGCCGGCGGCCCTCAGCCGGCTGCTGGACTCGGTGGCCGGCACGCCGGCGCGGTTCGACGACCTGCGCCTGCTGGTCCACGCCGGTTCACCCTGCCCCCCGTCGGTCAAGCGGGCGGCCATGGCCCGGGTGGGCCCCGGTGTGGTGTGGGAGTTCTACGGGTCGACCGAGGGCCAGTTCACCGTGTGCTCGCCCGAGGAGTGGACCGAGCGCCCCGGCACCGTGGGGCGGGCCCGACCGGGCCGGGTCCTCTCGGTGGACGACGACGGGACCATCTGGTGCCGTCCCCCCGGGTTCGCCCGCTTCTGCTACTGGGGGGACGAGGCCAAGACCGACGCCGCCTGGCGGGACGGCGCCTTCACGGTGGGCGACCTCGGCCGGCTGGACGAGGACGGCTACCTGTTCATCGACGGACGGCGGGACGATCTCATCATCAGCGGCGGGGTCAACGTGTACCCGGCCGAGGTGGAGGCGGTCCTGGCCGGCGTGGACGGGCTCGCCGAGGTGGCCGTGTTCGCCCGGCCCGACCAACGCTGGGGCCAGCGGGTCTGTGCCGCGTTGGTACCGGGCCGGGGGATGGGAGACGGCGGGGTGGCCGCGGTGGTGGACGCCGTATCGGCCCACGCCGACCGCCACCTGGCCGCCTACAAGCGTCCCAAGGAGTACGTGGTGCTCGGGGCGTTGCCCAGGACCGCCACCGGCAAGGTGCAGCGCACGCTCATCCCCGGACTGCTCCCCGACGTCACCGGTCAGGAGGAGCGGTAGCGGTCGGGGTTCGGGCACCCCTGAGCGATACTGGACCGATGAGCCCCGCGGACGCCGGACCTGCCATCGCCACCGTGAATCCCGCCACCGGCGAGGTGCTGCAGACCTTCGAGCCCTACGACAGCGCCGCCGTGGAGCAGCGCCTGGCCGCCGCGGCCACCGCCGTCCCGCGCTGGGCCAAGAGCACCTTCGACGAGCGGGCGCGGCTGCTCATCACGGCCGCCGAACTCCTGGAGGGGGAGCTCCCCGACGTCGCCCACGTGATCACCACCGAGATGGGCAAGCCCTTCGCCCAGGCCAAGGGCGAGGTGGCCAAGTGCGCCAGCGGGTTCCGGTGGTTCGCCGAGCACGCCGAGGCCATGCTCACCGACGAGGAGGTGGCGGTGGACGCCTCGCTCGGCCTCATCACCTACCAGCCCCTGGGCGCCGTCCTGGCCATCATGCCCTGGAACTTCCCCCTGTGGCAGGTGGTCCGGTTCCTGGCCCCGGCCATCATGGTGGGCAACGTGGGTCTGCTGAAGCACGCCCCGAGCGTGCCCCGCACCGCCCTCTTGTTGGAGGACCTGTTCCGACGGGCCGGGGCCGCGGACGGCGTGTTCCAGACCCTGCTGATCGGCACCGACCAGGTGCCGGGCATCATCGCCGATCCCCGGGTGGCGGCCGTGACCCTGACCGGGAGCGTGGGCGCAGGGCGGGCGGTGGCCGCCCAGGCCGGTGCGGTGGGCAAGAAGATCGTCCTCGAGCTGGGGGGCAGCGACCCGTTCATCGTGCTGCCCTCGGCCGACCTGGACAGGGCGGTGGCCGTCGGCGTGGAGGCCCGGATCCAGAACGCCGGCCAGTCGTGCATCGCCGCCAAGCGCTTCATCGTCCACCGGGAGGTGGCCGAGGCGTTCACGGCCGGGTTCGTGGCCGGCATGGATGCGCTGTCGGTGGGCGACCCCTTCGATCCCTCGACCGAGGTGGGTCCGCTGGTCACAGCGGCGGCCTGTGACACCATCGCCGCCCAGGTGGACGACGCCCGCGCCCATGGGGCCACCATCCTGTGCGGGGGCGAGCGGGTCGTCGGCCCGGCCGGCCCCGACCATCCGGGCTTCTTCTACCGGCCCACGGTGATCACCGACATCACCCCGGCCATGCGGGTGGCCACCGAGGAGGTGTTCGGGCCGGTGGCGCTGCTCACCACGGTGGCCGACGCCGACGAGGCCCTGGCCCTGGCCAACGGCACCGAATTCGGCCTGGGCTCGAGCGTGTGGACCAACGATCCCGACGAGCAGCAGCAGTTCGTCACCGGGCTGCAGGCCGGCCAGGTCTTCGTGAACGGCATGGTGGTGTCGATGCCGGAGCTGCCGTTCGGGGGGATCAAGAGCTCGGGGATCGGCCGGGAGCTGTCCAGCTGGGGCCTGCACGAGTTCTGCAACATCAAGTCGGTGTGGGTGGCCTGATGCCTGAGCGACGGGCGTACCTGGACCACGCCGCCACCACCCCCCTGCGACCCGAGGCCGCCGAGGCCATGCGGCCCCACCTGTCCGGGGAGTACGGCAATCCCTCGGGTGGTCACCACGAGTCGCGACGGGCCCGACGGGCGGTGGACGACGCCAGGGAGCACGTGGCCGCCCTGCTCGGGGCCGACCTCGGCGAGGTGGTCTTCACCTCGGGGGGGACCGAGGCGGACAATCTGGCCGTGACCGGCGGCTGGAAGGCGGTGGCCGCCGCCGGGCCGTCGCCTCCGGGCATCGTGTGCGCGGCCTTCGAGCACCACGCCGTACTGGAGACGTGCCGGGCCCTGGCCCGCGAGTCCGGGGCCGAGTTGCGCGAGGTGCCGGCGGACCGGTGCGGCCTGGTCGACCCGGGCGCCCTGGCCGAGGCGTGCACGCCGGACGTGGGCCTGGTGTCGGTGATGGCCGTGAACAACGAGGTCGGCACGGTACAGGGGCTCGGGCCACTGGCCGAGATCGTCGGAGCCGGATCGCCTCGGGCGGTGCTGCACACCGACGCCGTCCAGGCCGCGCCGTGGTTCCCCGTCGGTCCGCTGACCCAGGTGTCCGACCTGGTATCGGTCAGCGCCCACAAGTTCGGTGGTCCCCAGGGCGTGGGCGCGCTGGTGGTTCGCCACGGCACCGGCCTGGTGGCCCAGGCCACCGGCGGTGGACAGGAGCGCGAACGCAGGAGCGGGACCCACAACGTGGCCGGCATCGTGGCCATGGCCGCCGCCCTGGGCCGCGCCGTGGAGGACCAGGCTCGGGACAATGTGCGGGTGGGGGCGCTGCGGGACCGGCTGGCCGAGGGCCTCCTCGCCGCGGTCCCCGGCACGGCATGGACGGGGTCGACGGACGCGGCCCCCGGCTTCTGCCATCTCCGGTTCACCGGCCTCGAGAGCGAGGCGCTGGTGCTGCTGCTCGACCAGGCGGGCGTGGCCGTCTCGGCCGGGGCGGCCTGCTCCAGCGGCGCCGTCGAGGCCAGCCACGTGCTGTCGGCCATGGGATTCGACCGGTCCGAGGCCACGTGCGGCATCCGCTTCTCCCTCGGGTGGACCACCACCGACGACGACATCGACCTGGCCCTGTCGGTCGTCCCGGGCGCCGTCGCCAAGCTGCGAGACTGATCCCATGCGCGTGCTGGTGGCCATGTCGGGCGGCGTCGACTCCTCGGTGGCGGCCGCCCTGTTGGCCGACCGGCTGGGACGGGACCAGGTGGTCGGGGCCACCCTCAAGCTGTGGGGCGGGGAGTCGGACTCGGGCTGCTGCTCGGTGGCCGACGTGGAGGACGCCCGCCGGGTGGCCGACGCAGCTGGGCCTGGTCCACCACGTGTTCAACTTCGCCGCCGACCTTCGAGGACCGGGTGGTGGACCCCTACGTACGCGGCCACGCCGAGGGCCGGACGCCCAACCCGTGCATCGAGTGCAATCGTCACCTCAAGTTCGACCGCCTGCTGGAGCGCGCCGGCCATCTGGGCTTCGACGCCGTGGCCACCGGGCACCACGCCCGCCGGGCCGAGACCCCGGACGGGCGGTTCCGGCTCTGCCGGGGAGCCGATCGCGACAAGGACCAGTCGTACGTGCTGGCCATGCTGGGGCAGGACCAGCTGGCCCGGGTGGTGTTCCCGGTCGGGGAGCTGACCAAGGCCGAGGTCAGGGCCGAGGCGGGACGGCGGGGTCTGCGCACGGCGGCCAAGCCGGACAGCCAGGACGTCTGCTTCATCCGCTCGGAGGAGGGCCGTGCCGGATTCCTGGCCGATCGGATCCCACTCCATCCGGGCCGGCTGGTCGACCACCGGTCCGGCGCCGACCTCGGGACGGTCGAGGCGGTGGAGCTGGTGACGGTGGGCCAGCGCCGGGGGATGGGGCACGCCGCGGACGGCCGCCGGCGGTTCGTCACCGCAGTGGACGTCCCGGCCCGACGGGTGTTGGTGGGTCCACCCGAGGCGGCCTCCGCCCCCGAGGTGACGCTGCACACGGTGACCTGGGTCGACGGAGACCCGACCGGGGACGGGACCGTCCCCGTCGGCCTCGTGGCCCAGTGCAGCGCCCACGGACGGCCGGTGCCGGTCGAGGTGGGGCGGGCCGAGGGTGGCCTGGTGGTGCGGTTCGACTCGGCCCAGCGACGCATCGCCCCCGGTCAGACCGTGGCCCTCTACGACCCCCACCGTCCCGACGAGGTGGTCGGTTCGGGCATCGCCCGATGAGCCCACGCGGGACCGGGCCCGAGGGCGGCGGGACCGACGGGGACGGCCGGGATCCGGTGGCCCGGGCCGGGGCGCTGCGGGCCCTCATCGCCCACCACAACGACCGCTACCACCGGCTCGACGACCCGGAGATCGCCGATGCCGAGTACGACGCGCTGGTGCGGGAGCTGCGAGGGATCGAGGCCGAGCATCCCGACCTGGTGGTCCCGGAGTCACCCACCTCGACGGTCGGAGCGCCCCCCTCGACCCTGTTCGCCCCGGTGGCCCACCGGGTGCCCATGATGAGCCTGGACAACGCCTTCAGCCCCGACGAGCTCCAGGCCTGGGCCGACCGGCTGGCCAAGCAGGTCCCCGAGGACACCGCCTTCGTCTGCGAGCTGAAGATCGATGGCCTGGCCATCTCCCTCACCTACCGGGACGGGCGGTTCGTGCAGGCGGCCACCCGGGGTGACGGGCGCACCGGCGAGGACGTCACGGCCAACGTGGCCACCATCGCGGACATCCCGTCCTCACTGGACGAGGCGGTCAGCCCCCCACCGGCGCTCATCGAGGTGCGGGGTGAGGTCTACATGCCGATCAGCGCGTTCGAGGAGCTCAACCGGCGCCAGTCCGAGGCCGGGGAACGGCTCTTCGTGAATCCACGCAACTCGGCGGCCGGGTCCCTGCGCCAGAAGGACCCGTCCATCACCGCCAGCCGGGACCTCTCCTACTGGGCCTACCAGGTCGGCGAGCTGCAGCGGCCGGCCGGACCGGGCGGGGCCGACGGCCCGACCCCCGGCGCGCTGGCCGCCACCCATGCCGACACCCTGGCCTGGCTGGACCGCGCCGGCTTCCCCGTCAATCCTGAGCGCACCCTGGTCCACGGCCTCGCCGCCGTCCTCGACTTCTGCCGTCGGTGGGAGGCCGACCGCCACGACCTCGACTACGAGATCGACGGGGTGGTGGTCAAGGTCGACGACCTCGAGCTCCAGCGCCGGCTGGGGGCGACCTCCCGGGCCCCCCGCTGGGCCATCGCCTACAAGTTCCCCCCCGAGGAACGGACCACCACCCTGCTCGGCATGGCGGTCTCCATCGGCCGGACCGGCAAGGCCACCCCCTTCGCCGTACTGGAGCCGGTCTTCGTGGGCGGCTCCACGGTCTCCCTGGCCACGCTCCACAACGAGGACCAGGTCGGCCTGAAGGACGTACGGCCCGGTGACACGGTGGTGGTGCGCAAGGCGGGCGACGTCATCCCCGAGGTGGTCGGACCGGTGCTGGTCAAGGGACGGCGCCGGAAGCCCAGGTGGCGCTTCCCGGCCACCTGCCCGAGCTGCGGGGCGCCCCTGGTGCGGCTCCCCGACGAGAGCGACACCTTCTGCACCAACCTCGACTGTCCGGGCCAGCGCGTCCAGCGCATCGCCCACTTCGCCTCACGGTCGGCCATGGACATCGAAGGGCTCGGGGAGCAGCGGGTGCAGCTCTTCGTGGACCAGGGACTGCTCAGCGACGTGGCCGACCTCTACTCGTTCACCCCCGAGACCTTCGAGGGCCTCGAGGGATTCGCCGCCGTCTCGATCGGCAACCTGCTCGGTGCCATCGACGACTCCCGGGCCCGCCCCCTGCACCGGGTCCTCATCGGCCTCGGCATCCGTCACCTCGGGCAGGTGGGCTCGATCGCCCTGGCCCGGGCGCTCGGTGACATCGACGCCATCATCGGCGCCGACGAGGCCACGCTGGCCGGTGTGGACGGCGTCGGGCCGGTGATCGCCGCCAGCGTGGCCCGCTGGCTGGCCTCGGACGTCAACCGGTCGGTGGTCGAGCGCCTGCGGGCGGCCGGGCTGACCCTGGAGGAGCCGGGCCGGGACGTGGCCGCCGCGGCCGAGCTGGTCCAGTCCCTGGCGGGCCGGTCGGTGGTGGTCAGCGGCACCCTCGAGCACTACTCCCGGGAGGAGGCCGAGGCGGCCATCCTGGCCCGGGGGGGCAAGTCGCCCGGCACGGTGTCGAAGAAGACCTTCGCCCTGGTGGTGGGGGAGTCGCCCGGGGCCTCCAAGGTCACCAAGGCCGAGCAGTTGGGGGTGCCGGTGGTGGACGGGGTCGGATTCGACAAGTTGCTGGAGACGGGGGAGCTTCCGGGCTAGGGCCCGAGCGCAGCCTCGGGCACGGCACAGCCGAGGCAGCCCCCCGACCCCCTCACCCGTGACCCCCGACCTCCGCCATGGCGGCCCCCGGAGCGCCGGGGACGGTCGGTGCCGGGGCATTCCCCCGGGGGACCCTCCACCGCTTCGGGGCCCCTGCTCGGTAGCCTGGTCCCCAGATCATGCCGAGTATCACCGACTCCATCGGCCGTGTCCTCGGCGACCGCTACCGACTGGTAACCGCCCTGGGGACCGGTGCGTCCGCCCACGTCTATCTGGCCGACGACGTCTCCTTGCACCGACGGGTGGCCATCAAGGTCCTCCACCCGGCGCTGGCCGGCGACGCCAACTTCCTCAAGCGGTTCCGGGCCGAGGCGAGGGCGGTGGCCGCCCTGAACCATCCCAACATCCTCCAGGTCTACGACTGGGGCGAGGAGCACGGCGAGCCCTACCTGGTGCTCGAATATCTGGCCGGCGGCAGCCTCCGCCAGGTCTACGACACCGGCGCCCTGCTCAGTCCGCAGCAGGCGGTCCGGGTAGGGCTCCAGGCCACCGCCGGGTTGGACTACGCCCACCGCCGCGGGCTGGTCCACCGAGACATCAAGCCGGCCAATCTGCTCTTTGACGGCGAGGGACGACTCCGGATCGCCGACTTCGGTCTGGCCCGGGCGCTGGCCGAGGCGTCGTGGACCGAGCCGGACGGGGCCATCCTGGGCACGGCCCGCTACTCGGCGCCCGAGCAGGTCGAGGGGTTCGTACTCGACGGCAAGGCCGACGTCTACGCCCTGGCCCTCGTGCTCTACGAGGGGGTCACCGGGGAGACGCCGTTCATCGGTGACACCACCATCGCCACCCTCATGGCCCGGGTCGGGGCCCTGCTGCCCGAGCACGACGCCCTGGGGCCGCTCAACGACGTCCTGGTGTGGGCGGCCGCCCCGGAGCCGTCCGAGCGGTTCGACGCGGCCCAGTTCTCGCTCCGGCTGGAGGAGCTGGCCGCCACCCTGCCCGACCCGCTCCCCATCGCCACGGTCGACGCCGTCCCGGTCGACGAGGCCGAGGGCGTGGAGGGGGCGATGGTCCGTCCCGCCCGGCGGTCGGTCCTCGGCGGCAGCCCGCCCGACGCCACCGAGCTCGGGGTCCTCTCCGGGGTGGGCGCCCTCACCCCGGAGAAGCCGTCGGCCAAGGAGGTGAAGCGGGCCAAGGCGGGCCGCCCCTCGGGCCGGCCGGCCGGCGCCCTCCGGGCCCACCGGCGGTGGCCCTGGATCACCGCCGCCGCCGTGGCCGCCGTGGCTCTGATCGTGGGCGGCCTGGCCCTGGCCGTCCAGGCCAAGCTGTTCACCCCCAGCCACCCGGTCCCCGCCCTGGTGGGCCACTCGGTGCCCCAGGCTCGACTGGCCGTGAAGGCCGACCGGTTCACCGTGCGTACCACGGGTCACGCCTTCAGCATCACCCTGGGGCCGGGCCTGATCGTGAGCCAGAGGCCCTCGCCGCGGTCCGGCGGCCGGCCGGCCACGGCCAAGGAGGGCTCGACCATCGGCGTGGTCGTCTCGACCGGGCCGCCCCCCGTGGCCATCCCACCCCTCACCTCCCTCACCTCCTGCGCCGACGCCGTGGCCGCGCTGAAGGCGGTGCACCTGGTCGGGGTGTGCCCGCCCGCCGCCGCCCAGTACAGCTCGACGGTGGTGGCCGGCGCCGTGCTGGGCAGCGTCCCGGCCGGGACCGCCCCCTACGGCTCGACGGTCACCGTCAGTATCTCGAAGGGCCACGCCCCGGTGGCCATCCCGACGGTCACCGGGTCCGGGACCACCTACGCCTCGGCCGCCGCCGCCCTCACCGCTGCCGGGTTCGCGCCCTCGCAGAGCAACGCCTACAGCTCGACGGTGCCCACCGGCCAGGTCGTCGGCACCGCCCCGGCCGCCACCGCCGGGCCCCAGCCGTTCGGGTCCAAGGTCTCGGTGGTCATCTCCCTCGGTCCCCAGCCGGTGATCATCCCCGGCGTGGCCGGCCAGTCGGTGGCCGCCGCCACCGGTGCCCTGACCGCCCTGGGCCTCAAGGTGTCCGGCCCCTACGGGCCCCCGGGGGCCACCAGGGTGCTGTCGACGGACCCGGTGGCCGGGACCTCGGTCCAGCCCGGGACGACCGTCAACCTCTACACACTGTGAGCGCGTCGGTTCCCGGGTGCGAGCTGTGCGAGGCGGCCCGTCTCACCGAGTGGTTCCACGAGGACGACGTCTGCTGGGTGGCGGCCTGCGAGGTGTGCGACGTGCCCATGGTGGTGTGGAAGCAGCACGGCAAGGAGCCCCCCGGACCCGAGGTCGACCACATGCTGGCCCAGCTGGGCCGGGTGGCCGACCAGCAGCTGGGGGCCGGCGTGTGGTCCTTCGACCGCGTGATGCGCCAGATCCCCGACCACTTCCACGCCCACGCCCGGGATCCCGACTGGTGGTTCCGCCGGTTCGGGCGCCGGTGACCGCACCCGCCGCCGGCGCCGCCTCCGACGGCGCGCCGTGATCAAGTACCTGGGGTCCAAGCGCCGCCTGGTCCCCGCCCTCACCCTGCTGGCCGAGGCCTCGGGGGCCCGGACGGCGCTCGACCTGTTCTGCGGGACCACCCGGGTGGCCCAGGCCTGGAAGCGGCTGGGCCTGGACGTCACCGCAGTGGACAGCGCCCGGGTGGCCCACGTGCTGGCCCGCTGCTACGTGGCCACCGACCCGGCCACCACCTCCGGGCTCCACGACGGGGTGGTCGAGGCGGTCGACCGTCTGAACCGGGTGCCGGGCCGCCCGGGGTACGTGACCGACACCTTCTGCACGGCGTCGAGGTACTTCCGGCCCGAGAACGGCGCCCGCATCGACGCCGTCCGGGACCTCATCGAGTCCGAGTACGCCGGCACCGACCTGTGGCCGGTGCTGGTGACCAGCCTGCTCGAGGCGGCCGACCGGGTCGACTCCACCACCGGCCTCCAGATGGCCTATCTCAAGCAGTGGGCGCCCCGGGCCAACCTGCCCCTGGCCCTCCGGGTCCCCGAGCTGCTGGCCGGGCCGGGACGGGCCGTCCGGGGGGACGCCTGCGCGCTGGCCGGGTCGGACGAGCTCGGGGCGGTCGACCTGGCCTACCTCGACCCGCCCTACAACCAACACCGGTACGACTCCAACTACCACGTGTGGGAGACCATCGTGGCCTGGGACGCCCCGACCCACTACGGGGTGGCCTGCAAGCGGGACGACCTCCGGGACCCCGCACGTCGCAGCCCGTTCAACGGCCGCCGGACCATCGCCGCCGCCCTCGGCGGTGTGATCGGTTCCGTGCGGGCCGAGGTGGTGGTCCTGTCCTACAACAACGAGTCGTGGCTGTCCTTCGAGCAGCTCTACGACCTGTGTTCGGCACGCGGCCATGTGGAGGTCCTGGCCTTCGACTCGGCCCGCTACGTGGGCGCCCGGATCGGCATCCACAACCGGGCCGGGAAGAAGGTCGGTGCCGTCTCCCACGTGCGCAACACCGAGTACCTCCTGGTGGCGGGGGACCGGGGCCGGGTCCGGCGGATGGTGGACGCCGCGGGATCGGCCGGGCTGGGCCGGGCCGTGGACCGGCCCGTCCCGCTCCTCGGTGCCGCGTCCGGCCCCCCGCGTCCGGTTTGACCGGGCGCCGGACCCCCTGCCAACGTGGTCGGGCACCGGCGCAGGGCCCGCCACTCACGATCGCCAGGACAGGGGACCGACCTACATGGGAGCACTCGACGGACGCACCGCGGTGATCACCGGGGCCGGTCGCGGCATCGGACGGGAGCACGCCCTGCTGTTCGCCTCCGAGGGGGCCAACGTGGTGGTCAACGACCTCGGCGGTGCGGTGGACGGGTCGGGCGACGACCGGTCGGCGGCCCAGCACGTCGTCGACGAGATCACCGCCTCGGGCGGCCGGGCGGTGGCCAATTCCGACGACGTGTGCGACTGGGAGGGCGGCCAGCGCGTCATCCGCACAGCCGTGGAGGCCTTCGGTGACCTCCACGTGCTCGTCAACAACGCCGGGATCCTGCGGGACCGGGTCCTGGTCAACATGTCCGAGGCCGACTGGGACTCGGTGGTCCACGTGCACCTGAAGGGGCACTTCGTCCCCACCCGGCACGCCGCCGCCTACTGGCGGCAGCAGACCAAGGAGGGCAAGGAGGTCAAGGCGGCGGTCATCAACACCTCGTCGACCTCCGGCCTGCTGGGCAACCCGGGCCAGTCCAACTACGGGGCGGCCAAGGCCGGCATCGCCGCCTTCACCGTCATCGCCGCCGAGGAGCTGGTCCGCTACGGCGTGCGGGTCAACGCCATCGCCCCGGCCGCCCGGACCCGCATGACCGAGCAGACCCCGGGGCTCTCCGACATCGTCCGGGCCCCGCGCGACGCCGCCGCCTTCGACAGCTGGGCGCCGGCCAACATCTCGCCCCTGGTGGCCTATCTGGCCACCGAGTCGTGCCCGGCCACCGGGCGGGTGTTCTTCGTCCAGGGGGGTCAGGTCCGCCTGTTCCAGCCGTGGACCATGACCGAGTCCATCGACCAGGACGACCGTTGGACCGTGTCCCGGCTGCAGGCGGAGATGCACCGGCTCGGGGGCTGATGTCCCCGGTCACCGGACCCGAGCGCCCCGGCGGCGACCAGGCCTTCCGGGACGACGAGGTGCGGTCGGCCGAGGCCCTGCTGAGCGGCACCGGAGCCGGCGCCGAGGGCGGCATCGTGGTGCCGTGGCCCGTCCTGTTCCGGCACCGCCTCCACCGCCGCCTGTCCCGCTCCGACCGGTACCAGTGGTGGGTGCTGTGGACCGTGCTGGCCGGGCTGCTCTCGGTCAACATCACCTTCACCGTCTTCGTGGTGGCGCTGCCCCAGGTGGCCCACGAGCTGCACACGTCGGTGTCCACCCTCACCTGGACGTCCACCGGGCCGCTGCTGGCCTTCGGGGTGGCCGCCCCGGTGCTGGGCAAGCTCGGGGACCTGCGGGGCTACCGCAAGCTCTACCTCTGGGGTCTGTCGGGGGCCGCGGTGAGCGTGGTGCTGACCGCCTCGGCCCCGACGGCCGGGGTGCTGATCGCCGCCCGGCTGTTCGACGGGGTCCAGGGGGCGGCCACCGGGGCGGCGTCCATGGCCCTGGTCCTCCAGGCCTTCTCCCACGAGGACCGGGTCAAGGCCATGGGGTGGTGGGCGCTGGTCGGGGCGGGTGGGCCGGTGCTCGGGGTGACCATCGGGGCCCCCATCATCCAGTACTTCGGTTGGCGGGCCCTGTTCTGGGGGGAGCTGCCCCTCATGGCCCTCGCCGCCCTGCTCGCCATCATCGTGCTCCCGGGCCAGGACCGTCCGGTGGCCGAGGCCGGGGCCGGACCGGCGGTGCCCGCCGCCGGGGCCGCCCCAGCTGCCCCGGGTGTGCGAGTCCCCGACCGCGGGTCGGCCAGTCCCTGGAGCGAGCTGGACTGGGGTGGCTCCTGGCTCCTGGCCCTGGCGGTCACGGCCGGGCTGCTGGCCCTCAACGAGGCGCCGTCGTGGGGCTTCGGCTCGCCGGCCACCCTGGCCGTCTTCGGCCTGTCCCTCGGAGCCGGTGTGGCCTTCGTGCTCCACGAGCGGAGGGTACCCCGGCCCCTCATCCCCCTCCGGTACTTCCGGCTGCGCAACTTCGTGTTCCCCCTCGGGGCCCGGTCGCTGTCCAACTTCTCCTACATGGGAGGCTTCTTCCTCTTCCCCATCCTGATGGAGGGCATCTACGACTACAGCGAGACCCGGGCCGGCCTGGTGTCCACCGCCCGCCCCCTCATGTTCTCGCTGGTGGCGCCCGTGGCCGGCTATGCCGCCGTGAGGGTGGGGGAGCGCGTGCTGGTGGTGGGGGGCACTCTGGTGCTGACCGTCTCGATGCTGGTCTTCACCCAGCTGGGTGCGCACCCCTCGCAGGCGGTGATCCTGCTGGCCCTGGCCCTGTCGGGGGTGGGGATCGGGATGGCCACCCCGACCACGGTCTCGGCCTCCTCCAACGAGGTGGCGCCCGACGAGCTCGGGGTGATGAGCGCCGCCCAGCAGCTGATCACCCAGATCGGGGTCGTGGCCGGCATCCAGGTGATGGTCACCGTCCAGGCCTCCGGTGAGGGAGGGGTGGGCACCCTGGCCTCGTTCCACCGGGCCTACGCCGTGGGGGCGGTGGTGGCCGTGCTGGCCGGTGTGTCCGGCTTCTTCATGCGGGACACCCCACGGAAGGGACGGACCGGGACGAGGTCCGGGGCGCCGGTGGCCTGAGCGGCCTCGCCGGGACACCGCCCGGTGGGAACCGAGGTCCCGGCCGCTACTCGGTGATGGCCAGGATGCGGGCGGCGATCTCGGCGGCCTGCGGGTCGGGCGTGGCCGTCTGGAGGGCCATCAGCTTGGCGATGTCCCCCTCGACCTTGATCTTGCCGGACATGAAGGCCTGGATGCCGGCCTGGGGGTTGCCCTCCACCAGGATGGCCTTGGCCACGTCGTAGTCGAGGGAGACCTTCAGGTCGACCGGGTCGATGTGACCGGTGTCGAGGACCAGCTCGCCCGACGAGGTGTCCACGTGGGCCAGGACCGAGCCGTCGCCGAAGGGGACGGCTCCGATGATCAGGTTCATCCGGATGGAGTGGTCGATACTGGCCCCCTTGCCGTCGAACTCCGCCCGGATGGACCGCGCCTCGTCCAGCCATTCGTCGCTCAGGAACTGATAGGTGGCCATCGGTGTCCTGCTCCTTGCCCGTGGGTTGCCTGGTCTGGCCGTCCACACTAACCCGACCCCCACCCGGCCCCCGAGGCGCCCCCGCCGCCCACCGGGTGACGGTCCCGGCCCGGTGCGGCCGGTAGCATCCCGTCTCGTGACCGCTCCCATCATCCCCGGGGCCGAGCCGTGGTCCGCTCCCGGCGGCTCCCACGGCGTCCTCGTCCTCCACGGGTTCACCGGCAATCCCCAGTCCATGCGCCCCCTGGCCGAGGCCTGCGCCGCCGCCGGCTTCACCGTGGAGCTGCCGCTGCTGCCCGGCCACGGCACGGCGGTCGAGGACATGCTGCCCACCCGGTGGGCGGACTGGTCGGCGTGCGGCCGAGGCCCACTTCCAGGCCCTGGCCGCCCGGTGCGAGCGGGTGGTGGTCGCCGGGCTGTCCATGGGCGGCACCCTGAGCCTGTTGGCTGGCCGAGCGCCATCCCGAGCATCGCCGGGATCGCCGTGGTCAATCCCATGGTCCAGGCGCCCGACGAGGAGTCCCGCCAGGGCATCGCGGCCCTGGTCGACGCCGGGACCGAGGTCATCGACGCCATCGGCTCGGACATCAAGCAAGGAGGGGATGGTGGAGTCCGCCTATCCCGGCACGCCGCTGGCGCCGGCTCTCTCGCTGTTCGAGGGGGCCGACGAGGTGCTGGCCGAACTGGGGGCCATCCGGTGTGCCACCCTGCTGCTCTCCAGCCGCGAGGACCACGTGGTCGACCCGGTCTCCGGCGACGTCCTCGAGCAGAAGGCGGGCGGGCCCGTCGAGCGGGTGTTCCTCGAGAACAGCTACCACGTGGCCACGCTGGACTGGGACGCACCGCTGATCGAGTCGCAGGGTCGTCGCGTTCGCCGGGACGGCCATGGGTGGTGCGGGCTCGTGACCCCCTGATGGCCCGCCCCCTCCGATGAGCACTCCCGAGCGGATCACCCGCGCCGACGTGGCCCACGTGGCCCGCCTGGCCCGTCTCGACCTGACCGACGAGGAGCTCGACCTGTTCACCGGCCAGCTGGCCCAGGTGCTCGACCACGCCGCCGACGTCGCCTCCCTCGACCTGGCCGGCGTGGAGCCCACCGCCCACGCCATGGCGCTGACCAACGTGCTCCGGCCCGACGAGGTCGCACCCCTGCCTCGACCGGGACGAGGTGCTGGCCCAGGCCCCCTCGGTGGAGGACCACCGCTTCCGGGTGCCCCGGATCCTCGGGGAGGCCCCGTGAACGCCCCCCGTCCCGCGACGGTCCTGGCCGACGCCGTCCGTTCGGGTGCCCGGTCGGCCCTCGACGTGGTGGAGGAGCACCTGGCGGCCATCGACGACCGGCGACGGCGACGTCCACGCCTTCAACCTGGTCCTGGCGGACGAGGCCCGGGCCGGGGCCGCCGAGGTCGACGCGCCTGGTGGCCGACGGGCGAGGACCCCGGCCCGCTGGCCGGGGTGCCGGTCGCCCTGAAGGACAACCTGTGCACCCGGGGCGTCCCCACCACCTGCTCGTCCCGGATCCTCGAGGGCTGGCGGCCCGCCCTACGACGCCACCGTGGTGACCCGGCTGCGAGCAGGCCGGGGCGGTCGTGGTGGGCAAGACCAACATGGACGAGTTCGCCATGGGGTCGTCCACCGAGAACTCGGCCTTCGGTCCCACCCGCAACCCGCACGACACCGGCCGGGTCCCGGGCGGCTCGTCGGGGGGTCGGCCGCCGCCGTGGCCGCCGGGTTCGCCCCGCTGGCCCTCGGCTCGGACACCGGCGGCTCCATCCGCCAGCCGGCCGCCCTGTGCGGGGTGGTGGGGATGAAGCCCACCTACGGCACGGTGTCCCGCTACGGGCTGGTGGCCTTCGCCAGCTCGCTCGACCAGATCGGGCCGTTCGCCACCACCGTGGCCGACGCCGCCCTCCTGTTCGACGTGATCGGCGGCCACGACCCGGCCGACTCCACCTCGCTCAACCGGCCCACGCCCCGGGTGCTCTCGGTCCTCGACGACGGGGTGGCCGGTCTGACCGTGGGCGTGCTGGCCGAGCTCCTCGACGGGGCCGCTCCCGACGTGGTGGCCCGGGTGCGCCAGGCCGCCGAGGCCTGCGCGGCGGCCGGGGCCCAGGTCGAGGAGGTGTCGGTGCCCGAGGTGGCCCTCGGGCTCTCGGCCTACTACCTGATCGCCCCGGCTGAGGCGTCCTCCAACCTGGCCCGCTACGACGGGGTGCGCTACGGGCTGCGGGTCGACGGCCGAGGACACCGTGGCCATGAACACGGCCACCCGCACGGCCGGCTTCGGCGCCGAGGTGAAGCGACGGATCATGCTCGGGCACCTACGTGCTGTCGGCCGGCTACTACGACGCCTACTACAACCAGGCGCAGCGGGTCCGCACCCTGATCATCGAGGGCTTCGACGCCGCCTACCGGCGGTGCGACGTGCTGCTCGGGCCGACCGCCCCGACCACGGCCTTCCCGCTCGGGGCCAAGACCGACGACCCGCTGACCATGTACCTGTCCGACGTCTGCACCATCCCGTGCAACCTGGCCGGCCACCCGGCCATCAGCGTCCCCTTCGGGCCGGGCGACGACGGGCTGCCGGTCGGGGTGCAGGTCCTCGGGCCGGCCCTGTCCGAGGGCACCCTGTTCCAGGTGGCGGCGGTGGTCGAGGCGGCCGCACCCGCGCTCGACCCACCCGTGCTCGCCGCCAGGGCCCGCTCGTGAAGCCGGGGTGGGAGATGGTGGTCGGGCTCGAGGTCCACTGCGAGCTGCAGACGGCCACCAAGCTGTTCTGCGGCTGCCCCAACACGTTCGGCGACGAGCCCAACACCAACGTCTGCCCGGTCTGCCTCGGCCTGCCCGGCTCGCTGCCGGTGCTCAACCAGCAGGCGGTCGAGCTGGCCATGCGCATCGGCACGGCCCTGCACTGCGAGATCCGGCCGTCGACGTTCCACCGGAAGAACTACTTCTATCCCGACCAGGCCAAGGACTACCAGATCAGCCAGTACGACGAGCCGCATCAACGTGGACGGCTGGCTCGAGCTGCCCGACGGCACCCGGGTGGGGATCGAGCGGGCCCACATGGAGGAGGACACCGGGCAAGACCACCCACGTCGGGGCGGCGGGCCGCATCCACGGCGCCGACTACTCGCTGGTCGACTACAACCGGTCGGGCGTGCCGCTGGTCGAGATCGTGAGCGCGCCCGACATGCGCGTCCTCGGCCCAGGCCCGGGCCTACGCCACCGAGCTGCGGGCCATCCTCGTGGCCATCGGGCGCCTCGGACGGCAAGATGGAGGAGGGGTCGATGCGGGTCGACGCCAACGTGTCGGTCCGGCCGCTCGGCCGACGACCGCCTTCGGCACCCGCTGCGAGATCAAGAACCTCAACTCGCTGCGCTCGCTCGGCCGGGCCATCGAGTACGAGGCCGACCGCCAGATCGCCCTGCTCGAGGCGGGCGAGCCGGTCGAGCCAGGAGACCCGCCACTGGGACGAGGACGCCGGGCCGCACCCAGACCCTGCGCTCCAAGGAGGAGGCCTACGACTACCGCTACTTCCCCGAGCCCGACCTGGTGCCCCTGGTCCCCGACGCCGAGTGGATCCGGGCCGTGGCCGAGACCATGGGCCCCATGCCCGCCGCCAGACGGTCCCGGCTGGTGGAGGTGCTCGGCGGGGGGAGCGGCGCCACCGCCGCCCAGGTGGACCAGGTGGCCACCGTGGTCGACCTGGGACTCGACCCGTCTGGTGACTGGCCGCGGCGGCCGCCGGGGTCGCCCCGGCGCTGGCCCTGGCCCGCACGGCCAACGAGGCGGCCAACGACGCCGAGTCGGCCCGCCGCCTCGACCCCCAGTCCTACGTGGCCCTGCTGACCATGGAGGCCGACGGCAGCCTGACCGCCACCCAGGCCAAGGCGGTGCTGGCCGAGATGCTGGCCGGCGGGGGAGGGGACCCCGAGGCCATCGCCGCGGCCAGGGGCTTCGAGGCGATGTCCGAGGACTCCCTGGTGGCCGCGGTGGCCGAGTGTGGTGGCCGCCCACCCCGACGAGTGGGCGCGGTACCGCGACGGGGACCCGAAGATCGGCGGGATGCTCGTCGGCAAGGTCATGGAGGCCACCCAGGGGAAGGCCGACGGCAAGGCCGTCCAGGCCGAACTGGCCCGCCTACGGGACTCCTGAGACCTTGGGCGCCGACACCGTGGAGGGCGTGGACGGCGGGGCCCCGGCGGCCAGGTAGGCCCCCTTGGCCGTGAAGCCCACCCTGGTGATGTACACCGGTCGGGGCGGGTCGCCGGGCAGGGACATGGTGGGTGTGTACAGCATCCAGACCCCGGTCGCGTCCTGGTAGAACGACGGCTCCCCGGGGCCCTGGCCCTGGGCGTTGGAGCTGATCAGCGGCTGGTCGGTGAGGTCGGCGCAGGGGCCGGACGGCCCCGCGCACCAGGCCACCCCGACGCCGTAGGCCGGCTGGTTGAACCAGTTGGCGGCGTAGGCCAGCCAGTAGACGCCGTTCACCTCGATCATGTCGGGAGCCTCGATGACCGTCGACTGCCAGGGCTCGTCGGGGCTCATCAGGGCCGAGGGCGACCCGAGCAGGCTGAGGCCGTCCGGCCCCAGCCTCTGGGACCACATCGTGGTCGGGGTCGAGCGGCCGTGGGCGTTCTGGTCCGACTTCCACAACATGTAGTCGACCCCGGAGTGGTCGGTGAAGACGCGGGGGTCGATGGAGCCGGACAGGGACGACTGACAGATGAACGGCCGGTGCTGGGCGATGAACGGGCCGTCCGGCTTGCTCGACAGGGCGGCGCCGATGCACTGCTCGTCGAAGGCCTTGAGGTAGCCGGTGAAGTACAGCACGTAGTGCGACCCGAACCGGTGGACGTCGGGTCCCCAGGTGTACGGCTCGGCCGCCCACCCGGGCAGATGGACCATGGCGTCCTTGGGGGCGCTCCAGGTCTTGAAGTCGGTGGTCGAGGCCACCGGGACGTTGAGGAACGGGATGACGGTCGTGCCGCTCGTGTACAGGTAGTAGCGGCCCTGGGTGTGGAGGAGGAAGGGATCCGAGCGGTTCTCGCCCGAGGGGACCAGCTGTCCCGGTGCGGAAGGGTCCGCGGTGGGTGGCGGCTGGGTGGTGGTGGCCGCCGCGTCGGCCAACGAGGAACGGTGGGGAGCCGGTGCGGGAGCCGCCGGGTGGGAGGTCTGGGAGGGTGTGGCCTGGGCCCCGTGCCACGGCTGAGTGGCCAGGACCAACACCGCCACGGCCGCCAGGGTGCCCGCGCCCAGGGCGACCTTCCCCCGCCGGGAGGGGCGCCGTTTCGGGGCTCCGACGTCACCGGCTGCCTCGGCGCCGACCTCGGCCGGAGGGGTTGGCCCGTCCGGGTCCGGAGTCGTCTCGGTCTTGGTCTCTGATTCCATGGCGGTCGTCGGCGCGTCGATCGGAGGGTGTGGCTCGTTCTCCCCGGGGGCCACCGGGGTCGGCGGGCGTCGGCATCCGACCGGCCGTCGGGTCGGTCGCCGTCCCGGGAGCCGGGGGCGGTGGGCTCGCCGCCCTCGACGGGGCGCCGCCGGTCTCGGTCGCCGGCACCGGACGGTCCGGGGCGGAGGAACTTCCCGCGCCGACGGGCGCGACCGGCGACTCCCGACCTCCGGGCACCTCCCCCGGAGCGAGCAGCTCATAGGCGCTGCCAGCCTCCCCCTTGCCCCCACCCCATTGCATCGTCCCGAAACGCTAGCGCCTTTTCCATCCGTTGGGGAATAGCGGTGGACATCTCGGCAGAAGCTGGGGACAGGT
Organism: uncultured Acidimicrobiaceae bacterium; assembly: GCA_963817005.1. Taxonomy (GTDB): domain Bacteria; phylum Actinomycetota; class Acidimicrobiia; order Acidimicrobiales; family RAAP-2; genus Bog-756. Next base: position 122,654 of record CAWFMN010000002.1, read on the forward strand.
CGGGAAATGTGGCGGATAAGGTAGGGATTTCGCCACGCGCTATTGACCCTGGTCGGGGGGTCGTTCACCATGACTCTTGTTGGGAAGCCGAAGCTCCGGAGGAGACCGGGAGCGACCGGACGAGAGGGTCGAAAGGCCTGATCAGAGGGTCGAACCAGGAGGAGGCCGGGACCGTAGGCGACCGACGTGGTGGTCCGGGGACGGGCCGAGGCGCTCTCGAGCGCAGCGGTCCGGTGCCTGGTGCAGGGTCGTCCGACACGGCCCGGCGCCGGTGAGGTCGGGCCAACCGTGTACGTGGCCCCGAGGAGCTCGGGCGGCTTCGGCCGTTCGGTTACTCGGGGCTGCGTCGCGCCCGGGGACCCGGTCGGGGCCCCACGGTGCGGGCGCCGTGGGTCCTCGTGGGCAGCGACGACACTGCGGTGGTCCCGACCGTTCCGTGGTCCCGGGCATGCCTCCGGCCTCAAGCCGATGGACATGTTCGGGCGCACGACCCTGTGTGTCGAGGGAACACACCGGGTGCGAGGCGTGATGTTCGTGCTGCGAACCGACCCACTCTACGGGTCAGCCGGCACAGTACACTTCAGCAGTTCACGGCCAGGGGAGGCACGGGTCACCGCTCTCCTGCAGCGCATGAGGGAGCCGCAGCACATGGAGGTCCTGGCATTCTACCTGCCCCAGTTCCACCCGATCCCCGAGAACGACGAGTGGTGGGAGCCCGGGTTCACGGAGTGGACCAACGTCACCAGGGCGCGGCCGTTGTTCTCCGGGCACGTGCAGCCCCGCCTGCCGGCTCACCTCGGGTTCATCGACCTCCGTGTGCCTGAGGTCCGCGACTACCAGGCCAAGCTGGCCAGGGACCACGGGCTGACCGGGTTCGTCTACTGGCACTACTGGTTCGGTGGGAAGAAGCTCCTCGAACGGCCGTTGGACGAGATGGTCGCCGGCGGTTCGCCCGACTTCCCGTTCTGTGTCGCCTGGGCCAACCATCCCTGGAGCGACACCTGGATGGGGGGCACGAAGCGGATCATGATCGATCAGTCGTATCCGCCGGAGGACGATGCCGCCCACTTCGACGACCTCCTTCCGGCCTTCGAAGACTCCCGGTACGTGCGGATCGACGGCAAGCCGGTGTTCTTCGTCTTCCGGGCCCACCGCCTGCCGGACGGAGCGAAGTTCGTCGACACCTGGCAGAAGATGGCCTCGGATGCCGGCCTCGGCGGTCTCTACACGATTGCCTGTGGCCCGTTCATGGATGTCGGCGAGACGATGGGGCAGGGCTTCGACGGCCTGGCCTTCATCGAGAAGCCGTTCGACTACACGACCGTCGCCTCGCGCCTCACGTCCTTCCTCTCCCACAGCCATCTCCGCTGGGGGCCGTACCGCTACTCGTACGCCGACTTCTGCACGAGCAAACCCCCCGCCGGCCTGACCTGCACCGCCATCCCGTGTGTGTGGCCGAACTGGGACGACACGCCCCGGAGGCAGCGCAACGGCGTCGTGGCCACCGGGTCCACGCCCGAGCGGTTCGAGCGCCAGGTGGTCGACGCCGTGGACATCGCCCGACGGGCTCCGGCGTCGGAGCAGATGATCCTGATCAAGTCGTGGAACGAGTGGGCGGAGGGCAACTACCTCGAGCCCGATCAGGAATTCGGCCTCGGCCGGCTCCAGGCGCTCGCCCGGGGTCTCGAGGGCAAGGGCGTGGGCACCTAGCGCGTCACGCCGACGTCGGGCGCGGTCGGGCCACCACGGCGAACTGCGTGTACCGCATGTCGCGGAAGGGTCCGACGAGCAACGCGGCCCGGCGGACGTTGATCGGGTTGATGGGCGCCAGTGTCTCGATCTCGAGGTCGGCCGAGTCGAAGAGGTCCTCGATGGACGCCCTGGTGAAGAAGCGGAGGTGGGTCCGGTCGAGGACGCCCCACTCCGCATAGTCCCAGCGCCCGCGCAGCAGGAGGTTGCGCACCACGATGTAGTGGCGGACATTGGGGATGGACGCCACGACGTGGCCGCCGGGAGCCAGGTGATCCCTGGCCCGACCGAGCATGGACCACGGGTCGACGACGTGCTCGAGCACGTCGTTGAAGACGATGCAGTCGAACGCCCCGTCCGCCGGGAGGTCATCGGGGAACGATCCACAGGTCACCTGCTCGTAGTGACCCGCTGCCTGCTCGGCGGTCGCCGGGTCCGGCTCGATACCGAACAGCCGGAGCGCCGGGTTCGCCTGCTGCAGCGTGGCCCCGAACCGTCCTCGGCTGCACCCGACGTCGAGCACCGTCGACACGCCACGGGGGATGAACGGCACCATCTCGTCACGCGGAAGTCCGCCGTGACGGACCGAGACGGGCGGTTGCATCGGGCGCGACGCTAGCATCGCAGCCTCGACCCGTTCGACGACTGGTACGGTCCTAGGCCGTGGCCGACGCCGTCGAACAGCACCGGTTCGTCTACATCGGTGGGCTGCCCCGGAGCGGAACCACACTGCTGGCCGCCGAGATCGCCCGATCTCCCGGCGTCTCGAATCTCGAGGGCATCGGTCCCGTGGCCGATGAGGGGCAGTACGTGCAGGACGTGTACACCACACAGCAGCAGGCCGGTGGCATCGACCGGTTCGCCTACGCCACCGGCATGCACCTCACCGAGGACTCGCCGCTGGTCAGCGACGCGTCTCGTAGGGCCCTGTGGGAGGCATGGGCGCCCTACTGGGACACCACACAGCCGGTCCTGGTCGAGAAGACGCCGTCCAACCTGTTGAAGATGCGGTTCCTCCAGGCGCTGTTCCCCGGCTCGTCCTTCGTGGTGGTGGTCCGCCACCCGGTCGCCGAGGCCATGGCGCTGCGGGCGCGCGGCTGGTCACGCCGGTCGGTCGGTCGCCTGGTCGACCACTGGGTCCATGCCCACGAGGTGATGGCCGGGGACCTCTCGCTCCTCGAGCGGGTGGTCGTCCTCCGCTACGAGGACCTGGTGACCCGGCCGGACGATGTGCTGGGCGCGCTCCAGGCGTTCCTGGGCCTCGACCGGGTCGCCACCGGCGAGGAGCCGCGACAGGGTCTGAACGACCGCTACGTCGAGGACTGGCGGTCCGGCGGACTGCTCACCAGCGCGGCCAACCGGCGCACGGTGCACCGCTTCGAGTCGAGGATCGCCCGCTACGGGTACAGCTTCTCCTCCCCGATGCCCGTCGGCGGGCTGGCGCCCGACCTGCGGGCGCTCACCCTCCCCGGCGGGTAGACGCGGCCCCGACCGTTCCTGCCGTGCCCACGTCCCCTCCGGGGCTCGGCATCCCATCGGGCCGGCTCGCTCCTCCGTGCCCGGACCCGTTCAATGGCGGTGCAGCGGGGCGAGCGAGGACGGTGCCGGCGTCTCCATCCGGCACGGGTCCTCGTCGTCGTTGCACCGCTCGCACTCCAGTTCCAGTGTCGAGTGGGAGATGGCGTAGGGGGCGGCGATGGCCGCCTTCACCCGCTCGCCCACGACCTGGGCCTCCTCCAGCGTCGGGTGGCCGGTCAGCACCAGGTGGGCCGAGAGCACCCGGAGCTCGCTGGACAGGCTCCACACGTGGAGGTCGTGGACCTCACCCACACCGGGCACCCCGGTCATGGTCCCGCTCAGCCGGATCAGATCCAGGTCCTCGGGGGTCGACTCGAGGAGCACGGCGATGCTGCCCCTGAAGATACGTGCGGCCTGGTAGACGATGATGCCGGCCACCACCAGGGCGGAGACCGGGTCGAGCCAGGTGGCCGACGGCACGACGATCATCACCACGGCGGCCAGTAGAACGGCCAGCGAGGCCAGGGCGTCCCCGGCCATGTGCAGCACGGCCGAACGCATGTTGAGGTCATGGGTCCCGTCCCGCAGTACCAGGGCGGCCACGCCGTTGACGACCAGGGCGAACGACGCCACCACCACCACCAGGCCGGCCTTGACCGGCTCGGGATGGCCGAGCCGGTGGACGCTGTCGATGACGATGAGGACGGTGACCACGCCGATGAGGGCGGCGTTGGCCAGGGCGGCCAGGATGGTGGCCCGGTGGTTGCCGAAGGAACGGGCCGCGCTGGGGGGCCGGAGGACCAGCCGCACGGCCACCAGGGAGAGGAGCAGGGCCCCCACATCGGCCAGGTTGTGGCCGGCGTCGGCCACCAGGCCGGTCGAGTGGGCCGCCAGCCCGAACCCCATCTGGACGATCACCAGCAGCCCGTTGAGGGCCAGACTGAGGCTGAGTCTTCGGGTTCGGTCCATGGCTACTCCCTGCTAGCAGCGTACCAACCCCCCTCGGAGTCGAGCTGTTCCCCGCCCCGGTGCCCGCGTGGTGGGCCGGTAGCCTCCGGGCATGAGCGCCACACCGTCCCCCTGGCGGCGCCGGGTCGTCCTGACCCTCCTGGGCCTGGTGGCGGGGGGCCTCGTGCTGCTGGTGGTGGGGACGGCCCGCCTGTTCGTCTGGCCGCCCACCGACCAGCCCACCAGGGCCGATGCCGTGGTGGCCCTGGGCGGGGACCCCGGACAGCTCCGGGCCAAGCAGGCCCTCCACCTGGCCGGTCTGGGCTACGCCCCGGTGGCGGTGATCTCACTCGGAGGCCAGAATGCCGTGGCCTGCCCGCGTCCGGTGGCCGGGGTCCGGCTCATCTGCTTCCGGGCCGACCCGCTCGACACGGCGGGGGAGGCGGAGTACGTGGCCCACTTGGCCGCCCGCCGCCATTGGCACCGCATCATCGTGGTCTCGGAGCGGTCCCAGGCCACCCGGGCCCGGATGCTGTTCAAGCGGTGCACCCCGGTGGAGCTGGAGATGGTTCCGGTGGCCGATCCGCGGGTCCGGCTGCCCTACGACGTGGTCTACGAGTGGGGCGCCCTCCTGAAGGCCCTCACCCTCAAGCGGTCGTGCTGAGCCGGCCAGCCGGTCCCGGTCAGGCCCCGCCGGTCGATCCGAGGCTGGCCACTCCGGCCTCCTCGAGCCGGCGCAGCAGTTCGTACTCCGGCTCGAGCCGGGCGGCCAGGCGGTCCCGTTGTTCGGGGGTCAGGAACGAGCGGGCGGCGGTCACCCGCTCGCGCCGGGGCTCGAGGGGCAGGTCGAGCCGCTCGGCCAGGCGGGCCAGGCCGGCGCCGAACCCCTCGGTGAAGAACACGCTCGAGCACCCACCGATCCGGTCCACAGCCTCGTTGAGGTCGAGGCGCTCCGAGAACATGGCCAGCTGGGTCAGGAGGCCCTCGACCGGGACCTGGTCGAGGAAGGCGTCGAAGCCCTCCTGGGCCAGGCGCCGCTCCCGACCACCCAGCCGGCCGGGCGTCCCCGGCTCGTCCCCGGCCACCAGGTAGTCGTAGTACGAGTGCACCCGGGCCAGGGGGTCGCGCAGGATGGTCACGGTGAAGGTCCCGGGGGGCAGCGGCTGGTCGGCGTAGTTCCGGTGGGAGCGCGCGCAGAGGTAGGCACCCTCGGCCAGCACGCGGCGGTCGTTGGCGGCGAAGGCGTACCGGCCGGTCACCGTCCGCTGCAGACGTGAGCTGGTGATCCGGCGCCACACCGCCATGGGGTCCTCGCCGCCCAAGGCCAGGAAGCTCAGGAAGAGGCTGGTGCCGGCGGTCTTGCGCACGTGGTAGCAGTAGACCCGGCGGTCTCCCCCGGGAGGGTCAGTTCCTCGGCGCGTCGCCGGTAGGTCGGATCGACGGCCAGCTCGACCCGGCCGCGCAGCCCGCTGGCCCGACGCCGGATCTGTCGGCGGGTCCGGACGATGAGGCTCCTGCGCTGGGCGGACGTGCTCACCGCCGCCGATGGAGACCCCCCGTCCACGGCCCCGATCCTACTATCTCCGATAAGCTGTCCCGGCTGCCGGTTACGACCTCGGCCCGGATCCCGTGTGGGGCGTGGGCGCGGGCCGTGGTCTGGCCGCCGACGACGGCGGCCGAGAGTCGAGAGGGCATGGGGTTTCCGTTGTCAACGTGTGGGGGGGCGAACAGCGACGTCGGGGCGGGGCGGCTCCGGGCACCGGGGCGTCGGGCGCGGTGATCGGCGACCAGCCCGAGGGGGTGGTGGCGGACGGCCCCCAGGTCCCAGTCCCCGATCAGGCCCGGCCGGTCAAACTGGTGGTCTGGGACCTCGATGACACCCTGTGGGAGGGCACGCTCAGCGAAGGGACGGTGACACTGCCCCAGTCGCGGATCGATCTGGTGCGGACCCTCAACCGGCGGGGCATCGTCAACTCGGTGTGCTCGAAGAACGACCCCTCCCGGGCCCGTACCGAACTGGAGCGGGTCGGCCTGTGGGACGAGCTGGTGTTCGCCCAGATCGACTGGACGCCCAAGGGCGGGCGGGTGGCCCGGATCGTGGCCGACGCCCAGCTGCGGCCCGAGGAGGTCCTCTTCGTCGATGACCTCCCCCTCAACCGCGAGGAGGTGAGGCACGCCGTGCCCGGGATCCAGGTGGCCGGCCCGGAGATCATCGAGGGACTGCTGGACCGACCCCAGCTGGCCGGGAAGGACGACGGTCAGCTGACCCGCTTGGAGCAGTACCGCGTGCTCGAGCGCAAGCTCGTCGACCGGGTGGCCGCATCCGGGTCCAACGAGGCCTTCCTCCGGTCCTGTGACATCCGGGTCGGGGTGTTCACCGACGCCGAGTCGGAGGCGGACCGCCTGTTCGAGCTGGTCAATCGCACCAACCAGCTCAACTTCACCAAGCGACGACCCGACCGGGAGGCGTTCGACGCCCTGCTCGCCGACACCCGCCGCCGCACGGGCTACGTCCGGGTACGGGACCGCTACGGCGACTATGGGATCTGCGGCTTCTACTCCCTGGCCCCGGATGGGGGGGCGCTGTCCGACTTCCTGTTCTCGTGCCGGATCCTCAACATGGGTGTGGAGCAGTGGCTCTACGCCCAGCTCGGGTCTCCCCCGTTGGACGTGGTCGGTGAGGTGGCCGCGTCGCCCGGGGAGCCGCCTCACGGGCCGGTGGACTGGATCACCCGCGACGACGCCGTGTTCGATGCCGAGTTCCGGGCGTCCGGCGGTCGGTCCGCCGTGGGGACCGGCGTCGCCGGCCGGAGTCAACGGGTCCTGATGGTGGGAGGCTGCGATCTGACCACCGCCGAGCAGTTCCTCGGCGGGGACATCGCCACCGAGTTCTCCCACACCGGGCCCACCGGGGCCTTCATCTTCGTGGGTCACACCGAGACCCTCCGTCAGTCGGCCGAGGGGATCGACGTCGACCAGCGGACCCTGGTCGACCGGATCCCCTTCCTCGACCAGCGGGTATTCGCTTCGCCGGTCGTGGTCGACCCCGACTACGACGTGCTGGTGTACAGCGTGTTGACCGACTACACCCAGGGCCTGTACCGCCACCGTCGGCTGGGTCTGGTCGTCCCGTGGCACCAGTTCACCGTGGATGTCACGCAGCCCGACCAGTGGCCCGCGGTCGAGTACCGGTTCGGACGGGAGGGGATGGGCCGCCAATTCCTCGAGTGGTTCGCCGGGGAGTTCGAATTCCTGGGCGGGATCACCGTGGACCGCTTCCAGGACAACATCCGTTGGCTGGCCCGGTCGATGCCGCCCGGGGCGCGGCTGATCCTGCTCAACGGGGCCGAGGTGCCCGTCGAGCAGCCGAAGGAGCCCGATCGCTATCTCCACCACCGGGTGATGAATGCCGCCCTGGACCAGGTGGTGGCCGAGCTCCCCAACGCGTCGGTCTGTGACGTCCGCGCCTTTGTGACCAGCCAGGACGACCTGCTGTCGGACATCCGGCACTACCGTCGCCACGTCTACCTGCGGATGGCCGAGGAGATCCGCGCCTCGGGCGAGGCCGGGCTCACCGTCCAGCCGCAGCCGTGGACCTCGCGGGCCTTCGACCAGGTGTGGGGGTTCGCCGGCCGGCGCCGGGTGGAGGCCCGACGGTTGTGGCGGCGCGTGCGGGGTATCAGCCGGACGCCTCCTCCGCAGTAGCTCGGTGCCGCGCTGGCCGCCCGTGGGCGGCGGCTACGGTCCAGGTCGCCGTCCCGTCGGACCTGGGGTTCCCGCGGGATCCGCCCCTAGGAGGCGTGAGCCGGTTCGGTCAGGACCAGGCCCCGGCTGTTGGCCATGGCCACGGCGGCCAACTGGGACCGGACGCCCAGCTTGCGGAGGACCGAACGGATGTGGGACCGCACCGTGGCCAGGGACACCACCAGCTCGTCGGCGATCTCCTGCGCCGAACGGCCGGCCGTCAGGAAGTAGAGCACCCGACGCTCGCTGGATGTCAGGAGCAGGAGGGACTCGAGCGGCGACGGCAGGTGGCTGGTGTGACGGCCCATCGTCCGGTCGCTGCCGAGCGTGCCCGACCGGCTGAGTTCGAGGAGCTCGGTGGGGAGGGCGTTGAGGTCGAACAGGACGTAGGCACCCTGCTCGAGGCAGCCGGCCAGCGCCCCGGCCCCGGCCCCGGCACTCACGGCCAGGACCTCGATGCCGAGCGAGCGGTAGGCCCCGACCAGCCGGGCCGGAACCGACCACGTGCTCGAGGCCCACGTCGAGTGGGTGCCGGCCGGCTCCGAGGCCACCATGAGGACCACCAGGTCGAGGCCCACGCCGTCGATCTCGGTGACCACGCAGGCATCACCGGTGAGCGAGATCACCCCGGTCCGGTAGCCCAGGCGCTCGGCCAGGGTGGTGGTGGCCAGCGCGGCCAGGCCCGGCGAGCCGGAGACGGTGGGATCGGGGTCCACCACCAGAACGGCGCCCAGCGGGTGGTCCCCGTTCGGCCGGTGGTCGTCGTGGCGGGTGCCGTAGCCGGCCAACCGCCGGGTGGAGTAGCGGATGACCGTTCGGTGCCGCAGTCGGGTGGTGGTCCCCCCGGGATCCGGGAGACGCAGGGCCAGGGGTACGAGGGCTCCCGGCAGCGGGCCGCTGTCCGGCACGCGCTCCACGGTGACCACGGTGGTCGAGGGTATGGCGCCGATCCGGGGCTGGCGGGATCCGTTCCCGTTCACGTGGCCGTTCCGCGTGATCCCGGCCCCCGGGTGGCGCAGGGAGGTGGCCGACGGGTGGGCAGCGGGAGCCGGACGCTCGCCGACCAGGCCCTGGCCCACGGCGCGGGCCAATCGTTCGCCCAGCACCCGGGGGGTGACCATGTCGGCGTCGGGGCCGAAGGAGATGGCGATCCGGGACACGCCGTAGGGGCAGACCCGGTCGTCGGACCGCACGGCCTGCTCGAGGTTGGCCAGGGCTCGGCCGAGGACGGCCGACCACTCCGGGGAGGCTCCACCGGTGGGTTCCGGAGCGTCGTTGCCTCCCGCCGGTCGGAGGTCGACGTGCGCGACGGTCCGGGCGGCCGGGCCACCGGACGGCGCGGGGTGGGCGGCGGTGTCCCCTCGTGCAGTGCTGCCTTTGTTGGTCGACATGTTCCCCCGGTTCACCGCCCGTTTTGTCTCAACGGCACAAGGCCTGGCCCCGCGGTGACACCCCTGCTCCCCCGTAATCTACGGCCTCGGGGCCCGGTTGGGCAAGGGCCGCATCATCATCTTTGATGACGCGGCCCCGCAGGCCCGCCTCAGCCGCCCTCATTCCGGACCGGTGGCGTCGGCGCGGCCCTGAGCGCCCGGGGCAGCCACCGTCCGAGCTCGTGGAGGTGGAGCACGCCGTCGACCAGCAGCACGACCCCCACGCCGAACACCGCACCGCCCAGGGCGTCGGTGGGGAAGTGCCATCGGAGCCCGGTCACGGCGACGGCCATGGCCCCGGTGGCCACCGCGCCGAGGGTCCCGACCACGACCCGGATCCGGCCCGACGTGGCCAGGGCCAGGGCGGTGGCCACGGCGGCCACGTTGGTGACGTTGCCCGAGGGGTAGCTGAGCACACCGTCGAAGTGCCGCCCCACCAGGGGCTTGAACGCCAGCTCGACCAGCACCGCGGCCAGGGGTGGCCCGCAGAGGCAGGCCAGGGCCCGCAGGCGGTCCCTTCGTACGGCCAACGCCGTGGCCAGCAGGGTCCCGAGCACCAGGACCAGGGGGTCACCGAGCTTGACGATGCGGACCAGGGCCCCCTGATCGGGGGTCCGGGCGACGGCGGAGAATCCCCAGCGATCGAGGAAGTCGGCGGCCGGGTGGAGCCCGACGATCACGCCACCCAGCACGGCCAGGCCGACCAGGACGGCGCCGGCCACCAGGGTGCGGTGGGCGGCGGGCCCGACTTCGGGCGCCTCCGGGTCGTCGTGCCCCGAGGCGGGTGCGGCGTCGACGGAGCTCAGGGCCCCTCCCGGAACCAGGCCACCGTGGCCTCCAGTCCCGCCTGCAGCGCCACCGGCTCTACGTCGGGGAACAGCTCGTGGAGCCGGGTGGTGTCGGCCTGGGAGTCGCGCACATCGCCGGCCCGGGGCTCGGTGTGCGCCCTCGGGAGCGGTCTTCCCAGGATGTCCTCCAGCAGCGTGATGAGCTCGAGCAGGGAGACCCGAGTCCCGAAGGCCAGGTTGACCGGCCCCGGCGAGGTCACCCGCCGGAGGACCGCATCGGTGAGGACCCCGGCCACGGTCCCGACGTAGGTGAAGTCCCGGGTCTGGAGCCCGTCTCCGTGGACCGGGACGGGCTCGTGGCGGAGGGCGGCGGCCAGGAACGAGGGCACCACGGCGGCGTAGGCGTGATCGGCCGCCTGCAGGGGACCGAAGACGTTGAAGAACCGGAAGGCCAGGACGGGGAGGCCGAAGGAATGGCCGTAGGCCAGGGTGGCCGCCTCGGCGGCCAGCTTGCCGGCGGCGTAGGGGCTGACCGGCAGGGTGGCCATGTCCTCCCGCTTGGGCAGGGCCGGATTGGCGCCGTAGACCGACGAGGACGAGGCCATCACCACCTGGGCCCCACCGGCCCGCCGGGCCGCCTCCAGGACCTCCATGGTCCCGGTGGCGTTGGTCAGATGGCTGGCCATGGGATCGGTCAGGGAGCGGGGCACCGAAGGCCGGGCGGCCAGGTGGACCACGGCGCTGCTACCGGCGAACACCTGGTCGAGGAGGTCGGCGTCGAGGATCGACCCCTCGACCAGGGCGACACCGTCGGCACCTTCCAGATTGGCGCGCCGCCCGGTGGACAGATCGTCGAGGGCCACCACCTCGGCGATCTCGGGCCGGTCGGCCAGGGTCCGGCACAGGTTGGCGCCGATGAAGCCGGCCCCACCGGTCACCACGACCTTCATGGCCGGTCGACCCGGTTGTCGCCCGGTCGTCCGACCCCGTCTCGCGCGCCCGTCGCGATCCCCGTGGGTGGCCGGCTCGCTCGCTGCACCGGCGGAGACTACAACCGTTCGACGGTCGGGCCGCTCAATCGATTCCGGGTGTCGAGCACGTAGCTGGACGTGCCGTCGGACCAGCTCGTAGTCGAAGGCGTCGTGGTCGGTGACGAGCACCACCCCGTCGGCCGCCGACAGCTCCTCGGCGGTGAGCTCGACCAGGGGATAGGGCACAGCGTCGCCCGGGAGGTGGGGGTCGACCACCCGCACCTCGGCCCCGAGGGCGGCCAGGGCCTGGGCGATGACCGTGCCGGGAGCCTCGCGGGCGTCGCCGGTGTTGCGCTTGTAGGCCAGTCCGAGCAGCAGGATCCGGGACCCGTTGATCGTGCCGGCCCATGCCGGTTGAAGGCCAGGAGCAGCCGGCGGACCACGTAGTCGGGCATGTGCTCGTTGACGTCGTTGGCCAGCTCGACGAAGCGGAAGGGCTGGCCGAGCGTGCGCCGGACCTTCCACGAGAGGTAGCTGGGGTCGATGGGGAGGCAGTGCCCGCCCACGCCCGGGCCCCGGGGTGAACCGCAGGTAGCCGAACGGCTTGGTCGAGGCGGCGTCGATGGCCTCCCAGACGTCGATGCCCAGCTCGGCGGCGAACATGGCCAGCTCGTTGACCAGGGCGATGTTGACATGCCGGAAGGTGTTCTCGAGCAGCTTGGTCAGCTCCGCCTCACGGGTGCCCGACACGGGGACCGTCCGGTCGACGAGGCGGTCGTAGAAGGCCCGGACGGCGGTCAGCGAGTCGTCGTCGATGCCCGAGACCACCTTCGGGGTGTTCTCCAGCCGCCACGTCGGGGTTGCCGGGGTCGATCCGCTCGGGGCTGTAGCCGAGGTGGAAGTCACGGCCGGCCAGCAGCCCCGAGCCGTCCTCGAGGATCGGTGCCGACCAGCTCCTCGGTGGTGCCGGGATAGGTGGTCGACTCGAGGACCACCGTCGCCCCGGGCCGCAGGTGGCCGGCCAGGAGGGCGGCGGCGTCCTCGATGTAGGAGAGATTGGGCACCCCCTCGGCCAGGGGGGTGGGCACGTCGATGACGGCCACGTCGAACCCGGCGATCCGGTCCGGGTCGGCGGTGGGCTCGTAGCGTCCGGTGGCCAGGGCCTCGGCCAGTCGCCGGTCGCTGATGTCCTCGACGTAGGAGCTGCCGGCGGCCAGCTGCTTGACCCGGTCGGCGTCCAGATCGAACCCGACCACGTCGAATCCGACCTCCACCGCCCGCAGGGCCAGCGGCAGGCCCACGTAGCCCTGGCCGACCACGACGAGCCGGACCGGCCCGTCGCCCGGGTTCACTCGGCGACGCCCGGACGGTGGTTCACGCCGGGACCTGCTGGGCGCTGGCCGAGGGCTCCGGCCGGCTGGCGGCACGAGGCCCGGCGTCGTGGTCGACGGCCACCGGTCGTCCGTCGGGTACCGGGTCCCCGGAACCGGCGGACGCGGCTCCCCCGTCCCGGACCGCCTCGGTGTGGCGCAGGGTCCCGACCGAGAAGAGCAGCTCCTTGACCTCCTCGGCGTCGCGGCGGGCCACGGCCTCCCGCAGGCGGTCGAGGCCGTCGGCGAACTGCTCCTCGGGCGCGGTGATGGGGATGAGCTGGTTGATGTAGGGGTGGTACGTGGTGATGATGGACTCCTCCGGCGTCCGGAGCTCCTCGTCCAGCTTCTCGCCGGGCCGCATGCCGACGATCTCGATGGGGATGTCGGTGCCCACCTGGTAGCCGGACAGGCGGATCATCCGCTCGGCCAGGTCCAGGATCCGGACCGGCTCGCCCATCTCCAGCATGAAGATCTCACCGCCGCCGTCGGACAGGACCGAGGACTGCAGCACCAGCTGGACCGCCTCCTCCACGCTCATGAAGAACCGGGTCATCCGTTGGTCGGTGACGGTGACCGGGCCCCCGTTGGCGATCTGCCGGGCGAACGTCGGGATGACGCTGCCCCGGCTGCCCAGCACGTTGCCGAACCGAACGGTGCAGTACGAGGCTCCGCAGGGGCGCGGGACAGCACGATCTGCTCGGCGATGCGCTTGGACGCCCCCATCACGCTGGAGGGCCGGACGGCCTTGTCGGTCGAGATCTGGACGAACCGCTGGACCCCGACCCCGGTGGCCGCGGCCACCACGTTGAGGGTCCCGAACACGTTGGTCGACGCCGCCTCGACGGGGTGGCGTTCGAGCACCGGCACGTGCTTGTGGGCGGCCGCGTGGAAGACCACCTCGGGGCGGTACCGGTTGAAGGCGTCGACCACGGCCGAGCGGTCGGTGATGTCGACCAGCGCCTGCTCGCACTGGATGGGAACGGTGGCCGCGGTGTCGTGCAGGTGGGTCTCGTCGTGGTCGAGGAGGACCAGGAGGTCCGGGTTGAGCTCGGCCACCTGACGGCAGATCTCCGACCCGATGGAGCCGCCGGCCCCGGTGACCAGCACCCGCCGGCCCTCGAGCGAGCGTCGCACGGTGGCCAGGTCGATCGGCACCGGCTTGCGGCCCAGCAGGTCCTCGATCCGGGGCTCCCGGGCCGCCCGCAGTGAGGGAAGGGTACGACTCCCGTCCACCAGGTGGCTCACCCCGGGCAGGACCTTCATGGTCAGCCCGGCGGTCTCGCAGGCCTGGAGGACCCGCTCCACGGTCTCCGGCGCTGGATTGGGGATGGCCAGCAGGACCTGTTGGAGGGTGTAGCGGGCCGAGGCCTCCGGGATGTCGTCGATCGAGCCCACCACCGGCACCCCGACCATGGAGAGGCCGTGGGCCCGGCTGTCGTCGTCGAACACGGCCACCGGGACCAGGCCCGCCCCGGGGCTGCGCAGCATCTCCCGGATGGCGGCGGCACCGGCGTCGCGGCTGCCGACCACGGCCACCCGGAGGCCGACCCGTCTGGCCCCCCGCTGCCAGGCGAACAGCCGGGAGTGGAAGCGGAGGACGCCCATGCCCATCGTGGCGAACATGCATCCCACCACGATGACGGTGACCGGGACGTGCTCGAATCCGTACCGCTTGCCCACCGGGTACAGCACCACCAGGACGCACACCACCACGGCAGCCGACAGGATCAGCTGGCGGGCCTCCTCGACGCCGGCGTGGCGCCACATCCGGCCGTACAGCCCGAAGATGTGGTTGGCCACCAGCGTGACGACCAGGGCCACGGCCAGGAAGGCGGCCAGGTGCTGCCAGTACAACCCTGGGGCCTTGTCCCGGAAGTAGGTGACCTGGGCCAGGCTGTACCCGGCGACGATACAGATGGCGTCGAGCAGGGTGAACACCAGACGGGACCGGACCCGGCTGGCCCGGACGGCCACGTTCCGCTTGCCCCCGTCGAGAGGAGGATCGGCGGTACCCCCCACGAACCCGCTGCCCCTCCCCGGTTCGCTCCCGAATCCTTCGCTCGGATCAGATCCGTCCATCCAACAGCCCCCACTTGGCCAAAAGTCCCGACCGCTCTCCACCCAAGCGCATTACCTTCGAACTGCACACCGCCGATGCCGTCGGTTCCCGCCAACCGGCTCCGGTCCTGTCCGAATCTCCCCCTACTCCTGTGCGATACCCACCCCCCGTGACGAGTGCCACCCGACGAGCGGATCCCACCCCGACCTCGAGGTGGTGCGACCCATTCTGTCATCCCCTCCAGCGAGCTGCTCCCAACACAGTTCTGCCGGTTGGCCGAGGCCCCTTTCGGGGACCCTGGACAAGCTGGTGTGAGGTTACCGATCGCATGCCGTGGCGACCATCCCCAATATTGGGTATTGGGCTGTCGCGCACCCCGGTTCGGGCAACATTGCTGCTGTTCAGAGGCCAGGGCGACGGTATATGATCACCCGTCTACGTTGGGCAGGGAGTGGGAGTCGCGATGGAGCCGATCGATTACACAGGTGCGCTCCGGCGCAGTTGGCGTTTGCTGATTGTCCTGGCACTGGTGGGTGCGGTCATCGCCGTGCTACTGCCCGTCAGCAAGACCGCCAAGTCGGAACGGGGGCTGCCGTGGCAGTCCAGCGCGCTGGTGGGCTCGATCCCGGCCAGCAGGAACAGCCCGCTGGGCGGGGGGGTCACCAGCAACCAGATCTACTTCCTCGCCACCAGCAGCCGTGTCCAGGCCGCCACGGTCAAGGCGGCACACCTGAACGTCCCGAGCTACCTGTACTTCAAGTACTTCACGGTCACGATCGTCCCTCCGGGGGTCACCTCACTCAAGCAGACCACGTCCAGCACCACCCCCATCAAGCGGAGCACGGCCACCGAGGTCCTCCTCACCGCGTACGGCAAGACGCCGACGGAGGCGGTCTTCCGGGCCAACGTCTTCGCCCTCGAGCTCCAGCGGTTCATCGGGGCGTCGGCTCGGGCCCAGGCCGAGGCGGCGGCGGCCGCCGCCGCCGCCAAGGCGGCCAACTCGCCCAACGCCGCCAACTCAAATTCGTCGGACACCGGATCGTCGGACACCCCCGTTCCTGTCAGCACCGGCTTCTCCATTCAGCAGCCGGCCGTCGTCGCCACCCGGACCGGGGCCAAGACCAGCCTGACCTCCAGCCGCAAGGTGCGCCTGCTGGCCGGGTTGGTCTTCGGCGCCCTCATCGGGGCGGGCATCGTGCTCCTGCGCGAGCTCCTCGACAAGCGACTCCGCTCCTCCAGTCGTGCCGCCAGCAACTTCGGCTTCCCGGTGGTGGTGGAGATCCCGGCGCTGCCGATGAAGGCCGGACAGGCCGTCGGGGGCCAGATCCTGCCCGTCGACGTGGTGCGGGAACCGGACTCACCGGGCGCCGAGGCGTACCGGATGCTGCGGATGTCCGTACTCTTCGAGAGCCTGGCCCCGCAGTCGGCCCCGGCCGACCCCTACGGGTATGAGTACGGCCAGGGTGCCTTGCTGGACGCCCCCCGGCCCGGCCCGGCCGTCACGGGGTCGGCGTTGGCGGAGCGGAGCGTGGTCATGGTGGTGTCGGCGGGCACCGAGCCGTCCCGGCCCCACGTGGCCGCCAACCTGGCCGCCATCTACGGCGAGGCCGGTCAGCGGGTCATCGTGGTCTCGACGGGCGACATCGAGGCCGGCAACACCGTGCGCGTGGCCGACGGCCGGGCTCCGGTGATCCGGCGCGAGGATGTCGAGGCCCAGATGCAGCCGTCGCGCCTGGAGTTCGTCTCCCGCCTGCCGCTGGGCGCGTTCATCGCCAACAGCGGCGAGCTGGTCACCCGAGGACGCGCCGTACTCGACGCCGCCCGGACGCTGTGTGACGTGGTCATCGTCGAGGTCCCACCCCTGCTGGCCGTCCACCATGCCGAGGCCCTGGCCCGGGCCGTGGATGTGGTCCTGGTGGTGGGGGAGTGCGGCGCCACGACCTTCGGTGACGCCCGGAAGGCCGGCGACCTCCTCCGCCGCATCGACGCACCGGTGCTCGGTGTGGTGCTCACCAACGTGCGCATCGACCAGAAGGACGTCCGGCTCACCGTGCCCCGCCGGGTAGTACCGGTGGCGCCCCAGGCCGAGCCGGAACCCGCCGAGCGCGAGGCAGTCCTGGCCCTCGGACCAGGTGCCGGCCCGGGCCCGGGCGGTAGCCCCCCGCCGAGCTACTGACGCCGAGCGGAACCCCTGGTTGGCCAAGATCCTGACGATCGGTCTGAACCCGGTGCGGACTTCGCCCGTCCTGTCGGCTGTTCCCCGTGCCGCCAGGCACCGTCCGCCGGCTAGGGCTGGGCACTGCGTCGGTAGGGCCCAACTACAACTCGGGCAGGTCGCCGAACGGGCGCGGGCGCGGCAGCGGGTGGCCGCCGGCCCGATGGCGGGCTGAACCGAGCGGGTAGGCCCGTCGAACGCGTACAGCGTACATCTCGTCACGTTGCGTGACTATTGCGCCATGGCCCCTCCCCGCCTTCGGGGGTGTTGTTTGGCGCGTCAGAGTTTGTTACGTTGACGCCCGCACGGCTGTTGCGAATCCATCGGAACAGAATCCGTCGGAACAAATCCATCGGAACAACTCAACAACTTGGGGGGGACCCACATCATGTTCAGAACCGTCATGAAGTCCGCGCTCGCGGTCTCGTTGGCAGCCGGAGGCGTCATCGCGCTCTCGTCGGCTCCGGCGTTCGCCGGCAAGCCCACCATCACCGCAGGAGCCGGCAGCAGCCTTCACTGCAGCATCACCGCATCGACCAAGCTGAGCGTGCCGCTCAAGAACGACTGGGTGCAGTCGGCCCATGCCACCGACCCTGAGGCGGCCGTGCGCGCCATCGCCGACACGCAGTTCGCCGCCAACGGCCCCGAGGGCGTGACCATCAAGGGGAGTGGTACCTGCACCGGCACCGTGACCGACGGGACCAACACGGCATCGGTCACCGCCATCAAGTTCACGGTCGGCGTCGACCCGGCGCATACGGGAAATACCACTGAGGAGACCTGCTCCGGCCTGCTGAGCGCCACCCCGCCGAGCACGACGGAGTACGACTCCAACATCAGCTACACGTCGTCCACGGCCAAGATCGCGCCGACCTCGGTGGTCGACCAGATCATCCCGCCGGCCTCGTTCAACCTGACGGGCGGTACCATCTCCGGTTCCTTCGCTGGACCCGGCGGATCGGTGGGCGCATCCGGGGTCCCGGACGCCACCACCATCGGTGCCCTGACCCAGGCGGCGCCGACGTCGACTTCGCCGACCCCGGCGTTCCCGCAGTGCCAGCCCACCCTCAGCATCAAGGTCAAGAAGGGCGTCACCACGGCCACGCTGAAGGCTCCCAAGGGCCTGAAGAAGATCGGTCTGGTCGCCGGTTCCACGCTGACCGAATCGAGGTAACTCGAGCGTCGTAGCGACCAAGCAGTGTCGTAGCGACCAAGCAGTACTGACGAAGGGTGGGGCTTCGGCCCCGCCCTTCGTCGCGTGCGCCTGAGCGCGGACCGTCGCTAGCGCCGCGGACGCCGAGTGCGGGCCGCCTGATCGAGCAGGGGCCGGAGCAGGTCCATCCACACGCGACCCACGGCGTCGAGGCTGAAGTGGTCCAGGCCCCGCTGGCGGCCGGCCTGTCCCAGCCGCTGCCGCCGCCGGCCGTCCTCGACCAGGTCGGCGGTGGCGCAGACCATGGCCTCGAGATCGTCCACGGGCACCACCAGGCCCGTCTGGCCGTCCTGCACGATGGACGCCACCCCGGGGACGGCGGTGGCCACCACGGGCAGTCCGGACAGCGCCGCCTCGATGAGCACTCCCGGCATGCCTTCGCCCTCGGGCCGGCTCGGGAAGATCATGAGGTCGGCCCGTCGCATCTGCTCGGCCACATCCGACCGCGAGCCCAGGAGCTCGACCCTGGCCTTCTCGGCCGGCAGGGCCACTGCGGCCCGGAGCGGCCCGTCCCCGATCATCGTGGCGCGGAGCTCGAGGCCCCGGGAGCGTAGGGCGGCCACCACCTCGACGAACCGTTCGGGCCGCTTGCCGGAGGTCAGCGCACCCACGAAGAGCAGGTGGACCGGGAGGGACCCCTCGTCGCCGGCTTCCGGCTCGCCGGCGTCGGCGGGGTGGAATACCCCGGGATCCCGGCCGTTGGGGGTCACCACCACCCGGTGCGGGGGGACGCCGAGGCGGTCGATGCACTCGTCTCGCACCTCCTCGCCCTCGGCGGCAATCCGATCGGCCCGGGACACCAGGGTGCGCCACAGACGGAGCTGGGAGGTCCTGTCCGAGCCGGAGTAGGTGCCGATGGCGTAGTAGGCCAGCGGACGTCTGCGGCCCACCATGGCCGGCACCAGGAACTTCAGCGGCTCGCTGCCGTGGGCCACCACGACGTCGGGATCCATCTCGCCCAACGTCCGCCGTAGGCGGAGGACCAATCGGCCGTCGAATCCGACGGCGGGGGTCGTCCCCTCCGGGCTGTTCGAGGGAGCGGTCCACCACCACCTCGTCGGGGCCGGCGAACAGGCTGAGCACCCGGTGGTGACGTACGCCGGGGGTGTCGAGGTGGTCGGCCAACGCGCGGGCCTCGCGCTCGGGCTCCCCGCGCCCGGGCGGTGGGGATCACGTGCAGCACCAGGGGCACGTCGGTGGTCGGCGAATCCTGGGTCATGCCGTTGTGGGTGTCCTCGGGCAAGCTCTCGGTCGATTGGGCGGCCCCCCAGCCGCGGCCGGCCCCACGGGCGGGACGATGCTAGCAGCAGGGTCCGAACCGGCAGGGCCGCCGCCGGCCCCTCCGCTACCATCGTCGGCGCGAGGCGAGCGGCGGGCCGTCGGCTCGTCCCGGTGGCCCGAGCAGGTCTGCCGGTCGTGTCGACCGTTCGGGTGAGGGGTGTCGATGAGGACCTTGGTGATTGCCGGCGAGTACCCGTGGCCCGAGGACCGGGGACCGAGGCTGCGGCTGGCCATGGTGCTCCGCGGCCTGCGCCGGTGCGGGTCGGTCGACCTGTTCTCGGCCGTCTCCAAGTTCCGCACCGACCTCGACCCGCCCGACCCCTCCCTCGGGCTGGACCGGGTGGCCCAGGTGGGCTTCGACAACCGTCCGGCCACCGGAGCCGGGCTGGTGCCCGGCCTGGCCCGTCCGCACCTGCCCCTCGGCCTGCCCTGGCAGGACGGGCCCACCGTCCGCCGGGCGTTGGCCCGCTTCGCCTCGGGCCGCTACGACCTGGTCTGGTGCTTCGGGGCCCGCCCCTGGGTGCTGACCGGTGAACCGGCGCTGGGCCCCACCGTGCTCGACCTCGACGACCTCGAGGACCAGAAGATCCTGGGCCGGCTGGCCGTGCCTCGCCCTCCGGCGGTGTCGTGGCCGGCCCGGGCCCGGAGGACCGGGAGCGCGGCGATGGCCCGCGAGGAGGTCCGCCGATGGCAGCGGCTGCACCGCCGTGCCGGCCGGAAGGCCTCGGCTGTGGTGGTGTGCAGCGACCTCGACGCCGAGCGGGCCCGGGACAGCGGGGTGGCGCGGGTGGCGGTCATCCCCAACGGTTACCGCTCGGTGGACCATCCGCTCGGTCGGGTGTCCGTCGGCACACCGCCCACGCTGCTGTTCCAGGGCCTCCTCCGCTACCCGCCCAACATCGAGGCGGCCCGGTGGCTGGCCGGCGACGTGGCCACCCGGCTGGCCGCCCGGGTGCCCGACGTGGCCGTCCGGCTGGTCGGCGAGCACGGTCCCGAGCTGTCAGACCTGGACGATCCGCCCCGGGTCTCGGTGGTGGGTCGGGTCCCGGACATGGGCGCCGAGTTGGCCCGGGCCGACGTGGTGGTCGTGCCGGTGCGCTACGGCAGCGGGACCAGGGTCAAGATCCTCGAGGCGTTCGCCCACCGGGTTCCGGTGGTGTCGACCACGGTGGGAGCCGAGGGGATCGGCGCCGTCGACGGCGTGCACCTCCTCGTGGCCGATGACGCCCCGGCCCTGGCCGAGGCGTGTGCCCGCCTGCTCACCGAGCCCGAGCTCCGCCGGACGGTCACCGGTGCCGCCCACCGACTGTTCGAGGAGCGGTTCCGCTCCGAGGTGGTCGAGGAGGCCGTGGCCCGGCTGGCCGTCGACGTGGCCGCCGGGAGGCCACGACCGTCAACCGGCTGAGCGGCCCCGCCCCGGCGCGGCGGCCCGCCCCGGACCGTCCAGCAGCTCCCGGTAGATGTCCCCGATCTCCCGGCTGGCCCTGGCCACGTCGAACGTGGCCTGCTCCGCCGCCGCCGCCTGGCCCAGTCGTCGGCGGAGGTCGGGGTCGTGGACCAGGCGCTCGAGGGCGTCGGCCAGGGCGCCGGGATCCCCGGGCGGCACCAGCAGGCCGTTGACCCCGTCGGTGATGACCTGGGGCACGCCCCCCACCGAGGTGGCCACGATGGTGGCCCCCACGCTGACGGCCTCCATGAGGACGACGGGTAGGCCCTCCTGGTGGGAGGGGAGGACCACGATGTCCGCCGCGGTGAGCAGGGCCAGGGCGTCGCGGCGGTGGCCGAGGAACCGGAAGCGGTCGCCGAGGGCCAAGGTCCGGTGCTGCTCGGCCAGAAGCTCGCCCTGGTCTCCCTGGCCGGCGGCGGCGAAGCACAGGGGCAGTCGGCGCTGTCCGGTCAGGCGCGCCGTCTCCAACAGGACGTCGTAGCCCTTCTCCGACCGGAGGTTGGCCACGGTCACGGCCAGCAGGTCCCCGTCGGCCGCGCCCAGCTCGGCCCGGATCCGACTCCGGACCTCGTCTCGGCGCGCCACCATGGCCCGGGAGGGGGCCAGGTCCACCCCGTGCACCACCACCCGGGCGCGCGGCCGGAGGGCGCGGGGGAGCGCCTGGTAGGCGGCGTCGGACACGGCGATGAGGGCGCCGTCGCGGGTCACCGTGGCCCGGTTGAGCAGCTTGACCAGTGGGGAGACCTTGTTCCACAGACTGTGCTCGGTGTACACGGTGACCGGTCGGCGGTGGCGGGGCAGGGTCAGGACGACCAGGCGACCCAGGGCCGCGGTGTACGGCAGATGGAAATGGACGATGGCGTAGCGGTGGTCGAGGAGGAGGCGCCGGAACGAGGGCAGCCATCGGAGGTCGAGGCTCCGCTCGGCCCCGAGGTCGTGGACCGGGGTTCCGCCGTCCCGCAGTTCGCCGGCCAGCGCGTCGGAACCGCTGAGCACGAAGGCCACCTCGAACTCGAACGCCCGGTGGTCGCCCGTGGCCACGGTGTCCACGAGCAGGCGTTCGGCGCCGCCGTGGCCCAGGCCCTTGATGGCCAGCAGGATCGGGGTCGGCCCCGCTGACCTGGGCATGGACGGGTCCCCGGGCTCCGGCACGGGGCGATGTTAGCGGTGCGCCGACGCCCCCGCCTTTGGCCCGTTGTACCCGAATTGCGATACGCTGACCCGGTCGGAAGTCTGGTGACGGGGTCCCAATGGCTGGGACCGGGGGGGTAGTGTCGGCCAATGACAGTCGTGGGTTCGTCCTTTGGCGACCTGTTGGTGGAAACCGATGTCTCGACGGTGCCGGCCGAGCCGCCCGACGACATCATCTACCACCACCGGGTCAGGTACCTCGAGTCGCTGAAGAACCTGTGGGCCGCTCGCGAGATCATCTACACGCTGGCCGAGCGCGACTTCCGGGCTCAGTACAAGCAGGCCACGCTGGGCGTGTTGTGGGCCGTGCTCAGCCCGGTGGCCACCCTGCTCATCTTCGTGGTCGTGTTCTCCCGGGTGAAGACCTTCGGCAGCCAGGGTCTGCCCTATGCCCTCTACGCCTTCGTGGGCATCCTGTGCTGGAGCTTCTTCGCCACGGCCCTGGGCACCGGCGGGCAGTCCCTGCTCTCCAACAAGGCCCTGCTGGCCAAGACCCAGTTCCCCCGGGAGTGCTTCCCGCTGGAGACCCTGTGTGTCAACGCGCTCGGCACGGTGATGTCCTGGGTCCCGCTGGCCCTGTTGTTCGTGATCTTCGGGCGGGCGCCGAAACTGGCGACGCTGTGGGTGCCCATGTTCATCGTCATCGAGTTGGTCTTCGCGGCCGGCGTGGCCATGGCGGTGTCCAGCATCATCATCCAGATGCGTGACCTGATGCAGGTCCTCCCGATCATCACCTCGCTCGGCCTGTTCGCCACCCCGGTCATCTGGCCCTTCTCCGAGATCCCCACCTCGTACCACATCGCCGGGGGCCACGTGGTCCACGTCACCCACGTGGTGAACGGCCACCTGGTCAATCACATCCACCACGTGGGTGGGATCACCGTCAACCTCCAGTTGGTCTACGGGTTCTTCAACCCGTTGGGACCGGTGATCGCCAACGCTCGCAACACCATGCTCCTGGGCAACGCTCCCGAGTGGGACCTGGTGGCCGTGGCCGTGGCCGGTGCCGCCACCTACTTGCTGCTGGGCTACTACATCTTCAAGAAACTGGAGGTGAACTTTGCCGACATTGCCTGACGGGACCATCCAGGTGGAGGACGTGTGGAAGAAGTTCCGCGCCGACAAGACGGTACCCAAGTTCTACGACCAGCTGAAGCGGTTCGGGAAGTCCATCGGCACCGGCGCCCGTCACGACTTCCGGTGGGTGCTGAAGGACGTGTCGCTCGAGGTCCCACCGGGGGGGACCCTCGGCCTGATCGGCATCAACGGCTCGGGCAAGACGACCCTGCTCAAGATCATCAGCCAGGTGACCTACCAGTCGGCGGGCCGCTGCAACGTCCAGGGCCGCATCGGGGCCCTGCTCAGTGTGACCAGCGGGATCCACCCCGAGCTGACCGGTAAGGAGAACATCTACCTGTACGGCGCCGTGATGGGCATGGGCCGCCAGAAGATCAAGGAGCGGTTCGACGAGATCGTCGAGTTCGCCGGTCTGTCCGACGCCGTCAACCGACAGGTCAAGTTCTACTCCCTCGGTATGCAGATGCGGCTGGGCTTCACCATCGCGGCCTTCCTCGAACCCGACGTGCTCCTGGTGGACGAGGTGCTCTCGGTGGGCGACGCCAACTTCCAGCAGAAATGCCTCAAGCGGATCGGCGAGATCGTCCGCGCCGGCACCACCTTGCTCTACGTCTCCCACGATCTCGCCTCGGTCGAGGCAGCCTGTTCGAAGGCCGTGTGGTTGGCCGACGCGGTGGTGCAGGCGTCCGGGCCCACCCGCGACGTGGTGGCCAAGTACCGGGCCGCCGTCGAGCAGAACGCCGCCCTGGTCACCTCCACCGAGGGCGTGGTCCAGGTGCTCAAGTGCGAGATCGAGGCGACCGACGGCGGTCAGATCCGCTCGGAGGTCGACCTGGACGTCCGGTTGACCCTCAACTCGCCCAAGGCGCTCGACGCCAACTTCTTCATCGGGGTGTCCCAGGGCAGCGCCTTCCCCATGTTCATCGTCCGCTACAGCGGTTCGTTCCCGGCCGGGGACTTCGAGGTGACCTGCCGTCTGCACCACGTGCCGCTGCCCAAGGGGCGCTACTCGGTGTGGCCGGCCATGTCCGGCCACGCCGGCGGCAAGGGCAAGCCGCTCCTGCCGTGGCGGCCGGTGATGTCCTTCGACCTCATGGGACCCGAATCGTGGAATCCGCCCGAGGGGGTCATGGTCATGTCACCGATCTTCGTGGGGGCCGACTGGGAGGTCAACTGACGCCGGGTCGGTGAGGGCACCGGCGTCGAGCGGGCCGGTGCGTGCGTCAGGGAAACGTCAGGGAAAGAAGACCCGCTCGCGGAAGGAGCCGGCCAGGCGGCCGGTGCGCATCCCGGCGGCGCGGGCCCAGTCGAGGCGCTGGCCCCCGGGTCGGGCCAGCCGGGGCGAGAGCAGGATGAGCCACAGCCACGATTTGGCCGCGCCGCCCAGGTTCCGTCGGGCCCCGGTGCGCCGGTGCCGGCGGTACAGGGCCGGGCCACTGTGCCCGTAGGCCGCCGCCTGCCGGAACACCTGCCGGAAGCCGGGTCGCTCGCGCTTGGCCACGACGGCGCCGAACTCGATGACGAACCGGTAGCCCTCGAGCTGCAGCCTCCAGCACAGGTCGATGTCCTCGCCGATGAGCAGCTCCTCGGCGAATCCCCCCACCGCCTCGAAGGCGGCCCGTCGTACGGCCAGGTTGGCTCCGAGGCCGGCCGGGAGGAAGCCCAACTGGCGCATGGAGGCCGGTTTGGGTGGTGAGGCCAGGAGCCCGTTGAGCGACCAGAAGTCGAAGACCCCGGCCACCACGTCGACCTCCTCGAGGGCCCGACCGCAGCTGGCCAGCCATCCGGGCTGCACCACGTCGTCGGCGTCGCAGAAGAGCAACAGGTCGCCTTTGGCCGCCCGCACACCGGCGTTGCGGGCGGCGGGGGCGCCGTGCATGGTCGAGGCGTCGATGCAGCGGATCCGCGGGTGGCGCTCCGACCACCGGCGGGCCACGGCCAGGCTGTCGTCGGTCGACCCGTTGTCGGCGATGATCAGCTCCCATGGTCCGTCGTACTCCTGTTCGGCGACGGCCTCGATCTGCGCCTCCAGCCAGGGTTGGCCGTTGCGGACGGGAACGACGACGCTGATCACGGGAGGCTCCGGCGGGGGCCGGGTGCCGAACTCATACCGACCGGCGCGAAACGCTCGGGTGATGGCCTGCGGGAACCGGGTGCCCTGGGAGCTGACGGCGCCCCGGGCCGCGGCCCCATGCACCTCTCGCGCCCGATGTAACCCGAGTACCCCAATGTGCCAACTCCCCACGGCTGCCCGACACGCCGGCAGAGCCGACCGCCTCCGTCCGCGGTTAGCCTAGCCCCGTGAGGGTGCCATGACCACGGGCCGGGGGGCCAGCGCGACCGGGGTCCGCCCTCCGGTGCCACCCGCTGGGGTGACGGCGGTGGTGCTCACGCACATGCGACCCCATCTGGCCGGTGAGGTCGTGCGCTCACTGCTGCACGTCGAGGGCCTGCCCCCCGAACGGGTGGTGGTGGTGGTCAACGGCCAGGGTGGCCTCGACGATCCGGAGCTCGAGGCACGGGTGCGGATGGTCCGCCTGGATCGGAACACCGGACCGGCCGGAGGGTTCCGGGCGGGTCTGCTGGCCGCCTTCGAGGACCCGGCCACCGCCTGGGCCTATCTGTGCGAGGACGACGTCGGCCTGTTCGACCTGCCCGCTCCCCGGTTGAGCGAGTTGTTGGAGCGGACGTCGGCCCGCGGGCAGCAACCGCCGCCGGTCGGCGCGGTGGTGGCCTACGGCCGGGTGTTCGTGGGGCGCGGGGCCCACACCGTCAACGTCGTCCCCCACACCGACGTCCCTGACGGACTGGCCTCGGTCGACGTGGCCTGCTGGGGGGCGACGCTGGTGGCCCGACCGGTCGTGGAGGCCGGGGTGCTCCCCGATCCGACGTGGTTCTTCGGCCTCGAGGACTTCGACTTCTTCTGCCGGGTCCGGGAGGCCGGGTTCGCGGTGTTGGTCGACGCGGTGGCCGCCGGCCAGGTGGCGGGCCAGCAGACCAACCAGGGCCGGGAGGACGCGCTGCGCCGCCGACGGCCCACTGACGAGGCCGAGGCCTGGCGGTCCTACTACCACTCGCGCAACTCCGTCGCCCTGGCCCGGCGCCACGGTCGGCCCAACTGGTACGCGTGGCACCTGGTCTACTCGGTGCGCCAGATGCAGAAGGCCACCAGCGGGGCCCAGCGCCGGGCCATCGCCCACGGGCTGTGGGACGGGGCGCGGGGGCGGATGGGCGAGGACGTCCGGTACACGCGCCGGGTGGGCGAGTTCGAAGCGGCGGCTACGATCGTGCCCCCGTCGGATGCCTCGTCGGACGCCTCCGGCGTCCCCGGTTGACCCGGCCGGGGGCCTGAACCGATGTGCGGTATCGCCGGACGGTACGACCCGGCCGGGCGGGGTGGCGCCGAGGCCCTCGGGCGTCAGGTCCAGGCCATGTGCGACACCTTGACCCATCGGGGCCCGGATGCCGAGGGCGGCTGGGCCGACACGGCCACGGGGATCTACCTCGGCCACCGTCGGCTCTCGGTGGTGGAGCTGGGGCCCGAGGGCGGCCAGCCCATGCACTCGGCCGACGGGAGGTGGGTGGTCAGCTACAACGGCGAGGTGTACAACCACGTCGCCCTCCGCCGACGACTGGTCGGGGAGGGCCACGCCTTCCGGGGCGGGTCCGACACCGAGGTGCTGGTGGCCGCGGTCTCGGCCTGGGGCCTGCCGGCGGCGCTGGAGGCCAGCGAGGGCATGTTCGCGCTGGCCCTGTGGGACCGCCGGCTCGGCCAGCTGCACCTGGTCCGGGACCGCTTCGGGGAGAAGCCGTTGTACTACGGATGGGTGGACGGCTCGCTGGCCTTCGCCTCCGAGCTCAAGGCTCTGCGCACCCTGCCCGGCTTCGAGGCCGACATCGACCGTGACGCGGTGGCCCTGTACCTCCGGCACAACTGCGTTCCCGCACCGCACACCATCTACCGCGGCGTGACCAAGCTGCTACCGGGCCAGGTGGTCACCTTCGGGGCCGACGCCCGCCCGGGCTGCCCGCCCTCGGCCCGGTCCTACTGGTCGGCCCGGGAGGCCATCGAGGCGGCCCGCCGGTCACCCCTCACCGGGAGCCCGGAGGCCGCGGCCGACCACCTCGAGGGGGCGCTGTCCGACTCGGTGGCGGCCCGCATGGTGGCCGACGTGCCGGTCGGCGCCTTCCTGTCCGGCGGGATCGACTCCAGCCTGGTGGTGGCCCTGATGCAGCAGCACCGGGCCACGCCGGTGCAGACCTTCACGGTGGGCTTCGCCGACCGGGCCTTCGACGAATCGACCGAGGCCGCCGCCGTGGCCGCCCACCTCGGCACCGACCACACCCCCCTGCGGGTGACCGACGAGGAGGCGGCCGAGGTCATCCCCCGGCTCCCGGACATCTGGGACGAGCCCTTCGGCGACGTGTCGGAGATCCCGATGCACCTGGTGAGCCGGCTGGCCCGGACCCGGGTCACCGTCAGCCTGTCGGGCGACGGGGGCGACGAGCTGTTCGCCGGCTACAACCGGCACGCCTGGCTGGAGCGCCTGTGGCGGCGGGCGTCGGCGCTGCCCGACCCGGTTCGACGGGCGGCCGGATCGGCGCTCGGCGGTGTCCCGGCCTCCTGGGTGGACGGTGGGGCCCGGGCCACGCGGTTCCTGCCGACCCGGATGCAGGTCCGGAACCCGTCGTCCAAGGTGTCCAAGGTGGCCAAGGTGCTGGCCGCCTCGGGACCGGAGGACGCCTACCTCTCCCTGGTCTCGTACTGGGACGACGCCGAGTCGATGGTGCTCGGGGCCGGGCCCACCGTCTCGGTGGCCTCGCGCCCCGAGGAGTGGCCGACGCTGGAGGGCATCACCGAACAGATGATGTGGCTGGACACCGTGGGCTACCTCCCCGACGACATCCTCACCAAGCTGGACCGGGCGGCCATGGCCACCTCGCTGGAGACCCGCGTGCCGTTCCTCGACCGGGCCGTGTTCGAGACGGCCTGGCGGCTACCCCTGTCCATGAAGCTCCATCAGGGCACCACCAAGTGGCTGCTCCGCCAGGTGCTCGAGCGCCATGTACCCGCCGCTCTGGTCGAGCGCCCGAAGATGGGGTTCGGCTTCCCCATCGGCAGCATGCTGCGGGGCTCGCTGCGACCCTGGGCCGAGGAGCTCCTCGCCGAGGACCGCCTGGTGCGCCAGGGCCTGCTCGATC
Source organism: uncultured Acidimicrobiaceae bacterium (assembly GCA_963817005.1). Lineage (GTDB taxonomy): Bacteria > Actinomycetota > Acidimicrobiia > Acidimicrobiales > RAAP-2 > Bog-756. Next base: position 150,860 of record CAWFMN010000002.1, read on the forward strand.
CCGCACCCATCCGGGTGGCCTGGGACCAGCACCTCCGGGGCCAGCGGGACCTGGCCCACGAGCTGTGGGACGTGCTGGCCCTCCAGGCGTGGATGGACCGCTGGGAGCCCTCGCTCGGCCGGTAGCGCCGGCCGGGGTCTAGGCGCCGCCGACCGACACCGACTCGAGGACCAGGATCAGCCGGCGGGTCTGCACACTGGGGCGGAGGGCCAGGTCGATCCGGTTGACGCCGGGGCGGAGGTGCAGGGTGGCTTGGATGGCCCGGGGTCCCGCCGTCGAGGGGACGGCGGCCCCACCCCGTCGGGTCATGGTCACCGTCGGCTGGGGGACGTGGGGAGGCAGGCGGAGCACCAGCCGGGCCCGGCGGGCGGTGGCGCTGGTCACGTAGAGGGAGCCGTGGCCGACGAGCAGGGGGTCCTGGCCCAGACCGGTCAGCGACCAGCCCCCACCGGCGAAGACCCGGACCCCGGCCGCAGAGCTGGCGAACCGCGGGATGGCGGTGCGTATGGTCGAGGCCTTGCTCGCCTCGACCGACAGTGCCAGGTCCCCTGACTGGAGGTTCACCGTCCCGTTGTCCGGGGTGACATAGCTCGAGCCCTGGTGGCTGATCCAAGCGCAGCGCCGCCCGCCGGGCTCGAGCGAACGGGTCTGGTTGGTCACGCCGACGGAGTCCAGACTCCCCGTCCAGTGATCGTGTCGCAGTCCGGCCCAGAGCGGGTACTCGAATTCGACGAGGTTGGCCAGGCCGGCCTGGTGGCAACCGGATTCCGACAAGGCCTCGGTCACCTCGGCGTACACCGTGCCCTGGAACAGTCCACAGCAGTTGATGAAGTAGGGCTCGAGATACGACAGGCGGTAGGTGGTGTCGAACGTGGCCGAGGGCACGAGGGGCCGGGTCGAGCTGTCGAGTAGTTGCGGGAGGCAGGTCACCACCAGCACCACCAGGACCACCCGGCTCACCCAGACGGTGGTGCGGGACAGGGCCACGGCGATCAGGGCGCTCCACGGGACCAGCAGCACCAGGTCGTAGCGGAGGTCCCAGAATCCCCACTTGGCCGTGCCGGTGAAGAGCAGGTAGCCGAGGGTCAGCCCCACCGCCAGGACCAGCGCCGTCCGGAGCTCCCGGGCCCCACGCCACACCGCCACGAGGAGCACCCCGAGGGACGCCACCACCAGGATGACGTCCAACGGGTCGGCCCCGCCGACCTCGTCCCGCTCGCTCGTGGAGTAGTCCTGCACGGTGAAGGCGCGGTAGGCGGGGGTCGCGCTGTCGCTGGGGTCGTCCTCGGGGACGTGGAACACCCGGTAGACGCCATCCAGGGCGGGGAGCACGACGCGCGACAGCTCGTACTCCCATCCGGATCGGCCGTTGCCGATGTGGAAGTTGTTGGCCAGGTTGCGGACGACGTTGGCGGCGGCGGCGTCCGCCGTGACCGGGGAGTTGGCCGATCCGGTCGAGGTCGGCCCGACCGGCGAGTGGAACAGCTGGGCCTCCTGGACGACGAAGGGCCCGGCCACGGCCAGCACGCCCACGACGGCCACACCGGCCCAGGCCGCGCTGCGCCGCAGAATGGCCGGCCACCGGACGGCTCGCCGGCGCCGGTAGAGGGCCAGCGCCAACAGGAGCAGGCCGACGGGCAGGAGCATGATCGGGATGGTGGCCTTGGTCATGTAGGCCAGGCCGGCCGTGACCCCGAGGGTCGCCGCCCGAACCGGCCACCGGGGCCCGCCGGACTGGACGAGCAGCACGATCAGCAGGGCCACGGCGATGGCCGCGGCGAACACGTCGTTCTCCGTGCTGGTGGCGAGCAGGATGGCCGAGGGGACGGTGGCACACACCACCGCCGAGGTGATCTGCACCGAGCGGTTGGCCCCGAGCAACCGGGCCAGCTCGGACACCCCGACCACCGTGACCAGCGCGGCCACCAGGGAGACGGTGGCGTCGAAGCGGTCGGTGCCGGCCAGCAGGTGGAGCTGGGCCAGCGTGTACTCGTCGAGTGGCGCGAACTCGACCTGGGGGAGATAGTGGGTGGCGAAGGGGGCCACCGTCCGGTCCTGGATCCAGTGCTCGACACGGGCCAGGTGGTAGATGAGTGAGTCGGAGTTGCTGGGCAGGTACCGGAGGCCCAGGTAGGTGAGGATCCCGGCGATCACCGCCAGCACCACCAGCCACAGCCGGTCCTCGATGCTCAGGGCCCCGAGCCGGGTCCGCAGGCGCCCCGTCCAGCCTCCGGTGGCCCGGATGGTGGCGGCCCGCCGCCGGAGTGTCGGCACCGCCGCGGCGGCCAGGGCCAGCGCGGCGGTCCCCCAGAGGACGGCGACCACGCCCCGGGTGAAGTGGTGGCCCACGCTGGCCACCTCGGTGACGGCCAGGGTCAGGACCTCGAAGGCCACGAAGGCCAGGACCAGGGCGCCCCGCCTCGACAGGGCGCCGAATCCCATCGCCCCGCGCCGCGCCGCCACGTGCAGCCAGAGCAGCCCGAACGTTCCCACCAGCAGGACCAGCATCAGAGGCTGGCGCCGGTCACTGTGCCCCCAGAACCATCGCCGGACGGTACACCCGGCCACCCGGGTGGGCAACGGCGCGGCCACGCTCCGCGGTGATCCGCCGCCTCCGGCCCCGTCGCCCCGTGCTCAGCCGCTGGTTCGGTCGGCCGACGGCACCTCCGGGAGGTCGGTCCACAGCTCCCGGCCCAGGAGTTCGAAGAGGGCCTCGTTGTGCGGCCGGAAGTGGTCCCGCAGCCGGCCCAGCAGCTCGGGGCTGGTCTCCTCGAGGCGCCGGGCGGCGTTGGACGCCGGGTAGGGCCGGTGGTGAGGCGGGAGCCCCAGCCAGTCGAGCACCTGCTCGGGGGCCGCGGGGTCGGTGGCCAGCTGCTCGCTCTCCAGTACGAGGATCCGCTCCCGACCGACGGCGTCGAACCAGCGACGGAGCTGCCCGGCGTACTCACCGCGGGCCACGTAGGAGAAGGCGATGTGCTCGACGCTGCGCTCCCCCCGGAGGAACCGCTCGGTCTGCGGGGCCAGGCGCTCGTCCTCGAGCTCGATGGCCCGTTCGAGCGACTCGGTCTCCCACCGCCCCTGCTGCCGCCAGTGCCAGTACTGCGAGACGGCCCGCTCGGCCGGCTCGCGCAGCAGGACGACGAACCGGGCGGTGGCCGGCAGGTCCCGGGCCACCCGGCCGGGAGCCAGGGGATGGAAGAGGAGGTAGGGACAGGACTCGCCCGAGATGCGGCCCCGGTGCCCGAGTGCGAAGTGGGCGCGGTACCAGCGGATGCCCTTGCCGTAGTGGCCGTCGAAGAAGTGGACCTCCTTCTTCAGGGCCGGGGCCACATCCGGGTGGCTGCCGAGCCACCGGTACAGCGAGGTGGTGCCGCCGCGCTGGGCTCCGAGGATCACGAAGTGGGGGAGGGGCCGGTAGCTGGCCGTGAGGTACCGCCCGGCGAAGGCGGAGGCCGAGGCCACCCGCCGACCCGGGGTGGACCGGGACCCGGGATGCGCTGGGCTCACCGGTTCAGCCATGGCCAGATGGTAGCCCTGTCGTCCCTGGCCCCCCGACGGTCGGACCGGGCTGTCCGGGGGCACCATCGGGCACCGGACCAGGTGTGACCACTCCGGCGGGCCGGGATAAGGTACCGGGGTCGGCATCCGGCCCGCGACGCGGGGTTGCCGTGCGCCTCGATCGGCGTCGACGAGGTTGGTGTCGGAGGGGAGAGGGGGGTCATGATGCCGTCGACGTCAGGTGCCGCCACCTCACCGCCGCCGGCCCGCCCGCGCGGCTGCCGGGTGGTCACCACGTCGCTCACCGCTCGCGTGCTGTTGGCCAACCAGCTCTGCTCCCTCGAGGGCGTCGAGTGGACGGTGGTCAGCGGTGACGCCTACGACGACCCGCCCCCCGGGGTCCGGGTCGAGGTGGTGCCCATCCGCCGCGAGTTCGCCCTCTCCGACCTGACCTCCTTCGTCCGGCTGTGGCGGACCCTGCGCCGGGAGCGGTTCGACTTCGTCCAGACCCACACGCCCAAGGCCTCCTTCCTGGGCCTCCCCGCCGCCCGCCTGGCCGGGAGCCCGGCCATCTACACCATCCACGGCTCGCTGTACTTCGCCGGGAACGACCGCAAGGCCAACGTGCTGGGCTGGTGCTTCGAGCGCTGGTGCTGCACGTGGGCCCACCGGGTGGTGGTGCAGAGCACCGAGGACGAGCGGGTGCTCCCCGCCGTCCGGATCTGCCCTCCGGCCAAGCTCTCGTATCTGGGGAACGGCATCGTGCTGGACCGGTTCGCCGCCTCGGTCACGCCGGCGCTGTCCTCGGACCGTCCCCTGGTGGTCATGGTCAGCCGGCTGGTCCGCGAGAAGGGCTGTGCCGACTTCCTGGCCCTGGCCTCCTCCCTCGCCGGGAAGGCCGACTTCGTCCACGTGGGCCCGTTCGAGCACGACCAGAGCGACGCCCTGACCGAGGCCGAGGTGGCGGAGGCGTCGACGGTGGGCACGGTGCGGTTCCTCGGCCCGGTGGACGACGTGCGCCCCTATCTGGCCTCGGCCGACCTGGTGGTGCTCCCCTCGTACCGTGAGGGGATTCCCCGGGTGGCCATGGAGGCGGCGGCCATGGGGCGCCCCGTGGCCGGCTACGACATCCGGGGCATGCGCGAGGTCATCGACCCGGCCACCGGCCTGCTGGCGCCCCGGGGCGACCTGGCCGCGCTGACCTCGGTGGTGGAGCGCCTGCTGGGCGACCCGGCCGGGCGCGCCGAGCTGGGGGACCGCTGCCGGGCACGGGTGGCGGCCCGGTTCTCCGAGGACGGGGTCATCGACCGGCTGACCGACCTGTACGAGGCCGTGGGGGCCGGCGCGTGACCGGCCGGGTGTGCCTGACCGTCGACGTGGAGGACTGGTACGACGGGATGGCCGAGCTGGGCCAGCACCTGCCACGGCCCGAGAGGGCGAGGAGCGGCCTGGAAGGCCTGGCCGAGCTGCTGGACCGGCCGGACGACCGACCGGAGGTGACGCTCTTCGTGGTGGCCAAGTACGCCGAGACCCTCGGGACCGAGCTCGAGGGGCTGGCCGACCGGGGTCACGAGATCGCCAGCCACGGTCCCGACCACGGCCATCTGCCCGAGGACCCCGCCGCCCTGGTGGCGTGGCTCCGGCGGGGTCGCGCCGCGCTGGAGGACCGGCTGGGCCGGCCGGTCCGGGGCTTCCGGTCGCCGCGGTTCGATGTGCCGGCCACGATGGGTCTCGACCGGTACCGCGACCTGTTGGCCGAGGCCGGTTTCGAGTACGTGTCGGACACCCGGGTCCTGGGGGCGGCCTCCCCGGTCCGGGAGCTGCCCGTGCTGGCCCGGTTCGGCTACCCCTTCGGCGGCGGCAGCTACCAGCGGCTCCTCCCGGCCGCGGCCACCCGCTCGGCGGTGGGATCGGCTCAGGGGACCGCCGTGCTCTACTACCATTCCTACGATTTCGGGGCCACGCTGCCCGCCACCACCTCGATTCGGTCGGTGCCGGTGGCCAAGCAGTTGTTGGGACGGGGGAGGGTCAGGACATTGTTCACGCAGATGCTCGATCGCTACGGCAGTGAGGCGTGTGGCCATGCCCGAGCGTGAGTTCCAGACCTACTTCCACCGGCGGGCCGGCCGGTTCGCCGCCTTCTACTCGAGCGAGCCCGTGGCCCGGGTCCTGGGCCGGGGCCCGCTCTTCGACCGGCTGGAGCTGGCCGTGGACACCGCCCGCTCCTTGTCGGCCACCCGGGTCCTCGACGTCGGCTGCGGGAGCGGGCCCCTCTTCGCCCCCCTGGCCGCTCAGGGCATCCATGTCACCGGTATCGACCCGGCCGAGGCGATGGTGGCCCTGGCCGGCCAACAGGCCGCGGAGTTCCCGGGCCTGATCGAGGTGGAGCAGCGGGGCTGGGAGTCCATCGAGGACGTCGACGCCTACGACCTGGCCGTGGCGCTCGGGGTATTCGACTACGTCGAGGACCCGGTGGCGCTGCTGACCCGTATGGGACGGGCCGCCCCCCACGTCGTCGGCTCATTCCCCGCCCCGGGCCTGCGGCTCCTCCTCCGGAAGGTGCGCTACGGCGCCCGGGGCGTCGGGGTGCACGGTTACCGGGCCGACGGCTTCGAGCGGCTGGCCGAGGGGGCGGGTCTGGAGGTGGCCGAGATCCACCCGCTGGGCCGGGCCGGCTTCGTCGCCCACTTCCGCCGGGCGGCCACGCCTCGAGGCTAGCGGCCCGTCCACGGCGGACCCGAGGGCCCGGCCTCCGGACTACGGGGAGGCCCGACCGGCGTCTGGGCCCCGCTCGAAGTCCCGGTCGGTCCAGGAGGTGATGGGGAACCAGGCCAGGACCCGCCGCAGCGTGGCCAGCTGGTCGTCGTCCAGGCGTTGCTGCCAGACGTCGGACAGCTCGGAGGCCACCCGCTTGACCACGAAGCCCGAACCCGGGGTGTTGTGCGCGTCGAGGAACTCCGCCGACGCCTCGTCCCACTCGAGGCCCAGGTCGGTGTAGAGCTTCTGGAACTCGGCGACGGGATCGGTGCACAGCTGTTCGTGGCTCCGCACGTGCCACTCGGGATGACGCGAGCAGGCGTCCTCGAGGGCGGCCATCAGCAACCCGATGCGCCAGCTGATGCGCTCGATGGGGTCCGGGCCCGGGAGGGGTACGCCCCATGGCTCGAGATAGCGGGTGCGGATCTCGGGCCGCGTCTCGAGGGTCGAGTTGCGCGAGTCCTTCAGATTGAGCTCCAGCCAGCTGGCCAGGACATTGGCCGGGTGGCGCAGCAGGATCAACAGCTCCACGTCGAACGCGTCGGCCAGCCACTCGGCGGCCAGCTGGGCGTGGATGGACTTGACCACCAGGCGGGGCCTCCCGCCGGGGGAGGGGGCCGAGCGGGGGTTGCGGGCCACCATGCCGGCCAGCCAGGTGACCGGGTCGCGCCGTCCCTCGTGGATCCGGTCGACGGCCCCGGGCCCGAGCAGGTGCATGGCCAGCCGGGCCCGCCCGTCCTCCTGGGCGCCGTCCAGGACCCACGCCCACAGGCGTCGGTACGGGGGGCAGTCCTCTCCCGGACGGAGCACCGGGTACCGGCCCACCCGGTGCTTGGCGTGGATGGACGCCGGGACCTTGTCCTCGTTGTCGGGCTCGCCGATGGCCATCGTGCCGGGCCCCGAGCTCAGGGCCCGCATCGTCCAGGTGGTCCCGGAGCGGGGCAGCCCGACGATCACGACGGGCCGGCCGCCGCCCGTCACCGGGGACCCCCGTCGGAGTGCGGGGAGCCGGGAGCGTGGGCCAACAGCCGGAGCACGGCCCGCGACGGCAGTGCCGGATCCCCGCGACGGATACCCGCCGAGGCGGCCACGTCAGCCGTGGCCAGCACCGTGGCGGCGAAGCCGGCGGCCACGGGCCCGGACGCGGCCGAGGTGGCCAACTCCCGGAGCATGGCCCCCCGGCCGACGGTCTGGTGGGCCACGGCCGCCCGGTGGTACGCCCGGCAGGCCGGGGTCATGGCCGACCAGTGCTTGTCGACGAAGGACTGACGCCCCCCGCGGTCACCGGAGCCCTCCTTGGTCACCCGCTCGCCGCCGTGCTGGTGGTACTCGTAGAGCACCTGGGGCACGGCGGCGATGGGCCGGGTCTGGGCGCACCGGAGCCACAGGTCCCAGTCCTCGCACGGCGGCAGCTTCTCGTCGAAGGCCAGGTCGTCGGCGAAGTGGGCCCGCCGGATGACCCCGAAGGGCAGGGCGACCACGTTGAACCACAGCAGGTCGTCGGCCCCGAACACCAGCGGGCCCCGGTAGTCGACCCGACGGCCCGTCACCTCGTGGACCACCCGGTGCCACGACGTGACCACCCCCAGCTCGGCGTGGGCGGCCAGGTACCCGGCCAGCGTCCCGGCTGCCCGGGGCAGCCAGGCGTCGTCGTCGTCACAGAAGCCCAACAGGTCGCCCCGGGCCTGGGCGATCCCCTTGTTCCGGGCCGCACCCGGCCCGATGGCCCGTTCGTTGCGCACCACCCGGACCCGCCGGTCGGCGGCCAGCCGATCGGTGACCTGGGGTGTGCCGTCCGAGGAGGCGTCGTCCACGATGACCAGTTCGATCTCGGTGCCGTCCTGGTCGAGTACGGACCGGGCCGCCCGCTCCAGCTGGTCGGCTCGGTCGTGGGTGGGCATGACCACGCTGAGGAGGGAGGTCATCAACGGCCCCGCGGGGGCCCGGGGGCGCAGCAGTTACGACTCATGGGCTTACGGCACCTCCCCCTCACCGGGGGTCATGATACCGAACGCCGCTGGTGGGGGGTGCGTGCCGGACCACCGGCCCCTCACCGTCGTCGTGGCGCCGCCGGACGTCGTGGCGTTGTCTCCCCGCCAGGCGCTGTGGCATGGTGAGGCGATGCGCCCACCCCGCGCCGCGTGGGCGGCCTTCCGGAGGCTCTCCCCGAGGACCCGGACGGCGCTGCTCCACCGGGCCGGCTACTACGCCCCGTGGGAGGGAGGGTTCGACTTCACCCCTCCACCCCTCGGCCCCGGCGAGACGGTCGGCCCGCCCGACTTCGTCGGGATCGGCGTCCAGAAGGGCGGGACCTCCTGGTGGTACGAGCTGATCGCCGACCATCCCGGGGTCACCGCCCGACCCGACCTGCACAAGGAGCGGCACTACCTGTCCCACTTCGGCACCGAGCCCTTCGGGCCGGCCGAGGCGGCCCGCTACCACGGGTGGTTCCCGCGGCGTCCCGGGACCATCACGGGGGAGTGGACGCCCGACTACCTGGGCTACCCGTGGGTGGCCGAGCTGTTGGCCCGGTCGGCCCCCGACGCCCGGCTGCTGGTCATCCTGCGGGACCCGGTGGAGCGCTTCCGCTCGGGACTGTCCTTCCGGCTCAGCCAGGGGGCCCTGGCCAATGAGTCGACGGTGGCCGACGCCGTCCGCCAGGGGTTCTACGCCCGGTCGCTCCGCCGCTACCTCCGGTACTTCAGCCCCGGGCGCATCCTGGTGCTGCAGTACGAGCGGTGCGTCGCCGACCCGGCCGGACAGCTGGCCGCCACCTACCGGTTCCTCGGCCTGGACGAGGACCACCGGCCCGACTCCCTGCGCACCGCGGTGAACGTCTCGGCCCACAAGCAGACCCTGGACCCCGAGGGGGTCCGGCGCCTGGCCGGGCTCTACACCGACGACGTGGACGACCTGTGCTCGCTCGTCCCCGACCTCGATCGCTCGCTGTGGCCCAGCGTGGCCGGTCCCGGGGGCGGACGGTGACCGTCGACCCCCGCCCCGCCCCGCCCGCCCCGCCCGCCTGGCGGCCGGCGGTGGCCGACGCCATGGGCCGGCTCCCCGCCGTCTTGCACCGCTGGCTGCCGCTCGAACAGCGGGTCGACCTCCGGCACCGGCTGGGCCGGTTCCGACCCTGGGAGCTGGGGTTCGATCTGACGCCACCCCGGACCGGGCCGGGCGAGGTCGTCGGCCCGCCCGGGTACGTGGGTGTGGGGGCGACGGCCTCGGGGTCGGGATGGTGGCACCGCCTGGTCGCCGACCACCCCGGGGTCTCGTCCCGCCCCGACCTCCCCCCGGCCCGGCACTACCTGTCCCACTTCGCGGCCGAGCCGTTCGGGCCGGCTGAGGTGACGGGCTACCACGGCTGGTTCCCCCGCCCTCCGGGGACCGTCACCGGCGAGTGGACCCCGACCTACGCCACCCTCCCGTGGGTGGCCACCCTGCTGGCGGCGGCCGCCCCCGACGCCCGCATCCTGTTCATGGTGCGGGACCCGGTGGAGCGGCTCGGTCTGGCCCTGGCCCACGGGGCGGAGCGTCAGGTGGCCCAGACCGGGACGGCCATCGCCGAGGCCGTCGACGGCGGCTTCTACGGGACCCAGTTGCGCCAGGTGCTCCGCCACGTCCCCCGCCAGCGGGTGCTGGTCCTCCAGTACGAGCGATGCTGCCGGGACCGGGACGGCCAGCTGGCCGCCACGTACCGGTTCCTCGGCCTCGACGACAACCACCGACCCGTCGGCCGGCCCATACCGGCCCGGCCGGGGCCGGCGGCCCCGCTCGACCCCGACACCCGGGACCGCCTGGTGGCCCTGTACGCCGCCGACACCGCCGACCTGGTCGCCCAGGCCCCCGAGCTCGACCTCTCCCTGTGGCCGGCGTTCTCCCCTGGGTGAGGTCCGTGCCCTGTAGTGTGCGGGTGACGAACGAAGTGGGCGTCGGGGGCGATCGGAAGCCTCGGGGAGAGAGCGTGCGTTGACGGGGGGAGCAGGATGATCCCGGATCAGATCATCGACCGGCTGCGGTGCCCGCAGTGTGGCGAGACGGTGAAGTCCGAGGGCGACGACTCGGCCGTGGCGTGTCCGTCCGGACACCGCTGGCCCCTCCGCGACGGGTATCTCGACTGCTCGCGCGGTTCGGTGCCCGAGGGGACCACCAGCGCCACCTTTGCCAGCTTCGGCTTCGAGTGGAACAACTTCGACGACGTCCGCACCGAGGACGAGGGCTTCGCCGACGTCTACTTCCGCGACGTGGACCTGCCGGCCCTGGACGGCAAGGTGGGGCTCGACGCCGGTTGTGGGAAGGGCCGCTACACCCGGTTCCTGGCCGAGCACCTGGGGTCGATGGCCGCCCTCGACGGCTCATCGGCGGTGGAGGCCGCCGCCCGCAACCTGGCCCGGTTCCCCTCGGTCCAGGTGGTCCGGTCCGACCTCCGGCACGCCCCGTTCGCCCCGGCCTCCTTCGACTTCATCGCCAGCCTGGGCGTGCTCCACCACCTCGACGACCCGCAGGCCGGGTTCGAGCGCCTGGTCGAGTACCTGGCCCCCGGCGGCCAGGTCCTCCTCTACTTGTACAGCCGGCCCCCCACGCCGGGGCTCCGGTCGGCCGCCCTGACCTCGGCGGCCGCCCTCCGGAGGGTGACCGTCCGCCTGCCCCACCGGGTGCTGAAGGTGGTCAGTGCGCCCATCGCCGCCCTGCTCTACTACGGGGTGGTGGCCCCGGGGGCCTACGGGGACCGGCGGGGCCACGCCGCCCTCTCGTCCCTGCCCATGGACGCCTACCGGGGCAAGCCCCTCCGCAGCCTGGTCCTCGACACGTTCGACCGGCTCAGCGCCCCGGTCGAGCACCGCTACGTATGGACCGAGTTGGCGCCCTGGTTCGACCGGGCCGGGCTGGTGGTCGATGCGGCGAGGGACGAGACCGGTTGGTTCGTACTGGCCCACCGGCCCTGAGCACCGAGGAGCGAGTCGAGGTGCAGGAAGTCGACCGGCGCATCATGGCGGTGGTGCTCACCCACAACGCCCCGGCGTCCCTGGCCCGCTGCCTGGCGGCCATCGCCGGCCAGACCATGCCGCCCGACGGCGTGCTGGTGGTCGACAACGCCAGCTGGCCCCCGGTGGCCGTGCCGCCGGACGCCAGCATGCCGCCGGTCCGCGTCGTGCGGTCCGAGTTCAACACCGGTCCGGCCGGCGGCTACTCCCAGGCCCTGGCCGAATTCCTGGGCTCGGGATTCGGCCATGCCTGGGTCCTCGACGACGACATGGCCCCGGAGCCGGACTGCCTCGAACGGCTCTGGGCCGTGGCCGCGGCGCGCCCGGCCGAGGCCTTCGTCTTCCCGAGATCCCGTCAACCCGACGGCTCCCTCGACGTGTGGCCCTCGTGGTGCGGCTTCGTGCTGTCGCGGGAGATCGTCCTGTCGGTCGGGCTGCCCATGGGGGAGCTGTTCTGGTGGGCGGAGGACACCGAGTACCTCCAGTGGCGGATCCCCGATGCCGGCTACCAGCGCCAGGTGGTCGACGGCGCCATCGTGGCCCACGCGGCCATCCGGCACGGTGAGGGGGTACCGCTCTGGAAGTACTACTACGAGGCCCGCAACATGCTCTACGTCCACCTCCACGTGAAGCGCCGGCTGGGCCGCTATCCGCGGAGCGTGTCCAAGCTGTTCGCCCGGGCCGTCCTGCGGGAACAGGACGGCCGCCTCCGCCGGGTCGGGGTCATGATCTGGGGCCTGTGGGACGGGGCCAGGGGGAATCTGGGCATCCGGTTCCCGGTCGAGCCGATGCAGGAGCGCACCACGGGAGGCGTACTGTCCGGACACGGGCCACCGGGCTAGCGGTAGGTCTCCAAGGGATCGGCGGGCCGGTAGCGGGCCACGGAGGCCAGGGCCGCCTCCACGGTGTCGACCTCGCGGCCGAGGGCCAACCGATCGACGACGGCGCTCCGGCAGTGGGCCCCGAGGTCGGGTTCGGCCGTCCGCCACTCCCGGAGGCCGCCGATGGCCTCGGCCAGGGCCCCGGCGTCCCGCCGGGGCACGAGGAAGCGGTCCAGCCAGCCGACCAGGATCTCGGCGCTCCCCCCGACGTCGGCGGCCACCACCGGGACCCCGCAGGCCAGCGGCTCGACGATCGAGCGGGAGAACGGCTCGTCCCACACGCTCGGGACGACGGCCACGTCGGCCGCACCGATCAGTGGCACGATGTCGCGCCGCCGACCGAGCCACCGGGCGTCGACCGGCCCGGCCCGGGCCCGGAGCTCGGCCCGGTAGCGGTCCGCCTCCCGCGGGTCGGTGCCCAAGGGGGGACCGCCGACCACCACCAACTGGAAGTCGGGGAGGCGGGCGTGCAGCAGGCGGGCGGCCTCCATGAGGACGTCGAGGCCCTTGTCGGGGCAGAGGCGCCCGGCGTAGAGGGCCACGAAGGCGTCGGGGTCGATGCCCAGCGCCATCCGGGTGGCCCGTCGCTCGGGGGCCGACGATGGCGAGTAGGCCTCCATGTCGATCCCGGTGTGGACCACCACGACGCCGTCGGCCGACAACGGGCTCCGCCGCCAGCGCGAGGCGGTGTCGAACGAGACGGCCAGGGTCATGGCCACGTTCGACAGACTGCGCCGGATCACGAAGGGCAGGTGGTCGGGCGGGGGCAGGCAGAGGCGGAGGACGACCGGTGCCCGGGTCAGGCGGCTCACCGCGCCGGCGAAGGGCAGGTCGAGGTAGCGGTAGACGTAGACGACGTCGGGCTGGAGGTCACGGATGCCCTGGGCCGCTCCCAGCACGTGGTACGACGTGGTCACGGGGGCCCGGGTGCGGGGCAGGGTGCTGTCGACGGCGGTCATCGACTCCGCTACCCCCTGCCACTCGTCGAGGAAATCGCCGGCGCTCACGTAGACCAGGTCGATGCGGTGACCCCGTTCGGAGAGGGCCCGGCACGTGGCCAGCTGGTTCCGCTCCATCCCGCCCCACGCCCCGAGTTGGTTGGCCACGGTCAGGATGCGCATGGGACCCCTGTCCGTTCCCCGGCTGGCCGGCCGGCGTGGGCCACCGGCGCGGTGCGGCGCACGACCGGCCGACCTACCGGCCGGCCAGGTGGGCGAAGTGGGGCCACAGACGCAGGTCGATCTCGGGGTGGCGACGGGCCAGGGCCACCACGTCGGGCTCGTACAGCTCGGTGAGCATCCGCTCGAAGCCGGGGTCGACGGCCCGCTTGGACGCGGTGGCGTTCACCGCCGTGTGGAGCTGGGGCGGCTGGAAGGTGTCGTCCAGGCCCAGGAACCGGTAGGTGGCGGCCAGCTGCCCGGCCGGGTCCCGGGTGCACGCCTCGTACTGCAGGACCAGCAGGTCCTCGCGGTGATAGGCCTCCTCCCAGGGGGCGAGCTCGGCGGCGTAGAAGCCCCGGGCCAGGCCGCGGTACCGCACCCGGCGCAGGCGGCGGCGGGGCATGCGGCGGGAGATGTCCGACCGGTACCGCTCCACCGGGTCGCGCACCAGCACCAGCAGCTTGGCCTTGGGCGCGGCGCGCTGGAGGATCGGCGGGAGCCGGTAGGAGAAGAGGTAGGACGGCGTCCACTCGCCGGTGGTGGACCCGGCCGGTCGCGGGAACCACTGGTGGTACGCCTCCAGCTCGGCGTCCGAGCAGTCGCCGTCCCGGAACTGGCGGAAGAAGTTCCGGTTGAAGAACAGGAGCTCCTTCTTGACCGGCCCGTGCACGTCGGGATGGGCCAGGATGAGGCTGAACCACCACGAGGTGCCGCATTTGGACACGCCTACCCCCACGAAGTCCGGCGGCCCGGCGGTCATCCCGGCCGGACAGGCCGGGGCCCGGGGCGGCCGGCCGTCCTCCCAGGGGGCCAGATGGCCGGTGCGGTGCCTGATCCTGGCCTGGACCTGGTCGGGCAGGGCCAAGAAGGCCGAACGGGCCCACTGGGGCGTCTCCATCAGCCGTGCCGTCCCGGCCCGGAGGGGCCCTTCCGCCACTGCTCCACCCTGGTCAACGAGGACCGCAGCGGCTTGGTGGCCTTCCAGCTGGTCGAACCGTAGAGCTGGGCCAGCTTGGTCTCCGCCTCGGCCAGCGCCGCCCGGGTCGCCTCGAGCTGCTGTCGGGCCCCGTCCCGCTCGGCCTCCATCCCCTGCCGCTCGGCCTCCATCCCGTCCCGCTCGGCGCCGGCCTGCCGGGCTGCGGCCAGGGCCCAGGCCAGATCACGCTGGGACTCGGCCCACCGCTGCCGGGTGGCCCAGAACCGCTGGCGGGCCTCCTCGGCCCGCTGCCTCCCGCCGGTGGCCTCGCGTCGGGCGGCGACCAGGGCGGTGGCCCATGGAGTCTCCTCCCCGAGATCGATCTCGGGGAGCGGTCGCTGGCTCCCGGCCAGACCGACCAGCCGGTCGGCCAGGCGCTGCTGCTCGGCGGACACCAGGTCCGGCTCGAGAGCGCCCGCCCGGGCGGCCTGATGGCGGAGCCCGGGGGCGATCACGGCCGCGGCCCGGCCCGTGTCCCACCCCGGGCGCTCGGCCTCGAACGGGGCGAGGGAGGCCAACCAGTCGGCCCAGGCGGCCACCGACCTGGCCGGGTCGGCCAGGGCGTCCTCGTAGCTGGTCACGAAGGTGTCGACCCCGGCGAGGCCCTCGAGGGCCGACCGGTTGTAGCGCTCCCAGAGGGCCAGTCCGCTGGCCAAGGGCAGACCGTCGCGTCGCTGGAGGGACCTGGCCACGTCCAGCGGGTGCCGCCACACCAGCAGGGCAGCGGGCGGCGGGTCGGGTAGCACGCTGCGCCAGTGGGACAGGAGGAGGCAGATCCTGGGGTCCTTCAGCGCGGCCGGGCCGGGCTCCGGATAGGCCTGGGCCAGGAGGGCCCTCGAGCGGGCGCCTCCCAGGACGGCGGCGCTGTGGACCCAATGGCGCGGGAGGTCGGGTGGCGCGTCCCAGCTACCCCCGAGGCCGTGGAGCAGGTGCTCGTCGTGGAGGGCGAGGCTCAGGCTCTCCCAGTGCTCAGGGTTGCTCTCGTCCCAGGCCATGCGATCGCCGGGACGGGGCATCTGGAGGCCGAGGGCCCCGAGGGCCCCGGTCACCGCAGAGGTACCGCTCCGGTGCATCCCCACCACGACGACCCAGGGCCCGGCGGGCTGGGCGGTCACCGGTGGCTCAACGAAGCCGCCTGTAGAGCTTCTGGAACGCCGCCGACGATCGGGGGGACCGGTAGGCGGCGTTCAGGGCCCACTGTTTCCACAGGGGCAGGTAGTCGGGCTGGTCCTTCGGGTCCACCTGGTCACGCAGTTGGGCTTCGAGCTGGAGCTGTCGCTGCAGCAGCTTTTGGCGCTGCTCTTCGGCCAGGCGCCGACGCTGCTCGCCGGCCTGGCGCCGGTTCTGCTCGCTGACCAGGAGGCCGACGTTGTCCAGGTACCGGCGGATGTCCACCTCGGCCTCGGCGGCGGGGATCGGACCCTCGTCGTCGTCCCCCGGCGCCACGGCCTGCAGGAAGGACTCGGGCGGATTGGCCACCGGGAACGGCTTGAGGGCCCACACGAACTGCTGCACGGCGCTGCCGGGGTTCAGGGTGTCGGCCATGGTGCGCAGTGCGCCCACCATCTCCAGGGGGAGGTTGTCGTGCAGCTCCTCGTCGTACTGGTCGGTGCGGACGGCCTCGAAGTCGTGGCGCGCCACCACCCGCCAGCCGCACCGTTTGAACATCCGCTCGAGGGTCTCCTTGGTGAAGAACCGGAGGTGGGTGCTGTCCAGCATGCCCGTCTCGGTGGGCAGCCACCGGCCGCACAGCAGTCCGAGGCCCAGGTCGAAGTGGGCCACGTTGGGCACCGACACCACCAACGGGGTGTCGTGGTGCTTGAGCGACCAGGCGGCCAGGGCGGCCAGCAGCTGCTGGGGCTGGACCAGGTGCTCGATGACGTCGAGGATCAGGAGGACCCCCACCTCACCGAGCTCGTCGAGCGCGGACTGGACCGAGTCGACATCGGTGAGGTCGCACTGGGTGGCCTCGATGCCGGCCTGCTGCATCAGGTCCACCGCCACCGGATGCAGCTCGAGCCCGTGGTAGGAGAGACCGGCCTGGCGCAGTGCGTGACTGACCACCGCGGTCCCCGCCCCCAGGTCCACCACCTTGGCCTCGGGCCCCCGGACCAACTGCTGGACCAGTCCCGCGGCGTGGCCCACGGCGCTCTCGTGTTCGAAGGGGTAGACGTAGTCGTACGCCTCCTCGGGGGCCACCTCGCGGTTGGTCTCGGTCCGGCGGATCTCACCCGGGCGGAGGATGTCCGCGGCCCCGTCGTCGAGGAGGACGGCCCGGGTGGCCTCGAGGAAGGCCCGGCCGTAGCGCTGGTCGGGCTCGAGGTGGTTGCCCTCGGCCCACTCGTTCCAGGCCACGATGAAGAGGTAGTTCTCCTCCGGCCTTACCTCGCTGGTCGAGTCGACGGCCAGGCGGAGCCAGTCCTCGTAGGCCTCGGGCGTGGCCCCTTCGAAGATGGTGGCCCCGAACGGGCGCCGGGCCGTGTTGTCCCACCCCACCATGACCGAGGGGAACCGCTTGTAGGGGACGTCGCCCTTGTCCAGTTCGGCCAGGTAGGCCGAGCGGTAGTCGAGGATCCGGTGGCCCCGGGTCCCCTCCAGGGGCTCGAACAGCCGCTCGCCGGAGAAGGGCATGAAGCCCACGCTGGCGTCGAGGCCGAAGGCCGCGGGCCCGCCCAGGGGCGGTCCGTGGCTCTCCACCCAGCACAGGTACAGGTCGGGGAAGCCCAGCGCCTGGGCTTCCTTCCGCCAGATGTCGAAGGTCCGCTTGGGGTCCGGCAGTTGTTGGGGCCGGTAGACGAGCATCAGCGGGCGCCCGTCGATGGTGATGTAGCGGTCGTCGGCGAAGGCGGTGGCCAGCCAGCGGATGTGGGCCAGGTCGTCGGCGTCGCTGAACTCCTGGGGCATGAGGACCCGGCCCGTGCTGGCGTCCCAGTTGCGGGTCCACTCCTCGTTGGCCCAGCACAGGGCGAAGGGGAAGTCGGGCGACCCCGAGGCCAGTACCTCGTCGAAGGGCCGCTCCAGCAGGCGTTTCCCGTTGAACCAGTAGTGGTAGTAGACGAAGCCGGACACCCCGTGGGACGAGGCCAGGTCGGCCTGGGCCTGGCGGACCTCGGGCAGGCGGAGGTCGTAGTAGCCCAGGTCGGCAGGGACGTGGGGCTGGTAGTGCCCGGGGTAGAGCGGGCGGGCCCGGTTGACGTTGGTCCACTCGGTGAAGCCGGGGCCCCACCACTCGTCGTTCTCGGGAATCGGATGGAATTGGGGAAGATAGAAGGCCAAGGCCTTCGGAATCTGCTCCACGGTACGCTTCCCCCTGTCGACGCCTGCCCCCTGCGCGGTCACAGCCATGATGATACGGCAGAGGTGAGGCCGGGACGCAAGGGGGAGGGACCCGGGAACGCTCCGGCCCGGTTCGGGCTCACCCCGGTACCGATCGCAGGGTCTCGACCACCCGGGCCTGGTCGTCAGCGGAGAGGGCGGAGCCGGTGGGCAGGCACAGCCCCCGCTCGAAGATGGAGGCGCACGCCGCGCCCCCCACGGTGGGTGCTCCCTCGAACACCGGCTGTAGGTGGAGCGGCTTCCAGGTGGGCCTCGACTCGATGTCCTCGGCCTCGAGGGCCAATCGGATCTGCTCGCGGTCGGCGCCGAAGGCGTCGGGGTCGACGGTGATGCAGGTGAGCCACCAGTTGGGCTCGCCGTACCCGGCGATGGGCATGAACTCGATGCCCGGCGCGTCGGCCAGGGCGTCCCGGTAGGCCGACGTCGATGGCCCGCCGTCGCGCCATGCGGTCGTCCAGGCCGAGCAGCTGGCCGCGGCCCAGCGCGGCGAGGAGGTTGCTGAGGCGGTAGTTGAACCCGAGGACGGAGTGCTCGTAGTGGGGGAACGGGTCCCGGGCCTGGGTGGCCAGGAAGCGGGCCCGCTCGACCAGGTCGGCGTCGTCGGAGACCAGCATCCCCCCGCCGCTGGTGGTGATGATCTTGTTCCCGTTGAAGGAGAACACGCCGGCCCGCCCGAACGAGCCCGCCGGCCGGCCCCGGTAGGTGGCGCCCAGTGCCTCGGCGGCATCCTCCACCAACGGGAGCCCGTACCGGTCGCAGAGCGCGGTGAGGGCGTCGTAGTCGGCGGACTGCCCGTAGAGGTCGACGGTCACCAGGGCCCGGGGGAGGCGGCCGGACCGGGCCCGGGCGTCCAGCTCCTCGGCCACCAGGGCCGGGTCGAGCGTCCAGTTGTCGGACGAGCAGTCGACCAGCACCGGGGTGGCCCCGAGGTAGGTCACGGCGCTGGCCGTGGCCACGAAGGTGAAGGAGGGCACCAGGACCTCGTCGCCGGGGCCCACGCCCACCAGGAGCAGGGCCAGGTGGAGCCCGGCGGTGCCGCTGGACAGCCCCACGGCGTGCCCGGTGCCGGACCGGAGGGCCACCTCCGACTCGAAGGCGTCGAGGTCCGGTCCCACCGGGGCGATCCAGTTGGAGTCGAAGGCCTCGAGCAGCAGGCGCCGCTCGTCCTCACCGACCTCCGGGGGTGACAGATAGACACGGCTCACGTGCGGGCCTCCTGGTCGGGGGTGATGGCGCCGGTGGCCAGGGCCCCGGCCACCAGCAGGACGGCGGCGGCCGCGTCGACCACCACGGCGGCGGCCATGGATGCCCGGTGCGAGGCCACCACCACCCCGGCGGTCACCACCGCGGCGGTGGCGATGTACGCACCGCTGGCCGCCAGGACGGGCCAGCCCCGGTCGACCAGCCGGTCGTAGGGGTGGCCCCGGTCGCCGGCCAGGAGGGAGCGGTGGGACCGGGCCCGGCGCACGACGGCGAAGGCCACCTCGGCGACGGGCACGGCCACCAGGGCCAGCGCCGCCACGCCGGTGGACGCGGCGACTCCGGGGGCCCACGCCGACGCCAGGAGCACGGTGAGCGAGGTGCCCAGCAGGTACGAGCCACCGTCCCCGAGGTAGACCCGGGCGGGCGGGCGGTTGTAGACGCCGAAGGCCACCAGGGCCGCGGCCAGGGCCAGGGCCAGCTGCCGGCCGGCACCGTGGACCACCGCGGCGAAGCCCACCGCCGCCACCGCCGTCACCCCGGACGCCAGCAGGTCGAGCCCGTCGATGAGGTTGACCCCGTTCACCACCAGCACGGTCACGGCCAGGACGGCCACCGCACCCAGGGCCCCCTCGAGGTGGACGGGGACGGTGACGGCCACCGCCACCCCGATGGCCAGCTGACCGGCCAGCCGGAGGAGGGGGGCCAGGTCGGCGCGGTCGTCGGCTACGCCGAGGGCCAGGGCCATGGCCAGCGGGACGACCACGGAGGGACGGCCGGCGGCCGCGCCCACCACCACACCGAGGAAGACGGCCACGCCGCCGAGGTAGGGGACGGGGGCCTGCTGGGGCTTGAGGGCACCGGGCCGGTCGACCACCCCGAGGTGCCCGGCCGCCGCCATGACCAGCGGGGTGGCGACCAGGGTGACCGCCGCGGCCACCACCACGATGAGCGGGCCGGTCATGGCGCCGCGGGCCGCGGGCCGGTGGGCCCCGGCCGGTCCCACTGCAGGAGCAGGGACTCGGTGCCCGGGTGGAGCTCGAAGCGTTCGACGGCCTCGAACCCGGAGCGGCGGTAGAGGGCCACCGCGGCCTGGTTGTCGGCCCCGACCACCACGTGGGCGGCGTCGACGGCCCGCTCCGCCAGCTCGCCCAGGAACGCCGTGACCAGGGTGCGCCCCACGCCCCGACCTTCGGCCGACCGGTCGACGGCGATGGCCAGCAGTTCGGCGCCCCGCCCGGTGCCGGTCCCGTCCGAGGACCCGTGCCGGAGCGTCTCCACCACGCGTCGCCAGTGCACCACCAGGTGGCCGAGGGCGGGGACGGCGGCCACCAACCCGTCCCGCCACAGGAACGACCGGTACAGGCCGGGTACGTCGACCGATCCGGCCACGAAGCCCACCACCCCGTCGGGGCCCGGGCGCCCGTCCCGCGCCGCCACCAGCAGGAACGAGCCCGGGTCGAGGCAGATCCGGCGGTAGAGGCGCCCGAGGAACCGGGGTCCGAGGACCGAGAGGAAGCCCTGGTCGATCCGGCCGACGTGCAGGGCGGCGGCGGCGGCGGCGTCGGCCGGCGTGGCCGGCCGGGCGCGCACCGGGGACGGCGGGCCCACGGCAGGGCCGCCCGGGTCGGGCCGTGGGCCACCGGTCCGGGGCATCCGGCGTCCTCCTCCGTTCGGCCCCATCGTCGTCCCCCCGAGCTCGAAGCGGCAGGCCCGGATGGGTCCGGGCAGCCAACACACCTGGTCGACCAGTGTACGACCAGTTCCCCCGGCCTGGGCCAGCGACTAGATTCTTCGGGCATGGATCGGGTCGGGGGCGTCGCGGGTTCTGGTCAGTACCAGCTGACCCAGCTGGAGAGCATCGAGGCCCAGTCCATCCACATCATCCGCGAGGTGGCGGCCGAGTTCGAGCGGCCGGTGCTGCTGTTCTCGGGGGGCAAGGACTCGGTCGTGATGCTCCACCTGGCCCAGAAGGCCTTCTGGCCGGGCCGGATCCCGTTCCCGGTCATGCACATCGACACCGGCCACAACTTCCCCGAGGTCCTCGACTTCCGCGACGAGTTCGCCGAACGGCTGGGGGTCAACCTCATGGTGGCCTCGGTGCAGGAGTCGATCGACGCCGGCCGGGTGGCCGAGGAGGCCGGACCCGATCCCTCCCGCAACCGCCTCCAGACCCGCACGCTGCTCGACGCCATCACCGAGCACCGGTTCGACGCCGTGTTCGGCGGGGCCCGCCGGGACGAGGAGAAGGCCCGGGCCAAGGAGCGGGTCTTCTCCTTCCGCGACGAGTTCGGCCAGTGGGACCCGAAGAACCAGCGTCCCGAGCTGTGGTCCCTCTACAACGGCCGGCACCGGGCCGGGGAGCACATCCGGGTCTTCCCGCTGTCGGACTGGACCGAGCTGGACATCTGGCAGTACATCGCCGGCGAGGGCATCGACCTCCCCGCCATCTACTACTCGCACCGCCGGCAGGTGTTCCGGCGCGACGGCATGCTGCTGGCCGTCGGCCCCTACGTCACCCTGAGGGACGACGAGGAAGTCGTTCGAGGTCGTCGGTCCGCTACCGCACCGTGGGCGACATGACCGTCACCGGAGCGGTGGAGTCGCCGGCGGTGTCGGCCGAGGACATCGTGGCCGAGGTGGCCGCCTCCCGCCTCACCGAGCGGGGCGCCACCCGGGCCGACGACCGGGTCAGCGAGGCCTCCATGGAGGACCGCAAGCGCGAGGGGTACTTCTGATGGAGCTCCTGCGCCTGGCCACGGCGGCTCGGTCGACGACGGCAAGAGCACGCTCATCGGGCGCCTGCTCTACGACTCCAAGGCCATCTTCGAGGACCAGCTCGAGTCGGTGGAGCGGGTCAGCCGCCAGCGCGGCGACGAGTACACCGACCTGGCCCTGCTGACCGACGGCCTCCGGGCCGAGCGGGAGCAGGGCATCACCATCGACGTGGCCTACCGCTACTTCGCCACCCCGGCCCGCAAGTTCATCATCGCCGACACCCCCGGTCACATCCAGTACACCCGCAACATGGTCACGGGGAACTCCACGGCCGACCTCACCATCGTGCTCGTCGACGCCCGCAAGGGGATCGTCGAGCAGACCCGCCGGCACGCCTTCCTGGCCTCGCTGCTCCGGGTGCCCCACCTGCTGCTGTGCGTCAACAAGATGGACCTGGTCGACTACGACCGCGAGGTGTTCGAGTCGATCCGCGAGGAGTTCGCCGCCTTCGCCAGCCGGCTGGACGTGTCCGATCTGAGCTTCATCCCCATCTCGGCCCTGCAGGGCGACAACGTGGTCCAGCGTTCGGCCAACATGCCCTGGTACGAGGGGGCCTCCCTGCTGCACCACCTGGAGCAGGTCTACATCTCGTCGGACCGCAACCTCATCGACCCCCGCCTCCCGGTCCAGTGGGTGATCCGGCCCCAGGCCACCAGCCGACCCGACTACCGCGGCTACGCCGGACGGGTGGCCGGCGGCGTGTTCCGGCCCGGTGACGAGGTGATGGTGCTGCCGTCGGGGCTGACCACCACGGTGGCCGGGATCGACACCTTCGACGGCCCGGTCGACGAGGCCTTCCCGCCCATGTCGGTGACCGTCCGGCTGTCCGACGACGTCGACGTGTCCCGGGGCGACCTCATCTGCCGGCCGCATGAACCAGCCGACCGTGGGTCAGGACCTCGACGCCATGGTGGCCTGGATGACCGAGCGGCCCGTCAAGGCCGGGGACTTCCTGGCCCTCAAGCACACCACCCGATGGGTGCGGGCCGTGGTCAAGGACGTCCACTACCGGCTGGACGTCAACACCCTCCACCGCGACGAGGCGGCCACCACCCTCGGTCTCAACGATGTCGGGCGGGTGAGCCTGCGGGTGACCCAACCGCTCTTCTACGACAGCTACCGCCGCAACCGTCAGACCGGCTCGTTCATCCTGGCCGCCGAGGACACCAACGTCACCGTCGGGGCCGGCATGCTGCACGGCCCGGACTGAGGCCGGGGACCGAGACGATGGCGCACTCCAACATCACCTGGCACGCCTCGCAGGTGAGCCGCCCCGACGCGGGCCGCCTGCTCGACGCGGCGGGGCGCCACCCTCTGGCTCACCGGCCTGTCCGGTTCCGGCAAGTCCACCGTGGCCGCCGCCGTCGAGCACCGGCTGGTGGCGTCCGGGCGGAGCGCCTATCGCCTCGACGGGGACAACCTCCGCACCGGGCTCAATACCGATCTGGGCTTCGGACCGGGAGAGCCGGATGGAGAACGCCCGACGGGCCGCCGAGGTGGCCGCCCTGTTCGCCGACGCCGGAGTGGTGGCCGTGGTCGCCCTGATCAGCTCCCTATGCCGAGTCGCGGCTGCGGGCCCGCCGGCTCCACGAACAGGCCGGGCTCACCTTCGTCGAGGTCTATCTGGCCGCGCCGGTGGACCTCTGCTCCCGGCGCGACCCGAAGGGGCTCTACGCCAAGGCGTCGGCGGGGGAGCTCGGCGCCTTCACCGGCGTCGACGACCCCTACGAGGTGCCGGTCGCACCGGACCTGGCCATCGAACCCGGCCTCCCGCTGGCGGACGCCGTCGACCGGGTGCTGGCGGCACTGGCCCGGGTCGAGGGCGCAGCCTGAACGGTCCGTCAGCGGGCCGCGACGGGAATCCCGCCACGGAACGTCCCCTCTTGGGCTCTCAGCGTGGCCGTACGGCCAATTGAGGACGGAGCGTCGCCGGCTGCTCCCGCACTGCAGCAAGGACACCCAGTTCATGGTGGGTCGGGATAGCATGGAGAGGGTCTGCACTGGGGTCCTCATCCAAGTGGCGGCGGGCGTCGAATACGTACGGAGGCACGTGCGCACTCGACGGAGTGGATGAGGAATGCGGACACCGAGGGGGCGGGTGTCGAAACCAAGGGACGTGGATGCGGGAGCATGGTAGGAGAGTTCATCGGCGAATAGCTTCGTTGGCCGCGGTCGTGATCGTGATGGGAGCGACGCAGGCGGCCATGGGCGTGGCCACCGCGGCGGCGCGCCCCAGCAAGTTCGTGGTGCTCAGGATCGATCCGCCGGCCCATCGGGTGACACTCCAGGTCCCGACGCCCTCCTGTGTGCACCGTCCGCCGGGATGCGTCTGGTTGCTCGCCGTCGACCAGCCCTACACTGCGGGGGACCCGCGTCTGGGCACGGCCACCGGCACCACGGGCCTCCTGACGGTCACGTATCCGGCGTCGGTGTGCGGCGTCGTCCAGGCGGACGCCGAGGTGACGGTCCCGGGCCGGACGGCCGGGTCGGAGCGGTGGCGGTACACGGTCGGCCACCGCGTCGACCTCCCCTGTCCACCCACCGGGCCGACGACGCCCGACCCGACGACGACCACGACGCACCCGACCGGCGGTTCGACGAGCCCGACGGGCACGACGGGCCCACCGCCCGCCACCAGCGGCACCGCATCGTTGCCCTTCTCCGGCGGCAGCTCGCCGTCGGGCACGGGACCCACCACGCATGCCGTAGAGACCGCGGCCATCACCCAACTCCCGTTCACCGGTATCGACCTCCCGCGGTTGGTGTCCATCGGGACGGCCCTGGTGCTGGCCGGACTGCTGTTGGCCAGCCGACGCCGGTCGCTCCGGAAACTGCAGGTCGCCGCCCTGGTGCAGCGGGAGCGGGCCTCCCGGGTCTCACGGTGGTTTCTGGGCCTGTGAGCGCCTGGCGACGACGATAAGGGCTGTTCAGGGCGGCGGTGACCCCGAGGTCGAAGGGGAACGGCCCAGGGCGCAGTGCAAGCAGGCCGGCATCGGGTTGGCTAGTGTCTCCCTCCATGAAATGGATAGGGGTCATTCTGCTGGTCATCCTGGGGGGATTGGCGACCTACGTCGCCATCGAGTACTTCACCGTGGCGATTCACGCGCTGCCGAGCTACATCCCGGGACACAAGACCGCCACTGCGGGCCACCACTACCGGGGCCACTATCGAAAGCGGGGTGCGGTGGCCGCGGTCATCGCCCTGGTGGCGTTCGTGATCGCCGGGTTCCTGGCCTACCGGATCGTGAAGGCCGACAAGGCAGCGTCCCAGGAGGCATCGGCCAACTCGCTGGTGTGAGCACCGGCCGCCGCTGCCGGTGAGGGCCCCACCGGTCAGCAGGATGCTCTGAGCGGCCACCGGTGGCCGTGCTGCAGTGGGGAGAGGGCATGGGACCCGACGAGGGCGGTAGGCAGACGGATAGTGGACAGACGGGCGGCCAGGCCGACCGCGGGGCGGCAGTGGTCTGGGGCCGGCCATCGTTCGGTTCCGTGTTCGACCCCCGGCACAACAGCCTCAACTTCTTGCGCCTGCTCCTGGCCACGCTGGTCATCGTGGACCACGCCGACAGTGTGGGCTACCTGCGGGTCTTCCCGCTGATCGGCAACGCGGCGTTGGGAACGGTGGCGGTCTTCGGGTTCTTCGGTATCAGCGGCTTCCTGATCGCCGGCAGTGCCTCCCGCAACCGGATCGACCACTACTTCTGGCAGCGGTTCCTCCGGATATTCCCCGCCTTTTGGGTCTGCCTCATCGTCACCGCCTTCGTGTTCGGTCCGATGTTCTGGCTCCACACCAGCGCCGCCCTCCACCGCCACGGGGGGCTGGCGGCCTACGTCAACACCCCGACCGGGCCGTTCCACTACCTGTACCACGACGCATTGCTGCGGATGAACCAGAACTCCATCTCCGGGACACCCGTCGAGTTCGGGGTGTGGAACGCCTCGCTGTGGACCCTGTTCTACGAGTTCATGTGCTACATCGTCCTCGGGGGTCTGGCCGTCATCGGTCTGCTCAAACGCCCGGTGCTGGTGGTGTGGCTGACCGTGGCCGTGGTGGCCACCGAGGTGGCCTTCGCTGTTCCCCAAGTCCACCTCAACTTCGACGAGGGAAAGCTGCTCAGCTTCGTCCCCATCTTCCTGGTCGGCGCCCTCATCTACCTCTACCGGCACCGGATTCCCGACTCCGGCGTCCTGGCCCTGATGTCGATGGGACTGTTCCTGGTCGGGTGCTGGGTACCGTTGGGTGGCCCGGCGCTGGTGTTCACCGGCGTGAACAACGGCCCCGCCCTGTTCGCCCCGTTCCTGGCCTATCCGGTGCTCTGGCTTGGCGTACACCTCCCGCTCCAGAAGGTGGGTTCGCGCAACGACTACTCCTACGGCATGTACATCTTCGCCTTCCCCATCCAGATACTTCTGGTCACGTGGGGGCTCAACCGGTGGGGGGACGCCGTCTTCACCGGGCTTTCCATCGTGGCCACCATCCCGGCCGCCGTGGCCAGCTGGTGGATCATCGAGCGGAACGCTCTCAAGCTCAAGGCCCATGGGCCCATCGAACTGGTCGGCCCCCTGTTCCATTCCCGAAACCGGGAAGAAGGCGCAGTCCCGACACCGCCCGACCGGTCAGGTCCTTCGGACGGGACGGGTGCATCCATCAGGACCGTCATCGCCGCCCGATCCGGCGGCGAACCGCTGGAGGCCGCCCCAGGACTCGAGTCCACGCAGGCCATGGTCCCGGCCACCGATGACGACCCGGCGTCAGCGGGACCCAGCTGATCGTGTCGGTCCAGTCCGGCGTCATGGACACGCCTCGGGCCCTGGGCCTCGGGGACCAGGTGAGACCGGCCTTGTCGTGAGCGGTTTGGTCACCAGAGAGCAGCTGCGGTGGGCAGAGGGCAGTCGGCGGTCGGCCGTCGGCGAGGCACGGTGACCATGGCCACTGGCCATCTCCGGCCGACGACCTACACCGAGGACCAGGCGGACCGGGACCCACTGCATGGGGAAGCCGCCGCTCACCCCGTGCGGTGGTGGATGGATCTGGTCGGTGTCGTCTGGGTGCTCGGCGCCGCGCTGGCAGTGCTGCTGCCGACCCTGCACCATGGCCTGTTTCTGGGCTCGTACGACTGGATCAGCCAGTACGGGTTGTCGAAGCAGAGCGGGATCACCGTTCACCACCCATTCGACGGCGATCAGATCACACAGATGATCCCCTGGACCTCGCTTGCCTGGACCCAGGTCCACCATGGCCAGCTGCCTCTGTGGAATCCCTACAGCGTGTCAGGCACCCCGCTGGCGTTCAACTGGCAGTCGGCGGCCTTTAGCCTGCCCGCACTTGTCGGCTACCTGGGGCCGCTTCGGCTCGCCTACACGGTCCAGGTGTTCACGACGCTCTTTGTGGCGGGCACCGGTGCCTATGTGCTGGGTCGGGTCCTTCGGCTCAACGTCATGGCCTGCGCCTTCGCCGGTGTTGCGTTCGAGTTGTGCGGCAGCTTCATCGGGTGGATCGGCTGGCCGGTGGCCTCCGTCGTGTCGTGGAGTGGATGGATCCTGGCCTCGGTGATTCTGGTGACGCGAGGTGGGCATCGATGGCGGTCCGTGCTGTTGTTGAGCGTGACTCTTGCATGGGCCATCCTGGCTGGGCAGCCGGACACGCTAGTGCTGCTCGTGGGCTTGGTAGCCGTATTCGCCATCGTGCTCCTGCTTGCGCAGTTCCAGAAGGCGAGAAAGCCGTCCGAGTTGCGCCGCAGCGTCGTCGACCTGGCCGCCGGGGCCGCCGCCGGACTTGGAATGGGCGCGCCCTTGCTCCTTCCTGGACTGGCACTGGCCTCGGGCTCCATCCGGAACACCGGGGGCGGGACCTTCAGTGCGCAACACGCGGTCCCGATCGGCCTGACGGTGCAGCAGGTGATTCCTGGGTTGGACGGACTTCCGCCCACGTTCCACCACGTCTACATCGGAGTCATCGTGGCGGTCCTTGCCGTCGTCGGGTCCGTACACCATTGGCGCCGGAGTGAGGTCAAGGCGCTCGTGGCGGTGGCCCTCGTGTCAGGAATGCTGTGGCTGTTCGAGCCCGCCATCGAATTGGTCAACGCGATTCCCGGGCTCAAGTCGGTGCGTCTGCCCCGGTCGGTCTCGTTCCTGGATTTCTCGCTGGCTGTGTTGGCGGGCGTGGGGTTGGATGCCCTTGTCCGGTACGCCCGCCGGCGTTCACTTCGGCAGTTGGCCGGATTCGGTTTCCTGGCTGTCGGCATCATCACCCTCATCCTTTGGATCGCCTATCCGTACAACGACGAATACCGAGCCGGAGGGCTCTTCTGGACGGGCGTGGGGTGCGTTGCCGGTCTGATCGCGGTCGGGTTGGTCACGTGGGCCGTTCGGTCCGGCAACGCGGGTGGCGCCGTTGACCCCCGAGCGGCGACGACCGGCCGGGAGCCGATCCCGATCGCCACGGACGAGCTGATCGGTGAAAGGGATGTGGAGGGTCCCGAACCCCGCCACGGTCCACCGCCCCGTCATCAACGCGCGAACTCCGCTCGCGCTCCGGCCCGCCGTCTGCGCACGACGGCGATGGTCGCCGGTGGGCTCCTGTTGGTGGTCGAGTCCGTCGTCCTTGTCATGACCGGAGAAACGAACTTTTCGTCGATCTCCACACCGCTCACGCCCACCGCTGGGGTCCGGGAGCTCCAGCGGGCAGTCGGATCTGCCACTGTAGGGTTCGGGCAGCCGTCGTGCTTCGTATCGGACCTCGGAATTCCCGTCAACGCGAACATCCTATTCGGGGTGCATGAATTTGCCGCCTACGACCCGATGCTCCCGAGTGCTCTCTACACGTCCTGGACGGCGGCCACGGGCCGACCGGCGGGCTATCCCAACTTCTCGCACTACTGTCCGGGCTTCATCACCTCTGCCGAAGCCCGCACCTACGGCGTCGGATTCGTCCTGGAGCCTCGCGGCACTCCCGGCCCCACCGGTGCCGTCTTTGATCGGGTCATCGACGGTGAGTCGCTGTATCGAGTTCCCGCCGCAGGGTTGGCGACGGTGTCCGCCTCGAAAGCGGGAGGTGCGCGGTTCGCCGCGGCCGGAAGGCCGGTGGCGGCGACCCGCCCCAGTCCTCGGTCCGTTCGGGTGGTCACCGACGCCACCCGCCCGGAGGTCCTCCGACTCCACTTGTCTGCCGTGCCCGGGTGGCAGGCGACCATCGATGGGCACCCCCTGGCGCTCGAGCCGTACGCCACGGTCATGCTGCAGGCCCGTGTTCCGGCTGGTCACCACGTGATCGAACTCAGTTACTGGCCGAGGACGTTCACCCTCGGCATCGGGCTCGCGGCACTCAGCGTCCTGGGTCTCGCCGGCGGCCTGGTCGTGGGGACGGTGCGGCGCCGCCGGGCCAGATAGGGACGACCGGGAGCCCTCTCGAAGCCACGGCCACTGCTAGGGCGGGCTACCCCACGACGTGGACGAACCCCGCGTCCCAGCTCGCCATGGAAGCTGGCCGTAGTCGGCCTCCTCCGAGGTCCCTCACCGACCCCCTAGGCCCCCCGTGACGCGTTGGCCTGGACGGGTGTGCCGCGGCTTCGCCGCTTCCGGAGATGGGAGACGAGTTCGGCGCACACCAGGGCGATCAACGAGGCGACAGCCAGCACGATCCCCTCGGTGAAGGATCGTGGCCAGTAGCGCACGACGACCAGATGTCGCCCTGGCGGTATGTGCGCCTGCAGCATGATGCCGGAGAACGGCATCAACGGCAGCGGCTTGCCGTCGATGGTGGCCCGCCAACCGGGAACATCGGTGAGGTGGAGGCGCAGGACCTGGGCACTGGGAGCCTCTGTGGTCATCGACCAGGTCGCCGGTGTCGGGTGGCTGACCGGGACCGTCCTCCCACCAGTGGTCGTCGGCAGGGATGCCGCAGACGACCGAGCGGGGGTGAGCGTGGCGGCCGCCGCGCCCGGGATCTTGTACAGGTCTTCTGTCGCCGGTCCATGGCCCAGGGTCTCGACGTAGCTCCCGCCCACCGGACCGGGTGCACCGTGAGCCGTCAGGACAAATCCAATCCCGAACTGGCGCGCGGTGTCGGCTGTGGCGACCTCGGGGCAGAAGGTCGAGAGTTGCCGGGCACCTCCTGACTGTCCGGTGGCGGATCGCCACGAGGAAAAGTAGGCCCTGGGAAGCACGGGGTCGTAGACAGCCATCTGTTGCACGTCGAAGAGCGCGTTGACGTTGGGAAGAATTCCCAAGCCTGGAGGTACAAAGCAGGTCCCCCTGCCCAGGCCTACGAGGGACGACCCAACGGCGCGCTGCAGTGCGGCGACGGCCGGAGACGGTGCCGGCATCGCGGGGCTGGACGTCCAAACATGGGCGCTCATGACCACCATGAACGCCGTCTGACAGACCAGGATCACGGCACCGGCCACCCACAGTCGGCCGAACCGCCCTCTTGGGGTCTCGGACGACGATTCGTCTACGTGGTCGGGAGCATCGGGTGTCCCGGATCGGACCTCACCGACGCCCGGCCGGTCAGGGGCTGGGGCTCGGCGACGTCTCGAGCCGTCGAGGCCCAGGACCAGCGCGAGGGACACGGCGACGGCGATCACGGCCTCGACCCCCTGGCCTATGAATGCCATCGACCTGAAGTCGCTCGGGAACGGGGACTGCAGCGCTGCCGGCAGCACGCCGATCTCCGGAGCCACGAAGACGAGGACAAGGAGGGCCGCCGCGGCGGCCAGCGAGAGTCCGAACAGCAGCCACTGTTCCGAGCGCCGATCGATGCCACGGACCAGCCGGTCCAGCCCGAATCCTGCCAACATCACCACGACGAAGACCAGGGCGGTGAGCGACCGGGTCCAGCGTATGGAGTGGAGGACCGGAAGTTTCGTCATCAGCGCAATGACAGGAGGTGCTGTCGTCAGCAGTGCAGCAACCGCGCCGACCGCCACGAGGCCGATGACGGGCCCGTGGCGACGGTCATGGACGATGGCCAGAATGGCCAGCACGACCACGATCGAGCCCACGGCCGAGAACAGGGCGAACGGCAGCCCGTCAAATCCCACGAAGAGGTTGACCAGATCCCTGACCGGGAGAGCGGCGTTGGCGTTGAAGGCGTTCGCCCCCTGGCTTCGGACCGAACGGTTGATCAACTGCGTACCGGGAAGCAGCAAGGGCGCGGCAAGGGCCAGGCCCGCCGCTCCGCCCAGTAGGACGTCGATCGTCGGCTGGAGCGTCCATCCGTCCCGACCACGGCGGGTCCACTCTGCCGTCTGCACTGCGATCACGAACACCAGGGAAAACAGTCCCAGGAGCACCAGGGTGTCGGGCTGTCCGGCGTAGCAGGCCAGGGAGACGGCTAGGGCGAGCGCGGCCACGTTCCGTGCCCGTCTGCCACCTCGCATCACTGTCACCAGCGCGGCGATGATCCACCCCACCCAAGACCAGGCCCCGGCGATCGGCCAACCCGTCCACGCAAAGAAGGGTCCACAAAGCTCGAACGCCACCCCGACGAAGGCGCAGGCCAGCGTGCCCATCCGCAAGACACGCCCGAGCACGTATGCCCCGGTGCCGGCGATGACCATGGTCGTCAGAATCTGCACGGTGTAGGCGAGCCGCAGGGGAAACAGGTAGCCCACCAGCGACGGCACTCCGAATGTCGCGGACTGCCAGTTGAATGCCAGGGGCATGCCGAGAGCGCTGAAGGGGTTCCACAGTGGTAGGTGGCCATGATGGACCTGGGTCCATGCCACAGTCGACCAGGGAATCATCTGGGTGATCTGGTCGCTCTGTAGGGCGTCGTGCACCACTGCAGCGGATCGGTAGGTCAACCCGTAGGTCGACAGATAGTTGTAGGGCCCGAGAGCGACGCCGTGGGACAAAGCCGGTAGCATCACGACCACTCCGGCCGCCATCACCCAGGCCACGCCGAGAACATCGGGCGCGGCACGGCGCCACCGAGGGAGTGGAGGAGGCCCGGTTGGGTCCTGCGATTGGCTCATGTCGTATCGTCGCGGGTTCGTCGCCGCCTCAGAGGGACCAGCGCCAGCGGTACCACGAGGACCACAACCCCCAGCAGGGCGAGCACGAGGCCGGCGGAGAAGGCCTTGGGCCAGTACGTCACCACGATCGAGTGGCGCCCTGGCGGGATCCTGGCCTGAAGCATGACTCCGGAGAAGGGCTCCAGATCGAGCGGGCGGCCGTCGATTGTGGCCCTCCAACCGGGGACGTCGGAGAGGTGGAGGCGCAGCACGGCCGAGTCCGTCGCCGATGTCGTCACCTGCCAGGTTGAGGGATTCGGATGCGTGGGGTCCAGGGGTGCTCCAGCGGCATAGGGCGGCGGAATGGAACCCCTTGGTCCTGCTGGGACCAGCGTGGCGTCGGAGACACCAGGGAATCTGTAGAGGTTCTCGCGCTCCGACCCAGCGCCGATGGAGCGCACGAAGACCCCTCCCGAGGGCCCGGGGAATCGTGGGTTGGCGAGCACGTAAGTGATGCCGAAGCGCCGAGCGACGGCTGCGGACTTCACGATGGGACAGAAGGCGGCAAATCTGGGCACTCCGCCTGACACACCCGTGGCCGCCCGCCATGCCGTGAAGTACGACCGGGGGATGATGGGGTCGTAGACACTCGCTTGGTGAACGGAGTACGCCACATTTGTCTCCGAGGGGAGGCCCAGCACGGCGAACCCGTACAAACACCCGCCCACCCCAAACCCGACCGTGGCGCTTCCCACCGTGTCCTGGAGCGTCGTGATGTCTGTCGAGGAGGGAAGAAACTCCGAACTGGACTGCCAGAGCGATGAGCCGGTGGCCGCCAGGGTGACCGTCTGGATCACGAAGAGCAGCACCACCGCTCCGATCCAGACCCAACTCGGTGGTCGCCGCGCTGAGGATCCATCCTCGGGATGGGTCGCCACCGGCGCACCGTCCAGCACCGCCAGACCCGTTCCGACCGCAGTCCTCGTCTCTGGAACTGCGCCATCGGGACGTGGAGCAAGGTCCCCGGGTGCTCGGCGATCGCTGACTTTGGCCGCCGCGGACCGAGGCAGCGCTGCACCGACGACCGCATCACCGACCGCATCACCGACCGCACCCCGCCTTCGTCGACCGAGCACCAGAAGCAGGACGCCGACGATGGCCAGACCTGCGCACACGTCGACGACCGGCCAGAGGAAGGCACGATCTCGCGCCGACTCCATTGACGGCAGAACGTCCCCGCGGCCGGTGAGCCATGCGTATCCGATCCAGATGCCGAGAGCGAGGAAACCGGCCAGCAACCACACGAGCGCGTGACGGGGCCTGCTTCGTCTGAGTATCACGTCGGCGCCGACGCCGGCCAGCACGGAGAGCACCAGCGCCAGGGGCATGAGGGCGCGGCTCCAATAGACCTTGTTCAAGAAGGGCAGGTGGTTGATCAGGGACTCGACCGGCGAGCTGAATGCCAGGGCAATGAGGAAGATGGCCAGGATGGCGACGGCCCGAATCTCCCAGTTCCTCCAGCGGCACGCCACCGCGACCAACGCGAACGGAGCAGCGATGAAGCCGATCGTGGACGGAACGTGTGCCGCGAATCCGATTCCCGGCGTGTTGTTGAGCAGTCGGAAGTAGTTCGGTATCAGTATCAGGGTCAGCGCATTGGACGGAATGTTGTTGATCTCCCCCAAGTTGACTCGTGTCGTCAGATTGCCCAGCTGATACCCGGGCAGCACGAGGGGTGCGGCCAGTGCCCCTCCCGCCAGCGTGGCCACCAGCAGCGACCCGCACGCAGGAAGGACGGCGACTACCCCCTTGCGCCAGACCTGCACGCCGAGCAGGAGGCCCAGGAGCACCACCGCGGTGAGCATGAGGACGGCCACGGATTCGGGGTTTCCGGCGTAGATGGCGAACGCCAACACCACGGCGAAGAGGGAGACATCCCGTGCTCTGTGCTCTCCGCGGAGGATGAGGATGCCGGCCGCCAGCAGCCAGCCCGTCCACGAGAGCACGGCACCCAACGGGTACCCGAGCCACCCGAGGAAAGGCCCACTCAGTTCGAAGAAGGTTCCGGCCATCACCGAGGCGATCAGGCTGAGACCGAGTACCCGGGCCAGGACGTAGGCACCCGTGCCGGCCACCAGGAGTGTGACGATGACCCCGACCGTGAACGCATATCGTGCCGGAACGAGATAGCCGACGAGGGATGGAAGGCTGAACGGCGCGGATTGCCAGTTGAAGGCCAGCGGCATGCCAAACCCACTGAAGGGATTCCAGAGGGGAAGCTGGCCGTGGTGCACCTGGGTCCAGGTGAGGGTTGACCAGGGGATCATCTCGGTGATGAGGTCGCTGCTCCCCGCTCCGGTCGTCACTCCGACAGCACCTCGATGGAGAATCCCGGCATGTCGGAGGACGGCATAGGGCCCAAGGAAGGGACCGCGGAGCATCGCAGGAGTCAGCATGGTGACTCCTGCGATCAGCAGCCACGCGACAGCCAGTACGTGTGGCCACCGACGTCGAGCCGTGCCAGTGTCGTTGGGCGAGCGTCCGTCGGCGCCGAAATCTTTGTCCTCGCCTCCCGAATTACGGAGGCCCGTTGCCGCCCTCGCCACTGCTGAGCCCTCCCCGACCACCCCGGAACCCTATCTGTCGGCGCTGCCATTCGGCACGACTGACGACCTCGATCTCCTGGCATCCCTTTGCTTCCGAGGGCGAATGCCCACCTGGGACCGCCTCGCTCTGGAATACCAGAGCGGCAACGTACAGCCGCTCCGCGCGACGTGCACGCAGGGGCTGGCGAGCGGTCCGACCAGAACCGTGCTCGCCACCGACGTCGACCCCGGTTCCCTAGCGCGGGGATCCCTGGGTATCGTCCCGCTAGGCCTCGGTGAGCTCCCGGGTGGCGGGGAGGGGGTCGTGGGCGGAGTCGACGAGAAGGTCTGCCGGCGTGGTGGCCAAGCCTCGTCCCAGGCGCTTGAGCCGGAGCGCGTGTTTCTCGACCAGCCACCAGCTGGCGACGGCCAGCGGTGCAGTGGCCGCCACAGCCGTCAGGGCATAGGGCCAGTAGCCCCACCGGGCGACGCCCCAGAGGGCCAACAGCTGCTGGACCGGGAAGGCGTAGATGTAGACCCCGTAGGAGTAGTCGTTCTGCCGGCCGACCCGTTGGAGGGGAAGGTGGAGTCCCAGCCAGAGCAGCGGGTAGGCCAGGAACACCACGGTCAGATCGCTGGCCGTCAGGGTCAGGTCGGGAACGCCGCCCCCGACGGGCAGGAGGTAGCCGCCGGCCACGACGGCCAGGCAGGCCCAGGCCAGCCAGCCCGAGTCCGGGATCCGGTCGCGGTAGAGGTAGACCAGTGACCCGGCCAGGAAGACCGGTACGAAGGAGAGCAGATTGCACAGGTCGATGTGGTGGACGGCGTTGAACTCGGCATCGAGGTGGGGCACCGAGGTGATCACGATCTCGGCCATCCACACCGCCAGGGTGACCGCCACCACCAGCCTCCGGCGCTGGAGGATGCCGACCAGGGCCAGCACGGCCAGCAGCAGGTAGCACAGGAACTCGTAGAAGAGTGTCCACAGCGACCCGTTCCACACTGCGCCGAAGATGCCGCCCGGCAGGGTGTGAGCGATCTGGGACTGGTTGATCCGCAGCCACGAGTTGTGGGCGATGTAGCCGAGCGGACCGTTCGGCTGCCGGATGTAGCAGGAGAGGCCGCAGTGGGTCACGCCCGGCGGGTTCACGTGGTACCAGCCGATCACCCCGAACACGAAGGCCGTGACGATCAGGCAGACCCAGAAGGCCGGGAAGATCCGGAGGAATCGCTGCCAGAGATAGCGACCGGTCCCGTTTCGCTCGGCACTGCCGGCGATGAGGAACCCGCTGATGCCGAAGAACCCGTAGACCGCGACCGAACCCAGGCTGCCGATGCGGATGTAGTGGTTCCCGGCGTTGCGGAAGCCGCCCAGGGCGACGGTGTGGGAGAAGATCACCGCCACAGCGAGCACCAACCGGATGAAATTCAGGCTGTTGTGCCGAGGGTCGAACGAGTCCGACAGCGTCCGCATCGACCCCCCCGCCGGCGTCGACGGACCGCCCCGTCGTCGCCCTTCTGTGCCCACCCCGACCACCAGGGAACTCTATCCGGTGACGGCCGCGTGCACAGGACGACAACGGTGGGCTACGACGCACCGTTCGTCATCCGATGCAGGGGCCCAAGCGTCCTGGGGATCGGCGGCGGCCCAGGCCTTCCGACAGCGGGAGAAGTCCGAGTAGTCTCACCGGGTCGGCGCGGCAGCGTGTGCAGGGGGAGAGGCTGGCCTTGGACCTGGGGATTGCGACCGCCGACGACCGCCGCCGCCCCTCGGAGGCCACCGCCCCGCCGGGGAACCGGATCGGCCGATGGGCCCACCTGGTGGCCCTGGTGTGGTTCCTCGCCCTGGCCCTAGCCGTCACCGGTCCGGCCCTGTCGCGGGGTGGCTCGTTCGGTTCCTTCGACCTCCTGTCCCAGTTCGGCGTGCTGGCCCAGCACGGAGTGGTCCTGCACAACACCCAGGCCGGCGACCAGTCCGACCAGATCATCCCGTGGTCCACCCTGGCGTGGACCCAAGTCCACGCCGGCCACCTCCCGCTGTGGAATCCCTACAGCGCCCTGGGCATGCCCTTGGCCTTCAACTGGCAGACGGCGGCACTCAGCGTCCCCACGCTGGTCGGCTATGCCTTTCCCCTACGCCTGGCCTTCACCGTGGGCGTCCTGATGACCCTGGTCATCGCCGGCACCGGCGTCTACGTCCTCGGGCGGGTCCTCGGCCTGCGGGTGCTGCCCGCGCTCTTCGCCGGTACCGTCTTCGAAGTCAGCGGTCCGGTGCTGGGGTGGCTGGGCTGGCCCCACTCGGCGGTCATCTCCTGGTCGGGTTGGCTCTTCGCCACCGCCATCCTCGTCGTCCGGGGCCACCGCCGGGTACGGTCCATCGCCGGGTTCGCCCTGATCATCGCGGCGGCGGTCTACGCCGGGCAGGCAGAGATCCTCATCTTGATGGGCCTGGCCCTACTCGTCTTCCTGGCCGTCCTGGTGGGCTTGCGGGCGCTCCGGCTACGGTCGGATGGGTCCACAGTCTCCACGGCGCGGTCGGTGCTCGACCTGGCCCTCGGGGTGGGAGCCGGCGCCGCCCTGGGCGCCCCCCTCCTGCTTCCCGGGTACCAGTTGATCACGGGATCTCAGCGGGCCGTGGCCGGCGGCGATCCCGGAGAACTGGTCGCGGGCAACCCGGCCATCCCGGCGCACAACCTGTCCCATCTCGTGCTCCAGGGATTCGACGGGCTGCCCGTCGCCGGCAGTCACTGGTTCGGCTACGTCGGCGGCTATTCGGAGACGGCGGCGTACGTCGGCGTCCTGGCCCTGGCCCTGGTAGTGACCGGTGTGGCCGTGCGCCGCCGCCGGCCCGAGGTGGTGGCCCTGGCCGTCATGACGGCGGTGGCCCTGGCTGCCGCGTTCCTGCCGCCGTTGGTGTGGATGCTGTCCCACCTCCCGGTGGTCGGGACCTTGCTCTGGCAGCGGGCCCTCCTGCCCATGGCCTTCGGCCTGGCCATCCTGGCCGGAATCGGCATGGACGCCCTCCTCGACCCCACCGAGCGGCGGTCCGCCGCTCGGTGGTTGGGCGGTGCCCTGGCCGTACTCGCCGCCGTGGTCGCCCTCCTGTGGCTGTTCGGTCGTGGCCATCTGCCGGACTCCGACGCTTCCATCCGGTCTCACGCCTTTGTCTGGCCCCTGGTCGGGCTGGCGGTGGGCGCGGCCGCCTGGGGCTTGCTGTGGCACTCGAGTGCTGACGGACGCGATGACGGTCTCCGTGCGGCGCGGGGAGCGTTGGCGGCCGGGCTGTTGCTGCTGGCCGGCGAGACGGCGTTCCTGGTGTCGGCCGGTACCCCCCTGTGGACATCGGCGCCCCAGCGTTTCCACACCACCCCGGCGGCTCTGGCCCTCCGCCATGCGGTGGGTGCGGCCACGGTGGGCTTCGGCGCCCCGCTGTGCTTCTTCCCCCCGGGCCTGGGCATCACGCCCAACGCGCAGGTGGCCTACGGCGTCCAGGAGCTGGCCCTCTATGACCCGATGATCCCGGCCACGTACTTCGCCTCGTGGTACGCCCTCACCGGCACCCCGGGTGGTATTCCCAATGACAACGCCTACTGCCCGGTGATCAGGACGGTGAGCCAGGCCCGCCTCTACGGGGTGGGCTACGTGCTCGAGGTGGCCGGGACCCGCGGGCCGGCAGGCAGCGTGCTGGTCGCCCGCATCGGGAGCGAGGACGTCTACCGGATCCCCGGTTCCGCCGTCGCCACCCTGACCCCGTCCGCCGCGACCAGGCATCCAGCGCCGGGATCCACTCAGGTTCCGGTCGTCCATCCCGATCCGGCGTCCTGGTCGATGACCACCGACACCACCGTGCCGGGAACCCTCCTGCTGCGGCTCACCGATGTTCCGGGTTGGAACGCCACCGTCGACGGCGCCCCAGTCCCCCTGCGTCAGGCCGCCGGAGTGATGCTGCGACTCGACGTCCCCGCCGGTCGGCACCGGATCGAGCTCCACTACTGGCCCCGATTGTTCACCCTCGGGATCGCCCTCGCCGGTCTGGCCGCCCTGGCACTGGTGGTGGCCGGGGTGGTCTCGGTACGGGCCCGCCGGCCTCCGCCCCGCCACGGGTCCGCCGGATCGGGGTCCGGTACCATGGACGACTCAGTGCGTCTGGATTCCGAGTCGGGGTGGGTAGGGCCATGACATGGGTACGATCGTGACCGAGGTGTCGACGTCCGGCCCCGCAGACCCTCCGGTGCCTCCGGAGGGCCTGCTGCCGCCCCGGAGCTTCGGCCAAGTCCCGGGCTTCGATGGGCTCCGGGGCATCGCCGTGCTCATCGTGTTCGTGGCCCACATGGACGTGATCCTGCCCATCCCCACCCTGCTCGTGATCCCCGGCGCCACAGTGTCGCTCGACTCGTTCTTCGTCCTCTCCGGCTTCCTCATCACCTCCCTGCTCCTCCGCGAGCAGGCCCGCTGGGGCGGGATCGGCATCGCTGCGTTCTACCGCCGCCGGGTGCTCCGGCTGCTGCCCATCCTCTACGTAGTCGTGGCGGCCAACGCCCTGTTCGTCTACGCCACCCACCAGTGGGAGCACACCGAGGTTCCCTCGATCTTGTCGGTGTCCTTCTACTACGCCAACTACTACACGGCCTCGGCGGCCAGTCCGTTCGCCCCCAAGCTGGCTTCGGGTTTCCAACACCTGTGGTCGCTCTCATTCGAGGAGCAGTTCTATTTCCTGTGGCCGTGGATCACCATCGTGCTGCTCACCATCCGGGTCCGGCTGCGGACCGTGGTGATCATCCTGCTCTCGCTGATCGGCATCATCGCCGTGCACCGGTTCGTCCTCTATCAGGACACCGGTCGGTGGTGGTCGATCTTCTACCGGACCGACACCCGGGCCGACTCCATCCTGTGGGGCGCCCTGCTGGGCCACATCTGGATGCGGCGCCGGGAGCCGACGCGTGGCCTCAAGGTGGCCGGCTGGGTGGCGGCCGCCTTCCTCGTGGCGTGCCTGCCCTTCGCCACCCAGTACGGCAAGTTCGTCTACTGGGGAGGCTTCCTGGCCATCGACGCCGCCTGTGCCGTCCTGCTGCTGGTGATCCTCGACGGGAACTGGCCCGGGCGCCGCTTCCTGGAGTTCAAGCCCCTGGTGGCCCTCGGGGTGGTGTCCTATTCCTTCTACCTCTGGCACCTGCCCGTCTTCTTCGCCATCCGGTACTTCGACCCGCACTGGCCCAACTGGGTGCGGGTGGTGGTGGCCGTGTTGGTCACCCTGGGCCTCACCATCCTGTCGTGGTTCGTCCTGGAGCGACCGCTGATGCGCTGGAGCCACCGGTTGGAGGCGCGGCGGAAGGTCCGGTTGGACGCGGCGGCGTCGGCCGGCGTCGCAGACCCGGTGACGGGCGAGTCGTCGGCTCATGGACCAGGCCAGGTAGGCGAACTGGTGCCCGGCCCGCTGTCAGCCCCGACGGCAGCCCCTGACGAGCACGGGTAGTCAGACGGATCGTCTCGGCGCGCCCTTGGACGTGTCCTCGACCATCTCCTCCAGACCGGCCAGGGAGATGCCCTGGGAGTGGGAGAACACTGCGAATAGGACCAGGAAGTTACCCAGGGAGACGAAGGAGAGGATCAAGATCCCGAGAAGGGTGAATGTGGCCCATCCGGGGATGGCCACCGAGGTGAACACCCGGATGGCGATGGCCACGAGGGCCAGCACCACCCCGACACCGAACATCCCGGCGAATGCGGAGAGAGCTCGTACGGCGATGCGGTCGGTGAAGGGCACGAGCATCCGGATGCCGTGCATGAACAAACGGAGCAGGTTCATCCGCGATTGGCCGGCATATCTGGTTCCCCGGGCGCAGGGCACCGGGGTCACGGGCATGTCGAGGCTGACCAGCGTGGACGAGTAGCAGATGTCGAAGTTGGGATGGAGGAGCATGCGGGAGGCCAGCCATCCTCGGTAGGCGGCGAAGTTGCCGCTGCGGACGGTCACCCCCGTGAGGGTGGCGAACATGATGCGGAAGAAGAAGTAGAGGAACTGGAACTTGAACGACTCCTGCCGCTCGGTCCGGCGGGCGACGCACAACAGATTGTGGCGGTCGGGCGCCTCGAGCAGGGGGGCCAGCAACCGGGGGAGGTCCTCGGGCTGGTCCTCTCCATCGGCGTCCATCGTGACGATGAGGTCCTCGTCACACAGTTCCGGTGCGACGAGGCGCAGCCCGAAGACCAGCGCTCGCTGATGACCCAGGTTGAAGGGCGGCGTGACCACGGTGACATCGTCCATGGCCCGTACGTTGTCCATCTCCACGTCGTTGCCGGCGGTGTCGTCGACCAGCACGAAGCGGACGGGCACGGCGGCGATCGACGGCGTCGCACGCGCCACGTCGAGCACCCGGCGCCGAAGCACCGTGAAGGCCGGAACATCGGTGTAGCTCGGGCTCACGATCCACAATCGTTCATTGCTCATGGCTCAACCCCCCGAGACATGAGGTGACACTAACCGCTCCCGTCTGCCAGATCGGCAGGATCCACTCTCCGTGGCGGCGGTGGGTATCGGCTCGCAGGTAGGGGCGCCCGCACCAGTGGAGTGCCGTTGCGCCGCGAATAGACTCGCCGGGCACGCGGAGCACGGCCAACGTCGGAGGGTCAGGTCATCGCATCGATGGGGAGCCACAAGGGAGAGGGGACGGGGGGAAGGAGCGGTCCTGCTCGGACGATGAGTGCCGACTCCACCCGCTACCTCCCCGGCGGGGAGGAGGCCGGCTCGGGCCCGGGCGACCGGCCGTTCCGACCCGACGTCGAAGGGCTCCGGGCAGTTGCCATCGTCCTTGTGGTGCTGTTCCACACCGGTCTCCCCCTGATGCGCAGCGGCTATGTCGGCGTGGACGTCTTCTTCGTGGTGTCGGGATTCGTCATCACCGGGCTGTTGCTGCGCGAGCGGGAGAGCAGCGGGGGTACCGCCTACCTCTCCTTCTACGCCCGCCGGGCTCGCCGGATCCTGCCGGCGGCCCTCGTGGTGATCGTGGTATCCCTGGTGGCCACGGCCCTGCTGTTCGGCGACCGAGCCTCGGAGCTGGTTGCCAGCGACAGCCGGTGGACGGCACTCTTCCTGGGCAACTTCCGCTTCGGATCGGTCTTCGAGAACGTACTCATTATCCATCGGGAGTCGCCCCTCACCAATCTGTGGTCGCTGGCCGTGGAGGAGCAGTTCTACCTGGTGTACCCGGCGGCTCTCGCCCTGGCCGCCCTGGCCGGCCGTCGTTGGTCCTTCCGGGCCGTGCTGGCCATCGGCCTGACGGTGGTGGTGGTGGCCTCGTTCGTGGACTCGGTGCACCTCACCCAATTGGGGATCTACAAGGCCTACTACTCACCCCTGTGCCGGGCCTGGGAGCTGGCCTTGGGCGGCCTGGTGGCGTTGGCCACGCCGTGGCTGCGACGGGTGCCGAACGGGGTCGCCACCCTCGCCACCTGGTGCGGCCTGGCTGCCGTGGTGCTGAGCGGGATGCTCATCTCGACGACGACGCCCTACCCCGGACTGGCGGCGGCAGCACCGGTGGTGGCCACGGCCCTGGTTATTGCTGGCGGGACGGCCCGACCGGTGGCCGGTGCCGAGACGGTGCTGGGACTGGCCCCCTTCCGGTGGCTCGGACGGCGGTCCTACTCGTGGTACCTGTGGCACTGGCCGATTCTGGTCCTCTACGCCGAGTGGCATCACACCCGCGTGGTGGACATGCCGGTGGCCACCAACCTCCTCCTGGTCGGTGCGGCGCTGCTCGTGGCCATGGCCAGCTACGCATGGATCGAGAACCCGGTGCGGCACTCGACCTGGTTGTTGGCCCGCCCGGCCGCCAGCCTTGGCGCGGCGGCCCTGCTGGTGGCGTCGTGTGTGGCCCTGACCTATGCCTTCTGACCCGGACGAGGGACGGGGTGGGGCGAGGGGCGGGCCACCGCCGGGGAACTCCCCGCCAGCGAGCGGTATGATCCGCAGCGTGGGGGAGCGCGGGCAGACCATCGGGCTCGCGCTCGATCCGAAGCACAACAGCTTGAACTTCCTGCGACTGGTGTTGGCCCTGGGGGTGGTCTACTCCCACGCCAGCGAGCTCGGCTGGTTTGGCTGGCGGAACGTCATCATCAACGGGACGAGTCTCGGGACGATCGCCGTCTACGGGTTCTTCGGGATCAGCGGCTACCTGATCGCCGGGAGTGCCCTCCGGAACGGTGTGGGCCGCTACGTGTGGCAACGCGTCCTCCGCATCCTGCCGGGATTCTGGATCTGCCTACTCGTGACCGCCTTTCTCTTCGGGGCCATTGCCTGGATCCGCCAGCCCGCCCCGCACTGCAGCGTTGGGTGCTACCTGGGTCTGCACCCCGGGCCGGTCTCCTACCTGTACTCCAACGCCCTGCTGAAGATCGACCAGTTGAAGGTGTCCCCGCAGGCGTCCGGCTTCCTGCTGGGCAACGGGTCGCTGTGGACCCTCTTCTACGAATTCCTGTGTTACTTGTTCATCGGGGGGCTGGCGGCCCTGGGGCTGCTGCGACGGAGGGCCTGGGTGGTGGTCATCGCCGTCATCCTCCTGGCCAGTCTGATCATCCTGACCGTGGTCCCCGGCCTCAACGCTCAGGTCACGCTCAACCACAATGGCATCCTCATGGAGTTCCTCCTCCTCTCGGTGGTGTTCCTAGCCGGCAGCTTGCTCTACCTCTATCGGGAGCACGTCGCCGATTCGGGGGTGCTGGCCCTGGTCTGCGGCGGGGCGTTCCTGGCATCGCTCTACCTCCCGACCTACGGCTACACGCCGACCTTCCGGCTCACCGCGTCGAGCCTCGGGGCGCTGCTCATCGCCTATCCGATGCTGTGGCTGGGCGCCCACCTTCCCTTCCAGCGGGTCGGGTCGAAAAACGACTACAGCTACGGCGTCTACATCTACGCCTTCCCCCTGACCCAGCTGCTGGTCATCTTCCACGCCGAGCGGCTCGGCTTCGTTCCGTTCATGGTGCTCAACGTCGTCGTGGTGGTCCCGTTCGCCGTGGCCAGCTGGTGGCTCGTCGAACGCCGAGCCCTCCGGCTCAAATCGGTTCCATGGCCGTTTCGGCGCCGCGTCGACGGCCCTGTGTCGGTGGGGCCCTCGAGCCCCGGGTAGGGCGGCCCGGTCATGGCACCGGCCGACCCGGACCGCCGTTGACCTGGGAGGATGAGCCGCTGACAGCGAGCCACGGCTCCCCGTCGGCCGCCGACGCCGGCCGCTTCCGCGCCGTCCGATGGGTTACGATGCCAACTTCATCCATGCAGTTGTCGGCCAGTGGGGCACGCGAGGACGGTCACGTGCGGAGGGGGTGTGCGTGGAGATCACCAGACGCCAACTGCTCGGCGCGGGCCTCGGCCTGACCGGTGCCGGGCTGCTCGGGGCCTGCTCGACGTCGTCGACCGGGTTCTCCCTGCTGCAGTCGGCGACCGGGCGCCGGGTC
Organism: uncultured Acidimicrobiaceae bacterium; assembly: GCA_963817005.1. Lineage (GTDB taxonomy): Bacteria > Actinomycetota > Acidimicrobiia > Acidimicrobiales > RAAP-2 > Bog-756. The sequence goes on from CAWFMN010000002.1 coordinate 194,419, forward strand.
ACCAGCGGTCGGACGGCCACCGCCCGCTACCCGGGCGCGGTGGCCCGTGGGAGCCTACTGGTGGCGGTGGTCTCCCGTACCTCGTCGTCGGTCCTGGCCCCGACGGTCGGCCAGGTCTCCGATGATCAGGGCAACCACTGGAAGCAGGCGGTGGAGTACTTCACCGGCGACCACTACGGCGTGGACGTCTGGTACTGCGAATCGGCTGTGGGCGGCGGCCGACCGACGGTCTCCGCCGTTGGGTTGGGCTACCCGGTCCAGCCGGGCATCACCGGGATGGCCATGGCCTTGCTCGAGTACCGCGGAGCCACTGGCTTCGAGCTCTGCGACCAGATCTGCCAGGCCGACATCCGGCGCGGCGCGGTGACCGCCACTACCAACTTCGCCCTCCGGTCCGATCACGAGCTGGCGGTCTCCGCCGTGGTGGGGGATATGACCGCGGCCACCGTGCCGGCCGGGTGGCACCGCCGGGTGGCCGACTCCGACCAGCGCTGGTACGTGGCCGACAACCTGGACACCGGGTCCTCCAGCCGGGGGCGTCGCCTGACTGCGGGGTGGACCGGACTGAGCGGCGGGACGGCCGGAGCCGCGGTGGTCGCCACGTTCGTGCCCCGGGGCGTGACGTCGGGCACCCCCAGGCTGGTGCAGTCCAGCTACACCGACTCGGCCATCCTGCCAGCCGGGGCAGGGCACGCCGCCTGGCCGTCGCAGCCCTTCCCCGTGGCCCCGGCGGCCGGCAACACGCTGATGGCCTTCATGAACGGCTCGATCTACCACCCCGAGATCGATTGCGGTTCGGTGGTGGCGGTCACCGACTCGACCGGTGGTGTCTGGGAGTTCGTGGCCGACTCGGGGCCCGACAACCACACCGGCATCAACATCTCGTGCTGGATGTGCCCGTCGGCCGTTGGCGGCCCGACCGCATTGACCGTGCACTTCTCCAACGACAGCCAGCAGCTGGCCTGCCTCTTGCTGGAGTTCGCCGACCTGCCGTCACCCCTCACGGTCCAGAGCCTGGCCACGCGGACCTTCGGCACCGACCGGCCGCCCCTCCGCACACCCCAGCCGGTGTCGGCCGGGGACATCGCCTTCGCCTTTCGCACCTCCATCTATGTCTTCCCCGAGGGCCCCGGCACGCCGCAGTGGCAGCAGATCATGTCCGATACCACGGGGGCCAACTGCCTCATGATGCTCGACACCCCGCCGGGGCCGCTCACCGCCTCCTGGACCGGGACGGTGGTGGGAGGAGGGATCGACGAGCTGCTGGTGGCCCTGACCCCGCACGCCGGCGGGTCGACCAGCGGCACGACGTCGCCGTGACGGCGATCGGGCCGTCGACCTCGTCGTCAGTAGCCGACCGCGGAACGGGGGCGAACCGGAGCCGCCGTCGGATCCTGCCCCATCTGGCCGGTCTGGCCTGGGTCGCCGGCGCCGCCCTGGCCGTCCTGGTTCCGGCCCTGCACCACGGCCTGTCCCTCGGTCCCTACGACATCCTGGCCCAGTCCGGTCTTACCCATGATCCCAGCGTCACCGTCCGCAACGTCTACCCCGGCGATCAGATCGGCGAGATGATCCCGTGGTCCAATCTGGCCTGGATCCAGGTCCATGCCGGCCACGTCCCCCTGTGGAACCCGTACAGCGGCCTCGGTCTGCCGCTGGCCTTCAACTGGCAGTCGGCGGTGTTCAGCCTCCCGACGGCGGTGGGCTACCTCGTCCCGCTCCACCTCTCCTACACCGTGCAGGTCCTGGTGACCCTGCTGGTCGCCGGGACCGGGGCCTATGCGCTGGGGCGCGTTCTCCGCCTCGGGGTTATCGGGTGCGCCACCGCCGGAACCGTCTACGAGCTCAGCGGGTCGTTCTTCGGCTGGGTGGGCTGGCCCCATGCTGCGGTGATGTCGTGGGCCGGGTGGCTCTTCGCTCTGGCCATCCTGATTGTCCGGGGCCGCCGACGAGCGTGGTGCATCGCCGCCACCGCCGTGGTGGTGGCGCTGGCCCTGTTCTCGGGCCAGCCCGAGATAGCGGCCATGATGGTCGGATCGGCGGCCGTCCTCATGGTGACCGCGTTGCTCCTGCGATGGCGGTCCCACCGCGACCGTACGTTCCACGTGCGTGCTCTGGTGGACCTGGTCGTAGCCCTGGTGGCCGGGGTGGCCCTCAGTGCTCCTCTGGTCCTGCCCGGACTGCAGGTGCTGTCCGGATCGACCCGCAACAGCGGGACGCTGCTGGCCCGGACCGAGGTCGGACGAGCCCTCCCGCCCCACGATGTGATCCACCTGCTGGTGCAAGGGTGGAACGGCCTCCCGATCGCCGGGAGCTCGGTGTTCGGCGACGCCGTCTACGGCGACACCGCATCGTATGTCGGGGTCATCGCGCTGGCCCTGGCCGGTGTGGGGGTGGTGCGCCGGCGGCGCCGGCCGGAGGTGGTGGGCCTGGTCGTGGTGGCGGTGGTGACCCTGGCCATCGTCTTCCTGCCGCCGGTCCAAGCGCTCTTCCTGCACCTCCCGGGCCTCTCCTCCATCGACTGGCACCGCGATCTGATGGTCCTCGGTCTGTGTGTGGCCGCCCTGGCCGGGACGGGGGCGGACGCCCTGGTGCGGCGGGCGACCCAGCCGGCGCTGCAGAGATTGCTGGCCGCGCTGCTGGCCGCGGGAGCGCTGGGGTTGGCGGCGCTCTGGGTGTTCGGCTCCTGGGACCTGCTGCCGGCCGACGCCGACCTCCGGCGCCGCAGCCTGCTCTGGCCCCTGGCCACCACCACCGCCGCCCTGGTCGCGGTGGGGCTGCTGGCCCTGTGGACCCGTCGCCGGCGTGTTCCGGCTCCCGGGGCGGCACCACAGGTGCCGCAACCAGAAGGGCGATGGCCCAGGGCCACTCCGGGGCGCGTGGTCGGTGGGGTACTCCTGGTATTGGAGACGGTGTTCCTGGTGGCGTCCGGCGCGCCGCTGTGGTCCTCGGCGCCCCACGGCGCCGGCACCACGCCCTCGGTGGCCTCGCTGGTCCGCACCGCGGCGGGAGCCAACGTGGGATTCGGGTCGATCACCTGTTATGCGGGGCCCGGGCTCTCCGGTCTCGGGCTCCTGCCCGACGCCAACATCCTCTTCGGGGTGCGGGAGTTCGACTTCTACGACCCCATCCTGCCCAGGGCGTACCTCGACGCCTGGAGGCAGGTGAGCCCGACCCTGGCCGCCGTGCCCATCTACAACTCGTTCTGCCCGCGGTTCACCACCGCCGTGGAGGCCCGCCGGTTCGGGGTGGGTTTCGTACTGGAACACCGGGGCGATCCCGGGCCCGCCGGCGCGGTCTTCGCCGGGACCGTCGGAGATGAGACGCTCTACCGGATCCCCGGCGCCGCCGCCGCCACGCTGGTGCCGTGGACCGGGTCCGGCGGGCTGCCGCCGACGGACCGTGCCGGGACGCCGGTGGCCGTCACCCACCCCACCCCGGCGTCGTGGCGGGTGGTCGCGGGCGGGTCGCAGCCGCAGGTGCTCCGTCTCCGGCTCACCGACGAACCGGGCTGGCACGCCACGCTGGACGGCCGACCCCTGGACCTGGACCGGTACGCCGGCGTCATGCTGCAGGCCCAGATCCCGGCCGGTCGACACGTGGTGGAACTGCACTACTGGCCGGACCTCTTCACCGTGGGCCTGGTCGTGGCCGGGCTAGCCGTGGTGGTGCTGGCGGCGCTGCTGGTGGTACCCACCCTGCTGCGACGACGGCCGGTCTCGGACGGTTGACGGTCCTCGGTGCGGGGGGGCAGCACCCGCACCCGAAGGACTCAGACCGGCTCGGTTCCGGTGTCCGCCGCTGTCGCCGCTTCGGACACCGTGGTGGGCGGGCGGCGGTCCCACCAGCCGATGCGGTTCTTGACGCGGAGGACGGGGCGCTCCAGTCCGAAGTAGCTGGCCGAGGCGAAGGCCACCGACACCCCCAGTACGCACAGTGCCAGTATTCCGAACGGCTCTCTCCCGGCCTGCCAGCCGGTCCACTTGAGGAACTCGTCGATGAGGTTGAGGTGCCAGAGGTAGATCCCGTACGAGATCACGCCCAGGCTGACCATGGGCCACGAGCGCAACAGCCGTCGGATCAGCGTGCCGTCCTGGGGGCCGAAGACCGCCGGCAGCAGCAGCAGGAAGGCGAAGACGCCGTAGAGCTCCTGTCGAGCCAGGTTGACCCGGGGGGTCAGCACGTAGATGATCTCCCGGTTGTTCACCACGTTGGCGACCACCCAGAACGCCACGGCCGCCCCTGCCCACGCCGCCCACGGCATGACGCGGTGGCCCAGCCAGCCCGGTTCGCCGTGCTCGGCATACCAGGCACTGGCCACGGCCAGCAGCATGCCCAGTGCGAACAGGTCGAGGTAGGAGGGAAGCCAGGCCACCATCAGTGTGGACAGCGGAGGGTCGGTGAGGCAGTGGGGGGCGCACACCGGGACCTTGTGTCCGTTCTGGATCACGGTCAGGGGGATGTGCAGCCACCAGTAGCGGAACACGAAGCTGATCACGATGAGCACGGCGGCCCCGATGACCTCCCGGCGGAGCTGGCGCCTGCGGGAGGGGGCCCGTCGGGCCAGCAGCCTGGCGTAGAACGGCAGGAACAGGTAGAAGCTCATCTCGGTGCACAACGACCAGGCCTGGGGGATGCCGTGGACCACCTGGGTGGGGAAGTAGATCTGCAGGAAGAGGTAGAGCGAGGCCACACCCTGCCACCCAGGACCCACGGTCACCGCGTGGAACCCATAGGCCAGCACGGTGAGGGCCAGCCAGTAGGCGGGCACGATGCGCAGCAGCCGCCGGACCCAGAACTTGCCGGCATCGGGCTGGACGCCGCCCACGAAATGGGACACGGCGAACGGTCGGTAGAGGAGGAAGCCCGAGATCAGGAAGAAGACCGAGACCCCGATCTCCAGGCGGCTGGTATAGATGCCCAGCGACGAACGCGAGGTGAAACCCGAGGTCCACGCGGCGTGCAGCAGGAGGACCGAGACCGCGGCGATGGCCCGCAGGCCGTCGAAGCAGGCGAAGTGGCGCGGCTTGGCCGTGCCGGGAGCATCCAGCACCGTGTCGTCGGGCGGGGCGGACGAGCGCACCGGGGTCCCGGGCGGTGCCAATTCGGTCTCCTGACTCACTGATCACGCCCCATGCCCGTGGTCGAGGGTCCACGGGGTGAACCCGTCCGATTGCCGATGGACGAATCTACCGTTTGCCCGGGAGGCGTGCCCGGGATCCCCTTCCCGCCCTCCCCCCCGGGCGGAGCGTCGCCCGTGCTGGCGTGCCACAATGAGTCGCACCCGCCACCCCGAAGGTGCGGGACGCAGTGCCGGTCGGGACCGCGTGGCTGTGGTCGTGACCGACCGGACCGCGGCCGTCGACGTCGAAACGGGCAGGCACAATGGACGACGAGAGGGAGCCATCGACCACGGTTTCCGAGACGATCGCGGCCGAGCCAGACGGCGTCACGGTCGATGTGCCGGCCATGCGAACACCCCGGCACTTCGCGTGCTTCGACGGCCTGCGGGCCATTGCCGTGGTCTCGGTTGTGCTCCTCCACACGGCGTGGGTCTCCGGGTTCACCGAACGCTCCTCCCTGGGTCTCTACACCAGTCGCCTGGAGATCGGCGTCTCGGTCTTCTTCCTGATCTCGGGCTTCCTCCTCTACCGACCGTTCGCCGTGTCCCACCTCACCGGCCTCCGCCGTCCCGGGACCCGCCGGTTCTGGGAGCGCCGGCTGCTTCGCATCGTCCCGGCCTACTGGCTGGCCCTGACCCTGTTGGCCTACGTCTTCCACTCGGTGACCATGGGCCCGGGTTGGCAGGGGGTGGTGTCCCAATACCTCTTCCTGCAGATCTACCTGCCCACTCAGATCTTCTTCGGCATCACCCAGGCATGGTCCCTGTGCACCGAGATGAGCTTCTACCTGTTCCTGCCGTTCTACGCTGCGCTGGTGGGCCTGCGCCGGAGGGCACAGCACCTCCAGTTGGCGTGGGAGCTGGCCGGCATCGCCGTGCTGTTCGTGACCAGCTTCGTCTTCCGCAACTGGGTCCTGCACATGCCCCTGCTCAAAGTGGAGGGCGGCAAGTTCGTGGCCATCTGCTCGCCCCACTGCTCGACCAACGCCACCTTGGCCACCCTCATGGTCGACTGGCTCCCGGCCTACCTCGACCTGTTCGGTTTCGGCATGCTGCTGGCCGTGCTCAGCGTCTGGTTCGCCGAGCGGGACACCGAGCCGAAGTGGCTGGCCAGCCGAGCCATGCCCTGGGCGAGCTGGGCCTGCGCCGCCGTCACGTTCTGGGCCGTGGCCCACGTGGTGACGGACAAGAACATCCTGTACTTCGTCACTCCCCGGGTCAACCTCGAGAGGCAGTCCCTCTACGGGCTGTTCGCCTTCTTCCTCCTCCTGCCGGCGGTGTTCGGTCCACAGGACCGCTCGTGGATCCGCCGACTCCTGCGCTCGTGGCCCGTGGCCAGCATCGGGGTCATCTCGTACGGGATCTACCTCTGGCACCTCAACATCATCTTCGGCTTCCTCGACTGGATGGGGTGGGCACGGAAGATGGAGCCGTTCTGGATCCTGGCCCTGGCCGTGCTGGGCCTGTCGATCCTGGTCGCCTCGGCCAGCTACTTCGTGGTGGAGCGGCCCCTGCTCCAGGTGAAGGGCCGGATCAGCTGGTGGGACCGGGGACCACGGGCGGCACCGCCTCCGCCGGCACCGGGCGCGCCCGAGCCCGGGGTGGCCGTCAGCGACGCAGGCGGCGGGCCATCGACCTGACCAGGCCGGACCTCGGCTGCGTCACGGCCATCTCCGTCCGGTGGAAGGCGGCCAGGCCGATGTCAACGTGGACGTCTCCCCACGCCCGGACCGCGTCCCGGCGGAACAGCTCGAGGCCGACGGCGGCGGCCTCGGCCACCACGTCGTCGAAGGTGCCGTGGACGGCGGCCTCCTCGACCTCCTCGCCACGACTCCGGTTCCACAGGTCGTTGGTCCCCCGGACCAGGTCGATGGTCAGCACCACCAGTCCGCCGGCGCGCACCCGGACGGCCATGTCGCGTAGCAGGGAGCGCCGGGCGGCGGCCGGCACGTGCTCGATGACACTGACGGAGTAGGCCCCGTCGAACGGCGGCTGGAGCGGCAGCTGGTCGAGCGTGCAGTTCCACGAGCGGTGGGCCAAGCCGGCGCGGCCGTAGTCAAGGTAGTCCCACTCGTTCCAGTCGGGCCGGGGGGGCCACTCCCGTCGGGTCGGCGACGGGTCGACCGTGTCCACCACGAACCCCCGGGTGGTCAGGAACGGGGCCAGCGGGGTCACCCCGGCGCCCACGTCGACCAGCCGACTTCCCGTGGGGAGCTCGTCGGCCAGCAGCCGGGCGACTACCGGGTACTCCCATAGGCGGGGCGAGTGGTCGGGGTAGAAGCCGGTCGACTGCCGGGCGGCCAGCCGGAGCTCGACCAGGTCCAGCGGGTCGGGGAGACGGGCGGCCAGCGGCCGGAGCGTGGCCGGGGTGTAGTCGCGCGGGTGGGTGTGGGTCGGCGGTCGCAGCAGGAGGAACGTGGCCCGGTCGCCGACCCGGGCCACCGGGTACGCCTCGGCCTCGGGTGCCAGGCGCTCGACGACTGCCGACAGGGGCTCGGGCCCTCCTGCCTCCGGCGCATCGCCGCCGGAGCTCCCCGGACCGGTCACCACCAGGGCCCGGCCGCAGGACGGCCACAGCCGGGCCAACCGCTCGGCGGGCGGCTCGGTGTCGACCGGACCGCCCGGCGGGTCGAGGCAGACCACCAGTTCGGTCGGCGGTGGCCGCTGACCAGGGGCGGCCTCGTGCACTGCGGTCGGCTGAAGGATGGCCACGATCCGGTCCCGGGCGGTGCTTGCCGCGCTCTGCGGAGCCTGGCTGCCGTTCGGCGTCCCGGCCGGCCCCGGTGGGGGGGTCTGGAGGGCCAGCCAGCGCCGGTGGGTCTCCTCCGGTGCGGCGTCTGCCCACACCCGGGCGATGGCCCTGTTGGCCACTTCGATCCTCTTGTCGATGGCCGGTGCCCCGGTGGCCATGATGAGTCCCCACTCGTCGACCAGCTGGTGGTAGTGGATGACCGCCGGCGTCGGCGGGTCGGGCGGGATGCGGCTGAGGTCATGGGTCGGCGTGTTCCACCGGACGTCGAGGGGGAGCGAGCCCACCTGTTCCGCGGCGAGGCCGATGGCCATGGCCACCTGATCCACGTGGACTGTCCACTCCTCGAGCAGCTCGGCCCGGTCGAGGAGCCAGCCGGCCCACCGGGCCCAGGCCTCCGACACCTTCGACAGTGCCGTCCCTGGGATCAAGTAGAGCCCACCGTTGCTGTTGCCCGACACCGTCCGATCCCCCGCGCCCCACGGGAGGGGCTTCGTCGGGGGGACAGGCAGGCCGGCGGCCTCGAAGATCCGTGCCAGCACGGGAACCGGGGGGACGGGTGCGTCCACCGGCTTGGCGGCCACCGCGTCCCCGGGCACGTCCAGCCGGCGGGGGTCCTCGAGGACCACCACGTCGGTGTCGCAGAGCACGGCCATGCCGTGCACCCCGCGATCGGCCAGCTCGAGGGCGCCCGCGATCTTGTTGCAGTGCGCCGAGCGGGGGTCGAACCGGTCTACGGTCCGGACGGCCACCCCCCGGCCGGCCAGGAAGTCGAGCGGTCCGGTGTGCGACGCGCCTACGACGTGGACCACCAGCTCCCCGGGGTCGACGCCGACCACCTCGGTCAGGCAGGCGAACCACCGCAGGGCGTCGAGGTGGAAGCGGGGATGGTCGTCCACCACGCAAGTGAACCGGCCGGCGGGTGGGGCCACGGGGTCCTGCCGCGGTCAGCGGTTCCCCACCAGGCTGCGGCAGAGCGTAGTGGTGGGCGGCGTGACCGCCGTCGGCGCCTCGGCGACCGTCACCACCGGCACGGTGCCATCGGTCGGGGTCGGGGTGAGCTGGACCACGGCCGGGCCGTTCCCGGCCAGGTAGTGGCCGATCATCTTCTGCCCGTACCAGACCACGTTGATGGACCTGAGGTTGGGATCGGTGGTGACGGTGACCTCGTACTCCTGGTGGATCAGCGTGTCAGGGAAGCGCCAACTCCGGGCCGGCGGCCAGTTGATCGAGGTCCCCGAATGCTCGACCACGATGCGGGCGTGGCGGGTCCCGTCGGGCCTGAGCACCAGACTGGCCGGCCCGTAGGTCATGAGGGTGAGGGGCCGGGTGAAGTGGTTCCAGGTCTTGTTGAAGGTGAACCCGATGGTGCGGGTGAACGACGGGCTCTGCTCCACGGGCATCCACGTGTAGTGCTGGATCTGCTGGCCGGGTACGTCCTTCATGTTGCTGCCGGTCGACAGGTACAGGCCTGAGCAGTGGTTGACAGCGAAAAGGGTGCCGGTCGGTGCCCAGTACGGGAGGACCGGTCCGGTGCGGACGGTGGAGGGCAGGTAGCCGAAGGACAGCGCCCGCTGGACCGAGACGAACCGGGCGTTCTGGGTGATGGACCACTGCGGCAGCGGCCAGGCGGCGATGGCCAGATTGGCCACGATGCCGTAGACCACGAAGAGCGCCAGGATCCCGAGCACCCGGCCGCGGGCATTGCGGTTACGGCCGTCCAGCCGCCGCCAGACGTCGATGAGGCCGATGGCGCCGCCGATGATCAGGAGGGGCATGAAATCGGCCATGTACCGCTCGGAGATGTAGCCCCACAGCAGGACACCGGCCGTGCCGGCGGCCGCGGCCAACACGACGATCCGGGTGAGCCGGACCTGGCCGATGGCCTTGCGCCGGAAGGCGGTGACCATCCCCCAGCAGGTGAGCAGGAAGAGCAGCGGCATGGTGGCCGGGATGCTGGCCGTGGGGTACGTCTGGTCCAGCACCGCGCCGGAAAGGGCGGCGGCGGGGGCGGTGGGCGGCGTGATGAAGGGGAAGAGGGAGGTGAGGCGCAGGCCGAAGGGCTGCAGGTAGGCCCACAGGGTGCTGGGCAGGAACGCGAAGCTGAACGCCTTGCCCCCGTTGGCGGCCAGGAAGTGCCGGCGGTGGGCGTTGACCGAGGCCCACACCTGGTCGGCCATGGGCAGGCCGATGGGGATCCCGAACTTCGCGTAGGTGACAGCGCAGCTGGCCAGGAAGGGCACCCCGGCCACGCCCAGCAGCGGCACCGTCCAGCGACGCTGCTCGGTGCCGCCCCGGCCCAGGGCGAACCACACCGCCACCAGGCCGGCGGCGATGATGCAGGCGTAGCCGGTGGGCGTGCGGTTGAGCGCGGCGCACAGCACCAGGACCCCGCTGGCCGCCACCCGTCCCCAGCTCGGACGCTCCAGGACGCCGAGGAGGGCGAAGAGGCTGCCGACGGTGAGGGGGACGCTCCAGGCGAAGTCCTCGTTGTAGATGAAGGGGGTGGCCGCCAGGTACAGGACCACCGACCCCCCCAGGATCAGGGCCATCAGCCCCCCGTAGGACGCCGCCTCGGCCCGGCCGAGCGGGGCCTCCCCCCGCAGCAGGATCCGGAGGCGCCAGATCATGAGGGAGCTGAACAGGGAGGTGCACAGCCAGGCCAGCAGGATGGACGGCCCGGTCATCTTCCCGTCGAGGCTGTGGGTCACCAGGAGGAACGGCATCCGGAGGATCGACGGGAAGATGCCGAAGTAGGTGTACTGCCGGCCATCGTGGACGAAGGCTTCGATGCCCATGTTGCCGGCCGGCAGGTTGAGCCGGCCGTGGAACATGGCCCGGGCCTGCAGGTCGTAGAAGTTGTCGTAGGGGACGCCCCGCAACGGGTTCACGGTGCCGTTCCACATATCCCAGAGGAGCCACAGCATGGGCAGCGCCACGACGGCCGTACCCACCACGACGGCGATGGTGAACCGGCGACGGCCGGCCTCTTCCGGGCTGCGGTGGGCCGGCCGGTCGGCGCCGGCGGCGAGCGGCTCGACCTCGGGATCAGCCGGCTCGTGTTCGAGGGTGGCGGTGTCCGCCACTAGCCCCTTCCGTCCTTGCGCCGGAGGCGGTCACGGAAGGCCAGGAGCCGGCTGGCTGTGTGGTCCGAGACGCCGAGGTGCCGCTTGGCCCAGTCGTAGCCCCGGAGCATCTGCTTGTCGGCGTAGATCATCACCGAGTGCAGGCCGTCCCCGGGCCGGGCCCGGTACTCGGTGGAGCGGACCACCGGGTCCTCCTCCAGGGTGAAGTAGTAGAGGGCCAACGAGCGCCGGGCCACTCCCTCGGGGCACGTCATGGGTTCGGGGTGGCCGTGGAACGAGGTCCCGTCGGTGGTGAAGATGAGCACCCGGTTGGCCACCGGCGCCACCTTCTCCACGCACTCCTTCATGTCGGCGCTCCACAGCTCGAGGTCGCCGCCGTAGCCGGACTTCCACTCGTCGTTGAGGTAGAGGAGGATGTTGGCCCGGCGCTGCCACTTCCGGTTGTGGGGGTGGACGGTGAAGTCGGTGTGGATGTTGAGGAAGCCGCCGGTGGTCGACTGGTGGAGCCCCCCGCCCTCGAGGGACGGGTCGGCCATCAGCCCCTCGACCCCGATGAGCCGGCCCACGAACTCGACGAACCGGGGCGAGTTGAGCTGCTCGAGGATCTCCTGGAGGGTCGGGCCCCAGGTGGTCGGGTCGGTATTGGAGAATTTCCGCTCGTTGGTGTGCAGGTAGTTGTTCCAACGCGTGGTGTCGAGGGGGGGGAACTCCCGGATGGCCTCGGCCACCGCGTCGGGCTCGAGGAAGTCGTCCAGGACGATGTGCGGGTAGGGCCGGGCGGTGCGGTAGATGGCGTGGAGCTCGTCGATACGCTCCTCGAGCCGCGACAGGTCCAGCACCGGCATGTGCGTGTCACTGGTTGCCTCTGTGGTCATCTCGACCCTGACTTGCCCTCGTGGTCCCATTGGCCTGTTCGGGACCGGCTGCTGTTCGGATCAGCGGACGCCCCGACCGGCCCCTGGGCGTCGAAGCGGTTCTCTTCCCCCTGGCCCTGTTCCCCCTGGTGCTCCCCCTGTCCCGGCACGCTGGCCCCCCTGGTGCACCGACCCCCGGTGCAGGTGATGGGCCCCACAGAGGTTACCCCCTCCCGCCGATCGGCTCGCATCGTCAATATTGGGGGTACGAGGCTGCTCTGCGGGAAGCGGTCGGACCCCGTCGCAATGGCCGGTCGGTCACCGGTCCGCTACCTCCTGGGCCGGCTCCTCCTCGTCACCGACCTCGGCGTCGGCGATCTGGGCGAACAGCCGGTTCAGGACCAGGAACTTGACGAACCACAGGATGCCGAACGAGGCCACGTTGGTACCCACCAGCAACACGGTGCGGGCCAGGTGGTGCAGATCGTGGGCGTCGGCGAAGTTGTGGGCCAGAGTGGTCGTGAACAGGGCGAACCCGATGCCGCTGAGCGACATGACCCAGAAGGGCAGGAGCTCCCGCCACCAGTGCGAGCGACCCGACCTCCCCCACACCCACCGCCGGTTGAGCAGGTACGAGGGGATGCCGGCCATCACGTTGGCGAAGAAGGCGCTCCACACCTCGGTCCACAGCCGGAGCACGCCGTAGACGATGGTGAGGATGACGAGGGAGGTCAGGGCCGAGATGACCGAGACCGTGGAGTACTTGATGACCTTCATCCCCTCGGGCGACCGGGCCAGGCGCCACAGTCTCACCACTGTGTCCCTCATGCGCAGACAAGCTACTCCGCCGACACCCGGTGGCGCTCCCGCTCCGGCCCTCGCCACCGGCCGGCGTGGCTGCCGCCCCTTGCCGGGTTCCGGCCCTCGCTACACTCACTCGCCATGGGGGACGGTACCGAGTCGTCGGGGGGCGTGAACGTACCCTCAGGGGGCACCGCCGTCTTGACGCCGTCGCTGCCCGACGACGGGGTCCGCGGCGCCTCCGATGCCGTCGGTCCGGCGTCGTCCTCCACCGAGGACCGGGGGCCCCGTCGCCGGTTCACCGTCGCCGCGGCGGTCGGCTCCGCCCTTGCCGCCGTCCCCTTCCTCTGGGTGCTCTGGTCCCCGTGGCAGTCTCCCGATTTCCTGCGAACGACGGCCTACGAGAACAACTTCTACGATCTCCAGGCCCGGGCCATCTTCCACGGCCACCTGTGGCTGGCCAACGGTGCCATCGGCATCGAGGGTTTCGTGCACGGGGGACGGCAGTACACCTACTTCGGGCTGTTCCCGTCCCTCGTCCGGATGCCCATCCTGGCCGTGACCAGCAGCCTGGACGGCAAGCTGACCGCCCCGTTCATCCTGGTCGCCTGGATGCTCACCGCCCTGTTCGCCTCGTTGCTCCTCTGGCGGGTGCGGGTCCTGGTCCGGGGCCAGGCGGCCATGGGCCGCGCCGAGGCCGCCACCTTCGGCGTGCTGATGGTGGCCATCCTGGGCGGCTCGACCTTCCTCTTTGTGGCCGTGACCCCGTACGTCTTCGCCGAGGACCTGGCCTGGAGTGTGGCGCTCACCGTCGGCACGTTCTTCACGCTGCTCGGCGTGCTCGAGCGGCCCACATGGGGCCGGATCGTGGCCAGCGGCCTGCTGATGGTGGCGGCCAACCTCGACCGGGTCACCACCGGGTGGGCCTGCGTGGCGGCGACCCTGTTCATCGCCGTGTGGTTCCGGTTCGGCCGGGGCGGTGACGACCGCCGGCGCTGGTGGCTGCCCGTGCTGGCCGCCGGCGTCATCCCCCTGGTCGTCGGCTGCGCCGTCAACTACGCCAAGTTCGGCGTGCCGTTCGGTGTGTCCAACTTCGACCAGGTCTGGACCCACGTCAACGCCTACCGCCGCAAGTTCCTGGCCGCCAACCACAACTCCGAGTACGGCACGGCCTTCGTCCCCAGCACCCTGCTGGCCTACCTCCGGCCCGACGGCCTGCGCTTCTCCTCGGTCTTTCCCTTCATCGCCCTCCCGGCCACGCCGCCGAAGGCCCTGGCCGGCGTGCTGTTCGACCGGCGGTACCGGACAGCCAGCCTGCCGGCGTCCATGCCCCTGCTGTTCCTGCTGAGCTGCTGGGGACTGGTGACCGCCTTCCGGCCCAGGCCGGTGGGCCGGGTGGCCCTGACCCGGGTCCTGCTGGTGGCCGGGCTGATCGCCGGGGCCGCCCTGTTCATCTGGGGCTACATCGCCCCCAGGTACCTGGCTGACTTCATCCCCCTCCTGGCGCTGGCCAGCGGGGTGGCGGTGGTGGACGTCTGGCGACGGCTGGAGGGGCGGAGCCGCGCCGTGCGCACCACGGTGCTGGGCGTGGTCGCCCTGGGGGCCCTGTTCTCGGTGGTGGCCAACCTGGGCATCGCCATCACTCCCAACGAGGAGTTCAACACCGCCCAGGTGCTGCGGTACGTGGAGACCCAGAAGGCCATCAGTGATGTCACCGGCCATCCCCTCGACGCCCGGGTGACCCGGGGCACGTCCCTCCCCCCGTACGCGCCGGCCGACCAGCTGTTCGTCATCGGGCCGTGCGACGGGCTGTACCTCTCAAACGGCGAGGACTACTCGACGGTGCCCAACCAGCAGTACACCCGCACCACCTGGATGACAGTCGAGCTCGGTCACCAGTTCCAACACACGTTCCACCTCGCCCTCGACTCGCACGGCTCGACGCCGGGGGAGGTGGTGCCGTTGTTGACCGCCGGCCCCAACACCCTGACCGTCAGGGCCAAGTCGGTGGGCAGTGCGGTCGAAGTCTCCTTCGGGATCCAGGGACCCGGCGGGTTCACCGGTGGGCTGGCCAGTCCGCTGCTGCCGGGATCTTCCCACACCGTGGTCGTGGTGACCGATCCGGTCAAGCATCTGGCCCAGGTGACCGTGGACGGGACCGTGACCATGGCCGGCACCCTGGCCGACGGGCGTCCCATCTCGGTTGCTCCGCAGCGGAACGGGCATCAGGGCGTGCTGACGGTGACCGATGTTACGGCGTCCACCCCCGAGCCGACCCTGTGCCAGAGCCTGGTCGGGAAGCCGCTCAGGTCAGCGGCTTCCGGCCCCGGAAGTCGATGATGCCGCCTTCGTCGAACACCCAGGCCACCGACTCGTAGGGGAGCGCGGCCACCAGCAGACCCGAGTAGATCGGGGTCTTCCCGTTGTGCATGGTGGGGTGCCAGCCCCGGCGCACCAGGGAGTTCTGCAGGGAGATGGTGGTCTGGATGTGGGGCGCCGACCGGATGGTGACGTCCTCCAGGCCCACGTCCTCCAGCAGACCGGCCAGCCCCGAGCGCGACGGGATCTGCAGGTGTCGGGGGTAGTGGTAGCCGCCCCAGTTGTGGCCGAAGATCCTGTTCTCCCACGAGGTCACTGTGGGCAGCTGCCCGATGACCCAGCCCCCCGGGCGCAGGAGGTCGAAGGATCGCTCCAGCATGGTGCGGGGAGCCACCACGTGCTCCAGCACGTGGTTCATGGACACGACGTCGTACGTGCCGAGGTGACCGGTGAGGTCGGCTGTCTCCAGCGTGCCCTCGAGCACGTCGTACCCGCGGGCCCGGCCCTTGGCCGCCACGTCCGGCTGGATCTCGATGCCGGCGCACTCGAGGTCGAGGTAGCGCCGGAGCTCGTCGAAGTGTCGGCAGTCACCGGTGCCGACGTCGAAGAGCCGCCCGGGGCGGTGCTGGATCAGCTTCCCGTAGAAGCGGGCCCGAGACCGGGCCCGGGCCTGCACCAGCAGGCGGGCCACGGCACCGTGGTTCTCGTTGTAGGCGTGGTAGTCATCGGGGTAGAAGGGGGGCAGCTCGGCCTCGGTGGGACGCGGGCTCAGGAATTCGGAGCTGCAGTGGGCGCACTTCTCGACGGCGAAGTTCCGAGGGGGCTGAACGAAATACTCCAGGTCAACGACGTCGTTCCGGTAGAGCCAGGTCTTGTCGGAGCCGCAGATGGGGCAGCGGGGGGTGGCCGGATCGTCCCCACCGGGCTCCCCCACCGGCTCCCGCCGCACAGCCGCGCCGTCAGGTGACGACTCCATACGCTGGTCCTTTGTCCGATTGATCCCTTGCCGATTCGTACTGTACAGTCAGCCGGGGGAGGGTCTCGAATGATGGTGGTGCAAGGCAGGGCCGAAGCATCGGCCAGCAACGAGAAGATCTGGCGGGAGGAGTTCGGGGCCCTCGTCAGTGCCGAGGAGCTCCGCACGCTGTCCCAGCCCTCCCTGGCCGACTCGGTCGGCGCCGTGGCGGTGCTCTGGATCGAGGTCGCCGTCCTGCTGGCCGCGGCCAACCTCCTGCCCCGCCTGCCTCTTGGCTGGGCCGTGCCGGCCGGGATCGTCATCGTGGTGCTGCTGGGGCTCCGGATGAACGCCTTCGGGGTGATCCTCCACGAGGGGTCGCACGGCCTGCTGGCCAAGTCCCGGACCCTCAACGACCGGCTCTGCAACTGGACGGTGGCCTTCTGGACCATCAACTCGGTGGAGGAGTACCGCCCCACCCACCGCCTCCATCACCGGTACCTGGGCCAGGAGCGGGACCCCGATCGCACCTTCTATCTGGTGCCGGCCCGACGGGGCGCGCTCACCGGCCGGCTGCTGCAGGACCTGTTCGGGATCACGGCCTTCCGCCGGGCCACCACCCGTATCTCGGGTACCTCGCAGGAGTCCGGTGCGCCGGCCAGCCTGTTGGCCCGCCCCCAGCTGCTCATCGGCAAGTTGGTCACCCAGGTGGTGGTCCTCGGCCAGTTCCTCCTGTTCCAGGGGTGGGCCCGCGGGCTGGCCTTCTACGCCGTCTTCTGGCTGGTGCCCATCGTGTGCCTGTACCCGATGATCCTTCGCCTGAAGACCATCACCGAGCACTTCGACCCGGGATTGCGAGACCCCACCGCGGTGCGCTGGACGGCCCGGACCAGCTGTGCCAGCTGGCTGCAGAACCACTGGGTGGGGGCCCGCATGGAGTACCACTTCGAGCACCACGTGGTCCCGACCATCCCCTACCGCGGCCTGAAGCGGTTGCACACCCAGCTGGCCGAGGCCGAGCTGTTCGCCCGCCACCACGAGGTGATGTCGGACGGCTACGTCCTCTTCCTGACACGGGCGGTGCTGGGCAGCTTCGGCGAGGTTCCCCCCCCGGAGGGCGACGCAGCCTGAGCCACGGCCGCCTCCCGGACGGTGCGGGTGAGGAGGGTGGCTTTCCGGTCGGTGCCTTTCCGGACGGTGCGGGTCAGGTCCAGAGCCGGCTGGGCCGGATGCCCCAGGCCACCTGGCGGGCCAACTCGGCACTCACCACCGGAAGGTCGGCCGCGTGGGTGACGCCGATCAGCTTGGCGTCGGTGGTGATGACCCGCACCGGGAGCCCGTTGCCCTTGGCCACCATGGCGGCCACCACGTCGGGGAGCAGCACCTCGGCCTTGGGCACCTCGCCGCCGGCGGCCACCGACGCCAGGATGGCCTCCTCGTCGAGTCCCGAGGCGTCCATGGCGTCGGCGAACACGTCCCAGATCTCGGGCTGGAACCCCCAGAGGTTGACCGAGGCCGGCAGAGTGCCGTCGAGTTCGGCCGGCTCGAGGCCGTCGGCCGAGGTCAGGTCCTGGTCGGGTCCGTGCCGGGTGACGTGCCGTCGTTCGGTGAGGCCGAGCAGGTGCCCGTGGTCGTCCACCACGCAGATCCCGCGGGTGACCGGGTCGTCGGTGGCCACCGTGGACCGCAGCTGGTAGCCGATGAGGGCGTGCTCGGGCGCCCCGTCCCGCAGGTGCCGGGCCAGCAGTCCCATGGCCGCCTCGCCGTAGACGTCGTCGGCGTTGGCCACGGCGAAGCTCCGATCGGCGCCCACCGTCTGGCGGGCGGCCAGCACGGCGTGGACGGTGCCGAGGGGGAGTCGCTGCTCGGCGAAGTCCACCTGCACCCGATCGGGCCAGCACTGCTCGACGTGGTAGCGGATGGCCGGACCGGTTTCGGGGTGCAGGACCAGCACCACCTGGCCGAAGCCGACGGACACGGCGTCGCTCACCAGCAGGTCGATGACGGCCTCGCCGTCGGGGCCGATGGGGGCCAAGGGCTTGCACCCTCCGTACCGGCGGGCCATGCCGGCGGCCAGCACCACCAGGGACGGGGCCACGACGGAGCTCACCCGCCCCAGCGGAGCACGGCACTGGCCCAGGTCATGCCGCCCCCGAACCCGGTGAGCAGGACATGGTGGCCCGTCTCCAACCGGCCGGTGTCCAGGGCGTCGACCAGGGCCAGGGGGATGGAGGCCGACGAGGTGTTGCCGTAGCGGTCGATGACCACCACCGCCTTCTCCTCGGGGATCCCCAGCCGCTGGCCGGCCGCGCTGATGATCCGCAGGTTGGCCTGGTGCGGCACCATCAGGTCGATGTCGTCGACCGTCAGTCCGGCCTCGGCGATGGCCTGCTCGGCCGACTCCACCACCACCCGGACCGCCTTGCGGAAGATCTCCTTGCCGTCCATGTACAGGAATCCGCCGTGGTCGCACTTGAGCAGGTGGCGGAGCGAGCCGTCGGCGCCCAGCACCCACGAGAGGAGCTGGCCCGGTCCGTCCACCGCCTCGAGCACGACGGCCCCGGCCCCGTCGCCCACCAGCACGGCGACCGACCGGTCGTCCCAGTCGGTGATCCGGCTGAGCGTCTCCGAGCCGATGACCAGCAACCGCTCGGCTCCGATGGCCAGCATGCCGTGGGCCACGGTCAGCGCGTAGACGAATCCGGAGCAGGCCGCATTGACGTCGAAGGCCCCGCCGGGCACGCCGATGCCGTCCTGCACGGTGGCCGAGGTGCCCGGCACGATCTGGTCGGGCGTGGTGGTGGCGAGGATCACCGCGTCGATCTCGTCGGGTCGCCGGCCGGCCTTGTCCAGGGCGGCCAACCCGGCCTCGATGGCCAGCTGGGAGGTGGTGCCACCGATCCGGCGCTCGCGGATGCCGGTCCGCTCCTGGATCCAGGCGTCGTTGGTGTCCATGGTCACCGACAGATCGTCGTTGGTGACGACCTTGTCGGGCACCGAGATGCCCCAACCGGTGACGATGCCGCCGCGGGTGGTCTTCATGACGTGGAGGTCCCCATTGCTTGGCTCCTTGTGTCGGCCTGCGCTCAGCCGGCTTCGAGAACGTGGATGCCGATGAAGGCGGCGTCGGCCCGTCCGGCCTCGGTCCCGATCATGCCACCGGTATTGGCCGCCACCGCCAATCGGGCCCCCGCCACCTGACGGGGGCCGGCCTCGTCCCGGAGCTGGGCGGTGAGCTCCACCACCTGGGCGATGCCGGTGGCACCCAGGGGGTGGCCGCGGGACACCAGGCCACCGCTGGTGTTGACGGTCACACCGGCGCCGCCGAGCGAGGTCTCCCCGGCCACCGTGGCCGGTCCGGCGTCGCCGGGCTTGTAGAAGCCCAGGGACTCCAGGGCGTAGAGCTCTTCGGGGCTGGTGGCGTCGTGGAGCTCGACCACGTCCACGTCGGCCGGGTCGATGCCGGCATCGTCCCAGGCGGCCGCCCCCGCCTCGGTCATGCGGTCGTGGTAGTCGATGTCGCCGTTCCCCGACCGGATGGTGGTGGACCGGATGCGCGGGGACCCGGCCCTGGCCGTGGGGGAGAGGACCACGGCGGCGGCCCCGTCGGTGAACGACGAGCACATCAGCCGGGTCAGGGGCGGGACGATCGGCGGCGGATGCCAGCACCTCGTCCACGGTGACCGCGCTCTGGAACTGGGCGTTGGGATTGAGGGCGCCGTGTCTGCGGGCCTTGGCCGCGGCGGCGGCGAACTGCTCCACGGTGGCCCCCCGTTCCTCCATCAGGTCGACGGCCCACGCCGCGTTGAGTGCCATCAGGACCGATCCCGAAGGGTTCTCGAGCTCCTGGTGCATGCGGATCCGATCGGCCAGGGGCACGCCGTCCTCGATGCCGGCCAGGGTCTCGGCCGCGGTCGCCCGTCCACATCTTCTCGACCCCGACGGCCAGCACGGTGCCGGTGCCGGCCAGGCTGGCCAGGGTGGCCAGATGCAGCGCCGAGGAGCCGCCGGCACAGGAGTTGTCGACGTTGACGATGCCGGCGTTGCGCAGGCCGGCCCGGCCGAGGAACGTCTGGCCCCGGATGCAGCCCTGGTCCAGCAGGCGCCCGGCGGTGGCGTTGCCCAGCACCACCAGATTGACGTCGGCTGCCTCGATCTGGGCACTGGCCAGGGCGTCGGCCACCACCTGGTGGGCCATCTCGGTGGCGGATTGGTCCTTGCGGTGCATGGGGGAGATGCCGGTGCCGACGATGTGTGCAGTTGCGTCCACGGTGACCTTCTCTATCCTTCGTGCCCTCGAGTGGCTACGCCGGCCGCCGGCAGGGCGGCAACCAGGCGCTCGAACTGGTCCATGGGTCGGTCGGCGGTGACGTACACCACCACGTGCTCGGCCCCGGCGGCTCGGAACGCGGCCACCACACCGGCCACCTCGGCAGCGGTGCCGTGCACCAGGTGCCGCTCGAAGGCCCGGGCCGGAATGCCGTACAGCGATGCCATCCACTCCGTGCCGCGCTGCCGGGCCACCGTCCCGTCGTCGTCGATGCTGACGAACAAGACCATGGACGGGGTGACCGAGCCGGCCGGTCGGCCGGCGCGGTCGACCTCCTTGGCCAACCGCTCGATCGCCGCCGCGTACTCGGTGGTGCTGAGGAAGAGGGGCATCCACCCGTCGGCCAGCGTGGCCGCTCGCCGCAGCGCCGCCTCGGAGGAGCCGCCCGCCCACACCGGAACGGGTGGGGGGGCGGGGAGCTGGCGGTAGTGGGCCGCACCGGTGTCGTCGACGTCGCCCCGCTCGACGCCCTGTCCGGACGCCCACGACCGTCGCAGCTCGAGGATGCCGGCGTCGAGCAGCCGACCCCGCCGGTGGTAGTCCACCCCGGCCTGGACGTACTCGCCGGCATGGCTGCCCACGCCCACGCCGAGCACCAGCCTCCCTCCCGACAGGGTCTGGACGGAGGCCGCCTGCTTGGCCACCGCCGAGGCCGAACGGAGAGGTAGCTGGATGACGCACGAGCCCAGCGTCACCCGCTCGGTGGCGGTGGCGGCCACGGTGAGGGCCACCAGGCACTCGAGGGAGGGACCGTGCCAGAACAGATGGTCGCAGGCCCACAGGGCGGTGGCCCCGGCCTGCTCCGCGGCACGGCAGACGGCGGCCAGGTCGGCGGCCGGCTGTCCGGCCGAGGGAGGGCAGGGGGCTGACCGATCGGCCCACGGGGGGACTGTGTCCTGGGTGAAGGTGGGCAGGATCAGTCCGATCGGCCCCGGGTCAGTGTCGGATCGCTCCAAGGGCACAATGCATCGTAACCTGCACCGTTCACACAAGCGATCACCAGTCGGACCGGATGGGCCGGGTGGGCGCCGCCCGATCGGGGACCACCGCGGTACGGTGCGGGCCCCCGGCACGGCAGACTGGGGTAGGACGAGTCGGAGGGCACCTCGGTGGACGAGGGTGCCGGGAGAGGACCAGCAGTGGATGCCGAGAAGCCAGAGACCGAGACCGATCAGGACGCCACCGAGCTCACCGACGCCGAGCGGGGCGAGCGACTGTCCGAGCTGAACAGCCTGATCGAGCTCATGCGTCCGGCGGTGCAGGCCGACGGGGGAGACCTGGCCCTGCTCTTCGCCGACGTGGCCACCGGCGTGATCGAGGTCCAGCTCCAGGGGGCGTGCAGCTCCTGTGCGGTGAGCGCGTCCACGCTGCAGGGCGGGGTCGACCGGATCCTGCGCGACCGGCTGCCCTGGGTGACCGAGGTGCGCGGCGGTGTCGACGAGTCGGTGGACCCGTTCGAGAGCCAGTCGCTGGGTCGCGGAGGGTACGTCCCCAGCCTGTGACCGGGCCCTCGGGAAAGGGGCTGGCGTAACCACCCCCCGGGTGCAATAAGCTGGTTTCCCGAGGTCAGGGGCGTGCGTCCGTCAAGCTAGGATGGGTCGACGCCGCCATTCTGGCCCGTGGATGGGGCGCTCGCCAGAGGGTCGGGCAAGGGAGGGGCAACCGTGAGCACCGGGGTCTCGCATGGCGGGTGATCAGCACCGCGCCGCGGGCCCGATGCACGGGCCGCGAGGCCCGGGGGCGTCGCGGCCCCAGGTGCCGGCCGAGCCCGTCGGCGGGTCCCCGGCGTCCCCGGGTCGCTCCGGCGCTTCTCCGCGCTGGACGGCATCCGGGCCTTCGCCGTCCTGGCCGTGCTCCTCTTCCACGCCGGGATCCCGTGGATGGGGGGAGGACTGCTCGGCGTCGACGTCTTCTTCGTCCTCTCGGGTTTCCTCATCACCTCGCTGCTCTGCCGGGAGCTGGCATCCGAGGCCACCATCCGGCTGGCCCGGTTCTGGGCCCAGCGGGCCCGGCGCCTGCTGCCCGCCCTGTTCCTGCTGGTGCTCGGAGTGGCGGCCTACGCCTATGTCTTCCGCGGCACCATCGATCTCTCGTCGGTGCGCGACGACGCCCTGTCCACGCTGCTCTACGTGGCCAACTGGCATTTCATCGTCTCCGACCAGGGCTACTTCGCCCAGGCCGCTGCCCCTTCCCCGTTCCTCCACACCTGGTCGCTGGCCGTCGAGGAGCAGTACTACCTGATCTGGCCACTCGTCGTCCTGTTCGTGGCCAGGCGGTGGGGTGCGGCCAAGGTGGCCCTCACCGCCGGCATCGGCGCCCTGTCGTCGGCGGTCCTCATGATGGTGCTCTTCGGCCTCGGCTACTCGGTCGACCGCCTCTACTACGGCACCGACACGCGGGCCCAGTCCCTGCTCCTCGGATCGTTCCTGGGCGCGGTCGGCGCCCACCGGGGCCAGGACTTCTCCATCGTCCCCGCCCGCTGGACGGCCACC
The DNA here is from genome assembly GCA_963817005.1 of uncultured Acidimicrobiaceae bacterium. Taxonomy (GTDB): domain Bacteria; phylum Actinomycetota; class Acidimicrobiia; order Acidimicrobiales; family RAAP-2; genus Bog-756. The sequence goes on from CAWFMN010000002.1 coordinate 217,127, forward strand.
GTGCGTCAGCGACGGCTCTGGACCGTGCCGGGCCTTTTGGGCGCGGCCTTCCTCGTGTGGGGCTGGCACTCCCTGGGGGGCACCAACCCGTTCCTCTACCGCGGTGGCTTCCTGATGGTGGCGGTGGCGGCCGGCGCGGTCATCGTCACCGTCGTCACCGTCCCCGGATCGGCCCTGGCCCGGGTGCTCTCCACCGGGGCCCTGGTGTTCGTCGGCCGGATCTCCTACGGTCTGTACCTCTACCACTGGCCGCTCTTCCTGGTCATCGACCACGCCCACACCGGCCTGCTGGGAGCGCCGCTGCTGGCCGTCCGGCTCACGGCCACGTTCGCCGTGGCCACCGCCTCCTATTACCTGGTGGAGGAGCCGATCCGCACCGGTCGGCTGTTCCACGGCCTGCAGGGCCTGGCCGTGAGTGGGGCGGCCGCCCTGGCCACGGCGACCGCGCTGGTCGTGGCCACCGTGCTTCCCCTGGAGTCGGCGGCGGCCGCACCCCAACTCGACCGACCGGGCAAGCCGGTACCCCATCTGTCGGCATCCACCGCGGCATCGGCGTCCACTCCGATCCGGTTCCTCCTGGTGGGGGACTCGGTGGCCCTGACCATGGGCATGGGCCTCGGGGTCGATGCCGCCCAGCGCTACGGCGTCGACTTCCTCGACGAGGGGACCCTGGGCTGCGACCTCGACTCGGTGCCGGTCAACCTGTCCGGCGAGGTGGTCCCCCCCACCCCGGGGTGCCTCGACTGGTGGTCGACGTGGTCGGCCTGGGTGACCGACTTCCATCCCGACGTGGTCGGCCTGCTGGTGGGCCGGTGGGAGGTCAGCGACCATCTCGACGACGGCCAGTGGGTCCACGTCGGGGAGCCGGTGTGGGACGCCCATCTGACCGCCGAGTTCAACGCGGCCATCAACATCTTCACGGCCGGCGGGGCCAAGGTGGTCCTGTTCACCATGCCGTACGTGGACCCCTCCCAGGAGGCGGCCAACGGCACCCCGTTCAGCGAGAACGACCCGGTCCGCGCCCGCGCCTTCGATGCCGTGCTCGAAGGGGTGGCCCGGCATCGGAGTAGCCAGGTGACCCTGATCGACCTCAACCGGCTCCTCGACCCCTCCGGCCAGTACCAGACGGTGGTGGACGGGGTCACCGCCCGCACGACCGACGGGATCCACGTCACCGTGCCGGGCGGGGAGTGGCTCCAGCCCCGGGTCCTCCCGACCGTCGCCGAGCTGGGTCGCCGCGTCCGGGCCGGGTCCGGCTCGGCGACCGCCTCCGCCCGGACCTCTTCGTGACCCGGCCGCCGGCTTCACCGGCTGCCGCACCGGACCCGCCGGGGGTGGGAACCGCGTTGCATTAGTTAGTCGAACTAACTAAACTGGACGGGTGACCATCGCCCCGGCCTCCCGCCACCTCGACCGTCCGTCAGGGAACGCCGAGACCGTGGCCGATGCCTCCGATGCCGAGTTGGCCTCCCGCCTCCGGCTGGCCGTCACCCGCCTCCACCGTCGCCTACGTCAGCAGTCGGCCGGAGGGCTGACCCAGTCCCAGGCCTCGGCCTTGGCCAGCATCGGCCAACTCGAGTCGCCGACCCTCGGTGCCCTGGCCTCCCGGGAGTCGGTGCAGCCGCCCTCCATGACCCGCATCGTGGCCGCCCTCGAGGAGATGGGGCACGTCGCCCGGGTGGTGGATCCGGCCGACCGGCGGGTGGCCCGGGTGACGCTCACCGACTCGGGACGCCGGGTGCTGCAGCGGAGCCGGTCGCTCAAGAATGCCTTCCTGGCCGAACGTCTGGCCCGCCTGGCCCCCGACGAGCGCCACGGACTCGGCGAGCTGACCGGGCTCCTCGAACGGCTCCTGGCCGAGGACGAGTCATGACGGCGGTGCGCGCCGCCGTCCACCAGACGTTCAGCTCCCTGCGGATCCGGAACTACCGGCTCTACTTCACCGCCCAGCTCATCTCGGTCTCGGGCACCTGGATGCAGACGGTGGCCCAGGCGTGGCTGGTCCTGCACCTCACCGGGAGCGGCGTGGCCCTCGGCATCGTCGTGGGCCTGCAGTTCCTCCCCATGCTGCTGTTCGGGCCGTTCGGCGGCCTGGTGGCCGACCGGATGAACAAGCGGTCCCTGCTCTACGCCACCCAGACCGCCGGCGGCCTGCTGGCGCTGGCCCTCGGCCTCCTGGTCGTCACCGACGCCGTCCAGCTGTGGCAGGTCTACCTGCTGGCGGCGCTGCTCGGGGTGGTCAACGTCTTCGACAACCCGGCCCGCCAGACCTTCGTCATGGAGATGGTGGGCCGGGACGACCTGCCCAATGCCGTGAGCCTCAACACCGTGGTGATGAACGCCTCGCGGGTGGTCGGTCCGGCCATCGGCGGCCTGGTCATCACCCTGGTCGGACTGGGGGCCTGCTTCTTCGTCAACGCCGCCTCGTACGTGGCCGTCATCGTCGGCCTGTCCATGATGCGGTCGGCCGAGCTCCACCCGACGGCTCCGGTGGCACGGGCCAAGGGCCAGATCCGCGAGGGCCTCCGCTACGTCTGGCGCACCCCCGGCCTCCGCAACACCCTCCTGGCCATCGCCCTCATCGGCATCTTCGCCTACAACTTCACCGTGACCCTGGCCCTGCTTGGCCAAGGTGACCTTCCACGGCGGGGCCGGCACCTACTCGCTCCTCACCTCGTGCATGGGCATCGGGGCGGTGGTCGGTGGGCTGATCGCCGCCCACCGGGCCCGGCCCACCGCCCGGCTGCTGCAGGTGCTGGCCCTGGTGTTCGGCGGGCTGCTGGCCGCCGTGGCCCTGGCGCCCGACGCTGGTCACCGCCTCGGTGCTCATCGTGTTCATGGGCGCGGCGTCCATCGGGTTCATCGCCACGGCCAACGCCACGCTCCAGCTGACGCTCGGACCCGGCCATGCGGGGCCGGGTCATGGCCCTCTACGCCATGGCCTTCCTCGGGACCACGCCCATCGGGGCACCCCTGGTCGGGGCCATCGCCCAGTGGACCAGTCCCCGGGTGGCCCTGCTCGGCGGGGCGGTGGCCACCGTGGTCGCCGCCGGCCTGCTGATGTGGCGGCACCAGGCCGGGGCCCGGAGGACCCGGGCGGCCGGCGATGACGCCGCGGAGCGGATCCTCGAGGCCCAGGCCGTACGGGACGTCGAGTCGCGCGTGGCCTGACCGGCGTGCGGCGCTCGGCTCAGCCGGCCGCCACCGCCTTGGGCTCCTTGGGCAGGCCGAGGACCCGCTCGCCCACGATGTTGCGCTGGATCTCGGCCGTGCCGCCCCAGATCGTCTCCGAGCGGCAGAAGAAGAAGGACGCCTGCAGGTCGCTCGACCGGGTAGTCGTCCCGGCCCCGCGTGCACCCGGCAGCGTCGACCACGTCGCTCGGGTCGCCGGTGAGGATCTGGCCGTCGAGCCCGAGGATGTCGATGGCCAGCTCCATGGTCTCGCTGGTGGTACTCGGACCAGAACATCTTGTTGCAGGCACCGAGCGGCGGCCGTGTGGTGGGTGCCGTTGAGGGCGTCGGTCAGCGAGCGGTAGCCGTTGATCTCCATGATCTTGACCTTCGACCACGGCCGTGGCCAGGCGCTGGCGGACGAGCGGGTCGCGGCTCGTCCGCGTCGCCTGGGCCTCGGCGATGATCTGGTCGAGCTCCTTCTGGAAGCGCCGGTGCCCGGTGGTGGCCGACGAGCCGCGCTCGAAGCCGAGCGTGGTCATGGCCACCTTCCAGCCGTTGTTGACCCCGCCGACCACGTTCTCCTTCGGGGCAGCGGGCGTTGGTGAAGAAGACCTCGTTGAACTCGGCGCGAGCCGTCGACCTGGGCGATGGGCCGCACCTCGATGCCGGGCTGCTTCATCGGCACCAGCAGGTAGGAGATGCCGGCGTGCTTGGGCGCGTCGGGGTCGGTGCGGGCCAGCAGGAAGATGTAGTCGGCGAACTGGGCCTGGGTGGTCCACACCTTCTGGCCGTTGATGACCCACTCGTCGCCGTCGAGCTCGGCCCGGGTCTTGAGGCGAGGCCAGGTCGCTGCCGGCGTCGGGCTCGCGAGAAGCCCTGGCACCAGGCGATGCTGCCGTTGAGGATCCCGGGGATGAACTGCTGCTTCTGCTCCTCGGTGCCCCACTGCAGGATGGTCGGGCCGACCAGGGTGTCGCCGAAGAAGTCGGCCCGCAGCGGCGCCTCGGCCCGGGCGAACTCCTCGTTGAGCACGACCTGCTCCATGAGGGACAGGCCCTTGCCGCCGTACTCCTTGGGCCACGAGGCGCAGATCCAGCCGCCGTCGAAGAGCTTCTTCGTCCACTCCCGGTTGAAGGCCTTGCTTCTCGTCGGGGGTCATGGAGAATCCCGGGGTCGCCCCAGCCCTCGGGGAGGTTGTCCTCCAGCCACCGGCGGATCTCGGCCCGGAACGGCTTCGGCTGTCGGCGGGATAGGTCAGGTCCATGGTCCGAGAGTACCCGCCCGCCCGTCCCCGGGCGCCGCCGTTGCCACCTGGAGGGTGCCCTGACCAGGGCCAACAAGGTAGACTGCCCGGAGGCGCCGTGAGAAGCACGGCAGCGATCCCGACCAGGAGGTGTGGCCGATGAAACGGGGAGAACCCCCCAGTAGGACCGGAGATCTGCCGCACCCTCTGGCCGACGGCCACTGACGGCTGCGGTCGCTCACCGAGCGGCCGCCTCGAGCCGGGCCAGGCGCCCGACGCTGGGGGTGTGGACCGTCCGTCCGTACTCTTCCGTCTGCCTCACCGCCGACTGATCGGACCCTCATCCACCGCCGGCGGGCGGGGCCGGGGGACCGAGCACCGGGCTGGGGCAGGACCTCATCAGATCCGAGGTGAACCCATGGCCCGACTCTTCCAACGGTGGCCGCCGCCGCCCACCCGGAGCCCCGGCGACGTGCCCGAGGAGGGCGCCGGCTCCGCCGCGACGACCGGGGCACTCCATCGTCGCCTTCCCCACACGCAGGCCGGGCGGGCCCGCATCCGCCAACGCAGCCAACGGGTGCTGGCCAACCGGGCCGTCCGCGACGCCATCGTCTCGCTGGCCGGGGTGGTCGGCCGACCGGTACGCAACCAGGGCGGGGCGGAGATCGGCAGACTGGTCGACGTGGTCTGCCGATGGTCGGACGAGGAGACCTATCCCCCGGTGACCGGGCTGGTCGTCCGGGTGGGTCATCGACTGGCCTTCGTCGGAGCGTCGGCCATCGAGAGGATCGAGCACAACCAGGTACTGCTCAAGAGTGCCCGGCTCGACCTGCGTCGACTTCGCGCCGCCGTCCGGGCGAGGTGACCTTGGCCGAGGAGGTGCTCGACCACCAGCTGGTCGACGTCGACGGCGTCCAGGTGATCCGGGCCGCCGACCTGTACCTGGCCCCGTGCTCGGCCGGTTCCGCCTGGTGGGTGTGGACGTCTCGGCCCAGACGTCTGCTCCGCCGCCTCGGCCCGGCCCGCTGGCGCCACACGCCCGACGCCCGACCGGGTCATCGACTGGGCGCGCCATCCAGCCCTTCGGGGAGACCGAGCAGGGGGCGGCCCCCGAGGTCCGGCTGCGCACCACCAACGAGGGGCTCGCAGCGCCTGCGCCCGGGCGAGCTGGCCGACCTGCTGGAGGACCTGATGCGACCGGAGCGCCAGAGCTGCTGGCTCCCTGACGCCCGAGGAGGCGGCCGACGCCCTCGAGGAGATGGATCCCGAGGAGCTGGCCTCGCTGCTGCGCGAGGCGGAGCCGGCCCGAGGCCGCCGAGCTGCTCGACGCCATGGAGCCCGACGAGGCCGTCGACGCCCTGCGCGACCTCACCAGCGACGAGCGGGCCGAGGTGATGGCGGCCATGCCGCAGGACAAGCGCTGAGCGATCTGGTCCGAGCTGCTCGGCTACCCGGAGGACGAGGCCGGCGGCTTCATGACCACCGCGTTCCTGGTCGCCGCCACCGACCGAGACCGTCGGCTCGCTGGCCGTCCGACTGGCCGTGCACGAGGACTGTCCCGAGGAGCTCGACGCGGTGGCCGTCGTCGACGAGGACGGGAGCATGGTCTGGCGACCTCCCGCTGCTCGCAGCTGCTGATCAATCCGGCGGACACCGTCCTGGCCGACCTGGCCGGGGAGGCAGCGCCGGTCACGGTGGGCATCCATGCTCACGTGGACGAGGTGGCCGAACGCCTGATCGACGCCCGCCGCATGTCGGTGGTGGTGGTCGACGACGACGGCCGGCCGGTGGGCCGGATCCTGGCCGACGACGTGATCGACGCCCTGTTGCCCGAGCGTGGCCGCTTCCACTTCCCGAGGCTGCTCCAGTAGGCCCGGTTCTCCGGCGCCATCGGTGAACCCATGACCAGCGAGACGGACCGGAGTGGTCAGTGACGGTACTGGCCCGACTGCGCTTCCGCAGCTTCTTCATCTACCTGGCCGCGGCCGGTCCCGGCCTCATCGCCGCCAACGCCGGCAACGACGCCGGCGGCGTCGTCACCTACGCCTCGGCCGGGGCCCAGTTCGGCTACCGCACCCTGTTCTTCATGGTGCTGGTCACGGTGGGCTACGTCGTGCGTCCAGGAGATGGTGGCCCGACTGGCCGCGCACACCGGCAAGGGTCTGGCTGCGCTCATCCGCGAGGAGTTCTCGCTGCGTCTGTCGGCCTTCGCCGTCGCTGGCCTTCGCCGTCGCCAACGTGGGTCTGGTGGTGACCGAGTTCGCCGGCATCGCCACCGCCTTCGAACTGTTCGGCGTGTCGCGGTACCTCTCGGTACCGATCGCCGCCGTCGCCATCTGGTGCTGGTCCTCTTCGGCTCCTACCGCTACGCCGAGCGGGTCTTCCTCCTCCTGACCCTGGTGTTCATCACCTATCCGATCGCGCCATGTTCCTCGGCCATCCCAACTGGAACGAGGTGGCCGCCAACACCGTTTGGCCCCACTTCGTCGGCTCCAAGGCCTTCCTCCTGCTGGCGGTGGCGCTCATCGGCACCACCATCACCCCGTACATCCAGCTGTACGACGGCCGGTGCCGTCGTCGACAAGGGCATCGGTCCCGAGGAGTACAAGTACGAGCGCGTCGACGCGGTCAGCGGCGCCATCGTCGTCGGACCTCGTCTCGATGTGCATCATCATCGCCACCGCCGCGGTCATCGGCGGCACCGGCCCGCTGAACTCGGCCGCCGAGGCGGCCAAGGCGCTGAAGCCGGTGGCCGGGCACTGCGGCCGAGACGTTGTTCGGCATCGGGTTGCTCGGCGCCTCGGCCCTGGCCGCGGCGGTGGTGCCCCTGTCGACCTCCTACGCGGTGGCCGAGGCGGTCGGCGTCGAGCGGTCGGTGTCCAAGAGCTTCCGCCAGGCCCCGCTGTTCCTGGGCCTGTTCACCGCCCAGATCATCGTCGGCGCGGCGGTGGTGCTGGTTCCCGGCAATCTCTTCACGCTGATCATCAACACCCAGGTGCTCGAGGGCGTGATCACCCCGATCACCCTGGTCTTCATCCTGATCCTGGCCAATCGTCGCTCGCTGCTCGGCGTCGGCGGCCAACGGCAGGCTGGCCCGCTCGGTGGGCCTGATCACGGTGCTGACGGTGGGGGCCTTCGCCTCGTTCCTGGTGGTGGTCACCGTCCTCGGCTGGGTCGGAGTGCCCCTGTGATCGCCGAGGGTCACGGCCTGCAGGTCATGAGCCGCCGTTTTTCGTTACCTGGGGGTCAGTTTGCGCTGAAGTACCTGGCCGGGAGAGTATTTGTCTTCTATGTGCCTGCCCGCCCTGGATGTCCATGCCTAGCTTCGGGCTGAAACGACACAAGAGCAAGGGTCCCAAGTATCCACCCCCAACCCCCGAGCGCATCGCTCCCCGCCCTCCGGCCCCGGGCGGCCTGCGCATCGCCTTCCTGGTCTACCGGGGCAATCCCCGCTGCGGCGGCCAGGGCGTCTACACCCGTCACCTGACCCGTGAGCTGGTCGAGCTGGGCCACTCGGTCGAGGTCTTCGCCGGCCAGCCCTGGCCCGAGCTCGACGAGGGCGTCGGCTTCACCCCGGTGCCGAGCCTCGACCTCTACCGCGATCCCGACCCCTTCCGGGTCCCGCAGCCCGCGCGAGTTCGCAACTCGACCCGTCGTCGGACGCTGCCCTCGAGTTCGGGGTCATGTGCACGCGCCGGCTTCCCCGAGCCGTGGACCTTCTCGCATCCGGGCCCGGCGGCTGCTGGCCGCCCGCCGGGACGAGTTCGACCTGGTCCACGACAACCAGTGCCTGGGCAACGGGATGCTGGGGATGATCGACGACGGTTGGCCGCTGCTGACCACGCTGCACCACCCGATCACCGTCGACCGGCAGCTGGCCCTGTCGCCACGCCGACCAACCCCTGGCAGCGCTTCACCCAGCGCCGCTGGTTCGGCTTCCTGCGGATGCAGGTCAAGGTGGCCCGGGCGCTGCCCCGGGTGGTCACGGTGTCGCAGTCGTCGCAAGACGGACATCGCCGCCCAGATGGGCGTGGACGCTCGACCGGATGACCGTCGTCCCGGTCGGGCGTCGACCACACCGTGTTCCGGCCCCAGGACGACGTCGACGCCGGTCCCCGGGCGGATCATGGTCACCTCGTCGTAGCGACGTCCCCATGAAGGGACTGGTGCCGCTGCTCGAGGCGGTGGCCAAGCTGCGCACCGAGCGGGACATCGAGCTGGTGGTCATCGGCAATCCCCGCCGCCGGCGGCCGGGTGGCCAAGGCCATCGAGCGACTCGGCCTGGCCCCCATCGTGCACTGCGTCACCGGCATCACCGACGAGGAGCTGGCCCGCATCTACGCCGAGGCCGAGGTGGCGGTGGTGCCCTCGCTGTACGAGGGGTTCTCGCTGCCCGGCCATCGAGGCCATGGCCTGCGGCGTGCCGCTGGTGGCCACCACCGGAGGGGCGCTGCCCGAGGTGGTGGGGACCGACGGGGAGACCGGACTGCTGGTGGCGCCCGACGATCCCGGGCGCCCTGGCCGGCGGCCATCGCCCGCCTGCTCGACGACGCCGGCCTGCGCCGGCCGGCTCGGCGCGGCCGGGCGCGAGCGGGTGCTCGGGCGGTTCACCTGGCAGGTCACCGCGGCCGGCACCGCCGCCCAGTACCGGGCCCTGCTGGACGGCCAGCCGCTCCCGGCGCGCCAGCGCGCCGACGCCGCGCCGCCGGCGTCCGCCGGAGGCCGCCTGATGCTGACCGTCGACTACGACCGACTCGGCGTGCGCCCCGGCGACCGCCTGCTCGACCTGGGGTGCGGCTTCGGGCGCCACGCCTTCGAGGCGGCGCGGCTGGGCGCCGAGGTGGTGGCCCTCGACGCCGGGGCCGACGAGGTCCGGCAAGGTCCTCGACACCTTCGGCGCCATGGTCGACGCCGGCGAGCTGGACCTCGACGACAGCCCGGGTGGGGTCGGTGCAGGGCGACGCCCTGCGCCTGCCGTTCGCCGACGGCACGTTCGACCGGGTCATCGCCTCCGAGGTCCTCGAGCACATCCCCGACGACGAGCAGGCCATGGCCGAGCTGGCCCGGGTGCTCCGACCCGGGCGGCACCATGGCCGTGACCGTGCCCCGCTGCGGCCCGGAGTTCGTCAACTGGGCCCTGTCCGACGAGTACCACAACGTGCCCGGCGGCCACGTCCGCATCTACCGGCGCGTCCACGCTGCGGGCGGCGCCTGCGAGTCGACCGGGCTGCGGGCCACCGGCAGCCACCACGCCCACGGGCTGCACTCCCCCTACTGGTGGCTGCGGTGCCTGGTCGGCCCGGGCAACGACAGCCACCCGGCGGTGTCCGCGTACCACCGGCTGCTGGTCTGGGACATCGACAAGGCGCCCAAGGTCACCCGCGACGCCGACCGGGTGCTCAACCCGTTGGTCGGCAAGAGCCTGGTGGTCTATCTGGAGAAGCCGTCGGGGCCGGCCGGCGCATCGGCTCTGACGGCCGGCCGGCCGCTGCACCAGGTGGGGTCCGAGGCGTCGTCGTCGGTAGCCGATCGGGAGGCGGTGGCGTGAGGGAGGTTCCCGAGGTCCCCGGCGTGCTGACGGCGGCCCAGGTGGTCCAGACGGCCCGCTCCATCGCCTCGCTCCAGCTCCCCGACGGCATGATCCCGTGGTTCCCGGGCGGGCACTGCGACCCCTGGAACCACGTCGAGGCGGCCATGGCCCTGACCGTGGCGGGCTGGACGCCGAGGCCGATCGGGCCTACCAGTGGCTGGCCGACACCCAGCTCCCCGACGGCAGCTGGTTCAACTACTACCTGGCCACCGGCATCAAGGACTCGCGGCTCGACACCAACGTCTGCGCCTACCTGGCCACCGGGGCGTGGCACCACTACGTGTCGACCGGCGACGCTCGACGGGCTCGAGCACCTGTGGCCGGCGGTCGAGGCCGGCGTCGACTTCGTCCTGCGCTGGCAGCGGCCCGACGGCTCGATCCTCTGGTCGCTCGACGCCTCGGGGTTCCTCGAGGAGTACGCACTGCTCACCGGCTCGTCGTCGATCTACCACGCCTGCGCTGCGCCATCGCCTGTGCCGAGCGCCTCGGACACGAGCGGCCCGACTGGGAGCTGGCCGCCGGCCGGCTCGCCCACGCCGTGGCCCACCAGCCCGAGGCCTTCGCTCCCAAGGAGGAGTTCGCCATGGACTGGTACTACCCGGTCCTGTCCGGCGCCCTGAGCGGCGAGGCCGCCCATCGGCGGATGGAGCGGCAGTGGTCCACGTTCGTCCTGGACGGCCGGGGCGTCCGCTGCGTGTCGACCGGCGAGTGGGTCACGGCGGCGGAGACCGCCGAGTGCGTGCTGGCCCTCGACGCCCTCGGACGGGACGAGGTCGCCCTCGAACTGCTGCGGCTGGGTCCAGGCGCTGCGCAACGAGGACGGCTCCTACTGGACCGGGATGGTCTACCCCGAGGAGGCCACGTATCCTCCCCTCGAGCGCACGACCTACACCGCCGGGGCCATGATCCTGGCCGCCGACGCCCTCAGCCGGACCACCCCGGCCTCGGGGATCTTCCGCGGGGAGGGGCTGCCCAGCCACCTCGACCTCACCGAGCCCGCCCCGGGATCGCCCGTGGAGCCCGCCGTGCGCGCCCCGGGTTCGTCCGGAGGGCTCTGAGCCCACCCCTTCCCGACCGGGACCTCCGCGCCGCCCGGCCAGGTGACCCCGGGGCCCGTCGCTCAAAACGCGACGCCGACGGCCTGGCCGACCACGCGGGCCAGGTAGACGCCGTACGAACCGGTGATGTGGTACTTGTCCCAATACACCACGTACTTGCCGATCACCGGGGTGCAGATGGTGGAACAGAACCACGGAAGCACGCTGACGTACTTCGCCCCCACTTCGGCGGCGGCCGCCCGCTCGGCCCGGTTGTACTGTGCCTCGAACGCGGCGTTCGGTGACGAGCACGACTGCACGTCCGACGGGTGGAGCGAGAGGCACTCGGCTGCCGGCTGTCGGAGGATCGGCGTGTTCCCGAGAACCACGACGTGGCGGGCCGGCACATCGAGCATCCGGACGGTGTTGACCAGGCCCTGCTGCCACTGGGCCGACGAGTAGACGATGCCGTCGGGCCGGCCGCGGAACTCCTGGGTGATGACGACGAGATCAGGCCGGAGGGCGTGGATGCGGGCGACGGCGAACCGGTGCCACTGGTCGCACGGGGTGTACTGACCCCGGATCGGCCCCCATCCGGGGGGATCGCCGTAGTGGAGCGCGTCGGCCGGACAGTCGCCCTTCCCCAGGTAGAACAGCCTCCAGTGGGCCAACGAGGCCGCGAGATCGAACGAGCTGAACCACATGGCGGCATGCGAGTCGCCGTAGACCACCATGGTGCGGGTGCCGTGCGGGTCGCCGAAGACGCACGGGGGGATGCTGGTCTGCCCCAACGATGGCCAGCAGGGGGCGGCGGGCCCACCGAAATCAGTCGACACCCCGGCCAGCGAAGGGGTGAGATCAGTGGGTAGCGACCGGATATGCGCCGACCTCCCCACCGATCGCTCCACGACGTCCGAGTCGGCGGCCACGTTCGAGCGGAGGAAGGCCTCGATCCTGGCCTTGGAGTAGCCCGTGCCACCACCGGTGACCGGTGCGGGAGTGGTGGAGTGGCCGTGGGCGTCGAGCTCCACGGTGGCGACGCCCACCGATCCGAGGATGAGCAGGAGGCCGAGGAGAATGGGCGCCCACCGACCGAGCCGGTGCAGTCGGGCGTGGCGCACCGGGTTCTCGACCAGGGAGAACGTCACGGACGAGGCGACGACGGCCACCAACAGCCACAGCACGTTCTTCCGGAACGGGAGGGACGAGGACCCGGCCGCATCCGCGGCCAGGATGAGGATCGGCCAGTGCCAGAGGTAGAGCGAGTAGGAGCGCATGCCGAGCCAGCGGAACGGGGCCAGGCGGAGCAGGGACTCGGCGGCCGCCGGTGGCCGGGAGGCCCCTCCGGCTATGACCAGGGCTGCGCCGACCACCGGGATGGCCACCAGCGAGCCCGGATAGGCGGTCTGGCCGTCGAACGCCACGGCCGAGTAGCCGACGGCCACCAGACCCAGCCAGGTGAGCGTGGAGGCCAGGGTGCCGGGCAGCCGCAGGAGCCAGGGCGTGTTGACCGCCACCAGGGCGCCCAGCGCCAACTCCCAGGCCCTGGTGAAGGGGGAGAAGTAGGCGGCCGACGGATTGGAGGCCGTCTGGACCACGGACATCGTGAACGAGGCGATGACGATGCCGGACAGGGCGACCGTCAGCCGGACGGCCAGAGACCATCGGGAGCGGAGTGCGCCGATGGCCAGGAAGACCGTGGGATAGACCAGGTAGAACTGCTCCTCGACGGCCAACGACCAGAAGTTGAGGAGGGGGGACGGCGGCTGGTGGGCCGACAGGTAGTCCGTGCCGACCGCGGCGAAGTGGAAGTTGGCCAGGAAGACCGCCGTCCATCGGGCGTCGACGGCAGTCTGGTTGCCGAACACCGCGCCGACCACGGCGTAGGTCGCCACCACGGTGGCGACGATGACCAGGGTGGCGGCCGGGATGATCCGGCGGCTCCGCCGTCCGTAGAAGTTGAGCAGCGACGTGCGCCCGGATGCGTCCCGCTCCCGGAGGAGGACTCCGGTGATGACGAACCCCGAGATGACGAAGAACACATCGACGCCGATGTAGCCGCCACTCAGGCCGGTGAGGCCGCCGTGATAGAGCACGACCAGGGTGACAGCGACGGCCCGGAGGCCTTCCACGTCGGGGCGGAACCGACGATCCCCGGGGGCGGTCCCCGCTTCGTCGGTCAGACGGGACGCGACCTCCTCCGAGTCGGGCGGCGCCGGAACGGTGACCGCCCCTCCACCGGCCGAATTCGGGTCCGAGCTCACCGCCAAGGGTGCCCAACCGTCCCGATCCACCGCGCTCCCCCCGTGCAGCCCACGCAGGCCTCCTGTGATGCCTGGGGTCCCGGAACCGTCGGCAGGCGTCCGGCCGTGCTCGAGCCACCGGACCGGGACTCCTGATCCGAAAGCTAGCGGGGAATCGGCACGATCGCTGGCCGGCTGAGCGAGCCGGCGCGCCGCATTCGCCGGCTCAGACCCGGCGGAGCACCCGCAGTGATCCGCACTCCCCGTCCTCGACGAACTCCTCGGAGTCGAGGGCGGCCCGCCAGATGTCGTAGGGCGGTCGCCCGCCGTCGGCCGGGTCCGGGAACACGTCGTGGATGGCCAGCCAGCCGTCCCTCATCACCAGGGGGGCCCAACCCTGGAAGTCGGCCCAGGCCGGCTCGACCCCGTGACCGCCGTCGATGAAGCAGAAGGCCAGCGGTGTCGACCAGTGGGACGAGACCGTGGGCGAGTCGCCCACCACCCCGATCACCGACGCCTCGAGGTCGGCCTCCACCACGTTGCCCCGCCAGTGGGGGAGGGTGTCGATGCGCCCGGTGCCCGGATCGACCAGCGAGTCGTCGTGATGCTCCCACCCCGCCTGGTTCTCCTCGGAGCCGTGGTGGTGGTCGAGGCTGAAGACCACCGCTCCGGTCTCCTCGGCGGCCGCCCCCAGGTAGACGGTGGACTTCCCGCACCATGCGCCGATCTCCATGAAGGTGGCATGCTCGAACGAGGCACCGGCCCGCAGGGCGGCCAGATAGAGGGCCTCGCCCTCGTCGTCAGGCATGAAGCCGGTGGCCAGACGGGCCCGGGCGAACAGCTGCTGACGACGCAGCGTACGTTCGGGATGGTCGGCGGCGTGCATGGTCGAAGGGGAGCGATCCATCCGTGAAGCCTTCCACGATGGTGCACGATCCGACAGCTGGGGCAGCCGCCAGGTGGTGTCCGTGCAGGTGAGGGGCGTGACACCGGGATCCGCCGACCCCGCAGCTTTCCCTCCGGGGTGAGGCCGCGTACCATGGTGGCGCCTACGGGGAGCGTAACCGGGGGGGAGGGGTGATGGGATCCATCGAGAAGAAGCGGATCGGCGTGCTCGTCGTGGCCTACAACGCCGCGTCCACACTGGCCAAGGTGCTCGACCGCATCCCTCACGAGATCCGACCGGACATCGAAGAGGTGATCGTGAGCGACGATCACAGCGACGACTCCACCTACCTGGTCGGCCTGGGGTACCAGCAACTGTCCGACCTGCCCATCACGCTGATCCGGCAGCCGGCCAACCTGGGGTACGGCGGGAACCAGAAGGCCGGCTACGAGCTGGCCATCGAGCACGGGCTGGACATCGTGGTCATGCTCCACGGCGACGGCCAGTACGCCCCCGAGTCGCTGCCCGACATCGTGGCCCCGCTGATCCGGGGCGAGGCCGACGCCGTCTTCGGCTCCCGGATCATGATCAAAGGGGCGGCCCGCAAGGGGGGCATGCCCCTCTACAAGTTCGTCGGCAACCGCATCCTGTCCCGGTTCGAGAACGCCGCCCTGGGCACCGAGCTCTCCGAGTTCCACTCGGGGTACCGGGCCTACACCGTCAGTGCCCTCAAGCAGATCCCCTTCGAGCGGAACTCCGACGGCTTCAACTTCGACACCCAGATCATCATCCAGCTGCACGACGCCGGCATGCGCATCGCCGAGGTGCCCATCCCCACCTACTACGGCGACGAGATCTGTTACGTGGACGGCGTGGGCTATGCCGCCGATGTGACCAAGGACGTGGTGGCCTACCGACTGCAGAAGGCCGGATTCGGTGACGGCAGCCGTATCGCCCTGTCCGAGGAGTACCAGCTGAAGCCCAGCGAGGACAGCTCGCACGGCCGGATCTCCACGCTGCTCAAGTCCAAGCCGCCCAGCAAGATCCTCGACCTCGGTTGCTCGAGCGGGCTGCTGGCCGAGCGCCTGGTGGAGATGGGCCACCACGTCACCGGGGTCGACGTGATGGAGATCGCCGGGGTCACCGGGCGGACCAGTTCGTTCGTGAAGGCCGACCTCAACGACGGCATCCCGCCCGAGGTGGGTACCGGCTTCGACGTCGTGCTGGCCGCCGACGTCCTCGAGCACCTGGTCAATCCCGGGAACCTGATGGGCCAGGTCCGCAACGTCCTCTCACCCGACGGGACCGCCCTCTTCTGCGTACCCAACATCGCCCACTGGTATCCCCGGTTGCGCTCGACCCTCGGGATGTTCGACTACGACCAGCGGGGCATCCTCGACTCGACCCACCTGCGGTTCTTCACCCGCCGGAGCATCCGCAAGCTGGTCGAGCGGCAGGGGTTCACCGTCCGGAGGATCGAGTCGGTCGGCCTACCGCTGGACGCCCTGGGCATGGAGGGCAGCAAGGCCCATGCCCTGCGCCTGGTGGACCGGCTCCTGCTGGACCTGTGGCCCACCATGTTCGGCTACCAGTTCATCGTGGAGGCCACCCCCGACCGACCCTGACTCGCCCTAGGGTCGTGTCATCAGCGACCACACCGGCATTGGGGCATCAATGGCGGCCAGCGATAGGGAGACGACGTCCTTCTCCGATGCCAGGCCGGGCCGCGCCGTGCGATGGTCCGGACCGCTGGCCAACAGCGTGGCCGCCACAATCTTCCTCCTCGTCGCGGTGGCCGTGGGCTGGTTCATCCACCGATTTGCCGTCAACTTGATCTACTACGACCAGTGGAAGGACGTCGCCCTCGTCCGGCACGCCCATGACGGCTCGCTGACCCTCGGGGATCTGTGGGCGCAGCACAACGAGAACCGGATCCTGTTCCCCAACCTGGTCGTCCTGGCGCTGGCAAGCACAACGCACTACGACGTCGTCATCGAGGACGCCTTGAGCGGGGTGCTCTGGTGCCTGGCTGTGCTCCTGATCGTCCTCGCCCACAAGCGAAGGTCCCCGAACATCCCGTGGATCCTCTACTGCCCCGTCGCCCTCGTCCTGCTGTCGTTCCTGCCGCTCGGGGACACCCTGTTCGGCTTCAACCTGACCTGGTTCATGGTGATGGCCTGCATGGCGTCGGCTGTCTTCCTTCTCGACCGCCCAGACCTGACCTGGCCATGGATGGCCGCGGCGGTGGCATTTGCCGTCGTGGGCAGCTACTCGTCACTGCAGGGGCTGCTCATATGGCCGGCCGGGCTGGTGCTGCTGTGGTTCCGCCAACGTCGACGCCCACTGATGCTGGCGTGGCTGGCATCGGGGGCGATCGTGACGACCCTCTACTTCTTAGGCTTCGACTTCAAATCCTCGCATGGCAGCGCCTCCTCTGTACTCCACCATCCGGCGACGGCCCTCGAGTTCTTCTTCTCGACCACAGGGAATGTGTTCGGGCTGCCGGCGGGCCACGCGCCATCTCGCGAGCCAACGCTCCTGCTCGGATTGGCACTCTTCCTCGTGGCCATCTACGCGGTCGTCCATGTTTGCAGGTCGACGAGGTCGGGAGGCGGGCCGATCGGTGTTGCCCTCATGATGTTCGGGTTCTTCTTCGTGCTCACCATCGTGATCGGGCGCATCCAACTGGGACTGGCCAACACCACCCGGTATTCGGTGTTCACGCTCACGCTGTGGGCCGGGGCGTACCTTGCGCTCCTCTCACCTTCTGGCCACGGCAGCGGCAGAGATGCGCTCCGAGGTGCTGGGCGTCCCGATCCAATGCGCCGAGCGCCCCGTCTCGGCGCATGTCGGGAGCGGGACGGATCGCCCCCCGTTCGGCACCGGCGAAGCCGGCTCCTCATCGTCGTCTGGTCGGTCCTGGCGACGCTACTGCTCGTCCAAGTACCCCGAGCGTTCGCCCACGGGTACCGGTCAGGGGAGGCGTGGCACGCCGCAGAGCTGCACTCGGTCGACGTGGCTGCCAATATCGACAAGGCACCAGACACACTCGTCGAGCGGTGGCTGGGCAACTATCCGCCTTCCTACGTGCGCGGCCTGGTTCCCTTCGCGCAATCACAGCGGCTCGGTCCCTTCGGCTCGCTGCTGGCCGCTCAGGATGCACGGGCGGGACTCGATCCGACCCTTCTCGTCTCCCTGCTGCGACCCTTGGCCGGCTCTTCGCTCTCCGGTACCGTCCTACTTGACGCCGGGGCCCAGTTCCAGGGTGGCCGGGCCACGGTGGGATTTCGTGTCACCGGCGCTCCGGACTACCGGGCCTCCCTGGGCACGGGCCGGCAGACGATCATCGGTTGGCTGGCCCACTGGGACACCAGTTCGGTCGCCAACGGAATCTATGAGCTGTATGCCCTGCTCGAGCAACCGGGTCGCCCCCCGGTCACCAGTGCCCCGGTCGTGGTGACCGTCCGGAACGGACCGTGAGCCGTCGGAGCGGCGTGGTGCCCGGGGAGTGTCGAGGGCGGCAGGCACGGGACACCTCGGCGTCGCCATGCTCCGCCTACCCCCGGACCAGCTCGACCAGGGTGTAGACGGCGAACCCGGCCAGCAGCACGCCGCCCGCCTTGCGGATGACGGCCAGGGGCAGGACCCGCAGCAGGGCCCGGCCGCCGAAGGCCCCGACGGCGGCCACGGCGGCCAACCCGGCAAAGGCCCCGATGAACACCTCGGCGGGGGCGTGGTACTTGGCGGCCAGGTTGGCCGTGAGGATCTGGGTGAGATCCCCGAACTCGCCGACGAAGATGACCAGGAACGCCGCCCCCACCGTCTTCAACCCCTTGCGGGCCGAGTCGGCCTCCTCCGCACCCTCCTCCTCTTCGCGGGACTCCGGGACGAACAGGAGGTAGGCCGCTCCGGCGGCGAACAGTAGAGCGGTGACGCCCTCGATCCACTTGTGCGGGAGCAGCTGGAGCAGCTGGCCCACGGCCACGGCCACGGCGGCGTGGATGCCGAAGGCCACGGTGGCACCGATCCACACCAGGAGGGGCCGGTACCGGCTGCCCATGATGAGGGTGGCGATCATCGTCTTGTCGGGCAGTTCGGCCACGAAGATGATGGCGAACACCGTGGCGATGACGCTGAACTGCACCGCCTCAGGTTACGGACTCGGCGGTCCGGAGTCTGATCACGGCCGGAACGCCCGATCGGGAGGCGCCGCCCGTTGCCACCGGGGCGCCAACCCAGCCCCATTCAAGGTGCGGCACGCCGGTCGCCGGTCGGCGGTCGACCGGTCGGAGGGGCGAAGGCGGTGGGTCAGGCGGTCGGGAGGTCGAGGGTCCCGGTGAGGGTGGCGGCCAGACCGGCACCCTCCCGCTGGCCGAAGGCCACGTTGACCGACAGGCGCTCGAGAATCTGCTCGACCGTCCGGCCCCCGGCGGCCAACGGGTGGGCCTCGACGAACGCCGTGACCTCCCCGGCCAGCTCGGGGGGGCTGCACAGGGTCCGTACCCCGTCGAGCATGCGGGGGAGGATGTTGCTCGGGAACTTGGCCACCAGGGTGTCCCACTCCTCGGTGATCCGCCGCCAGGACTCCGGCCCGGCCGTCCGGTTGGCCACCAGGGCCTGGAGTACGAACGGCGCGTTCTGGGTCCGGACCTCGGTGAGGGTCAGGTCAAAGGTACGCGAGGCCAGAGCCGGATCGGAGAAGGAGGGCAGGGCGTAGAGGTAGCGGATCTCCTCCTGGGGGGTGGACGGGGCCCGGTAGCGGGCCAGGAAGGCCTCGAACTCGACGGCACCTCCGTCGGAGGCCACGATGTCCAGGACCGCCGACTCGGTGTCGGGGTGCAGGGCCACGGACCCGGCCTCGCCGAACCGGCGAGCCGCCTCGGCCTGGTGTCGGGGTCGTCGCCGATGGTGCCCAGGGTGCGCAGCACCGCCGCCCGCAGGGAAGGGGTGCGCTCGTCGTCGTCGTCCCGCGGGTCCCATCCGAGCCGGCGGGACAGGGGACCGAGCAGGGTGCGCACGGCCAGGGACAGCACCGGGCGGTCACCGTCGGTGACCACCCGGTCGAAGAGGCCGAGCGCCCCGAGGACCACCGACCAGACGCTCGGGTCACCTTCAGCCGAGTCCACCAGGGCCTGGGCCAGGGCCAGCAGGTCGGCCAACGGGGCCCGTCCGGACAGGGCCGCGGCCCAGGTGTCGGACACCAGGTTGTACCGCTCCAGGGGGGCCAGGTCGCCCAGCCGACCGGCCAGGAGCCGGACCGTGGCCGTGGGGTACGAGACCCGGTAGTACCCCGACCCGCCGGCGTTGACCAGTTGGTCGGCCACCCCGCCGGCCGGGGCCGAGCCGGGCCCGTTGAGCAGGATGGGCAGCGGGTCGACGTCTCCCTGCTGCAGTGGCCGGGTCAGCACCGGCACCTGCCAGTCCGAGCCGATGGCCCCGCCGGTCTCCCCGCGGTAGGAGAAGGGCGCCTGGGTCAGGGAGCCGTCCTCGCCCACCCGGACCAGCGGGTAGCCGCCCTGGAAGATCCAGGTGTCCATGATGGCGCGCACCGGCTCGCCGCTGGACCGCCTCGATGGCGTCCCACAGGTCGCGTCGTCTCGGTGTTGCCGTAGCTGTGGGTGGTCAGGTAGTCGGCGGATGCCCTCGCGGAAGCGTCTCGGGCCCGAGGTACTGCTCGAGCATGCGGAGCACGCTGCCGCCCTTCTGGTAGGTGAGGACGTCGAACATGCCCTCGGCCTCCTCGGGCCGGCCCGACCGGGAACTCGACCGGCCGGGTGGTGTGGAGGCCGTCGACGGCCATGGCCGCCTCCCGCTCGACGCCGAAGCTCGACCCAGCGCTCCCACTCGGGACGGAAGGCGTCGACGGCCAGGACCTCCATGAAGGTGGCGAAGGCCTCGTTGAGCCAGATGCCGTTCCACCACTTCATGGTCACCAGGTCGCCGAACCACATGTGGGCGATCTCGTGGGCGATGACGTCGGCCACCCGCTCGCAGCTCGAGCCGGGCGGCCTGTGCCGGGTCGACGAGCAGCAGCCGTCTCCCGGAAGGTGACGCAGCCGAGGTTCTCCATGGCCCCGAAGGCGAAGTCGGGGATGGCGACGAGGTCGAGCTTGTCGGCCGGGTAGGGGATGCCGAAGTAGTCGGCGAAGAAGCGCAGGGCGTGGGCGCCCGACCTCGAGGGCGAACGGCGGTCAGGTCGGCCTTGCCCGGGGCGTGCGACGATCCGCAGCGGGCACGCCGTCGACGTCGACGCGGCTCGGTGGCCTCGAGCGGGCCGACGACGAAGGCCACCAGGTAGGTCGACATCACCATGGTGTCGGCGAAGCGGACCCGGCGCTGGCCGCCGGCGGCGGGCGTCTCGCTCGACCATCGGGCCCGTTGGAGAAGGCGGCCAGGCCGTCGTCGACGACCAGGGTGACCGCGAAGATGGCCTTGCAGCTCGGGCTCGTCCCAGCACGGGAAAGGCCCGGCGGGCGTCGGTGGACTCGAACTGGGTGGTGGCGATGACGTGCTCGACGCCGTCGTCGTCGGTGAAGGTGCGAGCGGTAGAAGCCGTGCAGCTTGTCGTTGAGGATGCCGGTGAACGCGAGGTGCAGGGTGGCAGGCCCGGGCCGGAGGGACTCGGCGAAGGTCAGGGTGACCCGCTCCTCGTCGGGGTCGTGGGCGATGTCGGTGGGGGCCAGGGCGTAGCCGGCGTCGGGGTCGCTGTCGTTGAGCTCGGCGAAGGTCACCACCAGCTCGGCGGCGTTGAGGGTGATGGAGGGCGTCGGCGACTCCACGGTGACGTCGATCTCCACGTCGCCGGCGAAGGTCGCCGCCGCCAGGTCGGGGGTCAGGACCAGCCGGTAGGCGTGGGGCCGGACGGTGGTGGGGAGGCGGTACGGGGGGGTCTCGGCCGTCGAGTCGAGGTCGTTCGTCGGAGCGCTCATGTGGGGCAGGCTACCGTCGCGATGTGCAGAGCGACTCCCAACCCGACGAATCTCCCGAGCCGGCTGTGACCACCACCCCCGAGGGGCCCGCCCCGGCCCCCCGTTCCCGGTTGGACGTGGTGGCCGTGGGCAACGCCCTGGTCGATGTCCTGGGCATGGCCAAGGACGAGGACCTGGCGGCGCTCGACCTGGTCAAGGGGACCATGGTCATCGTCGACCACAACCGTTCCGAGGCCATCTACGCGACGATGGGGCCCACCACCGAGGCCTCGGGGGGATCGGCCGCCAACACCATGGCCGGGGTGGCGGCACTGGGCGGCCGGGCCGCCTACCTGGCTCGGGTGGCCGACGACCAGTGGGGCGAGATCTTCACCCACGACATCCGCTCCATCGGTGTGGCCTTCGACCCCAAGCCCACGGCGGCCATCCCCGGCCAGGCCGTGACCGGCCACTGCCTGGTGCTGATGACCGAGGACGCCGAGCGGACCATGGCCACCCACCTCGGGGTGTCGGGGGACTTCGGGCCGGACGACCTCCACGACGACCACCTGACCTCGGCCCAGGTGGTCTACCTCGAGGGGTACCTGTGGGAGCAGCCCTCGGCCAAGGCGGCCATGCGCCAGGCCATCGACACCGCCCACGCCAGCGACGCCGCCGTGGCCCTCACGGTCTCCGACCCGTTCTGCGTGCAGCACCACAAAGGTGAGTTCCTCGAGCTGCTCAACGGCGATCTCGAGCTGCTGTTCGCCAACGAGGACGAGATCACGATGCTGTTCGGCGCCGCCGATTTCGAGGCCGCCGTCGATGCGGTGACCGAGACCGGGGTCCTGGCCGTGCTGACCCGCGGGGCGCGGGGCTGCGTGGTGGTGACGGCGTCCGGTCCGGTGGCCGTGCCCGCCGCGCCGGTGGACAAGGTGGTCGACACCACCGGGGCCGGCGACCTGTTCGCCGCCGGCTTCCTCTACGGGATCACCAACGGCCTCTCACCCGAGGACTCGGCCCGACTGGGCGGGGTGTGCGCCGCCGAGGTCATCTCCCACGTGGGAGCGAGGCCCCTGGCCGACCTGCGGGCCCTGGCCGTCGAGGCCGGGCTGTTTGCCTGAGGGCCGCACCCGTTCGAGCCGCTGGCTACAGTGGCGGCGGTCTGAGGGGAGCGCATGGGAGCAGCTGGCGTAGGGGTGATCGGTGCGGAGACCCTCGAGGCCCCGGACCAGGCCGGCACCGCTCCCGGCGACCGCCGGTTCCGCCCCGACGTCGAGGGACTCCGGGCGGTGGCCGTGCTGCTCGTCGTCCTCTTCCACGCCGGGGTGCCCGGGATCCACGGTGGCTATGTCGGCGTCGACGTGTTCTTCGTGATCTCGGGCTTCGTGATCACCGGCCTGCTGTTACGCGAGCGGGCCAGCACCGGGGGGACCTCGATCCTCGACTTCTACGCCCGCCGCGCCCGCCGGATCCTCCCGGCCGCCACCCTGGTCATCCTCACCACCGTCGTGGCCAGCTTCCTCGTCCTCGGGGCGGTCAGCGGTGCCCAGGTCGCCGACGACGGACGGTGGGCTGCCGTCTTCCTCTCGAACTTCCACTTCGAGGCCCTCGGCACCAACTACTTCACGGCCTCCCTCCCTCCCTCCCCCCTCCAGAACTACTGGTCGCTGTCGGTCGAGGAGCAGTTCTACCTGGTCTTCCCCACGCTGTTCCTGCTGATGGCCCGCGGTCGGGGGCGACGGTCGTCGCCGGCCCGGATGGCCCTCGCCTGCGGTGCCGTGGTCGCCGCGTCGTACACGCTGTCGGTGGTGCAGACGGCCACCCACCCGTCGGCCGCCTACTTCTCCCCGTTCACTCGGGCCTGGGAGCTGGCCCTCGGCGCGCTGGTGGCCGTCGCCACCACCTGGCTCCGGCGGGTGCCCAGCCGCACCGCGGCGGCGCTCACCTGGGTGGGGTTGGCGCTCATCGTGGGGGCGGCGGTCGGCTTCAACGCCCAGACCCCGTATCCGGGGGCCCTGGTCGCCGTACCCGTACTCGGTGCCGGCCTCATCATCGCCGGCGGGATCGGTCAGCCGGCCTTCGGCGTCGAGGGCCTGCTCCGGCGTGGCCCGGTGCAGTGGATGGGGAAGCGCTCGTACTCGCTCTACCTCTGGCACTGGCCCATCCTGATCATCGCCGCCGAGCGGGTGGGGAAGACCACGCTTCCCCTGGCCGACAACCTGGGCCTGCTGGTGGTGGCCGTGGTGATCTCGGCCGTCACCTTCGCCGTCGTCGAGAACCCGATCCGGCACTGGCGGATTCCCTCGAGGCCGAGCGTGGCGGCGGGGATCGCCACCGTCGTGCTCACCGTCGCCGTCCTCTCGCTGTTCATCGCCGTGTCCACGCACACCGGGAGGGCCACCGCGGTCACGTCGGCCGACCCCCGGACCGTGCAGCACCAGGTCGCCGTGGCGCCCGGCATCACCCGCCTGCCCCGCAACCTCCAGCCTGCCCTGGCCGCCGCGCCTTCGGACTGGGGCGGGTACGTCAGCGCACCCCACTGCCAGGTCGACGTGGGCCAGACGAGCGAGCAGTTAGCCCCCTGTTCCCTGGGTGACCCCCACGGGAAGCACCTGATGGTGGCGTACGGAGACTCCCACGTGCTGATGTGGCTCCCCGCCCTGGACCAGGTGGCCCTCCGGTCCCATTGGCGGTTGGTGGTCCTGGGCAAGCCGTACTGCCCCGCCGGGCTGGTGACCCCGGCGGACCCCCCGGGCTGGGGCGCGGTCGGCGGCCCCTACACCGTGTGCGACCAGTGGCACGGGTGGGCCGTCTCGACCATCCGCCGGCTGCACCCGAACCTGTTGATCGTGAGCCAGCTCACCCCGTACCTGAGACCCGCGGCCCATGGCGGGGCGGAGACCGAAGTCACGCCGCCCCAGTCGGCCGAGGGCCTGGTCGGCCTGTTCCGAGCCGTCCACGAGGCGGGTATGGCCGAGGTCGTGCTCGGCGACATCCCCCGCCTCTCCGAACCCGCGCCGGCCTGCCTGTCGGAGCACCCCGACGACGTGCAGGCCTGCTCGGTACCGGCCACACCCGATTCCGGGACCATCGAGAGCAGGTACGACAACTTCGAGCGCCTGGCCGCGTCCGGCGCCGGCGGCCGCTATGTCGCCACCACCCCGTGGTTCTGCTCCCAGGTGTGCACGCCGGTGATCGGCCACTACGTCGTCTACATGGACCAGTTCCACGTCACGGCCACCTACGCCCGGCACCTGTCGATCGTCCTCGGCCAGGCCCTCCGCCCGTCGATGTGACGCCCGGCGGCGCGGGGCCCCGGCCCCGGGGCCGGGACGGTCAGGCCGGGGGGCTCGGCCGGAAGGTGAAGGGGAGGTCGCCCATGCGGACCAGCACCGAGGCCACCGACCGTCCCAGGGGGGCGAGGGCCTCGTCCAGACCGGTGGGGTCGTCGAGCACGGCCTCGTCCAGCTGGCAGGAGCCCTCGTAGGAGACCTCGACGGCGCACTCCGCCTCGTCCTGACCCTCGACGAGGAGCTGCTCGACGGTGGTTGATCCCCGCACCAGCGGTTCGTCGCCGAAGACGTCGAGGTGGTCGGGGAGGACCCCGTGCAGCGGGCCGAGTTCGGGGATGCCGTCGAGGCCCTGGACGCGGAAGGCGATCTCCACCAGCACCTCGGGGAGCTCGTCGGGCTCCTCGCCGATGGCCCAGCTCCGGTAGGCGGTCTGGCTCCACGTCGGCCAGTCGAAGCTGGTGTCGACCCGGATCCTGGCCGGCCGCTCCTCGCCGGGGAGGCTGTAGGAGGTCTCGAAACTCACGTCGCCGAGGAACACGTCCACCTGGAAGCGCTCCTCCACCGCCTGTCGCTGGAGCAGGGCGGCCTCGAAGGCCCGCCGGTGGGAGGTGACGAGTTGGGTGAAGACGTGGTCCAGCATGGCGGGGCAGAGGCTACCGTCTCTTCCATGCCCGCCCCCGTCGATGTGCTCCGGCCGTCCCCGTGGCTGGAGCGGCGGGTCATCGCCTATGCCCACCAGGGCGGGGCCTGGGAGGCCCCCAGCTCCACCCTCTTCGCCATCGCCTCGGCGCTCGACGCCGGGGCCACCGGGATCGAGCTCGACGTCCACGCCACGGCCGACGGTCGGCTGGTGGTGGGTCACGACCCCACCGTGGACCGCACCACCGACCGCTCCGGGGCCATCGCCGAGCTGACCTACGACCAGCTCGTGCGGCTGGACAACGCCTACTGGTGGGCCCCCGGCGCCGATGTCTCGCCCGGGTTGGCACCCGACCGGTACCCGTTCCGGGGCCGGGCCCCGAAGGACCACCGGTTCGGCATCGCCCTGCTGGAGGAGGTGCTGGAGGAGTTCCCCGGGGTGGTGCTCAACCTCGACATCAAGCAGACCGCGCCGGTGGTGGCCCCCTACGAGGAGGCGCTGGCCGCCCTGCTCCGCCGGTTCGGCCGGGTCGACGACGTGATCGTGGCGTCCTTCCTCGACTCGGCCACGGACACCTTCTCGACGTTCGCCCCCGACATCCCGACCTCGGCCGGCACGCTGGCGGTGGCCGCCTTCTACCAGGCGGTCCAGGCCGGGGATCCCCCGGCCCCGCTGCGCCACGTGGCCCTCCAGGTGCCGGCCCGCTTCGACCAGCTGACCCTGGTCGACGAGCGGTTCGTGGACAGTGGCCCACCAGCAGGGGCTGGCCGTCCACGTGTGGACCATCGAGGAGGAGTCCGAGATGCGCGAGCTCTGTGAGCTGGGCGTGGACGGCATCATCACCGACCGACCGACCGCCCTGGTCGGGGTGCTCGACGAGCTCGGCCGGACATGGCGTCCCGGGGGCTGACCGTGCGCTCGGGACGTGGCCCTGCCGCGGCGCGACGCGACCCGGGTCCGGTGGACGAGTCCCGGGTCGCCGTGGGGGACCGGGGGGAACGACGTGAGCGGTCGGGGGTGGGCGGAGGGCCTCACCGGTCGGCGATCCAGGGGATCACCGGAGGGTCGTCAGCCTCGACCGCAGTTCGGCTTCTTGCCGTGGTTGGCCTTCTTCTTGGCCCGGAGCTTGCGCTTGTTGGTTCGTTTCGACACAGTTCGGAGATGCTAGTCGCTGCGGGCCCGGGGCACCGGACAGGGGGCCTCCGGTGACCTGGCTGTTGCGAGCGGGCGATGTGCTGGCCGCGGCCGAGGTGGCCGATACCTTCGCCCAGCGCTCCCGCGGCCTCCTCGGGAAGTCCGGCTACGAGGGGGCCATGATCCTGCCCCGCACCCGCTCGGTCCACACCTTCGGCATGCGGTTCGCCATCGACGTGGCCCTCTGCGACCGGGAGCTCACCGTGCTCCGGGTCACCACGCTGCGACCGTACCGGATGACCCTGCCCAAGCGGGGCGGCCGCTCGGTGATCGAGGCCGAGGCCGGGGCGTTCGAGCGGTGGGGCCTCCGGGTGGGCGACCGCCTGGAGCTGCGGGGATGACCGGCCCCGGGGCCGGTCAGCCGGGGACCGGTCCCGGGGCCGACGTCGACCCGGACGTCCTCGAGGAGCTGGAGTCCTGGTCGGGGCCCGATGACGACGCGCACAACGGGGACTCCGTCGAGGACGGTGGCCGGGAGGACGGGGCAGGGCCCGGCGCGTCCGAGGTCCCGGTGGAGCCGGGCCGGGCCGGAGCCGGTCCCGGATCCCTGGTCGTGGTGGGGACTCCCATCGGGAACCTGGGTGACCTCTCGCCCCGGGCCGTCACCGCCCTCGGGGGTGCGGAGGTCGTCTACTGCGAGGACACCCGCCACTCCCGCAAGCTGCTCACCCACGCCGGGATCACCGGGGCCACGCTGCGGTCGCTGCACGAGCACAACGAGGACGGCCGGATCGACGAGGTGGTGGCTTCGGTGCGGCACGGCCGGACGGTGGCGCTGGTGACCGACGCCGGCATGCCCGGCGTCTCCGACCCGGGGTCGCGGGTGGTGCGGGCCGTGGCCGCCGCCGGGCTGACCGTGACGGTGGTGCCGGGCCCCTCGGCGGTGCTCACCGCGCTGGTGGGCAGCGGGCTGGCCACCGACCGCTTCTGCTTCGAGGGCTTCCTGCCCCGATCGGGCAAGGAGCGCCGGTCGGTGCTCGCCGCGGTGGCGGCCGAGCCCCGCACGACGGTGCTGTTCGAGGCTCCGGGACGGGTGGCCGGGACGCTGGTGGACCTGGCGGCGTCGTGCGGCCCGGCCCGCCCGGTGTCGGTGGCCCGGGAGCTGACCAAGCTCCACGAGGAGTTCTGGCGGGGCACGTTGGCAGAGGCCGTGGCCTGGGCCACCGACCGTCCGGTGCGGGGGGAGGTGGTGCTCGTGGTGGGCGGCGCCCCCCGGCGGATGCGGTGACGGCCGGGGACGACGTGCTGCTGGCCGCCCTGGACGAACGCCTCGGGGCGGGGGAGCGGACCCGGGGCGCGGTGGACGGGGTGGCCGCCGCCTTCGGCGTGCCCCGCCGCCGGGTCTACGAGCTGGCGCTGGCCGCCCGTGACCGCCGGTCGGCCGGGGAGGCGTCGGCCGACCCCGACCCGGGTGGTCCGGGGCGGGGACCACCGGGGTGACGTAACGGCCCGGCCCGCGGCCGGGACCGTACCGGTGGGGTGGGAGGTCACCCAGGGAGGAACCAGCCGTGTTCAGACGTCGGCAGTTGGACAAGACCCAGTCCCCGGGGATCGCCCCCGACGAGGTCCCCGAGGGGTTCGAGCGGGCCGCCTTCGCCGCCGGCTGCTTCTGGGGGGTCGAGGACTGGCTCCGGGCCGTGCCCGGCGTGGTGGACGCCATCGCCGGTTACGAGGGCGGGTTCGTGGACCGTCCCACGTACGAGCAGGTCTGCTCGGGGACGACCGGGCACGCCGAGGCGGTGCTGGTGACCTTCGATCCCCGGCGGGTCTCCTTCGAGCGGCTGCTCGAGGAGTTCTGGCGCCACCACAACCCGACGACGCCGGACCGGCAGGGGCCCGACCGTGGCACCCAGTACCGCTCGGCCGTCTTCGTCCACGACGAGGCCCAGGCCAAGGCGGCCCGGGCCTCGCTCGACGAGTACCAGGCCCGGTTCAGGCGCCCCATCGTGACCGAGGTCACCGCGGCGACCACCTTCTGGCCGGCCGAGGGGTACCACCAGCGCTACACCGAACGGACCGGGCGGGGCGGGTGCCACGTGGCCAACTGGTAGGCGCGCCGGGTCGGCTCAGGGTGCCAGCAGTTCGGTGAGGGCCTGGCGGACGTAGGGTCGGAGCGGGAGGGCGAGGGCCTGGCCGACGGGCACCCACCGGGCGGCGTCCGAGGACCCGCCGACCTCGTCCCGGAGCGTCCCCGACCAGCCCTCCACGCCGTGGATGATCCGGAGGGTGTGCAGGCTCGTCCCGTCGGGCAGGATGAACACGTCGGAGATGATCCCGAGCAGGGGACCGGGGACGATGTCGAGACCGGTCTCCTCGCGGAACTCACGACGGAGCCCGTCGACGGGATGCTCGCCGTGGTCGAGGCCGCCGCCGGGGAGGAACCACTGCCCGGCCACGGTCAGGTGGGGGGCGGCCCGGACCAGCAACACCCGGTCGTTCCCCTCGTACCCGGTGCCCTCGCCGGAGCCGGAGCCGGAGCCGGAGCCGGCACCGTCGCCGGCACCGTCCCGGCAGATCCCGTAGACGGCCACCCGCTGCTGCCGGGCCTCGGGCGGGGGAGGAGCGTCGGAGGCGGCGGCCGCGGGCGTCACGGACGCATCCTAGGAGTGGGTGCGGCGGGCACGGTGCCCCGGGTGCTCGCGTCTGTGCGGGTGGGACCCGCCCCGATCGGTACGCTGCAGGTCAGTGTCCCGCTTCTACATCACCACGCCGATCTACTACGTCAACGACGCCCCCCACGTCGGCCACGCCTACACGACGGTGAACGCCGACGCCCTGGCCCGCTGGCACCGCCTGATCGGCGACGAGGTCTTCTTCCTCACCGGGACCGACGAGCACGGCCAGAAGGTGGCCCGGGCCGCCGAGGAGCACGGGGTCACCCCGAAGGAGTGGACCGACCAGCTGGCCCGCCCGGTTCGCCGCGGCCTGGGCCGACCTCGACATCACCAACGACGACTTCATCCGCACCACCGAGCCCCGGCACCACGCGCGCCGTGCAGCAGTTCCTGCAGCCGGATCTACGACAACGGCTGCATCGTACAAGGACACCTACCGGGGCCTGTACTGCGTGTCCTGCGAGGCAGTACTACACCGAGGACGAGCTGCTCGACGGGCGGGCTGTGCCCGATCCACCGCACCCCGGTCGAGCTGCTCGAGGAGGAGAACTACTTCTTCAGGCTGAGCGCCTTCGAGCGACCGGCTCGCTCGAGTGGTACGAGGCCAACCCCGACGCCGTGCGTCCCGAGGCCAAGCGCAACGAGGCCCTCGGCTTCATCAGGGGCGGCCTGCGGGACATCTCGATCACCCGGACCTCGATCGACTGGGGGGTGCCGGTGCCCTGGGACGAGCGAGCACGTCTTCTACGTCTGGTACGACGCGCTGATCAACTACCTGACCGCCATCGGCTACGGCGAGGACCAGGAGCGGTTCGAGGCGTGGTGGCCGGCCGTGCACCACCTGATCGGCAAGGAGATCATCCGGTTCCACTGCGTGTGGTGGCCGGCCATGTGCATGGCCGCCGGCATCGACCCGCCGGCCCACGTGCAGGTGCACGGCTGGCTGCTGGTCGGCGGCGAGAAGATGTCCAAGTCGAGCGCTCAACCAGATCTCGCCCGGCCGAGCTCACCGCCGACTTCGGCGTCGACCCGGTCCGCTACCACCTGCTGCGCGACACCCCGCTCGGGACCGACGGCGACTTCTCCTACGAGGGCATCATCGCCCGCTACAACGCCGATCTGGCCAACAACCTCGGCAACCTGCTGTCCCGGGTGGCCACGGTGGTCGGCTCCAAGTGCGGCGGGGTCGGCCCGGCCCCCGACCCCGCCAGCCGACTGGCCGGCCGTGGCCGCCACCGCCCTGGCCGAGGCCACCGCGGCATGGGACGCGGGCCTGCCCCACCTGGGCCTCGAGGCCACCTGGCGGCTCATCCGGGAGACCAACGCCGAGCTGGAGACAGGCCGAGCCGTGGAAGGCCGACCCCGGTCCGGCCGTCGACGCCGTGCTGGGCAGCGCCCTCGAGGTCCTGCGCATCGTGGCCATCCTGATCGTCCCGGCCATGCCGGCCACCGCCGAGGCCATCTGGGCCCGGATCGGGCTGGACGGGTCGCCGGCCGACCAGCGGCTGCCCGAGGCGGCGGCCTGGGGCGGCTACCCGGGCGGGCGCCCGGTGGAGAAGGGGGCGCCCCTCTTCCCCCGGCGCAAGGGCTGACCGGGTCCCGTGGACGACGCCGTGGTCGAGTGGTTCGACTCCCACTGCCACCTCCAGGACGAGTTCGCCGAGTCCGACAGCGGTGACCGGATCGACGCCACCGGTCCCCACGCCTCACGCCTGGCCGGCATCATGGCCCGGGCCTCGGAGGCCGGGGTGACCCGGATGGTCTGCGTGGGCACCGGGGCCGGGTCGTCGGCCGAGGCGGTCGGGCTGGTCCGATCGATGCGGCAGCCCGGTTCGGCCGCCGTGGCCGAAGGCGTCGAGCTGTGGGCCACCGTCGGGCTCCATCCCCACGACGCCAAGGACGGGGTCGAGTCGCTGGACCGCCTGCTGGCCGCGGAGCTGGGCCCGGGGGCCCCGGCCCAGGCGGCGTCGGGGCCTCGGCCGGGGCCGCCCGAGGAGGCGGTGGTGGCGGGGATCGGTGAGTGCGGCCTCGACTACCACTACGACCACTCGCCCCGACCCGTCCAACGAGAGGCCTTCGCCCTCCAGGTCGAGCTGGCCCACCGTCACGGTCTGGCCCTGGTCATCCACACCCGGGAGGCCTGGGAGGACACCTTCGACATCCTGGGGGCCGCCGGGGTGCCGGAGCGAACGATCGTCCACTGCTTCACCGGGGGGCCCGAGGAGGCCCGCCGGTGCCTCGACCTCGGGGCCTCGTTGTCGTTCTCCGGCGTGGTCACCTTCAAGAACGCCGACGACGTCCGCCTGGCCGCCGCCCTGTGCCCCTGGGACCGCCTGCTGGTGGAGACCGACACGCCGTTCCTCACCCCGGTGCCCCACCGCGGAACCCTCAACGAACCGTCGAGGGTTCCGCTGGTGGGAGCGGCAATTGCGCAGGTCAAAGGGGTCGATACCCTGCACGTGGCAGAGGTCACGACGGCCAACGCCGTGGCCGCCTTCGCCCGCTGAGCCGGGCGCCCGGGGCTTGTGCCCGGGGGCACGAACCGGCCCGGTCGGCCGGGCCGGGGACCCGACCGGTTTGATTCTTCGTCCCCACCCTGCCTAACCTCTGGCCTGCGGCCGCCGTTTTCAGCGGTCGTTTTGCATTGAGCACTCAGTGCGGTTGTCGGACGCATTGCGAGGGTCGGCTGGAGGAGCCGGCCCCAACCTCCCCGGGTTTCGGGGTGGATCTGCCTCCGAAGGACCCGTTCCTGAGGGGGCAGCACAACGCAGTCCCATAAGGAGAGTGGAGTCCTGAGGACGACAATCGAAAAGGGGAGCCGGCCTGGGGCCGCGCTCCTCCTCTGCGGAGCCCTGCTGATCGTGCCGCTCCTCCTGCTCCAGAACGACTCCAGCGCGTCGGCCACCTCCCACGGTGGGGCGCCGGCCCCGGGTCCGGCGGCTACCTCGGGGGCCTCGGGGGCCCCGTCGGCCTCGTCGGCGGCGGCGGGGGCAGCGTTCCGGCCTGGAAGCTGGCCTCCCAGACCAAGGCCCAGTCCGCCGGAACCGCCACCTCCTCCACGACCACGCCGCCCACCACGGCGCCCCCGACGACCACGACGGCCCCGCCGAGCCCGCCGGTGTCCGTGCCGACCGCCGACGTCGTGCACCGGTCGGCGCCGGTGCCGACGGCCACGGTGCCCCCGACCACCACGACCACCGCCCCCACACCGTCCGCCACCGGATCGATCCACTACGGCCAGGTCACCTACTACGCCCACCCGGCCGGGACCTGTGCCAGCCCCTTCCTGCCCTTCGGCACGGTGGTGCGGGTGACCAACCCGGCCAACGGGCTCTCGGTCACCTGCCTGGTCAACGACCGCGAGGCCGACACCGCCCGGTCCATCGACCTGGCCACGGCCACCTTCGCCCTCCTGGCCCCGCTGTCCCAGGGAGTGATCAACGCCCAGTTGACCTGGTGAGGCTCGGCCGTCCGGCTCCGCCCGGGCGGTCGCCGGGCGGTCGGGACGGCTGCCCCGGGGCTCGGTCCGGGAAGGTGAGACACTGACCCGGTGACCCACGGGCGAGCGGAGATCCACGAGCTGCTCCTGGCCAACGGCCTGCACCCCAGCCGGGCCCTGGGCCAGAACTTCGTGGCCGACGGCAACACCGTCCGCCGGATCGTCCGGCTGGCCGGGATCACCGAGGGCCGACCGGTGGTGGAGGTCGGGGCCGGCCTCGGGTCGCTCACCCTGGCCCTGGTGGAGGCCGGGGCGAGGGTCACCGCCGTGGAGATCGACCGGCACGTGGTGCCGGTGCTCCGGAGCCCAGGTCGAGCCCCTGGGCGTGCGGGTCGTCGAGGCCGACGCCCTGACCCTCGACTGGGCGGCACTGCTGGGGGAGGGCGAGTCGGACGGGGCAGGGGTCGCAGGGGCCGAACCGTGGGCACTGGTGGCCAACCTGCCCTACAACGTGGCCGTGCCCCTGGTCGTCCGGGTGCTGGAGGAGGCGCCCCAGGTGTCATCCCTGCTGGTCATGGTCCAGCGGGAGGTCGGGGAGCGACTGGCCGCCGGGGCCGGCGACGAGGCCTACGGGGCGGTGTCGGTGAAGGTGGCCTACTGGGCCACCGCCTCGGTGGTGGGACGGGTGTCCGCCTCGGTGTTCATCCCGCGCCCCCGGGTGGAGTCGGTGCTGGTCCGCCTGGACCGTCGGGCCGAACGGAGTACCGGATCGGCCGGCGGGGATGACGGGACCGGGTGGGCCGGCGGGCAGGACGGTGACGGTGACGGTCACGGCGGCGGTCGCCCCGGCCCCGGCGACCCTTCCTACGACCGGCTCTTCTCGGTGGTCCGCGGCGGGATTCGCCCACCGCCGCAAGATGCTTCGACGGTCCCTGAACGGCCTGGTCCGTCCCGAGGCCTTCGAGGCCACCGGCATCCGACCCACGGCCAGGGCCGAGGAACTGGCCCTGGCCGACTGGGAGCGACTGGCGGCCTGGCGTCCCGAGGAGCATCCCCACGGGAACCATCCGGCCCATCGGATCGGGCGGTGAACGGTCGGGCGGCTCCGGTGGAGCTGTCGGCACCGGCCAAGCTCACCCTCTCCCTGCGGGTGACCGGGATCCAGGCCGACGGCTATCACCTGCTGGAGTCGGAGATGGTCACGCTGGACCTGGCCGACACCCTGGTGGTGTCGGACGGTGACGGGCTGTCCATCGAGGAGCGGTTCGCCGGTCCGGTGGGTGGTTCGACGGTCGCGGACGGCCGGGCATGGCAGTCGGGTGCGATCGATGCCGGTCCCGACAACCTGGTGGCCCGGGCCCTGCGGGCCGTCGGCCGGACGGCCCGGGTCGCCGTGGTCAAGAGGATCCCTCCCGGCGCCGGCCTGGGGGGTGGATCGGCGGATGCCGCGGCCATCCTGCGCTGGTCCGGGAGCACCGATCCGGCCGTGGCCGCCGGCCTCGGGGCGGACATCCCGTTCTGTGTGGTCGGTGGCCGGGCCATGGTCCGGGGTATCGGCGAGGACGTCACGCCCCTGCCCTTCGAGGAGCAGGCCTTCACCTTGTTCCTGCTCCCGTTCGGGATGGACACACCCGCCGTCTACGGCGCGTGGGACCGCCTCCACGGTCATGGGCAGGGCGTGGGTTCCGGAGAGTCGGAAGCCGTGTCGGCGGCTCGGGCGGGGGACGGGACCATGGTGTCGAAGGGCAACGACCTCGAGGGTCCCGCCCTGGCCGTGGAGCCCCGTCTCGGGGTGTGGCGGGACCACCTGGCCGAGGTCACCGGGCGCCGACCCAGGCTGGCCGGTAGCGGGTCGACCTGGTTCGTGGAGGGGACGCCCGCCGAACTGGGACTCGGGGGACGGTCCGAGATCCGGCTGGGCTCGGACCGGGCCCTCGTCGTCGGAGTGCGGACCACGCCGGCCGGCTGAGCGGGGTTGGGTACGGTGGGCGCTGCCACGGGCGCGGCCCATCCGGCCGGGCGGAACAGAGGAGCGTGGCGTTCGATCGCCGCCATCAGACGGGGCGGTCGGAGGAGGTCGGGCTTACTTGCCCGCCGCCCGCCGCTGCCAACGGGTGGCCTTCAGCATCTTCTTGTGCTTCTTCTTGCGCATGCGCTTGCGGCGCTTCTTGATCAGGGATCCCATGTCGACCGGCACGCTAGCCGACCAGGGGATTCTGCGCCATGCGGCCCGGCCCTCGGGACCGGGCCTCGGGACCGGACCTCGAGACTGGAGTCTCGGAACGGGGCCTTACGGCGTCAACGCGCTCCCGGTCAGTCGTCGTCGGTCGGCTGGTCGGGGGCGGGCACCTCGGGGAGGTAGAACCGGAACACGGCGCCGCCACCCTCGGCCCGGTAGACGTCGACGGTACCCCCCTCGTCTCTCGCCACCTGGGCCACGATGGCCAGGCCGAGGCCGGAACCCGGGCGGCTGCGGGCGCCCGGCGCCCGGTAGAAGCGATCGAAGATGTGCCCCATGTCGCTCTCGTCGACCCCTGGACCGTGGTCCCGCACGATGAGGACCCCCTGGGAGCAGGCCACCTCGACCACCCCTCCGTCCGGGCTCCACTTGAGGGCGTTGTCGAGCAGGTTGTCCACGGCCCGCTCGATCCGGGAGGAGGAGCCCGACACCCAGGTGGGCGCCACCCGGGCGTCGAAGGTCACCCCTCGGCTCCGCCCGTGGGTGGTGGCCACATCGACGGCCTCGAGCACGATGAGGTCGAGGCGGACCGGCCCGGAGGTGAGCTCGGGCTGCTCGCCCCGCGCCAGCTCGGCCATGTCACCCACCAGGGCCACCAGCTCGTCCATCTGGGTGGTGACGTCGCTGATCAGCACCTCCCGTTCCTCGGGGTCCAGTTCCTCGAGGCGCCGGGCCACCTCCATGTTGGTCCGGAGGCTGGTGAGCGGCGTACGGAGCTCGTGGGAGGCGTCCAGGACCAGCTGGCGCTGGCTCTCCCGCGAGGTGTCGAGGGCCACCAGCAGCCGGTTGAAAGCCCGGCGCAGCCGGCCGAGCTCGTCGAGGCCGCCGGGGTCCAGCCGCTTCGACATGTCCGTGGTCTCGGCCAGCTCCTCCACCGTCTCGGTCAGACTGTTGAGGGGGCGGAGCGCGGTGCGTCCGACGGCCAGGCCGAGGACGATGGCGACGACCACGCCGATGATCACGATGATCCACAGAGCGAGGGCCAGGTGGCGGAGCTCTTGGTTGACGCCGGTCAAGGGCGTGGTGATCTGGAGTGCACCACCCTCGCCAAGCTCCTCGAAGTTCACCCCGCCTCGGTACTCGAAGCCAGGGGGCAGGGCGGCCACCATCTCGCGGACGTCGAGGCCGTTGATGGTCGTGGAGAAATAGGCCGTGCTCGGCGCCTGCCTCGGCTGGCGGCCACCGAGCGGACCTTCGGGGTCACGGGAAGCACCGCAGTGCCGTCGAAACGGTTGGTCGTGCCGTCAGCAAGCACCACCTGGATGCAGGCCCCGGCGGTGGTACCACAACCGTTGAGGATGGTCGGCGGGGACGGCTAGGTGATGTAGGCCTGGGCCTGACCGCTCAGGGATGCGTCAGCTGAGCCGATCAGCGAGTTGTAGGCCACGAGGTAGGTGGCGATCGAACCGAGGATCACCACCATCAGCACGGCAGCCGTCGTCGCCAGCACCAGACGCCCCCGGAAGGTCACGGCCGGCCACCGGTGGTCGGGAGCACGGCCTAGGTCTCGCGCAGGACGTAACCGACCCCACGAGCCGTGTGGATCAGTCGAGGCTCACCGCCGGCTTCCGTCTTGCGCCGGAGGTAGCCCACATAGACGGCCAGCGAGTTGGTCCCCGAGTCGAAGGTGTAACCCCACACCCGGTCGAGGATGAGCTCCCGGGTCAGCACCTGACGGGGATGGCGCAGCAGCAGCTCGAGGAGGTCGAACTCGATCCGGGTCAGCGTGAACGGCCGCTCGCCGCGGCGCGCCTCCCGGGTGACCGGGTCGAGGTGGAGGTCGGCGAAGTGCAGTTCCTCACCGGGATCGTCGGGGCGCCGCCGGAGGAGGGCCCGCAGCCGGGCCAGCAGTTCGGCCAGGGCGAAGGGTTTGACGAGGTAGTCGTCGGCACCTGCATCCAGTCCCTGGACCCGGTCGTTGATGGCGTCTCGTGCGGTGAGCATGAGGACCGGGGTGTCGTTGTCGGCGGCCCGGAGGCGGCGGCAGACGTCGAGCCCGTCGATGACGGGGAGGCCGATGTCGAGTATCACCGCGTCGGGGGGTCGGACGGCCACCTCCTCGAGGGCCTGGGGCCCGTCACCGGCCAAGGAGACCTCGTATCCCTCGAGGCGAAGGGCACGATTGAGGGCCCCACTGACCGCCGGGTCGTCATCAACCACGAGGACTCGCATCGGGCCGGGAGCCTATCGGGGTCGTACCCGTTTGCCGTGGCACGGGTCTGAGGGGAGCTGGGGACCGGTCCGGCGGACCGGCGCGCCGTGGGGGGAGACGGCCGGTCGAGCGCGAGCACGGGAGTACCCTGGTTCGGTCCCCGGTGCATGGCCGGCGACCTCCGTCCGAGGTAGTTCAATTGGCAGAACGCTGGCCTTTGGAGCCAGATGTTGGAGGTTCGAGCCCTCCCCTCGGAGCCGATCGGCACTCCACGGTCCGGCCCGGCCGGCGCCTCGTTACCCAGGACATCGTGCATGCCTGAGCGGGAGCACCGAGCACCACCCCATCGACATCGATCGCCAACGCGGCGCCGTCCCGAGTGGCGCGATCAGCCCGACTTGCGGGCCCGGCTCCGCAGGCGCCCGCGCGTGGCCTGGTCGAGGATCACCTTGCGCAGCCGGACCGACGTCGGGGTCACCTCGACGCACTCGTCGTCGGCGATGAACTCGAGGGCCTGCTCCAGCGAGAGGAGCAGCGGCGGGGTCAGGCGGCTCGAGCCTCGTCGGCGGTCGGCGGAGCGGATGTTGGTCAGCTTCTTCTCCTTGGTCGGGTTGACGTCCATCTCCTCGTCCCGGGCGTTCTCGCCGACGATCATGCCCTCGTAGACCTCGGTGCCCGGACCGACGAGCAGGATGCCCCGCTCCTGGAGGTTCATCAGGGCGTACGCCGGTGGTCATGCCCCGGCGGTCGGCCACCATCGAGCCGTTGCGCTTGGTCTTGCAGCTCGCCGTGCCACGGCTCCCACCCGTCGAAGACGTGATGGAGGATGCCGGTGCCCCGGGTCTCGGTCAGGAACTCGGTGCGGAAGCCGACCAGGCCCCGGGCCGGCACCCGGTAGTCCATGCGGACCCAGCCGGTGCCGTGGTTGACCATCTCGATCAGCGTGCCCTTGCGCAGGGCCAGCAGCTGGGTGACCACGCCGAGGTAGTCGTCGGGCACGTCGATGGCCACCCGCTCCATCGGCTCGTGGAGCTTGCCGTCGATCTCGCGGGTCACCACCTGGGGCTTGCCCACGGTGAGCTCGAAGCCCTCGCGCCGCATGGTCTCGACCAGCACGGCCAGCTGGAGCTCGCCCCGGCCCTGGACCTCCCAGGTGTCGGGGCGCTCGGTGGGCAGCACCCGCAGGGCGACGTTGCCCACCAGCTCGGCGTCGAGGCGGGCCTTGAGGACTGCCGGGCGGTCAGCTTCGTCCCGTCCGGCCCCGGCCAGCGGCGAGGTGTTGATGCCGATGGTCATGGCCAGGCTGGGCTCGTCGACGGTGATGGCCGGCAGGGGCCGGGGGTCGTCGGGGTCGGCCAGGGTCTCGCCGATGGTGATCTCGGCCATGCCGGCCACGGCGACGATCTCGCCCGGGCCGGCCGACTCGGCGGCGTCCACCCGGTCGAGGGCCTCGGTGACGTAGAGCTCGGTGATCTTGGCCGTCTCGATGGTGCCGTCGAGCCGGCACCACGCCACCGTCGACGCCCTTGCGCAGGGTGCCGTTGTGGACCCGGCAGATGGCCAGCCGGCCCAGGTAGGGCGAGGCGTCGAGGTTGGACACGAGGGCCTGCAGCGGCGCCTCCGGGTCGAAGTGGGGCGCCGGGACGTGGTCGACGATGGCCTGCGAAGAGCGGCTCGAGGTCGGTGCCCTCGACGCCCGGCTCGGTGCCGACCCAGCCCGGCCCGGGCGTTGGCGTAGAGGATGGGGAAGTCGATCTGGTGCTCGTCGGCGTCGAGGTCGAGGAACAGCTCCTCGACCTCGTGGACCACCTCGTCGATGCGGGCGTCGGCCCGGTCGACCTTGTTGATGACCAGCACGACGGGCAGCCGGGCCTCGAGGGTCTTGCGCAGCACGAAGCGGGTCTGGGGCAGCGGGCCCTCCGAGGCGTCCACCAGGAGGAGGACGCCGTCGACCATGGTCAGGCCGCGCTCGACCTCGCCGCCGAAGTCGGCGTGGCCCGGGGTGTCGACGATGTTGATCTTGACCCCGTTGTAGCGCACGGCCGTGTTCTTGGCCAGGATGGTGATGCCCTTCTCGCGCTCGAGGTCGCCCGAGTCCATGACCCGGTCGTTGACCGCCTGGTTGGCCCGGAAGGCCCCGGTCTGCCAGAGCATGGCGTCGACCAGGGTGGTCTTGCCGTGGTCGACGTGGGCCACGATGGCCACGTTGCGGATGTCGTCTCGGGTCTGCAAAGGCATAAGGGGAGAAGGCTACCCGTCTGGGGGCCTGGTCAGATCGCGCTACGAGGGGCTCGCGTCACCGTCCGGCACCGACCGATCGAGCCGTCCCGCATCATCGGCGCGACAGCCACGAATGGCCGGGAAGGGTCAAGAAGGGATCAGGACGCCGAGACGCAGGTGGTCCCGGCGTTGCCCCCGGTGGACGGCCACGGCCAGGTCGGCTGGACGGTTACCGGTGTGCGTTGGGCCGGGGGCATCTCGGGGCAGGTCCCGGTGTAGCTCTCGGCCGACGAGTCGAGTGACCACGAGGGAGTCCCCGGCGTCAGGTAGTACGGCGGTCCGTAGAGGGGGAGCCGGGGATCCCACAGGTAGTACTTGAGGTAGCCGGTCTGGGATCCACCGAAGGTCCCCACCGGCCCGCGGGCGTTCTGCTGGATGGAGCCGTAGATGTTGAGCTCGCCCTCGTTGCCGGTGGTGTCGTAGTTGTTGACCACGAACGATTCGTTGAGAGCGAGGATGGTGGCGTCGATGGTGAGCCCTTGGTTCTGACCCCCGTGGGCGCCCGTGGTCGTGGCCGGGTCGCAGAGCGGTGGGACCCAGGTGGTGCCGTTGCAGTCAGGCAGGGGTGTGCCCCGGAGGGCGTTCGCGGCACTGTTGTTGTAGAGCGGGCGGTTCACCTCGACGTACTTGTTGGCGATCAGGCCCAACGTGTCGTTGGCCGGCCCGGTGACCGCGTCGTTGTAGCGCACAGACGGTCTCCGAAGCCGTGCCGGCCCAGGAGCAGTCGTTGTAGGTGATGGGGCCGTCGATGATGACATCATTCCAAGCCGCCACGGTCAGGTGCCCGGAGAGCGACCCATAGACAAAGGCGTCCCCCTCGGTGTCCGGGGTGGCGCTCTGGCTGTAGTAGCAGTTCGAGCAGTTGCTCTTGACCTGGGAGGTGCCCCCCGTGTTCGGGTCGAACGGATTGGCACCGGCCGTACCGGTCTTGGCCGCGTCGGCATACAGGACGCCGTTGGTGGGGAGGTTCTGCGCACCCTGCGCAGTACTCGTCGGGCAGTTCTGATCCCCGATCGACGCGTTGTTCTCGGTGTCCATGCCCGGATAGCCGGCCGTGTCGGGGCTGTTGACCGTCATCTTGCCGACACCGCCCACCACCGACAGTTTCACCGTGGTGGGACCCTCGTAGTAGCAACCTCCTTGCTTGGCCGTGGCGGCCAGCTGGGAGTTGTCCGTCGGGAGTGGTTCCAGGGGATGGTTGAATCCGCTCCCGGCGTGCGTATAGCTGATCGACGAGGCCAGCGACGTACAGGACGGGGTGTCGTCCTGGTTGGCGCCGTCGTTCACGAACAGGCAGTGGGGATCGGCCGTGTTCACGGTTCCGGTGAAGGTCGGTGTGCCCGAGATGTACAGCGAGTCGTTGGAGTACACGGGACCGTACAACGCATCGCCGGTGATGAACACCACGTCGGCACAGGGCGTGCCCCCGACGTTACCGCCGTTGATGTTGCGGCCCTGGTTGTAGAAGTAGTCGCAGTCAGCCGCCGTACCGACCGGAAACTCGGAGGACTCGTAGTTGGACCACCACACGCCGTTCAGAAAGCCGTTCTGCGGCGTGAATTTGGCCACCGTCGAGTAGAAGACGTTCTTGCCCGGGAAGCCGGCCGCACCAACGATCTGAACCTCCAGATAGGTGATGGCCTTGGTGGTGGGGTCGGTGATCTGCTGAGGGTTGTCGAACTTGTAGTACTCGGGGATGACACCGTTGCCGGCATCGGTCCCCGGGACGATGCTCCAGGTCTGATAGCTCAGACCGGCGCACTGGGGGTTGCCGGTGGCCGGTGGCCCTACCGAGTAGTTGCTCGCCGAGTTGCAGGCCGCCAGGTAGGGGTTGGCATTGATGGCGTTCTGGTAGGCGTTGAGTCCCGAGGCCAATGCCCGGTAGGCGTACCGCTGGATGGACGCCTGCTTCAGAATCGGGGCGTTGTTCACGATTGAGTTGATCATGACGCCACCGAAGGTCACGAGCATGACGGTGAGCGCCACGATCATGACGAGGGCCGCCTGTCCCTGGTCGGATCGGCCGTGTCGGGCCGCCCACCGGGATGGCGTCGATCGGTGACGGAGCGGGGTTGCGGTTGGCATGGTCACCGACACCTATCCGACCAGCGGACTGTAGAGGAAGGAATTGGACGAGAGGCGGTAGACGACAAAGGAGTTCTCCTGGATCGGGGTGCCCTGGACGTCGACTTGCAGATCCACTCCGACGCTCTGGATGTCGTCAGGAGGGCAGTTGGAGCTGGAAGGGTTCCCGTTGGTGAGCGTGGGCGTAGTTGCAGCTCGAGAATGCCGGGAGGATCCCCGTCACAACGTTCGGGGTGCCACCCGCCCCGGCGGTGTAGGCCGTGGAGTACTGGTTGAGCGTGTTGTAGGTGAAGATGGTCGGCTGGGTGGCGCTGGTCAGATAGGTCTGGCCGTTGACCACTCCATTGATGGTGACCAGTACCTTGCCGCTTGTCGACCACGTGCAGACAGCGGTCGAGATCACGGTGAAGGGGCAGGCTGGAGTGGAGGAGGTGCAGCCGGCCAGCACGTTGTTGGCGGGTGGGTTCGGGCAGGCCGGGTACTGGGTCACCTTGAACGTCGAGGAGTAGAACTTGCAGCCGGTGCACTTGATCGGGGTCGAGTTGGCCATCACGATCTTGGCCGGTCCGTTGGTATCCCCGACATTGGCGAAGAAGGTGGTCGAGTAGGTGCCGACGCTCCCGGTGAGAAACGGTGGACACGGGATGTTCGCACCCGAGCAGCTGTTGGCCACCGAGGGGGCCGGCTCGACCTCACTGCGGATGAGCCGCTGGATGACCATCGAGCTGGGGAGGAGCTGATCGGTGGCCTGGTAGGACGAGATTACGTTGGTCCCGGCCGTCATGTACGTGGTCAGGGTCGTTCCCACCAGCGTCATCAGCACGAGGAGGGCGGCGAAGGCCACGATGAGCTCGACCAGGGTCAGACCCCGATCGTCGACGTCCTGCTGGCGAGCCATCTGGCGCGCCCGAGCGGCCCGGATGAGCCGCTGAGCCATCGGGTCCCGAGTGGGTCCGGCCCGTCGAACCTGGGTGCCGAGCCTCATGTGACGCTCACCTGCACCGGGTTGGGGAAGAGCACGGTCGTCCCACTGGCCACCACCGAACTGCCCCCCACGGTCACCGGGACAGAAACCGCGGGACCTACCCCGGTGACCTTGAGGGTGTAGGTGCCGTAGGGGACCTCGGTCCGGCTCAGGCCGTCGGGTCCCGCCGACTGAAGCGTGTACACCGCTCCGTTGCACCCACCCGAGGAGGCCGTCAACTGGAAGGTGGCCCCGGCATAGGGGAGGCCGACGGAGGCTCCGGAAAGATGGATCGCCTGGGCCGAGAGCAGTCCGAGCGGGACCACGGTTGCCGGGGTACCGCCGAGTGGCCCTCCCGGGACGGTGCCGGCTTGGTTCACATTGAAGCTGCCGGCTCCGAGCTCCGAGGCCGAGCACCCGGCGAACACGCCGTAGCCGTTGATGAAGGGATAGAGGTCGGGGAGCTGGGTGGCGTTGGACGCCGCTCCCGGCGTGACGACGTTGGCGAACGAAGAGGGGAGGAGATTCGTATTGTTGATCTCGACCGGTACGCCTTGGACGGCGTAACCGGACAGTCCGTTGGGCGTCTGGTCGGCCCAGGCGCCGGTCGGTCCGTTGCTCGACGTGAGGACGACGGCACCCGACTCGGTGGCCCCCACGGCCGAGCAGTAGATCGGACTTCCCGACGTCGTGCAGTCGATGTCACTGAGGTAGAGGGCCGGGTTGGCTTGGGGGATGCCCACGGAACTCCAGTTGGCGGTGGCGGTGCCCCCACTACTGGCGAGGAGGAAGGCTGACGGCTGAAGGGTGCTGTTGGTACCCACGGCCGTGACTGCGCACGATGTCCCCGACCAGCAGGTGAGCTGGGACAGTTGAGACAGGGCATTGCCAGCGCCCACCGAGGGAACGGTCACGTTGGTCCAGGTGTCCGGGGTGGCGGGCCCGGTCATGGCGCCCGACTGGATGGCAGGAGCCGTGGCCGTCGATCCGAGGAGGACGCAGACCGACGTCGTGGGGCAGGTGAGCTGGGAGATCGTGGTGATGGCGCCGCTCGACGCAGCTGGGAGGGCGTCATTGGCGAAGGCCGCGGCCGGGGTGATGGCGCCATACATCATCAGCGGACCCAGTGGTCCGGCGCCGATCTTGCCCGTGCCCGTCAGGAAGCACTTTGCCCCCGGCTGGGGTAGGCAGGTCAGGCCGTTGAGCGAGGTGACGGACGTGAAGGGCGGGAACGAGTCGGCCGTCCAGGCCAGGCCGGAGGTCCCGAGGCCGGTCGGTGCCGTTCCGGAGATGACGATGGGACCCGAGGGATTGACGCCGACCACCCCGGTACCGATGGCCACGCAGGTGTTGGCCGACGGACAGGCCAGCGACGAGAGGGACGTCAGGGTGAATCCGGAGACTGTGCCGAAGGCCCAAGCCCCGCCGAAGCCGCCGGAGATGACGACCGGAGAACCGTTGCTCGGGCTGTTGGTGGTGCCCAGCGCCGCACAGCCCGTCCCCCGGCCGGGCAGACCAGTGAGGTGAGGCCGGTGACACCGGCCGGAAGGGTAACCGCCGACCAGGCATCGACCCCGGTCCCCGAGATGGTGTCGGAGAGCACGGCCGCCCCTGACGCCGTTGTCCCGATGGCCACGCAGTTGACGGCCGAAGGGCAGACGATCTGGGAGAGCGAGGTCACTCCGGTGAGGGCTGTACCGGTTGCCGCCGTGGTGAGTGACGGCGTGGACGGGTTGGCGTCGATGATCACCGGGCTGGTGACTCCTCCGGACACCAGGTACCCGACTCCTTCGCACTCGACGGTGCCGGCACACGCGATCGACGAGATACGCGTGGCCGGTGCCGGAAGGGTGGCCGTCGACCAGGTGGCCTGGTTGGCCCAGGTGAGATCGGCGCCGGAGGCGTTCTCACCCGTGGAGACACACGTGATCTGCCCGACCCCTGGACAGGCCACCCCGTCTTCGACCGCGGTGGACGAAGGGTAGGAGAGGTTGACTGCGCTGCCCTGGTCATACCCCGGGAAGTTGGTGGCCGACAGTTTGGTGACCGCTCCGATGTTCACCGCGACCGCGGTCTGCTGCTCGGTGGTCGGCTGTTGAAGGATGTGGTTGGTCACCGTGCCCGCGGCATTGGCCACGAACGATGGTGTTCCGTAGCTCGACCCGGCCGGGATGCCACTCGAGGCGTTGCCCACACTCACCGTGTAGGAGGTGCCGGCCGAGGTGGGGAGCACCTGGGCAAAGGCGCAGCCGTAGCTGTCAGGGTAGATGGTGAGGTTCTGCAGGCCCGCCCCCACCCCGGTGATGGTCACCGGAGGAGCCTGGACCCGCTCACTCCACGGGTTGCCCTGACTGTCGTTGGCCGAGCTGTCACCGCTCATCTGGAGGGCAATGAAGCCGAGCGTCTGAATGCCGGAGGGCGGATAGTTGAGGATGATGCTGTCCTGAACATTGTTCACGTCGGCATTGGGGCCCCAGGACACGGTGACCAGGAGCTTGAGCAACTGGGGGGTACCGGATTGGCAGAGGTTGGGCTTGGAGTTGTTGCCGGCGTTCTGGACCGTCGTCCACTCGTACTCGGCATTGAGGAGATAGCTGGTTCCACCCCTG
Organism: uncultured Acidimicrobiaceae bacterium; assembly: GCA_963817005.1. Classification (GTDB taxonomy): domain Bacteria; phylum Actinomycetota; class Acidimicrobiia; order Acidimicrobiales; family RAAP-2; genus Bog-756. The sequence goes on from CAWFMN010000002.1 coordinate 261,721, forward strand.
GTCTCGCTGACCGAGGGCTGCGTCACTGGGCACCCGGCGTTGACGATGGTTCCCGTTCCGGAGTTGATCGGAATGGTCAGGGTGGTGGCGGTCAAGGCGGAATAGGTGACCAGGTGCAGCCCGGTCGTCGTGGCGATGAGCGCTTGGGCCGGAGCGGCGGCGAAGCCGGTGGTCGAGGCCACCTTGATGATCGTCTGGGTGGCGAGGTTCGCTCCGATCGAGGTGCCGATGGGGGTGGTGCTCGGAGCCGCCGTCCCGATGGGGGCCGACGTCTGGTCGACGTTTACTTCGCCGTAGCAGTTCACCGGCGGGGTGACGTTGGACAGGATCTCCGTCCACTTCTCGGCGATGGAGAGGGCGGTCTGCTGGTTCTTCGCCTGGCCGGCCTGGATGAGCGAGGTGGTGAAGAGGTACGACAGCGGGATGAGGGCGATCATCAGGACGACGAAGGCCACCATCACCTCGACCAACGTCATACCGTCATCGCCGCACCGCTGGCGCGCTGATCGCGGTCCAGTTGGGTGCAACAAGGAGAAGCGACCCCTGGTCCTCAGCTCGCGGCCGATCGGGGCGCGCTCCATGCCAGATCCGATGAGTCGGGTCCCTACGAGGAGGCGTAGGCGCCCCGTCGTTGGAAGGTGTGGTGACTGCCCCTGCCCAGGTATCGGTTGCATAGCGTTGATAGGCAGGATATTTCCGGCCCGGGCGTTGTTCCTAGGCGTAATTCCACCTGGACCACCCCAGCGGAGGGGCCCGTGCCCTGGTCAGTGGTGTAGACGGGCGAGCCCAACCGTCGCAGCTGCCCACCGAGGCGTCCGCCCTCCAGTCGGCCGAGGCCGTCAGTACGACTTGGGCAGCCCGAGGGAGTGCTGGGCCACGAAGTTGAGGATCATCTCGCGGCTGACCGGGGCGATGCGGAGGAGCCGGGCCATGCCCCACAGGTCGGCCAGGCCGTACTCGGTCGACATCCCGTTCCCCCCGTGGGTCTGGATGGCCTGGTCCAGGGCGGCCAGGGTGGCCTCGGCCGCCGCGTACTTGGCCATGTTCGCCGCCTCGCCGGCTTCGGGGGTGTCGCCGGCGTGGTCGCACAGCCACGCGGCCTTGTCGGTCATGAGGCGGGCCAGCTCGACCTCGATCTTGGACTTGGCCAGCGGATGGCTGATGCCCTGGTGCCGGCCGATCGGGGTGCCCCACACCTCGCGGCCCCTGGCGTACTCGGCCGCCTTGGCGAGCGCGTACCGGCCGATGCCGTTGGCGGTGGCCGCCGACAGGATCCGCTCGGGATTGAGTCCGACGAAGACCTGGCGCAGTCCCTCGCCCTCGGCCCCGATGAGCCGGTCCGCCTCCACCTGCACATTGTCGAAGAACAGCGTGTACTGCTTCTCCGGTGCGGTGATCTCGACCGGCAGCACCTGCTTGTCCAGGCCGGGGGTGTCGGTGTCCACCACGAACAGGGAGAGTCGACCCCGGCCGGTGTCGGGGTCGACCCCGGACCGGGTCACCACCAGGATGGCGTCGCACTCGTCCACTCCGGAGATGTAGTACTTCGACCCGTTGAGCCGGTAGAGGTCGCCGTCCTTGGTGGCCGTGAGGGAGAGGTTGTGGGAGTTGGACCCGGCGTCGGGCTCGGTGATGGCGAAGGCCATCTTGAGCTGGCCGGTGGCGAACCCCGGGAGCCACCGCTGCTTCTGGGCCTCGGTGCCGAACTTGGCGATGATGGTGGCGCAGATGGCCGGCGAGACCACGATGACCAGCAGGGGGCAGCCGGCGGCAGCCAGCTCCTCGCCGCACGGCGGCCAGCTCGGTGATGCCGCCCCCGCCGCCGCCGTACTCCTCGGGCACGTTGACCCCGAGGAAGCCGGCCTCGGCCACTGCGTTCCACAGCTCGTCGGTGCGCTCGTCGGCGTGGGCCTTCTTCACGTAGTAGTCATGGCCGAACTTGGAGGCGATGGCGCCTACGGCCTCCCGCAGCATCTGCTGTTCGTCGGATTCGATGAAGTCCATGGCGTCGCTCCCTCGGTCAGGCGGCGTGGCTCGATCAGGTCGGCGGCGGCAGGAGGTCGACGGGGATGTCGACCAGCCTGGACCGCAGGTACTCGCCGAGGCCCTTGGCCTGCGGATCGGGTCTCGTGGACGAGGCTACGCCCTCGCCGAGCAGCCCGACGACCACGAAGTTGAGGGCGGAGAGGTTGGGAAGCGCGTACCGCCTGACCTCGAGGCCGTCCGCCTCGGGCAGCAGCAGGCGGAACCGGTCGACGGACAGGTAGGCGTCCAGCCACGCCCAGGCCTCGGCCGAGCGGGCCCACAGGCCCACGTTGGCGTTGCCCGCCCTTGTCACCGGACCGCGCCCCGATGAGGGTCCCGAGGGGCAGGCGACGGGTCGGACCCGAGTCGGTGGTCGGTGGGGGGCCGGGCGGATCGTTCACGACCCTGGCCCCACCTCCCCCGTCGGCCGCGTCGGCTTCCAGGTAGGCGAGGTGGGGCACCGGCACCCGGCGGCCGTCGGCGTGGACCGTCTCGGGGACCACCAGCCCGGCGGGCACCAGGGCCGGCCAGTAGACGCCGTAGACCGAGCCCGAACCGGGCGGGGCGGTGAGGTGCAGCCCGGGTAGCCGGCCAGGGCCAGCTCGGTGGCGGCACTCGAGAACCTCCGACCCACCCGGTCGGCGTCGGGGTCCTTCACCGTCACCCGCAGCTGGGCGGTGGCCTCGACGTTGACCGTGGCGTCGGGCTTGTCCGAGCGGATCAGCCGGGCGTCGAACTCGGCGAACTCCCCGAAGGCCCCCGGCCCGCCCAGGGAGCGCTCGAGGGAGCGCAGCGTGACGGCGGCCTTCTCCTCGATGTCCAGTCCGGTCAGCACGAAGGTCATGGCGTTCCGCCACCCGCCCAACAGGTTGAGGCAGACCTTGACGTCGGGCGGTGCCGGCTGCCCGGTGGCCCCCGAGATCCGCACCCGGTCGGGACCCTGCTGGGTCACCTCGAGGGTGTCGAAGTCGGCCACGACGTCGGTGTTGGGGTACTCGGGCGCGGCCGATCTCGTACAGCAGCTGGGCGGTGACCGTCCCCACCGACACCTCGCCCCCGGTGCCCGGATGCTTGGTGATCACCGAGGAGCCGTCCTCCGCCACCTCGGCGATCGGGAAGCCCGGGTACTCCACCCCGTGCACCTCGGTGAAGAAGGCGTAGTTGCCGCCGGTGGCCTGGGGCCCGCACTCGATGACGTGTCCGGCCACCACCGCCCCGGCCAGCCGGTCCCAGTCGGTGGCGCCCCAGCCGTGGTGCCAGGCCGCCGGCCCCACCACGAGGGACGCGTCGGTGATCCGGCGGGCACACCACCACGTCGGCCCCGCCGTTGAGGGCCTCGACGATGGGCCATCCCCCGAGGTAGGCGTTGGCCGAGATCACCTGGCCCGGAGCGTCGGCCAGCGGCCGGCCGGTGTCCAGGTGAGCCGAGGTGGTGGCCGTCGCGGGCCAGCTCGGCGAGGCGGGCCAGGAGGTCGTCGCCCTCGACGTAGGCCACGTCCACCGGCGAGGCCCAGCGCGGTCGGCCAGCCCCGTGACCTGCTCGGCCAGGCCGGCGGGGTTGAGCCCGCCGGCGTTGGTGACCACCTTGATGCCCCGGTCGACGCAGGTGCCGAGGACGTCCTCCATCTGGGTCAGGAAGGTGTGGGCCCAGCCGCGTGCCGGCGTCCCGCTGCCGTCCCTTCCACAGGATGAGCATGGTCAGCTCGGCCAGCCAGTCGCCGGTCAGCACGTCGATGGGTCCGCCCTCCACCATCTCCCGGGCCGCCGACAGCCGGTCCCCGTAGAAGCCCGAGCAGTTGGCGATGCGCAGGGGGGCGGCCATCAGTCGGCCGGGTCCGACCGACCGGCCCGGGCACCGCCGTCGACCTCGGCACCGCCGGTGGTGCCGCCGGTGGTCCGCCGTCGGGTCGGCTGGTCGGCGCCGCGTGGTCGGCGCCGGCGTGGTCGGCGCCCTCGACCACCACCAGGACCCGGCCCGTCTCCACCTGGTCGCCCTCGGCCACGGTGACCTCGGTGACCGTGCCGGCGGACGCGGCATGCACGGCGTGCTCCATCTTCATGGCCTCGAGCACCACCAGGAGCTGGCCGGCCTGCACGGCGTCGCCCGTCGACACCGCGACCCGCACCACGCCGCCGGGCATCGGGGCCAGGGCCGATCCGGCCGCCACCCGGTCGGAGGCCTGCGGGAACCGGTCCTCCTCGACCAGGGCCGAGCTGCCGTCGGGTCCGTCCACGAACGCCGTCGGGCCGAACCGCTCGACCCGGTAGCGCCGGGTCACCCCGTCCGTGGTCAGGACCACCGACCCGGGCCCGGCCTCCAGGCACCGTCGACCTCCACCGGGTCACCGTCGACGGCGACGCCGGCCAGGTCCCGTCCGAAGCGGTCGAACCGGTAGCCCACCCCGATCGACCTCGTCGCCGTGGTGGTAGCGCACCTCCTGCAGCGCCGAGGCGTTGTTGCGGCACCCCGACGGGACGGCGGCCTGGACCGCCGCCCCGGCGCGCCGTGCGGCCTGGGCCGGCCAGGGCGGCGACCAGCGCGTGCCTGCGCACCGCCTCCGGCGTCGGTCAGGGGGGTGGCCAGCACGCTCGAGGCCGTGGCGGTCGAGGAAGCCGGTGTCGGTCTCGCCGGCCAGGAACGCCGGGTGGCGCAGGGTGCGGACCAGCAGGTCCCGGTTGGTGGTGACCCCGTGGATCCGGGCCCGGGCCAGCGCGGCGGCCAGGGCGGTGGCCGCCTCGGTGCGGGACGGGGCGTGGACGATGACCTTGGCCAGCATGGGGTCGTAGTGGGGGCTGACCACACTGCCCGACTCGACCCCGCTGTCCACCCGGACCACGGTGTCCAGCTGCACCGTGCTGTCGATGGGAACGGCCGGTCCACCTGCTCGAGGACCGAGCCTCCCACCTCGAACCGGTGGAGGTCCCGGTCGAGGGCAGCCATCCCTGGGCCGGGTCCTCGGCGTAGAGCCGGGCCTCGATGGCGTGCCCCTGGGGCCCGAGGGCCACGGCGTCGAAGACCTCGTCGGGCAGCGGGGCGCCCCCGGCGACGAGCAGCTGGAGCCGGACCAGGTCGAGCCCGGTCACCACCTCGGTCACCGGGTGCTCGACCTGCAGCCGGGTGTTCATCTCGAGGAAGTACGGAGTCGCCGTCGGCGTCGAGGACGAACTCGACGGTGCCGGCGTTGACGTAGCCGATGGCCTGGGCGGCGGCCACCGCGGCGTCGCCCAGCTCGGCGCGCGAGCTCGGCGGACACGACGGGCGACGGGGCTCTCCTCGACGATCTTCTGGTGCCGGCGCTGGATCGAGCACTCCCGCTCGAACAGGTGCCACGGTGTGCCGTGGGCGTCCGCCAGGACCTGCACCTCGATGTGGCGGGGGTCGCGCACGTAGCGCTCGAGGAAGACGGTGCCGTCGCCGAAGGCGGACTCGGCCTCACGGCGGGCGCCGGCCACCGCATCGCCGAAGGCTGACCGGACCGCCCACCACGCGCATGCCCCGCCCGCCCCCGCCGGCCGACGCCTTGACCAGCAGCGGGCCAGCCCAGGGCCTCGAGCGTCGGCGTCGCTCGGGCAGCTGCGTCGCCCTCGCAGGGTCGACGCGACGGGCAGGGTGGGCACGCCCGGCCGCCGCGCATGAGCTCCTTCGAGCCGAGCTTGGAGCCCATGGCGTCGATGGCCGCCGGCGGGGGGCCCGACCCAGGTGAACCCGGCGCCGACCACCACCCGGGCGAAGTCGCCCGACTCCGGACAGGAACCCGTAGCCGGGATGGATGGCGTCGGCCCCGGCCCGGGCCGCGGCATCCAGGATCAGGGCGCGAGCGCGAGGTAGGTGTCGGCCGGCGCGTCGCCGGGCAGGCGCACGACCAGGTCGGCCTCCCGGCACGTGGGGCGCGTCGGCGTCGGCGTCGGAGTAGACGGCCACGCGTGGTCGATGCCCATGGCCCGGGCGCGTGCGCATGATCCGGCGGGCGATCTCGCCCCGGTTGGCCACCAGCAGGGTGTGGATCGGCGTGGTCATCGGGCGGGCACCGTCACATCCGGAACACGCCGTAGCCACGGGTGCCCTCGATGGGGTGGTTGTCGATGACCGAGAGGCACATGCCGAGCACGGTGCGGGTGTCCCGCGGGTCGATGATGCCGTCGTCGTAGAGCCGGCCGGAGAGGAACAGGGGCAGGGACTCCGCCTCGATCTGGGCCTCCACCATGGCCCGCATGGCGGCGTCGGCCTCCTCGTCGAAGGGCACGCCCTTGGACGCCGGCCGACTGGCGGCCCACGATGGACAGCACGCCGGCCAGCTGGGCCGGGCCCATCACCGCCGAGCGGGCGTTGGGCCAGGAGAACAGGAACCGGGGGTCGTAGGCCCGGCCGCACATCCCGTAGTTGCCGGCCCCGTAGGAGGCGCCGATGTTGAGGGTCAGGTGGGGGACCGACGAGTTGGAGACGGCGTTGATCATCATGGCCCCGTGCTTGATGATCCCGCGCCTGCTCGTACTCCTTGCCCACCATGTACCCGGTGGTGTTCTGGAGGAAGAGCAGCGGCACGTCGATCTGGTTGGCCAGCTGGATGAACTGGGTGGCCTTGTGCGCCTCCTCGGAGAACAGCACGCCCCGGTGGTTGGCCAGCACGCCGACCGGGTAGCCGTGGATGGAGGCCCAGCCGGTGACCAGGCTGGCGCCGTACAGCGGCTTGAACTCGTCGAACCGCGACCCGTCGACCACCCGGGCCAGCACCTCGCGGGGGTCGAAGGGGACCTTGGGGTCGGCCGAGGCGATCCCCAGCAGCTCGGCGGGGTCGTGGACCGGCTCGTCGGCCGGCTGGGTCGGGCCGCGGCCCCGCTTGCGGTGGTTGAGGCGGCCCACGATCTGGCGGCCCAGGCGGATGGCGTCGTGCTCGTCGCTGGCCAGGTAGTCGGCCAGGCCCGAGATGCGGGCGTGCATGGACGCCCCGCCCAGCTCCTCGTCGGTCGACTCCTCGCCGGTGGCCATCTTGACCAGGGGCGGCCCACCCAGGAAGACCTTGGAGCGCTGCTCGATCATGACGATGTGGTCGCTCATGCCCGGGACGTAGGCGCCGCCGGCGGTGGAGTTGCCGAAGACCAGGGCCACGGTGGGCACGGCGGCGGCCGAGCTCCGGGTGAGGTCCCGGAAGGCCGCGGCCCCCGGGGATGAACATCTCGGCCTGGGCCGGGAGGTCGGCCCCGCCCGACTCGACCAGGTTGATGACCGGCAGCCGGTTCTGGAGTGCGATGTCCGAGGCCCGGGCGCCCTTGCGGAAGGAGAAGGGGTTCATGGCGCCGCCCCGCACGGTGGGGTCGTGGGCGCCGATCAGGCACTCGACCCCCTCCACCACGCCGATGCCGATGATCAGGCGACGCCCCCACCTGGTACTCGGTGCCCCAGGCGGCCAGGGCGCGCAGCTCGAGGAAGGCGGTGTCCCGGTCGAGCAGCAGCTCGATGCGCTCGCGGGCCAGCAGCTTGCCCCGCTCCCGGTGGCGCTCGACGTAGCGCTCCCCGCCGCCGGCCCGGGCGGCGGCCAGCTGCTCGTTGACCGTGTCGAGGCCGCTCGGACAGGGCGCGGGCGTTGGCCCGGAAGGTGTCCGAGTCGGGTCGATGGTGGAGGTCGAGGACGGGCATGGGTGGGGTGGGGCGGACTCTGGCGGGCTGTGGCGTCGGTTTCCCGGCGTTGGTCTGGTGGTTTGGCGACCGGGTCGCATCGGACGGGCCGACGTGGGAAGAATAGGCCCATGACCTGTGCACCGCGTGACCGAAGGGGCCGACGTCCGGGGGCCATCGGAAGCGGGGCCTGCCGGTGGTGATCCGGACCTACCCCCAGGAGCCGGCGGGCGAGTGGGACGACGAGTACGGGGTCGGGGCCGACGCCGGGGCGGACCGGCCGGGCGCGGGGTCCCGGTCGGCCGCTGTCCGCGGTCGTGCTCGCCGCCGGCGAGGGGACCCGGATGCGCTCGGCCCGGCCCAAGCCGCTGCACCGGCTGTGCGGCCGACCCATGGTCCTCCACGTCCTCGACGCCCTGGCCGAGGTCTCGGTGACGCCGGGTCGTGGTGGTCGTCGGCCACCGCGCCGAGTGGGTGACCAAGACGCTGATCGAGCACGCCCCGCCGGGCCTGGCCATCGAGTTCGTCGAGCAGGTCGGAGCAGCGGGGGACCGGCGACGCCATGTCGGTGGCGCTGACCGGCCTGCCCGACGACGTGGGCGAGCGACGACGGCGACGTCGTCGTCCTGCCCGGCGACACGCCGCTGCTGCGCCCGGCCACCCTGGCCGCCCTGGTCGCGCCAGCACCGCGGCGACCGACGCCGCCGCCACCCTGCTCACCGCCGAGCTCGCCGACCCGACCGGCTACGGCCGGGTGGTGCGCGGCCAGGACGACGCGGTGGCCCGGGTCGTCGAGCAGGCCGACGCCACCGACGAGGAGCTGGCGATCGACGAGGTCAACACCTCGATCTACTGCTTCCGGCGGAGCGTGCTGGCCCCCGCGCTGCGCCGGCTGAGCCCGGCCAACGCCCAGGGCGAGTACTACCTGACCGACGTCGTCGGCGTGCTGTACGACGCCGGCTACCCGGTGCGAGTCGGTGGTGGTCGGCGACCCCATGGAGGCGGCCGGGGTCAACGACCGGGCCCAGCTGGCCGTGGCCGAGGCCGAGCTGCGCGACCGGATCAACGAGCGCTGGATGCGCCGCGGCGTGACCATGTGGGACCCCGAGCGGACCTACGTCGACGCCGACGTGCGAGCTGGCGCCGGACGTGTCGCTGCTGCCCGGGGTCATCCTGCAGGGGTCGCTGCGTGGTCGGCGCCGGCGCCGAGATCGGGCCCGACGCGCACCTGGTCGACACGGCGGTGGGCGCGGGGGCCACGGTGGCCGCCAGCGTCTGCCGCCGGTCGGCCATCGGGGCCGACGCCCGCGTCGGGCCCGTTCGCCGTGCTCGACCCGGGGACCGAGGTGCCGGCCGGCGCGGTGGTCGGGCCGGACGCGGTGCCTCCGGCGGCGGCCGAGGCCGCCGGGAGCCGCATCGGCGGGCAACGCCGACGACGGGGCGGAGTAGCGTCGTGGGTATGGAATTCACCCCCCGCCGCCGCCTCGAACTGGTGTCCGGGCGCTCGCACCCCGCGCTGGCCCAGGACATCGCCGCCCACCTCGGGGTCGAGCTGGGCGAGGCCAACCTGCCGCGAGTTCGCCAACGGCGAGATCCACTGCCGCTTCGACGACCTCCATCCGGGGCAGCGACGTCTTCATCATCCAGACCCACTGCGGCCCGGTGAACGACTCGCTCATGGAGCAGCTGATCATGATCGACGCCGCCAAGCGGGCCTCGGCCAAGCGGATCACCGCCGTCTGCCCCTACTACGGCTACTCGCGCCAGGACCGCAAGTCCACGGGCCGCGAGCCGATCACGGCCAAGCTGGTGGCCGACATGCTCTCGGCGGCCGGGGCCGACCGGGTGGTCAGCGTCGACCTGCACTCCGGGCAGATCCAGGGCTTCTTCGACGTGCCCGTTCGACCACCTGACGGCCGCGCCGGTGCTCGAGTCGACTACCTGCGCGACGCAACGCGACGACGACCTCGTCGTCGTGGCGCCCGACGCCGGCCGGGTGAAGGTGGCCGAGCGCTTCAGCCAGCACCTCGACCGCCGACCTGGCCATCGTCCACAAGCGCCGCCCGCGGGGCGACGGCCAACCAGGTCGAGGCGCTGCGACGTCGTCGGCGACGTCGACGGCCGCCACTGCGTGCTCATCGACGACATGATCGACACCGCCGGCACCATCTGCGCCGCGGCCGACCTGCTCGGCCGAGCGGGGCGCGACCGAGGTCTGGGCGCATGGCCACCCACGCCGTGCTGTCGGACCCGGCCGTCGACCGGCTGAAGAACTCCGCCCATCACCCGGGTGGTGGTGACCGACACCCTGCCCGTGCCCCCGAGGACCGCCAGTTCGACAAGCTCGAGGTGCTGTCGGTGGCCAAGATCATCGCCGACGCCATCGACGCCGTCTTCGAGGACACGTCGGTGTCGGAGATCTTCGGCGGCGAGAACCTGGCCTGAGCGTCTCTCGACCCGGGGCGGAACGGTGATCCGATCGGTGATGTTCGACTTCGGCGGGGTCATCACCTCCAGCCCGTTCGAGGCCTTCACCCGGTACGAGCGGGAGGCCGGACTCCCGGCCGGATTCATCCGCCTGGTCAACTCCACCGATCCCGACAGCAACGCCTGGTCCCGTCTGGAGCGGGGCCAGCTGGACGTGGACGGCTTCGCCGCGGCCTTCGAAACCGAGGCTCTCCGGCTGGGCCACCGGGTCGACGGCCGGGCGGTGCTGGGGTTGCTGGGGGGTGACATCCGCCCGGCCATGGTCGAGGCCGTCCGCCACTGCACCGGACAGTTCGTGACGGCGTGCGTGACCAACAACTTCACGCTCGAGGACGCACCGCTCCCGGCCGAGGTGTCGGCCGTCTTCGAGCTGTTCGACGTGGTGGTGGAGTCCCGGGTGGCCGGGATCCGCAAACCCGATCCGCGCATCTACGAGCTGGCCTGCCAGACGGTGGGGGTCCGCCCCGACGAAGTGGTGTACCTCGACGACCTCGGCATCAACCTGAAGCCGGCGCGGGCCATGGGCATGACCACCATCAAGGTCTCCGATCCGGGGGACGCCCTGCGCGAGCTGTCGGCGGCGACGGGACTGACGTTCGGGGAGGCCGAGCGCGTCGACCAGCTGAACACGCGACGCCGGCCACGGCTTCGGGCTCTTCCACGGCCGCCGGTCGTGGCCGGCCGCGGTGGCAGGGGTCCGGCCCGAATGTCGGGGGCGCGGCGGCCGCGCCTCACTCCTGCCGGCGGCCGCGTCCCGCTCCTGCCGGCGGCCGCGCCTCACTCCTGCCGGCGGAGCGGAGGCTGGTCGAACCGGGGTGGGCCGGTGGCCGGGGGCGGGTGCTTGCCGGTGCCCCCCGGTCCGAGCCGTTGGCGCCGTCCCGGCCGCTCGGGCTCGGCTCGGGCCGCTCGGGCCGCTTGGGCCGCTTGGGCCGTTTGGGGACCACGGGTTTGTCGGGGGCGACCCACACCCAGGTGTCCCCCTCCCGTCGGAGGGTGAAGCCGCGGTGGGTCCGGTCCTGGTGGTGGCGGTGGCAGAGGCGGGCCAGATTGTCGAGGGCGGTCACCCCGCCCCGGGCGAAGTCGGTGACCCAGTGGTCGTTCTCGAGGCCCAGCCGGGCGTCACAGCCCGGGACCACGCACCTCGGGTCCCGCAGCAGCAGGGCCGAGCGCACCCGGCGGGGGATGTGGCGCCCGGCCGAGTAGACCGTGGTGACGTCGGTGCCGTGGGCCACCAGGAGCTCGACCAGGGCGTCACCCAGCCGGTCCCGGGCGTGGTCGACGGGCACCGGGCCCACCCCGGGGATCTCACAGCGCCCCCCACGCACCACGTGCCCCCCACGCAAGGACTCGAGGTCGACCACCACCGAGACCGAGGCCCTGGGGTCGGGGGTGCGCCCGGTGGCCGGGGGGCCGGCCCGAGGGCCGGTGGTCCCTGGTCCCGGACCGAGGATCCCCCGCCCGCTGACCAGGGCCACCAGGGCGTCGGCCCGGTAGGCGTCGGGGGTCTCGAAGCGCCCGTCGTGCCGGGCCCGCCCGAACTGGCGGTCGGCCTGGGCCTCCAGGGCGGCCTGCAGCTCGGCCCCGGGCCCGGGGGCCAACCGGGCGTGCAGGCAGAGCGCCCCGTCCCCGTCGGTCCAGGTGCGGGCCGAGCGCTGGTCGTGGAGGTGCCGGTGGTGGCGGGCCTCGTCTCGTCTCGAGCGTCCCTCGGCCTGGGCCCTCAGGCACCGCTCCTTGAACGTGGCGTCGGTGTCGACCTGGGCCCCGTCGACCAGGTCGTGCTCCCGGGTCGGGTTGACCCCGGCCGCCTCGGCCACCTGGGTGGCCCGTCGGCGGGAGAGCCGGCCGGCCCGGAAGGCCTCGTCCAGTTCGGGCCGGTGGGCCAGCTGGTGGCCCAGGCGGAGCAGGCCCTTGGTGTCACCCACCGAGTCCCCGGTGGAGGAGGCCAGCAGCTCGGCGGCCGAGCGGTGGCCGGTCAGCCGGTGGAGGTTGGCCTCCTCCACCCGACGGGCGGCCAGGGTCTTGCCGGCCGAGGCGGTCCGCTCCACGGCGGTGAACAGGCGGACCAGGGCATCGTCCTCAGCCGAGTAGCGCTCGGAGTCGTAGGTGGCGACCAGGCGTGGACACGCGCGAGGTGGGCGACCGCCCGGGCCTCGGTCAGAGGCCGGGCGGGTGGTCGGTCTCTGGCGGGGGCGGTCACGGCCACGGGGACAGTGAACCAGGAGGGTGTGACAGGTGGCCGGGGGCCGCGGTCGTCCGGGCCGGGCGCCCCTTGGGTCTGCGACCCAGCGAACCAGGATTCGATCTCGGCCGTCAGCGACGGGGGAAGGTCAGATCCCGGGTTCGGCATCGAGACGGTCGACGAACCGGGTCAGGTCGTCCAGTGCCTCGTACAAGGCGTCGATGGCCTCGCTGCCAGGCGGAGGGTCGCCCAACGCGGCGCTGCTCAGCCGCGGAGAGGGCGGCCCACGGCTCCTCGAGGCGACGGCTGACGGGATGGCCGGTGCGCGGAGGGAGCGGGAGGGCCGCGACGAGTGCGGAGGAGCAGGGATCCGCAGGCTGCGGTGGGCGATCGGTCATGACGGCATCACAGCCGGCGGCTGTAGCAGCCGGCCGAAGAGGGTGGAGGTGGGCCGGGACCGGGCCCGAGAGAGCCAGGCCGAGCTCGTTCAGGCCGGGCCCGGGAGCAGGCTGGTGTCTGACAGATGGAGGGGGCACGACCCCTGCTCCCGGACCCCGACAATTGCCTATCGGCAGATTCCGGCCGGACCTTGAGCGAATTCCCGGAACTTTTCCGAACATGGCCGGCCACCCGGGCGGACGGGTCACGAACTGCCTGTTGACAGGCACGTTCGGGCACCGGCGACGAGCCCGGGTCCGGGCGGGGTCGGGGGCACCCCGGGGAGCAACTGCGGACCGGGAGGGACCCGGGGACCCGGCGTCCCAGGTCGACCACCGGGCTGGAGTCCCGCGTCCGGCCCGACCCCCTGTGGCCCATCCGCCGCCGGCTCGTCTAGCATGGTGGGCCGTCAGCAGCGGCCGCGGCGATGGCCATCGGCACCGCCTTCCGCCGGCACGGCCCTGCGCCCGCAGTCGCTCGTTAACCGCATCTCCCGAGGAGTTCCCGCATGCCCGAAGTCACGCTCACCGCTGAAGCCGGTCGCGCCACCGGATCGAGCTCGACCCGACGGCTGCGCTCCGAGGGCAAGATCCCCGGTGTGGTGTACGGACACGGGTCCGACCCCATCCCGGTGGCCGTCGTGGCCCGCGAGTTCCAGGTCGCCCTGTCCGGCGAGGCCGGGCTCAACACCCTGCTCTCCCTCGAGGTCGGGTCGGACAACTACCTGACCCTGGCCCGCGACATCCAGCACCACCCGTTCAGGAACGTGGTCACCCACGTCGACTTCCAGATCGTGCGGCGGGACGAGGTGATCTCGGCCGAGATCCCGATCAACCTGGTCGGCGAGGCCATCGAGATCGCGCACGGCGACGGCATCGTGGACCAGCAGCTGTTCACCCTCCACATCAAGGCCAAGCCGGCCGACATCCCGCCGTCGGTCGACCTGGACATCTCCGAGCTCACCATCGGCGCCTCCCTCCACGTGTCGGACATCGCCATCCCCGCCCGCGTGGAGCTGGAGACCGACGTGGAGATCACCGTGGTGGCCGGCCAGCCCCCGCGGGTGCAGGTCACCGCCGAGGAGGAGGCCGAGGCCGCGGCCGAGGCCGCCGGGGAGGCTGCCGGGGAGGGCGCCGCGGAGGTGGCCTCCGACGACGCCGAGTCCTCGGAGGGCTAGGCCCTGCTCCACAGACGGAGAGCGCCACAGGAGCAACGACGGGGCACGCCGGCCGACCTCCTGGTGGTGGGCCTGGGCAACCCGGGCATCGAGTACGTCAACTCCCGGCACAACGCCGGGGCCGAGGTGGTGTCGGCGCTGGCCGGGCGGCAGCAGGCCCGGCTGCGGGCCGAGAAGGGACTACACGCCCAGGTCTGCGAGGTGCGCATCGGCGGCCGCCGGGTCCTCCTGGCGATTCCCACGACCTTCATGAACGAGTCGGGCCAGGCCGTGGCCCCCCTGGTGCGCCGGGCCGGGGTGGACCGGCCCGACACCGACGCCGCCGGGGGGTCCGACGACGAGCCGTTGGCCGGTCGGCTCGTCGTCGTGCACGACGAGCTCGACCTCCCGTCGGGACGGGTCAAGATCAAGGCCGGCGGGGGCAATGCCGGCAACAACGGCCTCAAGTCCATCGAGAGCCACCTCCACACCAACCGGTACCTCCGGGTGCGGGTGGGCATCGGCAAGCCGCCGGGCCGCCAGTCGGGGGCAGACTACGTGCTCAGGCGTCCCGGCGCCGCCGAGCGGGCCGTCCTGGTGGCGGCCATCGAGGAGGCGGCCGACGCTGTGGAGGCCATCGTCACCGAGGGCGTGGCCGCGGCCATGAGCCGGGTCAACGCCACCGACGACTGACCGGGGCGCGGCGCCCGGATCCTCCGAGGCGGGCTCGCTGGAGGGCCGGTGGCCCACCTGTCGCGGGGGTGCGGCGGTCCGCCGGTACGATCCCGGGCTGTGCCCGATCGTGACGTCGCCATCGCCGTGGAGGGGCTGACCAAGTCCTACGGCGGCTCCCCGGCGGTCCGGGGGGTCGACTTCGAGGTCCGCCGGGGTGAGGTCCTGGCCCTGCTCGGGCCCAACGGGGCGGGCAAGACCACCTCGGTGGAGATCCTGGAGGGCTACCGCCGGCGGGATGCCGGGCGGGTCTCGGTGCTGGGTGTGGACCCCGAGCGGCGCCCCAGGAGCCTGCGGGCCAAGGTGGGCATCGTCCTCCAGGAGTGCGCCGTCGACCCGTACCTGACCGTGGCCGAGGCGGTCACCCAGCGGGCCGGCCTCTATCCGGCCCCACGGCCGGTGGGGGAGGTCATCGACCTGGTGGGCCTGGAGGCCAAGGCCCGGGCGCGGGTCAAGACCCTCTCGGGTGGCCAGCAGCGCCGGCTGGATCTCGGCCTGGCCCTGGTCGGCGATCCCGAGCTGATCTTCCTGGACGAGCCCACCACCGGGTTCGACCCCTCGGCCCGGCGCGAGGCCTGGGACGTGGTGCGGGGGCTGTGCGCCGAGGGTCGCACGGTGGTGCTGACCACCCACTACATGGACGAGGCCCAGGCGCTGGCCGACACGGTGGTGGTCATCGCCGCCGGCCGGGTGGTGGCGTCGGGCTCCCCCGACACGCTCGGCGGCCGGGACCACGGGGAGACCACGGTGCGGTTCGTGCTGCCGCCCGGCTGCGGGATCGGGGACCTGCCGCTGCCCGCCGGGGTGGAGCCGGTGACGCGCGGGGAGTTCGTGGAGTTCCGCATGGACGAGCCCACCGCCGCGCTCCACACGCTCACCGGGTGGGCCCTCGAGCGCGGCGAGCCGCTGGACGGTCTGGCCGTCAACCGGCCCACCCTGGAGGACGTCTACCTGTCCCTGACCGGGGGAGGGGAGGGCCGGGGTGCGGGGGACGGGGCCGCCCCGACCGACGGTCCGGCCGCCGCCGGGACCGGCACGACCGCCCGCCCGGACCGGGCGCCCGAGGTGAGTTGAGTGAACGACCTGTTGGTGGCCAAGGAACAGGTCCGCTACGAGCAGAAGGCCTACTGGCGGAACCCGATGGCCGCGGTGTTCACCTTCATGTTCCCGGTGGTGTTCCTCATCGTGGTGGGGGCGTCGGCCGGCAGCTCGCAGGTCCCGGGCACGACGTTGCGGTACGACCAGTACACGGTGGTGGCCATGCTGGTGTTCGGTCTCATCGCCGCGTGCTACACCAACCTGGCCATGGCCATCAGCCTGCGCCGGGACTCGGGGGTGCTGAAGCGGATGCGGGGCACACCCATCTCCATCGGTTCGTACTTCGGGGGCCTCATCGGCAGCGTGCTGATCAACGTGGCCATCCTGGCCGTGGTGGTGGTGGGCATCGGCATGGCCTTCTACCACCTCCACTTCCCGTACCACCCGGCCGCCGTGGTGCTCACCCTGCTGGTGGGCATCGTGACGTTCTGCGCCCTGGGCCTGGCCGTGACGGTGATCGTGCCCAACGCCGATGCCGCCCCGGCCGTGGTCAACGGGATCTACTTCCCGATCGTGTTCATCTCCGGCGTGTTCTACCCGCTGTCCAGCGGATCGGTGCTCTCGAGGATCGCCGACTGGTTCCCCGTCCGACACCTCATCCTGGCCCTGGTGCGGGCGTTCGAGGGCGGGCCCGGCTCCGGGCTCCAGGCCCGCGACCTCCTCGTCATGCTGATATGGGCCGCCGCCGCCCTCGTCTTCACGGCCCGGCGGTTCCGCTGGGAGCCCAAGCACAAGTAGGGGACACCTTGCCTCGCGGGCACCGATCGACGGGGCGGAGCGATCCGGGTGCCCCCGGCCCCGGCCGGGTACCGCCTGTGGTGACCGTCCACCGGATACGGTAGCGGCCGGGAGCCTCCGCCAGCCGGTGACCGCCCGGGGGGAACGACAGGATGAAGACAGCGCGGTACAGCAGAAGGCAGGTGCTGACGACGGGCCTCGGAGGAGCCGCGTCGTTGCTGCTGATCCCGGGTCGGTCTGCAGCAGCTCTGGTACGGAACAGGAACTCGCTCCACGTCGTCGCCCACGCTGACGACTCCATCCTCTTCCTCAATCCGGATGAACAGCACGACATTGCCCGAGGCGACCCCGTCCGGGCCGTGTTCGTGACGGCCGGAGAGAGCGCCTTGGGGGTCACCGACCCGTACTGGATGGATCGCGAGGCCGGGGCTCTGGCTGCATTCGCCCATATGGCCGGGATGGCCGACACCTGGAGCACCGGGACGCTGGTGGCCAACGGCCATGCACTCGTCCTGAACACGCTGACCGGCAATCCGAACGTCTCCGTGGTGTTCATGCGACTGCCGGACGGGAACACGAACGGCACCGGATTTCCCGCCTCCAACAATGAGAGTCTCCAGAGCCTGTGGGCATCGAAGATTCCCGCCGTCCACGCCATTGACGGTTCGACCAGCTACACCAGAGAGGACCTGATCGCCACGCTCACGAGCATCATGGTGGCGTTCCAGCCGGGCACCGTCCGCACACAAGACTTCGTGGGCACCTTCGGCGGCGGCGATCACAGCGACCACTACGCCACTGCGTACTTCACGCAGGCGGCCAATCTCGGGTACACCACCACCGCCCACAAGTTGGTGGGGTACCTGGGCTACCCCGTCACCGCCCAGCCGGCCAATGTGTCGGGACGGACCCTCAAACTGAAGATCGACACCTACCTGGTCTACGCACCCCATGACGCTCTTGCGCCCCAGACGCTGGCCAAGGTGGAGGCCGGACCGTACGGTCAGTGGTGCGCCCGCCAGTACACCGTGGCGACGCTCAGCACCGCCAGGAGGACGTGAGGCGGTCCACCGAACCGAGGCACCGGCTCCGGATAGGGCCGTCTCGTCGGCCAACCGCCGGTAGCTCTCGAGCAGAGGAGTCGCCGGCCCGGGTCCGACCGTGACCCCAGTCGGCCGAGCGGCCGCCGTCCCCCGCCGGCCCCCGGCGATCGACGGTCCCGATCGGTGGGCGTCGTCTGCCGTCCGCCCGTCACCGCCCCGGTACCCTGAGCGGGTGAGCCTCCGCTCGCTTCCTGCCCTGCTGCGCAACGAGCCCGCCATGACGCGGGTCATCGGCGCGTCCAACGCCACCCTGGCCGTGGCCACGCCCGGCCCAGGCCTTCGTGCTGGCCGGGCTGGTCCGGCTGGGCGCCCGCCGGCCCGTGCTGGTGGTCACCCCCACCGGGGCGTCGGCCGAGCAGCTGGCCCACGACCTGGTGGCGTTCACCCCTCGGGGGCGGGTCGGGGACGGGTCGAGGTCTTCCCGGCGTGGGAGACGCTGCCCTTCGAGCGGGTCAGCCCCGACGTCGTCGACCATGGGCCGGCGGCTCCGGCTGCTGTGGCAGCTGGGCGGCGAGGCGACGGGCCGCCCGGCGGCGACGGTCCGGACTCGTGGTCGCCCCCGTCAAGGCGCTGCTGCAGCGGCTGGGCCCGTCGCGCACGGCGGCCCGCCCGGTCGTCGTGGCGGAAGGGCGACCGGATCGACGTGGCCGAGCTGGTGGCCGAGCTGGTGGCCATGGGCTACCGGCGCGAGTACCAGGTCGAGCACCGCGGCGAGCTGGCCGTGCGGGGCGGGATCGTCGACGTCTTCCCCTCCACCGCCGACGTGCCGGTGCGCATCGACCTGTGGGGCGACGAGGTCGACCGGCTGACCGCGGTTCGACGTCGGCGACCAGCGCTCGATCGACGACCTCGGCGCCGTCGAGCTGTTCGGCTGCCGCGAGCTGGTCGCCGACGAGGCCATGCGGGAGCGGGCCGCCGCGCCTGGTCGGGACCGCAGCCGTGGGGCCGCCACCAGTGGGAGCGGCTGGCCGACGGCGACCAGTTCGACGGCATGGAGTCGTGGCTGCCCTGGCTGGCCGACGACGAGGAGCTCGTCTGCCGACCTGCTGGGCCGCGACGCCCTGGTCGTCCTGGTCGAGCCCCGCCGGATCCGGGACCGGGCCGGCGAGCTGCTCGACGAGGAGGCGGCCCTGGCCGACACCCTGGCCGCCACCTGGGGCGCTCGAGCAGGGCGACGGACGCTCCCCCGGCTGCACGTCCCCTTCGACCGGCTGCTGACCGAGACCGCGGCCGGCGTGCGTCTCGCTGGTCCCCACCGCCGAGGGCCCGGACATCCCGCTGGTCGAGTCGCGGGGCTGGGAGCCCGTCCTGGGCGACGGCGCCAAGCTGGCCGCCCAGGTGGCCGGCCTGGTCGGGGCCGGGCTACTCGGTCATGCTGTGCTCCTCGACGGCCGGTGGGGCCGAGCGGCTGTCCGGCATCCTGGCCGAGGAGCGGCTGGTGGTGCCGCGGTGGCCGACCCGGCGCCGAGGCGGTCGACGGGCGGCCCCGACCGTCGACCTGACCGCGCCCGGGGCCCGCATCGTGGTGGCCTCCCTCGACCGGGGCTTCGTGCTGCCCGGCGGCCAAGGTGGCCGTGCTGGCCGAGTCCGACGTCACCGGCCGCCGCCGCCCGCACCGCCAGGCCCGCACCCGGGCCCGCCCCGTCGACGGGTTCTTCGACGACCTGGCCCCGGGCAACTACGTCGTCCACCGCCAGCACGGGGTGGCCCGCTACGGCGGCATGGTCACCCGGACCATCGGCGGCGCCACGCGCGACTACCTGCTCCTCGAGTACCGGGGCGGCGACCAGCTCTACCTGCCGACCGACCAGATCGACGCTGCTCACCCCCTACACCGGCGGCGAGTCGCCCACGCTCAGCCGGCTGGGCGGCTCGGAGTGGCAGCGGACCCGGTCCAAGGCCCGGGCCGCGGTGCACGAGATCGCCCAGGAGCTGGTCGCGCTCTACCGGCGGCGGCTGCAGATCGCCGGGCCACGCCTTCGCGCCCGACACCCCGTGGCAGGCCGAGCTGGAGGTCGTCGTTCCCCTTCGTCGAGACCGCCGACCAGCTGCGGGCCATCGAGGACGTCAAGGCGGACATGGAGCGGCCGCTGCCCATGGACCGGCTGGTCTGCGGCGACGTCGGCTTCGGCAAGACCGAGGTGGCCATCCGGGCCGTGTTCAAGGCGGTCCAGGACGGCAAGCAGGCGGCGGTGCTGGTGCCCACCACCCTGCTGGCCAGCCAGCACGCCCAGACCTTCGCCGAGCGCTACGCCGGCTACCCGGTCCGGGTCGAGATGCTCAGCCGGTTCCTGACCACCGGCCCAGGCCAAGCGCGGTGGTGGCCGGCCTGGCCGACGGGTCGGTCGACGTCGTGGTCGGCACCCACCGGCTGCTGGCCGGGGACGTCACGTTCAAGGACCTCGGCCTGCTGGTGGTCGACGAGGAGCAGCGCTTCGGGGTCACCCACAAGGAGGCGATCAAGGCGCATGGCCGACGGGCGTCGACGTGCTGACCCTCACCGCCAGCCCGATCCCCCGCACCCTCGAGATGGCCTGACCGGGATCCGCGACCTCTCCATGGTCAACACCCCGCCGGCGGACCGCCAGCCCATCCTCACCTACGTGGGCGAGTACGACGAGGCGGCGGTCGCCGAGGCCATCCGGCGCGAGCTGCTGCGCGAGGGCCAGGTCTTCTACGTCCACAACCGGGTGCCGGACATCGAGGCGGTGGCCGCGCGAGGTCCGCGGCGCTGGTCCCCGAGGCCCGGGTGGCGGTGGCCCACGGCCAGATGGACGAGGGCACGCCTCGAGACAGGTCGTGCTCGACTTCTGGGAGGGGCGCTACGACGTGCTGGTGTGCACGACCATCATCGAGTCGGGCATCGACATGCCCACGGTCAACACCCTGGTCGTCGACCGGGCCGACCGGCTCGGGCCTCGGCCAGCTCCACCAGCTGCGGGGCCGGGTGGGCCGGGCCGGCCAGCGGGCCTACGCCTACCTGTTCCACCCGGCCGACCGGGTCCTCTCCGAGCAGGCCTACGAGCGGCTGCGGACCATCGGCGAGCACACCGAGCTCGGGCTCGGGGTTCAAGATCGCCATGCGCGACCTGCGAGATCCGGGGCGCCGGCAACCTGCTCGGCCGGGACCAGTCGGGCCACATCGCCGCCGTCGGGCTACGACCTCTACGTCCAGATGGTGACCGAGGCGGTGGCCGAGCTGAAGGGCGAGCCCCGGCCCCAGCCGGTCGAGCTCAAGCTCGACCTGCCCGACGACGCCCACCTGCCGGCCGACTACGTCGCGGCCGAGGACGTCCGCCTCGAGGCCTACCGCCGGCTGGCCGCGGTGCGCGACCGACGAGCAGGTCGACGACATCCGCACCGAGTGGGTGGACCGCTTCGGGCCGCTCCCCGGCGCCGGCCGCGGCCCTGCTGGACGTGGCCCGGCTGCGGGTCGAGTGCCTGCGCCTCGGGGTCACCGACGTGGCGGTGACCGCCCCGCACGGGCGGGATGGGCCGGAGCGCCGACCGGGCCAGGGTGAGGCTGTCCCCGGTCACGCTGCCGGCCTCGGCCGAGGTCAGGCTGCGCCGGCTGGCCCCCGGGGCCACCTACCAGGCCGATCAGCACCGGCTGCTCCTGGCCGTCCCGGTGCCCAAGGGGGACGCCGGGTACGCTGCGGCCCTGGTGGACCTGCTCGCCGAGCTGGTACCGGCCGGGTAACGGCCGCTCCGGTCAGCGGGCCGACAGCCGATAGCATCGCCGCCGTGAAGCGCCAACTCCCCGCGGCCGTGGTGGCCCTCGTCGTGGTCGCCACCGGGGTGTTGGCCTCGGCGTGCGACGTGACCCCACCGGCGGCCTCGGCCAACGGGTCGACCATCTCGACGGCCTCGCTCAACACCCAGCTCCAGACCCTCCAGACCACGGCGGCCGGCGGTTGCCTCCTGCAGCTGGAGAACGCCCAGCTGGCCGCCACCACGGGTGAGGGGGCCGGCGGGGCGGGGACCTATTCGATGACGTTCGCCAACGCCGTGCTCAGCAACCAGATCGGCGACCTGCTCACCGAGCAGTTCGCCGCCTCGAAGGGCATCGTCGTCACCCCGGCCGACGTGGCCGCCGCCCAGTCCGAGTTCGAATCGGAGCTGAGCGGGGCGATCAGTCCAGCGGTGCAGCAGGCCTCACAGTCGGGGACCATCTCCTTCTGCCAGGACGCCTCGGGGGCCAGCGTCAGCGGCAAGGCCCTCCTGGCCGCGCTGCCGGCGTCGATCAAGGAGGACCAGGTCCGGAACCAGGCCGTGGTCCAGAAGCTCCGGGCCCACGGGGCCGACCTGTCCGATGCCGCCGTTGCCGCGTACTACAACGCCAACCTGGCCCAGTTCACCACGTCGTGCGTGAGCGTGATCGTCACGGACACCCAGGCCCACGCCGACCAGCTGGTGGCGCAGATCAATGCCGGGGCCTCGTTCGACGAGCGTGGCCAAGGCCAGCTCGCTCGACAGCCGGACGGCGGCCAACGGCGGGT
Organism: uncultured Acidimicrobiaceae bacterium; assembly: GCA_963817005.1. Taxonomy (GTDB): domain Bacteria; phylum Actinomycetota; class Acidimicrobiia; order Acidimicrobiales; family RAAP-2; genus Bog-756. Next base: position 283,790 of record CAWFMN010000002.1, read on the forward strand.
CCCTGGGCTGCAGCTACACCGAGGCCCAGGTGGAGCAGTCGCTGCAGGTGCAGTCGGTGACGGCGGGCCAGCCCATCGCCCCGGTGCAGGACTCCAGCACCGGCCAGTGGATCATCTACGAGGTGACCAGCCAGACCGTGGCGCCGCTGTCGGCGGCGGGATCGCTGGCCCGGCGTGAGCTGCTCCAGTCGACGGCCAACATCAATCGGGTGAACAAGGAGATCGTGGCCTTCGCCCGGAGCTCGGACGTCTCGATCGACCCGGAGTACGGGACCTGGAAGCTCCTCTCCATCGCGCCGCCCGCCTCCCCGCCCTCCCAGTTCCTGCTGGGCGCGGTGTCCGGACAGACGCCGCTGGTCTCGCGCCCGACCAGTGGTGGCTGACCGCCGGCGGCGTCGCCGTCCGTGACGCGGCACGAGCCGTGACCACCCCGGTGTCGTGACGGTCAGGATCGACGTGGTCGGCCTGGGTCCGGCCGGACCCGAGCTGATCACCACCGAGGCCCGGCGCCGGATGGCGGAGGCCCCGGTGCTGTTCTTCCGCACCCGACGGCATCCGGCCGCCGCCGTCCATCCCGACGCCGCCACCTTCGACCGTCACTACGAGGCGGCCGAGACCTTCGAGGAGGTCTATCGGGCCATCGTGGAGGACGTGGTGGCCGGCGCGCTCGAGGCCGGGGGCGCCGTCTATGCCGTCCCGGGGTCGCCGTCGGTGGCCGAAGCCACCGTGGCCCTGCTGCGCCGGCACCCGGCGGTGACCGGCGGGACCGTCTCCCTCACCGTCCACCCGGCGGTGTCCTTCCTCGACCTGGCCTACGAGCGGCTGGGCATCGACCCGGTCACGGCCGGTGTCCGGGTGGTCGACGGGGAGCGCTTCGCCGTCGACGCGGCCGGGGACCGGGGCCCGCTGCTGGTGGCCCAGTGCTGGAACCCGGCCGTGCTCTCGGCGATCAAGCTCTCGGTGGAGACGGCCCCGGCGACGCCGGTGACCGTCCTGCACCACCTGGGGCTGGACGACGAGCAGGTGTGGGAGGTGGGTGGGACGAGCTCGACCGCTCCGTCGTGCCCGACCACCTGACCTCGCTGTGGATCCCGCAGCTGGCCGCCCCGGTGGCCGGTGAGCTGGTCCAGCTGGACGAGCTGGTCCACATCCTGCGGGAGCGGTGCCCGTGGGACCGCCGCCAGACCCACGGGTCGCTGGCCCGGCACCTGTTGGAGGAGTCCTACGAGGTGCTGGAGGCCATCGACGCGGTGGCCGCGGTGGACGCGGCATCGTCGGACGTGCCCCCCGGCGGGCGCACTCCCGTCGCCGAGGAGCGGGCCGTGGCCCATCTGGAAGAGGAGCTCGGGCGACCTTCTCTTCCAGGTGTACTTCCACGCCACCCTGGCCGCCGAGGCCGGTCGGTTCACCCTGGCCGACGTGGCCCGTGGAGTCCACGACAAGCTGGTGTCCCGCCATCCCCACGTCTTCGGCGACGTGACCGCCGACACCCCTGAGGCGCTGTCCTCCAACTGGGAGGCGCTGAAGCTGGCCGAGAAGGGACGCACCAGTGTCACCGAGGGGATCCCCGCCGCACTCCCGGCGCTGGCTCTGGCGGCCAAGTTGCAGCGGAAGGCCCTGGCCGTGGGCATGGTGCTGCCGGGGGTGGCCGACGAGGCTGCCCGACTGGCCGAAGGGGTCGGCCGACTGCCCTCCGACGGCCACGGACCGGCCGGCCCGGCCGACCGCGGCACCGACGGGGAGGGGGGCGGCGCCGGGGAGGCCGAGGCCCTCGGCGACCTCTTGTTCTCGTTGGCCAACGTGGCCCGGCTGCTCGGGGTCGACCCCGAGACCGCTCTGCGGGCCCGGGCCGTCCGCTTCCGGGCCGAGGTCGAAGCCCGGGGCTGAAGTCAGGCCGAGGCCGGCACAGGGCCCCCTGCGCCCGGTGTATGCCCTGGTCCGCGGGGTCCCTGATGGTAACTTTTCTCACACCGTCGACAGGAGTGACTACCCGCTGTGAGCTTCATCGAACAGGTCATCGGCCGTGAGGTCCTCGACTCCCGCGGCAACCCCACCGTCGAGGTCGAGGTGGTCCTCGACTCGGGGGCCACGGGTCGGGCCATCGTGCCGTCCGGGGCCTCCACGGGGTCGTTCGAGGCCGTCGAACTGCGGGACGGCGGGGACCGCTACCGGGGCAAGGGGGTCCTCGGGGCGGTGGCCAACGTCAACGGCGAGATCGCCGAGATCCTCGACGGGATGGACGCCCTCGACCAGCGGGCGGTCGACCTGGCCCTGATCGACGCTCGACGGCACGCCCAACAAGGGGCGCCTCGGGGCCAACGCCATCCTCGGGGTGTCGCTGGCCACGGCCAAGGCCGCCGCCGACGAGGTGGAGCTGCCCCTCTACCGCTACGTCGGGGGTGCCGACGCCCATGTGCTGCCGGTGCCCATGATGAACGTGGTCAACGGAGGCGTGCACGCCGACAACTCGATCGACCTCCAGGAGTTCATGATCATGCCGGTGGGGGCGGCCTCGTTCTCCGAGGCGCTGCGGTGGGGGGTCGAGACCTACCACGCGCCTGGCCCGGGTGCTGCAAGGTCCGGGGCCTGTCCACCACGGTGGGCGACGAAGGGCGGCTTCGCGCCCGAACCTGCCGTCCAACGAGGAGGCGGTGAAGGTCCTGGTGGAGGCCATCGAGGCGGCCGGTCGGGTCCCCGGGCGACGAGATCGCCATCGCCATGGACCCGGCCACCAGCGAGCTCTACAAGGACGGGAGCTACGTGCTGGCCGGGCGAGGGCCGGAGCCTCTCGTCGGACGAGATGGTCGAGTACTGGGTGGACCTGGTCGACCGGTACCCGATCGTGTCCATCGAGGACGGCATGGCCGAGGACGACTGGGACGGTTGGGCGGCCCTGACCGAGGCCCTCGGCGACCGGGTCCAGCTGGTCGGCGACGACCTGTTCGTGACCAACGAGGAGCGGCTGCGCCGGGGCATCGACGCCGGCACGGCCAACTCGGTGCTGATCAAGGTCAACCAGATCGGCACCCTCACCGAGACGCTCGAGCACCATGGCCCTGGCCACCCGGTCCGGCGTACACCTGTGTGATGTCCCACCGCTCGGGCGAGACCGAGGACACCACCATCGCCGACCTGGCCGTGGCCACCAACTGCGGGCAGATCAAGACCGGGGCCCCGGCCCGCTCCGACCGGGTGGCCAAGTACAACCAGCTGCTGCGGATCGAGGAGCAGCTGGGCGAGTCGGCGGCGTTCCGGGGTGGCGAGGCGCTGTCCTCGTGGGGTCCGGCCACGTGAGCACACGGCTCCACGCCCACTCGCGGAGACGGAGGTCGGCAACACCCAGGTCCTTCACGGCGGCCACCGGTCTGACCGGCGCCACCGAGGCCGAGCTGGCCCGGAGGGCCGAGATCACCGCGGCGGCGCTGGCCCTCGTGGAGACCAAGGAGGCCAAGCCGTCCAGGGCGCCGAGGATCGGGGCGCCCAGGAGCCGGGCACCCCGGGCGTCCCGGGGCCCGGTCGGCCCGCCCCGCGTCTTCTCGCTCCCGCCGTTGCCCGACAGCTCCCTGCGAACCCCCAGCCCCGCCCCCGCCGGACCGGCCCCGGCCGACGAGCCGGCCCCCGCCCCGGCCGTCGCCGTCGGGACGGCACCGGAGCGGACCCATCAGCCCGACCCCGAGGCCGCCACCGGCCCGGGTCCGGCGACCGCCAAGCCGGGTCGGGCCGCGTGGTCGAAGCTGACGGCGGTCGCGGCGGCCACCGAGGCGGCGGTGGTCAAGTCGACCAAGGCGATCAGGCCCCGTCCACCGGGGTCCGCCAAGGCGTCCAGGGCCGGGGTCCGGCCATCGCCCGATCCGAGCCGGACCGCCCCCGCCAGGTCGTCACGGACGAGCGTCGAGCGGACCGCCCCGGCGCAGCCGACCCCGCCGCAGCCGACCCCGCCGCAGCCGACCCCGCCGCAGCTCGGTCCCACACCCGCTCGGGCCGTCGAGGAGGGGCGGGGATGGCGCCCGCGCACGACCCGGGCCGGGGCCGGCGAGGTCGACCGGCGCCCCGTCGGTCGGACCCGTGCCCCGTCGTCTCCCGAGCCGGAGACCAAGGCCCGTCGGCGGTGGACCCTGCCCCTGGTGGGCGGCAAGGAGCGCAGGGAGTCCGGGGCCACGGCGACGCCCGGGACGTCCACGGGCGGGTCGTCCAGGAAACGGCTGCGCTCGAGGGTCACGTCGTCCAAGCAGGCTTCGCAGAAGCGCGCCCCGTCGAGACGGAAGCCGGTCCGACCCAAGACGCCGGCAACGCCCGAGCAGCGGCGACGCCGGATCCCGGTGGCCGTGGCTGCGGTGTTCGCCGTGGCTGTGCTGGCCACCAGCTTCCCGCTCTCGTCCCTACTGTCCCAGCACAGCAAGCTGGCGGCGGCCGGTGCTCAGCTGGCCCAGGTCCAGCGCGAGAACCGGGCGCTGACCGAACAGCAGCACGCCTTGGACTCCAATGTGGCCGTCAACCAGCAGGCCCGCCGGGACTACCAGATGGTGGGCCCCGGCCAGACGCTCTACGACGTCCTCCCTCCGTCCAGCAAGACGGGCACGACCACACCAGGGTCGCCGACCAACGGGGACCCGGGGGACCAGCCCCTGGTGGCACCGGCCAACGCCCCGGACCTCTCACCCCAACCCGGGTTGCCCCAGCCCATCCCGACGTCCGCGGCCGGGTCCTCGGCCATCACCGCGGTGAAGCGCGGGGCCTCGACCTCGTCGTCGACCGGCACGGCCGTCCCCCCGGCGCCCTCCACCTTCTGGGGCCGAGTGACCGACACGCTCGAATTCTGGAAGTGAACGAGGGCCCGACGGACGGGTCGGACGCAGACCGGGACGAGGGTGACGAGGCCGATGTGGTGGCCGAGCTGCTGGGCCGACGGCCGGCCGGAGCGTTCGAGGTGGTGGTGCGGGCCGACGACGGCCGGCCGGCGGTCATCGCCAACGACCCGTTCCTGTTCGACGGGACACCGATGCCCACGCGCTACTGGCTGGTCGACCCGGCGCTGCGCGAGGTGGTGAGCCGGCTGGAGTCGACCGGGGGAGTCCGGCAGGCCGAGGCCGCGGTGCCCATGGACAGGATCGCGGCGGCCCATGCCCGCTACCAACGGGAGCGGGACGCCCTGATCGCCCCCGACCACCAGGGCCCGAAGCCGTCGGGCGGCGTCGGCGGGACCCGTCGGGGGGTCAAGTGTCTCCACGCCCATCTGGCCTGGTGGCTGACGGGGGCCGACGATCCGGTGGGGGCCTGGACGGCCCAGCAGATCGGACTGCACGCCACCTGAGCCCGCAGGGGGGAGCGCGACCCTCGGCGGTCAGGCTGCGGGGCCCGCGGCGTGGGCGGCCGGTGCACGGTGGAGGGGCTGTCCGGGACCGGGTTGCCCGAGCCAGGTGACGACGACGCCTGCGACGAGCAGGATCAGCGTGACGACGACCAGGAAGGCGAACGCCCATCCGGCGAGCCGGTAGGCCCGGTCCCGCGGCACGGGAACGACCCCCTCGACGTCGTGCCGCAGTGGACGGAGATCCTGCACCGTTCGATCATCGCGCCGCAACGGCAGGCGGTCCCGAGCGGCGCGGTGGCGGCTCCTCCTGAGCCGGTCCGGTCCGGGTGGGGTCCGGTCCGGTCGGGCGGAGGGTCGGCACGCCGGTCCGCGCCCGAGGGTGGTCCCACCAGGACCACCGTGGTAGCAAGGAGAGATGGAGCATGTGGGCCCCGTGGCGGCCATCGACTGCGGGACCAACTCCACCCGGCTGCTGATCGTCGACGACGACGGGACCACGCTCGAGCGCTCCATGCAGATCACCCGGTTGGGGGCGGGCGTCGACGCCACCGGCATGCTGGCCCCCGAAGCCGTCCGCCGCTGCCTGGCCGTGCTCCGGGAGTACCGGCAGGTCATGGACAAGTGCTCGGTGACCAAGGGAAGGTTGGCCGCCACGTCGGCCGCCCGGGATGCCTCCAACGGCGACGAATTCCTTCGGTCGGCCGGAGAGGTCACCGGCATCGAGCCCGAACTGTTGGAGGGGACCGAGGAGGGGCGGCTGTCGATGGCCGGTGCGGTCTCCGACCTCGACCCCGACGAGGGGCCGTTCCTGATCCTGGACATCGGCGGGGGATCGACCGAGCTGGTGTCGGGCTCCGGACCCGAAGACCCGGAGCTCTCGGTGGTGTCCCTCCAGGTCGGGTGCGTGCGGATCACCGAGCGGTTCCTGATCTCGGACCCGCCGACGGCCACGGAGTTGGCCGACGCCGAAGCCATGGTCAACGAACTGCTCGAGCAGGCCATCGCCGATCACCCACGGTTCCTCGCCGCCCACCGACTGGTCGGGCTGGCCGGCACGGTGACCACCTTGGCCTCCCTGCACCTCGGGCTGGAGGTCTACGACCGGGAACGGATCCACCATGCCGTGCTCACCGCCGGAGACGTCTATGACTGGTACCGGGCCCTGGCCATCGAGATCACCTCCGCCCGACTGGACCGGGCGGGCATGGTGCCCGGGCGACAGGACGTCATCGTGGGAGGGGCCTTGATCCTGACCGCGGTCATGACCCGGTTCGGGCTCGACGAATGCCTGGTGTCGGAGGCGGACATCCTGGACGGGATGGCGGCCGGCCTGCTGCACTGATCCTCGCTCCCGCCCCGCCCGGACCGGACCGGCTCCCCGGCCCCTCCGGCTGCCGTCGCCCCAGGCCCGGGCGCGCCGGTTCCGGGGCCGTTCCCGGCCCTTGTCGCCGGGCCGGAGGGGTCGGCCGGGTACCGGGAGATTCGGAGGGCCGGTGCTATCCTCGGGTTCGGATGAGCCGGACCCGCGACCCAGACGCTGCCGTCCGTGGTGCATGCCCGCCGGCGTCCCTGCAGACCCCCCTACGCCCATGACGCCTGACGCCCGATCGATCCTCATCACCGGCGGAGCCGGCTTCCTGGGCTGCGAGCTCTCCTCCCGACTGATCCAGCAGGGGGACCGGGTGACCGTACTGGACGTCCTCCATCCCCAGGTCCACCATCGTCCCGGCCTGCCCGAGCGTCTCGATCCCGGCGTGGAGCTCCTCCCCGTCGACGTGACCGATCCGTCGAGCTGGTCGGCCACCCTGCGCATGGTCGAGCCGGACTGTGTCGTACACCTGGCGGCGGAGACCGGGACCGGCCAATCCCTCACCGAGGCCAGTCGGCACAGCATGGTCAACGTGGTGGGGACCACCCGGATGACCGATGCGCTCGGTTCGGCCGGCATCGTCCCGTCGCACGTGGTCCTGGCCTCCTCCCGCGCCGTCTACGGGGAAGGGCAGTGGCGGAGCGGGGAGAGGGTCTTCAGCCCGCCCGGCCGGCGGCACGCCGATCTGGCCGCCGGACGGTGGGATCCGACCGGACCCGACCGGGAGCCGGGCCCGATCGTTCCGGTGGCCAGCGGGGCACCGTCCACGCCACCGATGCCCACCAGCGTCTACGGGGCGACCAAGCTGGCCCAGGAGCACATTCTGGGGGCGTGGTGCGCGGCGATGGGTTCGGCCCTCTCCGTACTGAGGCTCCAGAACGTCTACGGTCCCGGCCAGTCCCTCGGCAACCCGTACACCGGAATCGTGACGCTCTTCGCTCGTCAGGCGAAGCTTGGCCAGGAGATCGACGTCTACGAGGACGGCGAGATCGTCAGGGACTTCGTGTTCATCGACGACGTGGTCGACGCCCTGCTGGCCGCCCTGCACCAGCCTCCGCCACACCAGCGGACGATCGACATCGGCTCCGGGCAGGGGACGACGGTGGCCGAGCTGGCCGGGATGATGGCCGACCGCATGGACGCCCCCACCCCCCAGGTCAGCGGGAAGTTCCGGGACGGCGACGTCCGGGCGGCGTTCGCCGACATCTCCCAGGCCGAGCTCGACCTCGGCTGGAAGCCGGCGTGGCGACTCGAGGACGGCATGGAAGCACTGCTGGCCTGGATGGACCAGCCACGCGACGGGGAACGCTCATGACCAGCGGCGAGACCACCGACGACACCGGGGATGGTCCCCGCTCCGGTCCGTCGATCCGGGTACAGACCGTGCTCTACCGACCGGCACCCGGCGACATCGAACGGCTCCTGCGGGGCCTCCAGCACGCGGTCCAGGTGCTGCACGGGGCGTCTGCGGACACTTCGGTGGTGATGGCCTTCGGTGACGCCTCGCCGAACCCCAACCTCTCGATCGACCAGGTCGACGTGCTCTCCTCGCAGATGCGACCACTCGGGATCGAGTGGATCACCTATGACTACTTCGGAGAGAACCTCGGGTCGGCCCGGGGCCACAACCGCCTCCTCACCGAGTTCAAAGAGGACTTCGTCCTCTTCCTGAACCCCGACGCCTATCTGAGCCCGTTCGCCCTCGCCGAGCTCATGCTGCTCAGCGGGGACGCCACCGCCGGCATCGTCGAAGCCCGCCAGATCCCCCTCGAACACCCCAAGTCGTTCGACCCCGACTCGGGCGACACGAGTTGGGCCTCGACGGCGGGCGCCCTGGTGCGGCGATCGGTCATCGAGGCCATCGAGGGATTCGACGCAGACTCGTTCTTCCTCTACTGCGACGACGTGGACTTCAGCTGGCGGGCCCGGCTGGCCGGCTATCGGGTGGTCCATCAGCCGACGGCCCAGATCTTCCACGACAAGCGTCTGACCACGTACGCCACGATGCACGTGGGCGACGCCGAGCATTACTACGCCGCGGAGGCGGCCCTGATGCTGGCCTGGAAGTATTCCCGACCGGACCTCTCCGAGAAGTGGGCGCTGGAAATGGAGGAATCGACCATGGAACTGCAGCGGAATGCGGCCGCCGAGTTCCGGAAGCGGGCCGCGGAAGGCAGACTTCCCACGCCGATCGATCCGGAGGGTCATGTGGCCCAATTCATCGGAACCGACTTTGCCAAGCACCGGTTCTCGTACGCCGATGCCTGACCGCTACCAGTTCTCCCTGACCGACGACTCGGTCTACCAGTACGTCCTGGCTCTGGTGGAGCAGTTCGCCACCGGGTCCGACGGCGTGGTCGTCGACGTGGGCTGTGGCTACGGGGCGATCGCCGACACCATCCGCGATCTGGGGATGACCTACATCGGATTCGATGCCGACCCCAATGGGCTCGGCGATCTGAGCGAGCGGGGCTTCGAGACCGAGATCATCGATCTCGGCTCTCCCGACGAGACGGTGGCGGCCATCGAGAAGCGACTGGCCGACCGGCCGCTGGCCGCCCTGGTCATGATCGACGCCCTCGAGCACATCACCAACGGACCCCAGGTCCTGTCGGCGTTCAGCTCACTGGCGGCCGGGCACGGCGGTGTCCCCCTGGTGCTGGCCGTCCCCAACGTGACCCATTTCGACCTGGCGGCCAAGCTCCTGCTCGGTCGCTGGGAGATGACCGAGACGGGACTGCTGGACGATACCCACGTCTCGTTCTTCTCCTCCGGTCGGCTGCAGTCGATGACCTCCGACGCCGGTTGGGTCGAGATCGGGAAGAACGACTTCCCGCTCCGGATCAGCGACCAGCACTTTCCCTCCGACGCCGCCGTGCTCCAGGACGGTTCGCCGTTGCACGACCTGCTCCTCGGCGTCCGCCAACAGGCGTCGGGTGCGGCCCTGATCAACGAGTTCGTGCGGGCGTATGCGCCGATGAGCGCCGCGCCGGAGCGGGGCGCCGGCGGGGATGCGACGGCCCCACCGTTCCTCTCCGTGCTCATGCGAACCCAGGGAACCCGGCCGGCAACCCTCCAGGAGGCGCTCCTGTCGCTGGCCGCCCAAACCGTCCAGGACTTCGAGGTCCTCGTGCTGGCCCACAACGTCCCCCGGGACCAACTCACCCATCTCCGCTACCTGGCCGATGTGTTCGGCGAGGACTTCGGGAGCCGGGTCACGGTCATCCCGGTCGACGGCGGGGGCCGGACCCGTCCCCTGACCATCGGAGCGGAGCGGGCGCGGGGCGAGTACGTGTCCATCCTCGACGACGACGACGTCGTCTTCGGGCACTGGATCGAGACCTTTCGATCCCTGGCCCGGAAGTACCCGGGCCGGGTCCTCCGGTCGCCCGTCGCTGAGCAGGATGTCGAGCCCACGACCTGGGGCGGCAACCGGCCCGGCTACGAGGTGGTCGGTCGCCCCCGGTGCCGCTGGCCCGAGCCCTTCGACGTCATCGATCATCTCTGGGAGAACCACTCACCCCCCTGCGGGTGGGCGGTGCCCCGATCCATCTTCAGCCATCAGGGGCTCCGGTTCGACGAGAGCCTGCCGGTCCTCGAGGACTGGGACGTGCTGATGCAGGCGGCCCTGTGGTGCGGTGTGGCCGACTCGGGCCAGATCACTGCGCTGTGGCGGCGCTGGAAATTGGGTGACTCGTCCACCTCGGTGCACTCGGAGAACGAGTGGAACCAGGCCCGCACGGTGATCACCGCCAAGCTCGATGCGAAGCCGCTGCTCCTCCCGCCCCAGTCCATGTCGGTCCTCCAGGCCAACCGCATCAGGATCGAGATCTATCGCAAGGAGGCCGAGCGGCTGCAACAAGAGGTGGCCAACTGGCAGAACTACGCAGATCATCTCGAAGAGGCGGCTGAGGTGGCCCGCCGCGAGGTCGAGACCATGCGGCGATCGAGCAGCTGGAAGCTGTCGAAACCGATCCGGGTCGCCGGGACCACCGCACGTCGGATAGCCAGGTCGACGGCCACCACACCGCCGGACTGATGGCGCCGCACGGGGTCGAGCAGGTCGACTCCCTCACCGACCGTCGGTGAGCCCCCTCCCGAGCACCTCGACGTTGGATGGTCCCTCCCTGGCCGATGTGGCCGAGGGGTCCCCTCCGACGGCGCCTGCGGTGAGGCGACGATGGATGCCGTCGCCCCATGTCCGGTGCGTCGCCATCATCATCCTGCTGTCGCTGCTGTGGTTCCTCCCCCTGTTCCAGGGCAGTTCCTACTCGGCGGTCCCCGGCTACCGGAATGCCGTGTTCCCGTGGGCGGCCACGAACAACGGGGCTACCTTCTTCCCGCAGTCGGATCAGGCCGCACTGACCTTCCCGCTGCAGAGTGAGCTGTCCCACGCGGTGAGGAGCGGGACCATCCCGCTGTGGAATCCGGACTCATTCGGTGGCCAGCCCCTGTACTCCGACGGTTCGAGCGCCTTCGCCTATCCGCCCAAGCTGGTGTTGGCCGACACGGTGAGCCCGACTGCGGCACACGACATCCTCTCCGTCCTCCACGTCACCCTGGCCGGGCTGTTCACCTACTGGCTGTTGGTCGATCTGGAGGTCAGTCCGCTCGCCGCGCTACTCGGTGCCGTGGCCTGGATGTTCGGCTCGTTCACCTTGGCCTGGCTCCAGTTGGAGGTCGTGGCACCGCTCTTTGCCTGGTTCCCGGCCGGACTCGTCACCGTACGGAGGGCGGTCACCCGTTCGTGGATGTGGGTGCCGGTGGCCGCGCTGTCCATCGGGATGCTCTTCTTGTCCACCCACCTGCTGTTCGCCGACATCTGCATGGTGGCCATCTGCGCCTACGGAGGTCTGCTGGCGGTCAGGCATCTCATCCGGCGCTGGCAGGAGGGCGAGCGCTCGACCGCCGTGCTCCCCGCCCTGCGCGGCGCCAGTGCCGCGGTCCTGGGTATCGGTGTGGCCAGCGTCGTCCTCGTGCCCACCGCCTACGCCCTCAAGGACATCTCCAGGCAGCCCCTCACGTTCGGTGAGATCACCAAGACGTTCATCCTGTCGCCCTTGGACCTCAAGTACGCCATCCTGCCTCCCGGCTTGCCCATCACCAACCCCAAGATGGAATGGGGCATGGCGTTCGTCGGTACCCTCACCGCCATCTTCGCCCTGGTCGGACTGGTCCTCCGCCGGAAGGGGTCGGGACTGGGTCGGGGTCTGGTCATCGGAGCGGTCGCCATCGCCGTCGGCGGACCCGTGAGTTGGTTGGCCTATCGGGTGATTCCGGGGATGAACGTCTTCCGCCCCTACTCGCGCCTGCTGTTCGTCTTCGACATGGGTGTGGTCGTCCTGGGTGCAGTGGGCCTGGACGCGGCGATGCGGGCCATCGCCGGATCCACGCATCCCGACGGGTCGGTGCACCGGCACTCGGCCACCACGAGTCGCAGCCGATCCGGACGATGGTGGATCTCCCGGGTGCTCGGTGTCGTGGTCGTGGCCGTCACCGCACTGCAACTCGGCGTCTACGGCCGGCAGATCAACCCCCCGTTCCTTCCGGCCTCGGCTGGTCGCACGCTCGACCAGACCCCCCTCCTCGGTGCGCTGCAGCGGGGAGGGGGTTCCGTCGCCGGATGGCCGAACCGGGTCCTGCCGGCGAACGACAGCCTCAACGGCTGGCAACCTCCGATGCTCGATTCCAACGTGTCCCTGATCTTCGACGTCGGCAGTGCCAGCGGGTACGAGAGCTCGGTCCCGACCCGGACGGTCGATCTGTGGCGGGTGGTGAGTGGCGAGAGCCCCGACGGGGTCATCGCCACCAAGCTCGGGGGGGCGTTCCAACCGACGTTCGACGCGCCAAGGGTCCGGTTCGACCTGCTGCCGAGGGTCGGCGTCGACCAGATCGCCCTGACCCCGGCGGCCTCGGCCCTTCCGGCGGTGACGGGTGCCCTGGGCGCGTCGGGCTGGAAGGCCGTCTACTCGGGACCCGACGGGAGCGTGTACCAGTGGACGGGACCGCCCACCGGGCCGGTGGTCGTGTTCCGGGCGACGGTGGTGACCAGCGCGCAGGACGCCTTGGTGGCCTTCGCCCGGCCGGACTTCGACTACCGGAAGGAAGTCATCCTGGAGGGGTCGAGATCGCTCGCCGCCTCCGCCACCGGCACGGCCACGGTGACGTCGGCGACCGAGGGGTTCAATACCGCGTCGATCACGACCCAGGCGTCGCGGGCCGGCCTGCTGGTCGTTCCCGAGATGTGGGACAAGGGATGGTCGGCAACGGTGAACGGACGGACCGTGCCGGTGCTCCGGGCCAACTTCAACCAGCAGGCCGTCCGGGTCCCCGGGGGAACGGCCAGCGTCGAGCTGACGTTCCGCCCGGTGGGGCTGGCCAAGGGGGTGGTGATCACCGCGGCATCCCTCGCCGTCTGCGCCGGGATTGCCCTCTGGGGCATCGTGAGGCGGATGAGGCGATCTCGCAGGTCGGCCGGGCCGACCGCTCTCGGTTCGTAACCGGCCCGGCCGACCGGCGGGGACGAGGGTGGTGATCCCCCGGCGGGGAGGACGCTCCCTACGCCGGTGTCGTCTCCACGATGAACTGGTAGCCGAACATCGACGGCCACGTCGTCAGCAGTACGTGGTCGAGCAGGCGGAGCCATCGGGTCTTGCGCCCGTGGATGCCGAGCGCCTCCAGCGGAAGACCCACTGACTCGATCCGTCCGATGGCAAAGCCGTTCCGGGTCAGGAGCTTGACGATGCTCCGACGGGTGAAGAACCGGAGGTGTGTGGTGTCGAGGATCCCTCGTTGGTCATAGTCGAAGATGCCGAGCATGGTGCGGAACCGTGGGTACCAGTGGGCGATGTTCGGCACACAGAAGATGGCCCGCCCGTCCGCGGCCAGCGCACCGCGGATCGAGACCACCAGGTCCTGCGGGCGCTTGACGTGCTCGAGCACATTGGCGGCAATCACGACATCGAACGGGGTGCCGGTCGGGCCGAGGGCTCCCGCACCGGAGCCGGTGCCATCGGGGCCGTCGGCCCCCGCCAAGGCGTCAGGTGCCTCGCTGAGGTCGAGCTCGGTCACCTGGTGGCCCATGGAACGGAGGCGAGCGGAGCCGGGACCTTTGGCGTAGCGCAGGTCCAGTACCCGGATGGGCCGTCGGGAACCCAGCAGGGAGCCGATCCTGTCGTGCGGGCTCTCCTCTCCCTGGGTGGGTTCGTAGTCGGGATTGAGGGCGATGCGACTCCCGTCCCCGAAGCCGGCCTTCTGGAACCGGTAGGCGAGGACATCCTTCACCACGTCGAGCGCGTAGCCCGGTCCGTCCACGTAGCAGATCTCGTCGCCGTAGTACGTGGGAATGGCAATCTCGGCGATGCGCATGCCGGCGTCATGGAGCTGGACGATGATCTGGGTGTCGAAGTTGAACCCGTCCGAGTTCCGTTCGAACGGAATCTGCTTCAATGCGCTGACCGAGTAGGCGCGATAGCCGGAGTGGAACTCGGAGAGACTGGACCCGAGCGCCATGTTCTCGAATCGGGACAGGATCCGGTTGCCCACGAACTTGTACAGCGGCATCCCTCCCTTCCGGGCCGCCCCCTTGACCATCATCCGGGATCCGAACACGGCGTCGGCCTCACCGGCCAGGAGAGGCGCAACCATGTCCGGCAGGGATTCGGGAGCGTACTGCCCGTCACCGTGCAGCATGACCACGATGTCGAGGCCGTGCTCGATGGCCAGCTGGTAGCCGGCCTTCTGGTTGCCCCCGTATCCCAGATTGGCCGGTTGCCGGATGAGGGTGATGGGTAGATCGGAGAGCTGTTGATAGCCCAGGCCCACCAGATAGGTAGCGTCCTGGCTGTGGTCATCGCTCACGATGACCTCTTCGATGTCCGACCGCATGCCGGTCGGGATGCGGTCCAGTACCTTGGCCAGAGTGGTCGCCGCGTTGTAGGCGACGACGAGGATGCCGATACGTGGTTTCTCAACGGCCACTGCGAAATGTTCCTCTCTGGGCAGCGTGGGAGGGCGGGTTCCAGCGTACGCCTGATTGCCTTCGCCGTGGTAACCGACGAGTCGGTGAGGAGCGGGCGGGGAACCGGGACCGGTGACGGGCACGGGCGCGCCGGTCGACAGGCCTGGGCCGACGTGGTCCCTGGCCGGAACGGGGTGCGGAGGACGCCCCCGCACGCCTCGGGAGGTCCCGAACTCCGGTCACCCGGCCGCATAGGGTGGGGCGGTCGGACGGTGACCGGGGTCACGACGACCGCGACGCACCGTCCGGCAGCAGAATCGGTCCTGACTCATGGGAGATGCCATGTCCGCCGCAGACGATGGAGCAGCCAACTCGGGCATAGCCGGCCAGTTCCTCCGGCAGTACTACGACGCCGGCGACCAGGTGCAGATCGGGGCCACCTGGAAGGACACGTGGTGGATGGGGGTCCGGCTGCAGAAGCTCCCGATGGACCTCTGGATCTATCAGGAGATCCTCTTCGCCGAACGACCGGATTGGATCATCGAGTGCGGCACGGCCTTCGGCGGGAGCGCGCTGTACCTGGCCCATCTCTGCGATCTCCTCGGCGGCGGCCACGTCATCACCGTCGACATCGACGACTGGGACATCGAGGTGACCGGTTACGAAGGGCGGCCGAGCCACCCCCGGATCAGCTACCTCAAGGGGTCCTCGACCGATCCGGCCGTCGTGGCCGAGGTCGAGTCGCGGATTCCCGCGGGATCGAAGGTGATGGTGATCCTCGATTCCGACCACAGCTACGAGCACGTCTGCGGGGAGCTCGAGGCCTACTCGCCGCTCGTGACCCCAGGTCAGTTCCTGGTGGTGGAGGACACCATGCTCAACGGGTTTCCCGTGCACGACGACTTCGGGCCCGGACCCATGGAGGCCGCGGTCGAGTTCCTCTCCCGGTCGGACGGGTTCGTGCTCGATCCGATCGGGGACAAGTTCCTCGTCTCGTTCAATCCGAAGGGCTATCTCCGACGGGTGCCGCGCCCGTAGCACCCTGACCGCCGGCACCGTGACCGCCGGCACCGTGACCGCCGGCACCGTGACCGCCGGCACCCGAGCCGCCAACACCCTGATCGCCGGCACCGTCCGGGACGGTGTCGCCCGCAGGCCCGCGTCCGGAGCCGGTGCGGGCCGGATCAGGCCCGGGGATGCCACGGGCTCGCCGCACCAGGGCGGGGAGGACGAGGGCCAGGAGCGCCACCAGGAACACGATGGCCGCCGGCAGCTCGTGGGGAGGCAGGAATCGGAAGTGGACGGTGGTGGTGCCGGCCGGCACCACCACTTCCTGGAAGAGGCCGGGTGGCCCGCTCGTGTCCTTGACCACGACTCGGCTCCCCGACGGGGTGACGGCGGACCATCCGGGCACGAATTGGACCCGCCGGATCAGCAGGGAGGGTCGGGAGCACCGGACGGTGGCCTGGTCCCAACCGCTCCCGGTGACGACGCAGGAGCGGGGGAGGCCGCCATGCCGATCCGAGGAGGAGGGCCGGCTGCCCGGCGGGCGGGACGGGAGGCTCCGCAGCGAGAACACCGGGGCGCTCGACGGGAGCTCCCAGATCTGGGCGAACCCGTCCCGGTGGACGAGGCGGGGCCCGGCCGGCCAGGGGGGTGATCCCGGGGGTGGGAACGGCTGCCCCTGCACGTCACGGCCGTCGGCGTTCTCGACGACGTACCGGACGCCGACCGACTCGTACTGGGCGAGGTGGGCGGCGAGCTCCTGTGCGGCGGTGGGCCCGGTCGGACGGATCCGACCGCCGCCGGTGAAGACGGCGGGGAGGGCGTTCGGGTCGAGGTGCGTGGCGATCTCGGTGTTCCACGCCTTGGGCACGGGCAGGTCGTTGACGTTGGCCTGGGCGATGTCGAAGTAGGACCCGTAGTTGGGCTGGATCGGTCCGAGAGTGAGGAACCGGTAGGGACCCAGGTGGTGCTGGAGCCAGGCCACCGAACCGGTCCGGAGCGCGGTCGGGGGAGGAGCCGACAGCGAGGTGACGCCGAAGAGCAGGACCGACTCGGCCCCGACGACTACGGCCATGATGATCCGGCCCCGGCGGTGGAGCCGAGCCGACCGGGACGTCTGAGGGGCCGCCCGGGCCGGGCCCGCGGCCAGGACGCCGCCGACGACCAGCAGGGCGAGGGCCAGCGCCGCCCCGGCCGCGTTGGCGAGCGGGTAGAGGTACCGGTGGCCGCCGGGGCCGGGAGGCGTGGCGACCGCCTCGGTCATGAGCGGCCATGCGGTCACGGCCGCCCAGGCTCCGGCGGCCGCGGTCACGAAGGCGGCGGCCGCCAACACCCGGGGACGGGTGGCCCTCCGGGCCAGGTCGTCCAAGCCGAGGCCGGCCAGCACGACGACGGCGAGCTCCCAGGAGGGGTCCGCGTAGCGGTAGAAGGCGGTGAGCCGGATCCCGGGAACGGACGCCAGGAGGTGCACGACGGGTTGGAACCCGAAGGTGCGGAGCAGGCACACGGCGATCCATGCGGCGAGGCCCAGCCGCAGGGATCGGAGGCGTCGACCGACCACCCCCACCAGCGCCGCGGCCACCAGGGTCGCCGACAGGAATCCCCCGACGTAGGCCCAGGTGCCGGTGATGGTGTCCGGGACGCCGGTGGGGAGGTGGAAGCCGAAGACGGGTCCGAGCGAGTAGGGAAGGAGCAGCTGGGTGAGCCCGACCGTGGGCAGCGAGGCATGGGCCACCGCCCCGTTGTGGGCGCCGACGTACCCGTAGGGGAGGTAGTCGGCGAAGGCGACGAGGAGGGGGGCGGCCAGGGCCGCCCCGCCGACCACGCCACCGGCCAACCGGGCCAGGGAGGACCGCCAGACGGCCCGGCCGGGGCCCGCCAGTCGGAGCGCGGCCCACCAGGCCACGAACACACCGTCGATGAGACTCGTCTCGGGAAATCCGGCCAGGACGGAGAGGGCCAGGGCCACGGCCAGCAGTCGCCAGCCCCCCGGTCGACGCTCCCGGGCCGCCTCGATGGCCCGCTCCACGCCCAGCAGACACAGGGGGAGCAGGGCGACCGGCCGGATGGGGGCGTGGGCCAACCAGGCGAACGTCCCGCACAGGGCGAAGGCCACCCCGGCCGCGGTGGCCAACGTCCTGCCCACACCGAGCCGGCGGACCAGGAAGTAGGTGGACCAGCCGGTGACCGCCTCGACGACCAGCTGCAGGACGAGTGAGCCCTGCGGGACGGCCAGCACCAGGGTGAGGGGAAAGAAGGCTCCGCTCTGCATCTCGCCGGCCAGTGGCGAGCCGACCCCTTCGTACGGGTTCCACCAGGGGACGTGGCCGTGGAGCCAGTCCAGGGCGGCCCGGTGACCGAGCGCCTGCATGGTGAAGCCGGCGTTGCCGTCGACGTAGGGGAGGCCGGGCAGCCGGCCCGGCGCACGGGGTGTCAGCCCGGCGTCCAGGACCAGTGGATTGGTGGTCACCAGGTGGAGGAGGGACGGACCGTTGGCCACCAGGACGGCGGCGGCGATCCAGACCAGGGGCACCAGGTGCGGCGACCGGAACCATGGCTGTCGATTCGACCGGTCCCGGGGCAGGATCACTGGAGTCGCTTTCTTTCGTCGAACGACCATGGGCCCTGCCCATCGCTGGCAGCGTGAGTATAGGAGTGCCGGCCGGGTGCTCCGGTGGCCGGGTGCCGGCATCGATGCGCGCCCCGCGGCAGTGCCGGTCTCCGGGCTGGTCCCGCCCGACATCCCCGCCCGACGTCCCCGCCGACGTCCCGCCCGACGTCCCGGTCCGACCGCCACGGGCTGGCGTGCACCCGGGTTCCGTGGCCTACGATTCGGTGGTGACCTCTCCAAGTTACGTACGTGCTGGTCCAGGGGGAAGGTGGGTCGACCCTCGACCGTCGGGCGCGCTCGGACGGCGCGCCCGCGGGGCGGGCGAGTGGGACGCGTACGCACCGCCCGGGCAAGGGGCGGGCCCATGGTGAAGAGCCCGAGCCTGCGGGCCCCCGTCGTCCGCTCCCTCGAGCTCCCCGGGTGGCGGGTGCGCCTGGCCACCCTGGTGGAGGGCGACTACGAGGCCTGGTTGAGCGTGAGGACCCGGTGCCGCGACTGGCTGGTCCCCTGGGAGCCACGGTCGAAGGGTGCTCCCCTGGCCGCCGAGGACGCGGCCAGCTTCTCCGCCCGCTGCGGCATGCGGGAACGGGAGCGCCAACTCGGGAGCGGCTTCGGCTTCGGCATCTTCTACAACGGGCGGTTCTGCGGGGAGATCACCCTCTCGTCGATCCAGCGGGGTCCGTTCCAGAACGGTTCCATCGGCTACTGGATCGACGAGGAGCTGGCCGGGGAGGGGCTGATCCCCGAGGCGGTCGTGGTGGTGCTCCAGTTCGCCTTCGAGACCCTCCGCCTGCACCGGATCGAGGTGGCCATCATCCCCCGCAACACGGCCAGCCGGCGGGTGGTGGACAAGCTCGGACTGCGGAACGAGGGCGTGGCCCTCGGCTATCTGGAGATCAACGGGCAGTGGGAGGACCACGTCCGCTACGCCATGACCTCCGAGGAGTGGTGGTCAGGGGGCCCGAGTTGCGGGCCGCCTGGTTGAAGCGGAGCTGACCGCCCGAGGGGGACCTCCACCGACCGCCCGGGGCCCGGTCCACTCCTAGCCGTCGATGCCCCGCACCACCGCCGGCGAGTGGCGGAAGAACTGCTCCACGTCCTGCTCGTAGCGGTAGGGCGGCTCGCCGGACCCGGTGGCCCGCCGCAGGTTGTTGGCCCGGGCGAAGCTCTCGACCGCCCCGGCGCTGGTGTAGCGGTACTCGAAGCCGGCCGCCCGCAGCCGCGAGGTGTCCACCCCCCGGCCGTAGCGGAGCAGCCCTTCGATCTCCGGGGGGAACTGCACCGTGCCCAGCCGACGCAAGGGGGCCACGAAGGCCCGCGGCCGGAAGGGCGGGAGGGGCAGGAGGAAGGCCCCGCCGATGGAGGCCACCTCGCTCCAGGGGAGCTTGCCCGCACCGGCCACGTTGTACACGCCGGGGACCTGATGGCCGGTGACGTACTCGAGCGCCCGGACCACGTCGTCCTCCTCGACGAACTGGACCAGCGGGTCGAAGCCGACGATGGAGGGCAGGAGCCGCCGCGCGCAGGTTGTGGCTGATCGGGGTGATGATGTCGGTGCCGAGGACGTTGGCGAACCGAAGGACCGAGACGACCAGATGGGGGTTGTCCTCGGCGAAGTCCCGGACCAGCGCCTCGACCTCGAGGAGCGAGCGCTCCACGCGGGTCCGCACCGGGCTGGTGCGCGTCGTCCTCCTCACGGAACCAGGTCGGGTCGGTCTCGGCCGCCCCGTAGACGAGGGTGGAGGACTTGACCACGACCTGGCGCACCGACGAACCGGCCGTGCCCGCCGCGGCCAGCAGGTTCATGGTCCCGATGACGTTGATCTCGTGGAGGACCCGGCTGGGCACGTTGATCGAGTTGGTCTCGAGGAAGGTGTGCACGATGGTGTCGACCTGGGTGGCCCGGACGATCCGGTTGAGGATGGAGTAGTTCTGGTCCGAGCGGACGAACTCGGTGCGCTCCAGGGGCACCCGGGGCTCGTTGGCCCCCAGCCCGAGGATCATCTCGACGTCGGGCTCGAGCTCGAGGGCCTGGGCCATCCGGCCGCCCCAGAAGGTGTCGAGGCCGGTGATCAGCACCCGTCGGCCCATGGCGGTCAGCCGAACCAGACGCTGCGGCGCTCCCGCAGCATGTCGTAGAGGGCGTCCTGCATCCGGGCCCGGATGGCCTCGGCCTCGTCCATGATCCGGCTCTTCGAGTAGCGGTCCTGGTCGGGCTGGCACGTCGAAGGAGACCGGATCGAGGACCCGCAGCTTGAACTTGGCCGGGAAGTAGGTCACGTACCCGAGGGGACCGATCAGCAGGGCGTTGGCGGTGACCGGGAAGTACGGCAGGTTCAACAGCTTGGCCACGCTGGGGATCCGGAACAGGATGGGCATCGACTCCTCGGCCCCGACCACGGCGATGGGGATGACGGGCACGCCGGCCCGCATGGCGATCTCGACGAACCCGCCCCGGCCGAAGCGGCGCAGCCGGTAGCGGTCGGTGTAGGTCTTGGAGGTGCGCCTTGGTGCCCTCGGGGAAGACCAGGGCCAGCTGCTGCTGGTCGTGGAGGAGGCGGTAGGCGTTGTCGGGGTGGGCCGGCACGCCACCGGTACGCGACCACATGGTGCCCACCACCGGGAGGGTGCGGAAGAAGTAGTCGGCCAGGCCGTAGACGGGCCGGCCGAGCTCCTCCTCGATGCCGTGCATGATGACCGGGGCGTCGGAGGGGATGGCCCCGGCGTGGTTGGCGACGAGGAGCGCCCCACCGTGGTGGGGGATCTTCTCCAGGCCCTCCCACTCGACCCGGAACCAGTACTTGTACATGGGGTCGTAGAGGCGGCGCACGATGGAACGCATGTGCTCCGACCGCCCCCACTCGTCCACGTCGGACCGCCGGGGGTCGGGGGGCCCGGTCGTCTCGGCCCCGGAGCGGGAGACCGGAAGGATGGACAGGGAGGCGGGCCGGGACTCCGACCCGACGGGACTCCCCGACGGCGATGTCCGCGCCGCCTCGTGGCCGGTCGGGGCCCCGCGGTCGAAGGGTGCCCCCTTCGCCTCTCCCTCGGCGGAGGCCAGGAGATCGCGGTCGGGGGTGTGCCCCGTTCGGGCGCCGGTCCGGGTCCGGTCGGCTGGGTCCGCGCTCACCTCTGCCATGGTACTGCTGACGGCCTCATGCCATTCCCCGGCCTTCGGACGCCGCCCGCAGTCGGCCGGCGAGGGAGCCCAGCCCGGTCAGGGCCTCGAGGGTCATGGCCCGCCGGGTGAGCTCGAGGGAGTCGAATTCGGCCCGCAGGGCGGAGAACACGGTGGCCGCCTCGGCCGCCTCGACCAGGGGCAGCAGGACGACCACCGACCGGCCGTCGGCCACCACCGGCACCGGGGCACCGCCCAGGGTGTCGGCCACCACCTCGGCGATCCGGTCGGCCGGGACCGACCCCGGACCGGTGGCGCCGGTACGACCCCGGACCACGACGGCGGGCACCGCCGGGGTGGGCAGCAGGCCGAAGCGGGAGCGGTAGACGTCGCTCAGCATGGTCACCGAGTCGTGGAGGGGGTGGACGGTGCTCCCGGGGACGTTCTTCCACTGGACCGGGACCTCGGTGATGCGGAGGCCCAGTCGCCGGGCCCGGGACAGGAGCTCGACGTCGAAGGCGAAGCGGTCGATGGGCACGAGGTGGAAGAGCAGCCGGGCCGCCGGGGTCCGGAACGCCTTGAACCCGCACTGGGTGTCCTGCAGCCCGAGCCCGGTGCCGGTGGTCACCAGACGGTTGAAGAGCCGGCCCATCACCGCCCGCACGGCGTAGCTGCCGTCGACCATGGAGTCGACCAGGGCCCGCGACCCGATGGCCGCCTCGCCGGACCCGAGGGCCTCGAGCAGCGCGGGCACGGCCCGCGGGTCGATGGCCATGTCGGCGTCCATGTAGGCCACGAAGGGTGTCCGGGCCAGGGCCACCCCGGTGCGGACGGCGGCCCCCTTGCCCCCGTTGGCCGGCAGGGTGATGACCCGGTGGTGCGGGAGGTGGGCCAGCAGCCGACGGGCGGTGTCGGCCGTCCCGTCGGTGCTGCCGTCGTCGACCACCACCACCTCGGTCGCTTCGACGTCGATCGCCCCCTCGGCCACGGCGGCGGCGAAGCGCTCCATGGCCGGCGGGGAGCCGGGCGGCCTCGTTGAGGGCCGGGACGAGGATGGTGAGCCGAGGTGTCATGGCAGGTCCCGACCCTACGCGGCCGCCGGCGGTGGGAGCGGGCAGGTCCCCGCCTCCCGTCGGCCCGGTCGGGCCCCGGCGCCTAGGGCCGGGCCGCCCCCACGATGCCCTGGTACCAGATGGGGTTGAAGCTGACCACGGTCCCGGTGTGGGCGGCCTGGATGATGGTCCCGCTCCCGTACGGCGTGGCCCGTCCGTCGAGGTACGGACCCACGTACATCACCACATGGTCGATCCCGCTGCCGTCGAGGTCGTAGAAGATCAGGTCCCCGGGCTGGAGGGCGTTGAGGGGTACGTGGGGGAATGACGCGTACTGGTCGGCGGCCGAGTGGTCCATGCCCACCCCGGCCTGCCGCCAGGCCAGCATGGTCAGCCCCGAGCAGTCGACTCCGGCGCTGCTGGCCCCGGCCCAGACGTAGGGCACGCCCAGGTACTTCATGGCCCCGTGCACGGCGGCCAGTCCGGCGGCCTGGGCGGTGCCGCTGCTGGCCACGGTGATGCCCCCGCCCCCCGGCCCGCCGACGGCGTTGGTGGCCTGGTTGGCCGCGGCGGTGGCGTTGATGGCGGCTGAGCTGCCGGCGCCGACCGTGGTGGCCACCTGGGCGGCCTGGGCGGCCTGGGCCGCCGCGGCCTGGGCGGCGCCCGGCGTGGTGGCGGAGGCCGCGGTCTGGGCCGCCGTCACGGCCTGGGCTGCGGCCTGCTGGGTGATCTGGACGGCCAGGTTGCCCTTGACCTGGGCCAGGGTGGCCTCGGACTGGGCGCTGACCGCCTCGGCGCTCTGGCGGGCCGAGTTGACTTGGGCCAGCTGGGCCGTCTCGGCCTGCTGCTCGGCCAGCAGCTTGGTCTGCACCGCGGTGAGCTGCTTCTGCCCGGCCTGCACCACTGGGCTGGGTTAACCAGGCGAATGTGAGCCAGGGTGGAAATGGAGGTAGTATTTCTGGTGTTCTTTCTGTTGTAGGTGGTGCTACCCTTCAATTGAATGTAGGAGGAGCAGGCGGTAATGGAAGTAACGGTGGAAATGGCCTTGGTGGATGGAACGGTGGTGCTGCCGGATGGTGGTGGCAGGTACGTACTGGGGCGGTGGCGGTGGCGGTGCCACAGACATTCGTGTAACTCCTTTTGCTTTAGCCAACCGTGTTGCAGTTGCCGGAGGCGGTGGCGGAGGCGCATTTAACTATAACGTAAACAACTGGGATCAGGGCGGACCTGGTGGAGCAGCCACAGGCGGTACAGGATATTCAGGTAATTGCCAGGGATGTAATCGTTCAGGAACAGGAGGAACGCAATTAGCCGGTGGTATTGGTGGAACATGGGGCGGTTATTGTACTGCAGCCAATGGTACACTTGGTCTCGGCGGTGCCGATTGCAGCACAGCATCAAATGCAGGCGGCGGCGGCGGCGGCGGCTATTATGGCGGCGGCGGTGGTTGCTGGTCAGGTGCCGGAGGCGGAAGTAACTACACAGGCGGTTTACTTTCTACAAATTCTAATTCCCAAGGAACTCAATCAGGTAATGGATTCATTACAATTCAATGGTAATATCATTTATTAGTATATATTTGTATAAACTTAAATAGGAGGGAAAATGAAAAAGATTGCATACATAACAATAGGTTTGGCAATGCCGGTGTTTGCCTTTTCACAAGCAAATAACAGCGTGGCAGATACGTCAAAAAAGCAAATTGCTCCTGTTTCAGCAGTACAGTCCATTGCGACACATACAGCCATTACTGGCGGATTAGAATCCCAACCACAAGGAGGAGGTGGTGTTGCAGAGCAATTAAAAACCGGACAGCAACCGGCCGCTATTAATAATGCTCCTATACAAAGCCAACAATCTGCTTCTGCGGTTGAACTTATTGAAAAGACACATCAGGATCCGTATAAACAATCGGAAAGCAATACTACAAACCCTCATTAATTAATTATTTTTTAATCTGTTAATTAACTTTTTTAAAGGCCCAATTCAGTATTAATTGAATTGGGCTTTTACGTTAAATACATCTTGATTTAACACATACACCAAATTTATCTTCTGAACCTCAAAACACCCTGTATTACTCTTTAATATAGGCTTGCAAAAGATTTGGGCTCTTCATACAATGCGTGTAAAATTAATGAAAATTATAATTGCCTTAAATTATACATTTTACTTATTTTGCTATTATTTTATGTATAATAAAATTTAATAAATAATAGTCAGTTCTTTTTATACTCATCTAACTATATACCAAAAAATGCAAAATATCATTTTTTGAAGCGCTTTTTTAAATAACTATATTGATAGTATTAAAAGTAAATTAAAGGCATAATAACAAGCAGCTTACGTTTATAAAAATCTTGTAGCTTAGATTTTACATAATAAAATAAAGTCGGAAGCTATGAAAATAAACACCACTTTTCCTTACGCGGCACTCCTGGTATTTTCAGTTATTTTTTCGGATACGCTGAAATCACAGAACATTGCAATAAATACTACCGGTACACCGGCTAATGCTTCAGCAATCCTCGATCTGAGCAACAGTGCAAGTATGGCTTTTTTGCCCCCTCAAG
This sequence comes from uncultured Acidimicrobiaceae bacterium, assembly GCA_963817005.1. Classification (GTDB taxonomy): domain Bacteria; phylum Actinomycetota; class Acidimicrobiia; order Acidimicrobiales; family RAAP-2; genus Bog-756. Next base: position 308,789 of record CAWFMN010000002.1, read on the forward strand.
TAGCCTTGACGGCTGTGGGCACCCTGGCTCCGGTGCCTGCTCCGGGCCTGCAGGGTTGATTGTTTACAGTACAACCGCACCCGCCGGTGGTGGTGGAACAGGATTATATTGTTGGGATGGTGCTAAATGGAATTATCTCGCAACCGCGGGTGCTTCAACTGCCTGGAACCTTACGGGTAATGCAGGTACAAACCCAGCTCTTAACTATGCAGGTACTTCCGATCCTCAACCTTTCATAATTAAAACACAGGCAACTGAACGTATGCGATTCCTCGCGGGAGGAGGTGCAGGCATTGGTACATCAACTCCATTAAGTGGAGTTGATGTGAATGGAAGCATGGGTATTGGAACTTATGCCGGTACGGCTGCTGCCTCTGCCAATGGAGTAATTATCTCTGGTCAGGTAGGTATTGGGAACAGCGCTCCCAATGCTACCGCTATTTTAGACTTGACAAATGCCGTTAAAAACCTCGGATTCCTGATGCCAAATATGACAACCGCACAACGCAATGCCATTGTTGACCAGGTGAAAGGTTTAATGGTATTTAATAATACAACCGGATGTATCAACTTCTGGACAGGCTTTGCCTGGGAAAACGTGGCTTGCCCCACTTGCACTGCTGTTCCTGCAGTTCCCGGCGCCATAACTGGACTTGTTAATCCTGTAATTAGTACAACTGGCAACATATATTCCATTGCAGCAGTTCCGGGGTCTGTTGGATATACCTGGTCTGTTCCATATGTCGGCAGGAACCATTGTTACAGCCGGACAAGGCACAACAGCCATTACAATTACATTTAATTCTTCCATTATTTCATATACTATATGTGTGTATGATAGTAATGCATGTGGGGTAAGTGCAAATACATGTAAAACAGCAACAACCATTAACTGTGTGCACCGAGTTCCGACGGCGCAGCATGCGTAACTGGCTCGCCTGCGCCGGCGGCAATCCGATCGTCGCGCTTGTGGGCAAGCTAGCTCCGCTGTTCGCGATCTTTTCCCTTATCATGCTGTTAGTCCCCCTGATCCTGGAGGGGATGTTCGATATCCCGTTCAAAGGCAACCTCGCGATGATGGTCATGGCCGCATGGCTGATGATCATTGGCTATCTGGCCATGGGTGGGCGTCACGACCTGCCGACCGGGCTTGAACACACGGGTTTCATCGTCTCGCCGGCATTCGGTTTTGTGGGGGTTCGATTCCCGATCCTCGCCATGAATACGTTTTCGATGGCCTGGGGCGCGATGCTGCCGTTGCGTTGGTAGAATGGCGGTGCTCCTAGAACAGGCGGCACGCGGGCTGCCGCTGCGGCAGCTCTGCGCCACACTTCGCCGCGCTGGCGGGACTGGCCGTGCTTTACGCGCTGCTCGCGTTCCTTCGTCTCCGCTCCATTGCAGCCGGTATGAACCGCGAAGTGCCGCAGCCGGAACCGGTGCCGCCCGCCGCTGCGCCGCGTGGCATCGCCAAATCCTTTGCGGCCGAGTGGCGGCGCGTACTTGGGATGCGCGGCGCGTTTGCCGTACTGGTCGTTGCGCCGCTGATCTATGGCATCTATTACCCGCAACCTTATCTGGGCCAGATCCTGCGCAAAATCCCGATCGCAGTCGTCGACAACGACATGAGCGATCTGAGCCAGAATATCGTGCAGACCCTGGACGCAAGCGGTGCGATCAGCGTGACCGTGCGGGCCCGTACGCTCGCCGAGGCCCACGCCGCGGTCGATCGCGGCGACGCTTTCGCGGTGGTCGGCATCCCGCCCGGCACCGAGCGCGACGTGCTCAAGGGCGTGCCGGCCCACATTCCGATTTACGCCGATGCCACTTACCTGTTCCTCTTCCGGACGACGGGCAACGGCATCGCGACTGCGATCAGTACGCTCTCCTCAGAACTTGCGGCGGGCGGCGCGCGCACCGATGGTAGCCTCGTCAAGGCGACGCTCGCCTCTTTAGTCCCGCTGAAACCTTGCTGCAGCCTATCTTCAACCCGGTCGGTGGCTATGCCAGCTACGTCGTGCCGGCGGCCTTTTTGCTGATCCTGCAGCAAACGCTTCTCATTGGCGCCGCGGCGCTGAGCGGCCTGGCGGTGGCGCAGGCAGCGGGCTGGCGTTCGCAAACGTGCTTGGGCGCGGCATTGCCCACCTGACCTTCTATCTGGCGCCGCTCGCGCTCTACGTCAGTGTTGCCTGCGGATTCTACGGATTTTCGGCGCTCGGGCAATCCGCTGCAACTGTTCGCGTTCGCGTCCGTCTTCATTCTCGCAACGAGCTTCATGGGCCAGGCCGCAGGCGTCTGGTTCAAGCGCGCGGAGACGCCGTCGCTCATCTTCCTCGGCACCAGCCTGCCGCAGTTCTTCCTGACCGGCTTTGCCTGGCCGCGCGAGGCGATCCCCAAGCCAGTGCAGGCGTTCGGCTACATCTTCCCCTCCGATTTGGCGATCGATGGCATCGTCCGCATCGACCAGCTGGGCGCGAACCTTTGGGAAGTTGCCCACGACTGGCGCGGGCTGTGGATCCTCGCGCTTGTCTACTTCGCGCTTGCCGTCATGTCGGCCGCTCTGGCCAAGCGGAGGTTCGCTCATGGCTAATCGCCGGGTTCTCGTGCTTGCCGTCGTTCTGATCGCTGCGGGCGTCGGTGGGTATCTGCTGCTACGCCCTGCCCCGGCTGCACCGATGGCCGGCGTTGTGCGCGCGACCGAGATTCGCCTCGCGCCCGAAGTCGCCGGCCAGCTGGCGACGATCAAGGTCCACAAAGGCGACACCGTTCACGCCGGTGACGTCGTAGCCGAGCTGTCAGCGATCGAACTCACCGCATCAGTCAACCAGGCGCGCGCGGCGCTCGATGCTGCGACCGCCAACCGCAACCACGTTTATGCCGGTGTGCGCGCCGAACAGGTCGCCGTGCTCAAAGCCCAGATCGCCAAGGCGGACGCAAGGCTCACCTATGTCAAAGTGCAGCTCGGCCGGGTCTCCACACTCGCGAGCGGCGACAACGCTACACAACAGGCGCTCGACGAAGCAACCAACGATGACGCCGCGGCGCAGGCCGATCTCGCCGAGGCGCAGGCCAATTACGACGCCGCCGTAGCGGGGCCGACCAAGGAGGAACGGGCGATCGCCGACGCCCAGGTGCAGGCCGCGGCGGCCGCGCTCGCCGTGCTCAAGCGCAATCTCGACAAGACAAGTCTGCGCTCGCCTGTCGATGGTACCATCAGCGTGGTCGTCGCCGAGATCGGCGAGAACGTGCATGCCGGCCAGCCGGTCCTCGCGATCACGGCGACAGGCGAGCAATGGCTGTCGTTCAATGTGCGCGAGGACATGCTCCGCGGCCTTACGGTCGGGACGGCGATCGACATCGCGCATGCGGGCAACGGCGAAACGATCCCAGCCGTCGTCACCGAGCTCCGTCCGCTCGGCGCTTTTGCCACTTGGCAGGCCGAGCGCGCGGTCGGCGATCACGATCGCAATACACTGCGGCTACGCCTCGATCCGAAGGGCGATCCGAGCAAGCTCGAACCCGGCATGACGGTCTGGATAGTGCGATGAGCCATAACGCGGGGATTTCCATGATCTTTGAGACACTCCAGGTGAGCAGGGAAGGAGCCGTTCAGTTCGTGGATATTATGGCTCCGCCGATAAATCTTTTGGGGCCGGAAATGGTCCGCGATTTGGTCTCGCTCATTCAACAAGCCGAGACCGACAACGCCCTCAAGGTGCTCGTGTTCAGGAGTGCCGACCCCGACTATTTCATCTCCCATGTCGACGTGACCCGGATCAAAGAGTACCGGGAGGAGGCCGCGAAGCTGGTCGGCGAAGCGTCGATCGGCCTTCTTTTTCGCCATCTGAGCGCGAGCCGGCTCGTCAGCATCGCGCAGATCGAGGGTCGCGCCCGCGGCGCCGGCAGTGAGTTCGTGCTGGCGTGCGACATGCGCTTTGCCGCGCGCGAGTCAGCGATTTTCGGTCATCCGGAGGCCGCGACGGGCGTGAGCCCCGGCGCCGGCGGCATCCAACACCTCGCACGTCTCATGGGCCGCGCCCGGGCGCTCGAAGTGATGTTGAGCGCGCAGGACTACGACGCGGAGCTGGCCGAGCGATACGGCTGGATCAATCGCACGTTGCCCGCGAAGGAGCTCGGCAATTTCGTTCAGTCGCTCGCCCATCGGATCGCCAAGTTCCCGGCCGCCGGTCTCGTCGCGGTCAAGGACCGGGTCAATGCGATCGCACTCGCGCCGGTGGAGGACTTCCGTCGGGATTCCGATCTGTTCGGCGAAGGCGCGAGCAAACCGGAGGCCCAAAGGCGATTCCAAGCCGCATTGAAGCACGGCTTCCAAACCCGCGACGCGGAAATGGATCTGGCCGGACTGCTGGGCGGGTTGGCCGACGATTGATCGAAAGGGGGATGTGTCATGTTTCGTAAAGAAGACGTCCGCTTCGCAGCTGAGGGCGGCATCGAGCTTTCGGCGTGGCTGTTCGTTCCGGAACATCGGGCTGCTCCCCTTGCGGCCATCACCATGGCCCATGGCTACGCCGGCACCAAATATCGTGGCCTCGAACCGATGGCTGAAGCCTTTGCCGAGGCCGAATGTCGAACTGTTCCTGCTGCTGGCCGCCG
>CAWFMN010000003.1:0-84250 GCA_963817005.1 uncultured Acidimicrobiaceae bacterium
GATCCGCCCCGGTCCGGCGGTGGTTGGCGCCGCGGCGCTCCAAGTGATCGGCGCCCTGGCGGTGGGGACAGCCGTGGCCGCCACCATTAGTGGCATCGTCGTCGTGCCGTCCGACCAGATGCTCAAGGTCCTTGCCGCTGCCACGCTGGCGGCCCTCGTGTGGAGCCTGCTGACGCTGTGGTGGGGACTTCCCTGCAGTTCAGGCCATTGTCTGGTCGGGGCCCTCGCCGGGGCTGGCCTGGCCGAGGGGGACAGCGCGGTGAACTGGGGTGGGATGGACGGGCTTCGTCCCGTAGGTGTCGTGGGCTCACTGCTATGGCTCCTGTTCTCCTCTGCCATCGTGGTTCCGATGGCTATGGCCGGCATCCATCTGGCCAGACGGGGACTACGACGGGGCAAACGGTCGATCGAGCGCCCAGTGCGCCATGGTGAGGTGGTGGCGTCAGGAGGATCGGCCTTTGCCCATGGTTCCAACGATGCGCAGAAGTCGATGGGGCTGATGACTGGGGCGCTTGTTGCAGGGGGACACCTCTCCCACTTCGCCGTACCCTTTTCCGTGGCGCTCGCCTCCGGCCTGCTGTTGACTCTCGGCACACTGCTTGGCGGATGGCGCGTCGTTCGCACCCTAGGTCGGAGGATCTACCCGATCCAGGCCCTTGACGGGCTGGTCAGCCAGAGTTCGTCTGCCGTCGTGGTGCTGGTCGCCTCGTTGGCTGGCGCTCCGATTAGCACGACCGACGTGGTCGCCCCCGCCATTGTCGGGGTCGGGTCGGGCCAGCGGTGGCGCCACGTGCGATGGTCGGTGGTCGGTGAGATCGGACTGGCGTGGCTGGTCACACTGCCGGTCACCGCGATTTTGGGAGCCGCCTTCTTCGAGATGTGGAGGTAGTTTGGTATGAAACGTTGGTTCCTTCCCAAGTCACCTGACCTGCTCGGCCTGCTCGGGAGACAGGGTGAGATCACGGTTGCCGCCATGGACGCACTCTGCGCATGGTCGGAAGGAGATCGATCGGCGGCCGCCACGGTCCATGCCCTCGAGCACGACGGGGACCGGGCCAGTCGTGAGGTGCTCGCTGCCGTGAAGTCATCGTTCGTGACTCCGATCAGTCCCGAGGACATCTACGAGATCTCGGAGCGGCTGGACATCACATCCTCAATTTCGGCCAAGAACCTGGTCCGCGAATCCGAGCTCGTGGACATCGACCCCGATGCACCAATGGTCGAGATGACCAGCCTGGCTGGCCTTGGCGTGCGGAGCTTGGTCCTCGCCTTCCCGGAGCTGTCGGACCACCCCGATCCGCCACCGGCTACGCCGACGCCGCGGTGCGTCAGCAGCGGGCCATCGAGCACGTCTACCGGAAGGCCATGTCGGCGCTTCTGAGGATTGACAACGTCCGTGAAGTGACCGGCCGCCGCGAGCTCTACCGCCGATGCGCACGGATGGGTGACGCCATTGAGGGCGTGGCTCATCGGATCTGGTACGCCGTGGTGAAGGAGGGCTGAAGGCAGCGGGATCGACCGTCGGTCACTCAGCTGGTGATGTTGAAGGTGCCAAGGATCTCATCCGGCCAAGAGGATGAAGTGGCCAGAACTTCGGACAATGACATTCCGTCCTCAAAAGCCGGGGCGCCCTCCTCGCTGACTACGGTTGCCGTCGTGCCGTGCCGTCGAGACAGGTCCAGTCGAGCAACAGGGCCTGACCTCTGCTCCTCAGCTTCGCGCTGAGACCGCTATTCCCCTACTCGGCTGTTCGGGGCTAGGCAGTAGAGAGCATTCACGCCCGCCTCAGGTCTCGTGCCGCCTCACATCCGTTAGGGCTCACTCCGTGCTGCTGCATCGGTCCTCCCCGGTGCTGTCAAGCCTCCGCACAGGACGTGAGAGCACCGCTACAGCCGGTGACCGTTCGACCCGGGAGGGTTCAGACGGCGTGACGACCCACGAGTCCCACCTTCGACAAGGGAGGACGCTCTAGGCTCGATGCAGCATGTCGGTCCAGATCGCCGTGGTCGGGGGAAGCGAGGCAGCGCCGCCCGCGGTGGCGCTGGCCGAACAGGTCGGCTACGGATTGGCCAAGTCGGGGGCGGTCGTCGTCTGCGGCGGGCTCGGCGGCGTCATGGCCGCGGCCTGCCGGGGAGCCAAGTCGGCCGGCGGGCTGACGGTGGGCTTGTTGCCGGGCACGGATCCCTCGGCCGCCAATCCCTGGGTGGACCTGGTGATCCCCACCGGACTCGGCGAGGCACGCAACGCCCTCGTCGTCGCCTCCGGCTCCGCCGTGATCGCCATCGCCGGCGAGTACGGCACGCTCTCCGAGATCGCCCTGGCCCTCCGCTCGGGTACGCCCGTGATCGGCCTGGGGACCTGGGCCCTCACCCATCCGTCGGGGGACGCCGACACCGGGATCATCCAGGTGTCGGATCCGACCGAGGCGGTGTCGGTGGCCATGGACCTCACCGCCGAGACGTGACCGGAGAGGTCCCCGCTCGAGGGACCTTCGTCGCCCACGAGCAGCTCAGTAGGGACCGATCCTCTGATCCGGGTTGGTGTCGATCAGATGGTGGCCGTCGGTCGAGACCTGCGACGTCCACTGGGTCCCGTCCCACCACCGGTAGTGGAACCGCCCGCTCGGGTCGGGATGCCAGGCCGGCGGCGACCCCGCCCAACCGGTGGAGGCATCGAGATCGGATGGCGGGCCCGGGTCGCCTGCCGTTGGTGCATCCGGCGCATCGACGGGTGGCTCCTCGACGTCGGCGGGCGTCGAGTTGGCCGGCCGCGGATAGGCCGGGAACAGGTCGGAGGCGGTCGGGGTCCGACCGGCGGGCGTCCTCATCCCCATGGGCGGGGGCGGTCCCGACCCCGGGGCACCCATGGCCGGCGGGTTCCGCTGGGCCTGTCGCACCCCGACGGAGTGGGCGATCAGGTACAGGATCAGGCCCAGGATGAGCGAGAGGAACCAGAAGAAGGCCCAGAGCATCGACGGGAGGCCCCACGGGGTGCGCCCCAGCATCTTGCGGTCGTTCTCCGACAGGCGGTAGCCCAGGAAGGCCCAGACCACCGACAGCACGCCGTAGAAGATCCACTGACCGACGCTCAGGTGAAGCACGGTGGAAAGCCTACGCCGGTTGCCACCCCGCCGCGGTCACCGGCCCGTCGCCGGAGAGCCCTCCCCCGCTGGTCAGAACCCGTAGACGCCGGTCCTGCGGCCCTTCTGCCGGTAGGCCGACTGCAGGTCCCCCACCGAGTACTGGCCCGGCGACTGGTCGGTCACCGCATACCAGTAGAGGGCGGCGTTGAACGCCGCCGTGGCCACTGTCAGGACCAACAGGATGGCGGCCAGGCCGATGACGCCCACCACCGCGCCCAGCGGGGCGAAGACGAGGCCCAGCACCACGGCCACCAGCACGTCGAGGAGGATGGCGGCGAAGGCGATGAGTCCGAGGGCGCCGTTGCCCACGATGTTCTCCCCCCACCGGGCCCGGCACAGCTCGACCGACCGCTTGATGGCCGCCACCGCCCCCTTGTCCTCGAACAGGATGACCGGCACCACGAAGAAGCTGGCCAGCATCCAGCCGGCCCGGAGGAGCACGCCGACCACGGCCCCGAGGATCCCCCGGTTGCCGATGCTGCGGAGGACGCTGATCACCACGTAGTTGATGAACGCCCAGGCCAGGAGCTGCGGGGTCTTGGTCAGAGCCGCCCGGGCCGCCTGGGCGTTGGTCACGCTCTGCCCGTGGAACCGGGCCATCACCCTGGCGATGATGGTGGCGTGGGAGACCACGGACACGAACATCACGAGCACCCCCACCAGCACCATCACCCCCCACTGTCCGGCGGAGAGGTGGACCGGCTGTCCCTCGTTGGCGTGCATCGACCGCAGGGTCGGGAGCAGGACCAGCGCCCCGATCCCGAAGATCACCAGCTGGAGGAGGAAGGCCAGCACCGGCACCATCATCAGGCCCGGCTCGTCCCTGGCCATGGTGAACCCGATGCCCACCAGCCGGAAGCCCCGACTGACCTTCCCCCCGGAGGAGGGAGCGGGGACGATCGGCTGCCAGCCCTGCGGGTAGGAGGGTCCGGCCGAGGTGGGCGGCCCGAACGGTCCGGCCGGGTCGGGTATCCCGGGGCCGGCCTGCGGATACGCCGCCACCGCCGGCGCCTCCATGGGTGCGGCCGCCGCCGGCGCCCAGCTCGACAGGGCTTCCTCGGCGGGGTGGGCGGACAGGTCGGCGGGCTGGCCCACCGGCCGGGCGGCCCCTGGGTGCAGCTCCGGTGGGTACCACTTCCCGTCCGACGCCAGCCACCACCCCGGCCCCTGAGACATGTCGCTCATCCTGCCCCTCCTTCTCGCCGCCGTGCCCTTGTCCGGGGCACCGCCCGTGGGTCGACCGTACCGCCTGATCCGGCCTTCCTTTCTACCTCGGCAGGGATCCCCGGGGGATTAAGAGGGAAGTGGATGGGCCTCGAAGAACGACCACATGGTGTCGTTGGCGCTGATGGCCGAGCTCTGGGGGCCGAGCGACCGGGTGATCGACCGGGGCAGGCGCGGCCCTCCGGGCCACTCGTGGCCCTCCCCGGCGATGGTGTACAGCTGGACCTCCGACCCGTCCGAGCACGGCGCGTACGTGGTCAGGGTCACTCCGGCGGCCGGCCGGGTGGTGCCCGCCGACCTGGCGCACCCGTTGTGGGCGGCCCACCGGCCGGCCGCCACCGGCACGCTGTAGGTCCAGTACGGCTGGCCGTTGCCGGCATAGGGGTCGACCGGGTCGGCGGTCCCGTGGAACGCCACCACGGGCACGGCCCGGGCCGAGGGACACGGTGCGGGCAGACGCAGCCCGCTGACCGGGGCCACGGCGGCGAACACGGTCGAGGCGTCGCACCCCAGCTGGCTGGCCATGCGGGCCCCTCCCGAGAAGCCGGTGGCGAAGACCCGGTGCTGGTCGATGCAGTACTGCTGCCCGAGCGCGGTGACCAGCTGCTCGATGAACGAGACGTCGTCGGCCGACCCGGCCGGCACGGGCGTCCCACCGACGAGGAGCTGGCCGGGGACGTTCCACTCGTACCCGCGCCCGGCCGGGATGCCCGCCTGGGGGTAGGCCACGAGGAAGGTGTCGGCGTCGGCCGTGGCGTCCATGCCGGTGAGGACCTCCTGCTCGGCGGCGGTGGACTGGCTCCCGTGCATGTTGATCACCAGCGGGACCGGCGTCGGGGGGGTGTACCCGCTCGGGACGTGGACGATGGCCGTCCGCTGCCTGCCCCCGATGGTCGGTGTGAGGGTCACCGTGCCCGGGGCGACCTTGTTCAGCAGGGCACAGCCGCCACTCGGGGCCGGGGCCACCGTGCTGGCCGCAGTCGACGAGGAGCTCCCCGGTCCGCCGGTGGTGGTCGGCGTGGGACGGGTGGAGGTGGTGGTCGGGCTCGACGTCGATCCGCCGCACGCCGAACAGACCAGGGCCACCGCCAGCACCGCTCCTCCCCACCAGGTCACTCGCCTGCTGCTTGGGTTCCCGTGCACGGCGCCCGTCCCCATGTCCTCGCTGGTTGTGTAAACGTTTACAGTAAGGTGGGGCGGTGGCCGCGTCAACCGATCCGCCCCCGCGGTCGTCCCGGTGAGGCCGGACATCCGTCAGGTGGCGGCCGAGGCCGGGGTCAGCACGGCCACCGTGTCCCGGGTGTTGACCGGACGGGGGCCGGCCAGTCCGGAGGCCACCCGCAGGGTCCGGGCCGCCGCCGAGGCTCTGGGCTACTCCCCCAGCGCGCCGGCCAGCAGCCTGCGCACCGAGCGGTCGATGATCATCGGGGTGCTGGTGCCCAACCTGGCCAATCCGGTGTTCCTGCCCTTCCTGCGGGCCGTCGAGCACCGGGCCCAGCGCCACGGGTACGCGGTGATCGTGGCCGACGCCCAGCGCTCGACGGCGGTGGAACGCCGACAGCTCGACCGCCTGAGCGCCCAGCGGATCGACGCGCTGGTGGTGGCCGGCCGGCCGGCCGACCCGGACCACATCCGGCGCCTGGCCCGGTCGGGGCTGGCCGTCGCCGACGCCGAGGCGTTCCAGGCCCAGGCCAGCGGGCCTGGCCGCCTCGACGGCCCGGGCCATCGACCAGGCGTGCACCCACCTGGCCGACCTGGGCCACCGCCGGGTGGCCTTCCTGACCCGCGGGGGGCCACCCTCGGGATCCTCGGCGACCCGCTGGGGACTCATCGAGGCGGCCGCTGCGCCCCGGGGGATCACCGTGGACCGGGTGCTCGTGGGCCGGCCTGGCCACCCGCGAGCCGACGGCCTGGGCCTGGCCGGGCTGCTCGGACGGATGGTCCGCTCCCCCGGCGGACCCACCGCCTTGTGGTCGAGCTCGCACACCTTGGCGCCCCTGCTCCTCGAGGCCCTCGCCCTCGGCGCGCTGGAGGTTCCGCTCGAGTGCTCGTTCCTGACCTTCGGCGACTCCCCGTGGGCCGCCGCCTACCGGCCGTCCATCAGCGTCCTGACCAGCGACCTCGGGTCGGTGGGGGCGTTCATGGCCGAGGCCCTCCTCCACGACCTGGGTGTCACCGGTGCCGCTCCCGACTGGGAGGTCGAGCCCGATCGCTTCGTTCCCAAAGGCAGCCTGGGGCCGGCCCCTCCGGCTTAATTTCGCCGCCGGGTCCGAACGCCGGACTCGCACCGCGGGCACCTGGGACGATGCACCGGCAGGGGTGCGGTGTCGCCCTGAAATTCGCACGCCTGGGCTGCGTCCCGCGGTGAACACGGTCGCGCCAGAGGTGTAGCGTGTCGGGATTCGGGTAGGTGGGAGCAGCGGTCACAGACCGAAAACCGAGGCCGCCATGCGGTCGAGGTTCCGGCCCGCCGAACCAACCGGGCTGCTGGCCTCGTTGGTGGGCGCGCCATCACGCCGTGTCTCGCCACTGGATCCCGGGCAGGAGCGGCCTCGAGGGACCTGCTCGCCTTGACCGACCCGCCACGTCACCAACATCGATCGAACACGTGCCGACCTTTTAGAGGAGTTGTCCAATCACCATGATCAAACCGATGAGCCGCCGGAAACTGTTCGCCGCCGTGGGCGCGGTCGTCTTCCTCCTGAGTTCTGTTGCCGTCGTCAAGATGTCGTCGGCGGCCTCGGGGACGGTGGAGTTCGATCAGCCGGCGTCCGCCGCGACCTACGTGTCCTGGAACTCGCGGAGCACCAACTTCAACGGCAGCGCCCTGGTCAGTGCCAGCCATGTCTCGTACCGGGCCCTGCTCCAGTTCGCCACCGGCATTCCCGACGGCTCCACCGTCGACTCGGCCAGCCTCACCATCGACGCCGCCAACTCCGGGGGCGGCGTGTTCAGTGTGTACAACGTGGGCCCGTTCGATCCGACCACGGTGACCTGGAACAACCGCCCCGCCCTGGCCGGCGATCCCCTGGGGACGACCGGGTCGCCCACCGGCACCGGTACGCAGACCATCCCCTTGACCGGGCTCGACGTGGGGGACGTGACCAACCTGGCCCTCACCTACAGCCAGCCGGGCATGATCGCCCGACTCTTCGGAACCCCCGACAACCCTCCGATCCTCGACGTCGTCTACTCACCACCGGGATCCACCACGACCACCGTCCCCGACGACACCACGACCACGACGGGCACCGGGAGCTCCACCACGGAGCCGCCGAGCACCACCACGACCACCGCCCCACCCACCTCCACCACGGTGCCCTCGACCACCACGACACAGCCCTCGACCGGCAGCGGTCACAAGGTCCTGGTGATCATGGAGGAGAACCACAGTGAGTCCGAGGCCCTGTCGCAGATGCCCACCCTGGCGGGTTACGGCGCCCACTACGGGCAGGCCACCAACTACTTCGCCATCGGCCACCCGAGCCTCCCCAACTACGTGGCCCTCTGGAGCGGCGACACGCAGGGCATCAACTCGGACTGCGGTGTCGGACCCAACTGCCAGCCGTCGGGCCCGACGGTCTGGGGCCAGACCATCGCCGCCGGGGAGACGGCCAAGGCGTACCAGGAGTCGATGACGTCGAACTGCCAGACGTCGAGCGGCGGGGCCTATGTCGCCCGCCACGGTCCGTGGCCCTACTTCACGGACGCCACCGAGCAGGCCGACTGCGCCGCCAATGACGTGCCGCTCGGGACGACCACCGGCGGCAACCTGTTGAACGACGTGCAGAGCGGCAACCTCCCCGTGACGGGAGAGATCACCCCCAACCTCGACAACGACGCCCACGACGGCTCCCTGGCCCAGGCCGACACCTGGCTGCAGGGCTGGCTCCCGGTCATCATGGCGGGTCCCGACTACCAGTCGGGCAACCTCACCATCGTGGTGACCTTCGACGAGGACGACTCGAGCCAGGGGAACAACGTCCCCTTGGTGGTGATCGACCCGCGTCTCAGCAACGTCCAGGTGACCGGCACCTTCAACCACTACTCCCTCACCCGTTGGTTGGACGACAACGCCGGGGTATCGCCGCTCCGGAACGCCGCGTCGGCCCCCGACCTGCGAGCGGCCTTCGGGTTGTGACGGCGGGGCCGGGGCGTGCCCGTCGACGCTCCGGCCTGGCTCAGCGGTGGAACGCCACGGTGGCCTGCACGTCCCGGTGGTCGCTGCCCGGGCCGTTGCCGGTGGCGATGGTGGTGACCTCGACGCCCGGCCCGGTCAGCACGTGGTCGATCCGGACCACCGGGGGGATGATCGGCTTGGTCTGGGACCAGGTCATGTCGAACGGCCGGGCCCGGGCGGCGGCGCCGTCGGTCAACCCGGCGGCCAGGATCTGGCGGAACCCCTGGTTGTTCCAGGTGCTGTTGAAGTCCCCGACCAGCAGGAGGCCGGCCGGACCTCGGAGGCGTACCTGACGGTTGATCTCGGCCACCTGACTCCGCCACGTACGGAATGACCTGGCCACCGGTCCGATGGTGTGGACCACCCACAGCTCCTGCGGCCCCGACGGCAGGTGCACCGTCGACTTCACGATGAGGGGCAGGCCGAAGAGGTAGTCGACGTGCACGTCGGTCAGCGGGTACCGGGAGGCGATGAAGAAGGCCAGCGGGTCGTAGCGCTTGATCTCGATGGTGTACGGCAGATGGGCCAGCGCCCCCTCCTTCTGCAACTGGGTCACGTCGGAGGGGACGGCCTCCTCCAGGGTCAGGAGCTGGGGCCGGTAGGCCTCGATCTCGGCGGCGTACCCGGCCATGGACGGGTTGGAGGCGTAGACGTTGGCGTCGAACAGCCGGACCTTCGGGGCGGTGGCCACCCAGCCGGGCAGCGGCTCGGCCGCGGTGAGCTCGGGGAGCATGAAGACGATCTGGGCCACCACGACGACCAGGGCCGCGGCGGCCAGTGCGTACCGCTTCCCCACCACCGCCACCAGGGCCACGATCCAGGCCGGCAGGTAGATGAAGGCGGTGACCGAGTTGAGGACGGCGAACAGGTCGTAGGAGTCCCAGGCGACAATGCGCATGGTCGCCACCACGGCCAGGGCGGCCACGATGACCCACAGGACGACGGTGATCCACAGCGGCAGGCGCCGCACCGGCTTGGCGTGTCGCGGGCCCGATCTCGGCAGCGTGGGGGCCGGCGGGGCCTCGACCGTCATCGGTGAATCGTACGACGTACCTGGTCGGGATCGGTGTCGGCAGCGGCCCTCCCACGCATCGGGCGGTGACCGGGCTGCCACGTGTCCCGGATACTCGGCGTTGCCGCGCGCTACCCCAGGTCAGAGGCCTGTCAGGCAGTCATGGCGCCGCACCTGGCCGGCCGCGCGGGCGCGCCGCTCCTGGGGGGGTAGGAGCGGCGGGTGTCAGGTACGGGGTTGGGTAGCGGGATCCAAGTCCTACAACACTGACCCCCCTCCATCGGCAGGTTCGGGGCGACCCTTGAGAGAATTTTCGGAAAAATCCGAGAATTCTCCGACGGCCGTCCCGGACGGCTCCGACCAGCCCACCGTGGCGGACAGGAACCCTCAAGCACGCCTCTGACCTGGTCGATATCGGATCATGGATCTCGGGGGTGTACGGCGGGTCGTATCGGGCGAGGCCCGCGGGGCGCACTTCGCCGAGATGCTGTTCATGGGTCCGCTGGCCGCCGTGGCCCTGGTGGCCCTGCAACAGGTGCACTTCGTCGCCCCGTCGCCGATCTGGCTGATCCCCGTCCTCCTGGTGGGCGGGCAGTTGGCCTCCACGGCATCCGGCTTCTGGTGGGACCGGTCCCACACCCGGATCCGGCTCCACATCCGCATCGCCACCCAGGTGGTCCTCGTCACCGCCATCATCTACGCCACCGGTTGGGGCCCGGCCCTGGCCATCGGACTGGTCCTGGTCGGCCAGGAGTCCCTGGCCATGACCGGGTCGTCGTCCTACCGGGTGGTGCTGGGCTGGACCTTCACCTGCCTGGCCGCCGGCCAGGGGCTGCTGGCCCTGGGCTGGGCCCCCAGCCTGCTACCCGTGCCGGCGGTCCACGGACTGGCCATCCTGGTGGCCATCGGCATCGCCTTCTCCTACCGCTCCCTCTACTCGGCCCTCCGGGAGAAGGAACGGGCCGCCTCGCTGACCGAGAGTGGCGAGCGTCGCTTCCGGGCCCTGGTCCAGAGCTCCTCGGACCTGGTGTTCGCCGTCGACCGGACCCGGACGGTCACGTACGCCAGCCCCTCCTCCACCGCGGTGCTGGGGTTCGAGCCCGACGAGCTGATGGCCTCGCTCACCGGTGACCTCGTCCATCCCGACGACCTCGACTACGTGCGGGCGGCCATCGGCGGGGCCACGCAGGCGCCCGGGGCATCGACCGAACTGCTGTTCCGGGTCCGCCGTCGGTCCGGCGAGTGGCTGTGGCTCGAGGGCCTGGCCACCAACCTGCTCGACGACCCGGCCGTGGAGGGGGTGGTCATCAACGCCCGCGACGTCACCGACCGCCGCATCCGCATGGAGCGCCAGGTCGCCCTCTCCGACCTGAGGCTGGAGGTCCTGCGGGCCACCACCCTGGCCGGCGCCGTCAAGCTGTCCACCGACGCCATCACCGCCGTCCTCCACCCCCGCCGCTGCTCGATCACCCTCGACCTCGAGCCCGTCGCAGGGGACAACGGTCCGGCGGTGCTCGGAGGTGGACCGGTGGCGGCCGATGACGGCCGGTCCGCCGACGTTGAGCCTCCGTGCCTACGCAAGCCGGTGGGCGACCCCGAGCACCCGATCGCGCACATCGAGCTCTACCAGGACGCCCCCCTGCGGGACGAGGACGGGCAGTTCGTCGAGGCCGTGGCCGCCATCGTCTTCTTCGCCACCGTGCGGTTCCGCGCCGAGGACGCCATCCGCCACCAGGCCATGCACGATCCGTTGACCGGACTGTCCAACCGTGCCCTGTTCCACGATCGCCTCGAGCAGGCGTTGACCCGGCGGGCCCGCACCGGCGGATGCGTCGCCGTCATGATCGTGGACCTCGACGGGTTCAAACATGTCAACGACAGTCTCGGCCACCTGGTCGGCGACGCCCTCCTCATCGCCGTGGCCGATCGCTTCCGGTTGCGGCTGCGGGAGTCCGACACCATCGCCCGGCTGGGCGGCGACGAATTCGCCATCCTGGTCGACTCGCTCGACGCTGCCGACCGGTCGGGACCGGTGGCCCAGCGGGTGCTCGACGCCCTGGTCGATCCCCTGCCCCTTCCGGGTCAGGAGGTGGCCATCGGGGCCAGCGTGGGTATCGCCCTCACCGATGACGGCGCGACCACGGCCGACCGCCTCCTGGCCGACGCCGACGCCGCCATGTACCAGGCCAAGCGGGCCGGCAAGGGCTGCTACCAGGTATTCCGGGCGGACATGCACGCGGCGGCCGTCGAGCGCATGAGCCTCGACCAGGACTTGCGGGCGGCCATCAGGGACCGCCGCCTGACGGTGTACTACCAGCCCATCATCGACACCCGCACCGGGGCGGTCGTCTCCTTCGAGGCGCTGTCCCGGTGGCTGCACCCGACCCGGGGCTACGTCTCCCCCAGCACCTTCATCTCGGTGGCCGAGGAGTCCGGTCTGATCAT
Source organism: uncultured Acidimicrobiaceae bacterium (assembly GCA_963817005.1). Taxonomy (GTDB): domain Bacteria; phylum Actinomycetota; class Acidimicrobiia; order Acidimicrobiales; family RAAP-2; genus Bog-756. The sequence continues at coordinate 12,004 of CAWFMN010000003.1, forward strand.
CGACCTGGGCCGGGCCGTGCTGGCCGAGGCCTGCCGGCAGACCCGTCGCTGGCACGCCGACGGGTCCGGCGCCCGCCCGAGCATCTCGGTCAACACCTCACGCCTCCAACTGGCCCATCCCGAGTTCGTCGACCACGTCACCGACGCCCTGGCCTCGGCCGGCCTCGAGCCGAGCGCGTTGATCGTGGAGGTGACCGAGTCGGCACTGGCCTCCGAGTCCAGATCCATCATCGCCGCCCTCGACGCGCTGCGGAACCTGGGCGTGCGGGTGGCCATCGACGATTTCGGCACCGGTTACTCCTCGTTCGCCGCCCTGGCCGACCTGCCCATCGACATCCTCAAGATCGACAAGCGGTTCGTGGACAACGTGGCCCACGACGACCAGGGGTGGGGCTTCGTCAACGCCATCATGCAGTTGGCCACCACCCTCCACCTACAGACCACCGCCGAGGGGGTGGAGCTTCCTGAGCAGCGGGACGCCCTGGTCCGCCTGGGGTGCACCCACATCCAGGGCTACCTCTACTCACCACCCGTCCCGGCCGACCAGACCCACGCCTTCCTGGCCGACGGGGTCGGCTCGGACCTCGACCCGGTCGCCTGACCCGGCCGGCCGGCGACCGGACGCCGACGGCTCAGGCGCTGGCCCCCACGATCGGCTGGTTGAGGTGGATGGCACCGGTCGAGCCGTAGAACGGGGCGGTCCCGAAGGAGAAGACGCCGCCGTCGGAGGCCACCAGCCAGTAGCCGTGGCCGCCCGGGGCGGGCGCCATGGCCACGATGGGACGGTTGAGGTGCATGGCCCCGGTCGAGCCGTAGAAGGTGGCGTCACCGAAGGTGAAGATGCCGCCGTCGGAGGCCACCAGCCAGTAGCCGTGGCCGTTCGGGTTGGCGGCCATGCCCACGATGGGCTGGTTGAGGTGCATGGCCCCGGTCGAGCCGTAGAAGGCGGCGTCACCGAAGGTGAAGATGCCGCCGTCGGAGGCCACCAGCCAGTAGCCGTGGCCGTCGGGGGTGGCGGCCATGCCCACGATGGGCTGGTTGAGGTGCATGGCCCCGGTCGAGCCGTAGAAGGAGGCGTTCCCGAAGGAGAAGATGCCGCCGTCACTGGCCACCAGCCAGTAGCCCTGGCCGCCCGGGGTGGCCGCCATGCCCACGATGGGCCGGTTGAGATGGGACCCGCCCATGGATCCCATGAAGCGGCCGTCGCCGAAGGCGAACACCCCGCCGTCCCGGGCGACGGTCCAGTACCCGCCCCCGTCGGTCGAGTCGGCCATGCCCACCACCGGCTGGTTGAGCACGATCGACCCGGTCGACCCGCAGAACGGGAGGTTCCCGAAGCTGAAGATCCCTCCGTCACTGGCGGTCATCCGGTAGCCGGCCGGGCCCCCCGCCGGTGGGTTGCAGGGGACGTTCAGGCCGTTGCTCAAATCGATCGGTGCGGTGAACAGGCGCCGCGCCCCGCCACAGCCGTAGTTGGTACACCCGGCGGTCCACCCGGCGAAGCCCAGCCACCACTGGCCGCCGGCGTCGGTGAACAGCGACCCGCCGCCGGGACCGGCCACGCTCCCGTACGAGGTGAGGAAGGGGCCGCCGGCCGGTTGGCTGCACGGTCCCAAGGGGCCGCTGCAGCTGGTGATGGCCTGCGAGTAGGAGGCCGAGAGGAAGTCCCCGGCCGAGAAGAGCAGCTGGTAGCCACTGGAGGAGAAGACCATCTGGGGGTTGTCGAAGGTGGTCTCCCAGGGGAGCGCTGCCTGGTCCACGGTGAGCAGGAGGGTGGGTGACCCGACGAGACCGGTGCCGCTGGCGTTGAGCGGCTGGGACCAGACCTGGGAGGCCACCGCCGAGCTGCCGTCGTTGGACTTCCACAGCAGGTACGCCGTGCCGGTGGCCGGGTCGATGAAGGGGCTCGGATCGAGCACACCCGCACTCCCGGGACCGCAGTCGAGTGGGCCGGCCGAGGAGTCGGTGAACACCGGGGAGGAAGGGGTCAGCGACGCGGCCGTCGCCACCGAGAGGCAGCTGTGCCCGCTGTCGGCCGGATTGGGGTTGACCGAGGCGTCGTAGAACATGACCCAGTGGCCGCCGTAGAAGAACACGCCCGGGGAGGTCTGGGTGTCGGGCGTCTGCCAGCGCCGGCGTGGTCGGCAGGGCCGTCGACCCGAACGACGTGCCCGTGTACGAGTGATATCCGGTGGCCGGACTGCCGGAGACCAGGGCCTGCAGGTGGTTCCCGAGGGGCGTCCCCGTGGTGAAGGCGTAGTAGGTCCCGGCGGAGTAGACGACGTCCGGATCAGGTGCATCGCCGTTGAAGGCCGGCGTCTGGCTGGCCGCCACCGACACGTGGGCCTGTCGCGGACCGGGGGCCTGTGCGGCCCCGGACGCGGTCGCCGTCATGGCCAGGGCCAACCATCCCGCCGTGAGGGCGAGGAGCACCTTTCTCGTCTGCATCGTGAGTCGTCTCTCCGTTCGGAATGGCCGAGACACCGCGGCACGGGGTCCCGACCTCCCGCCTCGCCGAGACGTTCCGCCAGCGACCCACGACCTCACCCGGTGCATCCGCCGGTGGTGACAGAGTGCGAACCTCTGTGCCTCCGTCATGTCGTCGGTGAGGCTAACACCGCGCCCCGGCGATCACCACCATTTGTGCCGACCCCGAGGCGTCCGGTCGCTCATCGGCTCGGTCGACACCCCGGACCGCCCGGAGGCGGCACCGGCCGGGCAGGCAGAGGGCCGGCGAGTTGTGACCTTCTGCCCTGGTGCCGGGGCTCTCCCCCGCCCACCATGACAGGAGAGCCACTCACCGGAGGGCAAACGACATGACGTGCGAACAGAACCAGGGTTGGGCGTTGCCGATCCTCGACGACCGGTCGGCCCGTGGCGAGGTCGACGCCGAGGACTACCGCGCCCGGCGCCATCACCGAGGCGGAACGAGTAGATGGTGAGCGCGTTGAGGGACCCGGGAATCGCCATCGGAGCCGGTTCCCTTCGAGAGCACCGGGACCGGGGACGCCGGCTCGGTCATCGAGGTGTTCGCCGACATCTGGTGCCCCTTCGCCTACGTCGGCCTCCACCGCGTGGCGACCCGCAGGACCGAGGCGTGCGACCGGCCGTTGGCCCTGGTCGTCCGGGCCTGGCCGCTCGAGCTGGTCAACGGGGCGCCGCTCGACCCCGACACCACCGCCCACCACATCGCGGAGCTCCGGGCCCGGGTTGCCCCCAACCTCTTCCGCGGCTTCGATCCCGAGCACTTCCCCACCACGACCCTCCCGGCCCTGGCGTGCGCCCACGCGGCCAACCGCCACGGCATGGCGACCGGTGAGGCGGTCAGCCTGGCCCTCCGGGAAGCCCTCTTCGAAGCCGGCCTCGACATCTCCGAGCCCCGGGTGCTGGCCGAGATCGCCGGACGGTATGGCGTGGGCCTGCCGGGGCGCCACGACGCGGATGGCGTGCTCGCCGACTGGCGCGAGGGAATGGAGCGGGGCGTCAAGGGCTCACCACACTTCTTCTGCGGGGACCGGGACGCCTTTTGCCCGTCCCTCGACATCTCGAGGGACGGGCAGGGGCATCTGACGGTCAAACCGGACTTCGAGGCCTTGGACGCCTTCCTGAGGGGGTGCGCCGGGGCGTGAGCCCGACGGCTCCCCCGATCACGACTGCGTCGGGCGTTCCAACCGCGCCCCAACGCCCGTCGGCGGCCGACGTGCGGTTGCGGTACCCGACCGTCCGGCCACGTCGTCGGGATTGAGGAGCCCGGATGTCCTCCAGGCTCAGGCCGACCTGCTGGGCCACCCGGATGAACGGGACGCGGCGGATGGCGTCCCGGGCGAGCCGCCACTGGCCCCCGTCGGCCCGTTCCGACCCGATGAGCCCTTCGGCCTCGTCGTGGCGCAGGGCCGAGGCGGCCACACCGGTGCGCCCGCTCACCGCCCGACGGTCAGGGTGTGGTCCATGCCCTGACCGTAGGCCGCACCCTCCTCGGCTTCGATGGGACGGCGACCTCCGCGTGCGCCGGTTCAGGCGACGTCCCGTCGGCTGGGCGTGGCCAGGTGCGGCTCGCCCTCCGGGTCGGCCAGGCCGAAGCTGATGATCCTCCGCGGGTGGATGCGGAGGACCGACGAGTCCTTCCCGGGCACCGCCGTCGGGTCGAGCACCGCGTCGGCCACCCCCCGGATCTCCACGCACCGCACCCGCCACGGTCGGGTCGACGCGATGTCGTCGACGACGAAGGCCACCCGCGGCTCGGGTCCCACGTTCCGGAACTTCTGGCTGGTCGACATGGAGTACCCGTGGATGTCGATGGTCCCGAGCTCCCGGTTGTAGGAGAAGCCGACCGGACTGACCTGCGGCGCGCCGTCGGGCCGGACCGTGGCCAACCGGCCCAGGGTCTGCGAGTCCAGGTAGGCCAACTCGTCATCGGTGAAGCTCATCGCCGGTGCCTCCTTCGGGGTTGCCTTCGTCACCATCGCTCCACCGGCGATGGTAAGACCTGAAGTCCACTTGAAGTCAAGGGGCGGCGCGCCAACGGGCATGCCCGGGTCGACCTCCGGTTCCCGCCCGTCCCACCGGAGTCGGTTGACCCCATCCGGGACATGGTCAACAGTGGAGCCGACCAGATCGTGGAGGTGCGTCATGACCGAGGCCGTCGATCCCATTCCCCGCGACTACCCGCGTGTCTGCGCCTACCTGCACATCGACGGGGCGTCGGCCGCCATCGAGTTCTACCGGGAGGTCTTCGGGGCGACCGAGCGCATGCGACTGGCCGGCCCCGACGGCAAGGTGGGCCATGCCGAACTGGCCATCGGCGACTCGGTGGTGATGCTGGCCGACGAGTACCCCGACATGGGGATCAAGGGCCCCCTGACCCTCGGCGGGAGCCCGGTCGGCCTCACGATCTACGTGGAGGACGTGGACGCCACGGTGGGGCGGGCCACGGCGGCCGGGGCTGCCGTCACCCGTCCGGTCGAGGACCAGTTCTACGGCGATCGCGCCGGGCAGATCGAAGATCCCTACGGCCACACCTGGAGCATCCACACCCACATCGAGGACGTGGCCCCCGACGAGATGGCCCGACGGGCGGCCGACCAGGTGGGTGCCGGGTAGGTGACGCCAACGGCCGGGGTCACCTGGCCTGATCGGCCAGGTACGGCAGGACCCTCGGTCCCAGCCACTCGCCGAACTGGAGCACCTGGAAGTAGCTGTCCGGCTCGGGCGCCTCGGGATCCCCGAGGGTGAAGAAGGGGAAGTGCACGCCGTCGGGGGCCCGGAGGAGCTGGCTGCCGATGGTGGCGGCGTACCTTCCGTGCGGCGAGACGAGGGCGTTGAGTCGGAACAGGGACGTGGTCGCCGGGTTGGCCCGGACCACGTCCCGCACCAGGCGGTTGTACTCGTCCACGCGCACCGGGGTGTCCTCGGGTCCGGTCTTCCCCCCGGGGGGCTGGTAGTAGGGGGCGGTCATCAGGACGACCCGACCGCCCCGGCTGGAGGCGATCCTCACGAAGCGCTGGAGCTGGTCCTCGACGTACCGGGCGTAGGCCGGACGGGTGATGTCGGTGACCTCCCCGGCGGCGTCGCTGCGGTCGAACACCTCCCACCGCCCGGCCAGGAGCACGACCACCCGGGGCCGGTCGGCCAGCAGGTCCCGGGCCAGGATGGCCGGCCACTGGCCGGCGGGCGGCGTGGCCGGGTTGCAGACGGCGGGCACCACGACCGGCTGACCGTCCGCCATGATGAACGACCCCTCGGCGACCCCGCATCCCAGCTGCCCGTCGTCGACCAGGTTCACCCGGTCGTGCACGGCCGAGGCGTAGACCTCGAGGTCCATCCCGAGGGTGAACGCCGTCGAGTCGCCGAAGACCAGGTAGGTGGCCTTGGCGTGGCCGGTGGGGCGGACCGCCGGACGCCCGCCCGCCGTCGCCTGGACGGCCGGCCCGGCCAGCGCGGCCAGCGCGGCACCGAGGCACACGGCCAGCACGCCGGCCAGGCGGCCGCGCCCCGTGCGGATCCCGGATCCGGACAGCCGCCGTCTCCTCTCGGTGACCTCGATGGTTCGTCCCCCGTTCGTCGTCGTGCGCCGGTTCCGGTCGGGTGCCGGGTCCGACGCCAAAGGTACACACCCGGTAGTCGTCCGTGCGGCGGCACCGGGCGTCCGGACGGCTGCCACCGGTGGCCACCACCCAGGGTCGCCCCCGGGCCACCGCCGGCGTGCGGGCCTCAGTCCAGCAGCCCCCGGATGTCGGCCGCCGTGAGGGCCCCCGACTCCAGCCCGCCGGCGTCCATCACGTCGGCGAACAGGGCCGACTTCCTGGCCTTCAGGGCCATGACCTTCTCCTCGATGGTGTCTTTGGCCACCAGCCGGTAGACCATGACCTTGCGGGTCTGGCCGATGCGGTGGATCCGGTCGACGGCCTGGGCCTCGGTGGCCGGGTTCCACCACGGGTCGAGCAGGACGCAGTAGTCGGCCTCGGTCAGGTTGAGCCCGAACCCACCGGCCTTGAGGCTGATCAGGAACACCGGGGCCCCGCCGCTGCGGAACTCGTCGATGACCGCGTCGCGCCGGCGGGTCCGGCCGTCGAGGTAGCAGTGCTCGATGCCATGGTTCGCCAGACGGGTCCGGGCCAGGCCCAGGAACCGGGTGAACTGGCTGAACACCAGGACCCGGTGCCCGTCCTCCACGATGTCGTCGAGCATCTCCATGAGGGCGTCGAGCTTGGTCGACGGCACCCCTTCGTACTCGTTCGTCGACGAGCGAGACGTCGAGGCTGGCCTGCCGGAGCAGGGTGAGCGAGCGGAAGATGGCCATCCGGTTCTTGTTCATGTCGCCGAGGAGGCCGAGGACCTTCTGGCGCTCGCGTTGCAGATGGGTCTGGTAGATCTTCTGGTGCCGCGGGTTGAGGTCGAGCTCGAGGACCTGCTCCTGCTTGTCGGGGAGGTCGCTGGCCACCTGTTCCTTGGTCCGGCGCAGCATGAAGGGCCGGATCCGCCGTCGCAGCTGGGCCAGGCGTTCGGCGTCGGCGCTCCGCTCGATGGGCATCCGGTAGTACTCGGCGAACCGCTCGGGGCTGACGAACAGGCCGGGCGCGGCGATGGACAGCAGCGACCACAGCTCCATCAGGTTGTTCTCGATGGGCGTGCCGGTCATGCACACCTTGTAGGGCGCCGGCAGCAGTTTGGCGCGCTGGTAGGTCTGGGACTGCCGGTTCTTGGCGAACTGGGCCTCGTCGAGGAACATGCCGGCCCAGCTCACCGCGGCGTAGCCGTCGTACTCCAGCCGGAACAGGCTGTACGAGGTGATGACCAGGTCTGCCCGGCGACCAGGTCGGCCAGCGGGGCTCCCCGGCGCTTCTCCGTCTCGGTGACGGTGACCACCTCGAGCGACGGGGCGAAGCGGTGGCACTCGGAGGCCCAGTTGCCCACCACGCTGGTCGGGGCCACCACCAGGTACGGGGCGTCGGTCAGACCGCGTTCCTTGGTGTGGCACATGAGGGCCAGGGCCTCGAGCGTCTTGCCCAGCCCCATGTCGTCGGCCAGGATCCCGCCCAGTCGGTGCTCGTAGAGGTAGGCCAACCAGTTGAACCCGGCGAGCTGATAGGGCCGGAGGGTGGCCTGCAGGCTGGCCGGCGCCTGGTACTCGCTCCGATCGGCGGCCCCCGACAGCGCCCGCACCGAGTCCTCCCACGCCCGGGCCTGGGCCGTGACCACCCCCAGCCGCTGGATGTCCTCCCACAGGCTGGCCTGGAACCGGCGAGAGCCGGATGCCGTCGCTCGACCCGTCGAGGAGGGCGCGGGCCTCGCCGATGAGGCGGGCCAGCTCCTGGAGCTCCTCGACCGCCAGGGAGAAGTAGGTGCCCGAGGGGAGGATCAGGTAGTCGAGCCCCTCGGCCAGGGCCACGAACAGCTCGGCGAAGGGGACGTGCTCCCCGCCCACCGTCACGGTGATGGACAGGTCGAACCAGTCGGTGTCGCTCGACTCCTGGCCGCCCAGACTCACCACCGGGGCCGCGTCGGCCTCGTGGTAGTCGGGCAGGGCGCCCACGTGCTCGACGACCACGCCGTCGATGGCCTCCAGGGCGGGCAGGAGGTCGGTGACGAACCGGACGGCGTCCATGCCGGCCAGCCGGGCCTCGGGGGCCAGGCGCTCCCCCACCCGGCCTCGCTCGAACAGGGCCGGCACCGGGCGGAGCACGGCCACCACCGAGTCCATGAGGGCGGCCTCGGCCGCCCGGTCGCGGAACCGGCCCCGCACCCCCCACAGCGGCTCGCGGCCCTCGGTGCCCTCGCCGCCCCGCCTCCACATCAACTCCAGTCGGTGGTCCTCGTCGTGGCGGACCGAGAGGACGAGGGTGGCCGGCCGGGCCTCGGGCAGTTCGACCGAGCCGTCGCTCGAGCCCACGGCCACCCGCCGGCGCAGCTTGCGGGACCAGGGCCCGCAGGAAGCGCTCCTCGTCGTGGTGGGGCACGTCCACCGTGGCGGTGCGCAGGAAGGCCCGGAGGTCGTCGTCCACCGGCGTGTCCAGCGCGGCCAGCCCCAGGCCTCCGGTCTGGGTGCCGCCGGACGGCGCGGTGAGCTCGTCCCACCAGGCGATGCCGTGGGCCGGTCGGCCGATCAGCATGGACGTCTCGAGCGGGAGGCGCAGGGTGTCGCTGCCGATGCGGGGCTCGGCCCGGAGGCCGGTGGCCGTCCGGGTCACGTCGACGGTCACCTCGGCGGCGGCCGGGAGGAGGGTCACCGGCCGGGCCCCGCGGCCGGCCTGGATGAGCGGCAGACCGAGGGCCCGGGCCTCCCCGAGCAGGTCCCAGAGGCGCCGGCTGGCGATGGCCTCCAGCCGCACCGTCTCGTCCTGGTAGCCCCACTGGCCCGGGCGGGAGGCGGACACCTGGCTCAGGGCCAGCAGCTCCTTGAGCAGCTGGAGCTGCGCCTCGAAGCGGGCCGACCGGCGTCGGCCGTAGGCGAAGTAGTCGAGGCCCGACCACGAGATCCCGCCCCGCACCCAGGCGCCGGTGCGGCCCGGCACCACCGGCCTGACCCGGATGCCCGGTGTGGGCGACCCCGAGCGGCGGGCCGCCGTCATCACCCCCAGGGTGAGCTCGAACTGGAGGGCGAGCTCGGCCGTGCCGGACTCCTCGGCCGGGGCCCCGTCGTCGCCGTCGTCGTCCGCCTGGAGCAGGGCCTCGAGGGGCAGGGCCCAGTCCCCGGGATCCGTCGGCCGCGGGACGCCCCGGACCGGCCCGCCTCGCCCCTGGCCCGTCCGGGCCCCCGGTGCGGGCGACCCCCCGCCCCGGACCAGGGTCAAGGTCGGGGTCGGCGGTTCGGCCTCGGCCGGGTCGTCCGCCAGGACCAGGGCCACGGCGTGCTTGCAGTTGACGCCCACCGGGCAGGTGCACGTGGCCCGGAAGTCGGACAGCGCCTCCGACGGTGACCGGGTCAGCTCGACCGAGGCCACGTACGGCCGCGCCGCTCCCCCTTGGACCTCGCCCACCACCCGGGTCCCGCCCGGGCTCCAGGTCTGGTTCCGGACCGCCCCGCCGTGGGCGTACCCGCTGCCGCGCTCGAAGGTGGCCGTTCCCACCAGCTGCTCCAGGACCTGTTGGTCGGCGGGGCTGATCACCGGCGGCTGTCTCCTCGGGTCACTCGGACGGTCCACTCACGGTAGCGGGCGGCACCATCCCTACCTCACGGTTGTCTCGGTGACCGGTGACGGCGTCACGCGCCAAGCGTGCTGCCCGGCTACTGCATCGCCGCGATGGGCTGCTTGGGCGGGTACCTGCCGTAGGTGACGAGGTGGTCCCGGATCCCGCTGGTGAAGCTGTCGATGTAGGCCAGCTTGCGGATCAGGTAGCTGTGGCTCTCCTTGGGGTCGAGGTACAGGTTGTACAGCCGGCCGTGCGAGTACCTCTGGGTGACCCCGGTGAAGCCGCCCAGGTTGAGACAGTCCCGGTCGTCGTCGGAGGTGGAGGCGACCATGAACTTCCACTCCCCCACCCGCAGGGCCGAGAAGACGTTGGTCAGCCAGTAGTAGAGGTACTTGCGGTTGGACTGCCCTTGGGCGTCGAGCAGGAAGGACGTCTGGTCCACCCCGTCGATGTACCGGTCCTCGGGGATGGTGGCGTGGGCACCGGCCAGGGTGAGCACGGTGTTGAACAGGTCCATCTGGGAGAACAGGCCGTCGGTGGCCACGTCGGGGGCGATCATGCCCGGCCAGGCGGCGATGGCCGGCACCCGCTGGCCCCCCTCCCAGGTCGAACCCTTGGCGCTGCGGAACGGGGAGTAGGCGGCGTCGGGCCAGGTCTCCATCTCCGGGCCGTTGTCCGAGGAGAGGAAGACCAGGGTGTCCTCCAGCTGGCCGGTGGCCTCCAGCTCGGCCACCAGCCGCCCCACGATGTCGTCCAACTCGACGATGGTGTCCTTGTAGGGGTGCTTGGCCGGCGACGACCCGAGGAACCGCTCGTGGGGATAGTTGTCGAAGTGGGCCCCGCGGGTGCAGTGGTAGAGGAACCAGGGCGTGCGCCCGGCGGGCGCCGGGTCCCCCATCCGGCGGATGAACTCGAGGGAGTAGGTGGCCCATCGGTCGTCGAGGAGGGAGAGGACCGGGACGGTCACCTCCTCCACGTTCTCCGTCTCCCCGCCCCGGGTGGCGTGCACGAAGCACTTGTTGAAGGGAAGGTTCTCGACCCACTCGGTCCGCGCTTCGCTGTAGACGATCTCCGGGAAGAAGTTGGGGTCCCGCCACTCCGTGTACATGTCCGACACCGACAGGAAGCCGTAGAAGTCGTCGAACCCCACGTGCTGGGGCTGGGACTCCACGTTCTCGCCGATGTGCCACTTGCCCACCGCCTGGGTCACGTACCCGGCCGCCGACAGGAGCTGGGCCAGGGTCACCTCGCCGTCCAGTCCGCCGGGTTGCCCGTACATGGGCGGCCGGAGGAGGCCGTGGCGCATGGGCAGGCGGCCGGTCATGATCGAGGCCCGTGACGGCGTGCACGACGGCTCCGAGTAGCACGAGGTGAGCAGCTTGCCCCGCCGGGCCAGCCGGTCGATGTTGGGGGTGGGGGCCCCCACGGCCACGCCGCCGCCGTAGCAGCCGAAGTCGCCCCAGCCCACGTCGTCGAAGAGGATCAGCAGGATGTTGGGTCGCCGGCCGGCGTCGCCCCGGTAGCCCGCCATGGCCTCGGCCGCCCGCCGGTCCTGGTCGGCGAGGACGAAGTGGGGTTCGAGGCTGTCCCGCTCCCTGACCGTGTCGGCTACTACCGGGTCGTGTGCCATCGCTGCTCCCTGCTCGGACTCGGGCCGATGCTAGCGAGCGGACTGGAGCAGCCCTCAGGCGTCGCGGGAGAGCACCCGCCAGAAGGCCAGGGCGATCAACCCGGCGGCCAGTGCGAGGAAGAGGGCTCCCTCGATTCCCTGGAACGCCCAGAACCGGCTCGCCGGCTGGTAGGTGACGGCCTGGTGGAATCCGTGCGCCACCAAGCACGGGAGCACGATCGATTTCTCCCCCACACCACTGGGCTGGCAGGCCGCGGGGATCTGGCTCAGAGCGATGCCGTGACCGAGGCCCTGGCCCTGGGGGCCGATGAGCCCCGACGAGAGCACCCATGACCCGGCCGGGGCGCCGCCCGAGGCCAGGGGGGCGGAGCTGGTCAGGGGGGTGATCAGGTGCGGCCGGAGGTAGACCCCGACGGCCACCCGGGCGGCGACGAACGCGCCGAGCGTGGCGGCCAGGGCCGGCAGCACGCGCCGGAACAGCGACCCGACGGCGATGCCGAGGGCCACGGCGAACAGCGAGTAGGCCACGGGCACGACCCCTTGGATGTCGAAGGCGTCGAACCGGCTGCCCAGCGCGTTCTCCGGGGTACGCCACCAGCTGACCAGTGCGGCCATCACCGCACCCCATGCCGCCGCGGCCAACAGGACCCAGGTCACGTTGGTGCGCAGCCAGTGCCGGCGGGTGACCCCCTGGGTCCAGGCCAGATTGTGGGTCCCGTCCTCCAACTCCTTGGCCACCAGTGGCGCACCCCAGAACAAGCCGAACAGCAGGGGCACCACCATGGTGAGGTTGACGATGTCGAAGATGGCGCCGTCGCCGTCGTACAGCTGACTCTGGCCTTCATTGCAGCTCTGGGTGGCGGCACAGGTGTGGAGGAACCGGAGGTAGTCGTGGTCCATGACCGTTCCCGTGACCACCAGGAGCAGGGCCAGCGCACCCAACGCGGCGGTGGCGAAGTACACCTGGTTGCGGTGGAGACGCCAGACCAGCTGGTTCATCGCGCCCCTCCCATCACCGTGAGGACCCCGCCGGCGTCCCGGTCGTCGTGGCCCATGTAGGCCAGGATGATCTCCTCCAACCCCACCTCGTCGACCTCCCAGGTGGGGTCCAGCACCGGACCGTCCAGGCGGGCCAGCACCCGGGTCTGGCGGTCCGTCTGGGTGGTCTTGATCGCCTGGACCGATGGTTCGAACCCCGACTCGGGGCGACGTGGGCCCACCAACATCCGGTGCGAGGCCAGTACGTCGTCGATGTCCTCGCACAGCTGCGTCCGCGAGGCGGCCAACAGGATGACGTGGTCGCAGACCCGTTCGAGATCGTGCAGCAGGTGCGAGGAGAGGATGACCGACAGTCCCCCCTCGGCCACAGCCTCGGTCAAGGACGCCAGGAACTCCCGTCGGGCCAGGGGGTCGAGGGCGGCCACCGGCTCGTCGAGGAGCAGGAGGCGCGGGTGCTTGGCCAACGCCAGCCCCAGTCCGATCTGGGCCCGCTGTCCACCCGAGAGCTTGGCCACCGGTCGGTCCAGCGGGATCCCGAGCCGGTCCAGCCGGTCCCGGGCGCCGTCAGCGTCCCACTGACGGTTGAGATGGGCACCCAGCATCAGGTGGTCCTCGGCGGACAGTCGCCGGTAGAGCGGTACGTCCTGGGCCAGGTAGCCGATGAGGGCCAGGAATTCCTCGTCCTGCTCGGGCGCCCGCCCCAGCAGTTCGGCCGCTCCCTCGGTCGGTGCACTGAGGCCCACCAACAGGCGCAGCAGGGTGGTCTTACCTGCGCCGTTGGGCCCGACGAGCGCGGTGACCCGTCCCTCCGCCACGTCCAGCGTGCAGTCCTGGAGCGCCCACTGGGAGCCGTAGCGCTTGCCCAGTCCACGGGTACGGAGGGCCGGTGTCGCCCGCATCGCTCATGCCGTCGCCTCGCCCCGCCGGCTGCGCAGGGTCCCGCGCAGCATCGCTTCGATCGACTCGTCGTCGAGCCCCTCGCCCCGCGCCGAGTGGACCCACCGCTCCAGGGTGCGGGCCAGACGGGCCTGGACGCCGGGGGGCGGACCCTCCGGGCGCCGGGTGACGAACGTCCCCACCCCCTGCCGGCCTTCGACCAGTCCCTCGTGCTCCAGCTCCCAGTAGGCCTTCATCACCGTGTTGGGGTTGATGGCCACCTCGGCCACCACCTCCTTGACCGTGGGCAGCTGGTCTCCGACCTCGAGGGCCCCCATGCGCAGGGCCTGCTTGATCTGCTGCACCAGCTGGAGATAGGCGGGCACCCCGCTGTCGGAGCTGAGGTGGAAGGTGACGGACTGGCGCAACACTTCTCTAGTCACCTAGAGAACTATAAGAGATGGGAGCAAGAAGTCAAGGGCTCCGGCGCCTGCGGACGAAGGACGGGGCCGACCTCGAGCAGATGGCCGACGCGGGGACCCTCGACGTCGACCGCCTCATCGGCGTGCTCGTGCGCTACGTGGGGGCCGGCGACGAGCGCATCGGTCGGGTCCGCTCCCTCGGGCCGTCGCCCTGACCCGAGGCGGTCGGCCTCAGCGCGGATCCCGCCACATCGTCGTGACCGTCGGGCCGTCCTGGGGGAGCGTGAACTGCCCGATCCGCTCGAAGCCCACCGACCGGTAGCGGTCCAGGTTTCCGGGGTTGGTCGACTCGAGGTAGGCCGGCGCGCCCTCGGCGTCGACCGCGGCCAGGTTCTCGGTCAGCAACGCCATCCCCGTCCCCCGACCACGGTGCTCGGGGTGGGTACCGAGGAGGCTCAGGTAGTAGTGGTCCTCGTGGCGGGGGTGCGCCGCCTCGAAGCGTTCGAAGACCTCCATGACCAGCGGGCGGCGGGCGCCGGCCAGCTCGTCGAGCATGGGTTCGAGGCGTGACGCCTGCGGCTCGGGAAGCTCCGGACGGCCCGGCGGTATCCAGAGGGCGGACGCCTCGAACCGCGGTGCGGCCCATACCCACCCGTAGCCGACACCGCCTTCGAGCAGCAGCTGCCACAAGGCGGTGAGCTGAGCGTGCCGACGCTCCGGGTCCGAGAACACCCACCCCCACACCGGGTCGTGGCCGAACGCCCGGGCCAGCGTCTCGGCCACCGGACCGATGTCCCGCTCCCCCACGACCCGAACCTCCACCCCTGCATCATGGCCCAGCCGCCGGCCCGACCTCCGCGACATTGTCGCCGCCCGTGTCATCCGACCGGGCATCCGCCTCCGAACACCAGGGGAGCGCACGACACCACCCCCTGCCCTGGAGGTCTCCATGAGCGAACTGTCCCGACGCGTATTCCTGAAGGGGGGCACGGCCGCCGTGGTCGCCGCCGGCACCCTCTCGGCCCTCCCCGGCCTGCCCGCCCTGGTGGGCGCGCTCGAGACCCAGGGGCCGGCCGACGCCGGCGAAGCCCAGGCGGCCCTGGCCGAGGGCGAGTCCTCCCTGTCCATGACCGAGCCGCTGGTGGCCCATGTCCGCGACGTGGCCACCGGGGAGATCGGCCTGTTCTCGGGCACCCGCGAGATCACCGTGCTCGACCCCCGGCTGGCCGCCGCCCTGGTGAGGGCCGTTCGCTAGCCCTCCGACCCGTCGTCCCCTCGCCGTTCGTCTTCCGTCCGATCCCACTAGCCCCGTCCAGTCACCCACCGACCGGACCGCTCCGGTCAGAAAATCGAGGTATCCCGTGTCGTCCCACCGTGAAGCACCCGAGATCTCCAAGGACCCGGTCGCCGACTCCACCGACGTCTACGCCTTCGTCTGTCCCGACCATCCCGACCACGTCACCCTGATCGCCAACTACGTGCCCCTGCAGGCCCCGGACGGCGGCCCCAACTTCTACGAGTTCGGGGACGACGTCCTCTACGCCATCAACATCGACAACAACAATGACGGCGTCGTCGACATCAGCTACCAGTTCCAGTTCACCAGCACCATCGGCAACCCCAACACCTTCCTCTACAACACCGGGCCCATCACCGGCCTCACCAGCCCGAGCTGGAACCGCCGCCAGACCTACTCCATCACCCGGGTGGACAAGCACGGCTCCCACGTCCTCGGCACCAACATCCCCTGCCCGCCCTGCAACATCGGGCCGCTGTCCACCCCCAACTACGTGAGCCTGGCCAACCAGGCCGTGACCCAGCTGGACGACGGCTTCAAAGTGTTCGCCGGCCAGCGGGCCGAGGGGTTCTACGTCGACCTCGGGGCCATCTTCGACCTGGGCGACCTCCGCCCCTTCGAGCAGGCCCACAACACCTTCGGTTTGGCCAACACCGGTCTGGGCAAGATGGCCGCCGGCGTGAACTCCACGGCCGGCGTCAACGTCCACACCATCGCCATCCAGGTGGAGATCAACGAGCTCTCCGTCACCGGCCATCATCCCACCGGGGTCACCGATCCCAACGCCACCATCGGGGTGTGGACCACGGCCAGCCGGCAGAAGGCCCGCATCTACGAGGGCCAGCCCGGGGCCAACGTCAACTCGGGTCCGTGGACCCAGGTGTCCCGCCTGGGCAACCCGCTGGTCAACGAGGTGCTCATCCCCATGGCGGCCAAGGACTACTGGAACTCGCAGCCCCCGTCGGGTGACAGCCAGTTCGCCGCGCGGGTCTCGGCGCCGGAGCTGGCCGGGCTCCTGCCCGTGCTGTACCCCGGGGTGTTCCCCCATCTGGCCGCCTACAAGAAGCCGCGGGCCGACCTGCTGGCCGTCCTGATGACCGGCATCCCGACCGGGGTGGTCCCCGGCTTCCAGAACTACACCGGGCCGACCCAGGCCGACGTGCTGCGGCTCAACATGGCCGTCCCGGCCACCACGACCAGTCCGTCCAACCTGGGGCTGATCGGCGGGGACCCGGCCGGCTTCCCCAACGGTCGGCGGGTCTTCGACGACGTGGCCACCATCGAGCTGCGAGCCATCGCCGGGGCCACGCTCCCCCTGGTCGACCCCAGCTTCAAGCCCGATGCCGCCGCCGGGGCCATCTCCATGGGCCTGACCTCGGGACCCACCGACGTGACCGCCCTGGGCAAGGAGAAGTACCTTCCCGAGTTCCCCTACCTCGGGGTGCCCACGTCCGGCTTCGTAGCCGGTAGCTAGGCGGGCGGCGGGATGGGAACGCACACTGCCGTGGAACCCGTGCCGGCGCCCAGCGGCGAGGGCACCGTGGTGCTGGACATCGGGGGCACGCGGGCGCGGCCGTCGTCTACACACCGGCCTCCCTGGTCGGCGCCGAGATCGAGATCCGGCGGGCCGGCCGCCCGTGGGACGGCACCCACACCGCGGTCCGCCGGCGCGACCTCCGGGACACGGCGGCCTACGCCGGCGTCTTCGGGTCGTTGGAGGCCGGCGCCTACCAGCTCCGGTTGCGGGGGATCGAGGCCCGGCGCGCTCGAGGGCGCCTCGGTGGTCGACCTCGACGTCACCGGCGGCCAGATCACCCAGCTGGAGTGGCCGGGCGACCGGTAACGGTCACCGGCCGGGGCATGCCAGGATCCATGGCGTGCAGAAGGTTCGCCTGCGGTTGTTGGGCCCGCTCCAGCTGGAGGAGTGCGACACCGGGGCCCTGGACCGGCGGCAGGTCCGCACGCTGCTCAAGGTGCTGGCCCTGGGGCGCGGGCAACCGGTCCCGGTGGACCGGTTGATCGACTGCCTGTGGCGGGACCGTCCACCGGCGCGGGCCACCCAGCAGATCTCCGTCCTGGCCAGCCGCCTCCGTGGCGTGCTCGGCGCCGACCGCGTCCTCCGCAGTGATGCGGGGTACGTCCTCGTCGTGGACTGGTTGGACCTCGACGCGCTGGACGAGTACCTGTCCGAGGCCGAACGGCGACTGGTGTCGGGCACACCCGCGGCCGCCCGCACCGCGGCGGCAGCCGGCCTGCACCTGTTCCGGGGACCCCTCCTGGCCGACGAGGCGGACGCCTGGTGGGCGACCACGGAGCAGGCGGCCACCGAGCGGATCCGCTCCCGTCTCCACCGGATCGTGGCCGGCGCCGCCCTGGCCGGCGGGGAGTGGTCCGAGGCCGGCGATCTGGCGCTGGCCATGCTGGCCTCGGACCCCTACGACGAACCGGCCCTCCGCCTCGCCATGGAGGCGCTGGCCCGCTCCGGGCGGCAGGCCTCGGCGCTGTCCGCCTATGCCACCGTTCGGGCCCGGCTGGCCGAGGATCTCGGGACGTCCCCGTCCGAGGAGACCGAGACGCTGCACACGGCCATCCTGGTGGGTGAGCTCCCGGCATCCGCCGGGAGCCCGGCGCCCGGTGGCCCCCTCCCGGTCGACCTGCCCGGGCGGACCGGCATCATCGGCTCGCTGGACGCCCTGGTCGACCTGGCCCGAACCGGGCGGGGCCAGTTCGGCGTGCTCGGGGGAGAAGCGGGCATCGGCAAGTCGCGGCTCCTGCAGCTCTGGACGGACCGGCTGGCCGGCCGGGGCACCGCCGTCGTCTCGGTGTCGTGCGACGAGCTGGGCCGGGCGCTGCCCCTCCAGCCCGTCCTCGACGCCGTGGAGGCGCTGCTCCGCCGGGCCGACGAGACGGTCGATGTCCTGGGCCCGGACGCCGCCGTCCTGGGTCCGCTCCTCGGCCGGTCGTCCGGACCGCGGGGTGATGCGCGGCTCGTCATGCTCACCGACCCCGGGGCCGGCCTGGCCCTCGTCTTTGCCGCGCTGTTCGCCGTCCTCCGCCGCCAGGCCGAGCTCGAGCCTCTGGTGCTCGTCGTCGACGACGTCCACCTCGCCGACGCGGCCACGGTCGCCTGGCTCGGGCAGTCCGCCCGTCGGCTGGCCGACAGCCGCGTGACCATCGTCGCCGGGCAGCGCACCGAGGAAGGCGTCAACTTTCCCGGGGCCACCACCTTGGCCCTGGGCCCGCTCACCCTGGCCGACACCGAGGCGTTGGTGGGCCCCGATCGCGCCGGTACCCTCCACGCCCGGAGCGGGGGGCACCCGCTGTTCCTGGTGGAGCTGGCCGCGGCCGACGACGGGGACGCGCTGCCGGCCACGATCAAAGAGGCCGTCGCCGAACGGTGCGCACGGGCCGGGCCGGCGGCCGCCACCCTGCGGGCCGCCGCCGTCATGGGGCCGGCGATCGACCTCGACCTGCTGGCCGCCGTGACCGCCACCCCCCCGTCCACCCTCCTCGACCACCTGGAGGAAGGGGTGCGGCGCCGGTTCCTGGTCGAGGAGGGCCAGGCCTTCGTCTTCGCCCACGCGCTGATCCGTGAGGCCATGGTGTCCACCGTCAGCGCCGCCCGGGCCGCGTTCCTCCACCGGCAGGCCGGCCGGGCCCTCGGCGCCCGACCCCACGTCGATCCGCTGGTCGTCGCCCACCATGCCCGGTTGGGGGGCGATCTCGAATTCGCCTCCGCCATGCTGGTCGATGCGGCCCGCCTGGCCGTCGCCCGGTTCGACCAGGACGAGGCCATGCGCCTGTTGGACGAGGCGGTCTCCCTGGACGACACGGTCGACGCCCGACTGGAGCGGGCCCGGGTGGCGTCGATGACCTCGCAACACGCGCTGGCCGGCGACGACCTCGAGGCGGCCCGCCGGGCGGGCGCCGGACCCGAGGCGCTGGAGATCGCCGCCTGGTCGGCCCACTACCAGCGGCACTTCGAGGAGGCCCTCACCCTGGCCGACCGGGGGGCCGGCGAAGCCGACGATCCGGACCTCCGTGCCGGCTGCCTGGCCCTCGGGGGGTGGGTCTCCCTGGCCTCCGGCGACCTCCACGGCGCCGAGGTCCGACTCGTGGGGGCGCTCGGGTCGGCGACGGAGGTGGGCGGCGGCATGGCCGAGGCCTGGCTGGCGTGGCTCCGGATGAACCAGGGCCGCCCCCTCGAGACCCTCCGGCTGGTCAGGCCGCAGACGGGACGCGGGCTGGCCGCCTACCGGTTCCCCAACGCCTACGGGGGCATGGTGGCCACCATGGCGCTGGTCATGCTGGGCCGGGTCGACGAGGCCATGGCCACCCTGGACACGCTGGAGGCCGACGTGGACGCCATGCATGCCCGACGCTGGGCGCCCCGCCCGCTCAACCTCCGGGGTTGGATCGTGCGCAACCTGGGCGCGCTGGACGAGGCGGACGAGCTGAACCAGGCGGCCATCGAGGCCGCTCGGCAGGAGCGCCTCGACGAGCCGTTGGCCAACGGGCTGCTCGACCTGGCCGCCGGTCGCCTCCTGGCCGGGGACGCCGACGCCGCCGACAGCCTGTTGGGGGAGGCGATGCCCTTCACCACCATCGAGCACGCCTTCCGGTGGCGCCACCAGCTCCGCGGCCGACTGCTGCGAGCGACCCTCGATCGGGAGACCGGGAACTTCGAAGCGGCCCGGGCCGGTGCCACCTCCCTGGCCGCCGACGCGGCCACGCTCGGTACCCCCCGCTACGAGGTGCAGGCCCTCCTCCTCGCCGCCATGGCCGCCCGCCAGCAGGGGACGGCTCCCGACCACGAGGCGGTGGGCCGGCTCCTGCAACGCCTGGACGAGGTGGCCGGCCTCGAGGGCTGGCGGATCACTGCCGAGGTGGCCGGGGTCTTCGAGGTACCCGCCTGGAGGGAGTTGGCCGCCCGGCGGGTCCAATCGCTGCAACGGCACGCCGGGCGGTACGCCGACGCCCTGGGGCGGGCCGCATCCCGCTATCTCTGACGGGTGGGCGCCCGGGCGCTCAGCTGGATCACCGAGGGTCGCCAACCGACGACCAGTGGGGCCACGGCACAGCACAACCGGTGGCCCAGCTCGGCGTCGGTCGCCCGGTCCAGGCCGGCGCGCCACGGGGCGATGTGCGGCATGGCCAGCCGGTACGCCACCACCGACCGGGCGTCCCGCAGTCCGAGATCGACGCCGGTCACCGTGGCCCGGGCCTCCACCAGGCCCGCCCGCTCGGCGGCCGCCACCAACCGATGCGGATGGCCGGAGACCGGTTCCACCTCGGCTTTCATGACCTCGTACCATCGGGGCGGCACCCAGCCCGAGGCCCCGAGCACCGCGTCGACCGCCGCCTTGACCGGATCGGGTCGGATGGCCGACCAGGTGGAGGCCAGCACGGCACCCCCGGGCCGGACCACGCGGGCCAGTTCGCGCAAGACCGGCTCCGGCGGCACATGGTTGAGCAGGAACCCGGCGGCGGCGGCGTCGAAGACGGCGTCGCCGAGCGGAAGGGCCACCGCGTCAGCCACCGTGCGGGCCCGGCCCCGACCGCCCCCGTGCGCCAGCATGGCGAGCGAGAGGTCGGCCCTCACCACCCGGGCACCGAGTACCCCCATCGACCGCGCCACCGCCCCGGTCCCGCTCCCGAGATCGAGGACCCTCCGTCCGTCCAGGTCGGCCGGGCCGGCCCGGACCAGGGAGTCGGCCAACGGCTGGTACACGGGGGACGCATCGGAGTCCCAGGCGGACGCCAGACCGTCGTAGGGCCGGGCTAGAGCCACCGGGCGCCTTCACCGGCCCGCTCGGCCCACCAGGTCAGCTCGGGACCCGGACCCCCGAGGGCCTTCTCCCAGCCGAACTGGACCATGGTGCCGAGCATCTCGAGCGCCACGGCCCGGTCCCACCAACCTGCCGTGTCGATCCCGTGCCGCTCGAGGGCCGTCCGGTAGGTGAGCAGGGCCCGCTCGTTGGGCTCGGGCAGGAGGTCGGCGTTGAGGGCCAGGTACCAGCAGACGTCGGCCAGCGGGGACGCCTCGCCGGAGACCTCTCCGAAGTCCAGCAGGATGGTCCGTCCGTCCGGGTGGCTCCCGAGGTTGGCGGCCTTCCAGTCCCCGTGGACCAGGGTGTGGGGAACGTCCCCCAAGGCGGCGACCAGGGGTTGGGGGTCGTCGAGGAGCGGACCCACCAGCTCGGCCAGGTCCGGCGCCACCTCCGGGAGTCGGGTCCAGCCCTCGGCCATCACCCGGGGAACGAGGGCATCGGAACCCCGCGCCCGCTCCGCCGCGGCCACCGCCGGGGTGAAGATGCCATAGCGCGTGGCCAGGGGGGTCAGGCCGACCTGGTCGACCCAGCCCCACAGGGCGGCGTGCATGGCCGCCATGTTGTCGAGGAAACGGGTGTGCTGTTCCGAGGTGAACGGGGCGCCGGGAGCCAGCAGGCAGTCGGTGACGTCCCGGAGCAGGATCATGCCCACGGCGCCGTCGAAGGCGGCGGCGACCACGGCCGAGTCGACGGCATCGGGCAGCCGATCGATGACCCCCTCGTCCCACAGCCGCACGTAGCGCACGCCGGGGTCGCCGGTGGCCCGCAACAGCCAGTCGTCCTCGGGGTCCTGGTACTTGAGGACGTAGCGCCGGCCCCCGATCACGACCCGCTCGAACCGGGCGCCCGACTTGGTGTCCTCGGGCTGCCAGGTCTCACGGCACTCGGCCTCGACGAGCAGGTCGACCAGCGACGGTGCGTCAGGACGGTTCACCGGCCGCCTCCCCCATCTCGGCCAGCAACGAGGCCGGCCACCGCCCGCCACACCACACCCGGTCACGCACCACGGCACCGTCGGCCACGGCGATGACGTGGGCCTGGTGCACGGCGTGGGGCACGCCCCCCTCCTCCCACCGGAGGGTGAACTCGACCAGCTCCCCGGTGGGCAGGGGTGTGCGTTCCAACTCCTCGAAGGTGCCGGCCGCCGCGTACCACCGGGAGAGCTCGGCTCGGACCGCGGCCTCGCCCTCGACCCGGAACCGCCAATTGGGCACGGTGGCGTCCAGGGTCATGGTCGGGGCCAGGGCATCGCACCGCTCGATGGCCGCGCTCTCGATGGCCTGCAGGTACCGGTCGGTGGACCCACTCGTCGACTGCTCGGACATGGTGACCTCCTCGGGGTGGCGTCGGCATTCACCATCCCACGCCCGGCTTGCCGTGGGCTTGCCGTGGGCCTGCCGTGGGCTTGCCGTAGGGGCGGCAAGCCCACGGCAATGACCGGGGACGACGATGACACGACGGCCGGCGCCGGGTCGGTCGGAGACCACCAGAGGAGACAGGACATGCCAGCAGCGGAATGCAAGGAATTCGCCGTACCCGACGAGACCCGCCACTTCGGGCGCGGCCGCGTCGATCTCGTGCAGATCGGCGGGAGCGAGATCGGTCGCCTCACCCTGGAGCCCGGGTGGCGGTGGTCCGAGCACGTGAAGCCGATCGCCGGCACCGAGCTGTGCGAAGCACCCCACTTCCAGTACCACGTGAGCGGCGTGCTGCACATCGAGATGGCCGACGGCACGGCCCTCGACGCCGGGCCCGGCAGTGTCACCGCCCTGCCCCAGGGCCATGACGCCTGGGTCGTGGGCGACGAGTCCGTCGTGCTGGTCGACTGGTGGGGAGCCTCGAACTACGCCAGCAGCTGAGCGATCGGGTCCCCCGATGTCAGACTGACCGCTGTGACCGCCGACCCGGCCACTCCGCTGGCCACCAAGCTGGGCATCAGGGAGGGCTCGACCCTGGTCCTCCTGTCCGCCCCGGACGCCCTGGTCCTGGAGCTGCCCGCCGACGTCGAGGTCCGGCGCCGGGCCCGGGGGCGGGCCGACGTGGTGCTGGCCTTCGTCACCCGGCTCGCCGCGCTGGAACGGCGCGTGGACCACCTCGGGACGATGGTCTTCCCGGACGGGGGGCTGTGGGTGGCCTGGCCCAAGCGGGCCTCGGGGGTGGCCACCGACGTCACCGACGACGGGGTGCGCCGGGTGGCCCTGCCCCTGGGCCTGGTCGACAACAAGGTGTGCGCGGTCGACGGCACCTGGACGGGGTTGCGCCTGGTCTGGCGACGGGACCGGAGACCGCCGACGGGACGCCCGGTCGGCGCGGCTCGCGCCCGGCTCCCTAGGATCGCTCCATGACCACTGCCGCGGTGCCCAAGGGCCAGGGGGTCAGGACGTTCACCGCCCGGGGCAGCGTGATGTTCTTCAAGGCGCTGGCCGAGCAGGACGACGGGGACTTCTCGCTCATGGAGCGGACGCTCCCGCCCCATGGTCGGCGGCCGCCGCCCCATCGGCACACCAACTGCTCCGAGGCCTACTTCGTGCTCGACGGCCAGGTGTCGGTCGAAGTGGAGGGCGAGGAGCTGCTGGTCGGCCCGGAGGGGTTCGTCCTCGTGCCCCGGGGCACCGCCCACACCTTCGGCAACGCCGGCGAGGTCGACGCCCGCCTCCTGGTCATCCACGCCCCGGCCATGGACGCCTACTTCGCCGGCCTCCACGAGCTGTGGAACCGGGACGAGCCGCCCTCGGTCGACGAGGAGCGCTCCCTCATGGCCCGGTTCGGGATGGATCCGGCCCCCTGATCCCTCTGGTGACCACGTCGGCGGTCAGCCGACCGCGACCGGGCGGGGCTCGAGCCCCAGGTACCGCAGCACGTCGGCGGCGTCCTCGGCCAGCCCGCGGCGCACCGCCCGGGTCAGCGGCGCCAGCGGCTCGATGGTCACCACCCCCCCGGGCATCGTCCAGGTGGCCACCACCCGCCCGCCGGCCAGGGCCACCGGCCGGAAGATGCCGTTGGTCGTGACCACCCCGGGTCGGTCGCCGACGAACAGCTCCCGGGACACCCATCCGTGCAGCAGCGGGTCGAAGGCCCCCAGCAGCCGGGGCGGCGGCAAGGGACCGGGGGTCGGGGCGGTCGACAGCAGGGCGACACCGGCCGGCCCGTCCACCAGCTGGTCGGCCAACGACCGGAGGCCGAGCCGGGCGTCGCCGAGGGTGATGCCGGCCCAGTTGGCCAGATCCCGGTCCGAGGCCGGAGCGTGCCCCAGCAGGTAGCGGTGGGCCAGCCGGGCCAGGGCGTCGGGCCGCTCCAGAGGAGTCGGCGCCGGGCCGAGCCACTCGGGGACCGAGACGTAGGCGTGCTCCCCGTCGACCATCGGGCCCCGCACCACCAGGCCGCGGAGGCTGGCCGCGGCCACCAGGTGGATGAGGGACTGGCCCGCCGTGGGCACGCCGGCCGCATCGAGGTGGTCGCGGAGCTGCACGCGTGTCCGCGGTCCCTCCGAGGCCAGGGCGGCCGTGATGGTGTCGACACCGCGCTCGACCTGGACGTCGCCCACCCCCAGCTGGCGCAGTCGCCGGTCGTTGCCGGCCACGACCCTCGTGGCGGTGAGGGGATGGAGCCACCAGTAGTCCTCCGACCGGACCAGGTGCAGGGTGCCGCGCTGTAGCCAGGTCACCACCAACGAGCGCCGCTCGGTCAGGGCCCGGTCGACGTCGTCGGCCACGAGGCCGCGGGTGCGGCTGCGGACGGCCAGCCGGAACCCCCGCTCGTCCTGGGCCTGCACCCCGAGGAGGCGGTCGACCACCTCCTCGACGGAGCCGGCCGGCGGGCCGGCCAGGCCCTGGGACGTCAGCCGGTCGAGGCGGGGGTCACCCGGGTCGGGCGGACGGGTCACCGGCGGCCTCCGCCGGAACTGTCGCTCATCGGCTCCCCGCCGGTGCCGGGGCGTGGCGTGCGCCCGGGAGCAATCGGGGCCCGGGCGCCGGGACGGGCGGTCAGTTCCCCACCGTGACGGCGATCCCGGCGCTGGAGCCGCTGGCCCCGCTGGCGTCGAAGGCCACGCTCCGCAGGGTATAGGTACCGTCGGCCACCGAGGTCGTGTTCCACGCACACAGCCAGCCGTCGATCGTCGGGGTCGCCGTGCCGATGAGGACGTTGGCGAGCGATCCCCCGGTCAGCCGGAACTCCACCTTGACCACCCCCACGGTGGAGGTGGCGGTGGCGTCCAGTCCCTGGGTGCCGGTCAGGACGGCGCCACTGGCCGGGGCCACCACCTTGGTCACCGGCGGCGGGGTGAAGGCGTACACCTGGTCGGTGGCCGGGGCCAGCAGGAGCCCGTCCCCCACCGAGGGGGTGGGGAAATGGTTGGCCTCGCCCGACAGGGTGAACTGCACCGAGGGCGCCCCGGTCGCCGGGTCGAGGCCGTAGAGGGTCGAGCCGGTGATGGTCCACACCAACCCGCCGGCCAGGATCGGGGGTCCCTTGGACTTGGTCGATGTCTGCCACAGCCGGGTCAGCGAAGGTGGCGACGCCCCCACCCGCACGGCCACCACTCCCCCGCTGCACGGTGCGTAGACCACGGAGTTGGCGAACGCGTCCCCCCCGTCGACCACGCCGCCGCACAGGCCGGCCAGCTGGGCCACCTGGCCGCCGATGCCGCCGAGGGACGACCCCTGGAGGAGGTAGCCGGTACCGGACTTCCCGGCCTGGAACACCAGGCCGTCGGGGAGGACGGCCGGCGAGGACGAGCCCAGGTCGGCGTCGGTGAGGTTGTCGTGGAGCCAGGTGGACGGGCTGAAGTACTGGAGCAGCGTCAACGAGGACGAGAGCTCGAGCACCGAGTCGCTGTCGTCGTAGGGGTCGCCGGCCGTGTTGCTCGAGCCGTTGCCGGCCGCCACCCACAGGTTGCCGTTCCCGTCCACGACCGGGGCGGCGCCTCCCATCCAGATCGCCCCCTGGCTCTCGCCGGCCGCCGCGTCCACCTCGAAGGTCGTGAGGGCACCGCCGCCCTCGGGTGCGGCCACCAACCACCCGTGGTAGTCCGAGCAGTCCCCCGAGTTGCCGCCGTAGCCGATGACCACCCGTCCGGCGTCCAGCGTCAGGGCCACCCGTTGCAACTGGGCCTTGGGATCGGAACCGGGGGGATCGACCCGCTGGTCCAGCAGGACGGCTCCGGTCGTCACGTCGAGCCCGAAGAGATCGTGCCGCACGGCCGATCCCACCAGCTCGTCGGCCACCACGAACACCTCGTTGCGCGTCGAGTCGACCACCGGTGTCGAGGTGATCCCCACGGTGGGGGTGATGTCCCCGCAGGGCAGGTCGCCGGACGGGACCGGCGCCGCCACCGTGGTCGACCACAGGATGGATCCGTCGGTGGCCGACAGGGCCACGACGGTGTCGCCTTCGGTGGCCACCAGGACCCGGCTGCCGAGGACCAGCGGTTCGCCGAACAGCTGTCCGCCCAGCTTGGGCGAGACCCACGCCTGATGGGCCGAGGAGAAGGACGTGCCCGAGGGATCGGCGCCCGAGCCACCCGCGCTGCCGTGGTAGACGAGCCAGTTGCAGGAGGTCAGCACCAGCGGGACCAGGAGCAGGGCGGCGAGGCCGGCAAGGCGTCCGAGCGGCCGTCGGTCGGGCCCCGTCCCCGCCCGCCGCGGCCGGCGGGACCGATCCGTCGCCACAGCATCGGTCCGACCACGGTGACCCCTCACCCGGCCCATGGTAGGTGGTCGGGGGATTCCGGGCCGAGGTACGGCCCCACCCGGGACGGCTCCGACGGGACGGCCGACGTCCGGAGGGCGTGGGCCCGAGCGGTGTGGCTGGCGATCGGGCTGCTCAGAGGCACCCCGCACAGGACCGCCGATCCGGGCCTAAGGTGTGCTCGGGGACGCCGCTCGACCAGAGCCCGGTCCGCCCCCACCGTCGGGTCGAGGTCCGCGGGCCTCGCATCCAGCGATCGGAGTGTCATGGTCTCCACCGAGTCATCATCGGTCGGCTCCCAGCTCGACGAGCACCACGCGCCGGAGACGAACGGACGGATGTCGGTCTGTCGGCGGTGCGGAACCCGGACCGACGGCCCGGCGGGCCGCCACCACCTCCCCGCCGACCGGGAGCTGACCCGCTCCGGCGAGTGGCTCGTGGCGCAGGGCCGGCTGGCCCGGATCGCCCAGGCCCGGACCCTCCGCCAGTCCTAATCGCGGCCCGGGAACCCGGCCCGGAACTGGGGCGGCGGCCGCTTCGGCCACGGTCGACCGGGCCGAGCCAAGGGCCGGGCCCAGAGGTGACCGGCCGTGCCACCCGACCATCCTCATGTCATTCCGTGCGTTCCCCTGATTCCTACTATCCCTACTGACTTGACAAAGCAGACAGGTTCAGTCTGGAATAGACCCCGTGCGAACCTTCCCCACTCCCCGTTCCCTGTCGACCCCCAAGCGCCGGTTGGGGGGTGGGGCCGCCCTGGTGGCCGTCTCCCTGGCCGCCGGTCTCGGCATCCCGGCCAGCGCCGGGGCGGCCACCGGCTCGGTCGATCTGGTGGCCTACTCGACGCCCAAGCCGGCGTACGTCGCTCTGATCAAGGCGTTCAACGCCACCTCTGCCGGCAGTGCGGTGACCTTCTCCCAGTCCTTCGGGGCCTCGGGCTCCCAGTCCACCGCCGTGGTCAACGGCCTGCCGGCCGACGTGGTCAACTTCTCGCTCGCCCCCGACATGAACAAGCTGGTGAAGGCCGGGATCGTCTCGCCCAAGTGGAGCGCCACGGCCACCAAGGGCATGGTCACCAACTCCATCGTCTCCTTCGTCGTGCGGAAGGGGAATCCCAAGCACATCACCAACTGGGCCAGCCTGGTGAAGTCCGGCGTGCAGGTCATCACGCCCAACCCGTTCAGCTCGGGCAGCGCCAAGTGGAACCTCATGGCCGCCTACGGGGCCCAGCTCCACCAGGGCAAGTCCAAGGCCCAGGCCACCGCCTACCTCACCAACCTGCTCAAGCACACCGTGGCCCAGCCGTCGAGCGCCTCGACGGCCCTCCAGACCTTCGTGTCCGGCGAGGGCGACGTCCTGCTCGACTACGAGGACGACGCCCTCTACGCCCAGAAGCAGGGCGAGGCCATCTCCATCATCACCCCGCCGCAGACCATCCTCATCCAGAACCCCATCGCCGTCCCGCTGAAGGCGGCCAACCCCTCGGCGGCCAAGGCCTTCGTCGCCTACCTGGTCTCGCCGGCCGGCCAGAAGGTCTGGGGCCAGCAGGGCTACCGCCCGGTGCTCCCCTCGGTGGCCGCCCAGTTCAAGTTCCCCAAGCCCAAGACGCTGTTCACCATCGACAGCCTGGGTGGGTGGACCAAGGTGAACACGGTCTTCTTCACGCCGAGCACCGGCGTCGTGGCGAAGATCGAGCAGGGGCTCGGTGTCTCCACCTCCAGTAGCTGAGGCCGAGCGACTCGCCGTCGTCCCTCCGGCCACCCTGGCCGGGGCGGGGACTCGCCCCGCGTCGGGGCCGCCGTGTCGGTGGGCCGGGTGGTCGGCCCGGCTCTCGCCGTCACCTACCTCAGCCTGCTGGTCGTCCTGCCCCTGGCCGCCCTGGTCAGCCAGGCCTTCAGCGGCGGGTGGGGCTCCTTCTGGGCGGCGGTCAGCCAGCCCGAGGCGGTGGCCGCCCTCAAGCTGACCCTGGTCTCATCGCTGGCCGTGGCCGCCTTCAACTCGGTGGCCGGCCTGGTCATCGCCTGGGTGCTGGTGCGCGACGACTTCCGGGGCAAGGCGCATCGTCAACGCCGTGATCGACCTGCCCTTCGCCCTGCCCACCATCGTGGCCGGCCTCACGCTGCTGACCCTCTACGGGCCCAACAGCCCCTTCCACGTCAACGTGGCCGACGCCAAGTGGGGCATCCTCTTCGCCCTGGCCTTCGTGACCCTGCCCTTCTCGGTGCGGTCGCGTCCAACCGGTCCTGGCCGAGCTGGACCGCGAGACCGAGGAGGCGGCGGCCTCGCTCGGCGCCTCCTCGGGCCGGGTGCTGTGGCGGATCATCCTGCCCAGCCTGGCTCCCGCCATGCTGGCCGGCGCCGGCCTGGCCTTCGCCCGGGCCGTCGGCGAGTACGGCTCGGTCGTGCTGATCTCGGGCAACGTGCCCTTCAAGACCGAGGTGGCCTCGTCGTGGATCTTCAGCCTGTCCCAGAGCGACGAGCTCGGGGCGGCCGCCGCCGTGTCGGTGGTGCTGGTGCTGATCGCCCTCCTCGTCCTGCTCGGCATCGGCCTGCTCCGTCGCCGCTTCGACATCTCCGAGTCGGTATGAGGGACGGGACGCCGTGACCGGGCGCTGGCGCTGGCCGCTCCGCATCGCCGCCCTCGTCTACCTCGGCTTCCTGGTGGTGCTCCCGGTGGGCTCGGTCTTCTACCGCGCCTTCCAGCACGGCTTCGGGGCGGCCTGGGACGCCATCTCCTCCCCCGACGCCGTCCACGCCCTGTGGCTGACCTTCCTGGTGGTGCTCATCGCCGTGCCCGCCGACACCGTGTTCGGCGTGGGCGTGGCCCTCATCCTCTCCCGCCACCGCTTCCCCGGGGCCTGGCTGCTCGACGCCTTCGTCGACCTGCCCCTGGCCGTCTCACCGGTGGTGGTGGGCATCGCCCTGGTCCTCGTCTACGGCAAGAGCGGGTGGTTCGGGAACTGGCTGGCCGGCCACGGCATCACCATCATCTTCTCCCTGCCGGGCATCGTCATGGCCTCGGCCACCGTGGCCCTGCCCTACGTGGTCCGGGAGGTGCTCCCGGTCCTCCAGGAGATCGGCACCGACCAGGAGCAGGCGGCCACCACCCTCGGGGCCTGCCTCCTTCACCATCTTCCGCCGCATCACCCTCCCCTCCATCCGCCGGAGCCTGGCCTACGGGGTCACCCTGACCACCGCCCGGGTCATCGGCGAGTTCGGCGCGGTGGCCGTGGTGTCCGGACTGGTGGCGGGCAAGACCGAGACCCTCACCCTGTTCATCCAGGACGGCGTCGAGAACCTCAACCTGGTGGCCGCCTACGCTGGCGCGGTCATCCTCGCCCTGGTGGCCCTGGCCGTCCTGGCCGTGGTGGGCGCCGACCGCAGCGAGCCGACGAGAGAAAGGAGGAAGCCCCGATGGCGATCACGATCCGATCCGTCTCCAAGCGATTCGGAGGTGCCGTTGCTCTCGACGACGTGAGTCTCGAGGTCCCCGACGGCTCCCTCACCGCCCTGCTGGGTCCGAGCGGGGGCGGCAAGTCCACCCTCCTGCGGGTGATGGCCGGGCTGGAGGTCCCCGACTCGGGGACCGTGCGAATTCGACGGCGAGGACGTCACCGGGGTACCGGTGCGCGACCGGGGCATCGGGTTCTGCTTCCAGCACTACGCGCCGTTCCGCCATCTCACCGTGCGCCGGAACGTGGCCTTCGGCCTCGAGGTCCGCAAGCGGCCCAAGGCCGAGATCCGGGCCAAGGTGGACGAGCTCCTCGACCTGGTCAAGATCGACCACCTGGCCGACCGCTACCCGTCGCAGCTGTCGGGGGGCCAGCGCCAGCGGATGGCCCTGGCCCGGGCCCTGGCCATCGAGCCCCAGCTGCTCCTGCTGGACGAGCCCTTCGGCGCCCTCGACGCCCAGGTCCGCCAGGAGCTCCGGGTGTGGCTGCGGGAGCTCCACGAGAAGATCTCGGTGACCACGGTGCTGGTCACCCACGACCAGGAGGAGGCCATGGAGGTCGCCGACCACCTGGCCATCATCAACGAGGGCCGTCTGGAGCAGATCGGCCACCCGGCCGAGATGTACGACCACCCGGCCAACGAGTTCGTCATGAAGTTCCTGGGACCGGCCACCCGGCTGGACGGCGAGTGGGTCCGCCCCCACGACCTGGTCGTCCACCGCGACCCGGCCGTCGGGCGACCACGCCGGGACCGTGGAGCGGGTCACCCACCTCGGGTTCGAGGTGCGGGTGGACGTGGCCATGGCCCGGGGCGGGGCCGCCTGGGTCCAGCTCAGCCGCGGCGCGGCCAACGAGCTCGACCTGGCGTCCGGCGACCCGGTGTGGATCTCGAAGGCCGGCGCCTCCGGCCGGCCGACCGACGACCGGGCCGTGGACGGGCCGACGCTCGACGGGACGGCGAGGGACGAGGGCGCTGCCCCGGTACTCGCCGCCGGGGACCTGGCCCCCACCCCGGCCTTCTGACTCCGGCCGGTGGCGGCCGGGCGTTCACGGGGTCTTCGTCGGTGTCGCCGGTCGCTGGCGCCGGTCGGTGGGACGTGACGGGTGGCTGGCCCGGGACGCCCGGCGTCGTCGGTCACTCACCAGCCGACCGCCCCGTCCACCAGCTCACGGAGCAGGTCGGCGTGGCCGTTGTGCCGGGCGTACTCCTCGATCATGTGCTGGAGGATCCAGCGGAGGGAACAGGGCCTACCGTCCCGTAGGGCGCCGGTGTCGTCCAGCGCCCGCGGGGCCGCGGCCCGGCGGGACGCCTCACACTCGGCCTGCCACGTGGCCAGGTCGGCCTCCCAGTCGGCGTCGTCCAACGGGACCAGCTCCCGGTCCTCGGCGGCGTCGTCGGACCAGTGGTGCGGGGTGTCGGGCCGGTCCAGGAGGACCCGGTGGAACCAGCCGAGCTCCACCTCGGCCATGTGGCGGACCAGGCCGTGCAGGGAGAGGGCTGAGGTGGGGACCGGACGCGCCTTCCGCTGGGCGTCGTCGAGGCCTTCGCACTTCATCAGCAGCGTGGTGCGGTGGAACTCGAGCCAGCCCTCCAGCATGGCCCGCTCCGACAGGAGGTGGTCGGGTTCGACCCGTCGCGGATCCTGCAGGTCTGCAACCATGGTGCACGCTCCTTCGCGTCGGGCCCAGCGGTGGAACCGACAGCAGGTGAGCGTAGGCCCTCCCACCCTTCCCACTCCCGGATCGCCGCCCACCCGGGAGCGGGGTCGCCTCGCACCGGGGCCATCGGAGCAGACCGCGCCCGGGGCGGTCGGAGGGCGGGAGTGGGGACGGAGGGAGTTGAACCCTCACTGGAGGCGGTTTAAGCGCCCTGCCTCTGCCAATTGGGCTACGTCCCCGACGCGAGCCGGCCGACGACGCGCCGTGCGAGCGTCCTCGGGTCGGTACCGGTCTCCAGAGACTACGTGGTCGCCGGGACCCGGGTCCTCGCTCCGCTCCGGCGGTACGTTGAGGCCCGTGGACAAACGGATCGCACTGCTCACCCAGACCGGGGACTACGTCGGGCCCCGGCTCGCCCACCGACTGGCCGGGACCCACCACCTCGTGCTGCACGGCCCGCAGGCCGAGCTGGTCGGGGAGCTGCGCGGGGCCGGCGTGGAGGTCGAGGTGGTCCCGGCTGACGCGGTCGACCTCCGGACGGCGGAGGGCAACCGGGCGCTGGCCGACCGGGCCCTGGCCCGCTTCGGCCGCATCGACTGTGCCGCGTTGGTCACCGGCGCGGGCATCATCACCGGCGGATTCCTCGACATCACCGAGAGGCAGTGGGAGCGGACCAAGGCCGGTAACCTCGACATGGCCTTCTACGGGCTGCAGGCCCTCATCCCGCCCATGGTGGCCCAGGGGTCGGGGGACATCGTGGTGTACACCAGTGCCACCGGGGCGAGGCCGGAGCCACGGGTCTCCACGTACTCGGCCACCCGCGCCGGGGCCAACGCCCTGGTCCGGGCGGTGGGCCAGGAGTACGCCAGGGACGGCCTGTGCATCAACGCGGTCGGCACCAACTTCATGGACTTCCCGGGCTTCCTGGCGGCCAGCGGGGCCGACCGCGACCCGGAGCGGCGGAGCCGGATCGAGGCCGGGACTCCGGCCGGCCGGCTCGGGACCATGGAGGAGCTGGCCGAGTTCACCGCCGTGCTGCTCGAGGGAAGGACCCGATTCCAGACCGGTCAGTTCTTCAGCTTCAGCGGGGGTTGGACCGGGTAGTGCCCCCGGCCGGCGGCCTCCGTCCGTCGGGGGACGGGCGTCGGGGACCTCAGCGGAGATCGAACCGCAGCCGGTGTGCGGTCTCCTCCCACTCGTCCTCCAGCTCGCCGGTGGTCCGAGCCAGGAGGTGGCCGTCCCCCATCAGCCGGTTCAGCAGTCCCGTGTCCAGCCGGGTCAGCTCGTCGAGCAGGCCGCGGTCGTCGGCGTCGATCACCTCCCGGTCCCCCACCACGTCGGTGACGTTCTCGCGTCTGACCTCGACGGGCGGCTGCAACAGGAACTCCGCGCAGATCCGGTCGACGAACTGCTGGGCCTGGTCGGTCCAGGCGGCGATGGCCAGCCGACCTCGGACCCGGTCGTACCCCCGTCCGCCCAACTCGTCCTCGATCTGTCGGACCAGGTGCCGCGGGTCGAACAGGGTGGTCGTGACCACGAGCTGGCGGGCCATGGCGTTGTTGGTCGCCGCCCAGACGTGCGGCGACCGCAGGAATTGGTTGAACGGGAGGTGTGACGAGGCGACCGCCTTCGACCCCCAGACCCCCCACCCCGTCCGCTCCCCTTCGGACAACGACTGCCAGTAGCGGTAGAGGCTGAGAATCCGGGCGCGGGGCTCCCGCAACTGGACGGCCAGATGGGAGCACCCCGCGGCGACCAGGGACTGGGCCGTGAAGTGGCCGATGAGGAGTCGGTTACCGACGCACAGGTGACGGAGCTGCCCGACGGAGGCGAACTGCGAACGGCGCTCCGAGGGCAGTTCCCCCACGTCGACGCCGGTGATCAGTTCCGATTCGTAGTAGAGGTCGCGGTCACTGACCCCGTCGAGACCATGGAGGGCCTCCGCCACCGACGTCCCACCGGTCTTCGGAATGTGCACGATGCCCAGCGTGTCCGAGGCCCCGACCACCCGGCGCCCGCCGGACTGCTGATCGGGGACGGGATGGGACTCCACGGCCACCGCCGGCGCACAGTAGCCCGTCCTTCGTTGGATTTCGTAGGTCATCCGGATCCGATCTGTTCCCGCCGGGCCGCCACGTGGCTGAACAATCATGGCGACCATCCCGGGCCAGCGGGTGGATGGACCGGACTCGTGGACCGGGGACCCGGCTCCCGCGGGGTCGCCTCAGGGCACCACCGTGGGCGCCACCGCGGCGGCCACGGCGGCCAGCTCCTCGGGCCGCGGCCCCTCCACCTGGCGCTCCGGGCCCGGCGACCCGGGCCACGGCCCGAGGACCCGGGTGGGCCGGCGGTCGGGGTCCCAGGCCGACCAGGTCCCCGGGGTGCCGGTCCGGGCGAAGGAGGTCCAGGCCTCCAGCATGGCCGCCGACAGGGCCATGGCCTCGGGCCCCCCGCCGGCGAACCCCTGGACGGCCGGGTTGCGGACCGTGCCGAAGACGAAGGGGATCTCCAGGGCGTGGCACGAGCCCAGGTAGCCGTCGAGCATCGGCGACTCCCAGGTGAACAGATAGACGTACGTCCCCACACCGGGTCCGGCCGCGGCCCGGTGGGCATCGGCCAGCCGGACCGACGGGAGGCGGAAGACGTACTCGGTGGCGATGGCCACCCACAGGTCACGGGGGGTCACCGGCTCCTGGCGGGCCAGGCGGGCCTCGGTCACGGCGGCCACGACGGCGTCCTGGGCCGGGCGGTCGGGGGTGACCCGCCGCATCCAGTGGCGCAGGCCCTCGTGGTCCAGACCGCTGAGCGCCGGTTCGCCGATGGTGAAGAAGGCCATCTCGTCCCGCGTGGTGCCGATGAGGAGGGGCACGTCGCCGGCCGAGCCGGTGGCCACGCCCACCTCGGGGGGCAGGAGCAGCACGCCACCGTCGACCACCGGCAGCATGAGGAGCCCGCTGTCCCCGCGGCGGCCACCCCGCTGGTCGAACTCGACCGCCGCCCGCACCAGGTCGCCGGCCGGGACCCGCTCCATGGCCTGCCGGGTCATGGGCACCCCGAGATGGTCGGCCAGCTGCTCGGCCGTCGACGCCGCCTGCTCGGGGGTGTAGGCGTAGGGTCCGCCGCTCTCCACGATGGCCCGGTGGAACAGTCCCCGCGCCGCCGGCGCAGCCAGGAGGGCGGCCACGCTCATCCCTCCGGCCGACTCGCCGAACAGGGTGACGTTGCCCGGGTCGCCGCCGAAGTCGGCGATGTGGTCGTGCACCCACTGCAGGGCGGCGATCTGGTCGGCCAGCCCCCAGTTGCCGAACCCGGTCCAGGGCTGGTCGCCCAGCCAGGTCTGGTCCGGCGCCGCCAGGGCCGGGTGGGCCAGGAATCCCAGGAGCCCCAGTCGGTAGTTGACGGTGACCACGACCACGTCCCCGCCCCGGGCCAGGGTGCCGCCCCGATAGAGGCCCCCCGAGCCCGACCCCCACACGAACGACCCGCCGTGGATCCAGACCATGACCGGGCGCCGGTCGCCGTCGAGGCCGGGGGTCCAGACGTTGAGGCTGAGGCAGTCCTCCGACTGGGGTTCCGGCTGCCCGCCCAGGGAGGCGTCGATCAGGCTGGGTTGCTGCGGGGCGATGGGGCCGAACCGGTCGGCCGGACGGACCCCGGTCCAGGGCACGGGCGGGGCCGGCGGGCGGAACCGGGCCGGGCCGGCCGGCGAGGCGGCATACGGGATGCCGGAGAACGACCAGACGTCGTGGCGGTGGACCCCTCGGACCCGACCGTCCCGGACTTCGATCACTCCGTCCACGATTCGGGCCTCCAGTTCCACGGGCGAGCTGCCGATACAACCTGCAACTTACCGAGTCGGATCCAGCGGCGACGGTCGCCGGGGCGGCTGGCGCCGGGCGGGAGGCTCGGTCGCCCGTGCCCGTGGAGCGCTCGGTGACGGGGCAGGAACGGCAACGCACGCGACGGCTCGGCCGTCGGGGTGAAGGGGCAACCCCCTGTTCACACCGGCGATCGGGGCTCGGACCGGGCAAGGAGTGTCATCAGTGCAGCAGGGGCAGACGGCGGTCCGGTCGATGGCGCCAACAAGGCGTCGGACCCGGGCCACCTCCACCGTTCGGACGGGTGTCAACGGCCTCACCCTGGCCGCGGCCGGCCTGGTGGCGGTGCTGACCCTCGGGTCCGGGTCGGGGATCGCCGGGGCCGCACCCTCCGACACCTCGACGTCGACCACCACCACGGTGCCGTCCTCGTCCTCGTCGACCAGCACCACCTCGTCGGCGCAGTCCTCCATCGACGCCGCCGAAGCCCAGGTGACCGCCCTCGAGGCCCAGATCTCCCAGCAGCAGGCCGTCCTGGACCAGGCCGACGAGGAGTACAACCAGTCCCAGGTCAATCTCACGGCCACCCAGACCTCGCTGCACGCCACCACGGCGTCGATCGACGCGGCCAAGGCCCGCCTGGCCACCGAGCGCGCCCACCTGCGGGACGACGCCGTCCAGGCCTACATGAACGACAGCTCGTCGAGCGCCCTGTCGTCGCTCTTCGCCTCGCCGTCCAGCGCCGTCCAGACCCGCGACCTCTACCAGCAGCTGGGATCGAGCAAGGTGGCCGACGACGTGGCCAGCATGCAGGCCGGGCAGAAGCAGCTCACCGCGGTGCAGACCAAGCTGCTGGCCGAGCAGCAGGCCGAGACGGCCCAGCTGGCCCAAGTCAACTCGGCCCGCCAGAGCGCCGAGGCGGTCAGCGCCCAGTCCGAGGCCACCCTGGCCCAGGTCAAGGGCAACCTGGCCGTCCAGATCACCCAGCAGGCCGCAGCCCAGGCCGTGACGGCGGCCCAGACCGCGGCCTCCGCCACCACGCCGGGCGCCGCCCAGGCCGCGGCGGCCCAGGCCGCCCAGGCCGCCCAGGTGGCCACCACGTTCGGCGCCGGCAGCTCAGCCGCCATCAACGCCACCGCCGCGGCCAACCAGGCCACCAACGCCGTCGGCGGGCCGGGGGGCGGGGGCATCACCGTGGCCAGCAGCGGCACCGCCCAGGCCGCCGGACTGGCCGCCGTGCACGGGGCCATGAAGTACCTGGGCGTGCCCTACGTCTGGGCCGGGGCCAGCAGCGCCGGAGTCGACTGCTCGGGGTTGACCATGCTGGCCTGGCGGCAGGCCGGGGTGGGCATGGACCACTCGGCCGCCGACCAGTACGCGTCATTCCCCCACGTACCCCTCAACGCCCTCCAGCCCGGGGACCTGATCTTCTACGACCTCGACGGCAGCGGGATCGACCATGTGGTGATGTACGTGGGTCCGTACCTCGACGGACGGGCCACGCCGTACGGGAGCGGGACCATCATCCAGGCCGCCCACACCGGGACCGTGGTCAGCTTCAACCCCATCTGGTACCAGGGCATCGTGGGGGCGGCCCGGCCCTAGGCGCCGGGGCCGACCGGGCCGACGGGAGGCGGGGACCTGCCCGCTCCCACCGCCGGCGGCCGCGTAGGGTCGGGACCTGCCCATGACACCTCGGCTCACCATCCTCGTCCCGGCCCTCAACGAGGCCGCCCGGCTCCCCACGGCCATGGAGCGCTTCGCCGCCGCCGTGACCGAGGGGGCGATCGACGTCGAATCGACCGAGGTGGTGGTGGTCGACGACGGCAGCTCCGACGGGACGGCCGACACCGCCCGTCGGCTGCTGGCCCACCTCCCGCACCACCGGGTCATCACCCTGCCGGCCAACGGGCGTCGCCGATGACCGGTGCCGCGGACACCTCGTCGGACGCGCACATCCCGAAAAGCCCGAACGCTACGACGCCGTTATCGCGGGACTCGCCCACGCCGGACTGCTCGCCCGCATGCGCCGCGCCGAGCCCCGCACCGCCACCGATGACGAATTGCAGCTCTGCCACACCGCCGCCTACCTCCAGACCGCCCGCCGCGATGTCGACTCCGGCCGCCCCTACCTGAGCACCGGCGACACCGAAATCACGCCCGACTCGTGGGACGTCGCAGCCTGCGCTGCAGGCCGGCGGCGTGCTGAACGCGGTGGATGCCGTCCTCGCCGGCACCCCTCGCAACGCCTTCTGCGTCGTCCGTCCCCCGGACACCATGCGAATGCAGGCCGCGGCATGGGCTTCTGCCTCTTCAACAACGTCGCCATCGCAGCGCAGCTACGCGCAAAACGTACGCACTCGAACACGTACTCATCGTCGATTGGGATGTACATCACGGCAACGGCACCCAGGACATCTTCTGGCGCGATCCGTCGGTCTTCTTCTTCAGCACCCACCGCTGGGCCGGCTCTATCCGGGCACCGGCCGCGCCGATGAAACCGGCGAGGACCGGGTGCGGGATCCACCCTGAACTTTCCCGTTTCCCCGTCGGATCGGGACGCCGCGAAATCCTGGGCGCGGTGGAGAATTGATGAATGAAAAATGCCTCAACCGGCGCCAATATCATAGTATGTTGGCGGACGTACCGATGTGGGGCAGTCTCTTGGCGCCTTCGACTTCGATTGGAGCTTCTGATGCCCAAATGGCTCTCGCCTGTCGTGCTGCTGCTTGCTTCGCTCGCCGCCGTGCAGCTCTGCGCCGCCCAGGATGATTCAGCGCCCACCGCAGTCTTCGACCCGACAACAGAAAGCACTTCCGCGGAGCCGGCTCCCGATCCGGTACAGGCTTCGACATTCGCGCGTGAACCTTCAGAATGGCAGATTCTTGGTAGCCAATGGAAAAGGAGCGCGCCAGACATCCTCCACGATCAGAAGCAGATCTGGCTGTTTCCCATCTCCATGGTCCGGGGACACCACCTCAAGCCCGCGCTCGCAATGCTGGGCGTCACGGCGCTGCTGGCGACAACAGATGCGCACAATGCCGCGTATATCCGCGATACCCCAGCATTGGGCGGCTTCAACAAAGCCTTCAGCGGGTTCAATACCGCAACAGCTACAGAAGCATTCGCATCGGCTTTCTACCTTGCGGCCATCTTGCGCAGGAACGCATATGATCAGAAAACGTTTCTGCTGGCAGGCGAGGCGGTCATAGACTCGGAAATTCTGACAACGGTAATGAAGGATATCGACCGCCGCGAGGCTCCCTGTCACCTATCTTCCGAACGGCAATTTCCGGGACAGCTGGTTTAAAGTGCCCGCGAACGATGGGGGCTATCTCGGCGGGCTTGGCAGCATGCCCTCCGGCCACGAGATCGCCGTCATGGCGGTGGCTACGATTTTTGCCGAGCGATATCCCCATCCGGCGTGGCACCGTTGGCTGGCTTATGGACTTGCCGCCGCAGTAGGCGTCTCCCGCGTCACTTTGCAGTCCCACTTCACATCCGACACCTTTGCCGGGGGTGTTCTCGGGTTTGCGATTGCGCGCTATGTGGTTCTCGCGCGGCACCCAGCTAACTAGCGCGCACCCGGCGGCGTCAAAGTATTCTTGAGCCGAGAATTGAAGGAATCGGGCGGGAAAATGGGATTTGCCCAATCTCCACAGGCCGGTGACAATACAAGATAGTGCCGGATTGAATTCTCTTTCTCAGGCTACTCAGGAGTAAGAAATGATCTCCCCAATCATCAGAGCATCGGCAGTCGTTTTTCTGGCGTCAGTTCTGGTCTTCGCTTCAGGAGGGTTTTCAGGAAAGTCTTCAGCAAAGGCTCCGGGAAGGATTCCGGGAGTGGCCCAGCGTACGGCTCAAGGAACGGGTCAAGAGAGCCAAGCGGGTGAGGGCGACGTCACACGAGCCACGCTCGATAACGGACTGCGGGTGGTGATTTTGCGCAATCCGCTCGCGCCGGTGGTGACCGTCGAGCAGAACTACCTGGTCGGCGGCAACGAAACGCCGCAGGGCTTTCCGGGAATGGCGCATGCGCAGGAGCACATGGCCTTTCGCGGCTGTTCAGGCCTGACCGGCGATCAAATCTCCGCGATCTTCGCCCAATTGGGGGGATTTGGTAATGCCGACACACAGCAGAACATCACGCAATACTTCACAACTCTTCCGGCCGCCGATTTGGATATCGCCCTGCGCGTCGACGCCGCGTGCATGCAGGACATTCAGGATTCAGAAGCCGAGTGGGCTCAGGAGAAAGGCGCCATCGAGCAGGAAGTGGCGCGAGACCTTTCCAACCCCACCTACAAATTCGTCACGCGCGTGAATGAAGATATGTTTTCGGGGACGCCTTACAGCCATGATCCTCTGGGCACCAAGGAGTCCTTTGAAGCGACGACCGGAGCGATGCTGAAGGAGTTTTATAAGACCTGGTATGCGCCCAACAACGCGATTCTCGTGATTGCCGGCGACGTGCAGCCCGATGCCGTGCTGGCCAAGGTCAAGGAACTATTACGGGAAAATCGAACGCAAGCAGATACCCGCACGCCTGCCAGTCAATCTGAGGCCGGTGAAAGCAGAGTCTTTCACGCTGGACAGCAATCTTCCTTACGTCCTGGCGTTCATCGCTTACCGCATGCCGGGAACGGATAGTCCCGACTTCGCGGCGGTGCACATCCTGGCCGACGTGCTGGCGAGCCAGCGCGGAAATCTGTATGCGCTGGTTCCGCAGGGCAAGGCGCTCGAGACGGAGTTCGGTCTTGCGGAAGCCTATCCCAAAGCCAGCGTGGCTTACAGCGTGGCGGTCCTGCCTGCCGAAGGAGCCGATGCGGCCCCTGTGATTCAGGAGATGCGCAAGATCCTGGCGGATTACGCCGCGAACGGCGTGCCCGCGGACCTGGTGGAGGCCGCCAAGCGGCGCGAAATCGCTTCCGCCGAGTTTCGCCGAAACTCTATTCCGGGGCTGGCGGAAGTATGGTCGGACGCCCTGGCCGCCGAAGGACGAAACTCGCCGGACGAGGATGTGGACGCGATGAGGCGGGTGACCGTGGAAGACGTCAACCGGGTGGCGAAAACGTATCTTGTCGACGAGGACTCGATCACGGCGACACTGAAGCCTGCTCCATCCGGCGAACCGGTGTCTTCGAATGGATTTGGAGGCGCCGAGCAATTGACAGCAACTCCCACGAAGGCCGTCGAATTGCCCGACTGGGCGAGTTCACAGCTTCTCGCATTGAAATTGCCGCCTCCGCAGCCGTCGTCCGCCGATATGACGCTGGCGAACGGGCTGCGCTTGATTGTGCGAACGGTGAAGGTCACTCCCACGGTGACGCTGATCGGGCATGTCCGGCACGATCCGCAAATGGAGGCGCCCGCGGGCAACGAGGGCGTAGACGCGCTCCTGGACGATCTATTTTCCTACGGCACCAAGAATCTCGACCGGCTGGCTTTTCAAAAAGCCCTCGACGACATAGCCGCCGAAGAGTCCGCGGGCTTTCAATTTTCGCT
This sequence comes from uncultured Acidimicrobiaceae bacterium, assembly GCA_963817005.1. Classification (GTDB taxonomy): domain Bacteria; phylum Actinomycetota; class Acidimicrobiia; order Acidimicrobiales; family RAAP-2; genus Bog-756. Next base: position 52,811 of record CAWFMN010000003.1, read on the forward strand.
CCAAACGTTGAAGCAGGAATTTGCCCGCGGCGTGCAATTGCTAGCCGATAACGAACTGAACCCCGCGCTTCCGGAAGAAGCCTTCAAGGTGCTGAAGCCGCAGACCGCGCAGTTCGTTGCCGGTCAGATGCGGAGTCCGGGTTATCGCGCCGGCCGCGCTCTCAATACGGCATTACTCCCGGCCAAGGATCCGGTGCTTCGGCAGACGACCCCTGAAACTGTTTCGTCGCTCACTCTGGATGACGTAAAGCAGTATTACGCCAAGGCCGTGCGGCCGGACCTAACGACCATCGTCGTCATCGGCGATATCACGCCGGCAGAAGCCAAGGAGACCATCGAGAAATCGTTTGGCGGGTGGAAGGCTGTTGGCCCTAAACCCGAGGTCGATCTCCCTCGTGTTCCCGCAAACAAGGCATCCGCCGCGAACGTGCCCGATCCCACCGAGCTGCAGGACTCCGTCGATCTGTCCGAGACCATCCCCATTACCCGGTTTGATCCCGATTACTATGCGCTGCAACTCGGCAATCACGTCCTGGGCGGCGGCTTTTACGCCACGCGCCTCTATCATGACCTCAGGCAGGTGAACGGCTACGTGTATAACGTCGATGTTCTCCTCAACGCCATGAAGACGCGCACGCTCTACACCGTCACCTATGCGTGCGATCCGCAAAACGTGTCCAAAGCCCGGCAATTGATTCAGCGCGATCTGATCGCCATGCAGAAGGAAAATGTGACTCCGGCGGAGTTGCAGCAGGCCAAGGCCTTGGTCTTGCGGCAGATTCCGCTCGGCGAATCGAGCGAAGACGGCGTGGCCAATGCGTTGGTCGCACGCGCGCAGATTGGGTTGCCGCTTGACGAACCCGACCGCGCGGCCAGCGCTTTTATGCGATGACCGCGGACGAGGTGCGCGCGGCATTCGGTAAGTGGATTCGCCCCGATGATTTCGTGCAGGTCGTGCGCGGTCCCGCACCGCAGTAAACAGGAGACAGCCGCAGGGCGTATTTCGAGCAGTCCTGCGGCTGAACTCCTTCAGTCCCGGTATAAGAACGCAAATCAGCGCCGGCCGCCGCCACCGCGCGTGGCTCCCCCTGCCCTCGGGACTTGGGGCCCTCTGGGTCCGCCACCGCCCGCGCTCCTCCGGCCCTGGGGACCTGAGGAATTCCTCCGCGAACCACAGGGCCGCGAAAGCCGCCCTCGGCAATCCGTGGCCGTAGGGATAGTGATACTCTCCGAAACGATGCGGCTGGCCGTAGTAACCGTAGAAGAACGGGGAACTGTAGACGGCAAACGGTGAGTAGAAGCCCCAGCCAAAGGGGCTATACAAAATCCCGCCGCCCGGGATGTAGGTGTAAGACGCAAACCAGGGGTCCCAATACCAGCCGGGGCCATACCAACCCGGGCCCCCGTTCACATAGCGGCGCGCTTGATCGACACTTGCTTCCGCCAGGTATCCGGCTCGCAGGCCGCTCCAGCGATAGAAGTCGTCATCCTCGTACCTGCGCGCTTCGAAGTTTTCAGCCTTCAATTTGCCGCCGGAGTTCAAGAAAATTTGCCGGCTCTGCCCGAGATCGATCTTCTGCCCACCATCGCGGACCTCGACTTTACCTTTGAATACCCGAATAGAGTTCTCATCGGCATCAAACTCGTACAATCCGTTCTTGAGGATCTTTGTGTTCGTACCGTTTTGATCGATGCGGATATCGTTTTCCTTGCGGATGTCCGTGCCTTCGACCATGACGCGGCCCTTGTCCACCTCGACCTCGGTCGTGGCAAGCTCCGGCCTGATCATCCTGACCGCGCTATTTTCGGCCACACGGAGAAATACGCCTGGAGTCAGCAGAATCTCGACTTTGCCTGATTGTGTGCTTACCGATTGTCCGGCCTGTAGTTCTATGGAACCAACTGAACTCGAGCTCAGAGGCTCGGTATCAACAGAGGCCTGTCCTTCAACGTAATTGACGCTGCCCGGCTTCGCCGGACGTGAATTCGAATTTTGGGCCCATCCGCTCGGCGACAGAAATCCAGCCAGCAGGAGAGCGGTGATGGGTATCAGTTTTGAGGGTCTCATTGTTTTCTACTCCCACATGATTAGATGCGCGGGGCCGGACCCGCGAATTATCGCCTACGTCATGCTCCGGTAAGACGCAAGTCTACACACAATGAGGCTGTTAGGGGTTGCCCGCTCTTACTTGCCAGGCTTTTGGGGGACTGCCAGTGTCAACGCGTCCTCGACGATACGAAAGTCCGCAGGCAAGCGACCGGCGGGTTCGCCATCCACTTGCACCCAGATGGGTTCGTCGTCAATCGGTTCGCAGCGCATCGCGACCGCCCTCAGGAAATGCGCATGACGCGCGCGCCGCAACTGGCCGGCGAGAAGAAGGGGAATGTAGGAAAGATACTTCCAGCGGCTCTTTGTGGTGCAGAGCATCAGCTCGAAGTCGTTGCCATACAGATCGGCGCCGGTTGTGATCTGAATCGGGCCGCCGTAGTGCCTGGTACGTCCAACGATCATGAGGGTGGCTTCCGAGGTGTGACCCTCGAGCGTTACGCGGAATCGAGGGAAGCGGTAGGACGCCATTTGCCGTACTCCTTCGAGCCAAAACGCCATCTGCCCGGTGTGTTTTTTGAGCGTTGGGTTGACGCCGCGAACGATCGCGCCGTCGGGCCCGGCGCCAGCAAGCGAGAGGAAATGGCGGCCTGCGCCTTCGGAATCGTGCGCGATTACGTGGCCCAAGGCAATTCGACGCAGGCTGCTGCCCCGAATGAGCGAGGCCGCGCGCTCAATATTCCACGGAAGGCCCAACTCCTTGGCGAATACGTTCGCGGTCCCAGCGGGCAGCAAAGCCAGCGGCATCGCGCTGCCAGCCAGGCCGTTTACGACTTCGTTGAGGGTGCCATCGCCTCCGCAGACGATCACCATCTCCCTGCGGTCGCGAACGGCCCGCCGAGCCAGCTCCGGAGCCGAACCCGGACCATCGGTGGGCGCCAGGTCCGATTCGATACCGTGGCGCTCGAGCACCTTACGCACCCGATCGAGCGCCCCGGATCGAAATCCTCGAGCGCGGCCGGCCATCGGATTAAAGATCAGCAGCGCATCGCGAACTTCAATCGGCATCAAGGCTCCAAAGTTGCGGCGAAGCCGGCCGTCGGAGAGCAACGGGAGGCGGAAAGGGAGGGATACCTCTAGCTCGCAGATGTCTGCAGAATTCGAGACAGGATCTCAGGAATTTCAAATAACGCGCGGTTGTGCATTTTCTTGGCATTGCATTGAAAATCGGCGAATGTCTGTCTTTCGAGCAGCCGCGCCACGTCGTCGGCGATTGTATCGAAATTGCGCACCACCAATCCGACCTGTTTTTCCTGTACCCATGTTGCATTATAGCGTTCCTGAGGGAGGGTCCAGGCATTACGCTCGACAATAACGGGCAGGCCCATCTCCAGAGCTTCGGCAATGCTGCCGGGGCCGGGTTTGCCGATGAAAAAATCAGAGAGCTGCATGTAATAGGGCACGTTGGTGGTGAATCCTTCGATGAGCCGCGGCATGGGCCGGGGCTGTGCGCGCAACTCGCGCAGCAGGCGCTCATTTTTCCCGCACAGCAAGAATCAGTTGAATCGGCCAATCCGGATTGGCTCAGGCGCCGGTCAATTTCCAGCATTTTTCTTCGGGCGCCCTGGCCACCAAAAAGCACCAGCCCCGTCATGCGCGAAGAATCGAGGCCGAGTTTGGCCCTTTCTGCCCTCGATCGATCTGGACGTAGTTGTAAAAGCGGGGATTCAGGATCATTCCGGAGGTTTGGAATATCCGCTCGTTCGGAGTGCCCCAATTGCCGGGCTTGCTCGACGGCTCGTTCGGATCCGCAAATCAGAAATTGCTTCTGCCGCTCGATCCAGAAATGCGGGGGGTAGTCCGCGATATCGGTCAGGATGGTCACGAAGGGCTTACCGGGGCAGGCATTTGCGCAGGCTCTGGCAAAGCGCGCGATTGAAATGCGGGACGAGCGACGCCACCAGATCCGGCTTCAACTCCCGCCAGTATTTGTCGAGCAAGCGCACCGTCTTTCCGTGGTACAGGCGAATTGCGCCCTGCAGCACGCGCATCAGTTGCGGGCTGCCCAGCGTCCATCCGTTTTGCAGCATGCGGTTGTAAACATCCTGAATGCGCAGTCCGGTGAAGCGGAGAACAAAATCAATGGGGTCGAGGATCTCTTGCAGATTGACGAGCTGCACATCCCACGGAAGATCGGATTGTTTTATCGCGGCAGCCAGGGCCATGGCGGCATTACGATGGCCGCCGCCGGCGTCGAAGTAAACAAAGGCGATACGCTTCATCGGTGGCCAATTCTCGCACAATCGTCTCGGGAGTGTGCCGCATCTGTCCTGAAAAAATGAAACAAATGGGTATTATCCAATCGGTTTATGTAATTGCACTTTATTAGGGCATTCTTGCGCCCGTAACAATCGCATTCCATTGTGGTAGGCGATGAAATGCGATCTGCACGTCCATTCCATTCACTCGGGGATGTGCACTGTCCCCCTGCTGAAGCGCATCTGTCGCGAATCCTATAACGATCCGCAGACAGTTTATTCCACCCTGAAAAAAAAGGGCATGGATCTGGTCACGCTGACCGACCATGATTCCGTCGGCGCCGCCGAATCGCTGCGCTGCCATGCGGACTTTTTTCTGAGCGAAGAGGTCACCTGCCGCATGCCCAGCGGCACCACGGTGCATATCGGCGTCTTTGACATCACGGAACGCCAGCACATCGAAATCCAGCGCCGCCGCGACGATTTTGTCTGCCTACTCGCTTATCTCACCGAGCGTCGCCTGTTTTTCAGCATCAATCACATTTTTTCCAGCCTCACCGGGCGCCGCGATCTGGACGATTTCGCCTGGGTGGAAGCCTACGTTCCGGCGCTCGAGGCTCACAGCGGGCAGATGCCGGCGTTTCACAACCGGCAAGCAGCACAACTGGCGCGCCGCACGGGCAAAGCCGGCCTGGGAGGAAGCGATTCTCACGCCATCTTTTCAGCGGCGCGGCCTATACCGAGGTCCGCGGCGCGCGCGACAAAGAGGAATTTCTTGCGGGGTTGAGAGCCAAGACTGCCGTCGCCTATGGCTCAAGTGGTGGATATCTCCGGCTCACCCGCGATGTTCTCTGGATTACGGCGAAGATGTTTCAAGAGCGCCCTTGGACCTTGCTCTTCAGCCCTCTCGCGCTGCTCGTGCCCTTGGCCACGATGGCCACGCGACTGGACGAAAGCTTATTCGCCCGGCGCTGGAGCGCTCGCGTCAACGCTTCGCAAAGGGCGCGCCCGGAGTCCATGGAATCGCTGGTGAGCCGAACCGCGGAGGTGTGTGCATGGCCGTAGCCAGAGCGGTGTGGGGCTTCATCGAACAGCGCGACCTGCGATTGATGCGTCGCCTGCACCGCTGGCGCGCGCCACGGCCCATCAGAATTCTTCATGCTGATGATGAGCCGGTTGGGCAACGGCTGGCTCTGGTATTCGCTGGGTATCTTTGTGCTCGTTTGCGGCGGACAGAATCGCTACCGCGCCTTTTTTGCCGGCGCACTTGCGGCCCTGACGGCCATCCTGATCTTTCAGCGCGTGAAGCCCCTCAGTCGCCGCCGCCGACCCTGCGAAATTGAGCCACATTGCTGGGCCGTGATCTCGCCGCCCGATCGTTTTTCGTTTCCTTCCGGCCACGCCATGACTTCGTTCGCCATCGCCATTGCGGTGGGCAGCTTCTACCCTCAATGCCAGCCCTGCCTGCTGGCGGTGGCCGCGATGATCGCTGTCTCGCGCATCATCGTAGGCATGCACTTCCTTACCGACATCGTAGTAGGAGCACTGATGGGAGCGTTGATCGGGTATCTATCGGTGCAACTTTTTCTCTAAGGCTGTGGATTTCTTGGGGTGTCCGGAAAGGGACGTTCTATGTGTAAGCTGTTGATATATAAGATTATAACGGAATTTTGAACTACCCCGCCACAAGCTTGCGACGCGGGGGTATATCAGATGGACAGGGTAGTACCCCGGCGGTATCATTTGTCTCCCCTTAAGCAGCTAGATCCTAGTTCTGGAGGGTCCTATGACCCAAAAGCTACAAAGCGCGAGCGATCGTATCGTCGTCTGCCTTTTCTGCGGAACGCACACGGCCGTTCCTGTTTCCCACTCGCATGAAAGCGCGAGCAGGCCAGGTTCTGGAGCGGGCGTTACGCTAATCCGCTGCCAGGTTTGCCGCAAGGAAGCCCCCTATTCCGCGAGTGATATCGTTAGACCCCAGGAGATTCCGCTGCTCGCGAGCAACTCTCGAACCCGCACTGCCGGCCTGTAAGAGTTTTCCGATTGAGCCTGTCCCTCGGGGCCCCTACTTGCCGAGGTTTTCCACGAAGAATTGGGTGACGCGATTGAAGATGTGGATGCGGGCCGCGGCGTCGCTGATGCCGTGGCCGCGGCCGGCATAGATCTGATATTCGGCGTATTTCTGCGCGTCCACGAGCTTTTCGGCCAGTTCGACCGTATTGGCGAAATGCACGTTGTCGTCGCCGGTGGCGTGCGCGATCAGCAGCTTGCCTTGCAGTCCGGCGGCGAAATTCACGGGCGATGAATCGCGGTAGCCCTCCGGATTTTCCTGCGGCGTGCCCATGTAGCGCTCGGTGTAGATGGTGTCGTACTGCCGCCAGTCGGTGACCGGCGCGCCGGCAAATCCCGCCTTGAAGACGTCGCCCCCGCGCAGCATGGCCACGCAGGTCATGTAGCCGCCGTAGCTCCAGCCCCAGATGCCGATGCGCGCGCGATCCACATAAGGCTGGTTCGAAAGCCAGTTCACGCCGGCAAGCTGATCGGCCAGCTCCGCCTGGCCGAAGTGATGGTAGATGGGCGTCTCGAAGTTATGGCCGCGCCCGGCCGTGCCGCGATTATCGAGAACGAAGATGACGAAGCCCTTTTCGGCCATCAGCTCGTGCCACAGGAAATTCGAGCCCTGCCAGGCGTCGCGCACCTCCTGCCCGTGCGGCCCGCCGTAGAGATGGACGATCACCGGATACTTGCGCGCGGCGTCGAAATCCCGGCGGCTTGATCAGCGCCGCATCGAGCGGCGTGCCGTCGGCGCCCGGCACGGTGAAGAATTCGACGGGCTGAAAGTGATACTTGTCGAGTTCCGCGACTTTATTTTCTGCCAGCGTGGCCACGAGGCCGCCGTCTGCGCTGTAGAGTCGCTGCTGCGGCGGAGTCATCGCCGTTCGAATAGGTGTCGAGAAAATGCTTGCCGTCCGGCGCGAGACTCACGCCGTGCGTGCCGTGCTCGTGCGTCAGCTGCACCGGCTCGCCGCCCGAGAGCGCCACGCGATAGAAGTGGCGCTCGATGGGACTCTTCTGCGTGGAGGTGAAATAAACCTGGCCTGCGCTTGCTCGTCGACCCCGGCGACGTTCTCCACTTCCCAATCGCCGTGGGTGAGCTGCGCGAGCTGCTTGCCCGACAAGATCGTAGAGATAAAGATGGCGGAAACCGGAGCGTTCGCTGGACCACAGGAAGCGCTGGCCGTCGGCAAAGAAAATGGAGATCGTCGCTGAGATTGATCCAGTACTTGTCTTGCTCGGTGAGCACCGTCTGCGCATTTTCCGGTGGCGGCATCGGCGAAGAGCAGATCCAGGTGGTTCTGCACGCGATTCAGGCGCTCGATGGCCACGCGGCGCGAATCCGGCAGCCACTCCACGCGCGCCAGCAGCGCCGTCGCGTCGCCGCCGGTATCCATCCAGCGCACGTCGCCGCCCGCCACGTCCACCACGCCGACGCGCGCGACCGGATTCGGCGATCCAGCCACGGGATAGCGCTCTTCGGTCAGCTCGCCGCCGTAGGAAAGCGCGTCCACCAGCGGATACTTTTCGACGGGGCGCTCGTCCAGCTGCAGAAACGCGATTTTCGAGGAATCCGGCGACCACCAGTACGCCGTCTCCAGGTCCAGCTCCTCGGGATAGACCCAGTCGAGCTCGCCATTGCGCAGCTCCTCCGTGCCGCCGCGCGTGAGCTGCCGTGGCTCTCCGCCCGCGACGCTCACCACCCACAGGTCGTGGTTGCGCAGGAAGCTGACCCAGCGTCCGTCCGGCGAAATCTTGGCGTCGTCGATATCGGTCTCTCCGACCGGCGGAGGCCTTGCCGCCGGGCTTTGCCAGCAACTGTTTTGAAGACCGCGTCTTCAGGTCGTACCAGAATAGCTCTTTCGCGGAAACGAAAAGCAGCGCCTGTCCATCCGGCGCCCAGAGATACTGGGCGGCGTCAGACGTCCCAGGCCCGTTTGCTGGCCGCGCGATGCCGGCGGCAGCAGGACGTCGCGCAGGTGCTGCGCGTCCACGAGCACGCGCCTCTGCGCCGTCGCGGCGTCGACAGCCCAGATTTCCGGGCCGGCCGCGTTGTCGTCGAGGTAAGTCAGCAGCTTGCCGTCCGGGCTCCAAACGGTGTCGCGCAGCGTTCTGCCGCTCAGGCTGGGCGCCGAATAGATGCGCTCGACGGTGAGTTGATTCTGCGCGCCGCCAGCCTGCTGCGCCGCGTGTCTTGATCGCCATCGGCGGGGCCAGCGCCAGCAGCGCACAGGCGAGCAAGCCGCAAAGAGCCACGCGGAAGAAGCTTGATCGTCGGAGGGTTCCGATTCGCTGAGATTTCGCGTTCATTGCAATTCCTCTCGGCTAAGCGCTACTCATTTACGACAAGCAAGTATCCGAACGATAAGCAAGTATCCGAAACGCACTTTATCGCCGCGCCTTGCTGCGCTTCCGTCCGGCTCGCGCGCTGGGCTCGCCCCGGCTTACTGCTGGCTGCCGATGCCGCCGAATTCTCAACAATGGCCTCGGCTTCGATCTCCACCAGCATCTCCGGATTGATCAGACGGCTCACCTCCACCATCGCGGTGGCCGGGCGAATCTTACCGAAGACCTCGCCGTGCGCGCGCCCGATCTCCTCCCAGTCGGTGATGCGCGTCACGTAGATCCGCGTGCGCACCACGTCTTCCAGCGACGCGCCCGCGCGCTGGAGCGCGCTCGCGATGTTCCGCAGCACCTGCACGGTCTGCTTGTAGGCATTCCCCGCGCCCACGATGCTGCCCGCCTGATCGGTCGCCGTCGTGCCCGAGACGTGCACCACGTTGCCCACGCGCACCGCGCGCGAATAGCCCACGATCGGTTCCCATAGCGTTCCCGAAGAAATCTTGATCCGTTTCATGCCGCCCCCGCCTTTTTAACGCTCACCCTACGGATGAGCCTTTGCCGATTGTACCTTCTCGCGTCTATTCTCCCACGACCGCGCCTCGGTCCGGTGCGGCCGCATGGTACACTGCCGAGACCCGCGAGAAAATTTACGCGCCGCGGTTGGCGCCATCGGCTGGAGCGGCTCGCATCCAAAATGAAGTGCAAAAACATTCTCGAAGCGATCGGCCATACGCCGCTGATTCGCCTCAATCGCATGGCCAAAGACTGCAAGGCCGAAGTCTACGTCAAAGCCGACTATCTGAATCCCGGCGGCTCGGTAAAAGACCGCATCGGCATCACCATGATCGACGAGGCCGAGCGCCAAGGCCTGCTGAAGCCCGGCGGCACCATCATCGAAGGCACTTCCGGGAATACCGGCATGGGCCTGGCGCTGGTGGCCGCAGTGCGCGGCTACAAAATGGTTTTCACGATCACGGACAAGCAATCCAAGGAAAAAGTCGATCTGCTCAAGGCCTTTGGCGCCGAGGTAATTGTCTGTCCCACGGCGGTCGAGCCCGACGATCCGCGCAGCTATTATTCCGTGGCCAAGAAACTGGCCCGCGAAATTCCCAATTCCTTTTACCCCAATCAATACGAAAATCCCATGAATCCCGAGGCCCACTATCGCACCACCGGCCCGGAAATCTGGGAGGACTCCGAAGGCAAGATCACGCACTTCGTCTGCGGCATGGGCACCGGCGGGACGATCAGCGGCGTCGGGAGATTTCTGAAGGAAAAGAACCCGCAGATCAAAATCATCGGCGTCGATCCCATCGGCTCGCTCTATTACGAATACGCCAAGACGGGCAAAGTGGGCAAAGCGCACACCTACGTGGTCGAGGGCATCGGCGAAGATATTTTCCCCTCAACCATGCATTTCGACGTGCTCGACGATGTCGTGCAGGTCACCGACCGGGAATGTTTCGTCGTGGCGCGCAATCTGGCGAAAAGCGAGGGCATATTCGTGGGCGGTTCGGGCGGCGGCTGCGTTTCGGCGGCCCTGCGAGTGGCCCGCGAGCTTCCCGCCGGCAGCTGCGTGGTTGCGTTCCTGCCGGATACCGGCATGCGCTATCTGAGCAAGGTTTACAGCGACGCGTGGATGCGCGAGCGCGGCTATCTCGATTCCGAAGTTCCGCTCTGCGCCGCCGACGTGGTTGCCGTGAAGCATCGCGCCGGCAAGGTGCGCGAACTGATCATCGTGCGCCCGTATCAGACTGTCTTCCACGCCTTGCGCACCATGCAGGAGCAGGATATTTCGCAGATGCCCGTTTTCGAGGAAAACAACATCGTCGGCACGATCTACGAAGACCAGATCCTGAACATGGCTTTGCAGGGCAAAGACCTGCGCAAGCTGGTGATCCGCGAAGTGATGAGCAAGCCGCTGCCGCAAGTGCCTCGCGACGCCCCCGTCGAACGCGTCACGCATCTGCTGAGCCACGAAAGCCCGGCCGTCTTCGTGGTCATGGACGAAGGCCGCTACGAAATCCTTACCAAGTACGATCTGATGGGCACGATCGCCGAACTCGTCGAGCAAGTCCGGTAATGTTCCTCGGTCACTTCGGCCTCGCCTTGGCGGCCAAGAAGGCGGCGCCGAAAACCTCTCTCGGGGCTCTGGTCTTGTCCGCACAGTTTGCCGATTGCCTTTGGCCGGTGCTACTTCTCCTGGGAGTTGAGCAGGTCCGGATTGTCCCTGGGATAACAGCAGTCACTCCGCTCGATTTCGTTTCGTATCCGATTTCGCACAGCCTGCTCATGCAGTTGGTGTGGGGTTTTCTGCTCGCCGCACTGTATTTTCTATGGCAGCGCGATCTTCCCACTGCCGCGCTACTCGGTTCGCTGTTGCCGACACATTGGCTGCTGGATTATTTCTCGCATCGCCCGGATATGCCGCTCTACCCCGGGGGCCCGAGGTTTGGGCTCGGCATGTGGAATTCGATTCCGCTGACGCTCGCGGTTGAGTATGGGCTGTTTGTTGCCGGCCTCGTACTCTACTTGAGTGCAACGCGTTCGAAGGTTGGGCGCGACTACGGTTTTTGGTCGCTCATAATTTTTCTGGCTGCGCTCTATCCCGCTTCCGTCTTCGGTCCACCGCCGCCCAGCGTTCGCGTGCTGGCCCTAAGCGCCATGGCCATCTGGCTCACAATACCTTGGGCAGCCTGGGGAGACAGCCAGCGCCAGCCGAAGCCACAATCTCCAACGTAGAAAGAATGCGCCAGGCCACGGCAGGTAGAACTGCTCGAAGATCGCGGTACGTCATTCTCGCAGCCGGACTGCTACTTCGGCTGGGGAACGATCCGCAGATACGGCCGGGGCGCCTTCCAGCCGCCGGGATACTTCTGTTTGGCCTCTTCGTCCGAAACCGACGGGCAGGATGATCACGTCGTCGCCCTGCTTCCAGTTCACCGGCGTGGCCACCTTGTGCTTGGCCGTGAGCTGCATCGAATCGAGGACGCGCAGCACTTCGTCGAAGTTGCGGCCGGTGCTCATCGGGTAGCTGAGCATCAGCTTGATCTTCTTGTCCGGCCCCACCACGAATACGGTGCGCACCGTGGCATTGTCCGCCGCCGTGCGTCCCTCGGAGGTGTCGCCCGCTCTCGGCCGGCAGCATGTCGTAGAGCTTGGCGACCTTCAGCTCCGGGTCGCCGATCATCGGGTAGTTCACCTTGTGACCCTGCGTCTCTTCGATGTCCACGGCCCACTTGCTGTGGCTGCTCACCGGGTCCACGCTCAGGCCGATGATCTTGCAGTTGCGCTTCTCGAATTCCGGCTGCAGCCCGGCCATGTAGCCCAGTTCCGTGGTGCACACGGGCGTGAAGTCCTTGGGATGCGAAAACAGGATGGCCCAGCCGTTGCCGATCCATTCGTGGAAGTTGATCGTGCCCTGCGAAGTCTCGGCGGTGAAATTGGGAGCTTCGTCGTTGATGCGCAGCATGGTTTGTCTCCTGGTGTGCGTTCTCCAGGGCCAGGTGCCCTGGAAACGTTCGTTCCGACCCTTGTAAGCCGCGAACAGTGTACCCCAATCCCGCTGCCACGCTCCCATGCCGGTCAGGCGACTCGCGAGCATGGAATTCAAGCAAAGAGTAAGTGTCACTCGGCCTGGGGGATTACTCGGCCGCCTCTAAAAGCTACAGCCCCCAAAAATCGGGGGCCGTAGCGCGTTCACGACTTGTAAATCAAGCGGGTAAGCTAGTCGCCGGCTGGAGCGGCAACCTCTTCCACTTGTTTAGCGTCATTCGCGCCGGCATTCGCGATCGTGGTGAGGGCTGGGCCGGTGGCCGATTTGATCTGCTGCACGGAACCGATCTGCACGACGGACGGCTGCGGCTTCTTGAGCACCATTTCCTCGTAGATGGCGCGGACCTTGGCGGCTTCTTCGAGCGCCTTGCGGCGGCGAATCTTGTCTTCTTCGGCGGCGGTCATGGGGATATCGTGCTCGCGCTCGCGGACGCGCGCGGCATCCTGCGGAGTCGATCACCAGGGAGTGCTCGTAGTTTTGCAGGTCCACCGCGCGGCCCTTGGCATAGATCTCGTGCTTGCCGTGCGTCTTGTACCACTGCGCGACGGTCGCGTTCTTGTACATGTTCTCGATGATCTTGCGCCAGCCGATGCCCGGTGTTGTACGCGCAGAAGGAGATTTCGCCCTGCTGCGTGGCGTAGGGGATGATGCACATTTCGGTGCGGCGGAAGTCGTAGTTGAAACAGGTCCTGGAACCACATGCCGGCGATGAACAGGAAATTCCAGGGATCCTCCTCGCGGCGCTTCTTCGTATCTTCGAAGGTGCGGTCGGGCCCCGAGTTTCCGTACTTCTTCACGTGGTTCGGCGTCAGACCCCAGGACTTGTCGAACTTGCGCCACAGATCGACCAGCGCCAGGCTGGGCGGCGCTTCAAACGGACGGTAGTTCTTGAGCAGCGCCAGGCCCATCATCAGATTCGAGAAAGTCTTGCCGCGCGCCGCGTCGGTGATCTTCTTCACGTCCTCGACCAGCTGCGGAACGTTGAGGAAGCGCGGCACCGGCGCCCACTCCTTGGTCTCCTTGTTGATCATCAGCGCGGTGCCCACGCCGCAGTTCGGGTGGCAGCCGCAGCTCACCGTGCCCCAGTGCGATTCGGGGCCGTGCGCCAGGTCGGCAAAGGCGGAGAAGGCGCTGATCAGCGAAATCGGGAACCAGTCGCGCGTCGGCTCGACGCTGCCCACCTGCTTGCTGACGTCCTTCGCCAGGTGCGAAAGCGTGTAGCGCTGGCGCAGACGGCGCTCCGGCGTGATGTCTTCGTCGCGGCCGGTGAAGGAAACCGGCTGGAAGGCCACGAAGGAGATCTTCTTGGGGTTTTCCATGGCGAACTTCACGATCGAGCCCACCTGGTCGTTGTTGACGTTGTTGACGATGGTGACGACCAGGATGATCTCGATGCCCGCCGCGTGCATGTTCTCGATGGCGCGCAGCTTCACGTCGAACAGGTTGCCCACCTGGCGGTGGCTGTTGGCGTCGTTGCCGATGCCGTCGAATTGCAGGTAGGCGTAGCGCAGGCCGGCTTCGAAGGCCTTCTTGCAAAAGTCCTTGCTCTTGGCGAATTCGATTCCGTTGGTGGCCGCCTGCACGCTGTTGTAGCCCATCTTGCGCGCGTAGCGGATGGCGTCCAGGAAATAGGGGTGCATGGTCGGCTCGCCGCCGGAGAACTGCACGGAAAGCTGGCGGCGCGGCTTGATCTTCACCGCGTTGTCGAGCACTTCCTGAATCTCGTCCCAGGACAGTTCGTGCACGTAGCCGACCTGGTTGGCGTCCATGAAGCAGGGATCGCACATCATGTTGCAGCGGTTGGTGAGGTCCACGGTCAGCACCGCGCCGCGGCCGTAGCGCACCGTGCTCGAGCCGTGCTTGTGCAGGCCTTCGTCGTTGTGCGCCGGAATGTCGCGGCCCGGGAAATTCTTTTCAATCCAGGACAGGAAGCGCGAATCGATGGCCATCAGGTCTTCGCACGTGCCGTGGATGGGGCACTCCTTCACCATCCAGACCTGGCCGTCGCGCTCGATGATCTGCGCCTTGATCTCGCCGACCTTCTCGTACATCAGGTCTTGCCAGTCCTTCTTGCCGCTCATGATGGCCTCGCGCGCTTCCTTGACGCAGCCCGGGCACAGCGAATCGGTCTGCCGCGGCCAGCCGAGCGTGGGCTTGGTCTTTTCCCACGACTTCAGCAGCGGCTTATCGGACCATTTCGGCGTGAACGAAGGGTTGGGATTGAACTTGTTGAAGAATTGGAGGGTGTCGAAGGCCACGCCGGCCGTCTTGCTCAACGCCAGGTCGACCACCTTCCACGCTCGCGAACCCACGCCTACTTTTCTCGGCATGTGAATTGCCTCGCTTTCCGCTACGATCCAATGAGTTTCGAATATGTGAAAGAAAATGCTGTGAAATCCCCAAATCTAACCCCCAACGTGCGGGCCCTATCACAAGGCCTAGAACGCCCAGCACGCCCTGCCGCGTGCAGCAAAGTTCCTACCATCATCAGTTTGCCGGGTTCGCCACGGATAGCGTCCAGCCGGATACGCCCAAGCGCGAAAACGGGGGGTCGAATGGCGCTCCGCAGATGGCAAACGGGGGCCTCGAAAGGGCGCCATATCGGCCGAGGGGTTACCGATAAGTCGCAGTGCCAAAGGGAGTTGAGTGACACTCCGGCGGGGTCGTCATTCGTTCACGACCGGCCGCAGCACCGCGATGGCGAAGTGCGCCAGCTCGGCTGCGCCTTCATCGAGCTGCAGCCAGCGCACGGCGCAATGCTCCTTCAGGTAATTTGGCACGCGCGACTTCGGCGATGCCCAGGTTCTCGGCCAAGCGTTCCTTCAGGCGCGGAGCATCCTTGGCTCCGCGGCCGCCGCGCAGCAGATTGCCGATGGCGATTCGCAGGGTCTGGCAGGCTTCGATGTAGTAGTGGGTCACCTGGTCGGAATCGGAGAGCAGCAGCACGCCGGGCCCGGCCGGGGCTGATCGGCCTAGTCCAGCGACGCCTGCGGGCACGCCAGCAAGCGCCGAAGCTGCGACTCGAGTTGCGCGATGCGCGAAGCCAGCGCCGGTTCGCCGGCGCGGCTTCGCCCTTGCCACGATGTGACCGAGTGCATCGACAGCGGTTCTGCGGCGTTAGGCGGGGTGCTCGCTTCGGGGAGCGGTCGCACGGGGAGGGAAGCGAACGCCACAGGTTTCGACCGGCGACAAGTTCGCCGGCTGCGACCTGAGCGGGGGTGCGCGATGCGGACGGAGCGGCGCCGGAAGGGCGGCGGCCGCGGCCTCCCCGGCGGCCGCGACGGCGCGGCCTCTTGTCCGCCATCGGAGCGCGTCGCGACGGTCTCAGCCGATGGCGGTGGCGCCCCCGTCGCTTCCATGCCTAGATCCTCAACAGGGCTACTCAGCAGCTTGCTTGGGCATGGCTTCGGCGCTCATTTCGTTTTCGGATTCAGGTTGCGCTTCGAGCGCTGACCCGGACGGCTGGAAACTCGCGGAAGGTGCGTCGCGACGCGGAGTGCGTGAGGCTGCAGCGGCCACTCTCTTGTTCGTCGGCACCTTGCGTGGCATCGCCTTCCTGGGGCGACTCCGCAGTGGTGCCGGCACAGGCGCGCCAAGGCGCGCTAACGCTGCCTCGGCTTTGCTTCGCCACTGCGACCGGCGAAATCGTTCCGCCGCCGAGGTGTACCAGCGCGCCGCCTCGGCGTGCTCGCCGGCCTTCTCATGCCACTGCGCCAGTTCGAACGCCACCATGGCGTCGCGGGTGCGCTCGTAAAGTTCGGCGAGCTTTGCCGCTGCATCGGCGCCTGCTTTGGCTTTGCGGATACGCGCTTGGATTTGCCGCCAGTCTGCCATCGCCCAGCATTGTAGCAGCGACTGGAGCCCGCAGCCACAACCAGCCTCTCGACTTATCGGCGCCGTGGCGTTTTCCGGATGTCCGCGCGGATGCGGCAATGATTCATTTTTTGGCAGCGGTATTATTGCGGCAAAATCAATTCATGCAGGCGCCGCCGAGATACCGACTGGATCGTCGCCAAGGCGCACGAGCTTGGCTTTGATCTTTGCGGAATCGCGCCGGCAGAGGGTCTTGTCGACGCCGCACTTGAAGGAGTGGCTCGAGCGCGGCTATGCGGGCCAGATGCAATACCTGCATGATCCGCGGCGCGCGGACGTTCAGCAGGTGCTTCCCGACGCAAAAAGCGTCATTGTCTGCGCGCTCAATTACAACACGGGCGATCCTCCCTCCACCGAAGCTGCCGCGCGAGCGACCGCCGACGCAGGAACCACGCGGCTGGATTTCGCGCTACGCCTGGGGCGACGACTACCATACGGTCATCGGCGAGAAACTCGAACAACTCGCTCGCGGCCATGCGCGCGCACTTCGGCGACGAATGTCAAGCGCGCGCCTACGTCGATACCGGACCGATCTCCGAGCGGCTCGCGGCGCAGCACGCCGGCTTGGGATGGCAGGCGAAAAACACCTGCCTGATCAATGAGGAACTCGGATCCTGGCTCTTCCTCGGCGTGATCTTGACGTTCGCTCGACTGACGCCCTTCGAATGCGGCGCAGGGCACGCCGCCGACCGATCTCTGCGGAAATTGCACGCTCTGCCTGGACGCATGCCCCACGGGCGCGCTCGTCGAGCCTTACGTGATGGACGCGCGCCGCTGCATCTCCTATCTCACCATCGAGCTTCGCGAATCGATTCCCGAAGAACTTCGCGCGCCGATGGGCTGGCAGGTCTTCGGCTGCGATATTTGCCAGGATGTCTGCCCTGGAATCGCAAAGCGCCGGTCACTTTGGCTCCGTCTTTTCAAGCGCGGGAGAAGCTACTCGCGCCGGAACTTGTGTGGCTTCTGTCGCTTGACGGAAGAGGAGTTCAGCGCAGATTTTCTCGGGCAGCGCAGTTCGCCGGACGAAATGGCGCGGCTTGATCCGCAATGCCTGCATCGCGGCCGGCAATGCCGCCGACAAATACGCCGCTGATGCGTCCGAATCTCCGGCGCTTGCGCGAACGCTTGAGGGAGTTGGCGGCATCGGCTGATCCTCTGCTCGCCGAACATGCCGCCTGGGCACTGGCGCGCTTTGCACCGGCAGCTGAATGAAGTTTCTCGCGCGCAGGCGGCACAGGTTGTGCTGCGCTCGCGAGCGGCGATAAGATTAGCCGGTGCCCGAACGCGCCCAGCCTACATCCAAATTTATAGCTTCACCAGAGCCAAATTTTCGTAGGAGGCGAAATTTATGGCACAGCAAGCTACCTCACCGAAGGAGGGTCATGTGGCCCACGTTCTTCCTCCGCTTCCGTATCCGGCGGACGCGCTCGAGCCGTACATCGACAAGATGACGATGGAGATTCACCACGACAAGCACCACGCCGCTTACGTCACGAACTTGAATAAGGCGCTCGAAGGACACGCCGATCTGCAGGGACTCTCGATCGAGGAGTTGCTCACGCAATCTGGACCGCGTCCCGGAAAACATTCGCACCGCCGTGCGAAACAACGGCGGCGGCCACATGAACCATTCCATGTTCTGGAAGATTATGAAAAAGGGCGGCGGCGGCGAGCCCAAGGGAAAGCTGGGTGAGGCGATTCGCTCGGCATTCGGATCCTTCGCTGACTTCAAAACCAAATTCAATCAGGCCGGGGCCACGCGCTTTGGATCCGGCTGGGCCTGGCTGCTCATCAAGGACGGAAAGCTGGCCGTCGAGTCCACACCCAATCAGGACAATCCGGTGATGAGCGGGGGCAAACCGGTGATGGGCCTCGACGTCTGGGAGCATGCCTATTACTTGAAATATCAAAACCGCCGGCCGGAATACATGGAGGCCTGGTGGAATGTCGTGAACTGGGAAGAGATCGAGAAGAACTTCGGATCAGCGAAATAGGCCGACTCCAGTGCGCGCGATCAGGTCACTGATTCAGCTGTAAACAAAGAAGCGGCCCGCTGGTTTGCTCCGAGAGGAGCCAAACCAGCGGGCCGCTTTATAGCGGAATGCGAGTAGCCGAAGTTCCCGTGCGCTGCGGCACGGTAATGCGTCACCCGTGCACTGCGGCACGGTGGTCTTCGTCAGCCAACGCGCGCATTCCCCGGCATCCGTAACACGCGCTCGCCCGCAGAAGCAACTTCGGAGCGTCAGTTTCCCCAGCCGTATCTTGCGCCGAACAGGGAAACCAAAGAGCGTGTCTACAGGAGCGCCGGCGGACGAAGAACGAAGCCCGCTCGTTGCTTCGCGCATCAGGCTCACGCGATCGCGGACATTGAACTTCGCCAGCAAGGCAGAAACGTGATACTTGACGGTGCGCTCGGAGACATTCAGCCGAGCGCCGATCTCTTTGTTGGAGAGGTTTCGCAGCACGCACTCGAGTACCTCTCGCTCGCGCGGGCTCAGGCGAACTTCGGAGCCGATGGCGCGTCCGGCGTCGAACAATTCCTGCGCGCGCCGCCCAACAGAATCGAGCAGGCTCCCACGAGGTACGACCAGTACCGTGTAATCGGCCGGGGCCTGGCCGCGAACCAGACAATGCATTGCAAGGAGGCTGGCCGCTCGTTCCGACGGGAAGCGTACCTTCAGGGGCTGCTTCGACCTGGAATCGCGCTGCTCCGGATGCTGCGTTCGCAAAAAACGAAAGCGCCGGGATGCAGCGAGTGTTCTTTTGCGGGAATGGGATTCACTACCGTATTGCGTCCTTGTCTTATTCAGAACGACCTCGCGTTGTCCGAATCCCAGCTGCGGATTCTCGGACACACTGTGGATTTACTGAGGCTGGGTAACGCTACGAGGAAGGCGGCCAGGCGCATAAGCGTACAGCTCTTTCCCGATGTCGCCCTTACGCCGCACGCAACTTCGTACAGGTGTTCCAGCAATGACTATGCCATTCTTCTAAGGTTTTTGCCCTATCAGAGGAATCAGTGGTTTGCGGGTGGTCTAAGGCGGAGTGACCTGGTCCACAGGTGAATTGTTTTCACGGCGGAGTGCAGAATTTGCCGGTCTATCGGTGAAATAACAGGCATTGAAAGCAGCGGAAAAACGGTTTTAACGGGCAATAATCCGGGTGCGAAGCGGGCGAAAGAAGCTCGTAACGGATACCGCGCCAGGTTATTTTCCGGGTAAACGCGGCCGTCAGGGAGTTATAGACGTAGACGAAGGGAACCAGCGGGGCGAGCAAGACCCACACCCAACCTTCGCTGAGCAACTGCTCTCGCAACTCCGGAAGCAGCTCCAAGGCAGCAACCAGCCGCAAGACGCCCCGTACCGCAGCAAAAAGAGGAGGGATCGAAGCGAGCACGATAAATTGCATGCTGGGCAAACCGATCATGGAGCTTACGATCCAGGAGGCGATGCCCGGTCAGAATCGCGGCGCAATAGAACAAGTGGGCCATCAACGCAGTAAGCCATAGCTTCGGCGCGTAGACACGCGTAATCACGAGCTGCCGATTCGTAAATTCGAAGAAAGCGATCTGGCAGTGAATGCGCAGCCTGAAGGAACCAGACATTCGGGAACAAAAACGATGCGCAGTCCGTTATTGTGAAGGGCCAGCGTGAGGGCGTAATCGTCACTCACCGCACCTCGCCAGAAATCCAGGATACGGAGCTCGTCAAAGCGCTGACGCCGAATGGCCATTCCGCCGCCCCAGCAAAAATTGCGTTTGTGGTCGCCAAGGTAGGTGGCGGTAGAGGCGCTCCATGCCGACGCCAAAGCGTTCCAGAAGCCGCGCCGGTTGGGGAATAACCAGCGAAACGTGGTTGCGGCGCCGACGTTGGTGTCTGCCAGGGGCGCTACGAGCCGGGCCAGCCAGCGCCGCGGGGGCCGACCATCCGAATCGGTAAAAACCAAAACGTCAAATTGGTCATTCAGTTGAGCGACGGCGGCGGCGAGATTATGGACTTTGTCGCTGCAATCCAGGGCGCGTCCGGCACGAACGATGTGCACGGGCCGCTTGCTTACAGACGCAACTCGTTCGAGCAGTTGATACGCGGGATCGTCCGCAGCAGCGATCGCAAAGAAAATTTCGTATTGCGGGTATTCAAAATGAATGAGGGCGAGAGATTCCCTTCCAGGTCCTGCTCCATTCCTTTTACGGGACAGATCAGCGCCACGCGAGGTGCATAAAAGCCGGTCGCCGCACTCAAACGTCGCCGGGCCATCTTCAGCCACTCAACGCCCTGCCATAGGCTGTAGAAGCCCTGCAGGATCTGCTCGAGCACAAGAAAATAGAAAAGCGTAATCACGAAAGGGAGAATACCAAAAGCGTGAGCGTGCGGTGCGGATGTTTTTGGCTGTGTGGCGCGAGCAGAAACCCATCCCCAACCCGGAGCAGAACGTGCGCGGGATTAGCGGCGGCACGGCGACGGGGTCTTGGCGGCCGAGTTTCATCGGTTTGCGCCTTAGCTTGAGTGCTTGGCGCTGGGTACTTGCAGCGGCGATCCTCTGCCTGGCGCGGCGCCTCGCGGCAGTCGCGCCTGGTTAGCACCGGCGATGGCTCGGGACGGCGCGGGACGCAGGGCGTCCGAGCTTCCCGAAAATGCGTGCCCCGATTCGCAAGAGATCCGTCTGAAATATGGCGGCAGCGCGCCGGGCCTGCTCCATCATTGCCGGATCGAGCAAGATCGCGCAGCGGTCGGGGAACGGAGCGTCATTCGCCGAACGCAGGGCCTTTCGCAGACAAGGTGGCATTGCGTTCGCGCCAGCGGGCATAGATCGCGAGGTCTTTGCGAAAGCCTCCGACTCCGCTTCGGCTTCGACGGACGGCCACTCCAACGCGCGGCCCAGGGAGTCCAGGAACTCCCTGTAGAAGAGATCGCAGAGCTCAAAACCTTGAGAACGCGGTCCCATGGGATGATCCAAAAGCTTGCGGCAAAAGGCGGCGTACGTCCGCGGCGACCAGCAGCAAGGCCTCTCGGCTAATGGTCGATTCCATCTCCCGAAGCCGCTCGGCATTCGCCGCGATCTTCGGACGATGATGGCGCTCGCCATAGGCGCGCACGAATTCGATGGCCATGCCATTGCGAGCGATGGCGGTTACAAGCCGGTGTGCCAGCTCCCCTGCGTGAGTAAGAAAGAGTTTTCGCCCGGGGGCCATTACGCACAACCTGAGGCATAGGCAGGGAGTAGCGCAAGCAAAATCTGAAGCGAAAAAAAAGGCTTGGCCTCAGCCAAGCCTTTTTTCGGATTTCGAGTGCCGACCTAGTGTACGGCCGGAGAAGTGGGCGTGGGTCCCTGCGGAGGCCGGGGACCTACCTCCAAAGAGAAGCCAGGAGACGCTGGACCCAGAGCGAGGTCCAGCGCCTGTTCGGCAGTGCTGACGTAGTGGATTTGTATCCCTTCAGGCAACTCCGGGAAGTCCTCGGCCACGTTCAACTCATTTTCCGCGGGCAGGATCACTTCGCGGATGCCTGCACGCTTCGCGCCGAGCACCTTCTCCTTGATCCCGCCCACGGGCAGAACAAAGCCGGAGAGCGATATCTCACCGGTCATCGCAACCCTCGGACGAACGGGCCGTCCGCTCAGGAGGCTGACCAGGGCTGTGACCATGGCGACTCCCGCAGAAGGACCATCCTTTGGGCACCGCGCCCGAGGGCACGTGGATGTGAATATCCTGCTTGCGGAAGAAGTCGGAATCGATGCCGTAACGCTCCGAGTTGGCACGTACCCAGGAAAGCGCCGCGGTCATGGACTCCTGCATCACCTCGCCCAGGTGCCCGGTCATGGTGAACTGCTTGCCGCCTCGCATGCGGGTGGCTTCGATAAAGACGATGTCGCCTCCCGCCGGCGTCCAGACCAACCCGATGGAAACGCCGGGTTGCTTGACGCGGTCCTCGACTTCGCGCTCGGCGCGGAATCGCGGAACACCGAGGGTTTCGCGCACCACGCCCGGAGTCACGACCATGCGGTCGGTCTTGCCCTCCGCCAAGTCGACGGGCCTGTTTCCGCGTGACGGTGGCGATCTCGCGTTCCAGATTGCGGACGCCAGCCTCGCGCGTGTAGCTGTGGATCACTTCACGCAATCCGTCATCGGTGAACTCGATCTGGTCGCCCACTTTCAGGCCGTGTTCGGTGGCCTGCTTGGGGATCAGATACTTGTTGGCGATGTGCAGCTTCTCGACCTCGGTATAGCCCGCCAGTTCGATGATCTCCATCCGGTCCCGCAGCGGCTCCGGGAATCGGATCGATCCAGTTGGCGGTGGCGATAAACAGCACCTTCGACAGATCGAAAGGCACATCGAGATAATGGTCGCGGAAAGCCGAGTTCTGTTCAGGGTCGAGAACCTCCATCAGCGCCGAAGACGGATCGCCGCGGAAGTCGCGGCCCAGCTTATCGACCTCGTCCAGCATGAACACTGGATCGTTGGCTTCGGCACGACGTATTCCCTGAATGATCTGGCCCGGCAGAGCGCCGATATAGGTTCGACGGTGGCCGCGGATCTCGGCTTCGTCATGCATTCCACCGAGGGATATGCGTACGAACTTCCGTCCGAGAGCGCGAGCGATCGATTTGCCGAGCGAGGTCTTGCCGACTCCTGGAGGCCCCAGGAAGCAGAGGATCGGGCCTTTCATTCCCGGCTGTAACTTCTTGACCGCCAGATAGTCGAGTATTCGCTCTTTTACCTTCTCGAGATCGTAATGGTCTTCGTCCAGGATCTTCTGTCCATTGGGAATGTCGATTTCCGGCGCTCCGGAAGACTTGGTCCAGGGGAGCGAAGTCATCCACTCGAGATAGGTTCGTGCCACCATGTACTCGGCCGAGGCAGGCGTCATCTTCTGCAAGCGCTTGAGTTCGCGATCGCATTCCTTGCGCGCTTCGGCAGGCATGCCGGATTCGTCCAGCTTGGTCCGCAGTTCGTCGATTTCCGCCTGACGCGTCGTCGGATTCGCCGAGCTCCTTTTGAATGGCCTTCATCTGCTCGCGCAGCAGGTACTCCCGCTGACTCTGGCTCACCTGCTCCTGGACTTGCTCTTGAATCTTATTGCGCAAATCCAGAACCTCGATCTCCTTCGACAATTCGCGGACCAGGGTCTCGAGCCTTCTGCGAACATCCGCCGTTTCGAGCAGTTCCTGCCGCAGGAGCGTCGTTAGGGAAGGGAGGTTGGCGGCAATGAAATCAGCCAGCCTCACCGGATCTTCAATATTTAAGGCTACCGTCTGCAGGTCATCGGAAAGCTGCGGCGACCTGGCCACAACGTCGCGGAAGAGCTCCCGCGCATTCCTTTCGAGAGCGGAGAGCTCCGTATCCCGCGGACCGATGAGGTTCGCGACCGGCTCGACGTTTGCGCGCAGGAACGGCTTGAGGGTGGCGACGGATACGACGCGAATGCGCTCCAGGCCCTCGACGAAAACGACGAGATTGCCGTTAGGCATCTTTACTGTTTTGTGTAGCTTAGCCATCGTGCCCACGCGGTGAAGGTCAACCTCAGTGGGGTCTTCGACGCGCGGATCGAGCTGAGCGACAACGGCCAAAAGGCGCTCTTCGCCCTGAAGAGAATTGAGCAAGGCCAGCGAGCTTTCGCGCCCGACAGTCAGCGGCAACACTCCTCCGGGGAACAGCACGGTATCGCGTACGGGCAATACCGGCAGTTCGGACGGAACAACTATCTTGTCAGTTTTTTCAGCCATAAAACCCCCGGGCGAAACATAGAAATTAGAGCATTTGTATCGCCAGTCCCGTTAGATGAGACGAGTCATGGTAATGGGTGCAAGATTGTCGATAAATTCATGCTAAACAAACCTTAGTATAATACACTAAACTTTTGGTCTTTTCCAACAGTCCGCCAAGCCAAGCATTTCCTTTTGGTTACCCATACCATTTGAGAGCTTAGACCGCTCCGGGTTCACCGGCTTGCTGGTATTGATGAAGCACGAAAGTTCAGAGCCTCCTCGCGATTCGTTAGACGTCCCTCCAACTGACCCTCCTCTACGGCCTGGAGGATTTCCTTAAAGGACGGCCCCGGTTTAAAACCCATGGCTTTCAGGTCGTCGCCGGTTAGCAGCCGTGGCGGGTGGACTTCCTCGGGTGGCGTTTCCCGTAAGAAGCGGCGCACAAATTCGTAAGCGTCGAGATTACCGTGGCTGGATAGGCAATCGAGACGGTGGAGCTCGAGATGCTCTTCCTCGAACTTGGGCAGCCGCACGAAGCGCTTGAGCGTAGCTGGTCTCATTTGAAAGACGTCTTTGAACCGAAGATGGTTGGCCACGAGAGCCTCAATCTGTTGGATGTCGTCCGCTGAAAAACGAAGCCGGCGGCAGATGGCGGCGGCCATGCGGGCGCCAATCTCTGCATGACCATCGAAACGGATGCGATCCCCGGTCTCCTGAGCGGACCTGAACGTCGGAGGCTTACCGACATCGTGCAACAGGACAGACCAAGCCAGCGTTGGCGACGAGCGCGGCTTGAGGCGTTCGAGCATGAGTAGCGTATGGATCCAGACGTCCCCTTCGGGATGAAATTCCGGGGGTTGAGGGACGTTCTGCATGGCTGCGACTTCCGGCAGGGATGCCTTCAACAATCCCGTTGAGTCCAGGAGTTCAAAGGCGGGGCGGGCCGCTCCCTCGGTAAGAACCTTCGTTAGCTCATCGCGCAGCCGTTCCGCGGAGACTGACGTGATATGCGGAGCCGCGGCGGAAATGGCTTCAAACGTCGCAGGCTCAATGACATAGCCAAAGCGGGCTGCGAAGCGGACGGCACGCGCCATTCGCAAGCGGTCTTCGCGGAAACGGACGTCTGGGTTGCCAATCGCGCGCACAATTCCTTCTTCCAGGTCCTCTCGTCCGCCGACGAAGTCCAGTATTTGCTTTGTCTCCGGGTCCAGCATCATGCCGTTAATGGTGAAATCGCGGCGAAGAACGTCTTGCTCGGGTGAGCTGGAGTACTCGACCCGATCGGGGTGGCGCCCGTCGGAATAGCCGAGGTCGGAACGAAAGGTGGCGACTTCGACCTGTGCGCCATCCGCTACCACAAGAATGACACCGAATTTCGCACCCACATCGACACTCGATGGGAAAAGCTCCTGTACCCGAGCAGGATGCGCGTCGGTGGCGACGTCGTAATCCTCCGGCTCGCGACCGAGCAGGAGGTCTCGCACGCAGCCGCCTACGAGATAAGCCTGGAATCCGGAACTTTGCAGTTGACGGCAGATATCCGCCGCGAGTTCGCGCGGGGTCATACGGCGATTATGCGCCTGCCGAACTATGGGGCCAAGGCAAACGAAGACGTATCTTTCCGAACCGAGCCGGCGTTCTCGAGCTAGTGGTTTTTGCGCCGCCAGCGAGCCGCCAAACTGAACCTTTGCAAATCCGAAGCGATCCCGCAGTTCGTCGGTGGCGCGAGCGAGCCGTTCCAGCTTCTGCCGGCGTTCAGGATCAAAAAGGCATAGCTGGTTTGCGCCGTGGGATAAGCGTCTGCGAATTCGATCCCAATGAGTCGCACCGGCCGCCGATCCCAGTGCTGCTCGAAAAGGCGCTTCAACGTCGAGAGGAGCAATGGATCGAGGTGCGTGGGGTCAGGCAAAGTCTTGGAGCGCGTCACAGTTTGAAATCCGGCATATCGAAGCGTGAGCGTCACGGTGCGGGTATCCAGGCCGGCGTCGCGCAGGCGCTTGGCGCCTTGCTGGCAGAGGCGGCTCAGCATCGATTCGAGCGCGGTGCGATCGCGCGTATCAGATCCAAACGTATGACTATGGGAAATTGATTTTGGTTCGGCATCAATTACGAATTCGTAGGAATCCTCCCCGCGCGCTTTCCGCCAAAGGGCCGTGCCCCATCGTCCAAAGAATTCCTCCAACCGCTCTTGCGGAACAAGGGCTAGCTGGCCAACGGTTTCGATTCCCGCTGTACGCAAGGCCGCTTCCGTAACACGGCCGATTCCGGGAATCCGGCGCACGCCAAGCGGAGCGAGAAACTTGGCCTCCGCGCCAGCCGGAACCCACACCAATCCGCGCGGTTTGGCTTGATCCGATGCCACTTTCGCAACCAGTCGCGTGCGAGCGAGACCGGCGGAGCAGGGCAGTCCTGTCGTCGCGCCGATTTCGGTCAATAGGGCGTGAGCGGCGGCAAGCGGGGGACCGTGGAGACGGCTGGTTCCAGAAAGATCGAGATAAGCTTCATCTATCGAAGCCATCTCCACGATCGGCGAGAATCTGGAGAGAATGGTGGCTACGCGATCGCTCCATTCAGCGTACAGATCGTGGCGCCCCTCGAGGAAGACGGCTTCGGGGCAGAGCCTCGCCGCGGTGCGCAGAGGCATGGCCGAGTGAACGCCATAGCGGCGGGCTTCGTAGCTCGCCGCCGACACGACTCCGCGGCGGTCCGGCTGTCCTCCGACGACCACAGGCTTACCGCGCAGCTCGGGACGCTCGAGCAACTCCACGGAAACGAAAAACGCGTCCATATCCACGTGCAGAATGGGCGTGGTATCCGGGGAGAGCGAGCCGGCGTCGCGTTTGGCTCGGAAATGGGCGAGCCTGGGCATGAAGCGTTGTCGCAATTTTCTCATATCGGCTCACATCCTATGGCCGGCAAGGACAGCGGGTGGCAAGGCAAAGCGGAAGCGGTGAGAGTCAGGCGGGGAGCTGGGCCGAAACAACGCGCTCGATTCCAGCCAAGTCGCGGCTAACGCTCTACGTCCGACCATCGGCACGCGGACAAGAGCGATCGCACGAAACTCGCGCCGTTGTAGCCCATTTCGAGCACGAGCGTTCCGCCCGAGCGAGCAGCTTCGTGGCCTGCTGATGAGACGCGGGATAAAAGTCCAAGCCTTGATCTCCGGCGAAAAGCGCTTCCGCAGGTTCATGGTCGCGCACTTCCCGCGGGAGTTGTGGCGCGTCCTTACGGGCCACGTAGGGAGGATTGCTGACGATCAGATCGAATCGGGTCGGGCCGGTCCGGAGGGCTCCGCAGTATCCCGGATGGCAGGATGTCGATCTGTCGAAAGTGGATGCGGTGCGAGAAGCCGTGGCGCGCGGCGTTGCGCCTCGCGTAATCGAGAGCGACGCGGAAATGTCCGTGGCGACGATCTCCGCATGGGGCAATTCGGAAGCGAGTGCGATGGCAATGCATCCAGAGCCGGTTCCGATATCGGCCACTCGCAGCCGATCCATGCGCCGCGTTCCCAGCGAGCTAGCGCGATTTCGATTACGTGCTCGGTCTCCGGCCTGGGGATCAGAACCCCGGGGCCTACCTCGAATTCCAGCCCCCAAAACTCCTGGTGCCCGTTAAATATTGTGTGGGAACACCGGCGCGCCGCTCAATCAGCTCCATCGTGCGCAGCCTCTTCCAAGGTTAATTCGTGTTCAGGATGGGCATAGAGCCAGGCGCGATCGCGCCGGAGAACGTGCATCAGCAGAAGTTCGGCCGCGAGGGGCGCGGAAGGTAGTGGCATCTCGAGAGGCGCGAACCGTTTGCGAGGGTTCGCAGGTTCCTCGCCGCCTTCGCTCCACCCCCGAAGGCTCGCCGTTTTCACGCTTCCACTAATTCCTGTTTCAGGCGCTCGGCCTCGTAGTGCGTAACCAGACCGTCGACCATTGGGCGCAGCTTGCCATCCATGACGTCGCTGAGTTGGTGCAAGGTGAGCCCGATGCGATGATCGGTAATCCGATTTTGCGGAAAATTATAGGTGCGAATTTTTTCGGAGCGGTCGCCCGTCTTAATCTGGCCGCGGCGCTCGGCGGCAATTTGGTCGTGCTGTTTCTGTTGCTCCAACTCATACAGACGTGCGCGCAATACGCGCATGGCCTTGGCGCGATTCTTGATCTGCGATTTCTCGTCCTGCTGCGACACCACCAATCCGGTGGGTAAATGGGTGATGCGCACAGCCGAATAGGTTGTGTTCACGGACTGGCCGCCCGGCCCCGAGGAGCAAAATGTGTCGACGCGCAGATCCTTGGCCTCAATCTTGATATCGATCTCGTCGGCTTCCGGAAGCACGGCCACCGTAGCCGCGGAGGTATGGATGCGCCCCTGCTGTTCGGTGGCGGGGACGCGTTGCACGCGATGCACACCGCTTTCATATTTGAGCTTGGAATAGACTTTGTCGCCCTGAATAGCCGCGACAATATCCTTTATTCCTCCGAGAGAAGAGGGCGAGCTTTCCAGCACCTCGACACGCCATTTCTGCGATTCCGCATAACGGGAGTACATGCGAAAGAGTTCGGCGGCGAAAAGAGCGGCCTCGTCCCCGCCGGTACCGGCACGGATTTCCAGAATGACGTTCTTCTCGTCGTTGGGATCGCTCGGCAGCAGCAGGCGCTTCAATTCACTCTCCACCACGTTCTTGCGTTCGAGCAGCTGGCGCTCTTCCTCGTGCGCCAGTTGCTTCATTTCCGCGTCTTCGCTTTCCATCAACATCTGCTTGACGCCGTGCAGGCCTTTATCCACATTTTTCCATTCCCGATACTTTTCCACGACCTCGGCGAGATCGGCATGCGTGCGCGCGAGTTTCTGGTATCGGGAAGAATCGTTCAGAACTTCGGGCGATGACAATTGCGCCGTCAGTTCCTGGTAGCGCGATTCGATCTGATCGAGTTTTTCAAATAGTGTAAGAGCCGCCATAGTGCACCTCTACGAAAACGATTGGATGTCGGGCACAAACGGCAGTGCGGGCGAGAGACGCGGGAGCGCCGCTCGCGCATAGAAGAAAGCTAATAAAACGAGGTGAGCATGCTCAAAGAACCGTTTTCAGGATAGACGCTGGCGAGGACTAAAGCAACTCTCCGGTTCGGGCGTTTTAACCGTTAGGCTATAGAATGTTTCGGCTCAGCGGCTTTATTCCCGCTAGCAAAGGCCCGATCCACAAGGCAAAGAACCAGGCCCGTAATCGCGCCATCGACCGGCACCTGCCAGAGGTTTCGCCCCCCCAAGGCGTCCGCCGTCTTCAAAGCTACACCAATGAGAATCTCGCCGAGCGGGCCAGAACGAAGCGAAAGGAGTGCGCCTTGGGCATGAATCAGGACCAAAAGCAGAGCGAGCAGCCCTCCTGCCAGCGACCAGACCAATAGGTTATGCGTGCCCAGCAGGCGCATCGATAGGCGAAGCAGCGAGGCAAACAGCAAGACCGCAACCGCGCCGAAGACCAATGAAAAGAAGTACGTGGTCAGCAACCCGGAAGCAGTCTAAGATCGCCGGCGATGGCATCGCCTACCCATGCAGGGAAGAGACTACGAAACAGCCGATCACCCAGGCGGCCAAGTAGTAGGCCAAAGTTCCGCGACGGGTCATATGCGGCGCTCGATTTGGGGAACTCCTGCCAGACCTTGACCCCACAGAAATGCGAACCCTCCGTGCAGATAGGAGTCGTCACTCCGGCGCGCACATAGCACGGCGGCCCGATGTAGCGGGCCAGTTCGGGCATGGCGGAGCAGACCTGGGCCACTTCTTCCATGGAGGCTTGGTAGATCTCCTCTTGCGCATTGAAACAGGTCCGCATGGTCCATTTATGGAGCAGATGCAGTAACGAGCCGCTCTCGAAGAGCCTGATGGCCTTCGCGTTGGGCAAAAGGTAGAGCGCGAATTCGCGCGGAACGCCCCGATCAAGCAGTTCGTTTTTTGCCTTCCAGGAATCCTGCATGGCGCGTTCGTAGACCTCGCGCGCGCGCGGATTTTCGCGTATCAGCATGGGCGTGATGAAATCGGGATCGGCAGTATCGGTGAGCACTAAAAGCGGCCGGGATCCGGGTACCATGCGATGGCGCTGATCCTGGCTATCGGCGCTATGACTCAGTTTCTTGGCAAAGGTGAAGTTGGCATGCTGCAAAGGCCGCATCAGCGGA
This sequence comes from uncultured Acidimicrobiaceae bacterium, assembly GCA_963817005.1. Taxonomy (GTDB): domain Bacteria; phylum Actinomycetota; class Acidimicrobiia; order Acidimicrobiales; family RAAP-2; genus Bog-756. The sequence goes on from CAWFMN010000003.1 coordinate 82,812, forward strand.
GCGTGAACCCCGACGTTTAGCGTTTCGAGCCGATAAGGATTGCGGGCAGGATTGAGCATGCGGTCCAAAGCCTGGGCGTCGGAACATTCGGCTTCGCTCAGCCCCAAGACCGCACGATACGCTTGGGCCATCACGCGGGGCGCGGCGGGAGAATAGTCGACCAGCAGCGAGGTTCGGGCGCCAAGGCGGGCATCAAACTCGCGGCTGTAATTGGCCTCCCGTAGAGGGCGCCTCGTGCCATTCGGGCAGATCCTCCAGAGGCCCGCCATCAAATCGATCGAAGAACTGCGAATCCACTTCTCGAACTCGCGCGACCATTTGGCCGATGATGGCGCGAGCCTCCGTGGGCGTGTCGCCGGCCTGCTGCATGCGCCACAGGCGGTGCAAGACCACACCCGAAAGGGTGTGCACCATGGTTGTAGCCGCTGCCACGGGTAGAACGTAACGAGCCACTTCGATGGCGCGTTTTTCGGCCTGCCGCTCCACCTTCTCGATTCGCCTGGGATGCGACATGGCGCCTACGTTCCAGATGTCGGCGAGAATGCGGCGCGCGTCATCCTTGAGCAGAACCGTCAGTTCGCGGTAAGCGCTCCAGGCCCGAGCGACCGCCTGCTCGAAGATCTCTCGTTCGGGAGGGCTAAAACGATCACCGGATGGCGGAATGTAGGCCAAGGCGCGGTCGAGCCGAACGTAGCGCTGGCTCTGCTGCTCAGAGTTGTAAAACGGATGAGCGTGAAGGAAGGACCATACGAATTGGCGGCTTACGTTCTCGAGGCCGAATTCGAAATGCGCGTGCTGATAGACCGTATGATGGCCGGCATAAAAAGTGGCCGCACCTATGGTGGTGCGCTGCTTTTCGGTGATCTCCTCCGGCGAAATCAGGCGCGGGGCATAGCACGTCCGAGCGGCGGCAATCGCGGAATCATAAGGGTGCGCGAATGAGTTCCGCAGAGTAACGCTAGCAACCGCCGGCTCGACAGTTACGGGCGCCTGAACTTCGCCAGAGCTGTATGGTGAAGGAGAGGCCATGCTCGGCAAATTCTACACCCCGGCCGCATGGCGAAACAGCAAGGTTACTTCTTGCCTTTGGCTGCTTTGGCCGCGGCTTGGGCGGCCTTCTCGTATTTTCGCTGGAAGCGCTCCACGCGTCCGGCTGTGTCGAGCAGCTTCTGTTTTCCGGTGAAGAAGGGATGGCAGCTCGAGCAAATCTCGACTTTCATGAGATTCGCTTTGTAGGTGGACCGCGTCTTGAAGGTGCTGCCGCAGGCGCAGTGCACGGTAACTTCGTGATAATCAGGATGGATTCCGGCTTTCATTCCTACTCCTTCCGCAGCCGTCTGCGGTTCTGCACGATTGTCGGGAACAATACAGTCGCGTCGCTTGGCTGACGGTCAATCCTAATAGTACGCGATCGGGCTGCGGTTTCCAAATCGACGCGT